>NZ_JBJKFI010000004.1:0-140494 GCF_045505135.1 Aquimarina sp. 2-A2 | reverse complement strand
AATGGTCAGAGCGATACAGCTACGATCACCTATACCTACCAGCAGGTTCCAGTAGCGGTAAACGATGAGAGTCTGGCTAATGTTGCGGGTACGAGAGTGAATGTTATGATTTTAGTAAATGACAGTGATGCTGATGGTAGTTTAGATGCAGCGAGTGTGAACCTCACGACTCCCGTTGGAGCGACAGATGTAGTAACGGATTTAAGCGGTGATGTGATTGGCTTTACCGTAGCCGGTGAAGGGGTATGGTTGTATGACAACAATACGGGTGAGCTTAGTTTTACTCCCGAGGCCGGATTTACGGGTAATCCTACCGATGTAGAGTATACGGTACGAGATAATGATGGGAATACCTCTAATGTAGCCACGGTGAATGTAGTATACACTCCGGCTGCACCTGTAGCGAATAATGACAGTAGCTCTAATAATGTAACGAATAACCCTGTTGATATAAGTATTTTGTCCAATGATGTTTTGGCCGACGGAGCCGTACCTGCACCTTCAGATATAATTATGGATTTAGTAGTTCCTGCAGGAGCTATTACGACTATCACAGGAGGAAGTGGCAATGTAATTGGATTTACAGTACCCGGAGAGGGTTCTTGGTTGTATAATGAAAGTACAGGGGTAATGACTTTTAGTCCGGAAGCTGGGTTTACAGATGATCCTAGTGCTATTGAATATAATATTACTGATGTCGATAATGGTGTCATTAGTGCAGTACCAGCTATAATTAGTATTGATTATGCTATTCAGGCACCGATTGCCGTAGCAGATATCAGTGTAAATAATACACCCGAAACAAGTGTGGCGATTTCCATTCTTACCAATGATAATGATCCCGATGGTATACTTGATCCAAATGGAGTAGATTTAACACCTCCGACAGGAGCTACAGGAATTGTAATAGATGCTGATGGTGATGTTATAGAGTTTACCGTACCAGGAGAAGGTAGGTGGGTATATGATTCAGGCACCGAAGTATTAACATTTACCCCTCAAACGGGCTTTATAACTGACCCTACACCAATTGGTTACACAGTAGATGACAACGATGGGAATCCATCGAACGCGGTTTCAGTAACTGTGGATTATGAAGATGTATCAGATCTTTCATTGACCAAAACGGTTGTTGATAATGATATAACGCCGTTTACAGGAACCGAAATTACCTTTGAAATAAGAGTAACAAACGATGGTCCTGCAAATGCTACCGGAGTGGTTGTGGATGATTTACTTCCGTCGGGATACGATTTTATTTTATACAGTTCTACTTCGGGTGCTTATGATGAAGTTACTGGAGTATGGAATGTTGGCAGTATAGCTTCCCGAACCACAGAAACCCTTTTGATTGATGTTTTAGTCAATGAAACTGGAGATTACGTAAACCGTGCAGAGGTTACAGCTTCAGATATATTAGATTTGGATTCAACACCTAACAATAACGTAATTACTGAAGATGATCAGGATGAAGTAGTGGTTAATCCTGTACTTACTCCAAGAATAGATCTTTCTGTAACCAAAATGGCCGATACAATGACTCCAAATGTAGGTGATCAGATCACTTTTACAATGACAGTTACCAATGACGGACCTAGTGATGCAACTAATGTGGTGGTTACTGATCTTTTAGCTTCAGGATATGAATACGTGAGTTCTACAGTAACAACAGGTACTTATGCGCCTCTAAACGGATCTTGGACTATAGGTAATTTGACAGCAACGGCTACCGAAACGCTTTCAATCACTGCAGGAGTGCTAGCTCAAGGAGATTATGCAAATGTGGTAGAAGTTACAGATGCCTTAGAAAATGATGTTGATTCCACACCGGCAAATAACGATGATACCGAGGATGATCAAGTTACTATTGAGCCTGTTCCAGTTCCTGTTTCGGATCTTTCGGTAACTAAAACGGTAAACAATGCAACACCCAATGTTGGCAGTATTGTACAGTTTACGATTTTATTAGAAAATCTTGGGCTTAGTGATGCCAGAGGTATTGAGGTGACCGATCTTTTACCGTCGGGATATACTTTCAGCTCTTTTGAGGCTACAGCTGGTACTTATGATGAAACCACAGGAGTATGGAGAATCACCAGAGCAATGTTAAATGGAGATATAGAACGATTGACTATATCAGCGATTGTAAATCCTACAGGGGATTATACTAACATAGCTTCAATTACAGCTTCAGATAACGTCGATTCTGATAATACAAATAACAGTGGTTCTGTGGCTACAGCGCCAGTTCAAATTGCAGATTTATCATTGGTCAAAACTGTTGATAATGTAACTCCAGATGTAACTGATACCATAATTTTTACCCTAACATTAACTAATGATGGGCCAAGTGAGGCAACGGGTATTGAGGTGACAGATTTACTTCCTTCAGGATTCAATTGGATATCAGATACTAGTGGAGGAACTTATAATCCTGCAACCGGAATATGGACTATTAGTACCCTGGCTATTGGTAGTACTACCGCTATCGATATAACCACTTCAATAAATACTACGGGAAGTTATACCAATATTGCTGAAGTAACTGCAGCAAACGAGATAGATCCAGATTCTTTTGTGAATAATGGTATTTTCACAGAGGATGACATGGATGAAATTCAAGTGTTCCCTAGAGTGATAACTGATATCTCTATTACTAAAATGGTAGATAATCTCAATCCATCTGTAGGAGATCAAATTACTTTTACCATCACGACAGTTAATGATGGCCCTAGTGATGCGACAGGGGTAATAGTCGAGGATATTCTGGCTTCTGGTTATCAGTTTGTAAGCGCCACTCCTTCTTCCGGAATTTATGACGAGACTATTGGATCATGGAATATAGGTACCATTATTAATGGGGCGATAGAGACGCTGGATATTGTGGTAACAGTATTGCCTTCTGGGATTTACTCAAATATTGCAGAATTGATTGCATTAGATACTTTTGATCCAGATTCAACCCCGGATAATAATATTGATTCTGAAGATGATCAGGATACAGTAACTCCTGTTCCAACAGGGCTAGCAGACCTTTCTATCGAAAAGTTAGTGGACAATAGTACGCCGTTAATTGGCGATATGATTCAATTTACTGTCAATCTTACCAATAGCGGGGATAGTGATGCTACGGGTGTAATAGTTTCTGATCTTCTACCAGCTGGTTACGAATTTGATTCGTATATAGCTACTGCAGGTTTGTATGATGAAGCAACAGGACTTTGGACTCTTAATGGAACCATATTAAATGGAACCACAGAAACGTTGATTATTCTTGCAGAGTTAAACGCTCCTTCTGGAGTGGAGAATGAATACAATAATTCTGCGTGGATTATTGCTGCTGATCAAGCTGATCCTGATAGTGATGCTTCCTCAGGTATTGATCAAGATGATTTTGCAGATGGAATTGCTGATGATGATGAGGCAACTGTAGAAGTACTCCCACAATTTGTAGACCTCGCAGTAGATAAAGTGGTCGATACGCCAAATGCGAATATTGGAGATGATGTAGTATTTACCATAACAGTTACTAACAACATTGCCAGTCTCAATGCAACAAATGTCGAAATTGAAGATGTACTACCTACAGGTTACAGATTTGTATCTGCAAATGCTACTAGTGGCGAATACAACGAAGTGGCAGGAATTTGGTCTATACCTAATATAGCTATAAATTCTTCAGAAACACTTTCTATAACAGCCACTATTCTGGATATCGATGATTATCTAAATACAGCAACCTTACTTTTAGTTGATCAATTTGACACAAATGATAGCAACAATAGTAGTGATGCATTGGTAGCACCTGGGTGTTTGAATATTTTCAACGAGTTTTCTCCGAATGGTGATGGTAACAATGATACTTTCGTAATAGATTGTATTTCGAAGTATCCAAATAACCGTCTCGAGATTTATAACCGATGGGGTAATATAGTCTTCCAGAAGGATGGCTATGATAATTCATGGAATGGAACCTCTAATGGACGAGCTGTACTTTATACCGAAGATAAGCTTCCGGTAGGTACCTATTTCTACGTATTGGATCTTGGTGATGGATCAGAAAGAAAAACGGGTTGGTTATATATCAATAGATAACCATCAAAAATCCTTTGAAAATAAAAGTTTAACATGTCTTTTAATTAAATCAAATCTAAGCATGAACAATGGCAATAAAATAGTAGTAAGTCTCCTGATGATTTTTTCATCGGTTTACTATTCATTTGGGCAACAAGACGCCCAATTTACCCAATATATGTACAATACATTAAGTGTCAATTCTGCATATGCAGGATCTAGAGGGCATGTTACTGTAACAGGTATCCATCGATCACAATGGGTCGGGATTGAGGGAGCTCCTAGAACTCAAACTTTGACAGTAGATACTCCTATTAGTAAAAAAGTTGGTTTAGGGTTATCTATAATGAATGATGAAATTGGTCCTTCAGACGAATTACATTTTGATTTGAATTTTTCCTACACCATTAAGGTTACAGAGACTCAAAAACTTTCTTTTGGAGCTAAGGGTGGAGGGAGATTATTTAATCTTGATTTCTCCGAAGGGCAGTCTCAAAATCCAGATGACGTTTTTCAAAATATTAATAACCGTTTTTTACCTACCGTAGGAGCAGGTTTATATCTTCATAGTGATAAGAGTTATTTGGGAGTTTCTGTTCCTAACTTTTTTACCGATCAGCATTATGATGATATACAACAATCAGTTGCTTCAGAAAGAATACATTTCTTTTTAATAGGTGGTTTTGTGTTTGATATCAGTAACAATACCAAATTTAAGCCTGCTTTCTTGGTTAAGCATGTAGTCGGAGCACCTCTTATAGCAGATATTTCTGCTAATTTTATGATGTATGAAAGATTTAGATTAGGACTCTCCTATAGATGGGATGATTCGTTAAGCGCCTTGGCCGGTTTTCAGATAACTCCAAGTCTATTAGTTGGGTATGCATATGATTATACTACTACAGAGCTTCAAAGATTCACCACAGGAAGTCATGAAATTATGCTTCGTTTCGAATTGAAATCAGAAGAGAAAAGACTGAAGTCACCTAGATTTTTTTAAAAAGGATAACATATGAGAAATATAATTACTATAGTTTTCTTAATAGCATTTACAATGGGTTATGCTCAAAGACAATATAAAAGAGCAGACAACCTTTTCGAAAGAATGGAATATATTGAAGCAGCAGCTGCTTACGAGGCTATTATACAAAATGGAGATCGCTCATCGGATATTCTCAAAAAAGCAGGAGATGCTCATTATTTTAACACGAACATGGAAGCTGCCCATAGATGGTATGATATGTTAGTATCTGAATACCCTGATCAGGTAGAGGCAGAGTATATTTTTAGATATGCTCACGCTTTGCAAGGTGTTGGAGACAATCGGTCGGCAAAACGTTGGATGAAAAAATTCGCTAAGCATGCAGATGATAACGATTTACGATCAAAAGAATTTGCACAAGATAAAATTTCATTGAATGATATCTTGGATTTAGAGCCTCAATTTGTTTTACGTAATCTGTCAATCAATACTAAGTTTTCCGACTTTGGTCCAATGTTTTATAATGAAAAGTTGGTTTACTCTTCTGCAGCAGATACTTCTAATTATACTACCAGAAGATATCATTGGAACCAACAACCTTTTCTGAATTTATTGGTAGGGAATTTAAACGCTTCTAGGACAGATGCTACATTTGAAGCAGAGTTCTCAAAAGAATTAAATTCAAAGTATCATGAAGCCACCGTGTCTTTCTCCCCAGATATGCGCAAATTATATTTTACCAGAAATAATTACGATAAACGTTTGGGTAGGGATGAAGATGGAGTAAATCATTTAAAACTTTACAGCGCGGATATCATTGAGGAAAACGGAGAAATCGAATGGATTAATATTATAGAATTACCGTTTAACAGTGATGAATATTCCGTAGGACATCCTTCGGTTAGTCCAGATGGAAAAAAACTCTATTTTGTTTCTGATATGCCGGGATCAATAGGGGCGACCGATATTTTTGTCGTGGATATTTTGGGTGATAACCAATACACGCAACCCAAAAATCTCGGGGCCCAAATAAATACTTACGGCCGTGAAATGTTTCCATATATTACTGAAAAAGCTTTGTATTTCGCTTCTGACGGACATCTAGGATTGGGTGGCTTAGACGTTTTCGAAAGTAACTATACATATGCTTTCGACACACCTATTAATTTGGGAGCTCCTCTAAATAGTAATCTTGATGATTTTGGGTTTATTATAAAAGAAAAGGAAAACAAAGGGTTTGTCTGTTCCAATAGAAAGTCTGGTAAGGGCGACGATGATATATATTCTTTTGAGCGATTTCCCGTTGAGAAATGTATACAGACCTTAAATGGTAATATTAGAAGTGCCAAAACAGGTGATCCAATTTCTGGAGGAACAGTGTCTCTCTATTCTAACAAGGGAGATAAGGTAGAAGAAGTCGAAACTAATAGTAACGGCGAATATGTTTTTGCGTCCGAACCTGAATGCGGTAAAACCTATAAGATCGAAGCAGGAAAATCCGGTTTTAAAACGAAAAATGAAAATGTAAGTATAAGTAAAAATGCCGGTAAGACCACTGTACCTATTACTTTGGAATCTATTAATGAATTGATTGTTGAAGAAAAAGGAATCTTAAAAATAAAAATAGGCATTGTGTACTTTGATCTAGGAAAACACAAAATACGAAACGATGCAGCTATAGAATTAGACAGTATTGTGTTTTTAATGCAGGAATATCCAAATATGACTATCAAAATAGAGTCTCATACAGACTCTAGGGCTCCTGATAACTATAACTTGAAATTATCTGATAACAGGGCGAAAGCAACCAGAGATTATATTATTTCCAAAGGCATAGACGCCAAAAGGATAGAAAGCGCTGTTGGATATGGAGAAACAAGGCTGATTAATGAATGCCAGAATGAGGTACCTTGTCCAGAGATCAGGCATCAGCAAAACAGAAGATCAGAATTTATAATTGTTCAGTTGTAAATTCTTTTATAAAAAAATAATCATAACAACTATTTTTGATGAGAACGTATCATATAATATTGAAAAAGTTCACAAATTTTAATTTAGAGGGAATTGATATTAAACTTCGACGGAGAAAAGTTATCTAGGATTATATATAAGCACTATGACTAAAATTGATGGCAATGAAAAGTTTTTAATGAGTGGTACTGAGACCATTTAAATAAATCGTTTCAGGTATCACAAATACTTGAAAATAAAAGATTAATTTGAATTGTAAGTATTGCGATATCAAAAAGATAAGTGTCAAATGAGGGCCCAATCATATTAAATGAAGAAAAATATAGTTAAACTTTGAATTAGCAAAAAAAACAAGACATTGTCTAGCGTATGTTATTGTTCATGGATTAAAACATTTTTGGAGTGCAACCATGACGATATATTCAAATGGCTTTTAGATAAACTTGTGCCAAGTTGGAAAGCTTATAAAAGAGATCTATACAGTTTGCCAATTTCCTATTGAGAATGATAAACTATCTCACCTCTAAATACGCTCAAATTTGGCGGTCGAATAACATTTCTAATCGGCTTATAATAAACTGTTTTAGATATTCAACGTTCCATCCCATTCCTTTTAATTTCGCAAGATAAAGGCTGTCTTAAGCATAGTCGAACAGCTTCTTTCTAAAAAAGAGGTTCACTACGGTAACTTTAGCTCAGTCGCAGAAAAAGCGACAACGTTCATCTAGCAAAAAGATTCTGCTAATCTTTATTATAGTGCCCTTCCTTTGAAGACGACATAGTGAATACTATGGGCGAGCTAAAGCGTAGGATATGGGATGGATGTTTTATAGCAAGAAAAAGGGAGTACTCACTTTGCTCGTGATCCCCAGATGGTAATCCTTGGCAAGCATAAAAACCACAACCCACTGCGTGTGTTTGTTTTTTTTTCAATCATTTAGTAATTAGATTAAGGTTGGTTCTTGTTAGTTCCTTTCAAGTATGGTTAGGGATTTTTGACGTGTTTATGCGAATTGAGTCTACAAATTCATATAAATAAGTACAAATTAAATTTTTAGAGCAGATTATTGTAAACTTTCGAAACAAATACCAATTTTCAGTACTTTTCTCAAATGTTTACTAAGATTGAATCACTCTGTTTCTATAAAGTAGTGTTCATAACACCTATCTAAAAAACATTATAATGGTAAATTTTAAATAAAAAATGTATATTTAACCATTAAATTGGTATCGTATGTTGGATGTTACTACAATAAAAGATGTGAAGGTCAAAATTGGTGAGGCGTGCAAGGCACTTCGTAAATCAAATGATCTATCTCGAGAAGATTTAGCAGAGGCGCTAGATGTCTCGAGCACAACCATTCAAAACATCGAGAATGGCAAAAATGCCACTCTCGATACTATTTTAAAAGTAGCTAATCATTTTGGGTTATTACAATCTATTGTCAAGGAAATTGATAAGGTTAGTGTTGATCAAAACGATATTTCACTGTATTAATAAATGGCAAGAGACAAAATCATAGATGTAATTGCATTTGGCCAAGAAATTGGAAAGTTGGGATATGACATAGATCAGCGTAAATCTTTTTTCCAATATAATCCTGAATTCTTAGACTCTGGCAAATACTCAAAACTATTCCCGTTTATTTTCAAACGCACAAAGCCAGTACAGGTGCTTACGGAATACCAACAAGATACCTTTCAAGGCTTACCACCAATGATAGCCGATTCGTTACCAGATACGTTTGGAAATATCATTTTTCAAGAATGGCTGACAGCAAGAGGCATCCAAAAAGTAACACCATTAGAACAATTGGCTTATGTAGCAGATCGTGGTATGGGAGCACTTGAATACAAACCTGTAAAAGAACTGCCAAATACATCATTCATAAACATTGATGAAGTCATTACGATCTTAGAAAAGGTTTTAAAACTAAAGGGCGATATGTCTGGAGCTTCCCTCGATGAATTGTCGCTACTAAATGTTTTCAAAGTAGGAACTTCAGCTGGTGGTGCCAGACCCAAAATTCTTATCTCAGAACATAAGAAAACTGGAAAAATTATCGCTGGAGATAGAGAAACGAGCACGGACTACAATCACTATCTAGTCAAGCTACACCTTGATGACAGCGATGGCTACAACAAAGAAAAAGTAGAATATGCCTATTATGTACTAGCGCAAGAAGTAGGCATTGATATGATGCCCTCAAAACTTATAGAAAACAATCATTTTGCTACGCTTCGATACGATAGACAAAATGGAGAAAAGCAACACGTATTGACTGTTACAGGGTTAACAGGTTGGGATTTTAAAAGTCAACCAGAAAACTCATCTTATGAAAATGTTTTTAAAGTAGCCTTAGGACTAGAAGTACCACATAAAGATTTACAGCAACTGTTCAAGCGTATGGTGTTTAATGTTGTATTTAGAAACGTAGACGACCATCTAAAGAACCACAGTTTTATCTATAACAAAGAAGAAAATAAGTGGAACTTGGGACCCGCATACGATTTGACCTATGCACTCAATCCACTATTTACGTTCAAAACTACCTCTAGAGCTTTATCTATTAATGGTAAGCGTACTTCAATAACAATTAAAGATGTCCTTACTATTGCTGAAGAATTTTCTATAAAGAACCCTAAAGGAATTATTGAAGATGTCCACGCCTTAATTCCTCGATGGTCAAAGCTTGCTACTGAATTAGAAATACCTGAGAATATAATTCAAGCAATCCAAAAAGAAATAAAAAGCATAGAATAATGGCAAATAGCAAGCACGCCCATTTGAGATATAATATTCTGGATTATTGCTTTCGCAATAAGTCCTATGGCTTTGATGAATTATTAAGAATTCTAAATGAAGGTATTACAGAGTTATATCCAGGTGAAGAAATTTCCGAAAGAACATTACGTGAAGATATTAAAGTATTTAGAGACAAAGTAAATGGCTTCGACGCACCACTTCCTGAAGGTAAAAGAATATATGTATATTCTGATGCCGACTTTACCATTGCACAGCGACCTTTACAAAAATATGAACAATACTTAGTTGAAGCTGCTCAACAACTGTTATCTAGATTTGAGAATCATCCAAAGTATAACAAACTGGCAGAAGCCTTAATTAAGTTCCAAGATGAGGAGGAGCAAGAAAATGATACAAAAAGAATCTTGTTTTATGACCATAATGAAGAATACAAAGGAATAAAACACCTAAAGCCATTATATCTAGCTATTAAGAAAAAGCAAGCTTTGCAGGTAATTTATAAAGGCTTTAAAGATAAGGAGTTATCAGTTTTTGAATAATCCTGACGAATTCAAAAGTACAATCTTTAGTATCCCGGAGTAACACCATCAAGAACAATCAAAATAAAAGATCGATACAATTTTCATACAGCTTCATGGAAATAATGAGGAAAATCGATAACTTTCCGTTTTTACTATTTCTATAGATCAATAAAAACCAATGTCAGAAGAACAAAAAAAACTACTTGAGAAACAATTATGGGCTATTGCTAACCTTCTTAGAGGCAAAATGGATGCAGACGATTATAGAAACTACATCTTAGGCTTTATCTTCTTTAAATACCTTTCCGAAAAACTACACATCTATGCAGATGAGATATTAGCACCGGATAATTTAACCTATGAGCAATTAGATGAAAATTCTGACGATGGCAAAATGTACATCGAAGCCGTTAAAAAGGCGTGTGTAAAAAATTTAGGATACTTCTTAAGACCATCAGAGTTATTTACTTCTATTGCCCAAAAAGGTAATAACCTTACGGAAGTAGAAACCAATGATAATGATGAAGCCACCCAGTTTTTTATTATTGAAGATTTAGAGCGTATTCTGAATAATATTGAGCAAAGTACTATGGGTACTGACTCAGAAGATGATTTTATACGTCTATTCGAAGATTTAGATTTAACCTCTTCTAAATTAGGGAAGACCGTTAAAGCTAAAAATGAAATCATAGCAAAAATAATAACGCATTTAGATCAAATTGATTTCCAACTAAAAGATGCTGAAAGTGATTTATTAGGGGATGCTTATGAATATTTAATTGGTGAATTTGCATCTAATGCAGGTAAAAAAGCAGGAGAATTTTATACACCTCAACAAGTATCTATCATCTTAGCAAAAATTGTAACTACTCGCAAAAAGCGAATAAAGTCGGTGTATGATCCAACCTGTGGTAGTGGTTCGCTATTATTACGCGTAGCCAGAGAGGTGGATGATGTAGGATTCTTTTATGGGCAAGAATTAAACCGTACAACCTATAACTTAGCGCGTATGAATATGATCCTTCATGATGTGCATTACAGTAAGTTTGATATTAAGCAAGAAGATACGCTGGAAGAACCACAACATCTAAATATCGATTTAAAAGCGGATGCTATTGTAGCAAATCCCCCATTTTCTGCTAAATGGTCTGCAAAAGGTATATTTAGTACAGATGATAGATTTAGTCAATATGGTAAGTTAGCACCTAAAACAAAAGCCGATTTTGCCTTTGTACAGCATATGGTGCATCATTTAGATGAAAATGGTATCATGGCGACCGTATTACCTCATGGTGTACTATTTAGAGGCTCATCTGAAGCGCATATAAGACGTTATTTAATAGAAGACAGAAACTACATAGATGCTGTAATTGGCTTGCCTGCAAACATCTTTTTTGGTACAGGAATACCAACCTGTATTTTAGTGATCAAAAAATGTAGAGAGGTTAATGAAGATGTATTATTTATTGATGCCAGTAACCATTTTGAAAAGCAAGGGAAAGACAATAAACTATTACCAGAGCATATAGAGAACATTGTAGAAACCTATAAAAATAGAGCGGTAAAAGATAAATACAGTCACAGAGCTACACTACAAGAAATAGCAGATAACGATTATAACTTAAACATACCACGTTATGTAGATACGTTTGAAGAAGAAGCCCCTATTGATATTAATGCAGTTGCTTCAGCAATACAAGCGTTAGATATAGAAATTGCTGAAACAGATAAACGAATAGCATCCTACTGTAAGGAGTTAAATATTAAAACACCATTTTAATATGGAAAAGCAATTAATACCACAATTGAGGTTTCCAGTATTCTCTAATAAGTGGGTGTCCAAAAAATTAGGTGATATAGCTACATTCTCAAAAGGTAAAGGGATTTCAAAAAGTGATATTATTGAAGATGGTAAAAATGAATGTATACGTTATGGCGAATTATATACAACTTACAATGAGGTAATTAATTCAATATCATCAAGAACAAATATAGAACTTGCTGATTCTATCATAAGTGAAGAAAATGATGTAATTATTCCTTCATCTGGTGAAACACAGTTAGATATTGCTACAGCTTCTTGCGTATTAAAAAATGGTGTGATTTTAGGTGGTGATTTGAATATTATTAAGTCTAATATTAATGGTGTTTTTTTATCTTATTTATTAAATAATAGCAAAAAGAAAGATATTGCTAAATTAGCTCAAGGCAATGCAGTTGTTCATTTATACAATAAACAATTAGCTACTTTATCTTTAAAACTACCTACTTCTGAAGAACAACAAAAAATAGCATCATTCCTTACAGATGTCGATGATAAAATTACCAAACTAACCAAAAAGAAAGACCTTTTAGAGCAATACAAAAAAGGCATTATGCAAAAAATCTTTAATCAAGAGCTACGGTTTAAACCAGACGTCATTGCGAGAAACGAAGCAATCTCTCAAAAAGAAGCAAATTTTCCTGAGTGGGAAGAGAAGAAGATAACAACTTTTGCTAAAACAACAATAGGTTTAGTTACTTCTATGACTAAACATTATGTTCACAAAGATATTGGTGTTCCATTAATTAGGAACTCAGATATTATGGGAAACAAAATTAGAATGGAAAAATTAATTTATCTTGATAAAGTCTTTTCAGAAACTCATAATAATAGAAGATTAAAATTTAATGATGTTGTAACTGTTCATACTGGTGATATTGGTATTTCTTCGGTTATAGATAAAAAATTAGATGGTTGTCACGGTTTTGCAACATTGAATACAAGAATAAAAAATATTAAAGAGGTATTACCTTCTTATTTATCGTGGTATTTCAATTCTGAGAGAGGAATAAGATATGCTTTATCTATGGCAACTGGTGACGGAAGGAGTAATTATAATTTAAAAGATTTTAATAAAGCTATTGTACCTATTCCGCATATAAAAGAACAAACCAAAATAGCGAATTTCTTATCAGATATAGATGTAAAAATAGAAGCCTTAAATACCAAAATAGAAAACAGTAAAACCTTTAAAAAAGGCTTGTTACAGCAGATGTTTGTGTAACTATGAATAAAACCTATTTTATTAATAATGAGATTTGGATGTTGAGTCTTATGGGCGCTTTTCAGCGAGCTAATGTTTATCGAGTTGATGCTACAGAATTGAAGAAGAAACATTTTAAGGGTATGCTAAAAGATCATTTTGATAACATACTACAGACCAAGTATTCAAAAGCTGTTTCAGAAACTGAACATATAGAAAACATTAAAGAAGTTATTCGTTTATCAGAGTGTTCAAAGGATTTGTTAACCAATGGAAAATTAAATTTTGGAGTAGCTCAAAAATTGCTCAACCTATATTTAAAATATAATTGGTGTGTAGATAAAATTCCAACACCACCACATTTTCCAGTAGATAGTATTATTCAAAAGCGGTTAGGTTTAAAAGTAATTGCTTGGACAAAAATGAAAGATGAAGAGGAATATTTAAAAATTATAAACTATGCAAAAACACAGTTATGCAAACACGATTGTAAAACTATTGCAGAGTTAGAATTATTATTATTCAGTAGAAATCAATAAATATGACCACTCAACCAGAACAAGTCTTAGTAAGCAATTTAATAAGCCAACTCATTAGTTATAGATCTGTTACTATTAAAACAGAAGCCTTAAACACCAAAGTTGAAAATGGCAAAACCTTTAAAAAAGGGTTGTTACAGCAAATGTTTGTTTAATGTTAAAGCAGGTTCTCGCAATGACAGAAATAACAAACAGATTACTTCACTACGTTCGTAATGACAAATAAAAACGATGAAACCAGGATTTGTGTACATACTGACCAACAAAAACAACACTACGTTATACGTTGGCGTTACCGCTAACTTAATAAAAAGAATACAACAGCATCAGCAAAAACTAAATCCAAAATCATTTAGTGCAAAATACAATTTAAATAAACTGGTGTATTACGAGGCGTTTCAAATGATTGGAGATGCCATTACAAGAGAAAAACAATTAAAAGCAGGCAATAGAGCTAAAAAGATAGCTTTAATAGAAACAGATAACCCTAATTGGTGTGATTTGCTTGAAATAGCTAAAAAAGAATTTACCACGAATAATTAAATATACAGATTGCTTCATTGCGTTCGCAATTACATATGAGTATGATCACCCAACCAGAACAAGTATTAAAAAATAATTTAGTAACTTAATTAAATGTCACAAAAACATAAATATATATTAGATAAGGTGACTACAATTGTTGAGCATCATGAGGAGTTGACAAGAGCAAAAGGCGAATTGTTTAATATTTACAATATACTAAATTTGAAAACGAAGGAAGTTCGTACACATTCTGCTTTTATAGCAGAGTTATTAAATCCTAAAGGAAGTCATTTGATGCAGGGCGTTTTTTTAGAAGCCTTTATAAATTTGTTACCAAAAGAATTCAATGATAATTTTTTAGACCTAAATACAGTAAGTACGGCAGTGGAGTTTTTTATAGCTCCTATTGATACAAAGACTAAAACAGGTGGTAGAATAGATATTCTATTAAAAGATAATGATGGTAACACTATAGCCATAGAAAACAAAATAGATGCAGATGATCAAGGCGATCAAATAGAGCGATACTGTAATTATAATAAAAACAATAATAAAGTAATTTACTTATCCAAGTTTGGTGATGAACCATCAGAAACAAGTAAAGGAAAATTGAGCTCTGGATTAGATTTTTATATCATAAGTTATAAAAAAGAAATCATTAATTGGTTAGCTATATGTCAAAATATTGCGTCAGACCAACCTATACTGAGAGAAAGTATTAAACAATATAAAATTTTAATTCAACAAATAACACACACTTTGGGAAATCAACAAGAGAATGAATTAGAAGCAGTAGTAGTTAGCAGTCTAGAAGAAGCATCTCAAATATCTTCAAAATATCTTGAGGTGGTCAAAACTATAAAAGAGAACTTCAGAAAGGATGTTTTAACCCATTTAGAAGCTAAAATTAATGGTTTTACCTATGAATTAAGGAAAGAAATTAATTCTATATATGCCAGTATATGGTTTCATAATACTATTTCAGACACAAGAGAAACTTGGTTTGGTGTAGAAAGTTTTAGTGGTGTAGGTAATAATGACGGTGTTTTATTTGTAGGTATATTTGATAAAAATGGACGCTTGATTTTAGATGAAAGCTATAATTCTCTATCAAAATTCTGGGTTCACCACGAGGTTTTAAAATTTAACAATAAAGACATTAATTTATCCGACAATTCTTTTTTAAAAGAAATTACTACAAGGCAAAAATCACAAGAGGTTGCAACAGATGTTTCTCAACAAATAAAAACTTTTATAAGGACCAATAAGCATTTAATAAAAGCTTAATTTCTATGACCACCCAACCAGAGCAAGTATTAGAAAATAATTTAGTAAGTCAATTAATCGGATTAGGTCACAAGTCTGTAGTTATAAGAACAGAAGGAGACTTATTGAGTAATCTTAAGTCACAATTAGAAACTCATAATAAAACCACCTTTACAGCATCAGAGTTTGATAGAATACTTATACATCTTTCTAAAGGTAATATTTTTGATAAAGCAAAAACACTACGCGATAAATATGTGCTGCAAAAAGATAATGGAGATAAAGCATACATAGAGTTTATCAATCAAGATTTTTGGTGTCAAAATCAATTCCAAGTAACTAATCAAGTTACGGTAAATGGTAAAAGAGAGAACCGTTACGATGTAACTATTCTTATCAACGGTTTACCATTGGTACAAATAGAATTAAAACGCAGAGGTATAGAGCTTAAAGAGGCATTTAATCAAATACAACGTTATCAAAAAGAATCTTTTGCTTTTAATAATGCGTTGTTTAACTATGTCCAAATATTTGTTATAAGTAACGGCGTAGATACCAAGTATTATGCGAACAGTCAGAAACAGAGTTTTAAGTTTACTTCATTTTGGGGTGATGAGAAAAATAAAAAAATCACTCAATTAGAAAAGTTTGCGAATATCTTTTTAGAGCCTTGTCATATTGCAAAAATGATTACCAAATATATTGTTTTACACGAAAGTGATAAGATTTTAATGGTACTTAGACCTTATCAATTTTATGCAGTAGAAGCTATAATAGACAGAGTAAAGAATAGTGATAAAAATGGGTACATCTGGCATACTACAGGTTCAGGTAAAACACTCACATCATTTAAAGCAAGTCAAATATTAACGCATAACCCTAAAATTAAAAAAGTAGTCTTTGTAGTAGATAGGCAAGATTTAGATGATCAAACGGTAAGAGAATTTAAAGCGTTTGATAAAGATAGTATTGATGGCACAGAGGATACCAAAATGCTTATCAAACAATTTTTAGATACTAGTAGACCTTTATTGGTGACCACCATACAAAAGCTAAATGGTGCAATAAAAAAAGCAAAGTTTAGGAATCAAATCGAAAAATTAAAAGACGACAAAATTGTATTTATTTTTGATGAGTGTCATCGCTCTCAGTTTGGGGATACCCATCGACGTATTGTAAACTTTTTTACGAACCACCAATTATTTGGCTTTACAGGTACGCCTATATTTGTAAAAAACGCGATAAGTAAAAAGAGCATAAAACAAACCACAGCTAACCTATTTCACGAGTGTTTACATCAATACGTAATTACAGATGCTATTAGAGATGAAAATGTTTTAAAATTCTCAATTGAGTATTATAATGTTTTTAAATCGAAAGAAGAGGTAGAGGATACAAAGGTAGAAGATATAAATACCCAAGAGGTATATGAAAGCGATGCGTATATCAACGCTATTACAAACTACATTTTAGCTAACCACAATAGAAAAACACATCACAGAGCGTTTACAGCAATGTTTTGTGTTAGCAGTGTTGATATTCTTATTAAATATTATGAGTTATTAAAAGCTAAAAAGACATCGGGAGAGCATCGTTTAAATATTGCTACAATCTTTTCTTATGCACCCAATCCAGAAGATGCTTCTGCTAATGGCGAAATACCCGAAGAAGATTTTCCTGATATGATGATGGCAGCAGAGCCATCTATACACTACGGTAAAATTCCGCATAAGGATAAATTAGATGAGTATATAGCAGATTATAACCAACAGTTTGGCTCCAAACACTCCGCTAAAGATGGAAACACTTTTTTGAGCTATAAAAAGGATATTTCTAAGCGTGTTAAGAATAAGCAAATAGACATTCTTTTAGTGGTTAATATGTTTTTAACAGGATTTGATAGCAAGTCTTTAAATACGCTCTATGTAGATAAAAATTTGAATTATCATGGATTAATACAAGCCTATTCGCGTACTAACAGAATTTTAAATGAAAAAAAGTCGCAAGGAAACATTTTAGCATTTCGTAATTTAAAGGAAAACACAGACGAAGCAATCAAACTATTCTCAGATAAGAATGCAAAGGAAACCATTACGATTGCGCCCTATGAAGAGCAGATAGAAAAATTTAATTCAGCATATGCATCTTTAATGGCTATTGCACCTACAGTAGATAGTGTAAATGATTTAGTAACAGAAGAAGATGAATTGGCTTTTGCTAAGGCTTTTAGAGAGATTATGCGGTTAAAAAACATACTATCGTCATTTGTAGAATTTACATTTGATGATACTTATATGAAAGAACAGGATTTTGCCGATTATACAAGCAAATACTTAGATCTTTACGATAAAATAAAAACCAATCATCAAAAGGAATCGGTATCAATATTAGAAGAAATAGATTTTGAATTAGAGTTAATACATCGTGACGAAATTAATGTTGCTTACATTATGAGATTATTAGCACAATTGAAAGATGCTAAACCAAAAGACCAGGCAAAACAGAAAAAGCAAATTATAGATTTAATTGCCGGTGAAGCAGAATTAAGAAGTAAACGAGTATTAATAGAAAAATTTATTCAAAACAATCTACCTAACATTAGTGAGGGCGAGGATGTAGAAGATGTATTTAAAGCGTATTGGAAAGTAGAAACTAAAAAGGCTCTACAAGAATTAAGTACTGCTGAAACATTGCAACAAGATAAAGTAGAGGATATTATAAATGATTTTCTTTTTACAGGAAGAATGGCAACTGAAGATGAGGTAATCGAAGCATTAGACAGGCAACCAAGTGTGTTACAAAGGGAATCAATAAGTAACAGAATAACAGAAAAGATAAAAGACTTTATTAATACTTTTATTAATGGGGTAGAATAATCTTAAAAAGCAAAGAACTATCAACGATATTGTCAACCAAAAAAGAGAAGCCTTGTAAATCAAATGATTACAGGGCTTTTTGCGGAGAATGAGGGAGTATTCACTTCGTTCATGATCCCCAGATGGTAATCCTTGGCAAGCATAAAAACCACAACCCACTACGTGTGTTTGTTTTATTTCTTCGCTAACAAAAGCAGTATAATTAGATTAGGGGTTATTCTTATTACTTCCCTTCCTTTGAAGGAAGGGTCAGGGATGGATGTTTATATCAAGAAAAGGGAATATTCACTTCGTTCATGATCCCAACTGGGAATCCTTGGCAAGCATAGAAACCACAACCCACTACGTGTGTTTGTTTTTTTGTTTTCCTTTGCCTTTATGAAGGAAGGGTCAGGGATGGATGTTTATATCAAGAAAAGGGAATATTCACTTCGTTCATGATCCCAACTGGGAATCCTTGGCAAGCATAGAAACCACAACCCACTACGTGTGTTTGTTTTTTTGTTTTCCTTTGCCTTTATGAAGTAAGGGTTAGGGTGGATGTTTTATAGCAAGAAAAAAGGGATTACTCGCTTTGCTCATGATCCCCAGATTGTAATCCTTGGCAAGCATAGAAACCACAACCCACTACGTGTGTTTGTTTTTTTGTTTTCCTTCCTTTTCAGGAAGGGTTAGGATGGATGTTTTATAGCAAGAAAAAAGGGAGTACTCGCTTTGCTCGTGATTCCCAGATGGTAATCCTTGGCAAGCATAGAAACCACAACCCACTACATGTGTTTGTTTTATTTCTTCGCTAACAAAAGCAGTATAATTAGATTAGGGGTTATTCTTATTACTTCCCTTCCTTTGAAGACGACATAGTGAATACTATGGGCGAGCTAAAGCGTAGGATATGGGATGGATGTTTTAAAAAGATGTGACTCGTCCTAAATAAAAGGGAGTACTCGCTTTGCTCGTGATCCCCAGATGATAATCCTTGGCAAGCATAGAAACCACAACCCACTACGTGTGTTTGTTTTTTTTGTTTTCCTTCGCCTTTATGAAGTAAACTTCAAAGGCTACAGAAAACAAAAAACCCACAATTTTCATTGTGGGTTTCCTTTTGCGGAGAATGAGGGATTCGAACCCCCGGAGGTGTGACCCTCAACAGTTTTCAAGACTGCCGCATTCGACCACTCTGCCAATTCTCCTTTGCGGGTGCAAATATAGGAGCTTTTTTCAATTTTAAAAGCCTTTTTCAAAAAATATTTTAAAGTTTTTTTAAAACCTTTTTTTGCGTACTTGGATATGCATCAAAATCAGTATCTTGCTCTCTGTTTTTGACGAAATTTAAAAATTTGATTTTTTATGAGCAGAGGCTTCAATGGCGTATTATTGATAGTATCTTGACTAATCAGCAAATTTTCTTTATTTCAAATCTTTAAAATAAAGTACTATTAATTTAAATTTTTATTGTGTGAAAAAAGTTATCATAGCTTTAGGTTTTTTAGTCATCGGTTCATGTGGAACCTCTCAAAGTTCAAAGCAATCGGTAGTTACTAAAACTTTTGATATAAAAGAATATGCAGAACGCATTACAGCAAAAGATCTAAAATCATATTTGTATGTTTTTGCAGGGGATGATTTTGAAGGCAGAGATACCGGAGAAGAAGGTCAAAAGAAAGCAGCCGAATATTTGAGAACACAGTATCGTAAAATGAATATACCTGCTCCAGAAGGAGTAGAGGGCTATTTTCAGACGATTCCGAAGAGTTTTTTTAGAGGAGACATCAAAGCTTCAGAAAATGTTTTAGCCTTTATAGAGGGCTCAGAAAAGCCTGAAGAAGTGCTTGTACTGTCTGCTCATTACGATCATGTAGGTATAAATAGTAAAGGTCAGATTTATAATGGTGCAGATGATGATGGATCCGGTACGGTAAGTCTTTTAGAAATAGCTGAGGCTTTTCAAAAAATGAAAGATGAAGGTCACGGACCAAAGCGGTCTATTTTGTTTTTGCATGTAACCGGAGAGGAGAAAGGGCTGTACGGATCAAAATACTATACGGAGAACCCAGTATTTCCTTTAGCGAATACCATAGCAAATCTAAATATTGATATGGTGGGCCGTATCGATAAAGACCATGAGGGAGAAGAAAAAGAGAATTACATTTATCTCATAGGAAGTGATCGATTGAGTACAGAACTGCATGAAATAAGCGAGAAGGCTAATGCAGAGTATACGAATCTAAACTTAGATTATACGTATAATGCAGCAAATGACCCTAATCGTTTTTATTTTAGAAGCGATCATTATAATTTTGCTAAAAATGGGGTGCCTATTATTTTTTATTTCAACGGAGTTCATGAAGATTATCATAAACCTACCGATACACCTGATAAAATAGAATATGAGCTTATGGCTAAGCGTGCACAGCTCGTTTTTTATACAGCTTATGAGCTTCTTAATCGTGAGCAACGAATTGTTGTTGACGGAGAAGTTGAAAAGTAAAAAGAAACGAACAAATATAAAAGAACCTTTATGCAATGGCATGAAGGTTTTTTTATGACCTTTTCTGAATTAAAGTATCTTATAAAAAAGAAAAAGACCTTGCAAAAGCAAGGTCTTTAAGAATATGGGGTGGAAGACGGGATTCGAACCCGCGACCCTTGGTACCACAAACCAATGCTCTAACCAACTGAGCTACAACCACCATTTAAATTCGGATGCAAAAATAAGTCATTTGAACCATTCTGCAAACTTTTTTTTAAATTAAATTAAGTCAAAAATGGAATCTACTGCAGCATAGCGTTCTACAGTGAAACCTTCTGCATGATCGACTCCTATTATACGCCCCAAATCTGCTGCGCGATACCTAATACTATTCAAAAAGTTATCACTGGAGATTGGGGTAGAAGGTTCTTTACTGTTTTTATCATAAAATTGAGAAGTATAAGCTAATACGCTTTTCATTTTCGTGTCCATATAACCCGAAATATCCACCACAATATCAGGTGTCAGAGATTTCCACTGTATATAGTGAAGTACCAAGCGAGGTCGCCACGGGGATTGTACTTGATTCTCATCATGGGTTTCTATTTTTCTTAACCCTGATAAAAAACATGCATCGCTAACAAGTCGGCTTCCTTTTCCATGGTCAATGTGTCGGTCATCAATTGCATTACATAAAACAATATCCGGACGATATTTTCTTATTTTTTGGATTACCTGAAGCTGATGCTCTTTATCATTAATGAAAAAGCCATCCTTCATTTCTAAGTTCTCTCTAATAGATACGCCTAAAATTTCGGCTGCATTTTTTGCTTCAACAGCTCTGAGCTCTTTACTTCCTCTGGTTCCTAATTCCCCTTGGGTTAGATCTAAAATTCCCGCTTTTTTTCCTTTACTTATCTCTTTGGCTAGTGTACCTGCACAGCTCAGTTCTATATCATCGGGATGTGCGCCGATGGCTAGTATATCTAACTTCATTCTTCTAATTTTGGATCAAAGGTACCATAATAAACAGGGATTCCTGACATTGGTAATTTTGATATAGTAATGAGACCTTATGGATTAGGCATATTCCTTTTTGAGAACCTCTAGGGCAGCAGTGATATCCTGTTTAAGATCCTCCACTTCTTCAATTCCTACACTAAATCGTAATAAACCATCCTTTATGCCTTGGTCAGCTCTCTCTTGCTCAGATAACAATGCATGAGAGGTGAGGGTGGGAGAAAGGATTGTACTTTCTACACCGGCCAAACTCATCGAACTTTTAATAAGACTTAGTTGCGCTTGAAACTTGCTGGCATCTAATCCAGGTTGTAGTTCAAAAGACAACATGCCTCCGTATCCACGCATTTGTTTCTTTGCTATAGCATGATCAGGATGTGAGGGAAGCCCCGGATAGTAGACTTGATCAATGTCAGAGTGATTTTGTAGCCATTCGGCCATTTCTTGCGCATTCTGATTTTGCTGTTTCACACGTATGCCTAAAGTTTTGATGCTACGCTCCAGCATCCACACGGTAAAATCACTAAGACTTCCGCCAAAGTTTTTAGCTACCTGAAAAATGGTGTCCATATGCTCCTCAGAGGCTACCACAGCACCCGCCAGAATATCACTATGTCCTCCTAAATATTTTGTAGCAGAATGAATTACAATATCAATCCCCATAAGGATCGGATTTTGATTCACGGGAGAAGCAAAAGTATTATCAATAACAGTAAGTATATTATGTTTTTTGCCGGTATTGGCAATCGCTTCGATATCTATAACGGATAGTAAGGGATTTGACGGAGTTTCAATATATAAAACCTTTGTATTTTTCTTAATTGCTTTTGAAACTGTCTCGGCATTGGTTACATCTACGTAGGTATACTCAATCCCATGTTTATCAAATTCTTCATTGACCAGATTAGCAGTTCCTCCATAAATATTGCGTTGTAGAACGATGTGATCCCCATGTTTTAAGAACGCAAACAGGGTAGTGCTCACTGCCGCCATACCGCTACCAAAAATTAATGCAGCTTCTCCATGCTCAAGCTTCGCAATTTTTTTACAAAGTGATTCTTGATTGGGTGTATTAAAATATCTTGGATACCTTTTGGTGTCAACATTGTCAAAAGCATACGAAGTGGAGAGGTAAATAGGAGAAATAGCACCTTGAAATTGTGTGTCCTCAATTTCTCCATAGTGTGTACAAACGGTATTAAAACCCATTTTTTTTGATTGCATAATTATAGCTTAGAAATTGCAAACTAAAATACTATTTCAAATGCAAAGTATAAGAGAATTTGTTAGCTATTTTTCAAGAGTTTGTAAACAAAAGTACCAATAGAGGTGTTACAGGCTCTTTACGTTAGAAATGTTCTTCATAATCGTTTGAAAGAACTGTTGCGTGTCGTAGGGTTTGACAATTACATCATTCATTCCTACAGCTAAAGCTTGTTGTTTAACCTCGCCTTCTTCTACGGCGGTCAGTGCGATGATCGGGATTGTAGAATTAAATGTTCGAATCACCTTGGTGGCTTCAAGACCATCCAGTTCGGGCATATTGATATCCATCAGTACCAGATCATATTCCTCTTTTTTAAGCATAGAAATGGCATCAATACCATTGCTGGCCACATCGCATGTATAACCTTTTTTCTTTAATATATTTTGAGTTACAATTTGATTGATTCTATTGTCATCAACTATAAGAATATTAAAATTAGTGGTCCCTACGCTTAGATTTATACCGGTTGCCGCCAATGTTTCTTCGCTCTTCATTGCTTTCTTATACTTAAGGTCAAAATGAAATTTAGAACCTAGGCCTTCAACACTTTCTACATAAATTTCACTTTGATGTAGCTGAATCAATTTTCTAACAATAGCAAGCCCCAGTCCGGTACCTTCATATTCCTGATTCTGATTCTTAACCTGAGCAAAGTTTTCAAAAATAGACTGTTGCTTGTTATCCGGAATTCCGATACCATCATCTTTTACTATAAAACGCAATACATAATACTCTGGATCTTGCTCCATACAAACAACAGACACCCAAATATTTCCGTCAGTTGTAAATTTTAGAGCATTTCCTATAAGGTTGATCAATACTTGGGATAGCCTGACAGAATCTCCGATGAGTGTAGTAGTAATTTTTGGATCAATATTGATATGGACCGTATTTCGATTACTTTTTTGCTTGGTTCGCAGTGAGTTTGTAATACCTTCAATTAATGACCGTAGATCAAAAGTAACCTCTTCCAGTTTAATTTCGTTAGTTTCTATCTTACTTAGTTGCAAAACATCATTGATAAGAGCTAGTAAGTAATCTCCGGAGAATTTCAAAGATTCCAAGTATTCACTCTTTTTCTTTTCGTCCGGATTTTCCATTAATAAAGAAGTCAATCCTATAACTCCATATAGCGGTGTTCTTAATTCGTGACTTACAGTAGATATAAACTGTGACTTTAAGGTAGAAACCTGTTCTGCAGTTTCTTTAGCACTTTTGAGCTCTTTATTTTTTTCTATTAAATCTCGGTTTAATTTTTTCTTTTGAAGGTTATTACGATTAGAGCTAATAAGAAAAGCTAATGAGATTAGAATAAGTACTACGCCCAAAAAAATACTCATTTGCCACTTGACAATCTGAATTTCTCTCTCTGCTTTATCAAATTCTGCTTGCTTTATTTTTGCTTGATATTGATCAACTTCATATTTAATATTTGCCCGTTGTAATTCAATAAGATTCTTGATATCAATCGCTCTCAGCTTACTTCTGTAATACTCTTCATTATAATTGATTGCACGCTTGTAATCTTCTTGCGCATAATGAAGAGAAGATTTTGCTTTATAAAGATTGGCTAGTTCTTCATAAAACGTCGATTTGGTTTGATTAGAAATAGATTCGTTGTTAATTTCTAATAAAGCATACGATATAGCTTCTTCTATGTGCTCTTCTGCTCGATCATAACGTTCCAGATGCAGAAAATAACGACCAAGTAAACTATTTAATTTAGTTTTATCTAAATTCGAGGTATTTTCATTAATTAATTTTTTGGCTGGAGATAGATTAAAATATGCTTCAGAATAATTATTTTTCAAAATGTAAAAAGAACCCAAATTAAGCAAAGGTTTAATCATTCTGACGGTGTCTTCAACACGTCTTGCCAATTTATATGATTTATCAAAATATTGAATTCCCTTTTTGACAGTAAATTCATGCTTCACATATAGCGATGCCAAACTGTTGTAAATATCTGTTTCTAATAGCTTATTTTTAGAAATTTGAGAAAACGTTAATGCCTTTACGTAGTTACGAATAGCTTTTTGATCATCACCATTGATCTCATAATTTTTACCAATAATCTGATAAATATGAGCTTTACTCTGAGAATCATCGTTATAAAGCGCGTTTTGTAGGGCAGTCTTGGCAAGCTCCAAGGACTCCTCATATTTGTATTGATCTTGTAGTTCTTCGGCTCTTTGTATATACCTTTGAACACTATCAGAGTTGAGAGTAGCTTGTGGGGTAACGAGTTGAGTAGAACATAAGATAATAAATAAACTTATATGCTTTCTAAGGGTAGCCAAATAGTGGTTAAAAAGTTTATAATAATTAACGAAAATACAAAAATTGTGCTTACCATCTGAAATTTCAAGAATTTAACGTTATTTTTTTCCGTATAAAAGGTACGGTAAAACATGATGCAAGTATTCTTACTGTTTATTAATTTTAAAATTCTGATAGCTAAAAACTATTATCAAATAAATAATAAAAATTACTCCTTTTAACCACAATGATATCTTGGGTTATATTTGCAGTGAAATAAACGTTCAACAACAAAAAAATATAACTATGACAATTGTAGGAAAAAAATTTCCAGATTTAAATGTTGATGCCATGAATGATATGGGAGACACTTTTAAATTAAATGTTTTGGAAGAAGCAAAAAATAATAATAAGAAAGTATTACTTTTTTGGTATCCAAAGGATTTCACTTTTGTTTGCCCAACAGAACTACACGCTTTCCAAGAAGCACTTAAAGAATTTGAAAAAAGAAATACCATTGTAATCGGAGCATCTTGTGATACACCAGAAGTTCATTTTGCATGGTTAAATACTTCAAAGGACAATGGTGGTATCGAGGGAGTAACCTATCCAATTTTAGCAGATTCTAATCGTAATCTGGCAAATGCATTGGGTATCTTAGATATTACTAATGAAAATTATAACGAAGAAACCGGATTAGTTACGGTAGAGGGAGATAACGTTACTTATAGAGCAACATATCTTATCGATGAAGAAGGTACAGTTTTTCATGAAGGAGTGAATCATATGCCTGTGGGACGAAATGTGAAGGAATTTATGAGATTGATAGATGCCTATGCTCACGTTCAAAAGAATGGAGAAGTATGTCCTGCTAACTGGGAAGAAGGAAAAGAGGCTATGTCTGCAAACAGAGATGGTGTTGCTTCTTATTTAGCTTCTAATTAAGATTATACAATTTTTTATCCCCTGCATCCTTTGATGTAGGGGTATTAATTAAATAAAATACTATGGTTCAAGAATTGAATGAAGATAATTTAAAAAATATTGTGAATGATAATGATACAGTTATTGTTCAATACTCTGCAACATGGTGTGGTAACTGTCGCATTATGAAGCCTAAGTTTAAGAAACTGGCTTCAGAATTGACTGAGGCTACTTTTGTAATCGCTGATGCTGAAAAGTTTCCGGAATCCAGAAAAATGGCAACTGTTGATAATTTACCGACGTTTGCGGTTTTCAAAAATGGAAGCTTCGTAAATCAAGCACAAACTAACAAATTTGACGTTTTAAAAGATTTAGTAAATGAAGTTACCAGTAATTAAACACCTTACCAACTTTATCGAAGAAAATGATGAAGATTACATTATAGAGTCCATCGAAACCTTAGAGGCACTCACAGAGATTCCTTCTCTAAAAGATGAGGAACTGGATGTTATTGGAGAGCTAATCTCTAATATGTACGGAGCGCTAGAAGTAGATAAAATGATTAAAGAAGGAACCAGTAAAAAAGAAGCACTTAATTCCTTTATGAAAAGAGTTTTAGGAGCTATCGACGCATAGTTCTTTTTAACCTTCCTGCCAGGGAAGGTTTTTTATTTTTCCTCTGATTTAGCTCAAATACCACATAATCTTAGTAATTTTATCCTTTCAAAATAAAGTTTACTATCATGGCTACAATAACACTAAAAGGGAATACATTACAAACTGCGGGAGAACTTCCTGAGATCGGGTCCAAAGCTCCGGACTTCGAATTAGTTAAAAAAGACTTGTCGACGACTACTTTAAAAGATTTTGAAGGATTTAATTTAATTTTAAACATATTTCCTTCAGTGGATACAGGAATTTGTGCTGCATCAGTTCGAGAATTTAATAAACAAGCAGCTTCTTTAACAGATACCAAAGTGGTATGTATATCCAGAGATCTTCCATTTGCGCAAGAACGGTTTTGTGGAGCAGAAGGAATAGAAAATGTGATTAATCTTTCAGATTTTAGAACCGGACAGTTTGGTAAAGATTATAAAGTAGAAATGACCAGCGGACCTTTAAAAGCGCTGCATTCTCGTGCTATCGTAGTGCTGGATAAGGAAGGTACCGTGCGCTACACAGAGCAGGTGCCAGAAATTGTGCAGGAACCAGACTATACTGCTGCATTAAATGCTTTGAAATAAATCGCTTATGAGTGGAATTTTTAAATTTTTATCCGGTCGTATTCGGGGTGGTGGTTATGCCCTAAAAGGAGCATTTCTGTTGGTAAGGACCGAGGCAAGTATACAGGTTCAAATGTTGATCGCTCTGATCGTAACGTTTATGGGTTTTTATCTGGAAATATCAAAGATAGACTGGATGTTACAAATTTTCGCTATCGGTCTGGTACTTAGTATAGAAGCGTTGAATACTGCAATTGAAGCGATAGCAGACTTTATTCATCCTGATTTCCATAATAAAATTGGATTTATTAAGGATATAGCTGCAGGGGCTGTATTTTTTGCTGCAATCGCCGCTTTTATAATTGGATTAGTGATCTATATTCCCTATTTCAACTAGAAAATTTTTTTAGCATTTCTGCGTTCCTATATAGATATTCGTACTTTTGCGACAATACTCCCAAATAAT
This sequence comes from Aquimarina sp. 2-A2, assembly GCF_045505135.1. Classification (NCBI taxonomy): domain Bacteria; kingdom Pseudomonadati; phylum Bacteroidota; class Flavobacteriia; order Flavobacteriales; family Flavobacteriaceae; genus Aquimarina; species Aquimarina sp. 2-A2. Next base: position 112,318 of record NZ_JBJKFI010000004.1, on the reverse strand, counting down.
GGCCAAAAAGAAAACAACCACTAAAAAGAAAGCAACCAAGAATCCTACAGCTAAAACAAAAAGAAACTTATCCTTAAGCAGACAGCAAAAGGTAATTATCGGTTCTTTTTTGTTCTTTCTGGGAATCGCTTTGTTTTTTGCTTTTATTTCTTTCTTTTTTAACTGGAAAATTGATCAAAGTGAAATAGCTCAGTTCTCCAAAAGATCTGCAATTGCCAAAAATTGGCTTAGTAAGTTTGGGGCTTCCGTCAGTCACTTTTTTATTTTTAGAGGATTTGGTGTGGCCGCACTATTTATACCGGTACTCACCTCACTGACCGGAGTTTATTTATTTTTTGATCTTAACAAAAAGCGCTTAGCAGGATTTTGGTTCTGGGGTACCTTAGTCATGCTTTGGATCTCGATAGTTCTAGGCTTTATTAAACAAGAAGGTGGTTTGCTCGCCGGAGTTATTGGCTATGAGATAAATGATTTTCTAAGGGATTATGTTGGGTTTATAGGTACTGTATTAATTCTCACTTTTTTTGCTATAATCTATGTGGTTGTACGATTGCGCTATACTCCCGAGAAAATTGCAGCTTCCATCCAACAAGCACAGCAGACAGTTGCCACTAATGCTACTGATAAAACGTCTCAAAGTACCACAAAGAATGGAAAACATACCAGTGTTGAGCCTCCTGTTGTAACGACTATAGCTAAAGATCCTGTAAATGCTAAAACCACAAATAAAGAAGAGGATACGACAACTACCATAGAAAGTAGTAAAGATCTTTCTACAACTAATGTATTGAATGATTTATATACGAAGGATTCTGAACGCACTTCTACGGATGACTCAATGCAAAAACTGGTCATCAAATCCAACGATGATCCTGAAGATCTTGAAATGGAGGTAGAAAGCGTGGTTGAAGAAGAACTTTCAGAAAATCTAAGTGATAAACTTGTGAAAGATTTTGGAGAGTTTGATCCTACTTTAGAATTAGGAAATTATCAATATCCATCCATTTCATTGCTAAAGGATTATACGGGTCAAGCCGGTGGAATAACAATTGACCAGGGGGAACTGGAAGAGAATAAAAACCGAATCGTTGAGACCCTTAAGAACTATAAAATTGAAATTGCTCAGATTAAAGCAACCGTTGGACCTACCGTTACATTGTATGAAATTGTACCGGAAGCAGGAGTACGAATTTCGAAAATTAAAAATCTTGAAGATGATATAGCTTTATCGCTGGCAGCTCTTGGGATTCGTATTATTGCTCCTATACCGGGTAAAGGAACCATTGGTATCGAAGTGCCTAATAAGAAATCGACGATTGTATCTATGCGTTCAGCTATATCTTCATCAAAGTTTCAGAATGCAGAGATGGAACTACCATTGTCTCTGGGTAAAACCATTTCCAACGAAACCTTTGTAGTAGATTTAGCTAAAATGCCACACCTTTTAATGGCAGGGGCCACCGGACAAGGTAAATCGGTTGGTTTAAATGCTATTTTAACATCTCTATTATATAAAAAGCATCCGGCTGAAGTCAAATTTGTACTGGTGGATCCTAAAAAAGTGGAGCTAACGCTGTTCAATAAAATAGAACGCCATTATTTAGCCAAACTACCGGATACTGAGGAAGCTATAATCACAGATAATACGAAGGTTATCAATACCCTCAATTCTTTGTGTATTGAGATGGATGCGCGATATGATTTGTTGAAGCTCGCCATGGTACGTAATATTAAAGAATATAATGTCAAATTCAGAGCTCGTAAATTAAATCCTGAGAATGGCCATAAATTCTTGCCGTATATTGTGTTGGTTGTGGATGAGTTTGCTGATTTAATTATGACCGCTGGTAAAGAGGTGGAAACACCAATAGCACGTCTGGCACAATTAGCCAGAGCTATTGGGATACATCTAATTATAGCGACACAGAGACCGTCGGTGAATGTAATTACCGGAATGATCAAAGCGAACTTTCCTGCGAGAATAGCTTTTAGGGTGACATCAAAGATAGATTCTCGAACAATTTTGGACACCGGAGGTGCAGATCAATTGATAGGAAGAGGGGATATGTTATACACTCAGGGTAATGATTTAATACGTATTCAATGCGCATTTGTCGATACGCCCGAAGTAGAACGTATTACAGATTTTATTGGAAGTCAAAAAGCATATCCGGATGCATACATGTTACCTGAGTATTCTGGAGAGGAAAGTGGCACAGGTCTTGATATAGATGTTAGCGAACGCGATAAGTTGTTTAATGAAGCGGCCGAGGTTATTGTGACTGCACAACAGGGCTCTGCTTCTTTGTTACAAAGAAAACTAAAATTGGGTTACAACAGAGCTGGTAGAATTATTGATCAATTGGAAGCTGCAGGTATTGTAGGTCCTTTTGAAGGGAGTAAAGCGAGGCAAGTGCTAGTGACTGATTTGGTTTCTTTAAAACAACTATTGGATGGTGAATAATTAATAAAATCGACCGAAAATAAAATCATAAAATGAAAAAGTTAGTAGTATTTCTATTATTTGTAGTTGGAGTAAATGCGATGCAAGCGCAAGAAGCTAAATCGTTATTGGATCAGGTGTCGCAAAAGGTAAAAAGTTATGACAATATTGTTATTGGTTTTAAGTACGCTTTGAGCAATCCTAAAGAAAATGTTTCTCAGGAAACAAGAGGGGATGTAACGATAAAAGGGAATCAGTATGTTCTTAATTTAATGGGGACTAAACAAATGTATGATGGTAAAAAATTGCATTTAATAGTACCTGAAGATGAAGAGATTAGTATCTCTAATCAGAATGAAGAAGATGAGAGTAGTATTACTCCTTCCAAAATGCTTACTTTTTATGAAGATGGTTATCGTTATGATATGGACAATGTTCAGGATATCAACGGACGTAAAATTCAATTCATTAAATTAGTTCCTATAGATTCTAATAGTGAATTAAAAGAAATTTTACTTGGTATAGATAAAGAAACAAAGCATATTTACAAAATGATTCAGACGCAGCATAATGGTACGAATGTAACTTTTACAGTGAATAGTTTTAAGACCAATCAGCCGCTCTCAAAAACCTTATTCGTTTTTGATGAATCAAAGTATGATAATTATTATATAAACCGTTTAGATTAATCACTTCCATTGAAAATCTTAGATCGATATATTCTTACTACATTTTTAAAAACGTTTTTTCCGCTTTTTCTAATTATCATGTTTATTCTTTTGCTGCAAACGATCTGGTTGTTTATATCAGAGTTAGCAGGTAAAGATTTAGATCTCAGTGTTATTTTGAAATTTTTAATGTTGGCGTCTCCTCGGTTAATTCCTATGGTACTACCGCTAACCATATTGCTGAGTTCGATAATGATATTTGGGAATTTTGCTGAGAATTATGAATTCGCAGCTATGAAATCTTCTGGGATTTCACTTAAAAGGGCGATGCGAACCTTATCCGTTTTTATTGTATTGGTGGGTATTGGTGCATTTTTCTTTTCAAACACAGTTATTCCTGCATCCGAAAGGAAATTTATTAATCTTCGTAAAAATATTGTACAGGTAAAGCCCGCCATGGTGATAACGGCGAACCAATTTAATGATCTTGGGGATTTTAATATTAAGGTCGCGGAGAAATACGGGGATAACGATCAATATCTGAGAGATGTAATTATACATTTAAAAGATGATAAACCGGGTAACTTTGTAGTAATAAAAGCAAACGATGGGGAGTTGAAAGGGAGTACCGAATCTGATCTCGTTACACTCGTTCTCAAGGACGGTAACTATTATAACGAAGTACAGCCTACCTCCAGGGAGAATAAGAGAAAATTACCTTTTGCTAAAGTTCAGTTTGAAGAATACGTTTTGAATATTGATCTATCAGAATTAGGAACGGTTGACATGAACGCTCAAAATTATAGAAAAGGGCATAATATGCTTAATGTGGGAGATTTGAGAGCAGAAATTGATACGCTTTCTACCAAAGTAGATAATGAAATGATATCAGCTCGTAGCGAAGTATCAAGGCGTAATGGAGTTGATGATCTTAGTAAAAACCTGGAAAAAGACAGTATTAAAAAATTTACACCAGATACATTAAATCTTCTCTCGCTATTCAATACCCGAGAAAAGATGCAAATCGCTAGTTTGGCACACTCTAATGTTGACGGGGTTTTGAGAAGATTGAATAGCGTAGAAAACAGTCTTAAAGTTAAGCGAAAATATTTAAACAAATATGAAATGTCCTTGCATGATAAATATGCCTTGGGAATTGCTTGCGTGTTGCTCTTTTTTGTAGGAGCACCTCTGGGAGCCATTATACGCAAAGGAGGATTAGGACTTCCTATTGTTATAGGGGTAACCTTATTTCTTACCTATCATTTTATTGGAGTTTTTGCAAAAAACAGTGCTGAAGAAGGTGGAATTCCGCCATTTGTGGGATCATGGTTATCTACCTTTATAATTTTCCCGTTAAGTATTTTCTTAACCTATAAAGCGACAACGGATCAGCAAATATTTAATATGGATATTTTTATCCAGCCGATAAAGAAAATATTTACAAAAAGAAGTACTAAAGTCAAATAATTCGAGAGTTTAGGTATCTTTGCCAAGAATACATAAGATAAAAAGTATGTCTCAAACTACTGAAAGTAAGCCCAAATTGAAACTGAATACTATACAAGAAGCCATTGATGATATCCGTCAAGGTAAAGTTATTATAGTGGTCGATGATGAAGATCGGGAGAATGAAGGGGATTTTTTGGCAGCAGCCGAAAAAGTGACACCAGAAATGATCAATTTTATGGCAACACATGGTAGGGGACTTATATGTGCTCCGTTAACTGAAAAACGTTGCGAAGAGCTGAAGTTGAATATGATGGTTGGTAATAACACGGATCCTTTAGAAACGGCTTTTACAATATCAGTTGATTTAAAAGGAGAAGGAGTAACAACAGGTATTTCTGCAAGCGATCGTGCAAAAACGGTGAATGCTTTAACAAATCCTAACACAAAACCTCATGAACTTGCCAGACCAGGTCATATTTTTCCTTTAAAAGCAAAACAAGGAGGCGTGTTACGTCGTACAGGTCACACAGAAGCTGCTATAGATTTTGCCAGACTGGCAGGACTCAAGCCTGCTGGTGTGATTGTCGAAATTATGAATGAAGATGGTACCATGGCAAGACTGCCACAATTGGTTGAAGTAGCAAGAAAATTTGATATTAAACTTGTTTCTATCGAGGATTTGGTGGCTTATAGGATGCAACATGATTCTCTAATTGAGAAAAAAGAAGATTTTGATATAGTAACGCGTTTTGGAGAATATCGTCTCAGAGCATATAAGCAAACTACTAATAATCAAATCCATATAGCATTGACCAAAGGGCAGTGGGCTGATAATGAACCTGTATTAACACGTGTGAATTCTACCTTGTTCAATAATGATATCTTAGGTACATTGACTAATAATGCAGATAAGCGCTTGGATGCGATGTTTCAGCGTATCAATAACGAAGGCAAGGGGGTTATCATTTTTATTAATCAGGAAAGTCAATCGCTTAACTTACTTAATCGTCTCAAAGGTCTCAAAGAACTGCAAAACGGTAAAGAAGTGGTCAAAGCTCCTGCAATTATAATGGATAGTAAGGATTTTGGTATCGGCGCTCAAATATTACATGACTTAAATGTACACAAGCTTCGCTTGGTCTCTAACTCAGTACAACAAAAAAGAGTTGGAATGATAGGCTACGGTTTAGAAATAATGGAATATGTAACGTATTAACCATATTCAAAAAGTATAAAAAAATGCGTGATTCTCTTAAAAGAATCACGCATTTTTATTTATAGTATCTATTGGTTCTTTACAAAACACTTTGAATGGCTGATACCATACGTCCAGCTCTTTCCTGAACCTCCTGTTGAGACCATCCAACCTTTATTAGGCATGAAACTGTTCGTCCCATCCAGGCATCACTCTCCTCGAAGCTTCTGTTATTGTCTTTGAGACGTTTGTTTATCGTATCAGAGAATCGGACCAACGTACTTGGATTCAACAAATGTTCCCATTTTTTGTAATAATGCCAGTTGTTATCATACCAATAGAAACACGCATCAACCCCATAACTGCCCAAGGCTTTATGTGCTTTTCTGGCTAAATCTTCAGTGGGTAAGAAAATATTCAAAAAAGCGTAGCTTTCTTCTCCTTTTAAAGGAACTTTTCTAAAAGTCACTTCAGGAATAGTGGTTAAAGCGTCACGTAAAACTGTATAAGTTCTTTTCTGTTTTGCTAAGGTTTCATCTAATTTTCTTAATTGCGCGATTCCAACAGCAGCATTTAATTCTGATAAGCGATAATTGTACCCTAAGAATGGATGCGATTCAGCTCCGCGATCATTACCAATGTGATCATGTCCGTGATCCTGATATTTATGTGCACGCTCAGCATACTCTTTAGAATTTGTAATGAGACCACCACCTTCACCACAGGTTATGGTTTTTACATAATCAAAACTAAAACATCCTAGATCTCCTATACTTCCCAGTGGCTTATTATCATAGGTGCCTCCGATTGCCTGACAAGCATCTTCTAATAATATAAGATCGTGTGTATCACAAATTTCTCGAAGGGCATCAAGATCAGCCATAGAACCGCACATATGTACAGGCATAATAACCTTTGTATTTTCAGTGATTGCCGCTTCTACTGCTTCAGGTTTTAGTGTCAATGTATCATCTATGTCACATAAGATAGGAATAGCACCTACGGATAAGACAGCCTCAAAACTAGCTACAAATGTGAAGGTAGGTACAATAACCTCGTCACCATGACCAACACCCGCGCTGGCCAATGCAACTGTTAACGCAGCGGTTCCGCTTGATACAACTTGAGCATAATCTGACTCCATTCTTTTAGCTAAAGCTTGTTCTAGCTCCAGCGCTTTATGATGTCCATTACGCATGCCATCAAAACCATATCGCATTAAGACACCATTGTCTAATACATCTTGTACCTCTTTTTTTTCTTCTGCTCCAAATAATTCAAATCCTGGCATTCAGTTTTGTTTTAAAAGTGATTATAGTATAATATCCGTATATCTAGTTTACGGTATTGCTATTGGCAAAAATACCTAAAAGAAGGTGATTCATGCCAATTAATATTATTTTTTGAATACTGAAAACTTAGTTATCAGCATTGTGGTAGATAACGGTTTCTCCCATATCCCGTCTTACTTTTTGTAGCTTAGAAAACATGTCATCTTCCGCTCGATAACCTACCGGTAAGACGAGTACCGAAGAAAGATCATTTTCGCTTAAATTTAAAATTTCATCGTACTTCTCAGGAATAAAGCCTTCCATGGGGCATGCATCTATTTGTTCTGTAGCACATACAGTTAGTAAATTTCCCATAGCGAGATACGCTTGCTTGGCTGCCCAATTTGTAATATCTTCTTTTGGCTTATCCCTAAAAGAGGTTATTAATTGTTGCTTAAAAGGATCCAGAATTGTGTCATCTGTATTACGGATGGCTTTTACATTCTCAAAATGCTTAGTTATAAAAGTTTCTGCCACACGTTTTTCAATACACAAAATAAGTAGATGTGATGCATCGGCAACCTGATGTTGATTCCATGAATGCTTGGTTAATTCCTGTTGTAGCTTTTTATCTTGGATAATAACTAACCGAAGCGGTTGTAGACCATAGGAGGTAGCCGTAAGATTAAAGGCTTGTGCCAAAATATCAATTTTTTCCTTTGGAAGTAGTCGAGAAGGATCAAACTTTTTAGTTGCATAGCGCCATTGTAGACTCTCAATAATATTCATGCATTCTTTTTTAATAGATAGTACAAATATAAGAGGATAAAAGTACCTTTGACATTATACTTTATAATATAAACCAATACGTACCATGATGTCATCTATTGCAGAACTTATTAAAACCTCAGAGACTCGTATTTTTAAAGCTGTTTTTCCTAATACTACCAATCATTATGAAACTTTATTCGGTGGAACAGCCTTGCAACTTATGGACGAAGTTTCTTTTATTTGTGCAACCCGTTTTAGCAGAAAAAAAGTAGTTACTATCTCAAGTGATAAAATTGATTTTGAAAAACCAATTCCGGCAGGATCCATTATAGAGCTAGTGGCAAAAGTAAGCGAAGTCGGACGAACAAGTTGTTTGGTTAAAGTTGATATTTATAAGGAAGATATGTATACTTATGATCGGGAAATCGCCGTTTCTGGACACTTCAAGTTTGTAGCAATCGACCACGATAAAAAACCTATTCCTATTTTGGATTAAGAGCTTGAGGCATAGTTTTCAAGTCTTCCTATTCTGAATTTTTGAAAATTATGCCTTGTAGATATCAAAATTTAATTTGAAGTAACCAACTTTCTAATTTTTATACTAAAGGCCGCAAAGAAAAGGGTCATAAAGGGACTTAGCCAATTAAAGATGGCATATACGAAGTATTCTGCTACGGGCACGCCTAATACACCACTTTGGTAGGCACCGCAAGTGTTATATGGAATCAATACAGAAGTTACCGTACCCGAATCTTCTAAAGTACGACTGAGATTCTCGGGTGCAAGACCTTTATCTTTAAATGCTTTGGCATACATTCTGCCAGGCACTACAATAGCCAAATATTGATCAGAAGCAGTCGCATTAAGCACCACACAGCTCAAAGCAGTACTTGCAAACAATCCAAATATAGAATCAAATAAGCTAAGTAAGGCTTTACTAATACGGGCAAGTGCTCCTATAGCATCCATGACTCCACCAAAAACCATGGCGCACACTATCAACCATATTGTGCCCAACATCCCTGCCATTCCGCCAGAAGCAAAAAGATCATTTAACTGAGTGCTTGAAGTTTCTACAGCGGTATCAACGGTAATAGCTTTCATTACTCCGATATAAGCCGAATTAAAATCTAATACTTTGCTACCGGCAATATTCATAACAATATCGGGTTGAGCAATAATAGCAGCTACCGCTCCTAGAAGTGTTCCCGCAAGCAATGCTATTAATGGGGGTGTTTTTCTTATGATCAGTAGAATAACCAGTGCCGGCACCAAAAATAGCCACGGAGTGATAGTAAACGCATTATCAATTGCTGCAAGCTGACCACTGATCTCCGGTGCTCCCGTGGTAGTTATGGTAAACCCAATGATCGTAAAGACAATGAGTGTAATGGTAACAGTCGGGATGGTAGTGTACATCATATATTTTATATGAGTAAACAAATCAGCACCAGCCATGGCAGGGGCTAGATTTGTGGTATCAGACAGTGGAGACATCTTATCCCCAAAATAGGCTCCGGAAATTACAGCTCCCGCAGTCATACCTAACGAAATTCCTAAAGTATCACCAATACCGATCAATGCGATCCCTACTGTTGCCGAGGTGGTCCATGAACTCCCGGTCGCTATAGAAATTATGGCACATATCACCACACAAGCGGCCAAAAAGATAGTTGGGTTTAAAATTTGCAAGCCGTAATAGATCATTGTTGGTATGATTCCGCTAATTAACCAAGTTCCGGCAAGGGAACCTACCATCAACAAAATTAGAAGTGCGCTAGAAGTAGACTTTATATTTTTTGCGATTTCCTCCATCATTGTACCATAGGAAACCTTATTAAAAAATCCCACTATAGCTGCTACAGCTGCTCCCAGAAGTAAAATAAACTGATTACTCCCACTTAGTGCATCATCACCAAAGGCAAATGCTACGTTATAAAATAACATACCTACTAATATGATAATTGGGAGTATGGCTTCCCAAATACTTAATTCTCTATTATCAATAATTTCATCATTTTCTGGGGCACTAGAAGAATTAGCTTGACTTTTCATGAATGTGTTTAGAAATTTTATGACGTAATGTTACGATAATCTTGAAAAGTATGCAACGAAACTATAAGCTTAGCCATATTTTTTTTAAAGCAAATGGGATGTAAAAAAACTTTAAATACACTTTACCGATTAATATTGCTTTTCATCCGATTTTAAACAATTCATTGCTTTTCATTTTCAATCTTTTGTGCACAACGGAAGTATATTTGATCAAAGAAAAAGTAAGAGAAAAATTATAGTTGTTTTTTAATTGTTTGTTTGAATTTTTTTGCCCACAAGTTTACATTATTAGTTACCCCAGAACGAAAAAGCCTCAGCCCCAGAGGCTTTTTTATTTGCTGAGAAAGTAAAATATGAATTATGACAAATTTTCTTCTATAAAGTTAAGTAGCTTCTGCATAGCTTTTGCCCGATGGCTTATTTCATTTTTTAAGGAGGCGGGTAGTTCGGCAAACGTTTCCGTGTATCCTTCAGGAATAAAAACAGGATCATACCCAAAGCCCTGATCGCCTGTTGGCTCTTGATTAATGGAACCTTCACAGATACCGGTAAAGGTGCGTGTAGTTTCTCCAAGCTGTAATGCAATTACAGTTTTGAAACGCGCAGATCGATCAGATATACCGTTAAGATTAGTGAGGACCTTAGCTATATTAGCTTTTGAATCCCTAGCTGAGCCGGCATAACGGGCAGAATATACACCTGGTTCATTATTTAACGATTTTATCTCTAAACCTGTATCGTCGGCAAAACAATCATACCCATACTTTTCTTTAACATAGGTTGCTTTTTGAACGGCATTTTCTTCAATAGTTGGTGAAGTTTCAGGAATATCTTCCTCACAACCAATATCCTTTAAACTTACAATAGTAACCGAATCGGGAACAATAGACTGAATTTCTTTTAACTTATTTGGGTTATTGGTGGCAAAAACAATTTTCATAGGTAGCAGTAAAATTAATTTGTTTGATCATTAATCATATTTGGCATCAAATTGATTCATCCATTTGCCTTGTACTTTTAATACCTGCTCAATTACATCACGTACACATCCTTTACCTCCTTTTTTATTGGATACATATTTAGATATCGCCTTGATTTCTGGAACCGCATCTTGCGGACAAGTTGGTAAACCAATCATTTCCATTACCGGTAAGTCGGGAATATCATCGCCCATATACAGCACGTTTTCGGCTTTGATATTGTAGATATCCATATATTCATCCAACTGATCCACTTTATGGTGCGCACCAAGGTATATATCCGTAATTCCTAAACCTCTTAGGCGTTGTCTAACCCCTTCATTGGTGCCGCCTGATATAACGCAAACATTAAATCCATTTTGAACTGCTGTTTTTAAGGCATATCCATCTTTGATATTCATTGTTCGTAACAATTGTCCATCCGTGTGAACTACGACATTGCCATTAGTTAACACCCCGTCTACATCAAATATAAACGTTGTAATATGTTGTAAATATTCTTTATAACTCTTCTCCATGTGTATTTTGAATAGATTTAGTAAAATTTTCGTAAAGCGCTTTATACAATGGGCTTGTCAAAGCTTCTAATTGTTTTTGTATGGTAGCCTGGTCATGACGTCTTGCCGGACCGGTTTGTGCCTCTAGTGGCGAAGTCGAAACTATCTTAGCCGATGTTTCCTGTATTAAAGGTTGTAATATTTCAAAGGGAACCTCATGCTGATCACAAATTTCTTTTCCAATATGGTACAAGTGATTGGTGAAATTATTTACAAATACCGCTGCTAGATGAATGGTCTTACGCTGCGCTGATGTGATGGCATATACTTGGCGTGATAAACCTTCAGCCAATTGTTGAAGTATGTCGAAATCGTCATCTTGTTCCGCTTCTAAACACATGGGAATGGTTTTAAAATCCACAGGCTTATTAATACTAAAACTCTGTAACGGATACAGTACTCCTTTGCGATGCTTGTCATGAATTGCATTCATTGCTACACTTCCAGAGGTATGTACAACTAAGCGATTCTTAAATTGTAAATTTTCCGAAACATCTGATATAGAAGTGTCGCTTACTGCGATAATATATAGATCAGCCTCTTTTATTTTTGAAAAATCAGAGGTCACAACTCCGGGTTCCTGATTAGGATGGAGCAACATCCCGCGTCTGTTGTAGCATTGAATTACAGTAAATGTATTCATAGCTTGTATGGCTTCATATAAATGAACAGCCACATTACCAGAACCAAGAAGTATTACCCGTATCATTCCGCAAAAATAAGGAAGTTAAAACAAATTGTCACCTTAGAAAACGAGTTCTGTTAAAAGCGAATATATACTGTAGGTTCATGGCTTAAAATCTTCTTAAAATCATTAAATTTGCCGAGCTAAAAAAGAAAATAGATTATGCAAAATAGATTGCTTAGTATTTTGTTCTCCACACGTATCATGGCCCTTTTGTTCATAGTGTTTGCAGTTTCTATGGGGGTAGGAACTTTCTTAGAAGATGATTATGGAACTACAGCTGCACGTATTTGGGTCTATAATACCTGGTGGTTTGAAGCTATAATGGCTTTTTTTGTTATTAACTTTTGCGGAAATATCGTACGCTATAAACTATATAAAAGAGAAAAGTGGGCAACACTTTTGCTTCACTTATCCTTTATTTTGATTCTTTTAGGTGCTTTTGTTACCAGATATATCAGTTATGAGGGCGTTATGCCAATTAGAGAAGGGGAGACTACGTCTACATTTTTATCAGAAAAAACATATTTAACCGTTTTTATGGATGGTGAAATTAATGGAGAACCGAGAAGACGGGTTGTTTCTGAAGATTTAGAGTTAGCTGAGGCGACCAAGAATGATTTTACTATTGAGACAGACTATAATCAACAAGAGGTCATTATTGATTACAAAAATTTTATAAACGGTGCTGAGTTAGGACTTGTTCCATCAGACGAAGGAACTGAGTATCTTAAGATTGTTGAAGCCGGAGATGGTAATCGGCACGACCATTTTCTCGAAGCCGGTGAAGTATCTAACATTCATAATGTACTAATTGCTTTTAATAAACCTACCGAGGGTGCTATTAATATCACCTATGAGAATGATGAGTATTTTATTGATTCTCCATTTGATGGAACTTACATGCGTATGGCAGATCAATTACAAGGAACTTTGACTAAAGGTGAAAAGCAACCGTTGATGTTACGTTCCTTATATCAAACTGCCGGAATGCAGTTCGTGATTCCGGATCCCGTAATTAAGGGTGTGTATGACATTGTACCTATCGAAGTGAAAGAGAAAGGACAACAAGATGCACTTACAATTGCCGTCACAACAAATGGTGAGACCAGAGAAGTTAAGTTGTTAGGGGGTAAGGGCTATGCAAATGATATGGAAAAAATTTCTTTGGGCGGTCTTGAGATGTATTTTAGTTATGGTTCAAAACGTCTAGAATTACCTTTCGCATTGAAACTCAATGATTTTATTGCAGAAAAATATCCTGGAACTGAAAAAGTTTATAAATCGTACAAGAGTAAAGTAGAAATTGTTGAAGGTAACAGCTCAACTCCCTATGACATTTATATGAATCATATTTTGGACCACAAAGGGTACCGCTTTTTTCAGGCGTCTTTTGATCCTGATGAAAAAGGAACTATTCTTTCAGTTAATCATGATTTCTGGGGAACCTATATTACCTATGCAGGGTATATGCTTTTATATCTTGGAATGATGTTAATTTTATTTACGAAAGGTTCCCGTTTTAAAGATTTGGATGTGATGCTTTCTAAGGTGAAAAATAAAAAGAAAAGGTTGACCGTTTTATTGGCCCTATTATGTACTGGTTTTTCTTTTGCTCAAACAGAATCCGGGCATGTAGCGGGTCCGTTGCAAACGTTACCAAGCAAAGCTGAGTTGGATTCTGTTATCAAAGCTAACCTGGTTCCTAAAGAACATGCAGCAAAATTTGGAAGCATAGTAATTCAGGATGAGCGCGGACGCATGAAACCTGTAAACACCTTTTCTTCTGAATTACTTAGAAAATTGAGTAAAGATGATACGTATGAGGGGCTGAATGCCGATCAGGTGTTTGTTTCGATGCTTGAAAATCCATTTATTTGGTATAGCGTGCCTATTATTGAAATCAAGAAAGAAAATGACAGTATTCGTAGAATCTTAGGTGTACCTAAAACAGAACGTAGAATTTCACTGATAGATTTATTTGAGCCGGATGGTTCGTATAAATTAGATCCATATTTGGAAGCTGCCAGTACTACAAATACACCTTCAAGTTTTGATAAGGATTTCTTAAAAACACATGAAAAATTCTACTTATTGAATCAAGCCCTGGGTGGCGGAATTCTGCGGGTTTTTCCGATTCCGAACGATGAGAACAAAAAATGGGTTTCTGTACCAGAGCTTAATGAGGCAGGATTTAAAGGTATGGATTCTGTCTATACCCGTCAAATACTTGCAATTTATCGTCAGTCGTTGCAAGAGGCACGCGCCACGGGAGATTATAGTAAACCCGATCAATATGTAGAAAGTATCAAAAGCTTTCAGCAAAAATTTGGAGCCGATATCCTTCCTTCCGAGAATAAAATCAAAACTGAAATTGCACTTAATAAATATGATATTTTTCGTTCCTTATATAAATATTATGGAGTCGTTGGTTTGTTATTGATGGTTTTTGTAGTTGTAAGAATTTTTAAGGATAAAAAGGCAATACGCGGTATAATTTACGGAGTCATAGGGCTTACTATATTGCTTTTCTTGTTGCATACAGCAGGTCTAATTATGCGATGGTATGTATCGGGTCACGCTCCCTGGAGTGATGCATATGAGTCAATGATCTATGTGGCATGGGCTACGTTGGCATTAGGTTTAGCTTTTGGAAGAAAAAGTAATCTAACTATTGCGGCAACTACCTTTGTAGCGGCGATCATATTATTTTTTGCGCATGAAAACTGGACAGATCCGGCAATAGCTAATTTGCAGCCTGTTTTGGATTCATATTGGGTACTTATCCATGTCTCTATAATTGTAGCGAGCTATGGACCATTTTTTGTTGGAGCAATTTTGGGAATACTTGCACTGATATTAATGATTTTGACAACCAAGTCGAATAAAAAGAAAATGGATCTTAATATTAGAGAAATCACTATTATTAATGAAATGGCTTTAACCATTGGTCTAGTAATGCTTACTATTGGTAATTTCTTAGGAGGGATGTGGGCTAATGAGAGTTGGGGTCGTTACTGGGGATGGGATCCTAAAGAAACATGGGCACTAATTAGTATTATGGTATATGCTTTTGTTATTCACATGCGACTGGTTCCCGGATTGCGAAGTAAGTGGTGGTACAATTTTGCCTCTATATTGGCAGTTTATAGTATTTTGATGACCTATTTTGGAGTTAACTTTTATCTAAAAGGGTTGCATTCGTATGCTAGTGGTGATAAGGTTATTACTCCAAGCTCAGTATATTATTCTATTTTGTTTTTAGTAATCCTTGGTGGCGTTTCCTTTTGGCGATACCGTCTACATTCAAAGAAAATATAATCAAAAAAAGTTCTTATAAAAAAGTCGGTTGTACCTTAATGCAACCGACTTTTTAATTTTATCTTACTTCTTATTTAGCTTTCTTCTTAATGTGATAAGCTAAAGTTTTGGCTAGCTTTGCATAGCTCTCAGAGATCCTATACCCCGAATTAAAATCGTATCCCATAGCTCCGTTACCAAGTGCTTTTATATAATCAGTTTTATATAAAATTTTATTAGGATTGTCATTCGCATATACGCTTATGGTAGCATTTAATTTTGCTGGCTGACGCATTACACCAACATTGTAGCCGGGGTAAATCCAAGTCGTTTTAATTTTCATGGTGTGCGTTGCTTCAGCTAAGTTTTTGTCAGCCTTCATCTCATCCGCATCAAATCGTTTGTTAAAAGATTCAATGAATTTTGGCTCATAGCGATTTTCACGATCGGCAAACCAATTTTTCTTAAATTCTTCTCCTTTACCGGCCTCTTTCTCTTCTCGCTTACCCATTTTATCTTCAAGAAACTCTTCTTCGGTATCAAATTTATCAACTTTCAGATTTTCATAATCGAAAACCAAATTATAAGCTGTAATACCTTTCAGGTTTTTAATACTTCCTTCTTTGTCCTTTCTTTTTTGAGCAGAAGCAATTGTGGTTGTGAGTACTAAGACTAGAATAACTAATTTTTTCATAAATCAAAAGTTTAGATTGTTAAGCTAAAGATATTTATATTTTTTAAATATCAACTTGCGAGATGGATTTTCTCTTTTCTATTATTTCAAGATTTCGGTGTCCAGATGATAGATCAACCAAGCAACTGATGATTTTTATCATAGTTCATCAACGTGCTTATCTTTAGTTTTAGATGCTTTTAGTATGGTAGAACGATAAAAGACTGGGTAGTGTAGACATTTAAGGAACTCAAGAGATCATGGCATATTCGCAAGAGGTATTAGTTCGTTTTAGAAACTTTTTTATCGAAATAGGAGAACTTTCTTTCTTTGCGCACCGTTATTTCAAAGAAGTTTTTTCACCGCCTTTCGAGTTTAAAGAGCTATTAAGACAATGCTATCAAATTGGAAATAAATCATTGCTATTGGTTGGAGTGACAGGGTTTATACTGGGGCTGGTATTTACCTTACAGTCTCGTCCGACATTGATGCAATTCGGAGCAGAGTCCTGGATGCCATCTATGGTAAGTATATCGATAGTGCGAGAGATAGGTCCTGTGATTACTGCATTAATTTGTGCAGGTAGAATAGGTTCCGGAATTGGAGCAGAACTGGGTTCCATGAGGGTAACAGAACAGATTGATGCGATGGAGGTTTCGGGGACTAATCCATTCAAATATTTAGTGATTACCAGAATAACGGCAGCTACGCTAATGTTACCTATTCTAGTAATTTTTGGAGATGCGATTGCTTTGATAGGTTCAGCCATAGTCGAGAACCTAAAAGGTGCAGTATCCTATCAATTATACTTTGGTAAAGTTTTTAATGCTTTACACTTTAACGACCTTATACCAGCGACAATCAAAACATTTTTTTTCGGCTTTGCCATTGGTCTTGTGGGGTGTTATAAAGGATATTTTTGCAAAAAAGGAACCGTTGGGGTAGGCGAAGCCTCAAACGCGGCAGTTGTTTATAGTTCTATGCTCTTATTCATAATAGATTTTATCGCTGTTTTTGTGACCGATATATTTTTTGAAATATGAAAGACGAAATAAATACAGATCCGGTTTTACAAATAGATAGTCTGGTTAAAAGCTTTGGTAACAATAGGGTATTGAATGGTTTCAACTTGAAATTGTATGAGGGTGAGAACTTGGTAGTCATGGGAAAATCGGGATCAGGTAAATCAGTAATGATTAAGTGCCTGGTTGGTTTGATGCAAGCAGATAGTGGTACAATAACTATCCGAGGTAAAGATATAACCATGATGAGACCTCAAGAATTAGATATATTGAGAACAGAGATAGGTTTTTTGTTTCAAGGTAGTGCCTTGTACGATTCTATGACGGTTCGAGAGAATTTGGAGTTTCCTTTGAGACGACATAAGGAGCGATTGGGAATAATAGAATCAAACATAAATTTAGTTAAAGAAGCGCTGGAGAATGTGGGCTTATCGGAAGCAATTGATTTAATGCCTGCTGAACTTTCTGGTGGAATGAAACGCAGAGTGGCACTCGCCAGAGCCTTGATATTAAAACCAAAGATTATTCTTTATGACGAACCTACTACAGGACTGGACCCGATAACTGCCAAAGAAATTATAGAGCTCATGAGAACCATTCAGAAAAAATACAATACTTCATCGTTGATTATTACCCATGATGTGGATTGTGCACGTGTAATTTCTAACAAGATAATTTTATTGATCAACGGCGTAAACTATATCGAGGGTACTTACAAACAATTGGTGCAGTCTACAGATCCTTTGGTCAAAGCATTTTTTAAATAATCATTGATATGAGTGGTATAAAAAAAAGTATTTCTCAAAATTTTAGACTTGGTGTTTTTGTTGTTTTAGGCACCCTTATTCTGGTATCAGCGTTGTATTTTATAGGAAAACGTCAAAATCTATTTAGTAATACTATCAAATTGTACGCGGAGTTTAAAAACTTAAATGGGTTGCAACTAGGTAATAATGTGCGACATGCCGGCATTAATGTAGGAGTTGTCAATAAAATTTTAATGATTAATGACTCCAGAATTGTCGTAGGAATGTCAATCCAAGAAGATTTGAGCCAGCACATCAAACAAAACGCAATTGCTACGATTGGATCTGATGGGTTGGTGGGTAATATGCTCATCAATATTATTCCGCAATCAGGAGATGGAACAATAGTAAAAAGCGGCGATACCATACGTACCTATAGTAGAATAGGTGCAGATGATATGCTAACTACACTGAATGTTACAAATGAAAATGCAGCCCTTCTTACAGCCGATTTATTGAAGTTAACCACTAAGATATTGAATGGTAAAGGAACCTTGGGTATGCTTATCAACGACTCCTTAGTTGCTAAAGATCTCAAAAAAACTATGAATAATCTCAAATTAGCTAGTGCTCAGGCATCTCAGGTTTTAAGAGAAACCAATGCTGCATTCAAGACGATCCAAAGCAACAACTCAGTATTAAACACGATTGCATTTGATACAGTATCAGGTAAGCAAATCAAAAATTTGTTAGCTAATTTGGACGAATCCAGTATGAAGATAAAGCAAATGAGTACAGATCTTACTAATTATTTTGAGCAGCTAAAAGACGCGGATGGTGTACTTAATTACCTAACAAACGATGCTTCAGCAGTTCAGTCTATTGATTCAACATTATTCTATATCAAGGAAGGAACCTATAAATTTAATCAAAGCATGGAAGCTTTGCAGCATAATTTTCTTTTGAGAGGTTATTTTAAAAAGCAAGAGCGGTTAAAAGAAAAAAAAGAATAATAGAGATCTATATTCTTATTGATTATTATTTATAAATACTACGATTATTATGAAAATCGAACATCTGGAAGAACGCGTAAACGATTATAAAGAATCGATACGTACGGTTGTAGAAAAGAAGACTGTGTGGAAACAAACAACAAAAAAGCTAATTCACAGCGTTCTAAAGACTATTGAAAATCAATATCCGATAGGATGGGAGGTACAAGAACTTAGTTGGATTGGCAATAACGAAGCAGTAAATATTAATTTTTATGCTTTTCCGCCAGAACTGATTGACTGTACCAATCAAATTCCGGCATATCAATTTATTGGAGGTAGCGCATTGGTCTTTTCACAAATGCATAATGGAGATGTATATATATTTATTATGTTTCCTCTAGTCGAAAGTTCAAGTCAGGAAAGTAATATTCAAGAACTTGGTGTTTTTAAACCTACCGATATTTCAGAAAAACTTATTGTTGAAAAGGTAGATGAATTTTTGAAAGAAATGATTCAATGGGAAGTGCCTTCACTCAAGAATCGTATTGGCTTTTGAGTTTTAACTATGAATGATTCTCCCATCCTCCATCTCAATAATGCGATCTGTCTTATCGGCAAAATCTTTGTCGTGTGTAACCACCAATAATGATAAGCCTTGGTCATCACAAAGCTGTCTGAAGATATTGAACACATTTTCAGAATTATGACTATCCAGATTCCCCGTGGGCTCGTCACCCATAATGATAGCAGGATCATTTATTAGAGCACGTGCAATCGCTACCCGTTGTTTTTCTCCTCCGGATATTCTTGAAGCTTTTTTGTCAGCCAACGTATGGATATCTAAAATTCTTAACTTTTCCATAGCATATGCTTTAATCTCCGGGAGCGATTTTTCTCCAAGTTTTTTGGCAGGCAGCATCACATTTTCTAATACTGAAAATTCTGAAAGTAAGTAATGAAACTGAAAGACAAAGCCAATATGTTTATTTCTAATGCGCGAAAGGATATCTCGTTTTTGTCCCGTGATTAATTCATTATTCAGAAACAGTTGACCTTGATAGTCTGTATCCATAGTAGATAAAATATAGAGCAATGTAGACTTGCCACAGCCTGATTTACCCATTATCGAAGCGAACTCACCTTCTTTTATTTTAAAATTGATATCCTTCAACACATGAAAAGATACAGGCTTTTCGAAATATTTATTGATATTTTTTGCTTCTAAGACTGTATTCATGGGAGTAAGTTATTGACCTCTGATAATTTGAACGGGATCTATTTTTTTTGCTTTTTGGGAGGGAAGGTATCCGGCTAGAAAAGTCGAAAACATGGCAAAAGTAATCCCGATCACATAAAACCAGATGTTATGGTTGATAGGATAGGTAGTAACGGTAGGAAGCGCTTCGGTATTAAATGGAATCCGATCAATTATTGAGGATAGCACATACCCGATCAGGAGCCCAAAAAAACCTCCGACAAGTCCGATGATGATAGCCTGACTCATAAATATCATTTGGACATCTTTACCAGAAAAACCTGTAGCTTTAAGAATCGCAATGTCATTCATCTTCTCATAAATCAACATATTTAAAATATTATAAATACCAAAACCGGCAACAATTAATAAAGTGATCGAAACTGCATAGGTGATTAAATTTCGTATCGTTGTACCCGTTTCAAATTGAGCATTTGCGGTGGTTATATCAATGGCTTTCAGATTAAATTGAGCTTCAATACGTTGTGCCATGGGTATAGCTTCTGCAAGGTCATAAAGTTTTACATTGATATCAGTAATATAATTTTCGGCTTCCCCCAAAATACGCTGTATCGTTTTTAATTTCACAAAACTCTGTATGTTGTCTATATCAGCGATACCACTTTGAAACATTCCAACAATTTTTAATGGAAAAATATCGCCTTTTATTGTACTCACCAAGACTCGATCCCCAATATCCAAAGACATTTTATCTGCGATGCCCGCTCCTAATAGAATACCATTGTCTGTATTTTGCAAATCCAGGGTAGTTCCATTAATTATATAATCGTCAAAATTGAACAGACGAGCTTCTTCCAAAACTTCAATGCCCGTCAAATTACCTCCTAATTCTATAGACCCTGCTATGTAAAAAATCTGAGTTTTTATTTGAGGAGTGGCACCTCTAACTTTTGCGTCGTTATTAAGATATGTTAATAAGGGGAGTGCATTATGAATTTTTTTTTGGCTTTGTTTTGGTTTAATAGAGTGCACCATATTCAAAGAACTCTCAATCTTAGTGTACAGATCAATGGGTTGTTTTTTTGAAGGTTCAATTTCGTTGAAAATATGAATATGCGGAGTTTGGTTGAGAATTAGATCATCAAGCATGCTATTGAGTCCTGTCATAAAACATACCAAGGTGATATACGCACCTATACCAAAGGTTACCCCCAAAGCAGCGGTGGCCGTTTGTTTAATTTTAGTCAGCAGATGAGTCTTTGCTATATGTAGGATTACCGTCCAGTTCATTTTAATCTGGTTTATAGATTTGCGTAGTTTCTTCCAGTCCTGATACTATTTCGACATATTCCATATTTTCTATTCCTTTTACTATCTTAATTTCTCCACTATCAGTGCTGACTCGCTGGTTTTCTATAAGATATTCTTTAGGAATAAAGAGACTATTATCTTTGGAAGCGATAATAATATTTGCCTCTCCTGCCAATCCCGGATATAATATTTCAGGAGGGTTTTTAAAATATGCTTCCACCGTAAAGGTTTGATTTCGTTGATCTTTTTTAGGGTAGATTTTATGTACGCTGGCCTCAAATACCTTTTGATTATACGCATCTAGAGTAACAAGGACGTTCTGGTCTTTTTTAATTTTAACGATATCAACTTCGTCAACCAGCATTTCGAGAACAAATACCGTTGCGTTGCCGATTGCGGCAAGCGGTTCCATTGTATTCACGAGTTCTCCCGGGTTTTTATATATGGCATAGATTTTACCGTCAATTTTACTTACTATGGTATGATCCTTTAGTAAAACAGTGGCATTCTTATACAAATTTTTGGATTGTTTAACCTGTGTACTCAGTTCATTTTTGGTTTGCTGATATTTTGTTTTTAATTGTTTAAGGGTATTGGATGAGAGTTGATAGGTTAAATATTTTGTATCATATTCAATTTTGGAACCAATAT
The DNA here is from genome assembly GCF_045505135.1 of Aquimarina sp. 2-A2. Taxonomy (NCBI): domain Bacteria; kingdom Pseudomonadati; phylum Bacteroidota; class Flavobacteriia; order Flavobacteriales; family Flavobacteriaceae; genus Aquimarina; species Aquimarina sp. 2-A2. Next base: position 90,327 of record NZ_JBJKFI010000004.1, on the reverse strand, counting down.
TTTGATTCCATAAGCTTTTTTGTCTGTAATAATTGATAGAATCGTTATTTACCTTTAAGGTTGCAGCTTCTATTTCATTTTTTAGTGTTTTAAGTAACTGTGCGTTTCCCTGATAATTTTCTTTAGCCAATTGATATGTTAAGGCTGCGTTCTCGGCATTGAGCCTTGGTGCGGTGTTGGTTATTTTTAGTATAGCTTCATTTTTGGATACCAGATCACCTTCCTCAACCAAATTCGCGTCTAGTATTCCCTGAACAGTAGCATACGCCTGATAGAGACTGTCTGGTTGTACAGTTACCGATGAATATACTGATTCTGTAATGAGACCTCTAGACGGAAATATAGCCTCCTTTTTATGAGCACACGATAGGTGAAGATTCAGCAAGAGGAAGAATATACTGAAGGTTCTGTTCATGTTCTTTATTATTATTTAATTTGACAAGGATGCGTTATACTTCCTTGCCTTTTAGCATTTTATTCCAGTACAAGAAGAGAAGGATGTATTTTCGTATAATCCAGAGTCTCCAGTGCTCTTTGGAAGAATTTTTAATAAAAAATCGTTTCAATTTAGAGTCCGGAGTAAACTTTTTGGTATAACCAATACTGCAAGCACAATTTTATCTTACTCCCATGACCACTAAACCGGAAGGCATACCAACGCATCCATTTGCATCCAAAATGCGTAGTTATTTCAGCATTCTCATTACTCTAGTTTTAAATCTTTTTTGGCTAAATAGAAATCAATTTTCTCACAGGAGGTATCTTTAATTCTATGCTCCATTTGTTGTAAGGTTTTAGGTGGAGGCACAATTACCTTATCGCCTTTTTTCCAGTTAAGCGGTAATGCAACCTTATGTTCATCCGAAACCTGCAATGCTTCCAACGCTCTTAAAATTTCATCCATATTGCGACCAACGTTCAGCGGATAATACATTATAAGTCGTATTTTCTGATAGGGATCAATAAAAAATACTGCGCGTACAGCAGCAGTTTCACTTTCGTTAGGTTGTAACATACCATATAACTTGGCAACTTTCATATCAATGTCAGCAATGATTGGAAAATCGAGATAAACATCCGTCTTTTCATGCACATTGTTTACCCAGGCTAAGTGGGAGTGTATACTGTCAATACTTAATCCTATTAGTTTAGTTTTTAATGCTTCAAAATCATTTTTGCGCTGCGCAAAACCACTAAGTTCTGTGGTGCAAACGGGAGTAAAATCGGCTGGATGAGAAAATAAAATAACCCATTTGGAATCAGCAAATTCAGAGAATTTCATATTTCCATGCGTCGTTGTAGCTTCGAAGTCCGGTGCATCATCTCCTATTCTTGGCATACTGTGTACCTCTTGTGTGATTGTTTCCATTTGTATATTTTTAATTGAGATTTTAAAAGTAGTTAGGAACAACGAGCAAAAAAATGAGAATTATCATGTATAATGCTTTGAAATTTAACCCGATGCTCTTATGATATTTATCATAGTTCAAAACCTCATCAGATAGTACTTTTGAGTATAAATTTTAAACATTATGAAGAAATTACTTGTCCCTGTTGATTTTTCAAAATACTCGGAGTACGCATTAGAGGTTGCTGCTACATTAGCTAAACAAAACAATTCTGAAATCATAGTTTTACATATGATGGGATTGTCTGAAGCTATTCTTACCAAGGATGAAGCTCAAGAAGCTACGGAAGCACAGTTTTATATGCGACTCGCCGAAAAGCGATTTAATACTTTTTTGGATAAGCCTTATTTAAAAGGTATAAAAGTGAGCGAAATGGTGCAGAATTATAAGATTTTTAGCGAAATCAATACCGTGGTAAACGAAAACGATGTTGATCTAATCGTCATGGGTTCTCATGGTTCAAGTGGTCTTGAAGAAGTTTTTGTGGGCTCGAATACCGAAAAAGTTGTGCGAACCTCTGATGTCCCTGTTTTGGTTATTAAACATAAAGCCAAAGACTTCAATGTAAAAGAAGTAGTATTTGCATGTGATTTTAAAATGGAGAATATTGGCGTGTATCATAAAGCTATGAAACTTTTTAAGCTACTTGGTTCAAATGTTCGTTTGGTATACGTGAACCTGCCGGACGAAACTTTTAAGAGTACTTCACAAATAGAAGAGCATGTAAGTGAGTTTTTATTCAAAGCTGAGTCCGGAGATTTGAGTGTTATGGATAAGGTAGTCTATTTGAACGATTATTCTGTTGAAAGTGCACTTTTCAAGTATAGCGATAAAATCGGAGCAGATATCATAGCATTACCCACACACGGCAGACGCGGAATAGCCCATTTCTTTAGCGGAAGCATTACAGAACGTATCGCCAACCATTCAGAATTACCGGTGCTCACATTTAAAATATAAAAGAGGAAAATATACAATGAGAAGGAGAAAATCTATCATAGATTTTCTCCTTTTTTTATAGCGTACTTAGTGCAATTCTTACCATAGTACTAAAACCGGTTTCCCGATCCTTTGCTGATAATTCTTCTCCTGTAACCAGGGAATCCGAAATGGTCAAAATGGATAAGGCATTTATGTTGTGTTTAGCTGCGATGGTATAGAGTCCTGCAGTTTCCATTTCTACACATAAAACACCAAAATCTGCCCATTTTTTGTAGGAATCTTTATTGTCTTCGTAAAACTCATCAGATGAGAGGACGTTACCGGCTTTGAAAGCAATAGTGTTCTTCTGACAATAGTCTACCGCTTTCATCAACAACTCAAAATTGGCAGTGGGTGCATAATCCGAATTGATAAATCGTGCGTTATTAATGCCCGACGTGGATGATGCAGACATAGCGATTACGATATCACGTGGGTTTAGATCTTTTTGATAAGAGCCTGCAGAGCCAACACGAATCAGGTTTTTTACTTTATAGTCGGTGATTAATTCGTGAGCATAAATAAGCGCAGACGGAATACCCATACCTGTTCCTTGTACCGAAACACGCTTGCCTTGGTAATAACCGGTATAGCCTAGCATTCCACGAACTTCATTATAACATACAACCTTCTCAAGAAAAGTTTCAGCAATCCATTTGGCCCGCATCGGGTCTCCCGGTAGCAATATGGTTTCGGCAACATCTCCCGGTTGGGCGTTTATATGGATACTCATACGTTATGATTTACTTGCTAACATAATGGCAACGCCCGATGAGGTTCCGATTCTGGTAACTCCGAGGTCGATATAGGCTTTTGCAGTGGCATAATCTTTAATTCCGCCAGAGGCTTTTATCTTAACCAAACTTCCAACCTCTTCTTTCATCAATTCTATGTCATCCATGGTTGCTCCGCCGGTACCAAAACCAGTTGAAGTCTTTACAAAGTCCGCACCGGCATTGACACATAATTGACAGGCTACTTTTTTTTCAGTAACGTTCAGGAAACAGGTTTCAATAATTACTTTTAAGACCTTTTCGCCAATAGCTGTTTTGATCTCTTTTATTTCTCTTTCGACAGCGTCATGATCACCAGCTTTGAGCCAGCCTATGTTAAGAACCATATCAATTTCGTCAGCACCATCTGCTATCGCTTGTGTTGCTTCAAAAACTTTAGCTTTAGTTGCCATTGCTCCAAGAGGAAATCCAATGACGGCCGCTACTTTAACAGCGGTATCTTGAAGTAGTTTGACTGCTTGCGTTACAAAACATCCATTTAAACAAACCGCATAAAAATTATGGGTTATGGCTTCCTCACATAAAGTGTTAATATCATCAGCTACCGCTTGCGGTTTCAGTAGGGTATGGTCAATGTATTGATTGATATTCAAAATTGTTATTTATGTGAATTAATGACCTGTATAATATCATTTTTCTGCAGAACTCCCGATTGTCGCCAAACTTGTTTTCCGTCTTTAAATAATAACATGGTAGGAACGCCTCTCACTTGATATTGAGAAGCAAGGTTTTGATTGGCATCTACATCGATTTTAATTATTTTAACTTCATCTCCGAGATCTTCTTTTACTTCTTTTAAAATGGGTCCCAACATTTTACACGGACCACACCAATCTGCAAAAAAGTCAATAAGAACGGGTGTAGGGGAGTCTATAAGTTTATTAAAGTTACTTTTCATCATATATTGTTTTAAAGTAGCAGAAAGATACACAAAATCATGTTTTGTCAGGTCAGATTTAGAAAATAGACAACAGAGTTATAACAAAATATTATCTTTTTTGAGGAGTGTTTTAAAACGAGCTGTGGGAATTTCAATACTATATGTACCCGTATAGGAAGGACACACCACACAATCATCAAAATAGAAAGTAATCAGCGCGTCATTTATAACAAAATTGTTTTTATATACCTGGAAATCTCCGGGAGAAAGTTCCCAACACTCATAATAAAGCTCACCCGATGCTAATCCTTGAGTAATAGTATGGTTGATAATAGTAAGTACTTCTGATTCGGCATTTGGAATAAAGATATCGTTGAATGTCATAAACTCTGAAGTATTTGTATTATAATTTAAGCAATCAAAGCTATAAACTGAATGTACGGTGCCCGAATAATAATTTTCTTTATAAAGCACCACACTCACCAGATTGTCTTTTGCCGAAAATAGTTTGTAATCAATTGTGCGCTTATCCATAAATCTTTTGATATTGAGCGTATCGCACAAAAGTGCTTTATCTTCTAAAATTTCGTTTTCGGTAGCGGCGATGTTTAGATAGGTTTCTTTAATATAATTATTAAATGTTTTATGCGAAGCATTCATTCCTTCATTTAGATAAGGGTATCGATAGTTTAAAATATAGTCATCGGTTTCTTTACTAAATGTTTTTGTGCTCACAAGATCTTTTAATGCTTCTTTTTTATCCTCAAGAGCTAAAAGCTTTTCTCTTTTAAACCGTTGCGATTTATTATAATCGGGTGATAATTTGTCTTCAGAAAAAAAATGTTGATTCTCAAAAGTATCCTTCATAACTTCTGTAGTTGTAACCTGGTTGTCTGCTTTAATCAACTCTTTTTGATTTTCATTTTTGCAGGATGCAAACAGTAGTGAAAGGAGTAATAGTAGTGGTTGAAATTTCATAAGTATCAGTTTTTAGGGACAAACGTAGTTGTATTATGACGTATAAAATATGACGCATATCATAAAACGATTATGATGCAAGTAATAGTTTCAATTTTGTAAGCAGTATAACCTCAGCTTTATTTCTTCCGGAAAATGCATTGGCAATTTCATTAGCTGTTTTCCATATTAGTTTCTTTATAGAGGCATCAAAATGTGGGGTGTTTTCCTTGTAATACGATTCAAAATCATCATAACATTCATTAGGATCTTTGTCTTCATTCTCAAGCCAATCAAAAACAATTTCTATTTGAAATGCAGCATCCGTTTTAAACTCATCCGTTAATTGATCCACAGCCACCCAATCCTTTTTAACCAACTCCTTTAGCTTTGCATATTCTTTAGCGCGAATTACACGATCAATGGCGGCAATAGCATAGAACAATTTTCCTAAATTTTGATAGATCGTTATACTCGTTGTGCTCATTGTATTTATTTTTATTAATTTAAAAATTAAAAATATGCTAATTCAATCATTTGTTTTATGATATATATCACTTCCTATAGTTATAGTAAATCCCTATTTTTGGTTTATGAAAGTATTTGAAAAAAGCAACAATGTATTTACCATTCTGTCTGAAGCAGTGTCCGAAGGGATTATTGTGGTGAATGAGCAGCAAACCATCGTTGCTACCAATGGATCAGCAGAGCAGCTTTTCGGATACTTAAAAGATGAATTAATTGGAAAGTCCCTTAATATTCTAATACCCCTTGAGTATCATCATGCGCACAAGGGACATTTTGAACGTTTTGTAGAGCATTCAGAAAAGCGTCAGATGGGTCACGGGCGGGATTTACATGGCGTGCGCAAGGATGGATCCATGTTTGCCGTTGAGGCAGGCCTCAATCCATTTACAATTTATGGAAATAATTATGTGATGGCACTTGTTATTGATATTACCAATCGTAAAAAACAGGAGCAAGAGATACAAGAACTTAATAAAAACTTAGAACAAAAGGTTGTTGCCCGCACCAAGGATCTCAATACCACGATTTCTGCATTACAAGAAGAAGTAAAGCTAAGAAAAGAAGCCGAAGAAAAGATTACAGAATCGCTAAAGAAAGAACGTGAGCTCAATGAATTAAAAACAAAGTTTTTGTCACTGGTTTCTCACGAATTTAAAACGCCATTGAGCGGAATTTTAACCTCGGCAACCTTAGCCGGTAAATATACCAAGGAACAGCAGCAGGATAAGCGTGAGAAACATTTGGATACTATTAAAAGCAAAGTAAAGTATCTGGATAACATTCTCAATGATTTCTTATCTATAGAACGCTTGGAGACGGGTAAAGTATCCTATAAATTTACTTCCTTTCCTCTGAGTAAGGTGATCAACGAAGTTATTTATAATGCGAATATGCTTCTTAAGGACGGACAAAAAATTGTATATCCACAAAATGCGGATGAGTTTACCATACATTTTGATGAAAAAATATTGGAGCTCATTTTGTCTAACCTAGTCCATAACGCAGTAAAATATTCTGGAGAGCATACAACCATCGATCTGAAAGTGGAAAAACAGAAGGAATATTTTAAGTTTACCATACAAGATGAGGGTATCGGAATCCCTAAAAAGGAACAGAAATTTATTTTTAAACGCTATTTTAGAGCAGAGAATGCTTTATTGGATCAAGGAACCGGTATCGGACTCAATATAGTGAAGAGTCATCTTGAGAATTTAGGAGGATCCATTACCTTTACCAGTACCGAAGGTGTCGGAACTACATTTGAAATCAGTTTACCCATAAGTACTACAGAAACACATTAACGAATTCATTATGAAAACTATTTTGCTTATCGAGGATGATGCCGCTTTACGAGAAAATACCGCAGAACTTCTTGAGTTATCCAATTATAAGGTCATAACAGCACCAAATGGTACAATTGGAATACAAAAAGCAAAAGAAGTGTTTCCTGATATTGTGGTATGTGATATTATGATGCCAGAGATTGATGGCTATGGAGTGTTGGAATCTTTATCGAAGGATGATAAGACAAGAAATATTCCTTTTATTTTTTTATCAGCAAAGACTGAACACAAAGAAATAAGAAAGGGCATGGACTTGGGAGCTGATGATTACTTAACGAAGCCATTTGATGAAGAAGATTTGCTAAGTGCTATAGAAAGTAGGCTTGCAAAATCAGTATTGCTTAATCAGGACAGGGATCAGGAAGAAGAGCAAAACGACACTGATGCTCAGGATAGTTTAAGAAATCTTAATGAACTAAAGAACTTTTTTGACGATAATGGTCAATTACTCTCAGTAGCGAAAGGCGATACGGTATATAAAAAAGGCGAACACTCAAATAATATTTTTCTGCTACTTAAAGGGGTGGTCAAAACTCACACCATGGATGAAAATGGTAAAGACTTGATCACAGCTTTGTATAAGGCCGATGATTTTTTAGGTTTTACTACGTTTTTAGAAACTATTAGTTATAAGGAAACAGCAACTGCAGTAGAGGATGTTGAGTTAGCTATGGTAACTAAGAAAGAACTAAAAGAAATTTTGGAAAAAAGTACCACGGTTTCTTTGGAATTAATGGAATTACTTACCGATAACTTAAGCGAAGTCAAAAATCAGCTGTTGCAGATGGCTTATAGTTCAGTGCGTAAGAAGACGGCCAAAACCATCCTACAATTTGCAGCGGTACTTAATAAAAAACCTGAAGATGATATAAAGATTTCTCGCAATGACCTTGCGAGTGTTGCAGGTATTGCAACCGAAAGTCTAATCAGAACTTTATCGGGATTTAAAAAAGACGGACTCATTGCGATAGAGGGACGTAATATTAAAATTTTGGACCTTCAGGCTTTAAAAATGGTAGACTAAGGCTACTTTTTGGAGCAATCTGATTTTTATCATATTTTTCATTCATTGAGGACTATACTTTTGTAAATAATCAAAGTATACTCCATGAAAAAAATACTAATACCAACCGATTTTTCTGAAAACTCATGGAATGCCATTCAGTATGCGGTTGCTTTTTTTAAAAAAACACAGTGCACATTTTATATATTGCACATAGCATCAGCAGAGGATGTTGTTATCGATGATGCTATGTTTCAAGTAGAGAACGAACATGAAGCGCTACTTACTGACAACCTGACAAGTGATGCAAAAAATCAGCTAAAATCACTTGTAAAACGTATAGAAAAACTTCCGCTTAACACAAAACATACTTTTGAACCCCTGTTAGAATACATCTTCTTTGTCGATGGGATACGTAAAACCATCATAACTAAGCAAATTGACTTTATTGTTATGGGGACCAAGGGAGCCACCAATGCATTACAGCGCGCTATTGGCAGCAATACAGGAGATGTCATTACCAAAGTAAAATGTCCCGTGCTGGTAATTCCTGAGAATGCTACTTATCGACGTCCTAAAGAGGTAGCCTTTCCCACAGATTATAACATAAACTATAAATCACGAATTCTAGATACGCTGACCCAATTGTTAGTGGACAAGAACGCCACTTTGCGCGTAGTACATGTAGCTAAGAAAGAAGAGGAATTATCAGAAAATCAACTCAGTAATAAGAATTTTTTGGATCAATATCTGGGAGATACCATTCCGCATAGTTTTCATTTTTTATCCAATTCCAGTATTGAACATGCTGTGCAATGCTTTGTTGAGAGCAGAGATATTGATATGATTACGATGGTTGCTAAGAATCTTAATTTCTTTCAGCGTATATTATTTCATCCTTTAGTTGAAGAAATCAGCTACCATACCGATATTCCGTTTTTAGTCCTGCATGAGTGACATCAACCCCAATACAACCATTTCATTTCTAATTGTAAAGTAAAACTTATTCTATGTGTCAATCTTTAGTTAATAAATATAATATACCCGGACCTCGTTATACCAGTTATCCAACAGTTCCTTATTGGGATAACGAAACATTCTCATTGGGCGAGTATAAAAATACTGTTCGTCAGTCCTATATCGAATCAAATAGGAGTGAAGGATTGAGCGTGTATATCCACCTGCCGTATTGTGAGTCCTTGTGTACATTTTGCGGCTGTAATAAACGGATAACAAAACGTCACGACGTAGAATTACCTTATATAAATACGTTGCTTAAAGAATGGGATCTATATCTCAAATTATTTGTGACTACTCCCAACATAAAAGAACTGCATTTAGGAGGTGGTACACCTACTTTTTTTTCGCCAGAAAATTTGGAGTATCTGATCAAAGGTATTTTAAGAACTGCAACCTTAGCTGAGGATTTTGAGTTCAGTTTTGAAGGACACCCTGGCAATACCACTAAATTACATTTGCAGACCTTATACGATCTTGGTTTTCGCCGTGTAAGCTTTGGGGTGCAAGATTATAATGAAAAAGTACAAAATGCGATTCATCGTACACAAACGTTTGAGCAAGTACAGCAGGTAACACAGCTGGCCAGAGAAATAGGTTATAGCTCGGTAGGACATGACATTATTTTTGGCTTACCTTTTCAGACGCAGGAGGATGTTCGCCATACAATTTTGAAAAGCAAGGAACTCATGCCCGACCGTTTGGCTTTTTATAGTTATGCGCATGTGCCATGGCAAAAGGGGAACGGGCAACGAGGATTTAATGACAGTGATTTGCCGGCACCGGCAGATAAACGCGCACAATATGAACTTGGTAAAGCACTTCTGGCAAGTGTTGGATATGTTGAGGTAGGCATGGATCATTTTGCACTCACCACAGATGCACTGTATCAATCTATGGAAAACAAGAGCTTGCACCGTAATTTTATGGGATATACCGCGTCCAAAACACAATTGATGGTTGGCCTCGGGGTTTCAGCCATTAGTGACAGCTGGTATGGATTTGCGCAAAATGTAAAAGGAATAGAAGAATACAAACATTTGGTGGAAGAAGGTATTCTACCGATTTACAGAGGACATCTTTTGACCGAGGTCGATGAGAGTGTACGTCAGCATATTCTAGATCTTATGTGTCGTATGCAAACACGATGGAACGAAGACACCTTGAAAATAAAAAATTTAGACGAAGTCTTGCAACGCCTGTCACCCTTACAACATGATGGCTTATTGACATTAGATACCGAAGGGATTACGATCTTAGAAAAAGGAAAACCCTTTGTACGTAATATTTGTATGGCTTTTGACTTACGGTTGCAAGCCCATCAACCCAAGACACCACTGTTCTCTATGACAGTTTGATAAACATATCACAATACGATCCGCATTTTTTACGGTAAAAGGAGTGACTTATTTTTTCCTGATTATGGTGAAGGTTAATTTTGTACTTTTGAGTAAAACCAAATATATAATAACCAACACTACCATCAAATTGAATGAAAAAGAAGACATCTACTCTACAACTGCAGAAGCCAAACAAGCTTCCATAGATGATGATAAAACAACCAATTCAGATTGGTTAAAAATTTCAGACAAAATTATCAGGCTATGGAGAAAAAATAAAAGAATGCATATTTTATTAGAGCATAGAGATGAAAGCAAAAACTATTTTCCAAATGAAGTTTTAAAAGAATAATGAAGAAAATTATTATTATTTTTAGTTTAATTGGCTTATTAGTGGCTATTTTTTTTCCTCTAATGGAAGAATTTATTTCTTACGAGGAAACTGCTGGTTATTGTGAAAATTGCTTTAGACCTTTTTGGAATTATATTTCCAATAGGGGTTGGTTTGTGATATGTATTTATAGTTTTATAGGTGCGATAATAGGAGGCATAACTGGCTTTTCATTGTATGAACTAAAACGTTTTTTAGCAAAACATTAACGGCGTTTAGACAACCGTATATAAGATGGTTACCACAAGTAGAAAAGCCAACCGTACAAACAATTCATTCACTTTTTTTGTCAGCATATTTTTGATCTTATGTGTCGTATGCAAACACGATGGAACGAAGGCACCTTGAAAATAAAAAATTTAGACGAAGTTTTACAACGCTTGTCACCCTTACAACATGATGGCTTATTAACATTAGATACCGAAGGGATTACGATCTTAGAAAAAGGAAAACCCTATGTACGTAATATTTGTATGGCTTTTGACTTACGGTTGCAAGCCCATCAACCTAAGACACAACTGTTCTCTATGACCGTTTGATAAACATATCACAATACGATCCATAATTTGTTATGGTAAAAGGAGTGACTTATTTTTTCCTGATTATGGTGAAGGTTAATTTTGTACTTTTGAGTAAAACCAAATATATATGGATTTGCCATCAAGAAAAATTACCTTCGTTCAGGAGTTTTTAAAACTACAGGACGAAGAGATTATTACCCGACTTGAGACCGTACTCAAGAACGAAAACGCCTTTGCTATCGAAGAGACCTTGGTACCCATGTCCCTTACTACCTTGCAGGAGATGATTGATCAAGCAGCGCATGACTTTCAAAATGGTAAACACGTGCCCATGGCAGCATTAATTTCAAAATTTAAGTAATGATAAATAAAATTATATGGTCTACCTTGGCTGAGAATCAGTTAGAACAAGTATACGAGCAGCATATTAAGCGCTCCAGTCTTAAAGCCGCAAAAAAGGTTATACATACTATCATAGGCGAAGTAAACCTTCTTATTGAAGAACCTTTTTTAGGAAGTGTAGAAGAGTCTTTACAACGTGATAAGATTACCTACCGATCACTTACTGCCAATCAATATAAAATTATTTATACCGTAGATGAAACCAAAGATCTCATCAAGATCGCTACGGTTTATAATTCCAGACGTGATCCTATTTCTAAAGGGGATATATAATATTTATATTAGTGTTAGCGATAATTTTTTTGAAAAAAACTATGGAGATATAGGAAAATTGGAGATTTAAAATGAAAGGTAGAGAAATTATAAATTTGATTGATGAAAATTTCTAATTTGAAATTGAACAGTTATCTGAATATAAATATCATTATACAAAAATTGACCTCTATCCTTGGTGTAATTCGACATCAACAAATAGCGAAATTTCCAAACCAAAGGAGTGGCAACAAAAGAATATGAAAAAACACTTGAAAAATAATATTTTTAGAATCCTTTTTACAATTGTTAGTTTAATCTTAATTTTTGTTTTCCATAATCAAATCATTAATAGTTATACCGATTTTGCTCGTTGGTTATTTCCTGTAAACAGTAATAGAAATGGGGAATTATTTAAAATTGTTTTAAGTGTATTAGGTGCGTTAGGTATTCTTTATGGACTTTACATTTCGTTGAGAAGAGCAAAAGCGATTGAACAAGGCGTGGAAAAGCAAGGAGAAGCTATAGAAATTCAAAGTAAGCAAATAGAACTTTCAAGAAAATCACAAACTGATGAGCGATTCAAAAATGCAGTCGAACATTTAGGAAGTGAAAAAGAACCAATAATATTTGGAGGAATTGCAGAACTCCATCAAATAGCAAGAGAAAACAAAAACGAATATTCTGAAATTGTTTTCAATATTCTTTGCAGTTATATTAGAACAAACTCGAATATTAATACTAATAAAAAAACTTCAATACTACAGACGATTGTTGACTTTCTATTCTCAAAAAGTATAGATAACCCATATTTAGGTTTTAAAGCGAATCTTAAAAATTCAAACTTAATAGGAATAAATTTCATAAATGCAAATTTAGAATCTGCTAACCTTTCAAATTCTAGATTGTCAAGTTTTTACAATTCAAATTTGAGTAATACAATTCTTGAAGGAACAATATTTTTTCTATCTAATATTGAAAATGTGAATTTTACAGATTCAAAATTGAATCGAACAATTTTCTACGACACAAAAATAAATGACTGTGATTTTAATGTCTATAAAGACTATTCAACAGCATCTTTCATTGAGGGAAATATAGAAAAAGTTAAGTTTGAAAATATAGAAGTAATTGATTGGAACTTTATCGGAGTTAAAATAACGGATACATCTTTCATTAAATGTAAAATTATTTCAACTATATTTTCTGCATCATGCTTACATAATGTTGATTTCATTGATATTGAATTATTTATGTCCAATGATTTTAGAGCAACTCAATTTGTTTCTGTTAAAATGCATGACTTTATCATTTCCAAATCAAATTTTAAAGGTTGTAGAACTGAGAGGGGGTTCCGTAGTCCATTTTTTAAAGATTTACCTATTAGTATTGGAATTGAGCCAGATATGTGTGGAATTAATTTTATCAATACGACTTTGACTAAATGTATAGAAGGAATACTAACTCAAAAAGATATTGATGAAATTGAAGAAAAATTTGAATCACTTCAATCGAAAGTTTTAAAATAAACAAGCAAGTAGTTAACAAAACTTAAACATAATGCAGGCTTTAGGGAAAAATCGAAAATTCGCGATGAATAATAAACAATAAGATTTAGATTCGTTCGCAGACGTAAATGTAAAGTTTTCATACCGTAGTTGAAGCCAAAAATCTGATCATGATCGCTATGGTTTTCAATTCCAGACGTGATCCCGCAACAAAAAAGAATATATAATCATTGAATCATCGGTGAATTAAATCGATAAAGGGTATACGATGTACTACGTTTACTTTTTCGTTTTAAAAAACAAACCAAACAAACCTATATCATCTTAAACGATATAGGCTTATACAAAAATAAATTTCTCATTCACTTAGAACTAATCTTTTTTGGATAGGCGCCTGTTTTAGCGATGGCTTTATATTTTTCAGTATTGGTATCCCAAATAAGGTATCGCGCTTCATACCCTGGTTGACAAGCCGTATTGGCCACATATTCATTCCCTTTGCTGGCCCACTGCCAGTTGTTACCTGTTATATACTCAGCGTCCGTTTTTTTTACGTTTTCGTATAACCCAATCCAATCGTACTTGCCCACTGCAGTGGTTTCCCAATATAAGGTAAACCAACCTTTTTGATTTGGACCTAGTCCCACGGTTGCTTGTGATGCTGCTCCAGCTGTTTCCACTTCGCCACTAGCCAACGCTTTCATCGCTTCCTCCGGATTCTTAAAATCTTGCTCTTTCATTTTTTCTATCTTTAATTGTTAAACAAATTCAGGCTATTATGAGGTTCTTTAGTACTTATATGCTAAAAGCTATCCTCCTTTCAACCCACAATCAATTCTAATTTTATAGTTTAAAGATCAGGTTATTAAGGTGTTGATAAAAGAGCGTAAGTACCCAAATATCATAAAACGTATAATTACGTATTCTTAAGGATTTACCCTCAGGCAACGCAACACTGTATTTATATGTCTGAGGAGAGGCGAAAGTAACCCTCTCAAAAAGGGGTTTTATCCCCTTACTACATTCGAATAAAGATCATAGCTTTGGTTCAACCTATAAAACGGACTACTAATCATTTTCTAAAATCAATTCTTGTGAATTTTTCGGATAAAGAGTTAAACGAACTGGACGCGCATATACAAGGAATCGAAAACATTATAAGAGCAAAAACCTTTGCTCTATCGTCAGAGCAAAGAATACATTATAGCGCCATTGCTGATCGTAATAAGCAGATAGTCGATCAAGTTATCGCCTATATGGGGAAGAATCCTAAGTGGGTACCTAACTTTATTGATAAAGAAGAATTTGATCGTGATTATTTGGTAGGCAAACACATCGAGGCACGTATCACTTTATTGCAAGGCTTAACACAACAGTTAGTCGATACCAAAACCTTATTGGATCATGATAATTATAACAACGCTTTGAGTTTTTACAGAATGGTTCGCTACTATGCAACCAAAAATGAACCGGGAGCTCATACCGTATATCAAGACATAAAGAAATTATTTGGCACCGCGATCATGGATGAAAACATGATTGTTGCAGATTAAAAATTTTCCTTTTACCCTTAGTTTTCAGAAAAAGCCGCAGTGATGCGGTTTTTTTTTGTTTTTCAGAAGAAATTCATGCGCATAAAAAAAGGGTATTTTTCCCCTGATAAAAATCCATTTATAGGTAGTAGCTTTGGTAAGTATAACCAAAAAACCTAACAATGGCTTTAGAAAATCTAATTAGTGTCAGCTTCTCTGACAAAGAATTAAAAGATCTCGACACACATTTAAACGCTTTTAAAATGATCCTTAAAGGAAAAACCGTGAATATATCTGCGGATCAAAGACAGCAATATGGTCGTATTGCGAATCAAAACAAATTAATCGTTGACAAAGTAAAAAACTATATGGAGCAAAACCCGGAGTGGGTGCCCAACTTCATAGATAAAGAGGAGTTTGATCGTGATTATGCAGTACGCAAGCAGATCGAGGATCGTGTACATTTGATGGAAAATCTTACGCAACAACTCATAGATACCAAAACACTATTGGATCATGATAATTACAACAATGCCTTGAGTTTTTATCGTATGGTGCGTTATCTATCTAAAGAAAATGAACCCGGAGCAAAAACGGTGTACGAGGATATGAAAAAACTCTTTAACAGAAAGCATTCAAACGAGGATACCGATCAATCGGAATAAAAATTGTATCCATATATCCTTACGTTAAGAGAAAGAACCGCAGTGATGCGGTTTTTTGTGCTTATAACCTCTCTATAACACCCTTATAGGTGTTCCCAAACTATCTCGAGCATTGCTTTAAGTACTTCGAAGCCTTGTGTTAAGGCCTGTAACCCCTGGTACGAACCCAAAAAAGGGTCATCAAATGGGCTTTAAGGCCATAATGAACCCCATAAAACCTTTAATGAAGGCCAAATAGTCTATGTGGAGAGGGGTAATAGTTATTAAAAGCATTCATCGAATTACTTCGGTGAGGGGTCAAGGGGGTAGATGATAGGGGGTACCCCCTTACCAAGAGGGGGGCAACATTAATAAATAATAGCAGGCGTATTGGCTATAAAGAATATTTGCTAAAAGAGATTAATGACACTCCATGTCGGCAGTTACTTGGGCTACAGGAGTTTTGGGCGATAGATACGGAATGCCCAAACCTAAGCCTCTCACGATAAAAAGGAGTCCGATGATAATAACCAGCACCGGAATCATTTTTTGCAAACGTGCACGTAGTTTTACGTTCAGTATACTTCCCGCGTAGACCGCAATCGTCATTAACGGGATAGTACCTACACCAAACAGCATCATATATACACTTCCTTCCAGTAAGGAGCCACCCGCCATCGCGCCAAAGACCGCCATGTATACAAGTCCGCAGGGCAGAAAACCATTTAAAAAACCAATGGTCAAAAACGTATCTGGAGTTTTCTTTTTTAATTCCTTGCCCAGGGCGGTTTTTAGCTTAGATAGGAGACGATGTATAGGTTTTGAAAGGTTGTATTTGGCAAAGGTTTTGGTTGGCAGCATTATCACTACGATCATTAACAATCCTATCACTATGGATAATTTTTGTTGTAAGCCGAAAAGATATAAGCGTTCGCCAATGGCACCAAAAAACAACCCTAAAATTCCGTATGCCAACAGCCGACCCACATGATACAGGGATAGCTGAAAGAATTTTTTAACAGGTTGGTGATGCTGTAACGGCAGTATAAAAGCAATGGGGCCACACATCCCAATGCAATGGAAACTACCCAACAGACCCAATATGATTGCCGAAAGGTACATGACTTACAAAGTGATTTGTTGTTTGAATAAGTAGTTTGTCTCCTGATACGTCCAGTTGACATCCACATTCCACCGACCCTCGATCAATTCTGAATTAGGGATCAGTAGGGTGGGGCTGACTAGTTTTATAGGGATCTCAAAATCCAGCTTCTTATTGGAAGGACGGTATAGCGTAATGATCCCCGTAATTTCTTTGAATTGAATATCCGCGGGAAAGTTGATAACTATACCCTCTGCTGTTTTGGCGATAGTAATGTTGGTAGTAAGAGCGTTGCCTTTTTCCTGAGCAGTAATCTCTTCTTGAAACGCCAGTTCTTTTTTATAATACTCTTCGGTAACCAAATCATGTTGGTACGCCGTATTCGTATTCATCCGAATCACAAAGAATAAAATAAAGGATATAAACCCTATAAATGCAAGTACAATTGCGGTTCCCCAGTTAATTTTCATAGTTATTTTTTTTAGACACTTTTTCCAGCCACTAGTTAGAAGCCACTAGCCACGAGTTATTAGTTTTTCTCTCTGTTCTTTTCTCTCTTTTCTTTTCTCATTTTTTAGTCACTAGTTAGAAGCCACTAGCCACGAGTTGTTAGGTTTTTCTCTCTTCTTTTCTCTCTGTTCTTTTCTCTTTTTCAAATCTCACTACTCACTACTCACTACTAATTACTCACTACTCTTTTCACCGATAACTACGCGGACCGAGAAACGCGGTGGTGGTGGTTTCTATCAATGTATCTGAGCTATAGACGCCGATGCGAAGGTTATCTTTATCGCCGCTAAGCGCAGCACTGTTAATTTCTATAAACAAAGTACCCTCTGCAAGTCCCTGTTTGGGAACTATAAAATTTTTATGAGTTACGACTTCGATAGTACCTTGATGTGATAATAATTTAAAATGTACATCTGGGATAGCTTCTGTTGTTTTGTTTATTAATTTGAACGTATATACATTGCTGATAATATGTTGTCCCTTACGCTCGTAGAGTTGCCCAGGAAGCCTTAAGATATTTGCTTCTACATCATTGCGCAGAAATAACATACCACTTAAGATTCCGGTAAGAATTACTAATACAACAGTATATCCCTTTAACCGCGGAGTAAACGTAAACTTAGCTTTTTTGGCAATGTTCTCTTCACTTGCGTAACGAATAAGGCCTTTTGGCAGATTCACTTTTTCCATCATATGATCACACGCATCAATACAGGCAGTACAATTCACACACTCTAGTTGGGTACCATTGCGAATGTCTATACCGGTAGGGCATACGTGCACACATTGAAAACAATCTATACAATCCCCCTTGCCTGTAGCAGGACGATCTTCATTTTTCTTAAATTTAGCTCTACCTGCTTCTTTTTCTCCACGTTTGTAATCATAGGCCACCACAATTGATTTAGAATCCAACAGCACCCCTTGTAAGCGTCCGTAGGGGCAGGCTATGATACATACTTGTTCGCGAAACCATGCAAAGACAAAGTAAAAAACTAAGGTGAAGATGATGAGTGAAATCAGCGTACTCACATGCGCAAATGGTCCGTCAATAAAGATGTATTGTATGAGTTGGTCACTACCGATGAGATAGGCCAGAAATACGTTAGCGATGAGAAATGAGATAACAAAAAATATAAACCATTTGAGCAGACGTTTTTTAATTTTCTCTGCATTCCATGGTTGCTTATCTAACCGAATTTGCGCACCACGATCGCCGTCAATCCAATACTCAATACGCCGAAAAACCATTTCCATAAAGATGGTCTGCGGACAAATCCATCCACAAAAAATACGACCAAATCCAACCGTAAACAAGGTGACAAATACAACCCCGATAAGCATGGAAATAACGAATAAATGAAAATCCTGTGGCCAGAAGGGTGCACCAAAAATATTAAAGCGTCGCTCAAGCACGTTGAAGAGAAAGAGCTGATTACCATTGATTTTGATAAAAGGAGCAGACAAAAGAAAGATCAGCAATACATAGCTTACCCATTTACGATACGTATAAAACTTACCACTCGGTTTTTTTGGATATACCCAAGCACGTTTACCCTCGTCGGTCACGGTACCTATGCTATCTCTGAATTTTTCATTTGTTGGTGTATCCAATGTTTTTGTTTTTATAGTTTTCTAGGCACTAGCCACTAGTTCTTAGCCACTAGCCACTAGTTCTTTGTTTTTGCTCTTGTTTCTCTTCTCTTGTTTCTCTTCTCTTGTTTCTCTTCTCTTTTCTTTTCTCTCTTCTCTTTTTCAACTTCACTACTCACTACTCACTACTCACTACTCACTACTCACTACTCACTACTCAACACTACTTCCCAACCTCTTCTGTCCAAAGTTCACCCTGAGGCTCTTTGGGTTCTGCCGGCGTAGTACCATTAAGTGAAAGCACGTAACTGGAGACCTGCGCCATTTCGGCCGGTTTAAGAATTTGTTTCCAGGCGACCATACCTTTACCATCGCGTCCACCTTCAGATATGGTATTGAAAACATTTTTGATTCCACCTCCTAGAATCCAATACGCATCCGTTAGATTGGGTCCGATACCACCGCCGCCATCAGCTTTATGGCAAGCCACGCAATTGCTTTCGAATACAGCCTTACCAGCTTTTAAATCAGCGGGATCAGTCAGTATGACTACCGAATTTACATCCACAAAATTTTTGGCAGTTTTTTTATACTCCGCGATAGCAACTTTGGCTTCGGCAACTTCAGTTTCGTATTCCTCGGCTTGAGTATAATCATCAAAGACATGAAAACGAACCATATATACAATAGCAAACAAGATGGAAGCATAGAAACCATAGACCCACCATGGAGGTAGATTATTGTCAAGCTCCTTGATACCATCATAATTATGGTCCAGGATTATTTCTTCCTCTTCGTCAACAGGTGTACTATCTACCAATTTGAGATAGGTTCGTTTTACCCAGACAAATTGTTTTGCTTTACGTTCGCTTTCGGTTGTTAAATACCGTTCTTGTGCTTCCGGTTTAAGCGATCTGAAAAGGATACTTTGTAAAGCAGCCACACAAATCTCAATAGCTACAGCGATTAGCAATACGATACTCATAACCACCCAAAAAACCGGCTGCATGACTAACGAGTTTTCTACGGCGCTGTCTTGAGTCAACAGAATTAAAATATACGTGATGCAGACAAATGCCAGTACTCTGAGATAGGATGATATTGTTCTCATGTAATATCTTGATTTTTAGTTTCTAATGGCAGGTTACTTACTTCTTTGATATAAGCTTTTTTTGCAGTGAATATCCACCAAAAAAGTACTGTAAAGAATATAAAAAAGATGAGTAGTGAGATCATTGGATAGATCTCGATACCGTCGATACTTTCCATATGTCCTTTTATAAATTTTAGCATGATTAGTTAGCGTTAGATTCAACAATCGTTTCTTTATTTTTTACTTTTATATCCGTACCCAAGCGTTGGATATAAGCAATGAGCGCCACGACTTCTCGATTGCGCATCTCGACAAACTCTTCACCATTCTCCTGGGCAAACTTTTTGTCTGCGTCGTAAGCTTTAGCAAAATCAGGATCACTGTACAGATTTTTCTCTATCTGCGTTGCCTGTTCATCCATCCATTGTTGTGCACGATTAATCTCTTCGATGGTGTAAGGAACGCCCAGAGTTACCATAGCTTTCATCTTAGTTTCTGTATTGTTACGATCCAATGCATCGGTAATTAACCATTTATAGCTTGGCATAATCGATCCGGAAGAGGTGCTTTGCGGATCATAGAAGTGATTAAGGTGCCAGTTATCAGAATACTTTCCGCCTACGCGGAAGAGATCCGGACCGGTACGTTTACTTCCCCATAAAAAAGGATGATCATATACATATTCTCCCGCTTTTGAATATTCCCCATAGCGTTCTACTTCACTACGGAAAGGTCGAATCATCTGCGAGTGACAAGAAACACAACTTTCTCTGATATAAATATCCCTTCCTTCAAGCTCTAAGGGCGTATAAGGTTTGACACTTGAGATGGTTGGAATATTAGACTCCACAAGAAGGGTAGGCACTATCTGTACAGCACCCCCAATAAGAATTGCGATGGTAGCAAATATGGTAAGCTTTACCGGTCGACGCTCCAGCCAGGTATGATAGCCTTCGCCAACGGTTCTATGTTTGGTAACACGTTGTAGCGGAGCAGCTTCAGCCAATTCATCTGTAACTTTACTACCACTACGTATCGTCATAAGTATGTTGTATAACATGACAAATGCACCCAGGATAAAGAGACTTCCGCCAATGGCGCGCATCCAATACATGGGAATGATTTCATTAACAGTTTCCAGAAAGTTACCGTAGGTTAAGGTTCCATCAGGATTAAATTGTTTCCACATGGACGCTTGCACAAAACCTGCAACATACATCGGTAAGGCGTACATGATTATTCCCAGTGTACCAATCCAAAAATGCACATTAGCGAGTCCGACAGACCATAGTTTTGTTTTTGTCATTCTCGGTACTAACCAATACACCATCCCAAAGGTCAAGAAGCCATTCCAGGCAAGTGCTCCTACATGTACGTGTGCGATGACCCAGTCACTAAAATGAGCAATAGCATTTACATTTTTAAGCGATAACATAGGCCCTTCAAAGGTGGCCATACCATACCCGGTGATAGCTACCACCATAAATTTGAGCACAGGATCTGTTCGCACTTTATCCCACGCACCACGCAGCGTCAACAATCCATTGATCATACCGCCCCAAGAGGGAGCGATTAGCATGATAGAAAAGGCAACCCCCAGATTTTGCGCCCAATCAGGCAGCGAAGAATATAGTAAATGGTGTGGGCCCGCCCAGATATAGATAAAAATTAGTGACCAGAAATGTACGATGGATAAGCGGTAAGAATAAATAGGCCTGTTTGCAGCTTTAGGAATGAAATAGTACATCAAGCCTAAGAAAGGCGTAGTAAGAAAAAAGGCTACAGCATTATGACCATACCACCATTGTACCAGTGCATCTTGTACACCGGCATATACTGAATAGCTTTTTAAGGCACTTACGGGCAGTTCTAAGCTATTAAATATGTGAAGTACGGCTACGGTAACAAAAGTGGCGAGATAAAACCATATAGCCACGTACATGTGCCGTTGTCTACGTCTTAAGATGGTACCGATAAGATTCCAGCCAAAAGCTACCCAAATTACTGCAATAGCAATATCGAAAGGCCATTCGAGTTCTGCATATTCCTTTGAGGTGGTGTATCCGAGAGGAAGCGTAATAGCGGCTCCCACAATAATCAATTGCCAGCCCCAGAAATTAATGTTACTTAGTGCGTCACTAAACATACGGGTTTTGAGCAAGCGTTGCGCAGAGTAGTAGACTCCTGCAAAAATCGCATTACCCACAAAAGCAAAAATAACAGCATTGGTATGTAACGGACGTAAGCGACCAAAGCTAAGCCATGAGATGCCATCGGTCAGATTGGGGAATAAAAACATAAATGCCAGAAGTAGCCCGACTGACATACCTACAATACCCCAAAGCATTGTAGCGTACAAGAATTTTTTTACGATTTGATTATCGTAGTAGAATTTTTCCATTTCCATAGTATCAGGATTGTTTTTTATTGGAAGTTGAGGGTTCAACGGGAGTTTTAATTAATTCGTCATCAAATAACATTCGTACCGAGGGGGTATAGGTGTCATCATATTGGCCGTTTTTGATGGATATGATAAACGCTATAAAAAACACAATCGCTACAAGAATACTAATCGTAAGTAAGACATAAATAACTCCCATACTTTTTTGTTTAGGGTTCAAAAATACTTGTGAAAGTTTTCTTAATTAATGACATTTATCAGCTATTGAATGAAAATGACTTTTTGTGATTTTCGAGTGGAGCGACTGGTTGTATCTTGATTCTTTTCTTTGCCACCCAATTGGTGAGTAGCGTCACATAGACTAAGACAGATATAGAGCTAAGAGGCATCAATATAGCTGCGATAAGCGGTGATAATTGACCGGTAACGGCAAAGTATAAGCCTACGATATTGTAAAGAAAAGAGAGTATAATGCTACTCTTGATTATGGTAATCGTTTTTTTGGATAAGGAGGTGAAATAATCAATTTTATCAAATTGAGCAGCATCCATAATGGCGTCACAAGCGGGGGAGAACACGGCGATATCTTCGGATATAGCAATACCAACATCACTTTGAGCCAAGGCTCCGGCATCATTGAGTCCGTCGCCAATCATCCCTACTTTTTTACCATCCTGTTGCTGTTTTTGAATAAAGTCAAGTTTATCTTTTGGCCTTTGATCAAAGTATGTCTGTATACCTGTAGGCAGCAAGCGTTTTAAGTAAGAAGCTTCGCCGGCATTATCCCCTGACAGTATAAATAAGCGATGCGTTTCATTTAATTTTGAGAAAAGGGCAGACAAGCCTTGTCTATAGGTATTGTGAAAAGTGTAGTGTCCTTTGTAGTCCTGATCAATAGCGATATGTACTGTCGTATCCAGATGCGAATCAAAGGTTTGTATACCTGTAAAAGAAGCCGATCCAATACGTAGGATTATATCTTTATAGATGGCCTCAATACCTGCACCGGGATATTCTTTATAAGCGTCTAAGGAAACAACTTCATTAGCGTTCAAAGCAGCATATAGTGACCTACTCAAAGGATGATTGGAGGCTCTAAGTGCTGAATTGAGTACGATACATTGATCGCTGCTCAAATCTATACCGGTATAGTATACGGCATCTCCGGTGTTAGTAGTCATGGTCCCGGTTTTATCAAAAACAAGCGTATCCAGCTGAGATAAGCGTTCTATTACCGTACTGTTTTTGAGGAAAAAACCTTGCTTTCCGAAAATGCGAAGCATGTTGCCAAGTGCAAAAGGTCTGGCTAGCGCTAGTGCACACGGACATGCGATTATTAGAATGGCGGTACATACTTGTGCTGCCTGCCTGGCATCTGCATATATCCAATAAGCAGTAGCTATACAAGCAATCATAAGTATTGTGATTGTAAAATATTTACTAACGGTGTCGGTGATATTAGTATACCGCAAGTCTTTATCTTGATTAAATACATCGTTGCTCCATAGTTGCGTCAGATAACTCTGTTCTACGGATTCTAAGGCTTCAATTTGTAAAGCTCCTGAACTTTGACGGCCTCCGGCAAATAAGGAGTCTCCTGATTCTTTATGAACTAACTTACTTTCTCCTGTGACAAAGCTATAATCGATTAGACCATCCCCTTCAATTAAAATGCTATCTACCGGAATAAGTTCATGGTTACGAATAAGCAATCGATTGCCTTTTTTAATATCATAGATTTGAATAGTTTCTTCTCTCTTATACCTGTCGGAAGTAATTCTGGTAACTGCAATAGGAAAGTAGGATTTATAATCCCTTTCAAACGACAGAAAAGAATAGGTTTTCTGCTGAAAAAATTTGCCGAGTACTAAAAAGAAGACGAGCCCGGTCAGACTATCAAAAAAACCGGCTCCCCAATCCATAAGTATCTCGACAGTGCTACGAGCAAAGAGTACTATAATTCCCAGTACAATCGGAATGTCAATATTGAGCACACCTGCACGTATGCCTTTGTATGCTGAAACTAAATACTCCTGACCGGCATAAAAAACTACCGGTATCGAAAATGCCAGCATGAGATATCTAAAAATGTACTTGTATTGATCTAACCAAAATTCGGATACTTCAAAATACTCGGGAAAAGACAAGAACATCACATTGCCAAAAGCAAAACCCGCAACACCCAACTTATAATACAAACTGCGATCTATATTTTCTTTTGTTGTCGCATGATCGTCAAGACTAATATAGGGTTCGTATCCAATAGAACTCAGTAGTAAAACCACCTCTTTAAGTGAAAAATTAACTGCGTTGTAGGTGATTCTAACCGTTTTTTTAGGAAAATCGATTTGAGAATTTTTAATCTCACTTTTTAGCTTATGTAAATTTTCGAGGATCCAGATGCATGAGCTACAATGAATCTTCGGGATATACAGCGTTACTACCTGAGTAGTATCATCGGTGAAGTCTAAAAGTTTATGAATAATTTCGTTAGAATCTAAGTAATCGTACTTCCCTTTAATGTCAACAGGTGTACTACCTGGGCTCTGTTCTAAATCATAGTAACAGGTAAGGTTATTATCAGTAAATATCTCGTAGACGGTTTTACAACCGGAGCAGCAGAAGGTTTTTTCGTCAAATTGAATAGGCGTAGTATCACAAGAATCTCCGCAATGATAGCATAAGGAATCGCTCATAAAGAACATTTATATGCAAAAATCCAAGGAAATCGAATAGTATAATATGATATATATCAGTAAAAAGTAACTATCTATTCTATATCATTTATTGTGTGATCCTCATACCAATCATCAAATGTCTTGGTGGACGTACGTTTATCTGTTAGAATATAATAAACCATACAGATAAAAAATAGTTGTCCGCAGCAGACCGTAATATATACCCAAAAAAA
Source organism: Aquimarina sp. 2-A2 (assembly GCF_045505135.1). NCBI lineage: Bacteria > Pseudomonadati > Bacteroidota > Flavobacteriia > Flavobacteriales > Flavobacteriaceae > Aquimarina > Aquimarina sp. 2-A2. The sequence goes on along the minus strand of NZ_JBJKFI010000004.1, from coordinate 65,215 downwards.
TGGAGTATTATAGGCCGATAGTATTACTACGAGTATAAGCAGCAGGGTAGCTAATGATATCATAACCTTTGTAATGGTACGCATGTCTTTAAACTTTCATGTTCTTTTTAAAGTTAAGGATTTCAGCAGGGTTTATTTATAAAGTTATGATAAAAGTAAGCGGTTACTGATTGTATTTGCGAAGCTGATAAAAGTCATAGTTAAGCAGTACTGATACCCTTAGATTTGTATCCAACGTCGTTTTAAAATCTACCTGATGAAAAAAATTATAGTTCCCACTGACTTCTCTGATAACGCATTGAACGCCTTACACTATGCTGTAGAACTTTTTAAGTATGAACGATGTGAATTTTTTATTATGCATGCTTATGCAGATGAGGTGTATGATAATAACAGTGTAATCTCACGTGAACTATTAGATGACTATAAGGCCTCGGTGCTTCAAACATCTGAAAACGCGCTAGCTGCATTACTTAAAAAACTCGCTGAAATATCTCCCAATCCGAGACATACCTATAAGACCATGTCCAGATTTGGCAACTTGGTAGACGAGACGAATGAGTTGGTAGACGAACAAAATATTGATGTGGTTATCATGGGAACTCGCGGTAAAACCGATGACCGTAAAATTACCTTTGGCAGTCATACGCTTCAAGTTCTAAAGTATGTAAAATGTCCGGTACTGGCCATACCTTCAGGATATAACTATATCCGGCCTAAAACCATTCTATTTCCTACTGATTTCAGGTTGCCTTATAAGCGTAGAGAGTTGAAGGTTCTACAATGTTTAGGTAAAAGTTATCGCTCTGTTATCCATTGTTTATATGTCTCAAAATTTGAAAAACTCTCTATACGTCAGGAAGATAATAAAGCATTTTTGATGGACACACTAAAGGATACTGATGTAAAAATTCATATACAGGATTTTGATGATTTAACCGCCGCGATTAATACGAGTGTTGATGATTACGGAGCTCAAATGCTTGTTATGATTAACTCAAGACATTCGTATCTGGAAAGTATATTATATCAATCAACGATAGATAAAATCGGATTGCATTTAAAAGTTCCTTTTTTCGTCATGCAGAATCTAAGCAGATAACTACGTAATTTTAAATCTAAATTTATGAAAAATGTTTTATTACCCACTGATTTTTCTGACAATGCGATGAACGCCATTCGTTATGCAATGCAGTTGTTGAAGAAGGAAGAAGTTACTTTTTATTTACTAAATACATTTACACCGGTATCCTACCACACAGGCTATTTGATAGAAAATCCAACCTTATACGGAATGGAGGATGTGGCTATGATGAATTCTAAACGGGATATCGAGCGAACAGAAGATAAGATAAAAGAAGAATTTGATACTTCAAACTTTACATTTGTGCGATGTTCTGCATTTAATACGTTGATAGGTGAGATTAAGGAGATGATAGATAAATATGCTATAGATCTTATCATTATGGGTACTAAGGGAGCTACCGGTGCGAAGGAAGTTTTTATAGGTACGCATACAATGTATACAATTAAGAAAGCTAAATGCCCTGTGTTAGCAGTTCCTGATAATTTTGAATATGAAAAACCCGTAGATATACTATTTCCTACGGACTTTAATTTACATACTACCAATGAATTTTTACCGCTAATCAAAGATATTTGTGAAGATCACGGATCCCGATTGAATATTTTGAATGCGTATTACGGGGTTAAGTTAGATGCGCATCAAGAAGAAGTGAAAGCATATCTCGACGACTATTTTAAAACAAATGCTCATGTATTTCACATTGCAGACGGTATGGATGTTATGGAAGCTGTTGAAGATTTTCAGAAAAAAATAAAGATTAATCTGTTGATCATGATCCATAACCGTCATTCCTTCTTTGAAAACTTGCTTTTTAAACCGGTAATTAATCAAATCGCTTACCATACAAATATTCCGTTTTTAGTGATTCCGTCAGAAAAGCGATTACAATCATCCTAGAGCTTATGCAAACTGATAAAAGAATATTGATTCCAACAGATTTTTCTGATAATGCATGGAACACTATTGTGTACGCGATGCAATTGTATAAAGGCAGCTCGTGTCAATTTGATATTGTTCATGTCTATGATGTACATCCTTCACAATTAGCTACCACCTTAAGTTCACAACGGATTGGATTTTTCCAGGATTTGATAAAAAAAGAGTCGGAAGCGGGTTTAAACAGTATCTTAGATGATATATCCAACTCGTATCCGGATTCTACACACGTGTTCAATACTCATTCAAGAAAAGGGGATTTTGTTGAGGTTATTAGGGATATGGTAAATACACAAACGTATGAGCTAATATGCATTGGTACCAAAGGAGCAACTGGAGCCAGAGCATTATTTTTGGGAAGCAATACACATAGTCTCATTAAAAATGTTGATAGGTGTCCAATTTTAGTAATTCCTGATGAAGTGAATTTTTCACCCATCCGTTCTATTGTATTTGCTACCGATTTTGAGAGGATTTATTATAAAGCAGAAATAAAACCAATTAAGAAAATTGCAAAACAGTTTGGTGCTAAGGTCTGTATGTTACACATATATGACGCGCCTTCCTTGTCTCACGTGCAAAACTACAATTCTGGTGCATTGGATAATTACTTTAAGAATCTGGAGTATGATTTTTATGTGGTTCCCAATTTTTCTGGCGTTGCCAAAGGTATTGCGAGCTTTATTGATGAAGAGGATGTTGAGATGTTAGCAATGATTAATTATAAACACAGCTTTCTGGAAGAATTAATGAGAGAAGCAGTGATAAAGAAAATAACATTTAATACCAAGATTCCTTTTCTGGTAATTCCTTCAGATACCTGATCTATGTCATAGTTCTGTTCATTCGATCGTAGTAATTTTATATGTATTAGATTTAATATATAATTATTATGAAAACCATTTTAGTTCCTACTGATTTCTCACAAAATGCTTACAATGCTTTATTATATGCTACACGACTTTTTAAGGATCAAGAGTGTAAATTTTATCTTTTAAATACTTTTGAGGTTGATACACCAATACTTACAAGTAGAATAGATACCACAAAGGGAAACTTGTTGTATACCAAACTAAGTTGTGCATCCAAAGATGGTTTGGCAGAAACACTACATGCGATCACTCGGGATTGTGAGGATTATAACCATAGTTTTGAAACACTTTCTATTTCAAAAAAATTAGTTGAAACTGTACAAAATACAATCAAACGTAAGAAAATAGATCTTGTGGTAATGGGAACCCAAGGGGCAACACGTGCTAAGGAGTATCTTTTGGGAAGTAATACCATACGAGTCGTTCAAGGCAATACGCTGTGTCCTACATTAATGATTCCCAGTGAGTATGTTTTTACTAATCCCAAAGATATAGCCTTTTCAACCGATCTACGTCGCTTTTATGGTAAAGATGAGATTGCACCAATAACCAGATTATTGGAAATGTTTAAAGCAGAATTACATATTTTACATATTAGAGAAACAGGGAAGTTGGATGAAATCCAACAGTACAATTATGATAAGCTCCTGGAGCATTTGGGAGATGTAGAAGTGAGTGTACATTGGTTGGAAAAACAGAAAGAAAAATCAGAGAGTATCAGTAATTATATAAGAGAATATAACATTCGTATGCTCTTTATGGTCAATTATAAGCATAGCTTTATTGAGCGAATGACTCGCGAATCCGTTATTCGAAAGATCGGACTTCATGTAGAAATACCTTTTATGGTTATTCCCGGTCTAAGCTGATAAATATCATAGTTATATTAGGGTTGAGGGACTACTTTTATTGAGTACGATATATCTAAAGTATATCTTCATAACTAATCAAAAATCACAACCATTAATCTCCTACAGATGAAAAAGAAAATTTTATTACCAACAGATTTTTCCATGAACTCGTGGAACGCTATTAAATATGCAATTGAACTGTATAAAAATCAGCAATGTGAATTTTATATTCTTAATACCTTTAATGCAACTGGCTATGCTTTAGACAGTATGATGGTGCCAGAACCCGGCGAAAGAATTTATGAGGAATTAAAAGAAAAGTCAGACAAGGGATTGGCTAAAATTCTCGAGCGATTAGGGATGAGAGAGGAAAATCCCAACCATGAGTACATTCCCATTTCTCAGTTTAATACCTTACTGGAAGCCATACGGGATACTGTGGAGATGAAAGATATTGAAATGATCGTGATGGGTACTCAGGGCGCTACCAATGCGAGTAACGTGATTTATGGTAGCAATACGGTATTGGTTATGGAAAAAATAAGAAACTGTCCCGTGCTGGCAATACCTAAAGAAGTTTCCTTTAAGGAACCAAAAGAAATTGTATTTCCTTCCAGTTTAAAAACTCACGTGAAGCGCAGAGAGTTGGATTTCTTAATAGACATTGCTAAGTATAACAACTCATCCATCCGCGTTTTGCATGTAACGGATAAAGAAAAGCTCACTCCCGAGCAGGAAAACAATAAGCAATTGCTCGAAGAATACTTTGATGGGTTAGAATACTCTTTTCACACCTTGCACAACATAGATATTAAGAGCGCTTTAAGTTGCTTTGTCGAGAGTAGACAGAGCGACATGATTACCTTTATCAATAAAAAGCACACTTTTTTTGGAAGTATTTTGTCCAGACCTATGGTAAAAGATTTGGGTTATCATTCTAAAGTTCCGGTATTGGCATTGCACGATTTGAGAAACTAAAAACAAAATTTTAAAAAACACACTGATGAAAAATGTAGGTATTTGGATAGATAAAGAAAAATCAAAAATTGTTGATTTAGAAAAAGACACGATTGAAACAGTATTTTCTGAGATCGAAGATTTCCATATTCATGGAGGATCCGGCACTCGGTTTAAAGGAGGGCCTCAGGATGTAGTGCAAGACAGCAAATATTTGGAAAGAGAGAAGCATCAAACAAAGGCTTATTTCAAGAAAATCATTCCTTTTCTTGATGAAGCAAATAGCATCGTAATTTTTGGTCCGGCAGAAACAGGAGAAAAACTTAGAAAAGAGTTAAGTGAAAACCATCCAATGATCGTCAAAAAGCTTCGAGAAGTGCAAAGAGCCGATAGTATGACAGAAAATCAAATGATGGCCTGGGTTAGAGAGTATTACAAAAATTAGCTTTAATCTTTATAGTAAAGCACATATGATGACACAAGAGATTGATGTAATAAAATCTTCGGGTGAACGGACAAAATTTTCTTTTACAAAACTTAGAAGGTCCTTGCAGCGCAGTGGAGCAAATGATGTTATTATCCAGCAAATTTTGGATACTGTTCGTGATGAACTTTATGAAGGGATTACTACCAAAGAAATTTATAATAGAGCTTTTGCCATGTTGAAACAGCAAAAATCGGTCTATGCCTCCAAGTATAAGTTGAAAAAGGCTATTTATGAATTGGGTCCCACGGGTTTCCCATTTGAACGTTTTGTAGCAGCCATTTTGAAATTTTCTGGGTATACTGTTGAGGTAGGCAAGATCATACAGGGGTACTGCGTTTCGCACGAAGTAGATGTTATTGCAAAAAAGGAGCAGCAGCATCTGTTAATCGAATGTAAATATCATAGTGAAGAAGGGCGTAATTGTAACGTAAAAGTTCCTCTCTACATTCACTCGCGCTATAAAGATATCCTCAAAAAGAATGAAATTACCAAATCCTATTTCCCACAGTTCACCAAAGGATGGGTAGTGACTAACACCAGATTCACTGCAGATGCTATACAATATGGGAGTTGTGTCGATTTACAATTACTTAGTTGGGATTATCCCAAGAATGAAGCACTCAAAGATCGTATTGATCGTCTGGGATTATATCCCATTACGACATCCACCTTGCTTAGTAATAGAGAGAAACAATTTTTACTCAGTCGAGATGTCGTGTTATTAAGACAACTCACCAAAGATGCGTTTTATTTAGACCATTTGGGAATATCAGATACTCGTAAAAATAAAATCATGAGTGAGATCGACATGCTTTGTAATCTTGAAAATACAATATGACAGCAATAAAAGTTCATTTTTTAGGGGCAGCGGAGACGGTAACGGGTTCAAAATTTTATATTGAAACTCCGCAACAAAATATACTTATAGATTGTGGAATGTTTCAGGGGATAAAGAAGTTGAGAAGTTTGAACTGGAATCCACTACCGATAGATGTTTCACAAATTGATATAGTATTACTTACCCACGGACATTTAGATCATACAGGCTATCTGCCAATATTAGTAAAACAAGGATTCACCGGCGACATCATAGGAACCTCGCCAACCTTGGCTATAACCGAAATCATATTAAAAGATAGTGCAAAGATTCACGAAGAAGAAGCAGAAAAGGCTAATAAAGAGGGGTATTCAATACATGAAGAAGCGCTACCCTTTTACACTATAAAGCAAGCAGAGCAAACCATTCAACGTTTTAAAAATAAGAAAGAAGGGGAGTGGTATGATCTTTCAACGGATATCAGATATAGATTCAATTATAACGGTCATATACTTGGTGCAACCTTTATCGAGCTTGAAATTAATGGAAAAGTCTTGGTTTTTTCTGGAGATGTAGGGCGTAAAAACGATAAACTACTCAGAAACCCTAAGAAACCTCAATGGGCGGATTATTTATTTTTAGAAAGTACTTACGGTAATAAATGTCACCCAGAAGAGAATATAGAAGAAAAATTAATATACCTAATTAAGGAAACTATCCAGAATGGCGGAACTTTAATAATTCCTTCATTTGCAGTAGAACGATTGCAAACACTGATGTACATTTTATGGACGCTTTATAAAAGGAATAAGATTCCTAATATACCCATATATGTAGATAGTCCGATGGGCAACTCGGTTATTTCTGTATTTGAACGCTTTGCGGAATGGCATAAAATATCGTTACCGGAGCTGCGTAATATCTTCGAACATATTAATATCGTAACTTCTTACAGAGAGACTTGGGAAGTTATCGATAACCCTGCACCAAAAATTGTAATTGCCGGAAGCGGTATGGTTACCGGGGGTAGAGTTTTAACCTATTTAAAACAACTTATTGATAATCCAAATACTTCAGTGCTTTTGGTGGGGTATCAAGCAGAGGGTACTCGCGGAAGACAATTACAAGAAGGCGCACACGAAATCAAAATATTTGGGAAGTATATAGCTGTAAAAGCCAGAATTTTTCATGATGAAAGTTTATCAGCGCATGCGGATCAATCGGAGCTATTGGACTGGACCAATGAAATTAAAAACATACCTGAACAGGTTTTTTTAATACATGGGGAAGCAACAGCCTTAGACAGCTTGCGTGTTAAAATCAACGATGTTTACAATTGGCGGGTAAAAATTCCAAGACCTAATGAGGTAGTAAGCCTGTGATAATTTGTGGCAGTTTGTGCTTTCTCCTGATTTTTGTCATAGTTAATGTGTGGTCGCTCAATTACTTTCGTTACAAGCTGCTTTAAGGATAGGATGTAGCGTGATTTTGATCCTTTTAGAGTGTTAACTTAATACGTAAGGGCTATGAGAACAGAGATGGAGATGGAAAATAAAGAAGTTAAATCCTTTCATTTAGAAGTAATGAATTGGAAATCAAATCTTCAAACATTGGGTGATGAACTGTATTTTCTCAAAAAGCTGCTAGTTTCTAAAGCTTTTGAACAAAATACACCCAATTTGTATGAGATATTAGAAAAGTTCAGCACTAAACTCAAAGACATTGAAGAAGCATCTTCTATGTTGTACGAAAAATTGCATCAGCATGAAAATCAGTTGGGAGGTTTAATCGAATGTGATACCATATCATGTGATCACTATTACAATAAGAATCATAAAAAAATGAAACGTATCTATAACGACTTCTGTAAGATGTTTAACCAACAAAAAAATGAAATTTACAAAGTGACAGCTAATATTTTGAAACAATAATTTTGTTGTTAAAATATAGATAACATGATTTTTGTCATTTTATCTGAGTGAGTTAAACGGTACTTTCATATCAAAATAAACACAAATAATAACATCTAAAACTTAACATTATGTCTTTAATTAATTTCAGTAAAAAACGATTTCCCTGGATCAACGATAACGTATCCAATTGGTTAGATACCAATGAATTTTTCTCTGATGATTTCTTTGTAAAAGATAGAGATCTTCCAGCGATGAATGTAAAAGAGCATAAGGACGATTTTGAGATTGAACTTGCGGTTCCGGGGTACTCCAAAGAAGATATTGAGGTGACTATGGAAGATGATATGCTCCATGTGTGCGCCAAGTCTAAAAAAGAAGAAGTAGAAGAAGATGAGACCTATACCCGTAGAGAATTTAATTATCGGGAGTTTGATAGAAAACTTCAATTACCTAACACCATTGATCAAAAAAAGGATGTTAAGGCGACTTATAAAAATGGTATTTTAAAATTCAAATTACCTAAAAAGGAGGAAGCTAAAGAATTGCCTAAAAAAATAATACAAATTGGGTGATACGATGATGGAAGTGATTTAAGCTTTTTGTGAATGCTAAAAGTTTGAATCACTTCTATATTTTAATTGATCTCGTGATTTCGACCTTCAAATAAACTAAAAGATATACAGATGAAAAGTAAAACCATAAATCCAAAATATATTGAATGGCGCAGTCCTGAAGAAATGCATGAAATTGCCCTTACCTGGATCTCTGAGTTGAAATTTATTAAAGATGAACAACATTTTTTGGATGAATTATTGGAGAGTTTCTCGCTGCAGATGTTATCAGATAAAAATTTTCAGAAGAGTAAAACTGTCATTAATGGATTGTCTGATAAGCGCAAAGCAATTGAACCCATGCTCAAAAAGATTATCAATCATCATAACAAACTAACCATTTTGATGGATGGTATAGATCAGTTGGAGGAAGAGAAAGAATACAAAGAAGAGAATAGGTTGTTATACCTTGAGGTTACAGAATATTTGAATGAGTATAAAGATGTAAAGCGGCAAGTTTTTGATTTGATCAAGACAATTATGAAACATACTAAACAAAAACGATTACTAAAATAGTTTTACTAACGCTAATAAAGCAGCTAAATTTTTGAGAAACCTTATAAAAATAGGAATTTTGCTTTCCCTTTTGTCCGTTGCTTTTTGGATATGGTACGATTACACGTATTCTATGGATACGATCATTCCGTTTGAGGTAAATTCTAGAGCGTTGCCAACTAAAGTTTTAATAGCCTCTCAAGGTAGTGCATTTAAAGACTCATTGGTTCAGCATATAATTACACATTATCGAGATAAACCTATTTACTTTAAGATTATTGATGCGTATACCCTTTTTACAGTGAAAATTGATAAATGGGATGCGCTCATCATTATTAATTCATGGGAATATGCTAGCCCACCTAAAAATGTAAAAAAGTTTATAGCAAAACACCCAGATCAATTAAATAAGTTAATAATTCTCTCCACCATTGGAAGTTACAATTTCAATCTAAAAGAGGTTGATATGATTTCGGGAGAGTCTATAATAGAACATACACCCTTATACGCTAAGAAAATAACAAATCGATTAGATTCATTATTAAATGTCCATAACAACCCTAGCACACATGATTAATTTTAAACATTTTTTGATATTACTTTTCGGTATCCTCTTCTCAGGCTGTAATTCCAGTGAACTTATTGAGAATTGGAAGCATCCGGATATCGACACCTTTGAAGCTCAAAAAGTCTTAGTTGTAGGGATGACAAGAGATGAAAAAAGCAGAAAAAACTTTGAAAAAAAATTAGTTAATCAACTGGAAAAGAACGGTGTAAAAGCGTTGGCAAGTTACAAGGTTTTTGAAACCAATTATACAGAAGATCCCAAAACAGAAAAAGAACTACTTACTTTAGAATCTAATCTGACTGATCAAGGGTTTGATGCTATATTAATTTCAAAAGTCGTGGGCGTAGAGGAGAAGGTTACCTTGGCCCAAGCCTATAAAAATATGGATCGTATGTTTGATAGTTTCAAAGATGACTATTATAACAATCAAAACATTTATCATAATGAAAAGTATTATGATGAGTACAAAATCTATCATGCAGAGTCCACGCTGTATTGTGTTTGCCCTGATCGAGAACGAGAAACCATATGGAAAGGTTCAATTGATATTACAGAGCCGCAACGCATAGAAAAAGCAGTAAATGATTACATAAAAGTCCTGATTTGGGCCCTCAAAGAACAAAACGTATTGATGCGTGCAGAGACAGATGAAACCGATGACCTTTTCTTTATTGATGAATGAGCAATAGATGTACGCATTAGCCAAAAAAATATACTATGAAAATCTTAATTTACAGTGCCAAGGATTTTGAGATACCTTATCTTGAAAAAGCAAACAATGACCATCATACCTTACATTATATTCCGGAAAGACTTGCAGCCGATACGGCCATGATGGCGATTGGTTTTGATGGTATTTCGATCTTTTCTGCCGATGATGGTTCTGCTAAGGTATTGGAGTTATTAAAAGATTTTGGTGTAAAATATATCGCATTACGATCAGCGGGCTATGATAATGTCAATATTAAAGCTGCTACAAAGTTGGGAATATGCATCAGTCATGCCCCGGATTATTCACCAAATGCTATTGCAGAACATGCTATGGCATTGTTATTAGCACTGAATCGAAAATTAATAATTGCCAATGAAAATATTGAGAAATATAACTTTTCCTTGAGTAATTTGGTGGGATTTGATTTGTTTCAAAAAAAGGTGGGCATTTTGGGTGTCGGAAGAATAGGGGAGGTGCTCGTTAAAATTTTAACAGGATTTGGTTGCAAAGTGATTGCAAATGATATAGTTGAAAATAAAGAACTGTCAAAACAATACGGAGTTTCATATACAGATCTGGATACTTTATGTAGTGAGAGTGATATTATCATAATTAGTGTCCCGTTGACATCGGATACGCATCATTTAATTGATGCTTCATGTATTGCACTGATGAAGAAAAATGTGATGTTAATTAATATTGCCAGAGGAGCAGTGGTCAATACAGCTGATGTTATAGATGCATTGGATAAAAAGCAAATCGGATGGTATGGATCAGATGTTTATGAACATGAACACGGCATCTTTTTTTATAATCATTCGCTCCATCCTCCAAAAGATACAATGTTGAAGAAGATGATAGCACATCCCAAGGTGTTATTAACGCCTCACCAGGCTTTTGCTACCGATGAGGCATTAATAAATATTGCTAGTACAACCATTAATGCATTCACATTTTGGGAAACTGAGCAATCTTTACCCTATGAACTAACATCAATTAAAGAAAAAGTATAATCATTAATGGGGAAGTTTATCTTTAAGAACTCCATATATGAATGTGCCAAATATAGATGCAAGTAGGACCACTAAAATAGGTAAATATCCTGCACCCGCTAATACAAAAATAGGACCGGGACATGCTCCGGCTAGTGCCCATCCCAAACCAAACAACACTCCTCCAAACATATAGCGACTAAAGCTTTTTGCCTTTGGAGGAATTGTGATGGTTTCTCCGTACACAGACTTCACTTTATAGCGTTTGATAATCTGAATGGCAATAACGCCAATTACTAAGGCTGAACCAATGATGCCATACATATGAAAAGATTTAAACTGAAACATTTCATAGATTCTAAACCAAGAGGCAGCCTCTGATTTGAATAGGACAATTCCGAAAAAAATACCGATAATTAAATATAAAATAGATCTCATATGCTTAAAATAAAAATGGGAAAATAACGTGAATCATAAAAATGCCACCAATAAAAAAGCCTATCACAGCAATAAGCGAAGGTAACTGTAAATTACTTAATCCTGAAATTGCGTGACCCGAAGTACATCCTCCGGCGTATCGCGCTCCAAAACCAACCAAAAAACCACCTAAAATTAAAAGGGATAAATTTTTAATATCAGAAAAGACTGTTGTCGAATAGAGCATGTCGGGTAAATATGCTTTGCCTGCACTAGTAAATCCTTTTTGATTAAGATCTGTTATTACATCCGGATTAATAGCAACTGCTGTGGTCTCTGACAAAAGATTTGCGCCGATAAAACCGCCAATAATTACACCTACAACCACAATAAGATTCCATCGCTGCGCTTTCCAGTCAAACTTAAAGAAGTCAGCAGCCTTATCTGCACCACATAGGGTACACATGGTTCGTAAATTTGATGACATCCCAAAGTTCTTACCGATCAATAATAAAACGATCATAACTAAGGCAATGAGGGGACCAGAAACATACCATGGCCAGGGTTGAAAAATAGCATTCATAAGTTAGTATTTATAAATTGTTAGTTGATTTCTTAAAACTACAGAAAACGAAATTTTGTTTGGTGTTAAATGGAGTGTTATGATCAAAGAATGCACACGAAGTGGCCAGGAGATCAGGCGAAAAAGTGTTTTTTAAACTAGTATCAGAATACTGCTTGATTTCAATACCACTACATTTGGCAGGGCCGGATTCAGAAAAAGTTCCAATGATTGCTTTGCCATCTTCCGTCAAGATATGATTGAGTGCACTTTTGTATGCTTGCACATCATGTTCACTGGTTAAAAAATGAAATACTGCCCGATCATGCCAAAGATCATACTGTTGTGAAGTTTTAAATATTGTAATGTCTTCAACAATCCAGGTTACTTTTGACGCCAAAACACCCAATCGTTCCTTCGCCCGGTCAATTGCTTTTTGCGAAATGTCAAGTACAGTGATGTTTTGGTAACCTAAGCGCAACAAATGATCAACAAGTAAGCTATCACCGCCACCTACGTCTAATATTTTAACCGACTTTGGGAGGTTAGCATTGGTTATTAACTTCAAGCTTGTATCGGGAGTCTCCTGATACCAACTCACTTCATTGAGTGCTTTGGTATCATAAATATGTTCCCAATGTTTTTCTCTGTCAAAATTCAATATGGGTTTCATATGAATTAGGATTTTAAAGTGGACGGACACACATAGTCGGTCGTTTCTACACCCGCTTCTTTAATAGCTTTGAAACCTCCGGCAACATCAATTAAATTATGGATTCCGCGGCTTTTTAAAATAGAAGCTGCAATTACAGATCGGTACCCTCCGGCACAATGAACATAAAAGTTTTTGTTCTCAGGAAATTCACCTAAATGCTCATTAATAAAGTCAAGAGGCGTATGTACTGCTTTGTCAACATGCTCCGCCGTAAACTCTCCGTCCTTACGAACATCAAAAACAGGTATTTCTTCTTTTTGTTGAATCGTTTTAAATTCTTCAGCTGATATAGAAGATATGGTGTCAAAATCTTTTCCGGCTTTTTTCCAAGTTTCAAAACCACCTTCAAGATACCCTAAAGTGTTATCAAACCCTACACGAGAAAGTCGTGTAATTGTTTCTTCAACTCTACCTTCTGGAGCTACCAATAATATGGGTTGTTCCACATCAGCAATTAGCGCTCCAACCCACGGAGCAAAACCTCCGTCAATACCTATAAAAATAGAACGAGGAATGTGTCCTTGTACATAATCGTTCTGGTGACGGACATCCAAGACAATCGCCCCGGTTTCATTAGCCATTGCTTCAAAAGCTTCCGGATCAAGAGCGGTTGTTCCTCTTTTGATAACCTGATCGATATCGGTATAACCTTCTTTGTTCATCTTAACATTCAAAGGGAAATATTGTGGAGGCGGCAGTAAGCCATCAGTAACTTCTTTTACGAATTCTTCTTTTGTCATGTCTGCACGCAGTGCATAGTTCATTTGTTTTTGATTGCCCAGCGTATCTACGGTTTCTTTCATCATATTTTTACCACACGCAGATCCGGCACCATGTGCAGGATAGACGATTACATCATCGGCAAGTGGCATAATTTTATCACGTAAACTGTCAAAAAGTGTTTCAGCAAGTTGCTCCTGAGTCAAATGCGCAGCTTTTTGCGCTAAATCCGGTCTACCAACATCTCCAAGAAACAAGGTATCCCCACTAAAGATTGCATGATCTTTTCCTTTTTCATCGCGAAGCAAATATGTAGTGCTTTCCATCGTATGACCTGGGGTATGAATTGCTGTAATCGTGATATTTCCAAGTTTAAACTCCTGACCATCTTGTGCAATTATTGCTTCAAACGACGGATTTGCGTTTGGACCATAAATGATGTCAGCTCCGGTTTCTTTAGCCAGCGTTACATGACCACTTACAAAGTCCGCATGAAAATGGGTCTCGAATATATATTTTATTGTAGCATTATCATTTTCGGCTTTAACTATGTACGGTTTCACTTCACGCAAGGGATCGATAATAGCTACTTCGCCATTACTCTCAATATAATAAGCTCCTTGTGATAAACATCCGGTATAAATTTGTTCGATTTTCATAACTATATATTTTTAAGTACCTAGTACCAAATTTTGGTTTACATACTTTGATTATTATTCTTAATTCTTGGGTCAAAAATAGTATATCCTTTGGGCATACACAGTAACTTTTGTTACAAAACATAAAAAGTGGATTTTATGAGTAAGAAATTATATCAAGGAAGATGAACGTATACGATACTTAAATTTACAATACTGGACTAAAGATCTTAGCAATTCCTTCCAACATTTTTTCTTGATTCGGTCTATTTTTAAATTCAAAATAATCAATTAAAGTACTTTTCTTACAATCCTGTAAAAAGTCGTTTTTTAGACTTACAGCAAAATCGTCATCATATATTAATGCATTCACTTCGTAATTTTGTTCAAAACTTCGTATATCCATATTAGTAGTGCCTATAGAAGCAACCGTGTCATCGGCAACTATGGTTTTGCTATGCAAAAAGTGATCAGGATACAAGTAAATTTTTACTTTGGCGATCATTAGTTCTTCAAAGTAGGAGCGAACACACCAACGAACTAGTCGGCTATCCGATTTATCAGACAGTAATAACCTGACATCCACACCGCTTAAAGCGGCGACTTTTAAAGCGTCAAGTATTGCTTCTCCGGGAATTATATATGGATTAGCGATATATAAATAGGAGGAAGCCTCATTAATTATAGAAAAATATAAGTGTTGTGTAGCACTTTGATCAGCATCTGGACCGCTGTAGACAATTTGCCCCGTAGCATTGCCTACAGGCCGCGTGGGCGAAAAGTAGGAGGAATGTAGGATATCTTCGTTTTCTGAAACGAAGGACCAATCTGTAGCAAAAATCGCGTGCATAGTATTGACAATAGGACCTTTTAATTCAAGATGAATGTCATGCCAAATACCCAAATGAGAAACATTTTTTATATACTTATCAGATAGATTAATACCTCCTGTAAAGGCTACATTGTTGTCTACCACAATTATTTTTCTATGATTACGATAATTAATGGATGCAAGTAAACGACCAAAGCGCACCGGTAGAAAACTATATACTTCTACTCCGATATTCTTTAACTGTTTGATGTATTTCTTGCTCAGAGATCTACTACCGATAGCATCATATAGGATGCGTATTTGTACACCTTCTTTAATCTTTTCTTTAAAAATGTCAATAAAAATATCCGCAAGTTCACCGTCTTCAAAAATGTAGTATTGGATATGAATAAAGGATTTTGCATCTCTCAATGCCTTAAAAATAGCCTCAAATGTTATTTTTCCATTTTTCAGATACCTGAAAGTGTTACCGGTTATCGGCAAAAAAGAGGTGGTATTGATGATCAGCTGGATCAGTTTTTTGTGTTCCTCGTATTCGTATAAGGAAACAGGTTGACAATGTTGAATGGACTCTTCGACAAATGCTTTAATCTTGTCCGAGTGTTTATAATGTATAAGCTTATTTTTTCTTCGGTTTCTACCTAAAATGTAATACAACAAGATGCCACCTACCGGAATCGTAAAAATGGCAAGCATCCATGCTAAAGTTTTTGCCGGTCTTAGGCCGTTTAAAATAAGTTGTAATACAATTAGGCTCGCAATAATAAAGTAAACAATAATAAGGAGCGTGTACACCATATCGTGCTATTTTATCGTTGCTTAAGTACTAAAAGTGGTATTTTGGATCCATAACTGATCTTTGAAGTTTCAGAACCCTTAAAAAATCGATCAAGCAAACTTTCCTCATGTAATACAACAGCGGTTAAATCAATATTCATAATCTGTACAAAACTTGCTATTGCCAGAGCTGTGGGGATATTAACCATGGTATGAAATGTATGCCTTATATTACTGAATTTTTCTTTCATTGTCAGAATATCTTTTTTTTCTGCTTCAGTAACTGTTTCATCTTCCTTTATTTTCAGGATTTTCAGGAAACTCTTGAATTTTTCTAAGAGATCCAGTAGGGGCGTAATACTTAATTGATCAAAATGCTCAAAATAGTCCAAAGCGTACAGGACATTTGCTGGTTTTTTGAATGCAGTTTGTTGTGGGATTGCCAAAACCGAGCATGATACAGAACGTATCACTTTTACTGTGTTACTGCCAAAGAGAACCTCTCTGGCATTAGTAGCACCGTTTGTTCCCATAACAATGAGCGATATGTCTTTGGAGTTCACCGCTTGTCGAACTGCAGCGGTAAAGGAATCGTAATCAACTAAAACTTCAAAGGAATAGGTTTCCGTTGCATATTGTTTTTTTAAAGTGAGCTTATAGGTGTTTAATTTTTGTTTTATCTCGCTGATCATCGAAGTATGAACACTTTCAGTCGCAGAGGTTACCATAAGGTCATCGGTGGTATAACCGGAAGATTTATGGACATGCAAAAGAGAGAAATGACACGGTTCACCTTTAAAGAACTGCAGCGCATACTGTATTGCAGTTTCAGAATTTTCAGAAAAGTCAGTAAGCAACAGAATATTTTTCATAGTACGGTTTTATAGTTCAAATATATTTGAGACTATGTATGCATACAATGATTAATATCATGAATTAAAGAAAAGAATGGCGATTGAGTTAGTTTAAATGAGCAGCATTTTAAGAAGAAAATTATAGGTAAGAAGTGATTGTTTAAAATAGTGTCCCTGAAACTCTACCCCAAAGAGTCAGGGACATCTATTTTGAAAATTAAAGAAAAATACATTCTTTAATTTAGTTGCGGAGTTGTTTCCAGCTCACACAATTCTAATCTAACACAAACTCAAAGATTAATTTTTTAGGTTTTAAGATACGCTGCGTAATACGTTTATTGGTTTCTTATAGTTAGCAGCTACATAAAGTGTATTACTATATAGTATTGGTTAATTAGGTTAAAGGTTTAACATACTTCTTGAACGGTTAACTATTGCAAGTGATCATTTAAATATGTTGGACAAATATAGAAGCGAAAAACACTGGATAAAAACAAACGTTCTACGTTTTCCTTGAAAACGAACTTCTTTTTCAGCGAAAAAGAACAGTAAAAACGGTTACTTCAAATTTTTAATATACTCAGACGGATAGATTCCGATATTTTTTAAAAAAGCGTTGGAGAAGGCAGTAGAGGTTTTAAAACCAATCTCGTTTGCTATGGCTTTGATGGTGTAATTATTTATAGAGTAGATAACGGTAAAAACTTTGCGGGTTTCCCGTATGCATTTAAGGGGCTAGCTGTTATATATTTGTGATATGTTTGTTTTTATGTTAAATTAAGACAAACTTTCATGATTGCTTGATATTTTTAAGACTAATCTTAAAAATAAATATCATGAAAAAATTAGTTACAGTATTAGCAGTAGGAGCTTTATTTGTCTCTTGTGAAAAATCAGAATTGCATGAAGAAACTTCAGAAATTGATCAGTATGAAATCCATCAAATCAATAGAGATAAGATTGTACGACCCAGAGATAAAGATAAATCTTAAGAAAGATACAATTCTGAAAAAAATTATTGCTTCAATAGTGGTGATTTTATCTGGTGCGATATTATTCACTGATAAAATTGCCACTTTTAATTTAACCGAAATTTACGGTTTTGCAGATGAGCAAACTCTAGTTTGGCTAGTATCCCAGACCCTATCTCCCATCATTCTGTGCATAGGTGTAATGTTAAGTCCATATAAGTTTTCTTATTTTGCTCCTATATATATAAATTTTATCCAAATGTATTGGATTTTTAATCCGGAAGCGTATCAGCTGGATGATGCATTGCTTCATGTGTACGCTTTTGGTTTCTGCATCGTGGTTTTTGTTTTCATAATATTCGTAGTCAAGGTGTTGAACTTAATTCATAATGAAAATAAAGTTCTTATACGCAACATTAAGAAGCTAACGCGCCATATAGCAATTACCATAAAAGGAAAATACATCAAGGAAGAGGATGCCAAAGAGTATACAATAGAGACTGTTAAAATAATTGATTCAATGGATTGAGGATGAAAAAGAAAATAGCCAAAAGCAAACTCAAAGATAAAAGCAAGTACTTAGATGAAGATGTTCTAAAAGCGTTGGAGCATGACATTGACACCCGTTTAGAGGATGAAATCAAATTACAGGAAGGATGCTTAAAGAAAAAGATAGATCAGCTTCAAAAGTTAAGCATTGATCTCGATACAGTAAAAAATATGCTACTCACCCGATATAACGCTCGGATGGTTAAAAATAACTTTTTGCAAGCGGGTTAATTTTTATTTATCTTTAGACTTTAAAGCTTTTTCAAAAATTTCATCAATATCCATGTTGAGGGTTTGCGTCATCTTCATATAATAAAAGGCTTTGAATCTTTCATGTTCCATCAGTGCATCCCAATGCTGGATGCATTCGTTTGCTAATGACTCGGTTTTTGTTTTATCAGTGTTCATATATCTAGTGGTTTTAAGCTAAAATAGTAATTTATTCTTCTTCATAAGTAAAATTGTTTGTGAAAAGTATTTGTGAATTAGAGTAGTGTTTTGTCTTAGATCAAAATTATTTTTTAATGTTAAAATCAATAAATGAATCTTTTAGTTCGTTATGGCATTATTGTTGACCATTATCAATTGTTCAGCAATTGAAGTTTAGCTTTTCGGTAGAATTACTACCGATGTTGTATTGAAATATGAGTGAACAATGTTAATTTTGTTTAAACTTTAGTTGTTTTAAGTGAACGATTTTGTATGTTTATTAAAAATTTTTGTGTGAGTTTAATAGAAAAAGCTTTAGAATTCGAAAGTCGAAGTATGAGCAATATGTCTACAAGTGATAGAGTGTCAGCTTCCAGAGAGGCCAAAGAGTTAATTTTGAGTCTCAATGATGTGTACAAGGAAAATAAGGATCCCGAGATTATGGATTTAATGAAACTCTTGACCGCCAAGAAAAAAAAGATTGAGAAACGCCTTAAAGGATCCAGCACAGTTTAGATACGTATTGTTTTCTAATCTAAGATCTTTAAGGTCTTTAATACGTAGTGCCCAACTCTTTTAGTTGAGGCACTAAAACTTTTTATAAAAATGTTAATATCAGCCAAACTTCTTACGACCAAAGAGAGAAAAATGATTAACGATAAAGCTGGCGCCCGTTTTAATCTGTTTAAAAGGATTAAATCAAAGTTAATACAATCACCCTCTTTTGTTGTCGAACAGCTTAGTCCTAAGATAGGTACGCTTCTTGGTCAACATAAGCTAAAGGTTACGGCTAGCATTGAACTTAGAACTAAAGGTATAGTCATGACGCTTAAGTCTAATACCGATCAGTGTGTTTGGGCAGTCCCATATTATCAATTTTATTTATATGATAGACAGGTGATAAGTATTCACGCACAAGGTCGTTTTGTGAACCTAACCAAGGACGATAAACTTGCTGAGAGTATGGACTTCTTTAAGAATTTGATATCCAAAAAAATTGAATACGACATACAACATCCGCATGTTGATAGTATTTAAACAAGGGCTTAATAAGAGGTGCGATTGACAAAAATGCCACATTCTTTGATAAAACATTTCTTAAACTGTCATTTTGACACGTTTAATTAATGTCTTATATTAAAGCTGGATTAGGGACAGGAATTGATATGGTTTTATTGTTGTTTAATAAATTTAACTAAAGTTTAAACAATATTAGCTTTTTGTGATGGATCATTTAATTTATCTTTATAAAAAAAAGATTATGAAAAAATTATTGACAACAATTACTTTAAGTACTTTGCTTTTTACATTGGCCTGTGCTAATAACACGAAGCAGGAAGAAACCGAAAAGGTTGAAACAGAAGTTGTAAAAGAGGATACAACAACTCCCTCGCAAGAGAAATCAACAATAGTTTCTGTAGCAGCATCTAATGATAAGTTTACAACTTTAGTTGCAGCAGTAAAAGCGGCTGACTTGGTAGATACTCTTAACGGAGACGGACCTTTTACCGTTTTCGCTCCGCTAAACTCAGCTTTTGATCAATTACCTGAAGGAACAGTTGACGGTCTTTTAAAGGCAGAAAATAAAGATAAATTATCTCAGATACTAACTTATCATGTAGTTTCGGGTAAAATCAGTGCAGCAGACCTTATAAAAGCTATTAATGATAACAACGGATCTTATATGGTAAATACTGTGCAAGGAGGTCAGTTAACAGCTACAATAAAGGATGGAAGCGTGATTCTTACCGATTCAAAAGAAACCACGTCAAAAGTGGTGATGACAGATGTTGAAGCTTCTAACGGAGTGATACATGCCATCGACACTGTAGTGATGCCATAAGAATAAAATCAATTATTTCTTCTTATACAAAACACCTGTCTATCAGGTGTTTTTTTGTTTAACAGAATCTTAGTGTGGAATTAAAAACTCTAAAAAGGTATATAAAAACAAAAAAGTCTTACTATTTCTAGTAAGACTTTTTGTGAGCCCGATAGGATTCGAACCTATGACCGCCTCCTTAGAAGGGAGGTGCTCTATCCAGCTGAGCTACGAGCCCGTAACTACTTGTAAAAGTCGGGGTGGCAGGATTCGAACCTGCGACCTCCGCGTCCCAAACGCGGCGCGATAACCGGGCTACGCTACACCCCGAAACTGAAATAATCAAAAATTATTGCGGAGAGACAGGGATTCGAACCCTGGCAACACTTACGCGTTGACAGATTAGCAATCTGCTCCATTACCACTCTGGCACCTCTCCAATAATTGTTTGTAAAGAACGTCGCATTACTGTTTCAAATGCGGATGCAAATGTAGTTTTTATGAGAGTATGATGCAAGCCTTTTACTGCATTATTTTTGTGTTTATTTTAATTTTATTTTAAATAATTGAAAATCAGTTTTATTCAAGATAAAAAAATAATATCAATCACACTATTACTAATTGATTTAAAGTTCGGCATACTTCATCATATTCAATAAGTATTTTATATTTGTACAACCTTAACCTAAGATGCCTAACTATGAATACCATTCAATATTATCTAAAACCTAAATTTTTCTGCTTACTAGTCTTTTTTGTGACAAGCTGTATGTTTTCGCAAAAACCCATATTGTCTGAAGATTTTAATTTCAGCATGGGTGAAAAGTATAAGCGAATAAAAAACATGGGAACTTATTTTGTGGCTTCCGGTCAGCGTATGGTCGCCATAAAAAAAGGAAGAAAGGATATGACTATTCAGCGTTTTTCCTTACAAGACCTAAAAGAAGATGTCAAGAAGCGTCAGATTATTGAAGATAAAGGCGATTTTCAATCCGTTATGGAACTGGACGGTAAGGCAGTAGTTTTTTATACTATTAAGGATAGAGCCTATGCACAACAAATCTCTGTCACCGGAGTGGCAGCGCAGAAGCCGATACAATTAGTCACGGACAAGGAAAATATTGATCGAGATTTTGGTTTTGTAAGTACCTATGGATTTGATGCAGGCGGAAGAATCAATAAATTTGTATTTAAGAAATCATTTGA
The DNA here is from genome assembly GCF_045505135.1 of Aquimarina sp. 2-A2. Classification (NCBI taxonomy): domain Bacteria; kingdom Pseudomonadati; phylum Bacteroidota; class Flavobacteriia; order Flavobacteriales; family Flavobacteriaceae; genus Aquimarina; species Aquimarina sp. 2-A2. The sequence continues at coordinate 43,425 of NZ_JBJKFI010000004.1, read as the reverse complement.
TGGCAGCAAGGTGCTTGTTTTATTCAGAGTAGAAACCGGTGGTGAAAAAGCTGACAAGATTGGGGTTGCCATCTATAATGCTGATTTGTCACTTTTATGGAAACGTAAAATCACATTACCGTATCCGTCAGAGCATATGCTTAACGAAGATTTTGCTATTGATGATGACGGTAACTTTTATATGACCGCTTCAATTTTTATCTCGTCGTCTTCTGATAAAGATAAATTGAAAAGCAATTTTCGAACAGAAGTATTTAAGATTGGAGAAGAGGATAAGGAGTTTACTAAAAGTAAAATCGATTTAGGAACCAATTTAGTACAGGACGCTGTGATTACCAAAGATATTACTGGTTTGGTACGTGTGTCCGGATTTTACAGTAATACAAGTTCACAGGATGAGATTAAAGGCGTGTTTTCAGGACGCTTGTCCGAAGATGGAATCTTTGAAAATACAATAAAGGCTGATTTTCCAAATGAAAAACTGGTAGAATTAGCTGCACAGCGAGAAACTCGTGTTAATGAAGGAACTCAAAAAGGTGATGATAAAAAGGATTTTGAAAATATTAAAGTAAATGATGTCATTTTTAATCCTGATGGTAGTTTTGTTGTTTTAGGAGAACAACGGTATGTAACTTCACAAACTACCTCTAGTTCGTCTGGTTCGAGAACTACCTACAGATACTATTACAGAGATATTCTAACATTCAAAGTTTCTGCTTCCTCGCAGATGGTTTGGATGCACAAACTGCCAAAGTATCAAATAGGGATCAGAGGTAAAGCTAGTATGTCATATAAAAACTTCAAGACTAACGGAAAGTATTATTTGTTTTTTGTAGATGATTTTACCAACCTTAAAAGGTCTTTTGATGAATTTCCGCAGAAATACTACGATGATAAAAAGGAATTCCTGTACTTGACCTCGTATGTAATTGATGACGCTACAGGTGAGGTGATCAAAGAACCGATCTTAACCGGAAGCGATATACGAAACTCCAGACTAGAAAGCATGTTGCTTAGCAAAGCTCCATTATTAGCTAACAGAGATCTTATTATTGAAGTGTTTGATGGTAAAAAGAGTAATCTGTTGGTAAAAGTTGAGCGAGCTGATACTAAAAAGTAAGGATAAGTTTAGTAATGTCTAAACTATACAAACCAAAAACGGGGGCTTTTTTTAAGCCCCCGTTTTTTAGTTTGTAATTAGAAGATTCTAAATAGTGATCAATACTATTAATCTGTCATTTTTTCTTCCATCTCTATCAACTTAGCTACATTACGGATTAGTCGACTGTGCTTTTTGACAAAAGGATTAGTTTCATCCCATACGTAACCTGCTAATACTGCGCAAATTTGTGCTTTAATGACTTCGTTACTATTTTTGTGAAAAATGATTTTTTGTAAGTTACCGCTATACCACTCCTTAACATAGGTAGAGAAGACATCCACGCCTTTTTTCATATAGGTAACAAAATCTTCTTCCCAGTCTACCGCTTCGTTGTTTAGTTCCTTAATTACTAATTTTGCCGCCTTTAATCCCGATTCTGTAGCAAAAGAAACCCCAGATGAAAACACGGGATCCAAAAACTCTGCACTATTTCCTGTTAATACGAAGCCTTTGCCATATAGTTTGGTAACATTTTTAGCTATGTTCGCCACTTTGTATGGTTCAAATAAGTAAGGTACATCCTTAAATTGTTCTTTATAATATATCGATGTTTCCATCATTTGTGATAAAACATCACTATTTGAACCTTTAAATTTATTCATCCATTCCATGGGACCTACAAAACCAATACTTGTATTTCCGTTAGAAAATGGAATATACCAGAACCATACTTCTGTCTCAATAATCTCAAAAGTTATCAATGTTCCTTCTGATCCTTCAGGACGATTTACATCCTTTACCTGAGTAAAAATTGAACCGTGTTCTGCGATTTTTGGAGTAGCTTCGAGACCTAATTGTCTGGCAATTACGCGTCCGAACCCACTGGAGTCAATGATATATTTTGCTGTAATTTCAGTCTCAGTTCCATCGGCATGTTGTACACGAGTTACTGAGTACTCATCATGAAACTTGACATCTTTCACTTCAGTTTCAAAAGCTATCGGCACACCTTGAGCGGTTAATTCATCTGTAAGTGTTTTGTCAAAATGATCACGGGGTACTTGCCATGTCCAGTCCCAACCTTCCCCATGTTTTTTGCTGAAATCAAATGTTCCATGAGCTCCATCTTTTATAAAACGTGCTCCGTATTTTTTTTGATATCCTTGTTTTGTCAGACAATCCAGCAATCCTGCTTCTTCAAAATTATCCATACAACGCGGAATTAAACTTTCTCCAACCTGATATCTCGGGAACTTACATTTTTCGACCACCTTGACATTGATGTTGTTTTTTTGAAGATAAGCTGCGCTAACGCTTCCTGAGGGACCGGCACCAATTACAAGAACATCGACAATTTCTTTTTTCATGATTTTTTCAGCTACATTAAATACATTACATTTGGCATCGTAAAAATAGAGAGTAATCTCCAAATTTCTACGTTTTATCGAAAAAAATTACCAAATAACGATGTTAGAACCAAGTAAGAGATTAGAAATTGATGACTTTATAAAGGTCATCTTTGAAAACGAAAATGTAACGATACACGACGCTGTCCTCAATAGAGTAAAGGAAAGTCATGAATTTCTGTTGTCTTTTTCTGAAAATAAAGTTATTTACGGAGTGAATACAGGTTTTGGGCCAATGGCGCAATATAAAATTGATGATAAAGATAGAATCGAACTTCAATTTAATTTAATACGTAGTCACTCTTCCGGAACGGGTAAAGCTATGGAACCGGCTTACGTTAAAGCGCTGATGTTGGCTAGACTTAATACGTTGTCTTTAGGTAAGTCGGGAGTACATCATTCGGTTGTGGAGAGATTACAAGACCTTATTAATCATGATATTACACCATTAATTTTTGAACATGGTGGTGTTGGAGCTAGTGGTGATCTGGTTCAATTAGCACACTTAGCACTCGTCTTAATCGGTGAGGGAGAGGTTTTTTATAAAGAAGAAAGACGTGAGACCCAAGATGTTTTTAAAGAATTGGGGATTGACACGATTCAAATCAAAGTTAGAGAGGGACTTGCTCTAATGAATGGAACTTCTGCTATGACCGGGATAGGAATTGTCAATGTGATCAATGCGCAAAAATTATTGGATTGGTCGATCTGTTGTTCTTCGGCGATTAATGAAATAGTTGAAGCTTACGATGATCATTTATCAGTAGAGCTTAATCATAGCAAACTACATATCGGACAGCAAGAGGTGGCTGAAAAAATGCGTGCGCATCTTGCAGATAGCAAATTGACTCGTGATCGCACAGAACATTTGTATTCAGGGCAAACTGAAGACTTATACTTCAAAGAAAAAGTACAGGAATACTATTCCCTACGTTGTGTACCGCAGATATTAGGTCCCGTTAGTGATACGATAAAACATGTAGGTCGAATTCTTATTGAAGAATTAAACTCAGCAAATGACAACCCAATTATAGATGTAAAGACAAAACATGTATACCATGGGGGAAATTTTCACGGAGATTATGTTTCGTTGGAGATGGATAAACTAAAATTGGTTACCACCAAAATGTCTATGCTGGCAGAAAGACAGCTAAACTACCTGTTGAACTCTAAGCTTAACGATATTTTACCTCCATTTGTAAATTTGGGGAAACTTGGTTTCAATTTTGGTATGCAGGGTGTGCAATTTACAGCTGTTTCAACAACGGCTGAGAATCAAATGCTGTCAAACTCAATGTATGTGCACAGTATCCCAAACAATAACGATAATCAAGATATCGTGAGCATGGGGACTAATGCGGCCAATGTGACGAAAACTGTTATAGAAAACACCTATGAGGTGTTAGCTATCGAGGTCATGACTATAGTGCAAGCTTTAGAATTTTTAGACTTTGGTTCTAAATTGTCGTCAAAAACTCAGAAATTGGTAAAGGATATAAAAGAGATTGTGCCTCCTTTTACAAAAGATTATATTACGTATCCTTTTGTACAAAATGTAAAGGACTATTTGAAAAATAATCCTGCGATATAATTTTAGCTTCCATAAAAAGAATAAGGTAACGTTTTAGCAAAAATTAGGCTAACACCGATTAAGAAGTTATGACGTGTTAAATTTCCATTTTCTTTTGGCGGTTGTTAATTAAATCTTAAATTCAATTTCTCAATAAGTACATTTGTAACTTATTTTGAAAAAATATAATATTCGAGAATGAAACATGCTTTAGTAACGGGTGGATCCAGGGGTATTGGACGAGAAATAGCTCTTAAATTGGCTATCGATTTAGAGTATCCGATAGTATTGAATTATCAATCAAATGATGCAGCTGCAAATGCGACAAAAGCGGCCATAGAGGATGCCGGAGGAACTTGTGACCTGCTTAAGTTTGATGTTTCGGATCAACAAGCGGTACATACAGCGATTGATACTTGGATGTCAGAACATCCCGATGCGTTAATAGAAGTATTAATTAACAATGCCGGAATTACACGGGACGGTTTGTTTATGTGGATGAAACCTGAAGATTGGCATCAAGTTGTGGATATTAGTCTTAATGGTTTTTATAACGTAACGAATCACTTAATTCAAAAGATGCTTAGCAATAGATATGGACGAATAATCAATGTTGTATCTGTTTCAGGAGTAAAGGGCACACCCGGACAGACCAATTATTCTGCTGCAAAAGGCGCATTAGTAGGCGCAACAAAAGCATTGGCTCAAGAAGTTGCAAAACGTAAAATTACTGTGAATGCAGTAGCTCCGGGTTTTATTAAAACGGATATGACCGCCGAGATGGATGAGAAAGATTTAAAACGTATGATACCTGCAAATCGTTTTGGAGAAGCAGAAGAAGTGGCGGATTTAGTGTCTTTTTTAGCTTCAAAAAAAGCGTCATATATCACAGGCGAAATAGTAAATATAAATGGTGGAATCTATTCTTAAGGTATGCGCAGAGTTGTAATCACAGGTATGGGGATTTATTCGTGCATTGGTAAAAATGTCGACGAAGTAAAGGAGTCTCTGTATAAAGGGAAATCCGGAATTGTCTATGATCAGGCACGTAAGGATTTTGGATACCGTTCAGCTTTAACGGGTACTGTGCCAAAACCGGATCTAAAGAAAGAGCTAAGTAGACGACAACGAATAAGTTTTGGGTCTGAGTCAGAATATGCTTATATAGCCACAAAACAAGCTTTTGATCAAGCAGGTGTTGACCAGGAATTTTTGGACACTAAAGAAATTGGTATTTTGTTTGGAAATGACAGTACGGCGGAGTCTGTGATGGAAGCGATAGACAAAATACGAGTTAAAAAAGATACGACCCTGGTCGGATCAGGAGGTGTTTTTAAATCGATGAATTCTACGGTGACCATGAATTTGTCTACCGTATTTAAACTGAAAGGTATAAACTTCACAATTAGCGCGGCCTGTGCCAGTGGATCACATTCGGTAGGAATGGGGTATCTTTTGATTAAACAAGGACTTCAGGATTATGTCATTTGTGGGGGCGCACAAGAAATAAATGAATATGCCTTTGGTAGTTTTGATGGCTTAGGTGTTTTTTCGGTTAATGAAGAGCAGCCTCAACAAGCATCTCGTCCATTTGATACTAAGCGTGACGGTTTAGTTCCAAGCGGCGGTGGTGCTTCACTTTTTTTAGAAAGTTATGAGAGTGCAATAGCTCGGGGAGCAACTATTTTAGGAGAGATTGTAGGCTATGGTTTTTCTTCAAATGGAGATCATATTTCGACGCCTAACCAAGAAGGTCCGGCCAGAGCTATGAAGAGAGCTGTTGAGCAAGCAGCAATGGATCCGGCAGCGGTAGATTATGTGAATGCGCATGCTACGTCAACACCCATTGGTGACGCTAATGAGGCAAAGGCAATTGATGAAGTGTTTGGTAAGTCAAAACCTTATGTGAGTTCTACTAAGTCAATGACAGGGCATGAATGTTGGATGGCAGGTGCCAGTGAAATTGTTTATTCTTTAATAATGATGAACAATTCTTTTATAGCACCTAACATAAATTTGGAACATCCCGACGAGGATTCTGCTAAGTTAAATCTTACAAACAAAACGTTAGATAAAGAAATAAATGTATTTTTGTCGAATTCATTTGGATTTGGGGGAACAAATTCGGCAATTGTTATAAAAAAAGTTTAGGATAGGAAAAAATTACTAAGGATGATGGAAACAAGTATTATTGTTGAGAAAGTAGATGAATTTTTGATAGAAGAATTCGAGGTAGAATCTGATGAAATTTCTCCAGAAGCAAATCTGAAAGAAACATTGGATCTGGATAGTCTTGATTATGTAGATTTGGTGGTTGCAATCGAAGCAACGTTCGGAGTAAAATTAGTTGGTGAAGATTTCGTAGGTATAGAGAGTTTTCAGGACTTTTACAAACTTATAGAGAGAAAAGTGAATGCTTAATTATGGCGCAATGGCAGGGTAAAGCGAAGGGAACGCCCTTAGGGTATAAAATTTTTATTGCATTAATCAAGAATTTTGGTCTTAAGGCTGCGTATTCCGTTCTTATATTCGTAGCTGCTTATTACGTGCTTTTCTCTTACACGTCAACCCGCACCAGTTATTATTATTTTAGACAAAGGCTTAACTATACATTCTTTAAGTCTATTGTTAGTATCTATAAAAATTACTTTGTTTTTGGTCAAACCTTAATTGATCGTACGGCTATTTCATTTGGGTTAAAAGATAAATTCTCTTTTAATTATGATGGTAAAGAAAGGATGGAGCAATTACTTAAGGAGGGCAATGGAGGAATTATTTTCAGTGCCCATATAGGCAGTTTTAATATAGCGCGTTATTTTTTTGATGAGTTTGACTTGAATGAAACTACAATTAATTTGATAGTTACTGATCAGGAAAATGAGCAAATAAAACAATATGTAGGGGCGGTCTCTCAGGATACAGAGATGAATTTTATTGTGATTAAACCTGATATGTCACATATCTTTGAAATGAATGATGCATTATCAAATAATGAAGTGATCATTTTTGCTTCAGATCGCTATGTAGAAGGTGTTCAGTATTTGGAAGAAGAGTTATTAGGGAAGTCGGCTAAATTTCCTTCAGGACCCTTTAAGTTGGCAGCTAGAAAGAAAATACCAATTCTTTTTATGTATATAATGAAAGGAAGGGGTAAGAATTACAACTTATACGCCAGAACTCCAGTTTTTAAAGAAACACCCATTCGCCCCAGGCACGTTCTAAAAGAATATTTAAGAAATCTTGAGGTAATGCTTCAAAAATATCCACTCCAATGGTTTAATTATTATGACTATTGGGATGATATATCCAACAAGTAAATGAAAAACATATTAGTACTTTATTATAGTCAAAGTGGTCAGCTCAGAGAAATCTTATCTAACTTGGCAAAACCATTAGTTGAGAGCGCAGACATGAACGTGGTTTTTCATGCAATTGAACCTGAGCAACCCTATAAGTTTCCATGGAAAAAAGAAGATTTTTTTCAGGTATTTCCAGAAACCTTTTTACAAAAAACCAAACCTAATAAACCACTTCCTCAGCATATAAAAGATACAAAATTTGATTTAATAATTCTTGGATACACTGTTTGGTATCTATCTCCATCTATTCCCATAAATTCTTTCCTAAAAAGCGAAGAAGCCAGAGTACTTCTCGAAAACACCCCGGTAGTTACTGTCAATGGGTCCCGTAATATGTGGATCTTAGCTCAGGAAAAAATAAAAAAGCTTTTGTTTAAAATAAATGCTAAGTTGGTCGGCAACATAGCTTTTGTAGATAGACATGTAAATCATATCAGTGTCATTACTATTGTACACTGGATGATGGGAGGAAAGAAAACAAAATATCTGGGCATTTTCCCAAAACCTGGAGTCTCTGAGAAAGATATCAAATCCGCTGATAAATTTGGAGAAATTTTAAAAAAATACATAGAGAAAGCAGAGTTCGCCACTTTGCAAGAAGATATCGTAAGTGTTGGGGGTGTAGTGGTCAAACCTTTTTTAATTCGATCGGATCAAGGAGGAAATAGAGTTTTTGATAAATGGTCGAAGATTATTTATAATGCCGGACAAAAATCAGAAATCCGCAGAGCTCGTTTGCTGAAAGTTTTTAATTATTACTTGTTATTTGCCATTTGGATAGTAGTACCTATCGTTTTTATTATATTTTTGTTGACTTATTTACCGCTTTACGGAAAAATAAAAAGAGATAAAAAATACTATCAATCGGTAAGGTTAAGATAGGAATACATTTATGAAAGAAGTTTATATTACCAAAACAGCACATTTTTTACCCAATAAACCTGTGACTAATGATGAGATGGAATCTAAGTTAGGTTATGTTGACGGACAGACATCACGGGCTAGAAGAATTGTGTTGCGCAATAATGGAATTGTGACTCGCTACTATGCCTTAGATGAAGAAGGGAACAGTACACATAATAATGCCGATATCACGGTTGCTGCGATTCAAAATCTACTTGACGAAACAGTAGCTCCCAATTCAATTGAATTGTTATCCTGTGGTACATCGACTCCGGATAATTTATTGCCAGCCCACGCTTCAATGGTGCACGGTTTGATGGATGCAGAAAATATTGAATTAAACACGGCATCAGGAGTGTGTTGTTCGGGTATGAGCGCGCTTAAATATGGGTATTTGGCTATTAAAGCTGATGATAAGAACAATGCGATTTGTACCGGGTCAGAGCGCGTATCTACTTGGATGCAAGGACATAAATTTGATAAAGAAGTTGAGAATTTAAAAAGCCTTGAAGAGCAACCGGTAGTGGGTTTTAAGAAAGACTTTCTAAGATGGATGCTTTCAGATGGTGCTGGTGCTTTTTTATTAGAAAATGAGCCTAAGGGTGAATTTCCGTTGCGAATTGAATGGATGCACGCATATTCGTATGCAAATGAATTAGAAGCGTGTATGTATGCCGGTGGAGATAAAATGGAAGACGGATCACTCAAGCCCTGGAGTGAATATGAGCCTGAGAGCTGGCTTAATGAATCTATATTTTCATTAAAACAAGATGTGAAAATTCTTGATGAATTCGTTTCAAAAAAAGGGGTTGAAAGTCTTAAAGATGTATTAGAAAAAAAACAGGTTGATGTTTCAACTATAGATTATTTTCTTCCGCATATTTCTTCGTTCTACTTTGGAGATAAGCTACAAGAAGCAATGCAGAATGCAGGTATCAACATTCCGAATGAAAAATGGTTCACGAACTTAGCAGATGTGGGTAACATCGGTTCTGCTTCAATTTATTTGATTATTGATGCGCTGGTTACTTCCGGAAAGTTAAAGAAAGGAGATCGTTTGCTTGTTGCAGTGCCTGAAAGCGGCCGTTTTTCGTATTTTTATAGTTTACTGACTGTTTGCTAATGAAAAATATGACCAATACATCCCATAGTGCCGATCGAGAGTTAATCAAAAAATTAATTCCTCAAAAGGATCCCTTTGTTATGATTGACAAAATGTTAGATTATAGTGAAGATAGCGTGGTATCAGGCTTCACCATAACTTCAGATAATATTCTCTGTAATGGATCACATTTTACAGAAGGCGGCTTGGTCGAAAATATGGCACAGTCCATAGCGTTGCATCGTGGGTATCGAGGTTTCTTGAATAAAGGTAAAAACGAAAAGCCCAAAACAGGTTTTATAGGATCAATAAAACATGCGACTATTTTTAAACTTCCTAAAATAGGAGATGAAATTATAACTACAGTAACGATAGTAGCGGAGATTATGCAAGTTACACTGGTTACTATTGAAGTACGTGACAAAAATGAGGTTTTATTAGCTTCATCAGAAATGAAAACTATTATTGTTGATCAATAAATCGTACGTATGAAAAAGAATGAGGTCCCACAAGACGAAAGTTGCTTGTCCAAAGTAAATATTAAAGAAGTGGTGTATGCGGTTGATGACCAAGGAAATTATGACAAAACACTCAGTTCCGGTTGGGAAACTAAGAATAAGGTGTTAAACGAATCCTTGGAGCTTATCGAAGAACGACTTAAGGAAACCAAAGAGGCTCTTTTGGCTGGAACCGCAAGTCCAATCGCCTATTTTATGGAGCTGCACAGAATGGATGTTACCATTTTGGCTAGTTATGTTGGGTTTTGGAAATTCAAAGTCAAAAGACATTTACGGCCTAAAGTATTTGCCCGACTAAAAAAACGTACGTTAAAGAAATATGCAGAAGTTTTTGATATTTCTGTATCAGAATTAAAAAACCCAAAAGTTTGAAAATAGATTTTCAGCATAATCAATCTGCACATTGTGAGAATGGAGTGGTGTCTAATTTATTGCATCATAATGGATTAGAATTAAGTGAGCCAATGATATTCGGCATTGGATCGGGCGCTTTTTTCATCTACTTACCGTTTATAAAAGTAAACTTTGCACCGGCATTTAGTTTTAGGCCTGTACCAGGTTTTATTTTTTCAAGAGTTAGTAAACGTCTTGGGTTTAAAATAAAACGTATTAAATTCAAATCTAAAAGTAAAGCGCAGCAGGTTCTTGATCGGGAACTGGCGCAAAACAATCCGGTAGGGTTACAGGTAGGCGTTTATAATCTCACCTATTTTCCTGATGAATATCGCTTTCACTTCAACGCACATAACTTAGTGGTTTATGGTAAAGAAGAGGGCACTTATTTGATTAGTGATCCCGTAATGCCCGAAGTAACTACGCTTACAGTAAAGGAATTAGAGAAAGTACGATTCGCAAAAGGTGCCTTTGCTCCTAAAGGACATATTTACTACCCAACTGCACTTCCTAAGGAGTTCAAGTTGGAAAAGGCAATTGTCAAAGGTATCAAGCAAACTTGCAAACATATGTTAGCACCGGTTCCTGTGGTTGGTGTTAAGGGGATACTTTACGTTTCCAAAAAAATAAGAACTTGGCCTGACAAAATAGGAGTCAAAAAAACCAATCATTACTTAGGTCAATTGGTACGAATGCAAGAGGAAATTGGCACCGGTGGCGGCGGTTTTCGATTTATTTATGCGGCTTTTTTACAAGAAGCTTCACAAATATTGGCACTGCCAAGACTTAACGAACTGTCCCGAGAAATGACAGCTATTGGGGACTTATGGAGAGATTTTGCTATTGATGCTTCCAGATTATATAAAAATAGAAGCAAAGAGACTGATGCCTATAACAAGGTTGCAGATAAGCTTGAAACTATTGCTTTAAAGGAAAAGGCCTTCTATCAGGAATTAAAAAAAGCTGTTAGTACGCTATAATATGCCGGATCCGATAGTACATATAGAGGGTATTTCAAAACAATATCGTGGTGCAGATTTCAAATCATTAGACACTGTCAATCTCAAGATTTACAAAAATGAAGTTTTTGGATTGTTAGGACCTAACGGCGCCGGTAAAACTACCTTGATATCAATTTTATGCGGTTTATTACATCCTTCTTCGGGAACGGTCTATATAAATGGAGATCCACTAAATGAAAACTTACAGGAGGTAAAAAATTTAATTGGGGTCGTACCACAAGAATATGCCTTGTATCCATCGCTTACTGCAAAAGAGAATTTACAATATTTTGGGAGTATGTACGGACTCTCAAAAGCTGAACTACAATCACGAATTGGATCTCTCCTTGAGACAATGGGCTTACTGTCTTTTGCTAATAAAAAAATCAAAACTTTTTCTGGCGGAATGAAAAGACGAATCAATCTTATTGCCGGTATCCTTCATAATCCGCAATTACTTTTCTTGGATGAGCCCACCGTTGGAGTAGATGTTCAGTCAAAAAAAGCAATCACAGAACAGTTGAGAATTCTGAATGCTGAGGGCACTACGATAATTTACACCTCTCATCACTTGAGAGAAGCACAAGAATTATGTACTCGGGTAGGTATTATAGACATGGGTCGTGTCATAGCAGATGACACTCCTGAAAAGTTGATAAACTCTACGAAGGATGCTAGAAATCTGGAAGACGTTTTTATAACCTTAACAGGAAAAGAACTTAGAGATTATGCGTAAACTGATCGCTTCCATATATAAGGAAACACTTTTATTACTAAGGGATCCTGGAGGGTTAATTATTTTGTTTCTGATGCCTATTGTACTGGTTATCACCATCACGTTAATTCAGGATGCTACCTTTAAGTCCGTTTCCGGAAGTACGATGGATATTCTACTAGTTGATCATGATAAAGGTGAACTTTCTACAGAAATCAATAGGCGTTTTGATAGTTTACCCTTTCTCAATCCGATTACTAGTTATAATCAAGAAGCATTGTCAGAAGCAAAGGCAGAAGCATTAGTTGCTTCAGGAGACTATCAACTGGCTATTGTGATTCCCGAAGGCTTAAGTACAGACCTGAATGTACAGATCAAAGATAATATCGATAAGATTCTGGCAGAACTGCAGGGTGAAGAATTAACAGCGGATACTATTGAAGTTCCTCAAAAGCTTTCAAAAAAAACAGTCCGTATTTATTTTGATCCCATCACACAAGAAACCTTTCGCAGCTCTGTAATGTTTTCGATTGATAAGCTGATAGCCACCATTGAAACCAAAACTATTTATAAAGCGTTTGAAGAGGCTTTGGGTACTACCCAAAGCATAGGATCTTTTAAGCGAGAGAGTTTTGTTGCCTACGAACAAATTAATCCGTCTTTGAAGGGCGCGATAGAATTACCTAATTCTGTACAGCATAATATTCCTGCTTGGACATTATTTGCTATCTTCTTTATGATTCTGCCGATATCACTAAACTTGGTGCATGAAAAAGGGCAGGGTACCTTTGTACGCCTACGTACAACTCCGGTAGCCTACCATACGATTATTGGAGGTAAGGCAGCGGTATATCTTTTAGTTAGTCTTTTACAATTTACGCTCATCTTAATTTTAGGGATAGTTGTTTTTCCACAAATGGGATTACCTGAGTTACAGGTAGGTTCAAATCTAGGATTACTTTATCTCGTTGCATTTGCAGCTGGTTTGGCGGCTATCGGATTAGGAATTCTTCTTGGCACACTATTTAATAGTCATGAACAAGCGGCACCTTTTGGAGCAGTTTTAGTCGTCATCTTGGCGGCAATAGGAGGAGTATGGGTTCCTGTTTTTGCTATGCCCGATGCTATGCAAGTGATAGCAAAAATATCTCCCATGAATTGGGGCCTTGAAGCGTTTTATGATTGTTTCCTGCGAAAAGGAGGCTTTTTTGAGATTCTACCCGAGCTAGGTTTGTTAATTGGTTTTTTTATTAGTACTATCGCAATTGCTATATTTTATTATGAAAAGAAAAAATCGATCTAAAGAACGTGTTACAAACCTTAAAAACAGGCACCAGGTTCGTGTTCGTTTTAATGATTGTGATCCCTTAAATATCGTTTGGCATGGGATTTATGTAACGTATTTTGAAGAGGGAAGAGAAGCTTTTGGTCGCAATGAAAACATATCATATTTGGATGTAAAATCGAATAATTTTGTAACACCGATTGTGAATTTTAATTGTGATCATAAATTACCGCTTACGTACGGTGATGTTGCAACGATCGAGACCATTTTTGTGGATAGTCCTGCGGCCAAAATGATTTTTAAATACAACGTTTACAATCAACGGGAAGAGCTAGTGTGTAGTGGAGAAACTACTCAAGTTTTTTTGGACATGGACGGAAATATGTCGCTAACAATTCCTGATTTTTTTATGGAATGGAAACGTAAAGTTGGATTGGTTGACTAAGCAACTTGAGAAAAGTATAAAAGAAGATTAGATGAAGTCGGTATATATAGTTGATGATAGTATTATTTCTCCTTTGGGGTTTTCTGTAGAGGAAAATTTACAAAATCTAAAAAATAATACAACCGGAATAGTAGAAGTAAAGGATACGTCGATTCATACTGATAGCTTTTATGGAGGTCTGATTAATGAAAAACGCTTAACTAATGCATGGGACGCTCTTTCTAAGATCGCTTCATATACTAAGCTTGAAAAAATGATGTTGCTCGCCATGCAACGTTTGCTCGATAAGAATCCGCAATTGGATATTACACGATGCGGAGTTCTGATTTCAACAACTAAAGGAAATATTGATCAGTTAAAAGAAAATAATACAGATCGTGCGTACCTTGATACCCTTGCATCTGCAATACAGCAATTTTATAAGTTAGGCAATTCGCCAACGATTATCTCCAATGCCTGTATTTCCGGTGGTTTAGCTATTGCAATTGCCAAAAGGATGATTCAGGCGGGACATTATGAGGATGTTATTGTGGTTGGGGGAGATTTATTATCAGAATTTACCTTATCCGGTTTTTTCTCTTTTCAGGCCGTAAGCCCAAAACCCTGCAAGCCTTTTAGCAAAAATAGAACCGGTATTAGTTTGGGAGAAGCAGCTGCAGCTACTTGGATTAGTGGTTCAATCAAGAACACAAATATTAGTGAGGTTGTAGAAGTAGTGGGAGAAGCCTCAGCAAACGACGCTAATCATATATCAGGCCCATCCAGAACAGGAGAAGGCTTGTATTTAAGTATACAACGTGCGCTTGATGAAGCAAAAGTGTCTGCAACCGACATTGATTACATTTCTGCGCATGGTACCGCCACTCCCTTTAACGATGAGATGGAATCCATAGCTTTTAGTCGTTCGGGATTAGAAGATATCCCGGTAAATAGTCTTAAAGGATATTATGGTCATACGTTGGGAGCATCAGCATTATTGGAAACTATTATAGCAAAACATCATCTTCTGGCCAATGAAGTAGTTTGTTCGTTGGGATTTGATGAACTTGGGGTTTCTTATCCCATCGATGTGATCAAGAAAAACAAAGCAATAGCTATGAAGCATGTTCTAAAAACAGCCTCTGGTTTTGGCGGATGTAATGTAGCCCTAGTACTTAAAAAAGTTTCTATATGATGGTTGAAGATTATAAGATAACTTCTTTTTGTAGCATAAAAGACAATAAGGTTATTGTAGATAATAAAGTATTGTACGTTCATGAGGCGCAAGGAACTGTAAAAGAATTTACTAAAGCAATCTATAAAAGTTTAGGAATCAAATACCCTAAGTTTTATAAAATGGATACCTTATGCAAACTAGGTTTTTTGGCCACCGAAGCTTTGTTACAAAAAGGAAATGAGTTGGACGATAGGACTGCTTTGGTGTTATCCAATCGCTCATCAAGTTTATCTACCGATAGAATTCATCAAGAAAGTATTAAGGATAAAGAAGATTATTTTCCTTCGCCTGCAGTATTTGTATATACGTTACCCAATATCGTGTTGGGAGAGATTAGTATACGGCACCAATTTAAAGGGGAAAATGCGTTTTTTGTTTCAGAGCAATTTGATGCAAAGCTCTTAACCGACTATTCCCGATTGCTTTTAGATACTAATAAAGCGAGCAATGTAATTTGCGGATGGGTGAATTTGGATAGTAATAAATATGACGTATTTTTGGCAATCATTTCCCGAAAAGGGAATACCATTTTAACCGAAGAACAATTAAATAAACTTTATCATACCTAAACATGGCAGATTTACAATTAGAATTAAAAGAGAAAATAATAGAACAACTAAGTTTAGAGGATATCGAAGTAAGTGATATTGATGATAATGATCCGCTGTTTGGTGACGGACTGGGACTAGATTCAATTGATGCTCTTGAACTTATTGTATTGCTAGAAAAGGATTATGGTATTAAATTAAAAGATCCAAAAGAAGGAAAAGCTATTTTTGAATCTATTGGTGTAATGGCAGCGTATATTGAAAACAACCGTACCAAATAATATGAAAAATGGCGTAGCCATCACAGGTATGGGTATTATTTCTTCAATCGGTGACACCGTTGAAGAGAATTTGCACGCCTTACGTTCAGAGATCGGCGGTATTTCTAGAATAGAACATGTCGATACCAGAAAACGGGATGAGATTATGGTTGGTGAAATTAAAAAGACCAATGATGAGCTTATTAATATGTTAGGGCTGGATACGATAAATAGTTTTTCTCGAACAGCCATGCTGGGAGCGATCGCGGCAAAGGAGGCGATTCACAATGCTGGTATCACAGATGCCATTACCTCAAGAACCGGTTTTATATCAGGAACGAGTGTTGGGGGTATGGATACTACCGAAAAGCATTATTTGGACTATACCAACACTGATACGAATCATCGCTATATTGAAGCCCAACATGCAGGTTTTACTACCCAATCTATTTCTAAGTATTTAGGTATCCGAGGGTATGTTTCTACCATAAGCACCGCTTGTTCTTCGGCTGCCAATGCTATTATGCTGGGCGCCAGAATGATTGAAGCAGGGCAACTGGATCGCGTGATTGTTGGGGGAACCGATGCTTTATCAAAGTTCACAATAAACGGTTTTGGTACGCTGATGATCTTATCTGATGATGTGTGTACACCATTTGATGAACATCGTAAGGGATTAAACCTAGGCGAGGCTGCAGCATATTTAGTATTAGAAAGCGATCAGATGGTTGCTCAGGAAAATAAAAAAGTATTGGCGAGAGTAAATGGATGGGCCAACACAAATGATGCCTTTCATCAAACAGCTTCCTCGTCTAATGGCGAAGGTGCCTATCTTGCGATGAAAGAGGCGCTCGAGGTAGCACAATTGGATCATAGTCAGATTGATTATGTAAACGCGCATGGTACCGCTACACCAAACAATGATTTATCCGAGGGTATTGCACTTACACGTATTTTTGGGGATCAAGTACCTGTTTTTAGTTCTACTAAAGCCTACACTGGTCACACCTTGGCTGCTGCGGGTTCAGTTGAAGCTGTCTTTTCAATCCTATCCATGCAGGAAGAAGTTATTTTTCCGAATTTGAATTTTGAAACTAAAATGGAGGCGTGCCCGATTACACCTCAGACAAAACTTAGCTCTCAAGCTGTTAAAACGGTACTTTCCAATTCCTTTGGCTTTGGAGGCAACTGTTCCACCTTAATTTTTAGAAAATAATGAGCGGTAAATGTTTTATCAATGGTATTGCAGGGATTTCTGCGCAACATACTACAGATGGCGATGCTTTCTTTGATGAAGTTGTGGAGCACACAGAGCTTATATTCAGAGCGATAGATCCTGATTATAAAAAATACATCAAACCTGCCGCTATGCGTCGTATGTCCAAATCAGTTAAGATGGGGGTTACGGCTTCTCAAATGGCACTGGACCAAGCGGGTATTGAAATGCCGGATGCTATTATTACCGGAACCGGTATGGGATGCAAACAGGACTCTGAAAAGTTTCTTGAAAATATCTTACATAACGACGAACAGTTTCTTACGCCTACTTTATTTATACAGTCTACCCATAATACAGTGGGAGGACAAATAGCTTTGGGACTTAACTGCAAAGCCTATAATGTAACCTATGTACAAGCGGCGGCTTCTTTTGAAGTTGCTTTGATGGATGCCAAACTAAAACTCTTAGAAAAAGAGAACCAACATATTTTGGTTGGTGGAATTGATGAAATTGCCAAAAATTCTTCGCGTTTGCATACGCTGGATGGTCATATTAAATCAGAACCCTTAGCCGTTATTGATTTACTTTCTTCTACCAGTTCGGGAACAGTCACCAGTGAAGGTGCTACCTTTATGACGGTAACTAATGACAGTTCCGATAAAAATATTGCTGAAATTCTGGATGTTACTATCTTTAATCAAGCGACTCCTGAAGAAGTCGAGGTCGAACTCAAAGAATTTATGCAGCGAAACTCGGTTGAGATATCAGATCTGGATGCTGTCATTTTAGGTGCTAACGGAGACGGAGATTTTGATTTATATTATCATAAGCTGCAGCAAGGAATCTTAGCTGATGTACAGCAAATAGGATATAAACATCTTATTGGTGAACACCATACTGCTTCTGCCTTTGCCTACTGGTTAGGATGCAAGATTTTTGACAAGCAACAGCTGCCGGAGATAGTTAAAATGAACAAAAAAGAAACAACCTCTTTTAAAACTATACTCTTGTATAATCAATATCGAGGTAAAAATCATAGCTTTGCGTTGTTACAGCAATGCTAATGCGGTTATTTGTAAATATTTTATTTTCTGTTCTGGCGATTACCACCTTGATCGGTTTATTTTATAATAAGATTTCCTGGTGGGTACTCCTTATTATAGCATTTTCTTGGTTCTTAATCACCGGCTACGGTGTGATTACTATTCGTTCGGGATACTTCTTAAAAGCGCTAAGCGCTGCTAAAACAAATAAAACAGGTACCATAGCGATTACTTTTGATGACGGTCCCGATATCAATACGCTGGCTATTCTCGAAGTGCTTCGCAAATTTAATGTCAAGGCTACTTTTTTTTGTATTGGTCAGCAGGTAGAAAAGCATCCGGATATTGCACAAAAGATTATTGAAGACGGACATGTCATTGCCAATCATACCCAAACACATGCGCAGTGGATTGATTTGTATGGTACAAATCGTTTTACCGAAGAGATTAAAACAGCAGATTACTCTATTGAAAAATATACAGGAAAGCGCCCATTACTTTTTAGACCTCCTTACGGCGTAACCAACCCTAATATCGCGAGAGCCATAAAGGAGACAAAGCATCAGGTTATTGGATGGAATAAAAGATCGTTTGACACTACGATTCCGTCAGCGCAACTTATCCTTAAACGAATTACTAAAAACCTGACTTCCGGAGATGTTATTTTATTACACGATACAAAAGAAATAACAGTAACTGTATTGGAACAGTTATTGCTAGTTGTACAATCTAACAATCTTACACCGGTTACTATTGATGAACTATTCGAAATTCCCGCTTATGCGTAATGTATTAACTGCTTTACTACTCTTACTCTCTGTAACCGCTATTGCACAGGAAAATGAGCTAACACATGATGAGATTCTAAACTTCAAAAAGCAGGTGCATCAGTCAGCCAAAACCACGACTTCGTTGGTTAATTCTTTTGTACAGTCAAAACATATTGCGTTTTTATCAAATCCGATAGCGAGTGATGGTACTTTGTACTTTACGGCACCCGATATTATTAAGTGGTCGTATGATAATCCGTATGTGTACAGCGTTATTTTCAAAGAGAATACACTGTATATTAATGACGAAGGCAAGAAGAGTGATGTAAATCTATCATCAAGTAAGGTTTTTAACAAACTTAACGCCTTAGTTTCAAGAAGTGTAAGTGGTGATATGCTTAATAAAGAAGAGTTCGATATGAAGTTCTACAAAATTGATACAGCGTATCGCGTAGACCTTGTACCGCTTGATAAGGCCTTAGGATCTTTATTTAAGCAAATTGAACTTACCTTTGATGCAAGTACCTTGTTGGTATCTGCAGTGAAGTTAATAGAGCCTTCCGGAGATTATACAGCCATTACATTTACAAACCAGTCTGTTAACACACCTATTCCCGATGCGGTTTTTAGTCATTAGTCTTCTCGCATTCGTTTTTGTGCAGTGTAAGTCTGTGGTACCCAAGGATACCTATAAATCACTTGCAGTAGTACAACAACCAACGGTTAATCCTTATTTTACGGATCTAGAATACGATTATGTATACAAAATTAATATCGAGGTGTATTCTAACGAAATGAGCGGGTTGCTAATTATCAAAAGAATAGGGGAAGACGCACATCGCGTGGTATGTACTTCGCAGTTTGGAACTACTTTTTTTGATTTTGAATTAAGTCCGAAAGAAAATAAGGTTCATACGGTTATCGAAGCAATGGATAAGAAGTTTATTATTAATACCTTGCTAAGAGATTTTACTACCTTGATACAACCGAAAGCTGAAATTAAGAAAGCCTATCAAGGTGTCACTTATAAAGTTCTCAAAACTGCAGGAAGAAGCCAAAAGAATTTTTATTTTTACACAGGTGATGCCGAACAGTTATCGCATATTATTCGCAGCGGAATGTTAGGGAAGCAAATCACCATTAACTTTGATGCTGTTGATACTAACAAAGCGACTGCAATAACAATTAATCATCACGATATTGCCTTGGCAATGGCGCTGGAACTTATTAAAAACTAAGCATGCTTATAGCAGATTTATATACCACTCAAGAGATTACAATAGAAGATACTGTTCAAACAGCTAAGGTTCATCTTAATGCGGACAGTGAACTGTTTAAAGGTCATTTCCCCAACAATCCGGTAACTCCGGGCGTATGTATGCTTCAGATTATTAAGGAACTAACAGAAGAGCGTGTCGGTGTGCCCTTGTTTATGAAAAAAGCTTCAAACGTAAAGTTTATGGCGGTCATAAATCCTGATAAGCATCCGGACTTAGTGATTGCGAATACCTTTACCGACACAGAAGAGGAAATTAAAGTTAAAAGTACAATTATGTATAATGAGACGATCGCTTTAAAAGTGGTGGTTGTTTTTGAAAGACTATAGCGATGGGTATTAAAATTCTTATAAGTTTGTTTTGCGTGGTTGCTTCATTTAATACAACCGAAGAACTCAATGTCATCAGAGAAGCCTATCGTGAGATCAGTGCTAACGAAGAAACAATCGAAGAATTTTATAAGCTAACCCAAGAAACTATGCCTTCTTCAAAACCTGTGTATAGAGGGTATCACGGGGCCGCACTTACCCTAAAAGCATCTGTTGCGGGGAGTATCAAAGACAAGCTAAGCTATTTTAAGGAAGGAAAAAAGTTAATCGAAACTGCGATTAGCGAGGCCCCTGCGAATATAGAGCTTCGTATGATACGCTTGAGTGTTCAATCCAATGTGCCTAGAATAGTGGGATATCGTAGAAATATAGAGGAAGATAAAGCATATATTCAAAAAAATATATCGACTGTTACCGATCCTGCTCTTAAGAAGTTACTCAATGGATTTATTAAAAACTCCGGTGCCTTTTCAAAATAATAACTTACTCTTTTAAGATCTCTGCCACTGCACTTTGATAGGCCCGTGGATTTCCTGCCTTCTTTATCTTCTTAAAAGTTTTCTGTGGATTAGGAAAAGCTTGCGCAAAATATTCCCAAAAACCCTGCATTTTCATTTTAATTGGAGTAGGTCCTGATAAAGCGGCATCATATTCTTGATAGATGGTATCGTGAAAAGCTTTAAAAATTTTGAATCGATCCTTGGGATACTCTGTAGTATTGTTCTTAATCATTTGTGGTAAAAACGGATCTGCAATAAGTCCGCGACCAATCATCCAGTGATCAATCATAGGAAAACGTTCTTGCATAGCCTTAAAACCCGTCACAGAAGTAATATCACCATTATAATATAAGGTATGCTTTGTAGCATCTATACAGCGTGCAAAAGCATCCAGATCCACACCACCTTTATATAACTGTTTACCGATTCGAGCATGAATCGCAATGTTTTTAAGCGGATAGTTATCGAGAATGGGAAAGGTGTCCAGTATCTCTTCACTATGCTCATATCCCATGCGCATTTTCATAGAAATCACGACATCGGTTTCATTATGTGCACGCTCCAGGATATGATTTATTTTTTGAGGTTCACAGATCAAACCTGACCCCATACCACGTTTGGTTACCATGGGATACGGACAACCCAAATTCCAATTAAGTTCTTTATACCCCAGTTCCTGTATGTATTTGATGACGAATAAGAACTCATCGGCATCGTTGGTCATTACCTGCGGTATCACTTCGAGTGTTGTATTGTTTTCAGGTTGCAGATCACGCTGATACGAGGACTTGATAACTAATTTACCATTAAGCCGAATGTACGGTGCATAAAAAGTATCAATACCGCCAAAATATTGTTGAAACGCATTACGAAATCTAAAATCAGTAAAACCTTGTAATGGGGAAGAAAGTAGGGTAGTAGCCATGTATTTTAATAAGCGGCAAATATAGTGTAAAGTGTTTAATAATTGGGGTGCTTAAAGAAGGCGTTATTTCATTTGGATTTCAAAAGCATCAATCAAAATCTGCGTCATAATCATCAGAGTGACTGTTGTCACTAAAGTTAATTTCTAGCGTTTCAAAGTTTTGACTTACCTCTCATTTATAAGTTATTCAGTTCAGTCCTTAATTTCTTTAACAAATCTACTACTAAGCCAGCCGACCAGATGTGGTTTGGATCCATGATGGTCATAATTGATATAAGCATTTTCAAGCTTATAATCATTATCAATTGAGACATACCACCAAATTCTGCCAGTGTTGTCTGTGTGAGACGCATATGCAGTTCCTCTATATCCTTTTTTGAGAACACCAATTGTGTTTCCCGTAATTCCCAAAAAATCGTTAGCTGTTTTATCGTCAATCCATGGGTTAGCTCGAAGCTTGTATTTTTCATTAATAACTTCAAATTTTTTAGAAGTAAAAGTATGTTTAGGTTTTGTTATAAACGATCGTATTTCTATTGATTCCCAGATTAACTTAAAGGTTGGAATATTTTCTGAATAGGAAACTTGATACACTAAATTAGTTAAGTTAGGATCAGCACAACATCCCCAATTTCTAATATATAATTTATCAAGATACTCTGCGTTCCAGTCTACCTTCACAATGCCTTGTTGTGAAGTAAATACCTTCTGAAATCCAGATTCAGTTTGAAAGAATATATAAAGAACTAAACCTTCGCCCATAGTCGGACCTTGATAAATTACATCAGCGAGTTTATCATTATTTAAGTCAACAGCTCGAATCTCATGTTTCAGTTGTATACCTATCATCTTCAAAGCCTGCTTTTCTTCTTTAAGAATCTGGTTTGAATCAATAAATTCAATGAATTTAAGTTTAACATCATTCTCGTTGGGAACTTCATAACCTTCCCATTTAAAAGTATAAACCGAATTATACCTGTCAAATTCCAATAAAAAATCTTGTCCTAAGACCAGAGTTGGAACAAAAAGTATGGCAAATATGATTTTTTTCATACAGTTTAAATAGTTTTTGCTAAAATATTAATATTTCTACTCATCAAGCCCCAGATAAAACTTAAATCGATCTGAGGTTAAGATAAGCGTATCAGCGGCAAGGGTGTCGATGGTAAGGCGTTTACGTTCCTCTTTGGTTTTAATGGTTAGAATTGAATCCTCTACTTGCCATGAACCGGTAATCTTTGAACCTGTTTGCGTGATAATCTTTGCCATTTTAGTAGACTCCAGCTTGTATGCAGCTTTTTTGTGTACTTCAATCTCAATAGGAGCTTGTGTATCTGCCGTTACAGAAACCATTCGTTCCATTTTGCGTACTTTCCAATCATTGGTTAGTTGATCTTCTGTAGTATTACAAGCCAATAAGAAAAGTGCCAGTGTTGCTTTAATGACTAGGATGATAATTTTAGTGAGTGTTTGCATGCTGTGGTAATTTAGAAAGTGTGATTGGTTTTTTTAATAAAAAAAGCCGAATCGGGTTAGGATTCGGCTTTGATTCAATTATACGTTTACGATTATTCTCGCAGCTTCGTAACCATTATAAAAGTTACTGTCCGTACGTTTATAACTCTTTAAGATTTTGTCTAACTTATTCGTTAGCAATTCTGTTAGCTGATCAAATAACTCTGACAAGCTCATGGTCGCTTGCTTACTCTCAATACGATATTGTCTCGGCTGACCGTGTAACTCCAAAAACCCGTCAAAACTTGTTTTTAGATCTGTAATTTGTTCTGCAGTCACACCATATACTGCTAAGGCTTTAAGATGTTCTTCTAACAAGCTTATCGTTTCATTAATGACCAGAATAAAGTCCTGATTGCGCAAACGGAATAATTCAGTAAATGATTTGCCAGCTTTTTGTTCCAGTCCCTTCTTTTCTTCAATCGCAGCGTAGGCTTCAAGAATGTCATTTAAAATATCTGCTTTTTCGGCAACGATACGTTTTTGTGCAATTTTGTTACTGCCCAGATAGAGTTTAGCCCCTTCCTGATTTTTACTGTCCTCTTGTAAGTGAATAAGGAGTTGATCTAATTCATTCTTAAATTCCAACAGTTTAGGAATTCCACTCCATTTTTTGGTGTTAGTGTCCAGATAAGTTTGTACCGCCTGGTACATGTCCAACTTGTTGATCTGTTGTTTAGTCATATATATGTAAATAAATTGGTTACAATACAGTGTACGTACAACGTAACTAAGTGGGGTGGGTGTTTGCTCGTTAAGCGAGAGCAAAGTAGCAATTATTTACAAAAAAGTAAAATTTTATGTTAAAAAATAAAACACTTTCGTGTTGATCTATAGTAAACAGGCAAATTTGCAGCTTTTTTCAGTTTAGAATATAGATAAGTCGGAGAATAAACTAAATTGTTGTGCTTCAAGATCGCCTTGCTATAGATAAAGATGCTATTGCTACACTTTAAGATGGAATTGTTATCCCCAAAGATGACATTGTTACAGGTGAAGACGTTATTGTTGCGGTTGAAGTCTCAATTGCTTTGATAAAAGATGACATTGTTTCAGGTTAAGGCGTCTTTGCTTCCCTCTAAGTCTTAATTGTTAGACTTGAAGTGATTGTTGCTACAGGTATGGTCTTTTCTGCTTTAAAGTATTTTGGATATTAGGATGACCCAGTAAATAACGTGTTAGAGACAATAGTTTTCTAGAATATAAAGCGTTACTGATAGTGCTTATAAGATCAAAACCATAGATGCACATCACATCCCTCTAAATCTCCCTTCAAAGGGAGACTTTATAGCTTCCTTTGAAGGATAAATGTGTTCTAAATTTTCTAATTTGTTATAACTACTATATAAGTATGTACTGATTATTTAATTAATTTCAGAATAAATACACATGAATAGTATGGTCTCAAAATCGGAATAACAACCGCATTTTCTTTCGCGAAAGCAAAACAATACTTAAAGCCTTTAACACTCCGTTTCCATTTTAACATTTACTTCTGTTAACTAGTATTAATAAGGGTTAAACAGCGTTAAACTCCATTATACCAAGGCTGTTTGATAGTATCTTTACACTGTTGAATTGCTGGAAATACATGATATACCGATCAAAAAGCAACTCAATTAATAAAGTAGACTATTAACTTAAAATAAAAAAACATGTCAGACAGAAACAACACTATTTTTGGAGTATTAGCAGCAGCAGCAGTAGGTACCGCAATCGGAATTTTATTTGCTCCGGACAAGGGTAAAAACACCAGAACCAAAATACAGAAAAAAGCTGTAGATGCTAAAGGTGATATCATGGACAAAGCCAACGCTTTTTCAACAGAAATCAACTCACGATTTACCTCTAAAAAGGCTGAGTTTGAAAATGAATTAGATGGACTGGTAAGTAACATGAGCGTAAAAGCTGATGACGTAATTACTTCTCTCGAAAAGAAATTAGAAACGTTGAAGAAACGTAACGAAGTTATATCTTCTAACTAATTACTGAGGACTAACCATCCTTTACTGGAATTAGTGAAGAAGCATACCAATTATTAATTTAAATACCACATACTTATGAATATTACAGCATTAAAAATGATGGCCTTTGCCTTTACATTGAATCTAATTTCGATAGCAAGTGCACAGGATCAAAGTATAGAGCTAACAAAAGAAACGATCGAAAAGACGTACGAGATCGATAAAGGGGATAAAAAGATGCCCTATGTCGTAAAGATCAAAAATAAAGAGATGAGCCCGGTGAAACTGGACGAAAATGATAAGGATAAAGTAAATCAGGATCGTGTAGAAACCCCAGAAATGGTGACTAAGGTAATCTCAATTAATGATGATAATAACGATGCATTTGATAATGTAATTGAGCTATCGTACATTAAGGAAGCAGACAAGGACTTTAATATCTTTCCTGCTAAAGATGGTTTCTTGATCCGAGTTAAAGGTAGAGAGTTTAATTACTCTGTAGAGGATAAGGATTACATGATTGAGAAAGAAGATGAAGACTTTTTTAAAGTTGAAAAAGCAGTAAGCTCATTTTAATAGTTAGATATATTTAGTGAAAGTAGTGGCGTGGTCTTAGATCGCGTCGCTATTTTTTTTTGCATGGATTACAATTTTTCTCTCATTAAGATCTGTGGTAAAAAACAAATAATCCTCTCCGCCGTCCTTTATCTTAAGCCGTTTACGCAGAGTAGCAACGGTATCAGGAAAATTACGGATCGTTATATTAGCCTTGGTGATGCCCAGTCGCTTTACTTCTTTTTTTGAAAACGGTATGACCTCTATGATTTTAAAAAGCCTTCCGGGGAAGGTAACGCGGGTGTGGGATGTATACAGATGACTATTGGAATGCAATTTATCAAGCTCATATGTTTCTCCTACGTTAGCAAAACCACCACTTTTTAAAATTGCGGCATTTGGTTCATACAAATAGTCTGAAGGTAATCCATACGATACTTGCTGTAAGGTACGGCTCCCGTATTTGAACGTGAATATATCAGTTCCTTGTTTATGGATGTTAGCAGTCGTGATTTTGACAGACCCTGTGTGATCCTTCTTTAGTACCCAAAGTAATTCTTTTACCTCATTGTTTACAGCCACGACGTGAATCTTAACTACATGCTTTAAAGTTTCGATACCGTGTTGCAGATCTAGTAGCGGAGAGGTTTTAATAAGGATATTATCTGCTTTTTCAAAAAAAAGCTCCTGATGCACAGTAACATCCGGCAGACAATCTTGTAAAAAGAAAACTTTTCCCTTTGTATCTGATCGTCGTGAGGGATCTACGTAGATCCAATCGAGCTTTTCGCTTGTTTTAAGCACCGCTAATCCATCTCCGCATTTTGTTTCAATATTGTTTGCCTTACGAATCTCAAAATTGTGAGTGGCAAGTTCACTGAGCGTTGGATTAAGCTCACAATGAAGCACCTGATGTATTTGTTGGCTAAAAGCAAACGCGTCAACACCCCAACCTCCCGTAAGATCGATCAATGAGTCTCCACTTACCAATGCACTTTTATAAGTTGCAGTGGTATCAGACGATGTTTGTTCCAGATTAAGGGTAGGCGGATAAATAATATCGCGACACGAGGCCCAGGAGTTTAGTTTTTGTAAAGCTTTTTGTCGACCCGCAATTTGTTGCGCCAGTTCTTGTATGGTAATACCTTCAAACGGACTTCCTGCCAAGATCAGTTTGGTAAGATCTACGGACTCGTTAGAGGTTTTAAAAATAAAATCCTGTACTTCTGGGAGCAATAGCTTGGTATTCACTTACAAATCTTTTGTGAGTTTAGCAACGATCTTATATTCTGACCAAAATTCTTTTGCAATTACTTTTAACGAAGTATAAGCAGGTATCGCTACGATCATGCCTCCAATTCCAAAAAGTAAACCACCGATAATAATGACCAAAAAGATCTCTAATGGATGCGACTTTACACTGTTTCCGAAAATTATAGGTTGATTAAAGAAATTATCCACCAATTGAACGATCATATAGCCAATGACGATATAGACAAGTTTTGGGAAGATTACTGTAGAAAAATCCATTCCCAAATTACTGGTTGTTGCCAGTACAATAATAAACACTCCGCCGACTAAGGGTCCGATATAGGGAATAATATTAAAGATAGCCGCAATTAATGCTATGGCGATGGCATTGTTGATACCAAAGACTAAAAGTAAGATGGTATAAAGTACAAATATGATGGTGATCTGTAAGAGAAGGCCAACAAAATATCTTGATAACAGGTCTTTAATCTTGTTAAAGGCGGTTCTAAATTTTCCCTCGTCACCCGGTTGTGCAAAGGCAAGCAAACTACCTTCCAGAATCTGACTGTCTTTTAGGAAAAAGAAAGAGATAAAGAGGATAGAAAAGATGCCCAACATCACAGAACCAAAGATGTTAAGAAAAGAGTTGACCATATCTGGTATTGACCTGAAGTTTATAAAGTTAACCAGGTCTGATCGCTTTACTAATTCGACAAAACTAAGACGATTAATCCCGAAGAATTCACTAATTTGATTGTTAAGCTGATCCAGGTCATCACCTACATTTTCAATATTTATTTCACCTATCAATTGAGCCTGTTCGATCACTATTGGAATAAACAGCGTGAATATACTTAGAAAGAGAATGGTAATTATAAACAGGGTACAGATGACTGCAATGGTATTTCTAAAATGCAATCGACGTTTAAAAAAGACTACTAATGGTCGACCCATAAGGGAGATGACTGCTGCAAAAGCTATATACACCAATACAGACTGAATTTTGTATAAAAACCAAAGTACGGCAGCAACTGCTACAAGTACCCCTACAGCTTTGAGTATCCCAAGGGTAATGGCTTTCGAATGAATACGGTTTGGTGAGCTAGACATGGTTAAGTTGTGTTGTTAATTCATATAAAGCGATGCCTGTAGCCATTGCTACATTCATGCTACTATTATTGCCATACATATTAATATGCACCGACGTATCAGCCTGCGCTAATAACTGTTGAGATACGCCCGTATTTTCTTCTCCCAGAATCAACGCAATGGGTTGATCCTGATTTATTTTATAGTTATGGATTGGTGTACTGGTATCGGTAATCTCTAACGCTACTACTGCATATCCTTTATCCTTCAATTCAGATACCAGGGAGGTAGCATCAGGAAGCACATCATACGAAACTATTTTATGTGTTGCTCTGGCGGTACGTTCCATACGTTTACTCTCTATAGCGATATGTTCTCCAATAAAATAAATATGAGAGACACCAAAACTGTCAGCAATTCTAAAAAGACTCCCAATATTAGCGGGAGAACCTATATGATCACAGATTAAAACGATAGGATGCGCTCTTTTCTGAAAAGCATCAGAGGTATGATGTAATTGTTGGGCCATTAGTAGTTAAATGCGTATTTAATAATATTCGCTCCCATTTGCAAGGCTTTTAGGCGAACGTCTTCCGGGTCATTATGTACTTCAGGACTTTCCCATCCGTCACCAAGATCACTTTCAAAAGTAAATAGTAAAACAACACGGTTATTCTCCATAATTGCCAACGCTTGCGGAGCTCTACCGTCATGTTCATGAATTTTAGGCAATCCGTCTTTAAACGGAAAAGCAGTCGAAAAGATAGGATGTGAGGGAGACAAGTTTACTAATTCTTTATCAGGAAATACCTTTATCAGTTCTTTTCTTATAAACGGTTCCATACCATAATTATCATCAATATGTAAAAAACCACCACTCATAAGGTACGCACGTAGATTTTGAGCTTCCGATTCACTAAAATAGACATTGCCATGGCCAGTCATGTGTATATAAGGATAATTATAAAGATCAGAGCTATCCGGTGTTACCACCTCAGGTTTTGTGTCAATGACTGTACCGATAGTGTTGTTGCAAAAGGTAATTAAGTTGGGGAGTGCAGTAGGGTTACTGTACCAATCCCCACCCCCTTTATAATGTAGTACTGCAATTTCCTGTGCCTGTATGGCGATGCTAACTATGAATAAGAGACTACAAAGAATTTTCATACACTTACAAACTCTAATTAGATGTTAAAAGTACTAAAAATTTAATCAGGGAAGCTAACGTTTAGATACTATTAACGAAGCGATATTTTATAAATGATACAGATAAAAATATGTCTGAATTCCATGAAAAATTTTTAAAACTACATGTTTAATTCCTTACGAATTAATAAACGCAACACTGTGAACAGCTGCTATAGCGGCCGTTTCTGTTCGCAAGCGTGTTGCTCCAAGTGTTATCGGTTGAAATTTATGATCCAGTGCCTTTTGGATTTCGTCAGGCGAAAAGTCACCTTCGGGTCCGATCAGTATGGTAACCTCCTGTTCAGGATCAACTAAGGTTTTTAAGTTTTGCTTTTGACCATCTTCACAATGTGCAAGACATAAGATACCTTTTTGCTCTTGCTTAAGAAACTCAGAAAACGGAATCAACTTATTTAATTTAGGAAGAAAGGTTTGCTGTGATTGTTTCATAGCGCTTTGCAGAATTTTTTCATAGCGCTCAGGTTTAATAACTTTACGTTCGCTATGATCACAAAGAATCGGCGTAATTTCGTCAACGCCAATCTCTGTAGCTTTCTCCAGAAACCATTCAAAGCGATCATTCATTTTTACAGGAGCCACCACCATGTGCAACCGGTAAGGTTTGGGCGGAGTGAGGTGGGTTTCCTCAATTAAGATATCACAACGTTGCGCATTGGCAAATGTGATGCTTCCTTTGCATAACAAGCCTTTACCGTTTGTAACATGCAAACGATCCCCTTCAGATTTACGGAGGACTTTATGTATATGTTTACTTTCTTCCTTCGAAAATGAATAGGTCGAAGCCTGTTCTGTAAGATCTGTGCTGTAAAATAATTGCATGGTCTCAGGATTGTTTTAAAATTTCATTCGGGCTTTGGCAACCACACTCATATCGGTAAAATCCTTGTTGAGATATTTTAAATACCCTACAATACCAATCATCGCTGCATTATCGGTGGTATATTCAAATTTTGGCACGAATGTAGTCCATCCCCAATGTTGTTCGGCTTTTTGTAAAGCTTCTCGAATACCGGAGTTGGCAGATACGCCACCCCCAATAGCAATTTGAGTAATGCCCGTCTGCTTGACTGCTTTTTTCAGCTTATCAGTCAGGATGTTAACAATAGTATATTGAATGGAAGCACAGATATCATCACGATTGGTTGTAATAAAATCTGGATCTTCTTTTACTTTCTTTTGAATAAAATAGAGAACCCCTGTTTTAAGTCCGCTAAAACTAAAATTGAGTTCGTCAACCTTAGGTTTGGTAAAGGGAAATGCCTTTGGATTTCCGAGTTTAGCATACTTATCAATTAAAGGACCTCCCGGATAGGGAAAACCGAGAATCTTGGCACTTTTATCAAAAGCTTCGCCCACGGCATCATCAATCGTTTCGCCGATTACTTTCATATCAAAATAATCCCGGACTTCTATAATTTGTGTATGTCCGCCACTGATGGTCATCGCCAAAAACGGAAATTGTGGTGTTTTATACCCGTCTTCTTTGATAAAATGAGCTAAAATATGGGCTTGCATGTGGTTGACCGCGATTAACGGAATATTTAAAGCGAGCGCCAGGGACTTGGCAAAAGAGGTTCCCACCAATAAGGAACCCATAAGACCCGGACCTTTAGTAAACGCAATAGCATGCAGATCTTTTTTGGTAATTCCTGCTTGCTTAATTGCCTGATCTATCACAGGTACAATGTGTTGCTGGTGCGCACGTGATGCAAGTTCTGGAACTACACCACCATATTGTTCATGAATTTTTTGTGTTGCCACAACATTTGACAATACTTTATCGTTGCATAGTACAGCCGCAGAGGTATCATCACAAGATGACTCAATTGCCAGGATGTATATATTTTGTGAACTCATTATGAGGAAAAGGGCATAGAAATTGTTAATATTGTCAGCAAAGTTAAAACAATAATACGTATCAAAAAATTCGGGAAGATATTGATTAGAACGCTTACCGTTCTAATTGCCATTTTTGCTATTCTGGTGATTCTGTTTTCGATTCCCGGAATACAAACTTTCTTTGGTAAAAAACTCACGAATTATCTCAATGAAACATACGATGTCGATCTAAGTATTGGCAGAATTGGTTTGACCTATTCAGGTAACCTTGATTTGCAGGAAGTTTTTATAAAAGATCATCACAAGGATACACTTATCTATGCTAAAGCTATTGAAGGCTCTATTCTCAATCTAAAGGAAATTACAAAGGGGCAGCCTGAATTGGGAGCTGTAGCAATTGACAGTCTGGATTTTAATATGAAAATCTACGAGGGTGAGTCCAGTGATAATCTCATGATTTTTGTAAGAAAATTTAATACCGAAAAGAAACGGGAACGTTCGAGTTTTGTTCTGACGGCAGAAGATGTTACTGTTGAAAACGGAGCGTTTAGTTATGTGAATGAAAATATATCTAATCCCGAAGTACTGGATTTTACAAATATCTTTATCGATGCAGAGGATCTGAAGGTAGACGGACCGGATTTTTATATCACCACAAATACCTTATCTTTAAAAGAAGCCAGAGGCTTGGATGTAAGTAATCTGCAAACAAAGTTCTCATTGACGGAAACGCAGATGTTATTCAGAGATTTTAATCTGGAAACTCAGGATTCTAAAATAATGGGAGAGATTGCGTTATCCTATACTAAAGAGAATTTTTCCGATTTTGAAAATAAAGTAGATATCACAGCTGCTTTTACCGAAGCTGATATGTCTACAAACGATCTTATTCCTTTTTATAAGGAATTTGGGAAAGACCATACTATCACATTTGACAATACCGTTTTACGGGGGACATTAAATGATTTTAAATTAATTGATGCGAATATTCTTGGACTCGACCGAACCATTATTCGCGGAGATTTGCATATACAAAATGCGGTCTCGGACCCCAAGAACTTTAAACTCAATGGTAAGTTTGATAACCTGACGACCAATTATTACGATTTAGTCAACCTCTTGCCAAACATTCTAGGCTCTTCGTTACCCAAACAACTCTATCAGTTTGGTAGTATTCGTGGAACGGGAAACATCATGGTTACCCCTAATGCAGTGGATTTGGACATGGATTTTTACTCGCAGTTAGGTAAAATCTATGCTTTTGTATTGTTAGGAGAGCTGGAAAATGCCAAAAACGCAACGTATAATGGAAATATCATTTCCGAAAGTTTTAATCTCGGACAGTTATTAGGAAAAGAATCGTTGGGCAAAGCGGCATTTAATATTGATGTGGATGGGAACGGATTTACTTTGGCGAATCTGGATACCAAAATTGAAGGAGATATAAGCGCTTTAGAATTTAATGGCTATACATATAATAACATCTCGGTAGTAGGTGGATTAAAGGATCCTGTCTTTGATGGACGTTTAGTCATTGATGATCCAAATATTCAGTTGATTTTTAACGGAGTTGTAGATATGGATAAAACCATAAACAACTACGATTTTGTTGCCAATGTTGAGTATATAGATCTCAATACACTTAATTTATTTACTCGTGATAGCTTATCCATCTTTAAGGGAGATGTTATCATGGATATGAAAGGTTCGGGTATTAATGATGTGGTTGGAACCATCAGCTTTCAGGAAACCTTATACAAAAATCAAAAATCTGATTATTATTTTGAAGATTTTGAAGTAGTATCCAGTTTTGACACCGATAATGTACGTACGATCAGCATAAACAGTCCGGATATCATTCAGGGGAGTGTACGTGGTAAGTTCAGGTTTGAGAATGTATATGATTTATTCAGAAACTCCATTGCCAGCTTATATACCAATTTTGAACCTGTAGCCATTACCGATGATGAGTTTATGGAATTCAACTTTAATATCTACAATAAAATTGTGGATGTTTTTCTACCCGAAATTCAGTTTGCACCTAATACGTTTATCAAAGGGCGGGTAGAAAGCAACGACTCAGAGTTTAAACTGACGTTTAAATCACCCTCGATCAAGGCATTTGATAATCTTTTTGAAAAAGTAGATATACAGGTAGATAATAAGAATCCGATTTTCAACACCTATGTAGCCATTGATAGTATTGACTCTAATTTTTATGATGCTTCAGAGTTTAGTTTAATTAACGTGACTCTTAAGGATACATTGTTTATGCGTTCAGAATTTAAGGGTGGTACCAATAACGAGGACACTTTTAATTTAGAGTTTTATCACACGATTAATGAGGACAATAAATCAGTAATCGGACTTAGAAAGTCGGACTTTACTTTTAAAGGGTATACTTGGTACGCCAATCACAACAAAAGTAAATCTGATAATAAGATCATCTTTGATAATCGATTTGAAACCGTGCGGATTCGACCTATTTCCCTTACTCACAAAAATGAGAAAATTGAGGTAAGTGGTGTTACAAAAGGAAGCGATTTCAAAGATATCAAAGCTGTATTCAGTGATGTAGATCTATATAAAATAACACCAAGTCTTGACAGCTTGAGGTTCAAGGGCGTGGTTGATGGAAATTTAAGAATCTTTCAGGAAGAAGGGGTTTATTTCCCAAGTTCAACCATAAGTATTGATGATTTTCAGATAAACGCTTCCAAGTTAGGTGAACTTAAACTCAATGTTGCAGGTAATGAATCTTTGACCCAATATAGTATCAATACCAAGTTGACTGATAGTACGGGTGTGAAAACGTTTTCAGCTATTGGGGGGATTGATGTTGGTGAAGATAGCTCTAATATCAATTTGGACATTGGACTTAATGGTCTTGATATGTCTGGCTTTAGTGCCTTGGGCGGAATTGTACTGGATGATTTAAGAGGTACAGCTTCGGGCGGTGCATCGGTAACAGGAGATTACGTGAATCCTAATATCAATGGAAATTTGGTGTTAAATAATGCCGGATTGCGCATTCCGTATTTAAACGTAGATCTGGCGCTGGAGGATAATGCACGTATTTCGCTCAATAAGCAAAACTTTATTTTTGAAGATATCGCTATAACCGATACCAAATATAATTCTAAAGGTACGCTGGGTGGTTTTATTCGTCATAAGAGATTTTCAAAATGGTATTTGGGATTAGAACTGGACGCAGATCGACTATTAGTGCTCGATACCGAAGAGGATGAATTTTCATTGTATTATGGGACCGCTTTTATCAGTGGAGACGCAAAAATTCACGGTCCCAGTGACGAATTGGTAATTGATGTTAATGCAACTACCGAGAAGGGAACAGTTTTCAAAATTCCGTTGAACGAATCAGAATCTCTGGGAGAGAGTAGTTATATCCATTTTTTAAGTCCGGAAGAGAAAAAAGCAAGATTGGCAGGAGAAGAGATTATTATAGAAGAGGTAAAGGGGCTCGAACTGAACTTTGATCTCGATGTTAATCGTAATGCAGAAGTTGAAATCGTAATCGATAAAAATACAGGCAGTTCGTTAAAAGGAAGAGGTGCCGGAACCCTTTTGATAGAAATCAATACCAATGGAAAATTCAACATGTGGGGGGATTTTTATGCCTATGAAGGGGTGTACAACTTTAGATACGGAGCTTTTGTAGAGAAGGTATTTAATGTACGATCCGGGGGAAGTATTAACTGGGATGGCAGCCCGACACGGGCAGTGTTAAACCTAAGTGCTGTCTACAGAACAGAAGCTAATCCGGCAGTTTTGTTAGAAAATGCAACCTTTAATAAAAAGATTCCGGTAGAAGTAGTGGTGGATCTGAAAGGGGAACTGGTACAACCGGATCTGGATTTTAATATTGAATTCCCGTTCTTAAATTCTATTGTCAAAAGCGAATTAGAGTATCGTTTGGAGAGTGAGTCGGCAAGAGAATTACAAGCCTTATCCTTAGTTACACAAGGACAGTTTTATAATGACTTTACGTTGGGACAGAATGCAATAACCGGAAATTTGGTTGAACGTGCTTCCAGTTTAGTTAATGGAATTTTTTCCGGTGAAGATGATAAGTTTCAGGTTGGTCTTAATTATACTCAGGGAGACCGTGTCTTGGACGAAGAAACCTCAGATCAATTTGGAGTTACCCTATCCACCAGGATAAACAACCGTATTTTGATTAACGGACAGGTGGGTGTTCCCGTAGGCGGCGTGAGTGAATCGGTGGTTGTAGGTAACGTAGAAGTTGAGTATTTGTTTAATGAACAAGGGACCCTGCGAGGCAAAATTTTTAATCGTGAAAACGATATTCAATATATTGGAGAAAATAACGGTTACACACAAGGGGTGGGACTTTCTTATTCGGTAGATTTTGATAACTTTAATGAATTGTGGAAGAAGATTTTTGCTACCCGGGAAGAAAAAGAATCTTTAGTAAAAAAAGATAGCGTAGCCGTTGAAAAACGTCCGAAGTATATTAATTTTACTACTAAAAAAACTACCAACTAAAAGATTAGCAATTTATGGCAAAACCGATTAAAACCATTGGCGTAATGACATCCGGAGGCGACTCTCCGGGAATGAACGCAGCTATTCGTGCTGTAGCGAGAGCTTGTGCGTATTATGATGTGCGGTGTATTGGTTTTTATCGAGGGTATCAAGGAATGATCGAAGGAGATTATACGGTGATGACCGCGCGTTCTGTACGTAACATCATAAGCCGAGGTGGAACCATTCTGAAATCGGCCCGATCAGAAGCTTTTAGGACCAAAGAAGGTCGCCAAAAAGCTGCAGAAAACCTTAAGGAAATTGGGGTAGATGCAATGGTCTTAATTGGAGGAGATGGTACATTCAAAGGCGGGAAGATCTTTAATGAAGAATATAATATTCCGATTATTGGAGTTCCGGGTACTATTGATAATGATATTGCAGGTACAAACTTTACAATTGGTTATGATACTGCGCTTAATACAGTGGTTGAAGCTATTGATAAAATCAGAGATACTGCCAGTTCTCATGATCGGCTATTCTTTGTGGAAGTCATGGGACGCGACGCAGGATTTATAGCCTTAAACAGCGGAGTAGGAGCGGGTGCCGAAGAAATTCTAATCCCAGAAGAAGATTTAGGGTTAGAGCGCTTGCTGGAATCCTTAAAACGAAGCCGACGTTCGGGAAAATCATCCAGTATTGTAGTAGTAAGTGAAGGCGATAGGATAGGAAAAAACGTTTATGAGTTAGCAGATTATGTTACCGAAAACTTACCCAATTATGACGTTCGTGTAACCGTGTTGGGACATATGCAACGTGGAGGTTCTCCTTCTTGCTTTGACCGAACCTTGGCAAGTCGCTTGTGCGTTCGTGCAGTTGAATTGCTATTGGACGGTGAAAAAAATGTGATGGTAGGCTTACTAAACAACGTTATAACCACGACCGATTTTGATAAAGGCTTACGAGAGGATCATAGTATTAACAAGGAGTTACTTAGAATCTCAGATATTTTATCTACCTGATGCTAGTAGACATTTAAACTATCATAATACATACTAAAAGATTATTACGTAGTTGTTAGTTGAAGAGTTACAAAGCTTAAGATGTATTAATCGTTTTCAAGCGCTTCAAAAATTTTTCTTTTATTCTCCATCCAGTGATTCATTGCTTCGGGTGATTTCATTAATCTTTGCATTTCGTTCATAGCACGTATATGAGCCTGATCATTTTTCTGCCACATGGCCATACCATGTGCTTTACTCAATGCAGCCATCTCCTCAAAGGTAGCAGCTTGAAATTTTTGGTCACATGCACCTCCTAATTGTTTACACGTCATTGTTTTCATAAGTATCGGTTTAATAATTTTGATTATTAAGATAATAACTTTTACCCATTATTTTATTTAGTTGGATGCAATTCGTAAAATCTGTTCCATTTTTCGACCTTTGGCCAATTCATCCAAGAGCTTATTCAAATACTGCAGCTGTTGAGTTAAGGCCTTTTCAATGGTTTCAACTCGATAGCCACAAATAACACAGATAATATAGCGAGGTAGGGTAGCGGATTTAAAAAATGAATTGAATGTAGCTTTAGTATCAATTATCTGCATAACCTTGATCCCATGTTTTTTTCGAGTCATGATTTCTCAAATCACATTGGAAGTCCACTACGGCTTTGAGATTCATAAGTACAGAAACCCACCCTGCGTTAACTTCTGAAAAGTCACTTTCAGTTACATTCTCACTGATTAAGGTAAGGTTAGTGCCACCTTCTTCAGAAGGATCTAACTGAAACTTAACTAAGCTACCAAAGTAGTCTAAATGGAACTCTCTATCCGGGATCACTTTTATTATCTGACTATTATATGTTAGACCATTTGGAAAGATAAAATGTATGAACCCGTTTGTCTCCGAAGCTTTTTCAGACCAAAATTTTGATCTTCCTTCAGCCTTATTTAGTAAATCAAAGACTGTTTTAGGACTAGATTTTAGATTTAATTTCCATATAATTGTTTTCATCGTACAATTAATAATCAATGTATACAACGTTGTTGTATAAGATTAGTTACGCTGATCTACCACTAAATTAGCCAAAACAAACCAAATAGAAAATCCGTGCGATTGCTTTCGGTAGGCTGGACTTTTCGTAAGTACGCAACTACTAGCAGTGGATAGTATAAGTTGTTGTGGTGTCGTTTTTATTTTCGTTTTATTCTATTCAATTTCTTTCCATTCTCCTTTTCGGAAATACATATTATGAAATTTTGGTGAATTAAACACCATAAAAAAGTCCCAAACTTCACGATAAATTGTTGGATTAGTTGCCAATATATGATGAGTTGGTTTTTCCATTTCAATTACAAGTCTTGCAGATTTATATGGTGCAAGAGTCGATATTTTTCCTTTATAAGTTTCGTTAATAATTTTTCCATCCGTGACATAAAAATATATTGAGTCATTTTCTTTTATTTCAAATCGGAAATTATTGTATTGCCAATCCGCTTGTCTTCCAGAAAAATAATTTCGGTCGATTACGTATTCCCCATGAAAATCCGATTTCTCAAGTACTTTTTTCGTGTAAAATGGATGAAGCACAGCGGACAAAATCCACAATAATATCATTCCGCCCCACATTCCAATAAGCGCAACTCCGAAAAAGTTTTTTTTAGTATAAAACCACAATAGTGACAGAATTATTGAAATCGGTAATACAATAAAAATAAAGCCTAATCCTGCCATTTATAAATTCTTGATGTTTTTCTCAAATGCACCACAACAATAATATATAATTACCTACGGCAACTATACAGTTCTTTTACTATTCACTATTCACTATTCTTTCGTAACTAAGTAAGGTAGGAAGTGGGTTATAATTGAGCCTAAGCTACAGATTTTATTTGAGATAAGCCAATATCAGGCATGAGGGACTAGCCAGAAGGTAAAAGTTCAAGTAAGGAGACCAGAATCAAGATGCATGAAAAAGATCTATAGAAACTGGTAGCAATCTCCATACAAACAAATATTGGTCCGGATGAGTCAACATCGTATGTACGCTCGGCAGTGACGAGCGTAGGAGTGGTTAGTTGTTGGACGTATTTTATGAGTCAGTTTCATAGCAAAATTTATTCAAATCAAAAACCGTCATTGCACCAGCATATCTTTTAATTTCTTTTCCATTTTTTAATAGAATGAATTGAGGCAAACCTTTAATTTGGAATCTATTTATCAATTTTCTATTTAGGTCCGCATTGACTTTAGCGATTTGTATATTTTTTGATTCATTCGCGAATTTTTCTAAGGTAGAATTCATCATTAGGCAAGGACCACACCATTCAGCCCAAAAATCGATTAATACTAATTCCTCATTTTTCAAAACTGAGGTTATATTTTTATCATTAAGATGTATGATTTCAGATTCATTTTTTTTCAAAAATATTTTTTTATATAAAAATCTTAAAGGAAAAGTAAATGCTGAAACTATGGTTGAAAAAAAGAAAATTATAAGGGCAAAAGCATAGTTTATAATGGTTAAAAAATTTTTCTTTTCCTGAAAGTTTCTTTCAGAGTCATTTTGGTATTTAATAAGCGTTTCAATCATTTTTTTAATTTTCGTTAAAGGACACTGTTTGCACAAGTTAAAGGGACATCGTTTACACTTTTTAGATTTAATTTGAGATTAAAATCAAATTATTCATCAAACCAATTTAGGTCATTACAAGTATCTAAAGTTTCATTGATTAATTTAGCGTAATTTTTCAAAGGTTTATTAAATAACCCAACGAACAAAACATCTGTACTAGGAAAATAAAAATAGAATGAATTGAACCCACCAACCTCTCCGGTATGATAAATCATATCCATTTTATATCTAGATTTGGTCTTAGGTGTTATGAACCAACTATATCCAATTCTCGGATTAATTGAGTCTTTCCAATTTTTAGGTCTATAAATAGTTCTTGATTTATTTAAAAGCTCCTTACTTAAAAACTTATTTTCTTTTATCGAATGCTCATAATTTGCCAGATCAATTACCGAACTCCAAATTCCGCTGTTTCCAGATGCTGCGAATGTTGGAACTTCTCCATAATCATCCTCTACATAACGTCCATTTTTAAATTTGTAAGCATGGGCAACACCTTGTTGAGGATAATCACCATCTGTAATTTTACTATGTGTCATATTAGATGGTTCTAGAATATTTTTGATAATAAACTTTTGCCATTTATCTTTTGTAATTTTCTCTATTATTAAAGCTAAGCCATTAAATGCTGGATTAGAATATTTATATTTTTCACCTGATTGAAATTCAAGAGTTTCCGCTAACTTTAATGACGCGAAATTTCCACTATCCTTTGCTGTCAAATAAAATTCAACATTTTCTTTAATTTTCCTATTATCCGGGAGTCCCGACGTGTGAGACAATAAATGTTTTATTTGGACTTTATTCGCTATTTCTTTATTGCTAAAGTCATTAAAATACATTGAAAGACTATCTTCTAAAGAGAGTAACCCTCTTTCTTTTAAAATTAGAATTCCATTAGAAACAAAGGTTTTGGAAATAGAACCTGTATTAAAAGGAGTATTTTCTGTTATTTTTTCTTTTGTTTCGAGATTAGCCAGTCCGTAGTTTTTTAGATACATTATCTCATTACCTTTTTTTAAAAGTATTGAACCACCAGGTCCTGATGGTTCAATTTCAGATTCTAACAGTGTATCTATTTTGAATTTGATGCTATCCTTTTTAGTCTGCGCCAAACATGAATAAAAGATTAAAAAGGAGAGAAAGAATAGAGCTATATATTTTTGTTTCAATTATTTGCTTTTTTATTTACTTAATTTTAAAATCCTGAACGCTCCTTGAACTACCAACACAAAAACGATTGTTCCGATGATTAAATCAGGTTTATTCGAGTGCAACCAATTTACCAAAATTCCTGCGATTATTACTCCTAAATTAATAATCACGTCATTCGAAGTGAAGATCACGCTTGCTTTCATGTGAGCTTCTTCTTTGCTCTTCGACTTTTGTAAAATATATAGACAAATTCCATTTGCGATAAGTGCAAAAATCGACACAATAATCATGGTTGAAAAATCGGGGAGTTTCTCATCTCCAAAAAATCTCCTTAAAACTTCCCCAAATCCGATAACCGCTAATGTTATTTGAAAATATCCGGCAAGTTTAGCAATCCGCTTCTTCTTAATTAAAGTTCCGCCAACAGCAAACAAACTAATTCCATAAACAAAACTGTCAGCAAGCATATCCAAACTATCCGCAACAAGTCCCATTGATTTTGAGATTATTCCTGTTGTCATTTCAATTAGGAAAAAGGCAAAATTGATAGCGAGAACAGACCAGAGTAGCTTTTTTTGGTTTGTACTTTCTTTAAATTCGGTTGTGTCAGTCTGCTCAGTCGAGATTTTCTTTCCACCTAATTTCAGTTCGATAACTGACTTTTCGATTTGGTCAGATTCTCCCCTGTGAAAAACAGTTAGTTTTCGGTTTGGAATATCAAAGTCCAAATTCGCAATACTTGAAATTCCGTCCAATTTCATTCGGATAAGATTTTCCTCTGAAGGACAATCCATTTTACTAATCTCAAATATTGTTTTATTCATTTAGTTTTACGTTTTCAGATAGTAACCACAACACCAAATGTATAAATTGTAACAAGGGTGAACACACTTGAATCAATAAATCTATCAGCATATTTATATATCTTGTTTAATTTATTAAAATCTGACGCCTTTACAAAAAGAAAATGACCTTTCAACTCAGCACCTATTTGCTCTGACTTTAGACACATTGTTGTGTGTTTGCTCTTTTTTCAATTTGGCGAATGAAGTCCGATTTTATTTCCCTCTGAATCGTGGAAAATAGCAAAAAATCCAATCTCATCTGCATGAGGTGATTTTGGAATAATGATTTTTCCACCATTCTTTTCTACTTTATCAAGAATAGTTTGCAGGTTATCTCCGCCATTGAGATAAATGGTAACTCCGCTGGCAGAAGGTTCGTAACCTTCTCCTTTCATAATAACTCCTGTTACCATTTGGTCTTGGTATGGGAATAAGCCCATTTCCATTTCTGGGAAACTCAATTTTTCAATTTCTATACCTAAAATTTCTTTATAAAAATTAATGGCTCGTGAAATGTCCGTTGCCGGAATCTCAACTATTGATATAAAACTGTTCATATTCGTATCATTTTTGATTTTTGTCTCTTTGGTTGGGTTTGGTTGGGAAGCAGAAGTCTCTTTATTTTTACAGGATACAATGCCCAAGGTCAAGGCAATAATTGTAATAGGTATAATATCTTTCATTTTTTGACGTGTTGTTTACAGAACAAATTTAGCAGTAGAAAGTTGCTTGAAATTGTAAAAATGCGACACTATGAGTTATTTGTAAAAAAGAGCAGAAAGGGCCAAGCCTTCGTTAGCGATAAACTCTTTAGGATTTATTCCTGTAAATTCTCTAAAATCCTTTATGAAGTGTGCTTGGTCAAAGTAGTCACTTTTATAAGCAATATCTGTTAAGTTTTCTGACTTTGGGTCAAGCAACATTTTTAAAGCGGTTTGGAGTCGAATTACCTTTCCCAATTGTTTAGGGCTAACACCAATTTGCTTTCTGAAGTTTCTTTCAAGTTGTCTCCGTTTTGAAGGTTTATCTTTAAAAATTGAAGCTATTGAAGCACTACCATTGGTAGATAAAAGGGAGTCAACAGTGTCTTTTACAATTGAATTAATAGTTTTTTCGTCATTAAGTCTGTCTAAAAGAAATTTTTCGATAATCCTTATCCGTTGTTCGGTGTTTACCGCTTTGATCATTTTTTGTTCTAAATCATCTGCGGTCTGCATTCCAAAAAGTTGTTGTATTGGCGTTTCTTTATTTACCAAGTTTTTGATTGGTTCAGAAACAAAGTTTGCAAATCCATAAGGATAAAATCGGACAGCAAATGTATTCACAAACCCTGTTGGTTCAATGAAAAAAGGTTCAATTGTTTGTCCGAGCACCATTGCACGAGGTTGTAGTATAAATTCATTATCTGAAGTGTACCTCCTTATGTCGTCTCCAAGAATAAACGCCACTTCAATACAGCCATCTGGTACAATTCGTTGTTTTTGTGGTTCGGTTTGCATTGGTACTTTCAAAGTCCAATAGCAACTGATAAGTGATTTTAAGTCAGTATGTGGATTGTATGTTTGATAGTCCATTTCTTGTTCGATCATTTTCTAAATGTTTGCAAACAATGATATATAATCACATAAAGTAACTATACAGTTCTTTTACTATTCACTATCCTTAGGTAACTAAGCAGGGTAGGTAGCGGGTTTAACGTGGTCTAAACTACATAATTTATTATACATAAGCCAATAGCAAGCAAAAGTGACTAGGCAGAAGGTAAAAATTTAAGAAGGGAGATATGAATCAAGATATATGCTTAAGATCTATAGAAACACTTCGCAACCTCCCATAATAACATTTATTGACCCGATTTAGTCAACACCACATTCTTGCTCGGTCGTACCGACTGTATAAATGCTTAGTTGTTGTGGTTAGTTTTTATTTTTGGATAATCCATTTTGATTCAAAGCTAAGCGATTCAGGTGTT
>NZ_JBJKFI010000003.1:219881-491636 GCF_045505135.1 Aquimarina sp. 2-A2 | reverse complement strand
GAAATCCCGCAGCCCAAAGCGAGGAATTGTAACAAATAGCCCGAATTGGGGCCATCAATAATAATCTATAAAAAGAAATACACCTTTATACTTATTATTGTCCTATATATTATTGTATGAGTTTTATTATCGTGCTATCTTTGTGGCTTTAATAAAATTTACATGATAGATATTACATTGCCAGACGGCTCGGTTAGAGCATTTGATAGCGGAATCACTGCTATGGAGGTTGCTAAAGACATTAGTGAAGGT
The DNA here is from genome assembly GCF_045505135.1 of Aquimarina sp. 2-A2. Classification (NCBI taxonomy): domain Bacteria; kingdom Pseudomonadati; phylum Bacteroidota; class Flavobacteriia; order Flavobacteriales; family Flavobacteriaceae; genus Aquimarina; species Aquimarina sp. 2-A2. The sequence goes on along the minus strand of NZ_JBJKFI010000003.1, from coordinate 491,384 downwards.
TTTGCCAGAAACGTTATTTCTGCCAAATTCAACAACACCACTATTGAAACATCCACCGAACTTACCACCGACGGCAATTTGGTTTTATATACCTGGAAAGATGCTGAAGGCAAAACGGCTTTTCGCCATTCCACTTCTCACGTTCTGGCACAAGCACTTGAAGAGCTTTATCCGGGTGTAAAACTTTCTATAGGTCCTGCAATTGAAGACGGGTTTTATTATGATGTGGATTTGGGTGATGAAACCATTTCTGAAAAAGATTTCCCGGCTATTGAAAAAAAGATGTTGGAGATCGCTCGTGGTAAACATGATTTCATCATGCGATCTGTATCCAAAGATGAAGCATTGGACAAATATCGTACAGAGGGTAATGAATATAAGGTAGAGCTGATTGAAAATCTTGAAGATGGGACAATTACTTTTTGTGATCATGACACCTTTACAGATCTGTGTCGTGGTGGACATATCCCAAATACAGGTCTTATTAAGGCTGTAAAGATAATGAGTGTTGCCGGAGCGTATTGGCGAGGTAATGAGAACAATCCTCAACTTACCAGAGTTTATGGCACATCTTTTCCTAAACAGAAAGAATTAAAAGAATATCTGGAATTACTCGAAGAAGCCAAAAAGAGGGATCATAGAAAACTTGGTAAAGAGCTACAGTTCTTTACTTTTTCTCAAAAAGTTGGTCAAGGACTTCCATTGTGGCTTCCTAAAGGTGCTGCACTACGAGAGCGCTTAGAGCAATTTTTAAAGAAGGCACAAAAAAAGGCCGGATACGAAATGGTGGTGACGCCACATATTGGTCAAAAAGAACTATATGTAACCTCCGGGCACTATGAAAAATATGGTGAAGACAGCTTTCAACCAATTGCTACACCTGCAGAGGGAGAAGAGTTTTTGTTAAAACCCATGAATTGCCCACACCATTGTGAGATCTACAATAGCGGCCCATGGTCCTATAGAGATCTTCCCAAACGTTATGCCGAATTTGGAACGGTGTATCGTTATGAACAAAGTGGAGAACTACACGGTCTCACACGAGTTAGAGGTTTTACTCAGGATGATGCTCATATATTTTGTACACCGGATCAACTTGACGAGGAGTTTAAAAAAGTAATAGACCTGGTGCTTTATGTCTTTGGATCGTTAGGATTCGAAAACTTTACCGCACAAGTATCTGTAAGAGATCTGGATAATCCGGATAAATACATAGGTGACGTTGACAACTGGGAGAAAGCAGAAAACGCAATTATCAATGCAGCCAAGGATAAAGGTCTTGACTATGTCGTTGAAACAGGCGAAGCAGCCTTTTATGGACCTAAACTGGACTTTATGGTGAAGGATGCTTTAGGAAGAAGCTGGCAATTGGGAACAATACAGGTAGACTACAATTTACCTGAGCGTTTTGACCTTACTTATAAAGGTAGTGACAATGAAATGCATCGTCCGGTAATGATTCATCGTGCTCCTTTTGGTAGTATGGAACGTTTTATTGCTATACTTTTAGAGCATACTGCAGGTAATTTCCCTCTTTGGTTGATGCCTGAGCAAGCTATTATACTCTCTATCAGTGAGAAATATGAAAAATACGCCGAAAAAGTTTTAAATTTGTTAGAAAATGCCGAAATTCGCGCCCTTACAGATCACAGAAATGAAACGATCGGTAAAAAGATCAGAGAAGCAGAAATGAACAAAACTCCTTATATTATTATTGTAGGAGAGCAAGAAGAAGAGAATGGCACTATTTCTGTAAGAAAACATGGAGGTGAAGATTTAGGAGCATTAACAGTAACTGAATTTTCTGAAATGATATCTGAAGAAATAAAAAAAACGCTCAAACCGTTTAACGTATAAGTAAAATAAGTTTAACTAAAATCTTAAAGTCATAGCAATACGAAGAAGAAGATCCCAAAAACCACTAAGGGTCAATAAAGAAGACGCTCACAGAATTAACCACAAAATTCGTGTCGAAGAAGTGCGTCTAGTTGGTGAGAATGTCGAAGTAGGTGTTTACCCTATCAAAAAAGCACTTGCGCTTGCTGAAGAACAAGAATTAGACCTCGTAGAGATTTCGCCTAAGGCGGAGCCTCCTGTTTGTAAAATCATGGATTATAAAAAATTCTTGTACGAGCAGAAAAAACGAGATAAAGCCATCAAAGCTAAAACTACCAAGGTAGTCATTAAGGAAATTAGGTTTGGTCCTAATACTGATGAGCACGATTATGAGTTCAAGAAAAAGCATGCGATAAAATTTCTTAGTGAAGGTGCCAAATTGAAAGCATATGTTTTCTTTAAAGGTCGTTCTATCATCTTTAAAGATAAAGGACAGATCTTGCTATTAAAGTTAGCTCAGGAGCTAGAAGAATATGGTAAAGTTGAACAGATGCCAAAATTGGAAGGTAAACGTATGATTATGTTTATCGCACCAAAAAAAACAAAATAGATCTTATTCTTTCAAAGAATAAGTAACAATAATAAGTGAGATTATTATAAAAACCAGGATACAATGCCTAAGATGAAAACGAAATCCAGCGCCAAAAAGCGATTTAAGCTTACCGGTACTGGTAAAATCAAAAGAAAGCATGCTTTTAAAAGTCATATTCTAACGAAAAAGTCTAAAAAGCGTAAACTTGCTTTAACGCACACAACATTGGTGCACAAGAGTGATGAGAATAATATTAAAGAACAATTACGCTTAAAGTAAGAATTCTTTAATTCGGTTGAATTATTATAAACCCAGGAGTTAGGCGTATACTCGTACAACAGTATACTCAAAGTGATCATAGGATCCGCCAACTACTAAAACATTAAATTATGCCAAGATCAGTAAATTCAGTTGCAAAGAGAGCTAGAAGAAAAAGAGTTCTTAAGCAAGCAAAAGGTTATTTTGGACGTCGTAAGAACGTTTGGACAGTAGCAAAAAATGCGGTTGACAAAGCGATGCAATATTCGTATAGAGACCGTAGAAATAAGAAAAGAACTTTCCGTGCATTATGGATCACTCGTATCAATGCGGGTGCTCGTTTGTATGGTATGTCTTATTCACAATTTATGGGAAAAGTTAAAGCTAATGGAATTGAGCTTAACCGTAAGGTTCTAGCAGACTTAGCTATGAACAATCCTGAAGCTTTTAAAGCGATTGTAAATAAAGTAAAGTAATTTTTTTATATTAATAATAATACTCTCACTTATAAGAAATCCGCCATAAAGGCGGATTTTTTTTGCCTAAATGTTAATTATTTGTGTTGTTTGTCGATAAATTATGTATTTTGTCTATAAAAAATTATGCTATGTGAGTTATTTTACTACTTTTATTAAAAGTATGGAAAGCACGTAATTAAAGTATGCTTTTTTAATCGAGTTTCAATTATCAAATTGTTTAAAGTATAACATGTAACTCTTTTATCTCTTAACCCTTTCAATCAACCAATGGATGACGCCTACGTGGATTAAAAATATCCTTAAAAAAAGACAACCTTCTGCTCCGAAATCATCGTTGGAGAAAGAAGTTACGGCGTTGATCAATTACTTAACAAGACTATCTAATTCATTAAACCCACTATCATCAAATCTGAAAAATAAAGTGAGAGCTTTTGGACGTTTAGAAATGGAACATAAACTTTCAAACTTTCCTGAACTTTATCTGTCCTTTGAAAAATTTTATCAAAAACATCACACTGATCCTGCTGGTTTCATTACCACCCTGCGTTCTCAGGTCGTCGATCGATATCCGGTATTAACTAGACAACATCATATTTCAATATTATTCTTACCCTCCAAACAGCAAGAGTATGAGCTGTGCAGAGTTTTCTTGTTAGATATTCTGGATAAAATGAGCGAACTTCTAACCAGAGAAGAAATGCTTAACTTTGATCAACTCTACATTCATCTCAATTCTGATTATAAAGAGACCATTCAAAATTTTATCAGTATACGTAAACAACTACTGTCTGCGTCCAATGAAATATTTGACGCGTTAAAGCAATTTGTTGGTCTTACTACAACATTAACTATATACCTTCAGGTTTATAAAAAATTCTTTCAGTACTATCACCTATCCCCTACTTTCACCACAATTCTAAACGTGATACCAGAGGAAATTCTGTCCGAAGATCTCATACATTTTCCCAGCAAACAGGAAATGTTAAGAATGTTGCATCAACAATTATACAGTCTTGAAAGTATAAATGATCAACTAAGCAAAGAAATTGTTTCTAAGAAGAAAGTTGAAGAACAGTTAAAGGATAGTGAGCATCTCAAATCTACAGTTCTCGAAACTGCAATGGATGGAATCATTTTACTGGACAGTGATGCCACAGTTCTAACTTGGAACAAGATGGCAGAACACATACTTGGTTTAAAAAAACAAGAAACTCTGGGTAAAAGCATTTATCTATTTGTTCCTCATAAACTAAGAAAAGAATTAAAAAACAGCTTTCAAAATTATAAAAACAAGGGCTATGACCAACTCATTAACAAACGAGTTGAAACTATAGTACATAGAAAAAACGGAGTTCCTGTACATGTTGAGCTTACTCTTATAGCTATAAAAACTAAAAACGGACATATTTTTAATGCCTTTTTTAGAGATATTACCCAGAAAAAAAAGGTTGAAACAGAAATAAGAGAGGCAAAAATAGCCGCAGAAAAATCGGCGTCTGCAAAATCTATGTTTCTTTCTAATATGAGTCACGAGATAAGAACGCCTCTAAATGTAATCCTGGGATTGACTAAAATATTACAGCAAAGTGACTTTAAAACTCCTAAAGTTGATAGAAAAAATCTTGACGGAATTCAATTTTCTGCTGAGAACCTCTTGGTTCTTGTCAATGATATCTTAGATTTTTCCAAAATCGAAGCTGGCAAACTTACAATTCATAAAACCAATTTTAATATTCACGATCTAATTCATAAAATTTCTCGTGGTTTTAGAATCAAAGCTGAAGAGAAAGGATTGCAATTCTTACTCAATATACACCCTACAGTTCCAAAATTTATAATTGGTGATCAACACCGATTGAGTCAGATATTAACCAATTTGCTCGGTAATGCAATTAAATTCACTAAGGAAGGTACTGTTACCATCGAGGTACGATGCCTCACAGAATCAGACAAATCTATAGTTTTACGTTTTAAAGTATTAGACACAGGTATTGGCATAAGAAAAGATAAACTCCAAAATATATTCAAAAGTTTTTATCAAGCCTATAATCCTGACAGTAACAAAATTGAAGGAACTGGTCTTGGTCTGACAATTTCTAAAAGATTAATTGAACTTCAGAAAGGGGATTTGAAAGCCAAAAGTGCTTTAGGAGAAGGTTCAGAATTTGAATTTACGATTAAGTACAAGAAAAGTGAACTTAAATTAGTAGATGAAAAGAACGCAGTACATGTTACACTGCCTAATCTAAATCTGGATGATATGAGGATTCTCATTGTCGAAGACAACAAGATGAATCAATTTTTTATGCGACAACTTTTTGCCAACTGGAAAATTACCACCGATATCGTTGATAATGGTAAAATTGCAATTGAAAAGCTACAGGCGCAACGTTATGATTTAATTCTTATGGACATGCACATGCCAATCATGGATGGTCCTGAAACTACACGAGCTATTCGAAAATCATCAAACACGAATTTTAATAAAATTCCAATTATAGCATGCTCTGCCGATGTTTTTCCTGAAGCCGAGAAAAGAGCGATTGCTGCAGGAATGGATTTTTACCTAACTAAGCCTATTAGTGAAAAGGCTTTAAAAGAAATTTTGTATAGTTTAAAACCTAATAAGCAGAATTACAAAAACAAAATTCTACTTGACCGACGTCAAAAGATTCAAAAGCTTTCACCTGTAACCGTACAAAAGTATTCTAATTTTGAAGCTTTAGAGCGAACTTTTAATGGTGATTATCAAACAATACATGATATTATTCAAATATTTTTGAAGGAAACTCCAAAGGATTATATGACCTTAAAATCTAGTATAGGCAGCGAAGACCACAAACTTATTAAAGTTTATTCGCACAAAATTAAATCAAGTTTTAAGCTGTTTGGAATAGAAAAAGAAGCCAGCTATCTTCAGGAAATCGAAAATAGTATTGATATTAATATTGAGGGGAGTATAGAGAAAATTAGATTTTTACAAAGAAAGATTGATGCTACTTACCCCTTGATTTTAGAAGAAATTGAAGCATATCTTTTCTACCTAAAACCTACCATGGAAGAAGAATAATTAATTGAGATTCTCTTAGTATATTTGTTGTCATGCATAAATATATTCAAAGCTTGCAAAACAGCACGATCAAATCATTACTGTTACTAAAGGAAAAATCTCGTGCGAGGAAAAAAGAAAAATCCTTTTTGATAGAAGGACAACGAGAAATTAATTTGGCCATAGAAGGAGGATATCTACTCAAACAAATTTTTTATTATACCGACATTATCACTATCGAAGAGATACAAAGTCTTACCAAGAATCATACAGCTCCAATAGAGCTTATTGAGATTACGAAAGAAGTCTTTCAAAAATTAGCGTACCGCGATACTACCGAAGGAATTTTAGCTGTAGCGCAAAGTAAAGATCTCCACATTTCAAATTTTTTGGTTTCAAAAAAAAATCCGCTTTTCCTTGTTGCCGAGGCTCCAGAAAAACCAGGTAATATTGGGGCTATTCTGCGAACTGCAGATGCAGCTCAAGTTGATGGGGTTTTTATTGCTAATCCAAAATCAGATATTTATAATCCCAACATCATACGCTCAAGTGTTGGTTGTATTTTTACGACTCAAATTGCTACGGGCACCAATCAAGAAATACTATCATATTTGAAAAATAACAATATCAATATCTATGGAGCGGCACTACAAGCCTCGGCACCTTACCATAATCAAGATTATACAAAACCCACAGCCATAGTAATGGGAACTGAAGCCACCGGGCTTACTGATGAATGGTTAGCTGCTACAACTCAAAACATTGTAATTCCAATGAGTGGAGTTATCGATTCGATGAATGTTTCTGTCGCTGCCGGGATATTAATTTTTGAAGCCAAAAGACAACGTGGTTTTTAAATCTAAATTTACTATATTCTCCCGTCCCTATTCTTAAACCCATACACCTACATTATGCCATTATCACCCACGACATTCTATTATCTTATACTTCTTATAATTCTTGTTGTTTTTATAATTGATACCCTATTAGATTATTTAAATGCAAGACAATATGATAACCCTGTTCCTTCTGAACTCGATGATGTTTACAAAGAAGAGGAGCATCAAAAATCTATAGATTATAAACGCGCCAATTATCGTTTCAAAATAATTTCATCCACTTTATCACTTCTATTGTTACTTACATTTCTTCACTTGAATGGATTTGCTTATTTAGATAGTTTAGTACGTAGTATTTCTGATAATTCCATTGTTCAAGGACTTCTTTTTATTGGCATCCTTCTCCTATCAAGCGAACTTTTATCATTTCCTTTTGATTATTACAGAACTTTTGTGATTGAAGAAAAATTTGAATTTAATACCACAACTAAAAAAACTTTTTTGCTAGACAAATTTAAAAGTTTGCTTTTGTTAATTATTGTCGGCGGAAGTTTGTTAAGTCTTATTATATGGTTCTATCAATTGACACAAGATAACTTTTGGATCTATGCCTGGTTACTTATAGCCTTTTTTACCATACTGATGAATATGTTCTATGCAAAACTTTTTGTTCCATTATTTAACAATCAGACACCACTTGAAGACGGACTCCTTAGGAATTCATTAGAAAAATACGCCAATAGCGTTGGATTTAAACTCAAAGACATTTATGTAATTGATGGTTCCAAAAGAAGTACCAAGGCAAACGCATATTTTTCTGGCTTAGGAACCGAAAAAAGGATTACGCTGTACGATACGCTGATAGATGATTTAACGACTGAAGAAGTTGTTGCAGTTTTAGCACACGAAGTAGGGCATTATAAAAAAGGGCATATAATTATCAATTTAATTTTATCAGTACTATTAACGGGGTTCACCTTTTGGCTATTATCATTATTTATTAATAACCCAATATTGGCACAGGCATTTGGAATAAGCATTCCGTCGTTCCATATCGGATTAATTGCATTTGGAATATTATTTAGTCCCATTTCAGAAATTACCGGAATATTAATGAATATCGTATCGAGAACATTTGAATATCAAGCCGATAATTTTGCAAAAAAAACCTATAATAAAAATTTTCTTATTGCAAGTCTAAAAAAACTTTCAAAAAACAATCTCAGTAATCTCACCCCACATCCAGCAACGGTTTTTGTACATTACTCACACCCAACTCTTTTGCAAAGAATTAAGAATTTAAGAGAATAATGAGGAGTATCATACTTGGTAGTTACCGGGGATAGTTGTACTTTTAACTGTATCTGTTTTTGAGATAAAAATTGAGGGGAATATTGATTGTGACACATCATCTCCTGGTATTTTTTGTAAGGAAAATCACACAAATTACTTAAATGGGCTCTATTAGAAATCTTGAGGTATGACGGAAGCCGCTATAGAAGAAGAAAATAAAAAAATTGCGAAGCAGTACAAAGAGCTGCTGCGCATTAGTTACCGAGATCTTAGCAAAGATGATAAACTACTTATTAGACAGGCTTTTGATGTAGCTGTAGATGCTCATAAAGATCAACGTCGTAAAAGTGGAGAGGCTTACATCTTTCATCCTATCGCCGTTGCCAAAATTGTCGCTAGTGAGATAGGATTGGATGCTACCTCTATCGCAGCAGCCTTGCTACATGATGTTGTAGAAGACACAGAGTATACACTGGTTGACATAGAGCAAATGTTTGGTGAAACCGTAGCAAGAATCGTGGATGGATTAACCAAGATATCTTCTTTGAAACACGATAGAGATATTTCGCTTCAGGCAGAGAATTTCAGGAAAATGCTGCTTACGCTTAATGATGATGTGCGAGTAATTATTATAAAGATTGCTGATCGCCTTCACAATATGCAAACAATGGATGCCATGCGGTCTGACAAACAGGTTAAAATAGCATCCGAAACCTTATATATTTACGCTCCTTTAGCCCATAGGATAGGTCTGTACAACATCAAGACAGAGCTTGAAGATTTAGGCTTAAAATATACAGAACCTGAGGTTTACAAGGATATTCTTGAAAAAATAAAAGATAGTAAAGAAGAACAAGATGCCTATATCAAAAGGTTTTCTGATAAAATAAGCGAAGGGTTAGATCGAGAAGGACTTACTTATGAAATAAAGGGACGCCCAAAATCAATCTTCTCCATTCGTCGTAAGATGATCAAGCAAAATGTTACGTTTGACGAAGTCTATGATAAATTTGCGATTCGCATCGTATACAAATCAGATTTTGAAAATGAAAAGTTTATTGCTTGGAAAATTTATACGGTGGTTACCGATTTCTATCGCCCAAATCCTATTAGGCTAAGAGATTGGATTTCTCAACCTAAATCAACGGGTTATGAGGCGCTTCATATTACAGTAATAGGACCTGATAGCAAATGGGTAGAAGTTCAGATTCGAAGTGCGCGTATGCATGAGATAGCCGAAAAAGGGTATGCTGCTCACTACAAGTATAAAAACAATGAAGAACAACAGGATCAAGGTCTGGATGGCTGGCTGAATCGCTTACAGGAAGCACTTGAAAATTCTGAAACTAATGCTGTTGATTTTGTAGAGGAATTCAAACTTAACTTGTATGCAAAAGAGATTTTTGTATTTACCCCCGAAGGAGATTTAAAGTCGCTTCCAAAAGGGGCAACTGCTTTAGATTTTGGGTTTAGTGTACATACAGAAATTGGATTAAAAACCCGAGGTGCTCGTGTGAACGGCAAACTAGTTCCATTAAGTCATGAATTAAGCAGTGGTGATCAAGTAGAGATCATAAAATCTAATAATGCAAAACCCTCATCCAGCTGGTTAGACTATGCAACCACTGCGCGTGCTCGCTCCAAGATAAAATCAGCCTTAAGAGATGAGAAAAAACAAATTGCCGAAGACGGAAAAGCGATACTGAAACGTAAATTACGTTCGCAGAAAATCACACTGAACGAGAAGGTTATAAATGAATTGGTTTTATACTTTAAACTCAAAACAAGTTTAGATCTTTTCTATCGCGTGGGCATTGGAACCATCGACAATCAAAAGATCAAAGACTTTGCCACTACTCGGAGTAATATGTTTATGAATTTTATCAAGAATAAAATTCGAAGAAACACACCCAGTGATGTCAACAAGGATGAGATCACACAAAAGTATGATCTTATAGTTTTTGGTAAGGATGCCGAAAAGTTAGAATATAAATTAGCAAATTGCTGTAATCCTATTCCCGGTGATGATGTTTTTGGTTTTATTACGGTAAATGAAGGTATCAAAGTTCATAAGAAAAACTGCCCAAATGCGTTGCAATTACAGAGTAATTATTCTTACCGTATTATGTCCGCAAAATGGATAGACTCAACTCAGGAAGAATTTAAAGCTGTTATCAAATTAAATGGAATAGATAACATTGGAGTGGTAAATAATGTGACACAAATTATTTCAAATAATATGCATTTAGCCATTTACAATATGCATTTTGATACAAATGACGGTGTCTTTACGGGTAAAATTACGGTAGGTGTTAAAAATAAAGACATTTTGAAATCTGTTATAAAAAACCTTTCCAAAATAAGTGGTATTGATAAAGTAGTAAGAGAATAAAAAATAATGTAACTTTGCGTTTTAAGCGTATGAGCACTAAAACAACTACAGCAAGCGATCAGAATATTGTCAAAAACGTGTTTACGAGTTTTTTAGAAGAAAAAGGGCACCGTAAAACACCAGAACGCTACGCTATACTTCAGGAGATTTACGAGAGTGAAGAGCATTTTGATATAGAATCACTATACATCAAAATGAAAAATAAAAACTATCGTGTGAGTCGTGCCACTTTGTACAATACCATTGAATTGTTATTGGACTGCAAATTAGTGCGCAAGCATCAATTTGGTCAAAATCAAGCGCAGTACGAAAAATCTTATTTTGACCGGCAACACGATCATCTTATACTTACCGACAGTGGCGAAGTACTAGAATTTTGCGATCCTCGTATCCAATCTATAAAGAAAACAATCGAAGAAATTTTTGATGTAGATATTACAAATCATTCCTTGTATTTCTACGGAACTAAAAAGAAACCAACTAATTAAAAAAACGAATGGCGGTAAATTTATTACTGGGTCTTCAATGGGGAGATGAAGGTAAAGGAAAAATTGTAGATGTTCTTACAAAAGATTATGATATTATAGCGAGATTTCAAGGAGGGCCTAACGCAGGTCATACCTTGGAATTTGATGGTATAAAACATGTCTTGCATACAATCCCAAGCGGAATTTTTCACGATAAAGCAATTAATCTTGTAGGTAACGGTGTTGTTATCGATCCTGTGATTTTTCGTAAAGAGTTAGAAAATCTTGATAAATTTTCGATTGATTACAAGGCAAAACTTCTTATTTCCAGAAAAGCACACCTTATTTTACCAACACATCGTATCCTAGATGCTGCTTCAGAGGCTTCAAAAGGAAAAGCTAAAATTGGTTCGACTCTTAAGGGCATAGGACCAACTTATATGGACAAAACCGGTCGTAATGGGATTCGTGTAGGTGACTTAGAACTTGAAGATTTTAAAGATCGATATAGAAATCTTGCCGATAAGCATGAAGCTATGATCGATTTTTACGATTCAAAAATAGAATACGACCTAGAAGAATTAGAGCAGGAATTTTTTGCAGCATTAGAAGTCTTAAAATCCTTGACTTTTATTGATAGTGAAGAATATCTGCACGCAGCACAACGTGAAGGAAAAACAATTTTGGCCGAAGGTGCGCAAGGATCTTTACTAGATATTGATTTTGGAACATATCCATTTGTAACCTCATCCAATACAACTGCTGCAGGTGCGTGTACCGGACTAGGTATCGCACCAAATAAAATTAAAGATGTTTTTGGTATTTTCAAAGCATATACTACCCGTGTAGGGAGCGGACCTTTTCCAACAGAACTTTTTGACGAAGATGGAGAGACGATGGCTCGTGTTGGTAATGAATTTGGTGCAACTACAGGAAGACCACGTCGATGTGGCTGGTTAGATCTTGTAGCACTTAAGTATGCCGTTCAGGTGAATGGTGTTACGCAGCTTATGATGATGAAAGGGGATGTACTTAGTGGTTTCAAATCACTAAAGATCTGTACAGCATATCAATATAAAGGTAAGACCATCACGCACTTGCCTTATAACATCGAGCCAGAAAATATTACTCCGGTTTATACCGAAGTTCCTGGATGGGCTGCAGATTTGACTAAAATGACAAGCAAAGATCAGTTTCCCAAAGAATTGATTGCGTATATTGAATTCTTAGAGAAAGAATTAGAAACTCCTATAAGCGTAGTATCTGTTGGACCTGACAGAAAACAAACAATTTATAGATAGTATATTAAGTTTTACATAATGCAACAAATAAGTAATCCTCAAGTTCTAGTGTGTACTTGAGGATTCTTTTATGTAAAGAATCTCATCTTTAATAGTAAATTTCGTTATTTTGTATTTTAATTTAGACTATTTGAAAACTACCTATTTATACTTAATTCTATTCCTGTTTTGTTCCACTCATGTAATCGGACAGGAAAAAGAAGGCAAAAAGATTAACATCCAATCGGATCGTACTATAAAGAATGAAACGCAGTATCCCGGAGCCACTATTTTATTAAAAATAGATAATCAGGTGTATATGAAGCACGAAGGAGTAGAAATCTGGTGTGATCAAGCCATTCACTATGGAGATGAAAAATTCGTCAAAGCTATTGGTAATGTTATAATGAAGCAAGGAGACACCATAGAGGTAACCAGTAAATACGCTGAATATAATGGAAATACAAAGTTCGCTTATGCAAGAGACAATGTATTTATGGAGACCCCAAGCAATACGTTAACCACAGACACCTTATTCTTTGATCGAATACGTCAACAAGCCTACTATCGCAGTGGCGGTACCGTAAAGGATTCATCAAACACACTAACCAGTCGTATTGGTCGTTATTTTATGGATAGGAAACAATTTTCGTTTAACACAAATGTTAAGGTCGTTAATCCGGAAAACACTATTGATTCTGATCGCTTAGATTATTATACTGAAACTGGAAATGTTTATTTATACGGTCCTTCAACCGTGCTTGGAAAAGAAAGTAAGCTTTATTGTGAACGAGGATTTTACGATACTAAAGCAAAAATCGGGTATGCCATTAAAAACGCAAAAATAGATTATGACAATCGTACCGTATTTGGGGATAGTATATTCTATGATAGTCCTAAACAGTTTGCATCGGCTACTAATAACATTAAAGTACTGGACACTGCAAACAACAGTGTAATCACCGGACATTATGCAGAGGTCTTTAAAGCTCGGGATTCTGTATTCATAACAAAACGTGCTTTGGCTGCTACCTTGCAAGAAAAAGATTCAATATATATCCACAGTGACACGCTCATGGTTACCGGTAAACCCGAAAAAAGAATTATGACCGGGTTTTATGATGTTCGTATTTACAAAAAAAACATGAGTGGCAAAAGCGATTCTATCAATGTGGATCAAACAACCGGTTATACTAAAATGTTAGGAAACCCTATTATTTGGTCTCAAAAAAACCAAATGACAGGTGACACAATTACACTTATATCAAATACTAAAACTGAGAAGTTAGATTCTTTAGTGGTTTTTCCGAACTCTTTTTTAGCACAAGAAGATACTTTAAAGGCAGGATACAATCAGGTAAAAGGGCAAATTCTTTATGGTCTTTTCAAAGACAATGAATTGTACCAAGTGGATATTGATAAAAACACCGAAACCATTTTTTTCCAAAGAGAAAGTGAGGGTGCTCTTAAACTTATCGGAATAAATAAAGTATTGTCCAGCTCCATACGGTTAATGTTCGCCAATCAGGATATTGAAGATGTATTTTACTTTCAGAATGTTGATGGAACGTTGTATCGCGAAATTGATTTACCTGAAAATGCGCGACAATTATCCGGTTTGAATTGGAGAGGCGAAGAACAAATAACTAGTAAACAAGATCTTTTTAGAGGAGAAAATCCTCCAAAGCTTATAAAAATAAAAGGAATTCCATTACCCGAAGAGGATGACGCATTCTTTGATGAAAAAACTATACAACGGTTAGAAGAAAATAAATCAGAGAACTCCAGGATGATGAAACAGACCTTGGAAGATGCCGAGCTAAAAGATACGAATGAGCAACTCAATGATACAATTTCCGATAAGGTGCTAAACAGTATAAATACAAAAGACACATTGGTTTCTCCTATATTGGAAAAGAAGACGTTGTCTGATACTTTAAAGGTTACTAAAAAAGGATTGCGCAAGAAAAAAGACAATTAATTGGCTCTAATCTGCTTTCTCAATTTATTTTAAGTTAGAAAAAACTGCCTGTGAAAAAAGACTTTTTTACATATCAAGCTCAAACCACTCCCCACCCACTCGCTTTGGAGATTTCTCATGCAGAAGGGAGTTATATCTATACGACAGATGACAAGTCTTACTTGGACTTTATTGCCGGTGTTTCTGCTTGCAGTTTAGGACACAGGCATCCTAAAGTAGTTGATGCAATTAAAGAGCAATTAGATCGCTACCTGCATGTGATGGTGTATGGTGAATTTATACAAGAAACCCCGGTTCAATTAGCCAAATTACTCGCAGCTAACCTACCGCATCCGTTAGAAAAAACATATTTGACCAATTCCGGAACCGAAGCGATAGAAGGTGCACTAAAACTAGCCAAACGAGTAACCGGTAGAAGCGAACTTATTGCAGCAAAAAACGCATATCACGGCAATACTATGGGTTCTATGAGCGTCATGGGATTTGAAGAACGCAAGCAAGCGTTTAGACCCTTACTTCCCGACGTTTCTTTAATTAGTTTTAACAATTATGATGACATCAACCGCATTACGGAGCGCACAGCTGGTGTTATCCTGGAAACTATACAAGGAGGCGCCGGTTTTATTGTACCACATCATGAGTACCTTAAAAAAGTAAAAAAACGTTGTGAAGCAGTGGGAGCTTTGCTAATTTTAGATGAAATTCAACCCGGGTTTGGCAGAACCGGTAAATTATTTGGTTTTGAACATTATGGTATAATTCCAGACATTCTGGTAATGGGTAAAGGTATGGGAGGTGGTCTTCCTATAGGAGCCTTTACAGCTTCTAATGAGCATATGAGCACGCTGCAGGATCGTCCAAAATTAGGTCATATTACTACATTTGGCGGAAATCCGGTGATTGCTGCAGCAGCCTTAGCCACCCTAAAAGAAATTACAGAGAGTGACTTAATGTCAGCTACTTTGGAAAAGGAAAAATTATTTCGTTCCCTCTTAAAACACCCCTTAATTAAAGAAATTAGAGGTATTGGGTTGATGTTGGCCATCCTAACCCCTACCGCAGAAATTGCAAACCAGGTTATACTGAAATGCAAAGATGAGGGGCTACTTTTGTTCTGGTTACTTTTTGAACCAGCCGCTATTCGCGTAACCCCCCCGCTCACTATCTCCAACGAAGAAATTGAAATAGGTTGTAAACAAATTTTGCGCGTTATGGATTTAATTTATAGCGAAACGGAAAGCCTTTAAATATTAAAAAATACTACTTACCAAGTTCAATTTATTCAACTTAATTAAATGTATCTTTGCAGCTGCTTTTTTGGTAAACTTTTACAGTTATTTATGGTATAGCTTTTGTTAATTAGTTTGTTAAAAACAATTAATTTTTACGCTTCATAGAGACAAATACATTTGTACATTTATTTGGGTAGAAATTAGTAATGCTTAAATTTATTTTTGAGAGCGAAATAAAAAAGCGTATCTTCATATATCACACAAGATGATATACTTAGAAAATACTATATTATATCGCGATCATCCTAAATCAGGCACAATATTATATGTGTATGAAATTTAACCACGAAGAAGAAGAAGATAATTTCTCTATAACGCGATACGAATCAATGTTGAGATCCAACGATCTCAAGTTTTTTGACTCAGATGAATTTGAATCTATCATTCATCATTACCTTGAAAACGGTAAAATTGCTAAGGCTAAAAAAGCGATTTCTCTTGGGCTCGCACAACATCCATCATCGGTAAATCTAAAATTATTACAGGTTGAAGTGTTGGTGTTTGAGGACCGCTTAGATAAAGCTGACATACTCTTAGCACAATTACATGCCATTGAACCTGAAAATGAAGAAATTTATATTCAGAAAGCAAATATTTTATCAAAACAGAATAAGCATAAAAAAGCAATCTCATTGCTGCTTAAGGCACTTGAGTTTACTGATGAGACTGCGGATATCTATTCCCTCCTGGGTATGGAGTATTTATTCTTAGACGATTTTGAGAATGCGAAATTAAATTTCATGCAGTGCTTAAATAATGACGACGAAGATTATTCTGCTCTGTACAACATTATTTATTGTTTTGACTTCTTGGATCAACACACTGAAGCTATTGAGTTTTTAAATAACTTTTTAGATAAAAATCCATATTGTGAAGTTGCCTGGCATCAGGTTGGTAAGCAATATTATGATCTAAAAGAATTTGAGAAAGCATTGGCTGCATTCGAATTTGCTATCATAAGTGATGAATACTTTATCGGTGCTTACCTTGAAAAAGGAAAGGTACTAGAGAAGCTAAAACGCTATAACGAAGCTATAGAGAATTACAGAATTACTTTAGAACTTGATGACCCCACTTCCTTTGCCTTACTTCGCATTGGTACATGCTTTGAAAAATTGGGTAATGACGAGTTAGCCATTCAGCATTTTTCTCAAACTGTACATGAAGATCCCTTATTGGATAAAGGATGGATTGCTATTACCGATTTTTATACGCGTAAGAAAAATTATCAGAAAGCTTTATATTATATCAATAAGGCTATTCATATCGATAGTGAAAACGTATTATACTGGAAACGGTACGCCAAGATTAATAACAGACTTGGTTTTTTTGAAGAAGCAGAAAATGGTTTTAGAAAAGCACTGGAACTAGGAAATTATGAATTAGAAACCTGGTTAAATCGTTCTGATATTTTACGTTTCCTTGGCGAATCTGAAGCTGCTGTTCAAAATTTAAAACAGGCTATCGAATTTTATCCTGAAAATGCCGAAGTTCATTATCGAATTGCAGGTTTGTTTTTTGAAAATCAGGATTTTGAAAGTGGTGAAAAACATTTACGGGAAGGTCTGGATCTTGATTATGAATATCATATTGTTCTGGAAGAATTATATGATAAAATATATCAACTCCCTTTAGTCAAAAGGATTATCGCAGAATACGAGCATATCTAAATTACTAAAAATACTATTGCAAAGGTGGTCTGAAGACAACGTCTTGAGACTACCTCTTTTATTTCTTTAAACTTTCCAATTTAGTACCATTCAGCTCTAGATTTCCATCAAAAAATACATACATTTGTTTGGATTTACCTTAAAAACAAACAAGAATGCGTAGAAGTCTCAAGGACTATGTAGTTATTTCATTAAAAGGAATTGCAATGGGTGCAGCAGATGTAGTTCCCGGGGTTTCAGGAGGTACCATTGCATTTATTTCCGGTATCTATGAAGAATTGATCGGCACCATCAGTAACCTTGATTACGGCTTCTTCAAGTTATGGAAACAAGAAGGCTTATCCAGTTCTTGGAAACATTACAACCTTTCCTTTCTTACTGCTTTGTTTATTGGAATTGCAATAAGCATTCTATCGTTGGCCAAGGTTATAAAATGGTTGATGGTACATGAACCTCTTTTTTTATGGGCTTTCTTTTTTGGATTGGTCCTAGCGAGTATTTTCTATATAGGTAAACAAATCTCAAGATGGCAAATAGTTACCATTGCCAGCCTAATTGTGGCTGCTGTTGGTTCTTACCTAATCACATTGGCAGAGCCTATGGCTTCACCTGATAATAACTGGTATTTACTCTTTTGTGGTTTTATTGCTATCATAGCAATGATACTCCCTGGGGTTTCGGGTGCCTTTATCTTATTGATTCTAGGAGCCTATCAAACTTTTATAGACATTTTAAATGAATTAAGAAAGGGACTCACCTCGTTGGATGGAGAATTGTTGTGGAGTGCGTTTTCACGATTAGGGATCATTGCGATAGGTGCTATAGCGGGGCTTAAAATATTTTCAAAAATGCTCAACTGGATGTTCACTCATCATAAAAATATCACATTAGCTATTCTAACAGGCTTTATGATTGGCTCACTTAATAAATTATGGCCGTGGAAAAAGGTTATTTCTTGGCGTCAAAATTCTGAAGGTCTATCGGTACCTCTTGTCGAAAAAAGTATTAGTCCGCTGCAATTTAATGGGGAAGCCCATATTGTATGGGTTATTGGTTTTATGCTTATTGGTTTTTTGTTAATCCTAGGACTAGAAAAAGTTGCTAATAACAAACAGGTGTAGCGAATGCAACAAAGTACACGAACTTTTAGCGATAAGTTTTTTTTGGTCATCAAAGGATTAGCCATGGGTGCCGCTAACAAGGTTCCGGGAGTATCCGGAGGCGTGGTTGCTTTTGTGGCAGGATTTTATGAAGAATTTATTTACTCCTTACAAAAAGTAAATTTCAAAGCGTTTAAACTATTCGTCAATTTTAGATTTAAAAGTTTCTGGAGGTATATCAATGGTCGCTTTTTAGGATTGTTGGTCTTAGGAATGCTAATCAGTTATTTTAGTGTTTCAAAAATTCTCGATTACCTTATCGTTCATTACGAACTCTTTGTGTGGTCTTCATTTTTTGGAATGATCATAGGCTCGATCTACTATATACTCAAGGATTTTAATGAATGGAGTCGTCGTAACATATTTCTGATTCTAGTTGGAATTATGGCAGGGATAGCCATTAGTTTATTGGAACCTGCACGTGAAAATGACAATCTTTGGTTCGTATTCTTTTGCGGTATAATTGGCGTTTCCGGGATGACGCTGCCTGGCCTGTCCGGATCCTTTATTTTGATATTGCTCGGTAATTATGTCCTATTACTTGTGGACTCTGTAAACGCCCTTTATGATACTATTGCCAACATCGTACAATGGGATTTTTCGTTTCTATATGATACCGCACGTATTCGCCTTCTAAAAGTACTTGTTGTTTTTAGTTTGGGGTCTATAACAGGTCTGGTAACGCTCTCCCATGGGTTAGGCTACGTTCTCAAGCATTATAAAAACGCTACTTTTGCCGTAATAATTGGATTTATAACCGGATCGTTGGGAGTTGTATGGCCATGGAAGAATAAAGTCTTCAAACGTGACGATTTGGGTAAAATTCTCACAGATGGAAATGGTAATCCTATTTTAGATAATTATGATCGCTATCTTCCGGATCTGTATTCTGTAGAAACATATATTGGTTTGGTCTTTATATTTTTAGGGATCGGATTGATTTTATGGCTAGAATGGTACGGCAAAAAGACACTACAACATCGTTAATATTATGGCAAAAATCTTTGGCCTTATTGGTAAAAATATTGGGTATTCATTTTCCAGAAAATATTTTTCAGAAAAATTTAATCTGGAAAAACTTCCATTTGAATATGATAATTTTGATATTCCCAACATTGATCACGTTCCTCAACTTCTCACAATTAAGAATATCAGCGGATTTAATGTAACCATACCCTATAAAGAAGCAATTATACCGTATTTAGACCAAATTGATCCTATAGCCAAAGCCATAGGGGCAGTTAATGTGGTTAAAATAACCAAAGAAGGGAAAACCAGAGGATACAACAGTGATCATTACGGATTTTTAAATTCTTTAACTCCGCACCTTCCTCTCGGAATTACCATGAATGCTTTAATTTTGGGGACCGGTGGGGCTTCAAAAGCTGTTAAGTACGCCTTAGACACACTCTCCATTTCGTATACTGTGGTGTCCCGAAATCCTGTGAAAAATCAACTATCCTATGATGATATTAATGAGGAGACACTCCAAAGACATAAACTTCTTATCAATACCACACCACTTGGGACATTCCCAAATATACAAGCTGCACCACACTTGTCCTATTCACATTTGACAGCTAATCATATTCTGTATGATTTAATCTACAATCCCGAACGAACCACTTTTTTGAAACATGGAATACAGAAAGGAGCGACGGTAATTAACGGAAAAAAAATGCTTATACTTCAGGCAGAAAAGTCTTGGGAAATCTGGAATTCATAAACGAATACCCTTCAATTTCAATTCTAAATTATTAGCGTAATTACTCAAATGCCCATAAATCCTTTGAGTTTTTAGTAGATGTTAGTATCTTAGTGATGCTTTACGCACTGATACATAAAAAAATATACAATGCCGACACACGACAACCTGTCTAAGACAGATGGAACTAAAGAAGAGAAGACAACCAAAGAGATCGTTGCCACTACTGATGCAACACCCGCGTCTTCATCGAATGACGATGATATCACTGTATCAGATAGTCAAACAACTTCTGACGAACAGACAACTTCCCAACCAGAATCATCTCAAGCACTGGAGCAAAAAGATGATGCGAATATACAAAATGAGATGGATGATGCCGTAGCAGAAGATAGTGAGGACGAGACAACTCTCGAGCGACATTCTATTGAAAAGAAGGATTATCACGCCATGAGTAAGGAAGAATTAATCAACGAACTCAAATCATTGGTTAAAACTGAAAAAATACAAGCCATCAAAGAGCATGTGGATGAAATCAAAGCAGAATTTGATGCGAAATTCAATGAAGAATCAGATCATAAAAAAGACGAATTTTTAGCTGAAGGAGGTGACCTTATAGACTTCTATTACTCTACTCCACTAAAGAAAGAATTCAACTCGGTTTATTTTGACTATAAGGAAAAGAGAAATGCTTATTATCAGAATCTTAAAAAGGATCTACAATCCAATCTCAATAAACGTCTTGAAATTATTGAAGAATTAAAAGGTCTTATTAATGTTGATGAGAATATAAATACCACTTACAATCACTTTAAAGAAATTCAGGAAAAATGGCGTAATGCGGGACCAATACCCAGAGATAAATATAACACCATCTGGAACACCTATCATCACCACACTGAGAACTTTTATGATTTTTTACATCTCAACCGTGAATTTCGTGACTTAGATTTTAAACACAATCTGGAGCAAAAATTGAAAATTATTGAAAGAGCTACAGAACTTGCACAGGAAACTGATATTAATCGTTCGTTTAGAGAGTTACAACTCCTCCATAAAATGTGGAAAGAAGATTTGGGTCCGGTAGAAAAACAATATCGCGAACCTATTTGGGAAAAGTTTAGTGAGCTTACCAAGCAAATTCACGAAAACAGACAACGCTATTTCAAGGAAATCGATAAAGTCTATGAGAAGAATCTTGAAGTGAAACACGGTATTATTGAAAAAATACAACAAGTAGCAAGCGACACTCCTTCCAACCATTCGGGATGGCAAACAAAAATCAAAGAAATCGAAGCATTACGGGACGCATTTTTTAAAGCAGGTAAAGTTCCTGCTAATGTTAATGAAGCGACATGGGATGCATTTAAGTCAGCAGTCAGAGCGTTTAATAGAGATAAAAATGCGTTCTATAAAAATCTCAAAAAAGATCAATTCGATAATCTCAAAAAGAAAATGGAATTGATCAAAATTGCCGAGGACAATAAAGATAGTGAGGACTTTCAGGCTACAACTCCTCTTATGAAAAAGATTCAGACGGACTGGAAAAAAATAGGTCATGTGCCTAGAAAAGATAGTGACCGTATCTGGAAACGTTTTAAAAATGCCTGTAATTTTTACTTTGACAGAATAAATGCACAACGCAAAGAAGCAAATAAAGAAGAAGAAGACAACTACGAGGCTAAGAAAGCTAAGCTAGAAAACCTCAAAGAGCTAAAATTATCAGGAACCGCAGCTGATGATCTCAAAACCATAAAGCAACATATTGAAGAGTGGAAATCTTTGGGAAGAGTTCCATACAATAAGAAACAAATTGAAGCTGACTATAATAAAGTGTTGGATGGACATTTTGAGCAACTTAATTTGACTAAAAAGGAGACAGAACTCATCAAATATGAGAACAAACTGAATGCGCTTGCTAGTCAAAATGATGATCGCGGTCTTGCACAAGAACAAAGCTTCATTCGCAAAAAGATTGATGACGTTCGCGGCGAAATCAGACAACTTGAAAATAATTTACAGTTCTTTAAGCATACCGAGGATGACAATCCTATGGTTATCGATGTTAAAAAGAATATTACAAAACATCGTGAAACATTAGAGGTCTGGAAATCAAAATTAAAAAAAATCAAACAGTTATAAACTGCTAACCGCCCAACTACTTTCTGTAATTGGGCGTTTTTTATAACCCAATCCCGATATGCATGCAATGCACACTCTGTGACGGTCAAACAGTACATTTTTGCGTTATCTCCTCCCGTGACTATTATCGTTGCACGATGTGTGATGGTGTTCAGTTAGACACACAACAACGGTTATCACCCGAAAAAGAAGAGGACCGTTATACATTACATAAGAACGATATTAACGATACAGGTTATCAAAAATTTGTAATGCCATTGGTAGATGCAATTAAAAAAAAACATTCTGAAAATGATATAGGACTCGATTTTGGATGCGGTACAGGCCCGGTGATAGCTGAGCTACTTCTAACATCCGGATATCATATAGAAAAATATGATCCTTTTTTTGCTCAGGACTATAGTGTTTTTGAACAGACTTATGATTTTATATTTTGCTGCGAAGTTATTGAGCATTTCTATAGCCCTAAACAAGAATTTTCTTTGTTGCATACACTTTTAAAACCTAAAGGGAAATTGTATTGTAAAACTAATCTCTTTCTTCCCTCTATAGATTTTAAAAACTGGTGGTATAAAAATGATAGCACTCACGTCTTTTTTTACAGTAAAGACACGATAAATTATATTAAGCAAGCTTATAACTTTTCAAGTGTATGTATAGAAAAAGAATTTGTTGTTTTTGAGAAATAACTATAGTTTCTTAGCTTCTTCCCAAAAAACATCCATCTCTGCCAATGTCATCTCATCCAGAGATTTATTGAGTTGTTTTGCTTTCTGCTCAAGGTATTGAAAGCGTTTGATAAATTTTTTATTAGTACGCTCCAGTGCATCTTCGGGGTTGATTTTCAAAAATCTAGCATAATTAATCATAGAGAACAAAACATCCCCAAACTCAGCTTCCATCTTGTCAACATTATTCTCTGAAACCTCTTGTTGAAGTTCATTGAGCTCTTCTTTTACTTTTTCAAAAACCTGTTGGGGCTCTTCCCAGTCAAATCCAACTCCTGCCACTTTATCTTGTATACGACCGGCTTTAACTAACGCCGGTAAGGACTTTGGCACCCCTTCAAGAACGCTCTTTTTTCCTTCTTTCAACTTTAGGTTTTCCCAATTACGCTTGACGTCTTCTTCATTTGCGACCTGGACATCTCCATAGATATGAGGATGTCGATGAATTAGCTTTTTACGAATGCTATTTGCAACATCTGCAATATCAAAAGCATTAGTTTCACTTCCTATTTTAGCATAAAAAATTATATGGAGTAACAGATCACCTAATTCATTCTTGACTTCCTCCAGATCATTATCCAGTATGGCATCTCCTAATTCGTAGGTCTCCTCGATAGTAAGATGTCGTAAACTTTGCAAGGTTTGCTTCTTATCCCAAGGACATTGCTCACGCAGTTCATCCATGACGGTTAACAGCTTATCAATGGACTTGAGTTGTTCGGATCTTGAATTCATATACTTATTATAACTGAACGTTTTGCATTATTTGTTGTGCAGCTTTGAACTCACTAATCATTTGCTCCACAATCACTGCTGCAGGTTTAATATCATGAATTAAACCCGAAACCTGACCAATTTCTAATTCTCCTTCTTCCATATCCCCTTCAAACATGCCTTTTTTGGCTCTTGCTCGTCCAAGTAATGTTTGAAGCTCTTCTATCGTAGTCCCCTTGCTATATAATGCATGCACGTCTTCATAGAATTTATTTTTTAATAATCTAACAGGTGCTAATTCTTTCAACGTAAGTTGGGTATCACCTTCTTTGGCTTCGACCACACGTTGTTTAAATATAGGATGAGAAGATGCTTCTTCACTGGCAACAAAACGACTTCCTACTTGAACCCCATTAGCTCCCAAAGCCATAACAGCAAACATTGCTGCCCCTGTGGCTATACCTCCGGCAGAAATTAAGGGAACACTTATTTTTTCTTTTACCATTGGTATAAGTGCTAAGGTAGTAGTTTCATCACGTCCATTATGTCCACCTGCTTCAAATCCTTCAGCCACTACAGCATCCACTCCTGCGTCTTGTGCTTTTAGCGCAAATTTTAAGCTACTTACGACGTGAACCAGCGTTATCCCCTTTTCTTTTAAAAATTGCGTATAGGTTTTTGGATTCCCTGCGGATGTAAAAACAATCTTAACTCCTTCGTCTATTATAATCTGGAGTATTTCTTCCAAATTTGGATATAGCATAGGAACGTTAACCCCAAAAGGATTCTTTGTAGCCTGTTTACATTTTTGAATATGTTCTCTAAGCACATCAGGATACATAGAACCTGCTCCTATTAATCCTAATCCACCGGCATTACTAACCGCACTGGCTAATCGCCAACCACTGGCCCAGATCATTCCGCCTTGTACTATTGGATACTTAATATGAAAGAGTTCTCTTATCGTTTGCATAGACTTTAATTGTTTTATTCAAAAGACTCAAATATCAGCATAAATTATCTTGAACGCTAATTTTGAAAAAGTAGTTCGTTATTTGACATTAAGAAATTACACCGGAACCTATTAATTCATCGTCCCGATACCATGCTACAAATTGTCCTTCGCTAATGGCACTTTGAGCATTTTCAAATACTACATATAAACCTGATGAAGTTTGGTATAATGTAGCTTTTTCTAGCGGTTGACGGTACCTGATTCGAGCCATTACTTGCATGGTTTCACCTTCTTGTAGTGTTAGATCCTTACGCACCCAATGTACTTCATCATTAGTTACGATTAAAGCAAATCGATATAATCCGGGATGGTTTTTACCCTGACCGGTATAAATGGTATTAGTGGTTACGTCAGTTTCTATTACAAATAATGGTTCTGGGGTGCCTCCTACTGCCAGTCCTTTACGCTGTCCTTTTGTATAATAATGGGCTCCCTGATGTTTCCCTACTATTTTCCCCTGATCGGGATGGTAGCTAAATTTTTCTGCTAAAATTTCCAGTTGAGTCTTATCGGATATTGTATTTGAT
Organism: Aquimarina sp. 2-A2; assembly: GCF_045505135.1. Classification (NCBI taxonomy): domain Bacteria; kingdom Pseudomonadati; phylum Bacteroidota; class Flavobacteriia; order Flavobacteriales; family Flavobacteriaceae; genus Aquimarina; species Aquimarina sp. 2-A2. The sequence goes on along the minus strand of NZ_JBJKFI010000003.1, from coordinate 465,965 downwards.
TCAGACTTTACAAAAACTTGATCATCTGAAGCTATTTCGACTATATTTCCTTCTTTCGGCTGTAATTTTTGTTGTAAAAATTCTGGTAAACGAACCTTACCGATAAAACATAAACCTTGTGAATCCTTCTTATCAGCTGTTATAAGATCTTGATTTTTAGCAATTTCACGAACTTCTGATTTCAATAATTCTCCAATAGGAAAAAGCGTTTTTGACAGCTGCTCCTGCGATAGTTGACATAAAAAATAGGACTGATCTTTATTAGGGTCTTTTCCTGCCAGCAAACGGTGAACCGGAATATCATCCACTACTATTGTATCCTTACGACAGTAATGCCCTGTTGCGACATAGTCTGCACCCAGAGACATGGCAATTTTCATAAAAACGTCAAACTTAATTTCCCTATTACATAAAACATCGGGATTAGGTGTTCTGCCTTTCTCGTACTCATGGAACATATAGTCCACTATACGTTCTTTATATTGTTCACTTAAGTCAACAGTTTGAAACGGAATTCCAAGTTTTTCTGCTACCAACAAAGCATCATTACTATCATCTAACCAAGGGCACTCATCTGATATGGTTACAGAATCATCATGCCAATTCTTCATAAACAATCCAATAACCTCATACCCTTGCTCTTTCAAAAGATAGGCTGTTACGCTTGAATCCACACCGCCTGATAAACCTACAATAACTCTTTTCATCTTTTCTACATTCAATCTGCAAAAATAATAATTAAAAAAGCAATGCCTAAGCATTGCCAGAAGGTTTTATCTATGTTGATATATTAAGATCTTATATTATTTTGCACGTAAAGGAAATGTTTTTTGCTCAGTTAATTTACCATCTTTATAATAATTCCAGATGCCATCCTTACGATCATGTTTGTAACTTCCTTCTATAAGTAAAATACCTTCGGGATCATAATACTTAGTAAGCCCATGCAATTGATCGTTTTCATACGTGAATTCTTTTATGAGCGCACCTTGTTCAGAATAAATGAAACGGCGGCCTTCTCTCTTTCCGTTTACATAAGTCACGCGCTCTGTAAGCTGACCATTGGGAAAATAAGTGAGTTGTTCTCCATCTACCTTATCATTTTTATAAAATTCGGTCATCATGAGCTTATCAGAATTATTGTGATAGTATTCCCATCTTCCCACTCTTTTTTTGTTTAATAGTGTCCCCTTACTCATAAGCCTTCCTTTTTGCGAAAAATAACTGATATGTACGGTATCCGTTTTCTTTGAAAATACCTTAATAGCTGTGGGCTTGTTTCCGCTACCGGGCTTGTAGAATTTAAATTCCCCTATTTCTTTTCCATGCTCAAAATTTCCCTCATAACGTAATTGCTTTGAATTCTCATACGTTTTTTGCCATTTCCCATGTCGTTTACCATCTGCATCGTAAAGATTATAACTTTGAGCGATACTTGTAGCTGAAGTCATCCACAAAAAAGAAATTATAAAATAGTATTTCATACATTAAAAACTTTACCTATCTGTATTTCAAAAAATATGCCAGCAGCAAATTACTAATTTTTTAAATTTATAATCATGTCTCTGCTGTTTCTTTAGACATTTCTTAAACCCTTGTAAACAAACCTTTAAGGATTGTTAAAATTTAAACGCTTAACTTTTGTTTAACTTTTATTTATAAAACATTAAACAAAATATACCGTTCTTTAGGGTGAACAAATTTAAAACTTAAAATCATGAAAATTATTTCGAACATTGGAAAATTTGCAATTATTGCAGCGCTTGTTTTAGGAGTTTCGTCATGTAGTGATGATGACGATGGTGACTTTGTAGAGCTTGAGACAAACTTAGTTTTGACCGCTACTGCTGATAGTGAATTATCCTCTCTAGTTGCTGCATTAGGAAAAGCAGAATTAGTAGCAACACTGAATGGATCCGGACCCTTTACAGTACTCGCACCGACCGATGCTGCCTTTACTACTTTTTTAGAAGCTAACAATTATGCCAGCATAAATGATGTACCTGTAGAAACATTAAAGCAGGTTTTATTAAACCATGTGATACCAGGGGAATTTACAGCTGCTGCTTTAAAAGCTGAAGGTACAGGATATGCCGAAACAGCCTCTACTGCTGGTCCTAATGGAGAGAATATCAGTATTTATTACAATGCTACGGGAGATGTAGTTTTTAATGGAGGGAAAAGTAATGGTGGCGGAAAAGTAACCACTGCTGATATCGAAGCGACTAATGGAATAATTCATAAGGTTGATGCTGTTATTGAACTTCCTAAAGTAACCACATTCGCTGTTGCTGATGCTAGATTTTCTACGCTTGTAACTGCCTTGACTGATGCTAATTTAGTAGGTGCTTTACAGGTAGAAAACGGCACAGGAACGCCAGAAGCTCCATTTACTGTATTCGCTCCAACAAATGACGCGTTTGCAAAATTGTCAGCTGTACCAACAGGTAGTGCATTAACAGATGTATTATTATTGCATGTTATTGAGAAGAACAATGTTACTTCCAGTGAACTAACAACGTCTACAGTAGTATCTCTTGGTGGGAATTTGGATATTGATGCTACGGCCGTAACCGTTAAGGGAGAAGGTAATGCCGAAGCCAGTGCTATTATTATCACTGACGTACAAAGTACTAATGGAGTGATTCACGCTATTGATCAAGTGCTATTACCAATGTAATATTTTTTAGAGTACACAAACTAAAACTTATAATGAAAAACCCCATATTATCAAGATAATATGGGGTTTACTATTTGAAATACTTATTACTTATTTCTTCTTTTTTTGTTGTTCTGCTTGTTCCATCATCTCTTTCATCTTCTGCTGAAACTTACTTTGTTTTTTCGGTTTCTTTTTATTCTCTTGAATTCTAGCATGAATTTTTTCATCATCAATAATCACATTTTTGATCACTAACATAATTCCGATAGTAATCAAGTTGGAAACAAAATAATATAAGGATAAACCACTTGCATAATTATTAAAGAAAAATAACATCATCAACGGTGATAAATACATAATGAATTTCATGTTAGGCATCCCCGGTTGGGTTTGCATATTTTGACCGGTGGTCATCATCATATAAATAAAAATCGCTATCGAAGCCAATATTGGAAACAAGCTGATGTGATCTCCATAAAAAGGAATATAAAAAGGAAGCTCTGCAATGGTATCATAACTGGAAAGGTCATCAGCCCAGAGGAAACTTTTTTGACGCAGTTGAAACGCGCTTGGGAAAAAGTTGAAGAGCGCATAAAAAACTGGAATCTGCATTAGAGCAGGCAGACAACCACTCATAGGACTAGCGCCCGCTTTACTATACAAAGCCATGGTCTCCTGTTGCCTTTTCATAGCATTGTCCTTATGCTTCTCATTGATTTCATTAATCTCCGGTTTAAGCACCTTCATTTTAGCCTGTGACACGTAAGATTTATATGTTACAGGAGACAAAACGATACGAACTATGATAGTCATCACGATAATCGCAACACCATACGATGGTAAGAAGCTACTTAAAAAAGCGAAGAATGGTATAAACAAATACCTGTTGATCCACCCAAATATTCCCCATCCTAAAGGAACAATCTCATCAAGGTTTTTATTATAATCACTTAAGATTTTATAATCCGTAGGACCATAATACCAATTCATGGCATAATTAAGTTCTCCTGATTGTAGCTCTAAAGGCATTGTAGACGAAAACTCTTTTGTTACCTGTACATCCTTATCATCCAAGTCCTTAATTTCAGCTACATTCTTAGAAGTAAATTTAGCTTTGGTAAAAGGAGTATTGGTCAAAAGAACGGAGGAAAAGAAATGTTGCTTATATGCGATCCAACTCACCGCTTCTTCCTCGTCATCCGTAAATTCACCTTGTCCCAAATAATCGTATTTATCACCCTCATATTCATAATGCAATTGTGTATAGCGATTTTCATAAGACGCACTTTTTGCATGACGAATTCCTTGTAACTTCCAATCTAACGAAATTGGTTGACTGCTATTAATAATACCCTGTAATCCTTGAGATCTAATTGAAAAATCAATCATATATTCATTAGGCTTGAGCTCATAACGGTATTCGAGGAATTTTGCATCCGATACCTTTAATCGCATGGTCAAAACAGTATTCTCGCCATTCTTACTTACCGTAGGCTCAAAAAATAAATCTGAAGTATTTAAAATCCGATTATCCGTGGTACCAAAATTTAGATTTAACGAAGCATTTTTGCCGTCTTTAATTAAGTATACCGGAACAGAATCGTATGTTTTGAAATTTTTAAGTAGAGCTTCAGAAATATACCCCCCTCTATTATCAATTTTTAGGCGCAACACCTCATTTTCGATAGTAGTTACCGCTTCTTGCGCAGATGGCAAGCCTGCAGAATATGCAAATGCTCCCAATTGGGTTTTTGCTTCTTCTATAGCTGTAGAATCCTGTGGGTTGGCTATTAAAGCTTCATTCTTTTGTACGAATTCAGCTTCCGCCGGTTTATCTTGAACATTTTGAGCATCAATTTGTTCTTGCTTAGCTTTTTCTGCTTCTAACTCCTCTTGAGTAGGTTGATTTTGATAAAGTAACCAGACCAGAATAACTCCGATTAATACAAATCCAATAATTGAATTAAAGTCAAACTTCTTTTCTTCCATTTAAATAAGTGTAAAAGAATGCAATGTTTATGTAAACATTCTTAAAATTAAAATATATATTCTCAACTATCAACTTTCCAGCCAATAGCTATGATTGTGTCACTTTGGCGCTTACTTTGTTTTTTGAAAATATCATAGCTGCTTTAGTAAAGGCAACAAAAAGCGGATGCGGATTAGCTACGGTACTCTTGTATTCAGGATGATATTGCACTCCCACGAACCATGGATGATCCTCGACCTCAACGATTTCCACCAATCCGGTCTTAGGGTTTGTACCAGTAGTTTTAAGTCCTGCTTTTTCCAGTTGTTCTTTGTAGGCATTATTATACTCATAACGGTGTCTGTGACGCTCCGATATCAGGGTTTTACCATAAGCCTCAAAGACTTTGCTCCCCTCTACAAGCTCACAATCCCACGCACCTAAACGCATGGTTCCTCCCATGTCCGTTATGCTCTTTTGCTCTTCCATCAAACTAATCACCGGAGACACTGCTTTTTCATCAACTTCGATAGAACACGCATCTTTTAGTCCTAAAACATTACGCGAATACTCAATTACCGCCATTTGCATTCCCAAACAAATCCCAAAAAAAGGAATTTTATGTTCACGAGCATACTGTACTGCTTTTATTTTGCCTTCAATTCCTCGTTCGCCAAATCCCGGTGCCACCAGAACTCCATCGAGGTGAGCTATTTTATTTTTTATAGTCTTATCATCAATATATTCTGAATGAATACTCTCAATATTTACACGAACTTCATTCTCAGCTCCTGCATGAATAAAAGCTTCTAATATCGATTTATATGAATCCTGAAGCTCCACATATTTTCCAATTAAACCGATAGTTACTTCATGTTTTGGATTTTTATGACGTAGTAAAAAATCATTCCATTTCTCTAAATTAGGCTCGTCATCATCGCGAAGTACCAGTCGATTTAGCACAACGGTATCCAAACCTTCTTCTAACATCAAATTAGGAACATCGTAAATTGTGGATGCATCGATAGATTGAATAACTGCTTCTTGTTTAACATTGCAAAACAAGGCAAGTTTTTTACGCAAATCTTCCGATAGCTCATGCTCAGTTCTACACACCAGAATATCCGCCTTAATACCGCTTTCCATCAGTGTTTTAACACTATGTTGCGTTGGTTTGGTTTTTAATTCTCCGGCGGCTGATAGATAAGGAATTAAGGTTAAGTGAATAACCAATGCATTATTATCTCCTAATTCCCATTTTAACTGGCGTACAGATTCTATATAAGGTAACGATTCAATATCACCTACCGTACCTCCGATCTCTGTAATCACAATATCATAATCTCCGCTCTTACCTAAGATCTGTATACGCTCTTTGATTTCATTAGTAATATGAGGTACTACTTGAACAGTTTTTCCCAAAAACTCTCCCCTTCTCTCCTTCTCAATAACGCTTTGATATATCCTACCGGTGGTCACATTATTCGCCTGTGAGGTGGCTGTGTTAAGAAAACGCTCGTAATGTCCTAAATCCAAATCAGTTTCTGCACCATCATCAGTGACATAACATTCTCCATGTTCATAGGGATTTAGCGTTCCAGGATCAACATTTATATATGGGTCTAATTTTTGAATGGTAACGCGATAACCTCTTGCTTGCAAAAGTTTTGCTAGAGAAGCTGCAATGATACCTTTACCTAATGAAGAAGAAACTCCTCCTGTTACAAAAACATATTTGGTATTAGCCATATACTTTTAAAATTAATCAGATTGTAGTAAAATTTTGCGCAAAAGTACAAAGAACTGACGAAACTGGAGCTTGAAAAATTAGCATTCTTTTTAGAAAGCCAGGATTATACTATCAAAAGAAGAAACTAAAATATGTTAGATAAAACAGCTCTAAAACCTGAAACAAAAAAAATCTCACCCTTTTTGGATGAGATTTATAAGATAAGTATCAGAAAAGCTTATTCTTCTTCTTCCGATTTAACCTCTTGATCAACTGAGAAATCAGTTATTCCTTTATTTTGAAGGATATTATACCATTGAATTACTTTTTTAATATCACTAGGATACACTCTCTCCTCATCATAGTTAGGCAAAACTTCGCCAAAATAAGACTCCAGTTTAGCTTTTGATTCTTTATGATTGATCGCCTGACCACCATTTTCCTTTTCCTGAATATTCTTAAAAATATCTTTTAAAGGTACTTCTTCGGTAGTTGTATAAATAGCGATCTCACTCAGTACACTAACGTTATTTCTCATGTTGACAGTAAGTCGTTTTCCATCTGCCAGTGATTCTGCTACAAACCCGGTACGTGTTTGTGCTTTTAATTCGTATAACCCCGGTTTACCCGAAATTGCTAATATTTTCTCTAAACTCATATATTTTTTTTCAATGCTGGCAAATATCCACTGTTCTTTTTAAAAAGTCAAAGGATATACCCGCTAAATTTATCTTAAATATTCATACTTGCTTCTTCTATAAAGCAAGCTACCTTCCTTTTTTCATTAGTGGAAAACGCATACGGTAGTCCATTTTTATTTTTCCCTTAGAAATGTTAGCCAGTTTACCTTTTATTAAACGCTTTTTTAAACTAGACAATTTATCGGTAAATAAAACTCCTTCAATATGATCATATTCGTGTTGTATCACACGGGCAGCTAATCCATCAAACGTTTGGGTATGCGCATTTAAATTCTCGTCTAAATATTCGATAGTGATTCTTTCTTTTCTAAAAACATCTTCTCTCACATCAGGTATACTCAAGCATCCCTCATTGAACGCCCATTCTTCTCCCGATTCATCAGTAATAACAGGGTTGATAAACACTTTCTTAAAATCCTTAAGACTTTGCTGTTCTTCTTCAGTAAGATCCTCATCCTCTGCGAAAGGAGAAGCATCCACAAGAAATAATCGAATTGATAATCCGATTTGTGGAGCAGCAAGACCCACACCATGCGCATTATACATAGTCTCAAACATATTTTCGATCAATTCGCTCAAGTTGGGATAATCTGCCTCAATTGCTTTTGCTTTCTTTTTTAAAACAGGATCGCCATAGGCAACAATGGGTAAAATCATAAAAAATATTCTAACTAATTAATTTCTTTATTTTCTTATAGGTTATACAAATAATCCTGTAAGATTATTGTAGCACTAATTTGATCGACCAGCGCTTTATCTCTTCGTTTCTTTTTTGAAATTCCGCTGGCTATCATGGTATCAAAAGCCATCTTTGATGTAAAACGTTCATCAATCCGCTTTATTGGAATGTCTGGAATACTTTTTTGAAGACTCTCAAGAAATGGCTGTATTAGTGCTTCGGTTTGGGAAGCCTCTCCATGGAGTCGTTTTGGCTCCCCTACAACAAACAATTCTACCGCTTCTTTAGCAACATACTCCTTAAGCCACATTAAAAGTTCTTTAGTATTGACCGTCGTAAGACCTGAGGCTATAATTTTTGACTCATCGGTGACAGCAATACCGCACCGCTTACTTCCATAGTCAATTGCCAAAATTCGTGCCATCGTTACTTTTCTGCAAAAGTAAGATTTATTATAAAAAGACCCTAATTTTAAATGAATCCCTAAAAAGCGAGTAGTATTCTGTAATTTAACATTAAGCTATTATCTTTGTTGAAAAAATCACACCAAATGAATAAACTCAAAGAGATAATTGAAAATGCATGGTCTAATCGAGATCTTTTGAAAGAAACTCAAATACAAGATGCTATACGTGAGGTTGTAGACTTATTGGACGCTGGTAAACTGCGTGTTGCAGAACCCACAAGCTCAGGTTGGCAGGTAAATGAATGGATCAAAAAAGCTGTAGTGCTCTATTTCCCTATACAAAAAATGGAAACTCTGGAAGCGGGTATTTTTGAATATCATGATAAAATTCCTTTAAAAAGTGGCTACGAAGCGAAAGGAATTCGTGTTGTTCCCAATGCAGTTGCTCGTCATGGTGCCTATATCTCCTCCGGCACTATTTTGATGCCCAGCTACGTTAATATTGGTGCCTACGTAGATGAAGGTACCATGGTAGATACCTGGGCTACAGTAGGAAGTTGTGCTCAAATCGGTAAAAACGTACATTTGAGTGGTGGTGTCGGTATCGGCGGAGTGCTAGAACCATTGCAAGCAGCTCCTGTTATCATAGAAGACAATGCTTTTATAGGGTCTCGTTGCATCGTAGTTGAAGGTGTGCGCGTGGAAAAAGAAGCTGTATTGGGAGCGAATGTGGTACTTACAGCCTCTACCAAAATTATAGATGTTACCGGTGACACCCCGGTTGAATCAAAAGGATTAGTTCCTGCCGGATCCGTTGTGATCCCAGGAAGTTACACAAAAAAGTTTCCTGCAGGTGAATATAATGTACCCTGCGCTTTAATTATCGGAAAAAGAAAAGAAAGCACCGATAAAAAAACATCGCTTAACGATGCTTTACGTGAATATAACGTAGCTGTCTAAGTTTCAATAAAAATGCCATAAACCGCTACAACTCGTTCTATAAAAGGTTGTTGCGGTTTATTTTATTGCAAAAAGTTTACTTTAACTTAAAATTTCAGTAATATTGCGGTAACATTGAAACCCAAATCTTGTGATCCCTTACTTTATCCATGTCAAACTACTTGGCAGAAGGCTCTTGCTTGTCGCGGCCTTATATCAAATTTGTAGAGTTTTATTTTTTATACTCAATGCGTCCTCATTTCCTACTATTACTATTTTTGAGTTCATTGGTGGCTTACGCTTTGACTTTTCTACAATAGCGTACACTAATTTAATCATAATTCTAGCACACACTGTTCCCGGGAATTTCAAAAACTACAGTTTATATCAAAAAATACTTAAAGGTTTCTATTTTATAATAAATGCTATTTTCATTACTACAAACTTTGTAGACATGGAATATTATAAATTTACGGGAAAAAGAAGCTCCTACAGTATGATAACAGCAAAGGGTATGGAGAATGAAATACCTGGCTTAGTCTTATCATTTATGACAGAATTTTGGTATATCATATTTCTTTTAGCAGCAGTACTCTTTCTCTTTTGGAAATCTATACCAAATGTAAAGGACACAAATGAGCAAGTCGAATATTCCTTGAAGAATATAACGGTAAGCACGCTAAGCTTTATAGCTATTCTTGGGTTAAGTATTCTAATTGGACGAGGAGGAACACAACGCAAACCTTTAAAAAGAGTTGATGCAATTCATTATGGTAGTCCACAAACAAGCGCCTTGGTGCTTAATACTCCGTTCTCCATTATAAAAACATTATCTAAAAAAGAAGATTTAGCCGTTCCAACTTACTTTACGCCAGAAGAGTTATCAAAACATTTTAATCCTGTTAAAAAGTTCTCCAGCACCACTCCCTTCAACAAGAAAAACGTAGTTGTTTTAATTTTAGAAAGTTTTGGTAATGAGAATGTTGGCACTAAAGGGGAGGATAACAGTTACACACCTTTTCTTGACTCCTTGATCACGCAATCGTTGTTCTTTAAAAACGGTTTTGCAAACGGAAGACTATCTATTGACGCTGTACCCTCTATCCTCTCTAGTATCCCTAGTCTAATGGATAACAATTTCATTCAATCAACCTACGCCTTTAATAAAATCAAAGGTCTTCCAAAAATTTTAAAGGAACAGGGGTATAAAACCTCCTTTTTTCACGGAGCATTTAATGGAAGTCAGAATTTTGATCAATACGCAAAAATAAGTGGTTTTGATGCCTATTATGGGAAAAACGAGTATCCCTACGAAGGTGGAGAGGATGGAAGATGGGGCATTTTTGATGAAGAGTTCATGCAGTATTTCGGAGAGGAATTAACAAATTTTAAATCCCCGTTCTTTACTACCCTATTTACAATCTCTTCGCATAATCCATATATAATACCGGAGAAGTATAAAAATAAATTTCCAAAAGGGACAACAAAAATCCATGAAACCATAGGCTATTCTGATTACGCTTTACAAAAGTTTTTTGAATTTGCTAAAACGCAAAAATGGTATGATAATACACTCTTTGTATTATCTGCGGATCATACGTCATCTGGAGGAAAAGATTTTTACAATACGAGTTTAGGCAAATTATCAATCCCCATTCTATTTTTTGACCCCTCAAATGATCAATTAAGAGGTATTAGTGAAAAAAACTTTCAGCAGATCGATATTCTTCCGTCTATTTTAGAGTACCTTAATTACCAAGGAGAAATTTTAACTTTTGGAAATAAATTATCTGATGACAATCGTATGATTGCATGTTATCAAAATAATGCATATCACTTTGTTAAAAACGATTATTATCTCATCTTTGACGGAAATAAAACTTTAGGGTATTATAATTGGAAAAAAGACAGGAATCAAGAACATGATTTAGCAGAAGTTCGAGTGCAAGAACGACTCCACTTTGAAACGGAAGCCAAAGCTTATATTCAATCTTTTAATAGCCGAGTGGTAAACGATCAACTTATACCAGATTGATGAAAATTTTAGTTATTCAGCAAAAAATGATAGGAGACGTTTTAACGAGTACTATTATCTGCGAGTCTTTAAAAGAGAAATATCCCGCATCAGAAGTCGTTTACCTGGTTAATACCAGTACCATTCCCGTACTCAAGGAGAATCCTTCTTTTGATAGAATCATTGAATTCAAAAAGGAAAACAGAGATAGTAAATTTGCATTCATTAAATTTTTAATAAAAATTAGAAATGAAAAATTCGATCTTGTGGTTGACGCCTACGGGAAGTTAGAAAGCAATTTAATCTCATTATTCTCAAACGGTAAAGAGAAAGTTTCTTTTTATAAAAAGTATACACATTGGATTTACACAAAAACAATACCCCGTGTAGCAAACCCTATAACTAATGCTAGTACTGCAATAGAAAACAGATTACGGCTTGTTTATTCGGAATCTGAATTGGTTCAGAATATTAAACGTCCAAAGATCTATCTCACTACTGATGAAAAAGAAGCAGCCAAACGTTTGTTGGTAATCCATAAGATTTCATCTAATGAACCTTTGTTTATGATTAGCGTTCTTGGTAGTGAAGATATCAAAACATTACCCTTTTCTTATATGGCAACGCTGCTTGATGAGATTGTAAAAACTACAAATGGCTCAATAGTATTCAATTATATTCCCTCACAAAAAGAAGCTGCAAGAAGTATTTATAATTTAACTCAACCTGAGACGCAACGTAAAATTCATTTTGACGTCTTTGGAAAAAGTCTTCGGGAGTTTATGGCTATTGTATCACAATGCACTGCATTAATTGGAAATGAAGGTGGAGCTGTTAATATTGCAAAAGCACTTAACAAACCAACTTTTACAATATTTTCACCTTGGATTATCAAAAAAGACTGGAATATGTTTGAAGACGGAAAAATACATGACTCGATTCACTTGATCGATGTGAAACCGGAGCTATACGGCTCAACATCCCCAAAAAAGATGAAAAAAGAGTCTTTAGAATTATACAAAGAATTTACCCCAGATCTGATTATCGAAAAACTGAATCTGTACCTAACTCAATTTTCGAATCAAAAATAAACATAATGTAGTAAGCTTTAAATTTTGGTCTATTCAAAAGTTGAAGGCTTCAATTAATTTTTATTTGCTCATTACAACCTAATAAAATTATGCAAAACACTGTAAAACTCTCAGGAGTTATTATAACATATAATGAAGAACGTAAGATTGAGACCTGCCTCAAATCACTACAAGGAGTTGTAGATGAAATTGTAGTTGTAGACTCTTTTTCAACCGATAGAACTGAGGAAATTTGTAAGCAATATGATGTTAAATTTATTAAACAACAATTTCTAGGATACAAAGAACAAAAGAATTTTGTCATCTCTCAAGCGTCTTACGATCATATCATCTCCTTGGATGGTGATGAAGCGCTCTCTGAAGAACTGCAAGAAACGATAATTGCATTAAAGTCAAATTGGGTTCATGACGGGTACTACATGAATCGCTATAATAATTTTTGTGGACAATGGATTAATCACTCTGATTGGTATCCCGATAGAAAATTGAGGGCTTTTGTAAAAGGTAAAGGAGAATGGAAGGGTATTAATCCCCATGATTCTTACAAACTCTACAATCCAAAAAATAGCGCTAAGCTAAAGGGAGATATCCTGCATTGGAACTATCCAACCTATAGCGCGTTTAATCAACAAATTGAAAAGTTCTCTACTATTTCTGCTTACTCGTATTATAAACTGGGAAAAAAATCATCACTTAGAAAATTATTCTTCAATCCTTCATGGGCGTTTTTCAAGTCATATATTCTAAGGTTAGGCTTTTTGGACGGCATTAACGGTTTTGTAATTTGCTCTCAAACCGCTAATCTTACTTTTCTAAAATATTTGAAACTAAGAGAGCTTCATAAAAACAACGGTAAACTAGATAACTAATCCCTTTTTTGCCAAAATAGAAGCCTCTTTTTTAGTCGTTTTTTCCGGTAGAACTTATGTTGAAAATCTTCAGTATTTTTCCACATTAGATTCAGGATATCTTGCTCGTTCTCACCAGTACATTTAGCGTATTCATTGCTCATAATCTCGATCATGGATCGGTGAATCGTGAGTTTTGCAAAGTTTTTAATACGAGTTTCAAAATCCATCTTACCAAATTTCATTCTATTGAGGTCTACCAGATAAAACTCATAACCATCTTCTTTTCGAACTATTAGAGTATTACCGGGTGAATGATCAAGAAAATTAACTCCCTTTTGATGAAGCTTATACGTAAATCGAGTGAATGCTCGAAGGATATTTTCATAATCAGGAATACTAAAATCGGTCGTTAGCTCCCTGTATGTCAAGTCACATACCACCAATTCACTTAGATAGTAACTTTTTTTAAATAAAAGAGGTGTAAATTCTATTTGATAAGCTATTGGTTTCGGCGTACCTATACCTAATTCAAGTAATTGTTTAGCATACGCATAAGATCTCTCTGCTTTTGATTTTCTAAAAAATCGATAAGCAATCTGATTAATTACATTAGGAATCTTAAATGATTTAATAGTAATCTTCTCTCTTTCAAAAGGCACTACTTTAATGACATTCCGCTCAGCATCACCTAAGGTTTCAGAGTACATAGTAAACTCTTCAATAGAAGTACTTATTTCAGTTCTTTGAGCGCTGTAATTTTTATCAACTACTAATTCCTTTCCCATATATTAATATATTGGGAGCAAAGATACTTAATTTCAATTTTTATCATAATTTTAAACCCTCTATTGCACATCTATTGTCAACGACCATAAGTGCATTAGAATTGTTAGTTATAAAAACATTACTATGAAATATTCCCCGAAATGTTCACTAATTATTTCAACATATAACTGGCCAGAAGCATTGGACTTAGTTTTACAAAGCGTTTTGAGACAATCCGTTTTACCTGACGAAGTTATTATTGCTGATGATGGTTCAACGAATCAGACTGAAGTGCTCATTAATAATTTTCAAAAAACATTTCCCATACCAATAAAGCACATATGGCAAGAAGATAATGGCAATCAAAAAGCTATGATCATGAATAAGGCAATAGCTCAGGCTTCATATGAATATATAGTTGAAGTTGACGGAGATATTATAATGCACAAACATTTTATAAAGGATCATCTAAAATTTGCCGAAGCCAACTATTATTTATTTGGAAGTAGGGTAACTCTTAAAAAGAGTCATCTGCACAAAATATATCATAATAAACAAATAACTTTTAATTATTTTTCTAAAGGTATTAAGAAGCGAGGAAGAACTATCCACTTTCCATTTCTAACAAAATTTTTTAAACCCGTAGACCAGAGATCGTCAAAGTTTAGAGGCTGCAATGTATCTTTCTGGAAAGAAGACTTTATAAAAGTTAATGGTTACAACGAAGCGTTCAAAGGTTGGGGAAGAGAAGATAGTGAATTAATTGAGCGGATGCATAATAATGGTATTAAAGGCAAACGGTTAAAATTCGCAGGACTTGCTTATCATCTTTATCATCTAGAGCAAAGTAAAAACAGGTTGAAAAATAATGACTTAATTGAGCAGCAGACCATTGCAAACAAAGTAATACGAACTATTGATGGTATTGATAAATATCTATAAATTCTTGAGTAACTATGTATACATTAATTTTTTATAAAAATCAAATGTGCTTTTAGCTAAAGTTTCCTTAGTAAAATTACTTAAGAGCTTTTTATGCGCTTGTAAAGTTAATTTTTCTTTAAGACCTTTTTCAAGAAATATTCTTTTAACCTGCTTACCAAGAGATTCATGATCTCCAATATCTGCCAACAAACCTGTCTCTTCATGAATTACAACCTCAGGAACACCTCCTGCTCTTGTAGACACTACTGGTGTTTTATATAGGAAAGATTCTAAAATCGACATGGACAGCCCTTCTCTATTAGAAGTCATTAAAAAACAATCAAAAAACTCTAAATATTCTCTTGCGTTTTCCATGAACCCCAATATATGTACCCGATCCGAAAGGCCATTT
Organism: Aquimarina sp. 2-A2; assembly: GCF_045505135.1. NCBI lineage: Bacteria > Pseudomonadati > Bacteroidota > Flavobacteriia > Flavobacteriales > Flavobacteriaceae > Aquimarina > Aquimarina sp. 2-A2. The sequence goes on along the minus strand of NZ_JBJKFI010000003.1, from coordinate 450,823 downwards.
GCATCTATAAAGTTTTTATAGTCTCGGGTTCTCTTACTTTCTCTGCCAATTTGAACAAAAACTAAGTTTTTATTTTTCTCGATGTTGATCAAATAATTTGCAGTACTAAAAAAACTCAATAAATCCTTTGCATCAGTGTGGTTAGCAATATTACCGACGATTCGAATATCTGATTTTAAGGACAGTTGTTTTCTTAAATCTATATTCGGACTTTTTGCATCACTCCCCTTTTCTAAATTAATACCGTCATAGACGACACCAGTCTTATTATGGTTTTTTTGATAGAGAACATTTTTTTTAAAATTATCCTCCACAGACTTAGAAATACAGTAATACCTGTCAATTTCGGTATTATTATATTTTATTTTACTCAATAAATTCTTTTTTCTAATCATACCATTCATAGTGAACACTACCTTACACTTCACCCCCTGTAATTTACTGATAATCAAGAAATCTTTTAAAAAACTACCCGTATGTATATGTAAAATATCTGGTGAATAGTTTCTAATTATTGAATTTATTCCTTTTAGATAGCGAATATTAAAACCTTTTTTTCTATCGATTCCAATGAAGTTGATATTATTAGCTAATGAATAGTTCTCTAAAGCTGAATTATTAATACAAATTAATAGATTTTCTACTCCTAAACCGGTGACACCCTCAAGAAGATTAACCATTTGTTGTTCTCCCCCACCCCAAGTTGAGGCATATGAAATATGTAAAACTTTCACTAGTCAATTAATTTTAGACAAATATATAGTAATTTAGATTTTTAATTAATGTTAAACAAAGGTAAAAATGAAAATATTAATCGTGGACAAATCAGGCATTATCCCTACAATCAATTATGGGGGAACCGAACGTGTCATATGGGGGCTTGGAAAGGAACTAACCTTGTTAGGTCACGAAGTTTTCTATTTAGTAAAAGAAGGTTCAACCTGCGATTTTGCTGAGATTCTTGTCTTAAAGGATGAAATAAATATTGAAAGTCAAATACCAAAATATATTGATATAGTTCATTTAAATTTTAGACTCAAACAACCTATAACCTCTAAACCTTATTTGATTACAATGCATGGAAATCCTTCTAAAGAAGAATTGATAGATATAAACACTGTTTTCATATCAAAAAACCAAGCCGAACGTTACCAATCTTCCATGTATGTTCATAATGGACTTGATTGGAGTGATTACCCAGCACCCAATCTTGATACAGAAAGAACCTACTTTCACTTTTTAGGTAAAGCAGCATGGAAAGTGAAAAATGTTTTTGGTGCCGCCAAAATAGCACTCGAATCGAATAATAAACTTCACATCATGGGAGGAAAACGATGGACCTTCCGGAATTTGAAAAGAGGATTCGGTTATGTACTCAATCCAAAGATTATTTTTAGAGGCATGGTAGATAATAATGTCAAGATGGATATTATGAAAAACTCTAAAGCGTTGTTATTCCCTGTTAGTTGGCATGAACCTTTTGGACTGGCAATAATAGAAAGTTTATACGCTGGCTGCGCAGTCTTTGGAACTAAAAATGGTTCTTTACCCGAGCTAATAACTCCTGAAGTAGGTTTTATCGGAGACTGTTCCTCAGAAATCGTTAAAGCAATACAGGAATTTGATTACAATCCAAAGCTATGTCATGAATATGCTACGAAGTACTTCAATTCAAATAGGATGGCTGAGTCTTACGTCATATTATATAAAAAAATATTGTCAGGGGATACTTTAAACCAGAAAGTACCTCAATATGATATAGAAAATAACAAGATTGCTATTTTTAATTGACTATGATTTTAAAAAATTAAGAATCAATTTAAGAGTTTCAAGATTCATTCTTCAAAAGTTAATAGATACTAATAAAATTAACTTTCATCTTAGTACTAACTAAGCCTTTTATTTCTGGTATCACAGTAAAATTTGGAAAGTTTACGCTTATATAAATTAGGCTTATTTTTTGTAAATTTAATTGTAATCTTAAAACCTAAATATGATGAAAAAATTTTTTTATTTGATCGGAATTTTCGGAATTCTAAATCTATCTTGTGAGAAAGATCCGGACACTTTTTTCGTAGAAAACGAAATCTCTCAACCAGAGAAAAATGAAATTAATTCTTTCGACAGTTGGGATGAATTTCACAAAACCTATTCTAAATATTCAAAAATAAATGATTTAGAAGAGTTAGAGGCAATTTCTTTTTATAGAATAGAAAAAGACACAAGCCAATATTCCCCGGCATTACAAGCCATTCTTAACGCAAACAATCAGTTTAAAATAAATGGTGAAATCATAGAACTGGAAAATGGTATTTTTAAAAAAACTAAAAATAATAACAATGTTCAGGAGTTTGAAAATGTTGGGAGGGTTTCTACAGTCTCAATTCCAGCGGATAATTTAATAGATGAAAAAGCTACAAATTTAAATACGAACAACAGAACTTTATATAAGTATTGGTTGTTTTATCAACAGAATTATATTGATTGCAGGAATGGAACTAATCATGGCTCTGCTCCAAGATATTTCAGGTATCTTCATCAAGTGCTTGCTGAATATTTGGTAACAGGTGCTCAATACAATTATAGCCTATATCTAAGATTATATTTAGAATACAATCACAGAAGTGGTTCTTGGAGATTATCTGGAGAGAGACGAGAAATATCAATCAACGTTACTGATAGATCACGTTTACCAAATCCACCTCAACCGGATCAGAGTGGAAATCCTTCAACTTATAATTTAGTTTATAATAATCATTGCTCATCACATCAAATTTTTCTACTTAGATGGACTTATGACATAGGGCCTTCATATCACCCTTATTGGATTGTTGATTTGAAAGGTACAATTAAACAAAAAATGACTGGAGAGAGCGAAGCGAATAGATGGACTCATTATGTTTCTTGGTAATTTTTAGCTAGTAGTTGCTATAGTTCTCGAAGAGAAATAAATAAATTTATATTACTAACTACTGTTAAATTATAAATTAAAATCTTTTATAGTGAAGCCTCCTAACCGAGGCTTCTTTTGTATTTTTGCCTTTCTAAATTAAACTAATGGATAAGCAACGAGAAGAAACAGCACAAGCCTTAACTGTGCTCAAAAAAGGAGGTTTAATCCTCTACCCTACAGACACCGTTTGGGGAATTGGATGTGACGCCACCAATGCAGAGGCTGTTGATAAAGTATTTGCGCTTAAAAACAGAATTGAGAGTAAAGCACTTATTTGTTTAGTAAGCGACTTCAAGATGTTACAACAATATGTTGAAGAAGTTCCAGAAGTTGCCTATGATATTTTAAAATATGCAAAAAAGGCAACTACGATCATCTATGACAGACCGTTAAGAGTTGCTGAAAATTTGATTAGTGATGATAATTCCTTGGGAATACGTGTCGTTAGAGATCCTTTTTGTGGAAAATTAATTAAAAAATTTAAGCGTCCTATAGTATCGACATCTGCAAATATTAGCGGAAAAGCTACCCCCATGCGTTTTGAAGAAATATCAAAAGAGATTTTGGAAGGCGTAGACTATATCGTAAATTTGCCACTTCAGAATAAAAATACCAAACCATCTGCTATTATTAAGATTGGCGGGGATAGTACGGTAAAAATTATCAGGAAGTAAATTGATTCATGTCGCAAATTAAACACTATACGGATGCCTTGTCGCATCCCATTTTTGAAACCGTTTCAAAAGCCGCCCAAAACCTTTCTTTAGATAGCTATGTGATTGGCGGATTTGTAAGAGATTTTTTTTTAAAACGGGGAGATGTTAAGGATATTGACATTGTAGCCATTGGTAGCGGTATCGCCTTAGCAAAAGAAGTTTCCAAAAATTTACCAAATTCTCCCAAAGTTCAAATTTTCAAAACGTATGGCACGGCTATGCTTCGTGCACAGGATATTGAAGTAGAATTTGTAGGAGCTCGTAAGGAGTCTTATCAGGCAGATAGTCGAAATCCTGTCGTAGAAGATGGGAGTCTTGAAGATGATCAAAACCGCAGAGACTTTACAATCAATGCACTGGCATTAAGCCTAAGCAGCAAAAACTATGGTGCTTTACTAGATCCCTTTGACGGACTTGCAGACCTAAAATCTAAACTGATTCGTACGCCGCTCGATCCAACAATTACCTATTCTGATGATCCTCTGCGTATGATGCGGGCAATACGTTTTGCTTGTCAATTGAACTTTACGATTGAAGAAGCATCTCTTAAAGCTATCAAAAGTAATAAAGACCGTATTGAAATTATAACACGTGAACGGATTGTGGATGAGCTTCATAAAATTATGCTTAGCCCCAAGCCTTCAATAGGTTTTTTGCTCCTTGAACAAACAGGCTTATTAGATTATATATTACCGGAGCTTATGGCTCTAAAGGGTATTGACGAAGTAGAAGGACAGCGTCATAAGGATAATTTTTATCACACCCTGGAGGTTGTTGATAATATTTCAGAAAATACAGATAACCTCTGGTTACGGTGGGCTGCTCTCTTACATGATATTGGTAAGGCTCCCACAAAACGATTTACAAAAAAAGCTGGCTGGACATTTCACGGACATGAGTTTGTAGGTTCAAAAATGGTCTATAAACTTTTTAAAAGACTCAAAATGCCTCTGAACGACAAGATGAAATTTGTCCAAAAAATGGTATTAATGAGCTCTCGTCCAATAGTCATTGCTAGTGATGTTACCGATTCTGCGGTACGTCGTCTGATTTTTGATGCAGGAGAATATATTGATGATTTGATGACCCTTTGCGAAGCAGACATTACGACCAAAAACCCTAAACGCTTCAAAAAATATCATAATAATTTTAAAGTGGTACGTCAAAAAATGATCGAGGTAGAAGAGCGAGATCATGTACGTAATTTTCAACCGCCGATTTCTGGTGAAGAAATTATGGAAACTTTTAATCTTAAGCCTTCCAGAGAAATTGGGGTTTTGAAAGAAAAAATAAAGGAAGCAATTCTCGAAGGTGAAATTCCAAATGAATATGAAGCTGCGTATGAGTTTATGCTTAGAGCTGGTGAAAAACTTGGCTTAAAGCCATCGGACCTCAAAAAACAATAGCGCTTGCATCTTAAAAGGTACTTGTATAGAATCGATCATAAAATATAAGGGTATGCCAAATAGTAAAAAGAATAGTACCACTCGTGGTAAACGTACATTCAGATCTCTGGTAATCGTGTCTGTCATTCTGATTTATCTAATAATAATAGCCGGAGCTGTAGTACGTATGACAGGATCCGGAATGGGATGTCCAGATTGGCCTAAATGTTTTGGATACTACATTCCACCCACCGATGCAGAGCAAATTCAATGGAAAGCTAATCATGCGTATAATAAAGGTGTGATTGTTATACAAAACGATGTATTAAGAATTGCTGATAAAGATTTCACTTCCGGTAATGTCTATAAACCTACAAACTGGCAACCTTATACTAAACATGATTATGCCAAGTTTAATGTATGGCACACCTGGATCGAATACATTAACAGACTTGTCACGGTTCTTTCAGGAATACCTATTTTACTTATGTTTTTCCTTTCTTTTCGTTACCGGAAAGAAAATTTATGGATTCCCGCTTTGGCAACCATCACGATCCTTTTTATGCTATTTCAATCCTGGTTAGGAAAAACTGTAGTAGATTCTAACTTGTTACCTTTTAAAATAACAATTCATATGGTGATGGCATTTTTAATTCTTGCCGTCTTACTTTTTCTTTTATTCCAAACCAAAAGTTCCTTTAAAAAGCTGAAGATCTCTAAAACGTTCAAATTACTTTTTCTTTTTTCGTTATTTCTTACGCTGATTCAGGTAATACTAGGTACTCAGGTACGTCAATATGTTGACGAACAAATAGATCGTCTGGGAGAATACGCAAAAGCTGAGTGGCTTAATCCGCCGACAGTCATGTTTTATGTACACCGTTCTTTTTCTATTCTTATAGTTATTTTGAATGTTTGGCTACTTCTCCAGAATAGAATCAAAAAACTTGGATTACAAAAATTGAATTGGGTGCTTGTTGTAATAGGACTGGAAGTATTTACAGGAATTTTAATGTATTACTTTGATTTCCCTTTCTTATCTCAACCTCTGCATTTGGTTTTATCTTCGTTACTTTTCGGAATCCAATTTTATATTTTTCTGGAGATTTTTATTGGACAAAAAAAGCTGCAAACATCCTCTTAATGGACTCAAAACTTCTCTCTAGTCTAAAAACTAGTTTGTATCTTTGTTACTTCAAAAAACAGCTTAAATGATTTATCGCTTTAGAATAATTCTGGACACCGAAGAGGATGTGTTTAGAGACATCGAAATTGAAAAAACAGCTACCCTAGAGGAGTTCCACAACGTTATTACGCAATCGTTTAGCTTTGATGGAACTGAGATGGCTTCGTTTTATACAAGTGATGAGCAATGGTCTCAAGGTGAAGAAATCTCATTATTTGATATGAGTGATGGTAATAATCCCGTACGACTAATGGCCGAAACCAGATTAGAGGATGTGGTCTATGAATCTTCTCCCCGACTTTTATACATCTACGACTTTTTGAGCATGTGGACGTTTATGGTAGAACTGGCCGAAGTAGCTGAGTTTGAAAACGGCCGTGAGTATCCTAACGTTATGTTTGTACATGGCCAACTACCTGATCAAGCGCCGGACAAAGAATTCAAAGCAGATCCTGAAGATGACTATGATGCCTATGATGATGATGAAGGTTTTGTTGACCTTGATGATTATGACGAGATGGATTTCAATGAAAATTGGAATTAATACTAAGCTTCCCGCATAAAATTCATTTTTTTCAGTTTTATAACTTAGCAGTACCCTAACTTAATGATAGTATGATCAACTTATACAGTACGCAAATAGAATCACTTTCTGTTCACCGTATCGGTAACAAAAGTAGAAATGAAAATATCTTTTTATCGGATGCACCTTATGGTCTGAATGATGAATTAACAGCATTGCTTAAAGAATATTTCTTTAAACCTTTTAGAGACAAGGAAGAAAATTATTTTCAGTTTGCTAATGAAGTGGATGTAGAATTTAACCCACTGTATAAAATTGTCACCGAAATTTTTGAGACTCCTTCTACTGCTCATGAAAAATCCAAAAGAATTGCATCATTATTATATGAACAATCACAACATCCTCATATTAAAAGTGGTGAGGTGTACGTAACGTATTTAGAGAATGTAACGATCGATAATGAAAAGGTGTCTGCTATCGGAATTTTCAAATCTGAGCTTAAACATGATTTTCTTCAATTTGAAGAAAAAGGGAGTCACCTTGAATTATTACTTCAGCAAGGTGTGAATCTCAATAAACTTGATAAAGGTTGCTTGATCTTCAATTTTAAAAAGGAAGAAGGATATAAAGTATTATCTGTTGACTCCAACCGCTATGACACCAAATACTGGTTAGAACATTTTTTAGGTGTGACAGCATTTGCCGACAATAATTTTTTCACAAAGAAATACATGAAATTCTGTGAGGACTTCTCCAAAGATGTAGTGCTCCCTGCCGAAGATAAAAAGGAACAAGTAATGTTCATGAACCGTGCAGTTAATCATTTTGCAAAAAATGATAATTTTGAGGAGACAGCTTTCTTAAATGAGGTGATTGACAATCCTGATTTAATTCCGGAATTCAAACATTATAAAACAGAAAAAGCACCTAAATATCAGATAGAAGATCTTACCAATTTTCCTATTGCAAACACCGCAGTTACTGCAGCAAGAAAGAAAATGAAGAATGTAATTAATCTGGATACTAATATTCAAATCAAAATGGATTTTATCAACCCAGAATCTGCTGAAAAATTTGTTGAAAAAGGCTGGGATGAGGAGAAACAGATGTATTATTATTTGGTATACTTCAATAAGGAACAAAAGGATTAGATAAAAAAAGAAGGTGATTTATATAATATGAATCACCTTCCTCAATTAGGTTTATATATTGAGCGTATCCACCCTACCCCTCTAACAGACGCTTCATATTAACGTTTTCATAATTACGTCTTACAAAATCTAAGGCAACTTTTAAGATATCCCCCATAGTGTCACAACGTCTAAATTTAAGGTCTAAGGTGAAATTATAAAGAAACTCCCGTAACTCTCTGATATTTTCTTGAGTACTAATTTCATCTTTACACATGCAATCAATTAAGATATTTGATCTTGACTTAGAGTTTAGTAATCTTTTAGCAAGAATAGATCGCTCCTCCTTTTTATACTGTTCAATAGAGCTACTCTGAAGTTTTTGCATCACCAACTCGACCATAGCCAGATTCTCTTTAAAAAATTGAGGTTGATAGACTTTTAGCTTCCCCTCATAACACTGTTGATCAAAATCAATAGCACGGATTTTATATTCTACATGGTCAAAGTCGTGTGTTGGTATAATGACGTAGTTGTAGGATCGCATATCTCCAAGTAAACGCATTTGACAACGTTCATTGAATTTGACAAACTCTTTAGCTATTTGCGACTTCGCACGTTCACTAAGATCCGGCAAAAAATCTTTGATAAAAACGTCCCCAGGTATACCGGCAATATGCTCTTCGATCAAAGTATTTTTATACACCAAAAAGTTAATACGATTTGGCGAAAACATATGCTCTAATTCTAAACCGTAAATTCGAGAAGCATCGGCTTTTTTTACGTAGATATATGTATAGTTATCATTTAGTATATTTCTAATTTTGATACGAAAAGGCTTAGAATTTCCAAACGTACAGTAATCAATAGCATCAATATTCAAAAACTCGATAGCATCCTCATTACCATCTGAATGTAAAATGGTGTACACCTTTTTTAGACTTAACTCCATTTCTGTGCGCTCATGTTCTTCATAATATACCCGCACCCATAATGTATCTTCATCATGTGCATCGTAAACCACGATCGAACCAGAAAACCGCAACAAGTCATCATAAAATACCGGAATTTTGATTTTACGATTACAATCCTTCAAATAAGCCTCCAGTCGATCACTGATTGGATACGTCGGCTTTTTGTTTGACATCAATTTTTCTTCCATATCCTTAGTTCACGGTTTTATTGTACAAGATATAGTTATTCTAACAAAGCTACAATGAGCAGCTCAAGATTATACTCAAAACACGCTACAGCGCATTTCATTTAAGTGGAATATGTAACAAAATTCCAAGTAAATCGTCTAATTAAAACAACCACCAAAATTTTATCTATTGGAAACCATTCTCACCATACATAACCTAACCAAAAAATTTGGTCCTATTACTGCAGTAAGTGATTTGTCCTTCACCATAAAAAAAGGAAATGTATATGGAATTTTAGGCCCCAACGGTAGTGGTAAATCTACCACTTTGGGAATTGTATTGAACGTAGTTAATCCAACTTCAGGATCCTTTACATGGTTTGATGGTAATGCTACGACCCATGAAGCATTAAAAAAAGTTGGCGCCATTATAGAACGCCCTAATTTTTATCCTTATATGACTGCTGCTCAAAATCTGGCACTGGTTTGCTCCATAAAAGAAGTTGACAAAAGTAAAATAGATGAAAAATTAAAGGTTGTTGGGCTTTTAGATCGTCGTGATAGTAAATTCAATACATTTTCACTAGGTATGAAACAGCGACTTGCTATAGCTTCAGCGCTGTTGAATGATCCCGAAATTCTTATTCTCGATGAGCCAACCAATGGGTTAGATCCTCAAGGTATTCATCAAATACGAGAAATTATCAAAAGTATAGCCGCTAGAGGAACCACAATTTTACTAGCATCACATCTGTTAGATGAAGTTGAAAAAGTATGTTCTCATGTAGTGATAATTCGCAAGGGTAAGAAGTTGTATTCCGGTCCGGTAGATGAACTACACGTTAGTTTTGGGTATTTCGAACTGAAAAGCAGCAACCACGAGATGTTAAAATCGTGGCTAGTCAAAAAAGGCATTTTCAGTGCGATAAAAGAGGAAAATGACAAACTAATTGCCACACTCAAAGTAACCATGTCTTCTGAACAACTTAATCAGGAATTATTCGCTGATGGAATCATTCTTACCCATCTCGTACAACGTAAGGAAAGTCTGGAAGATCAGTTTTTACAATTAACAAACGCCACTACTTAAGCTATGCTACGATTATTACATATTGAATTTCAAAAACTACGGTATAACAAAGCTGCAAAAGTTATTACCATTACATATTTTGTGCTTATTACTTTTATCGCTTTAATTGCATCCATTGAGTTCGACTTTGGAGCCATTCATTTTAGAATTGCTGATCAGGGTATATTCAATTTCCCCTATATCTGGCATTTTAATACCTATGTTGCTTCTTGGGCAAAATTATTTTTGGCTATAATAATAGTCTCCATGATGGCCAATGAATATAGTCATCGGACCTTAAAACAAAATTTGATAGATGGCTTAAGTAAAAAAGAATTCATAGCATCCAAGTTTTTAACGGTGGTAGTTTTTGCAATAATTTCAACCATTTTTGTCTTCATTGTATCCCTCATTCTTGGCTTAACATTCTCGGATTATACGGAGTTTTCAATACTCATCAGAGACCTCATATATATTCCCGCCTATTTTGTAAAACTCTTAGCTTTTTTCAGTTTTTGTATGTTTCTTGGAATTTTGGTCAAACGATCTGCATTCGCGCTTGGATTTTTATTTATCTGGTGGATTATTGAAAATATTAGCTATGCTGTGCTGAAGTTCAAAATTTTTAGAGATAGCAATATCGCAGAGCAGATTGTACAATTTTTTCCTTTGGAGGCGATGTCTAACCTCATTCGGGAACCTTTTAGCAGATTAAATTTCATACAATCGGCAGCAGATCAATTAGGGGCTGGATTTCAAAAAGATTATGACATTCATATGTCTCAGATATTAATTGTGTTAATTTGGTCTATAGTTTTTGTTAATCTCTCCTACCTAATATTGAAGAAAAGAGATTTGTAATATCTTTGAGTGTTAGGGCTTAACACATGTTGAAAACACTCATATTTACAATTATTTTCTCGGATTTTTTAGTGTCCTTTTCAGTAACGACTGACGCATGTTATCTATACGAAAATCAGTATGCTACGCATGAAATTCGCCTTGAACAATGTGATTCAGACGGCTACACCACCTTTGATCTCACAAAAGCTGATACGCTGTTAGTACCTAAAGAAGATAGTAGAAATTTTACAATCAACTATTATAGAACACAAGAGGATGCAATCAATAACCAGCAGCCTATTCTAACATATCAGAATACCATTGAAGGAGCTCAGGGAAATGAACAACTATATGCACGTATTACTAATCGTACCACACATGAGATTCATTATCATACTATTGCGCTATACGTAAATTATCCTCCCGACATTGTCAGTGAGAGTATAGAGATTCTTTGTGATAATATTGGTACGCTTCTATTAGATGCAGGATTTAATACAGTTATAAACAACTCCGATTATGACTTTTTATGGTCCACAGAATCGACAGCCTCAGAGATACATGTCACAACACCGGGACTATACTCGGTATTAGTTACAAACAAAGCAACAGGATGTTCAGCCTATCGGGAAATTGAAGTCGTATCTTCGGGTCCGGCCAAAACAATTCAAGTTGATATCGATACTCGCAATGTGAGAATAACGGTAGAGGGGGCAGGAGTCTATGAATTTGCTATCGAAACTGGCGGCATTTTAAGTTCTTATCAGGAAAGCAACGTTTTTTCCAAATTATCAACCGGCGCACATACTGTCTATATAAAAGATAGCAATGGTTGTTTACCAATACGGACTAAAGAAATTTTAATCATAGATATACCGGAATTTTTTACACCTAATGGAGATGGCATTAATGATAGCTGGCAAGTAGATGGACTAGGTGCTGACGATATGAAAAATGCATTGATATACATTTTTGACAAATACGGAAAACTGATAAAACAGGTTGTCATTGATGGCCGTGGTTGGGACGGAACCTATAATGGGAACCCGTTGCCAAAGAGTCAATATTGGTACCTTATAGAATTTAGTAACAAAAAAATTAAAGGAAGTTTCACATTATTGCGCTAGCCGTATCTTGTGCTTTACTTATCTTAGTATCAAAAAAGAAAGAACATTTATGAAATTTCAGATAGCATCAGATTTTGAACCCACCGGAGACCAACCTTCTGCAATAAAACAACTATCTGATGGCTTATTGGCAGGTGAAAGGCATCAAACCTTATTAGGAGTTACCGGTTCAGGAAAAACGTTTACTGCTGCTAATGTAATTGAGACTGTACAAAAACCAACTTTAGTACTGGCCCATAATAAAACCTTGGCTGCACAATTGTTTTCAGAATTTAAACAATTTTTTCCTAATAATGCGGTGGAATATTTTGTTTCGTACTACGATTACTACCAACCCGAAGCCTACATACCGACTTCAGGAACTTTTATAGAAAAGGATTTATCGATTAATGAGGAAATTGAAAAACTTAGATTGAGTACCACCTCCTCCCTATTATCAGGAAGACGGGATGTATTAGTCGTAGCGTCTGTATCTTGTATTTACGGGATCGGAAATCCGGTAGAATTTCAGAAAAATGTGATATCCATTCAAAAAGGGCAATTTGTATCAAGAACGGCCTTACTTCATAGATTGGTACAAAGCTTATATTCCCGAACTGAAGCAGAATTTAAAAACGGTACCTTTAGAATAAAAGGTGATACTGTAGATGTTTTCCCAGGATATGCTGATGATCCTTTTAGAATACACTTTTTTGGAGATGAAATCGAAGAAATTGAAGCCTTTGATGCGCAGACTAATGAAATTCTAGAAAAATATGACCGCCTCAATATTTATCCCGCTAATATGTTTGTTACCTCCCCTGATGTTCTAAACGGTGCTATTAAGCAAATTAGTCTAGATTTGGGTAAACAGGTAGAATACTTTAAAGAAATAGGAAAACCCTTGGAAGCAAAACGTTTAGAAGAACGTACTAATTTTGACCTGGAAATGATACGTGAACTTGGTTATTGTTCAGGTATAGAAAACTATTCAAGATACCTGGATGGAAGACTACCCGGAACACGACCTTTCTGCCTGTTGGATTATTTTCCTGATGATTACCTGATGCTTGTTGATGAGAGTCATGTTACCATTCCGCAAGTACACGCGATGTATGGAGGAGATCGCTCCCGAAAAGAGAATTTAGTTGAATACGGATTTAGATTACCGGCAGCGATGGACAATCGACCTTTAAAGTTCGAAGAGTTTGAAGCTTTGCAGAATCAAATAATTTATATTAGTGCTACTCCGGCAGACTATGAACTACAAAAGAGTGAAGGCACCTATGTAGAACAAGTTATACGTCCTACAGGACTCCTAGATCCTATTATTGAGGTACGACCCAGTCTTAATCAAATAGATGACTTGATCGAAGAAATGCATAAGCGCATTGAAAAGGACGAGCGTATCTTGGTCACAACCTTGACAAAGCGAATGGCTGAAGAGCTGACCAAATACCTTACTCGAATCAACATTCGATGTCGTTACATCCACAGTGATGTGGATACTCTTGAGCGCGTCGAAATTATGCAGGACTTAAGAAAAGGAATATTTGATGTATTGATTGGGGTTAATTTACTTAGAGAAGGGCTGGATTTGCCTGAAGTTTCACTAGTAGCTATACTAGATGCAGACAAAGAAGGGTTTTTGAGAAATAATAGATCTCTAACACAAACTGTTGGTCGTGCTGCCCGGCACGTCAATGGGAAAGCCATTATGTATGCAGACAAAATTACAGAAAGTATGCAGAAAACAATTGATCAAACTCAGTACAGAAGAGCTAAACAGATACAATATAACACCGAACATGGTTTGACACCAACTGCCATTAAAAAGAATATTGACAGTGCGCTGGCCGGTAAAAAGGTGGAACCCTATAAGTTTGAAAACGCACCAACACTTCAAGCAGCCGAAGAAGAGACTGCGTATTATAGTAAAGAGCAACTAGAGACAAGAATTCGAAACGTACGCAAAGAAATGGAAAAGGCTGCCAAAGAACTGGACTTTATGACTGCTGCCAGATTACGGGATGAAATCAAAATGATGAAAGAGAAAATAGAAAGTATTTAATTCATATGGTATGACCGTAATTATATGGAGCTTTTTGCGCATTACTCTAGCTTGATAATTTTGTATTTTTAGCACGAGAAAAAAGTTAATAGCCAGCTATATGTTGCCCCCTATTATCAGCTGTATATTCTATTACGCCTAGCGGTAGGTAATATTTTCCCATTTTTATACTTAACCTATATACACGTATAAATATAATTTATGTGTTGCTTATGACAGAAAAATTACCCTACAAAACCCTATTTGAAGTTAGTCAGGATTTAATTGTAATTGCAAATATTGATGGCTATTTCAAAAAATTGAATCCTCGGTGGATGACTACCTTGGGCTATACCGAAAAAGAGATGCTCGGTAGACCTTTCATTAATTTTGTGCATCCAGAGGATCGTTTAAAAACCGATGAAGTTGCTCAAAAACAAAAAGAAGGTCTTACTGTGTCAAAATTCGAAAATCGATATTTGACTAAAAACGGCGATATAATTTATCTGGAATGGAACGCTACAATTGTAGATGAAACCGGAGATATTTTTGCAATAGCAAGGAACCAAACTGAATTAAAAGAACAGGAGCTTAAACTCCAGGAAGCTGAAAAAGTTTTAAAACTAAAGAACCAGCAATTTCAAGATTTATTTAACTTAAGTCAGGATTTAATTGTTATTGCCCATACGGATGGGTACTTTAAAAAGGTTAATCCGCAATGGATTGAAAAATTTGGGTTTACAGAAAATGAAGTGCTTTCTACTCCTTTTGTAGATTTCATACATCCCGACGATCGATCTAAAACAGCACACATGGTACAAGAGCAGCTCAACGGAGTAACAGCTATGCATTTTCATAATAGGTATCTAACTAAAGATGGTGATGCTTTACATCTAGAATGGAATGCTACCTCTGTAGATGCAACAGGTTTAATATTTGCTATTGCAAGAGATCAAACAGAATCAATCGATCAGAAAAAAGCGTTAACAGCCTCAATAACAGAATTGTCGGCCAAAAATAGTCAGCTACAAGATTTTGCTTATATAGCTTCGCATAATCTAAGGTCTCCTGTTGCAAACATTTTTATTTTGGCCAAATTTCTTATTGATAGTAATCTCGATAAAGAGCAATACAAATTTGCAAATTTAATTCACGACTCGACTGAGGCGCTTAATAATACACTTGAGGATTTACTTCATGTTGTTCAGATAAATAAAACCACCGATGCCTCCACAGAGCGAATATCATTGAAAGAAGTATGCAACAACGTACTAAAACAATTGCAAGGCTCAGTACTCTCAAATAAAGCAGAGGTTTTTACAGATTTTAACGATGTTGATGATATAGAATATTCTGAAGGGTATTTGCATAGTATTTTTCAAAATCTAATTTCAAATGCTATTAAATACAGGTCTCCAGATCGTTCGCCGATTATACAAATTAAATCTAAGAAGAACGAAAGTTCAGTAGAATTGACTTTTGAAGATAATGGTATAGGAATTGATTTAAATCGGCACCAATCAAAGATTTTCGGTTTTAGAAAAACGTTTCACAACCATCCAGAAGCAAGAGGCTTTGGGCTGTACATTACGAAATCACAAGTTGAAGCTTTGAACGGAGAAATATCTGTACTTAGCGAGCCAAATAAAGGCACAAAATTTATCATTAAAATAGCTTCTTAACTAACATGAAAGGAAAAAATTTATCACTATGCCTTGTAGATGATGATATTATTCATCAGTTTATTATAAAAAAGCTTGTGCAGCAGTTGCATCAGCAAGAACGTCTACTCATCTTTTCAAACGGAGAAGAAGCAATCAATTTTATCAAATCTGTTAGCAATGGCGTAGTCAGACTACCGGATCTTATTTTATTAGACCTTAATATGCCTATCATGGATGGATGGCAATTTATGGACGAATTTAATTCTATTGCTCCCGATCTTAAAAAGGATATTAAAATCTATATATTATCATCTTCCGACAATCCTGATGATATAGAACGCGCCAAAGAATACGAGCGCATCTCTGATTATTTAATAAAACCAATAAATGAACAGCAACTAAAAGAATTATTGGAAACCTTTTAAAAAAAATACGCCCTTATAAACAAGGGCGTACATTGTAATGAATGTGATTACATAGTGCGATTAATTACTTAATTTCAATTAAACGCTTAGGTTGCACTTTTGCTTCTTCTCTTTTTGGGAGTACCGCTCGCAAAATACCATCTTCATAAGTTGCTGCAATTTCCCCCGTATTGATCGTATCCGGTAAATTAAAGGATCTTTTAAAGTCACTATACATAAATTCTCTTCTTGTAAACTTAGGACTTCCCTCATTTTCTTCATTTTCGGTTTCAGCTTTTGAAGAAATAGTTAGTTTATCATTATCCAATTCAATATTAAAATTTTCTTTTTTCAAACCGGGAGCCGCAAGCTGCACCACAAATTCATCATCATTTTCGATTACATTTACCGCCGGAACATTAAAACCTATTCGACTTTGATTCGTTGTTCCTCCTAGCCAATCAGTGTTAAAGAAATCTTCTAATAACAAAGGCATTCTGTCTGTTCTCTTTACTAAACTCATAACGTATATTTTTAATAATTAATTTTAAACTTTGATATGTGTTAAGCAAATTGAGTTCCATAATAGAAATTAAGACATAATGGCATATTTATATATTTTAATACTGACTTTATGTCAATATTTGTACTATTCAGCATTTTTAGGATTAACAAAATCAAATAAACCATTAACTCATTCCGTACAACTTTATATATTGCCTATATTTTATTAAACTTATGTTAATATTTTTAGTAGCTTTATGAGCTAACGAAAAACCATTCCCACGCCCCAAATGGAAGAAGAATATAAAGCCTTATTTGAGATTAGTCAGGATTTGTTATGCATTGCAAACGTCAATGGCTTTTTTAAAAAAGTTAACAAACAATGGTCGAAAAAACTCGGATATACAGTTGAAACATTGACTTCTCAACCTTTTTCAAATTTTATACATCAGGACGACCTACAAAAAACTGCTAATGAAGTCACCAAGTTAAAAGAGGGAAAACCCTCTACCCTGTTTGAAAACAGATATCGCAAAGCCGATGGTTCCTATATTTGGCTGGAATGGAGCGCTACATTCTTTCAGAAAACTGGCGATTTATTTGCAATTGCCCGAGACATTACTGAATTTAAAGAGGACAAGAATGAATTAGAGACTTTGGTTAGAGAGTTAAGTAAGCGTAACCGTCAGCTAGAGGATTTTGCCTATATCATTTCACATAATCTAAGATCACCAGTATCCAATATCATGATGCTTTCTGATTTTTTAAAACAAAATAATCCTGCTCCGTCACAGTTAGAATACATCGATTTACTAGAAAATTCTTCATTAACACTTAATGAAACCTTACGTCAATTAGTTAGGACTGTTCAGATAAACAGAAAAGTAAATATTAAAAAACAACATGTTGATCTAAGTCAAACACTTGAAAGTACAAAGAGACATCTCAATCAAATGATCACTGATAATAATGCTCATATTATTGCTGATTTTACTCAAGTACCAACTATAAAATACAGCAGAACCTATCTGGAAAATATTTTTTACAATTTGGTTTCAAATGCTATTCGTTACCGTAAGCCAGACATTAATCCTGTTATTACTATAACGTCCGAACGCACGGGAGCTAAAACTAAACTGCATTTTACCGATAATGGTCTCGGCATTGATTTAGAACG
Source organism: Aquimarina sp. 2-A2 (assembly GCF_045505135.1). NCBI lineage: Bacteria > Pseudomonadati > Bacteroidota > Flavobacteriia > Flavobacteriales > Flavobacteriaceae > Aquimarina > Aquimarina sp. 2-A2. The sequence continues at coordinate 432,972 of NZ_JBJKFI010000003.1, read as the reverse complement.
CTATGGTCATAAAATCTTTGGTCTTAAAAACACTTTTCATGACCACCCGGACTCAAAAGGATTTGGGCTGTTTATTACAAAATCTCAAATAAATGCTTTGGGGGGCGCCATAACTGTCGAAAGCAAAGAACTTAAAGGCACAACATTTACAATAGATATTTAATCAGTCGGCGATTTTTAGTTATAAAATCTAGTGAAAATAGCCATTAATTCTTGAGGAGGGATTACCTTATTCGGGTACTTATGCATCTCTTTCAGGACAGCATCCATGGCTTCCATGCGCAAGCCCATTTTAAAGCCGATTTGTTTTATACGATAAATCTCCTCTTTGCTAGCCGTATTATCCACATTCATAAGAAGGGTTAGGCGATGAAACTGCAGTATTCTTTGAGACTCCGGAGTTAGCACTTTGCTATCTACTTTTTGAGATGAAACTTGATCAACTTCATCTTTGGTAATACCAAGTTGAGAAGCTACAGCCAAAATAAAATCATATTCAATAGGTTTCAATTCTCCATCCACTTTTGCAAAGTGTATCATTTCTGATAACAAACTTAGTTTTTCCTCCTTTTTATACATATTTTTTATTCTGATTTTAATTTGACCCACCCTTGCTTACTCAAAGTGATTCTCTTTTTTAAAGTTTAAAAATAGTTATCTTTGTGACATGGGATTAACAAATAACGACATTTTTAAAAAATTAAGAGTTGCTCATAAGCTGAGGGACGATGATATAGTAAAAATTTGCACTTTGGTAGATTTTAAAGTGACAAAAAGTGAGTTGGGTGCTTTTTTCAGAAATGAGAATCATCCCAAGTATATGGAGTGTGGAGATCAGATATTACGCAATTTTTTAAACGGTCTTATTATACACTTAAGAGGTCCTATGCCTGAAAAGGGTGCCAACACCCCTACAAAGCCATCTAAAAAAACCAATACATTGTAAAACATACTATTATTTTATAAAAAAATCGTCTGGATTCTAGAATCCAGACGATTTTTTTATACGGTTGAAATATACACTAATTATCCAATAACAGCTTGTACTTTGTCAGCAGCTTCTTGAAACTCTACTGCACTTTGCACATCTAACCCACTATTATCAATTAATTCTTTAGCTATATCAGCGTTTGTTCCTTGTAATCGTACAATGATAGGCACTTTGATTGCATCCCCCATGTTCTTATAGGCATCAACAACCCCCTGAGCAACACGGTCACATCTTACAATACCTCCAAAGATATTAATCAAAATAGCTTTTACATTCTCATCTTTTAAGATCAATCTAAATGCTTCCTCCACACGTTTAGCATCTGCTGTACCACCAACATCAAGGAAGTTAGCCGGTTCTCCACCTGCCTGCTTAATTAAATCCATGGTTGCCATTGCCAGTCCTGCTCCATTCACCATACATCCGACATTTCCGTCAAGGTCAACATAATTAAGACCAACTTCTTTAGCCTCTACTTCAATTGGATTCTCTTCACGTATATCACGCATTTCAACATAATCCTTATGTCTGTAAAGTGCGTTCTCATCCAACGTAACTTTGGCATCTACTGCCATAATTTTACTATCACTGGTTTTCAACACCGGGTTGATTTCAAAAAGTGAAGAGTCAGATTCTACATACGCTTTATAAAGATTGGCAACAAATTTTGTCATTTCTTTAAAAGCCGTACCGCTTAACCCTAAATTGAAGGCTATACGACGCGCTTGAAAAGGCAATAAACCAACAGTCGGATCGATTTCTTCAGTAAAAATCAAATGTGGTGTTTCTTCTGCAACTGTTTCTATATCCATACCTCCTTCGGTAGAATACATGATCATATTACGTCCGGAAGTTCTATTAAGTAGTACTGACATGTAGTACTCATCAGGCTCACTATCCCCAGGATAATACACATCTTCTGCAACTAATACCTGATGTACTTTTTTTCCTTCAGCCGAAGTTTGTGGTGTAACCAGATTCATTCCAATAATCTGTCCTGCAATCTCTTCTACCTCTTTTAAGTTTTTGGCTAGTTTCACACCACCACCTTTACCACGTCCACCTGCATGTACTTGAGCCTTAATTACGTGCCATCCTGTACCGGTTTCTTCTGTTAGCTGTTTTGCTGCATCAACTGCTTCTTTTGCATTATGTGCAACTATACCACGCTGAATGCGTACACCAAAGCTGCTTAATATTTGTTTACCCTGATACTCGTGTAAATTCATAGTTTTATTTTTTGCCTTTATAATAGGAGTCCAAAAATATGAAAAGTGAGGTAACTGTGCCAATCTTTTACAGTAAAAAACTGATCTAGTACACCTGACGTAGGCTTAAAGGTTTTAAAGCTAACCAAAACGCGCAATTTGAAAGTATACATTACGAGATCCCAATCAATTCATAGCTAGTTTACATTTCGAAATCTTCAAAATCCAGTGGATCAAAATTTTTAAAATGCCCATTCATCTGAATGACAGCTTTCGTTCTATTCATCTCTCTGATGACAGGAATAGTAACCTTTAAATGCTTTAAAATATACCGCAAACGGTCCATCTCACTACGGATCGTTAATAATTGATATTCCTGTTCAATAGATAAGCCGACTTTATGCGCTACTTGATAGCTGACAAGGGGATAATTAAATACCGGGGGCTTATCAATAGTCAGTTCAAAATATAGATTCGCAATACTTTGAAGAACTTCTTCCTGAAGGTCCTGAGTCGTATTGTCGTTATCCTGCTGAAAACTAACCTCTCCGCCTGCGTACATTTTGTCGGTTAGTTTTTTGTAAAATTTTTCAATTTTAAAAACACGTTGTCCTATACAGACTATATCTATTTTACCATCATCATAGGTCGTTTTAATCAACTCTAGTTCCACCTCGGTGCCGTAAGCCCTAACCTTATCAATAAATGCCGGTATCCCAAAGGTAAGTTTATCCTTGTGCACATCCTGAATAAGCGCTTTATATCTTGGTTCAAAAATATGAAGTGGTATGCGTTCACCGGGAAAAACAACAAGAGGTAATGGAAACAAAGGTAATCTCATTTTTATTTTAAAAGTACTAATTCTCGGTCCTTAAAGTATATAAACGAGCGTTAAAATAAAATTAAAAGGCCTTATGTCCTTATAGAAATATGATGTATTTGAGACTTAAAAAATAATTTTTTTTAATATAAAATAGTACTTTCGTATCCTTAAAATATCATGTAATGAAGAATTCAGATTTATTAGAAATCGCAGCACAATTTGGGAGTCCGGTTTATGTATATGATTCCGAAAAAATTTCTACACAGTACCACAGATTATCAAGCGCCTTCAAGAAGGTTAAACAGGTAAAATTCAATTATGCGGTAAAGGCTCTTTCTAATGTTTCGATTCTTAAGATAATGAAGTCTTTGGGAGCAGGTCTGGATACAGTTTCTGTTCAAGAAGTTCGATTGGGATTGCATGCAGGCTTCGCTCCGGAAAACATCATCTATACTCCTAATGGTGTATCGCTTGAAGAGATCGAACGGGTTTCAAAAATGGGTGTACAAATAAATATTGATAATCTTTCAATATTAGAACAATTCGGTACAAAATATCCAAACGTTCCTGTTTGTATCCGAATTAATCCACACGTCATGGCCGGGGGTAATAGTAACATATCTGTTGGTCACATTGATAGTAAATTTGGAATTTCAGTACATCAAATTCCCCACGTTTTGAGGATAGTTGAGAATACAGAAATGAATATTAACGGAGTTCATATGCATACAGGAAGTGATATTCTGGATATTGAAGTATTCTTATATGCAAGCGAAATATTATTTGATACTGCAAAACATTTTAAGAACCTTGAATTTATTGATTTTGGTAGTGGTTTCAAAGTACCTTATAAGCCTAATGATATAGAAACTAATATTGAAGAGTTAGGCGAGAAGCTTACAAAACGTTTTAATTCGTTTTGCAAAGAATATGGTAAAGACTTAACCCTAGGATTCGAACCCGGTAAGTTTTTAGTCAGTGAAGCAGGTAATTTCCTAACAAAGGTTAATGTGGTAAAACAGACAACTTCTACGGTGTTTGCCGGTGTTGACAGTGGTTTTAACCACCTTATCAGACCAATGTTATATAACTCACACCACGAAATTATAAATATTAACAATCCAGAGGGAAAAGAACGCTTTTACTCTGTGGTTGGCTACATTTGTGAGACTGATACATTTGCTACTAACCGAAGAATCTCTGAAATAAAAGAAGGTGATATTTTGGCGTTTAAAAATGCAGGTGCCTATTGTTTCTCTATGGCAAGTAACTATAACTCTAGATATAGACCGGCAGAAGTTTTATGGCATGAAGGTAGCGCGCATTTAATTCGTAAAAGAGAAAATTTTGAAGACCTATTGCATAATCAGGTGGAAATAGAAATCAATTCTGAAGCAGTTCCCGCAAATTAAAATAGAAAGCGCTATTAATAAAAACTGTAACTGCTCAATAGGTGGTTACAGTTTTTTTTTACTAAAAAATCTCCGAGCAGAAAACCGGAAACTATTACTCACATTTTTCTAATATTTCTTACTAGATACTCCAAACCATTTAATTTTAATTCATAAATAGTTTGTAGTTGTTTCCCTAAAGTTCCTTGAGGAAACCCCTTATTATGGTACCAAACGATGTAGTATTCAGGTAAGTCGATCAGATAATAATCCTTGAATTTGCCAAAAGGCATTTTGGCAGTTGACAACTTTACTAAAAAAGCTTTTTGCGCATCAGTATTCATTCTTTAAACGCACTTTTATTTAGCAAAACCATCATAGTATTGAATCAAGCGATTCACTTTCTCTTCCCATTTTTTCTGACTCTCTTTATTGCGAGAGTGATCGGTTTCAATATCATATTGCTCCTGCATGTTTGTTCGCATACGCTCAACAAGTTTATACATCTTGTTTAAGTCACGCCGAATATTCTTACCTGGCTTATATTCTTTGAGACGTTTTCGCATAATTCGTGCATGCAATTCAGAAATATCAAAATGAAGTTGCTCATGTGCTAATAGGTAATCAGTCATTTGTCCTTTTTTTACCCAGGAAAGTAAGGGATAGCAAAAACTGTCAACATCATACTTAAGCTCTATCGCTTCTTTGTCCTTACTATACGACCATTGATAGGTGATACCTGTATTTACACTCGCATCAAAATCATTATCAAGTCTTGGGTCTCCGCGAAAATCTGACCAGTCTAAAATGCTTTTTTCGGTATAAGAAAATCTTTCAACATAACCATCATTAAAAAAAAATAAGGATAAAAGTATAGTAAAAAATTTACTCATAATTATAAAATTATGCCCTTCATTATCATTCAATACCATCAATAACAATCGGACAATACGGGGCAAAGTATTGCGTGTTACTGTGATAATTTACATCTAAATTAGTAAAAAACTATTGTCTATATTCCAACAATTTACTCATTAAATGACAATAATTAAATTTAATTCAACAAAACCAATTTTCATACCATAATAACAAAATTTATTCAAATCACAATTAAATCCGATTAAAATTTAGTTCGCTTACGTATTAAATCGTTGAACCACAAAAATGTAACTTTTATTTCAGTTATTAAAATAATTTTTTTGAATAACTATATAAAAATATATGCTTCAACTTTTACATTCTAATCAACCGCAGTTAATTTTAAATTTTCATCAAATCGAATCAAGTATAAAGCTTTATTATAATATCCGCCAGAAACTTTTTTAGCATAATTGAACTTATTTTCAATATACTCTGTAGTCCCTTCATAGGTAGCAGCCTGATATACATTATCGGCAGTTCCTAATCGCATCAAAATATCGTAGGTAATATCATATCCGCGTACTGCATACTTATTAGGTGCAACCCCATACTTCTTCTTATAACGCTCTACAAAAGGTATTCGTGAAATTGAACTATCCTCGTACTCTTTATCAATGGAAGGAAAATGCAAATGCAAGTTTGATAAATGCATATTGTTTACACTATCATTCTCAAAGGCATTATTTTTATCTGTTGTGAATAAAGTAACGTCGTGACTCTCAGCTTTGGCATTAAGTAGAGGGGTTACATTACTAATCATCGCAATATCATCAGATTCTAAGAACACCCAGTTAGGCTTCCCTTCAACCAAAACTTTTTCCAAATCTGGTCGTAGCAGAAAATTACCTTCTTGAATTTTAGCAATTTTAGCTTGTGGAAAGGCTTTTATCAACTTTTCTTTAACTGCTTCAAAACGTTTTCCTTCTTGAATCACAAGAATAATATTCTTCTCCGTTGAGTCATTTTGCACATACGATATCACCTTCTCCTGAAGCATTATGTCTGAGGGACGTGTCTGAAAAAAATTTCCATACAGCTTGGATTCCTTTTTTGATATAGGAGAAAATACAGGAACATCGTATTGTTTTAACTCTTGAGCTACCAACTCTACATTGGCCTGATATAGAGGTCCGATAACCGCATTCATTTCATTGAAATTATTATCTCTAATAATCTTTTTGAGATGCACAGGGTTATTATTCATTTTTGTATCAAAAACATCAAGTTCTATGGTGATTCCTTTTTCCTTAGCAGAATCTACAGCAACCAAAACACCACTATAAAAGTCCAAGGCAACCCTAGCTCCACGTTTTGCTCTTAAAAAGTCTTCAGTATCCTGACGCTGTTCCATATTGAGCGAGTCAAGACTAAAAGGCAACATTACGGCTACTTTTTTAGGCGTAAAATTATATAACTTCCGTTCCAAATTTATTGATTTTCCTTCTGCAAAATCAAACGCAAGCGAGTCCTTCACCTTAGACTTAGGAATAGTAATAACCATTCCTGCTTTTAATCCTTCCTTTATATAGGGATTAATTGCTAATAAAGAATCAGAAGAGATATCTAATCTTCGAACCAGCGAAAACATCGTTTCTTTAGGTTTGATTTCGTACAATTCAAAACCAGATTCCAATAGCTCTTCATATCCAACAAACACTGTACTAGGCACTACAATTTGCATCCCTATCGGAAAATCGGGATTCATAGTAGGATTGAGTCGTTCTAATTCACTGATAGTTATTCCATGCTTGCGTGCTATACCGAATTTTGTGTCTTTTGGTTGTATAGTATAATTAGTAGTGGTTGAAACTCTAGCACTAATACTATCTTTGGCGGTAGAAATTGCCACACCTGTCTCATACACAGGAATTCGTAATTTATCACGTTTTCTTATTTCTTCGGAATATAACCGTTTGTTATGTTTTTTAATTTCGTCAACTGTAACATCATATGCTTTCGCAATACCATACAAAGTTTCTTTACGCTGAACCTTATGTGTTTTGAAGCTCACAATTTTACGCTCCGGCACAGCCTTTAAACTATCCAAAACAGCTAATTTTCCTTGGGGATCCTTAGCGTCAACTGCTGTAGCTGCTTTTTTTGCTAGCTTACCTACTTTTAATATTTCACCCAAATTAATACCATTACGCGCTTCGGGATTATAAATATACACCTCTGCAGTAGTGATACCGTAGCGTTTTGCAATATTGTATACAGTATCTCCTTCACCAACCACATGAGTTTTGAATTCTTGATCATTGGTTACAGGAATTGCCAGAATTTGACCTTCTTTGATTCCATCCTTAGCAGTAGGATTAATTCGGTAAATAGCTTCAGAAGTTGTATTATACCGCTTTGCAATCCTGAAAACATTTTCCCCCTTAGCTACTTTATGACTTTTATACTGCTGTGCATATGTCGTAAACATAAAGCAAAAAAAAGCACAGAAAAACAATATTTTTTTCATACCCATACGTTGTATTAATTCATTTTTAATCTTACCCCAGCTCCAGCATACATCATACTATTTAGCCTTTTTACTCCCATTCAATAGTAGCAGGTGGTTTTGAGCTAATATCATACACTACTCTATTAACGCCTTTTACTCTATTTATTATCTCATTTGAGGTCTTTTGCAAAAATTCATATGGCAAATTAACCCAATCTGCAGTCATACCATCCGTACTTTCTACAGCTCTAAGAGCTACACAGTTTTCATAAGTCCGTTCATCTCCCATAACGCCCACTGTGTTCACAGGTAACAATATTGCACCTGCTTGCCAGACTTTATCATACAGCCCATGTGCTCTCAAACCATTAATAAATATAGCATCTACTTCCTGTAAAACACGCACTTTTTCTGGCGTTATATCTCCCAGAATTCGTATTGCCAAGCCTGGTCCTGGGAAAGGGTGTCTCCCTAATAACAAGGGATCAATCCCCATAGAAGCCCCAACACGTCGTACTTCATCTTTAAATAACATACGTAGCGGTTCCACTACTTTCAGTTTCATGAAATCAGGAAGCCCTCCGACATTATGATGCGATTTAATGGTAACTGAGGGTCCGTTAACAGATACTGATTCTATTACATCAGGATAAATTGTCCCTTGTCCTAACCATTTTGCATCCTCAATTTGATGTGACTCATCATCAAAAACTTCGATAAACGAATTACCGATCGTCTTTCTTTTTTCTTCGGGATCACTCTTTCCTGCTAACGCATCCAAAAAGCGTGCCGAAGCATCCACTCCTTTTACATTGAGACCCATCCCTTCATATTGCTTAAGCACTGAAGAGAACTCATCTTTACGGAGTAGTCCGTTATTAACAAAAATACAATGTAGATTACTTCCTATTGCCTTATGAAGTAAGATTGCCGCTACCGTAGAATCAACTCCGCCGCTGAGACCTAACACTACTTTTTCGTTTCCAATCTTTTCTTTTAACTCTGCCACCGTAGTTTCGACAAAAGCATCAGGTGTCCAATCAGGTGTTACACCTGCAATTTTAATTAAAAAATTATCCAGAAACTGTTTTCCGTCTGTAGAGTGGTAAACTTCTGGATGAAATTGTATAGCATAAGTCTGTTCACCTTCGATTTTATAAGCAGCATTTGCTACATCGGTAGTTGATGCCAAACGCACTCCATTTTCGGGCAAATCCTTGATGGTATCACTATGACTCATCCATACTTGTGAACCATCTTTTACACCTTCAAAGAATACATCATCTTTTGCCAGAATTGAAAGATTCGCTCTCCCATATTCTCTAGTTGCCGATGGCGCTACTTGTCCTCCATGAAAATGGGCTAGATATTGTGCTCCATAACAAATTGCCAATAAAGGAAGTTTACCTCTTATTTTTGACAACTCAGGGTGCGGTGCATCTTCTGCTCGTACTGAGAAAGGAGATCCTGATAAAATTACGGCTTTAAACTCGGAAACATTATCCGGTAGCTTATGATACGGGTGGATTTCACAATAGATATTTAACTCTCTAACTCGTCTAGCGATTAACTGAGTATACTGTGATCCAAAATCTAAAATGAGTACGTTGTTTTGCATAGGCAAAAATAAAATTAAATTGAGAACCTCGAAATCCTAAATGATTTAATTTTTCAGTTCGTTAATATTTTTATAAACATACCCTATATAGCCCTATAAAACCGCTATGCTTACTACCTTTATATAAAAAAGATGCTTTTCAAAAAAAGTAAAAAGTTCCTTATTGTTTCTTTGTGTACGCTAACTTTAGGTAGCTGTATAAGTGAGAAGAATATTCTTAACAGGGTGATTCCACAAAGTTTAAATACCACCTCCTTTCTTTCCATACCTATTGACTCAACTAATACAACCGGAGTCCTACAAACCAATGATGGTAGATCAGACTGGAAATTTAATTTAAAAACACCTTTGCTGGAACCTGATAAACAATATCCGTTATTTATATTATTACATGGCGGAGTTGCCAGTAAGAACTATTTAAAATTTAGCAATTGTTTAGTAGCTCCGGCTTTAAATAGCATGAACGGTTTTATTTTTAGTCCTTCCGGAGCATGGAGAACCTGGAGTATGTCATATTTAGAAAAACGGATTGATGATTTTATCATCTTGGCCAAAAAGCACTGGCCTATCGATCCGCAAAAAATTGTTTTAATTGGTTACAGCAATGGCGCTATGGCAGGCTGGGAACGCGCACAACAATTAAATCAACCATTCTCTGCCTATATACTTATGGGATCTGACGGAAAATCCGAACAAATCATTACCACACCAACCTATGTGATTCAAGGTACGGACGATCATTTTTTTTCATTTAAAAAAGTAGAGAAGAGAATACATAAAGCTAAACTTGAAGGCTCCAATCTTACGTTAAAAAAAGCTCCAAATAAAACTCATATAAAAGCTTGTGACTATGTAACAGAATTGAAATCAGCAGGAAAATGGCTGGAAGAATCGGTATGGAATTGATTTATCTCATAGTTCCATCATGTAATTATAATTATTTTAGACTTAATTAAAGGCCTTCAGAATATGACAGATTTAATATTTCACTCACTACACAATGATTTAAAAACGGCAACAAAACAGAACGGTCATCCTTTTCGGTACTTTACCCTGGCTACCAATGACTCTCAAAACATTCCGCATCTACGTACCGTGGTTTTACGCGACCTCGATGCTGATTTGAATTTTTACGTCTACACGGATAAACGTTCTGAAAAAATAAATCATATTAAAAAAAATAAAAAAGTAAGTCTTCTTTTTCTTGATCAAAATCGTTTGATACAGTTATCTGTCGTGGCGTCTGCTCAAATGATAACCGATCCTTACACGATTAATAGGATATGGAAACAAATCCCCGATCGGTCCAAACAAGATTATACTACACAACAAGCTCCCGGAGATACGCTAACAAATCCTGATGATGTCGATTATCTGGAAGGAAAACATTTTTTTACTGCTCTAAAAATTACACCAATACAAATTGAATATTTACGTTTGAAACGCCCAAATCATATTCGTATTCAATTTCAGTCAAGTAATAAAAACTGGAAGGGCACCTTTATCACCCCTTGATAGAAAACATTCTACTATTTTGTAGTAATGATATCAAATTTCAAACTTAGAGGATCCAACGTTTGCAGAAGCAGGTCAATAAGTTCTTCTCCGTATTCTAAATAAAATTCAGAAAAATTTGCGGTTCTTTCTTGTAAACTTTGCTGCGGAAAAAGATCATTTTGTAGCTTAGTTACACGCTTTACATGATCTTTTAATTTTAGTCGCTGTGCTTTTAGTAAACGTCTTTCTAATGTATCTAAACCTTTTAATTGCTTCACCTCCTGAGCTTTCACAGCATTTAGGAAGGAAGCATCCGTCTGCGCAGCTAATTCATACAAATTCAAAAATTGATTCTTAAGATGATTTCGTTGCGATGTGAAGTCAATTTCGATATTTGATACCTGTCGGACTTTTTTATTAATTAATTCATGAGATTTCAAAAACAAATCTTTATCTGAAATATTCAGTTTAGCTTGTTTATCCGCTTGTTTTTGATTTTTTAGCAGTACGGAATTTCTTAACAAAAGTATTGGAAATGGAATATCTACTGCCTTAAAATAAGCTTTCAACTCCAACCAATAGGCTAATTCTCCTCCTCCACCGATATAAGATAGGTTAGGTAAAATTACTTCCTGATATAACGGACGCATCATAACATTCGGACTAAAACGTTCAGGATACTCAGTTAGCTCTTCTAAAATTTCGCTCTCGCTCCATTCTATAGCTGTATCATTGACAAAATATCTCCCTTCCCTTTTGATGATACGTTCCCTTAATCCTTGATCCAGATAGAAAAGATTAATTTCTCTGGGGTTTACTTGTACAGGATACCCTAAATCTTCCAATGCATTTGCCGAAGGCAGAATTGTTTTGTGACTTATTTGATTGAGAAGTTCCTCTTTAACAAACGGAACAAAAAGTTGTTTTAAACTTTTATCATCACCATCAACTATTACTAGACCCGAATCTCCGAATAAAGCATTAGCCAAATAACGTGTAGCATCTGTTAAGGTACTATGTTCCAAATACGCTTCAGCAAACAAGGATTTTAATTTTTCTGCGTTGTCACCCAGTCCTACCTCAGCTGAGAATATTTCCAAAACCTTATCAAGCCCTTTTGTGTCTAACTTCCCAACGGCTCCCCCAGACTGCTTATTCCACCGTAATTTTTTACCTTTAAAATTGAAAAAATTAATTTCGTCAAAATCATGATCTTCTGTGGCCATCCAATACACCGGAATAAAATCCTGATGTGGATACGCTGCTTTTAATTGTTTTGCCAAATTAATCGCCGAGACAATTTTATATAAGAAATATAAGGGTCCGGTAAAAAGGTTGAGTTGATGTCCTGTGGTAACTGTAAAAGTTGTGTCCTTGAGTAAAAGCTGGATGTTGTGTTCTGTAACCTTTGATATTTGAGTCCTTGTGTACTGTTTCTCCAACGCTGTAACTAAGGTCGCTCTTGTAGATTTTGAAAAACTTTGTTGCTTCTCGTCAATTTGCTCAGAAAACTGATTGATTTCAGGATACCGATTATAAAATGATTTCAACTCACTTTTTTGATCCAAATAATCCTGAATTAGGGAAGAAAAATAACCCGTATCACTAAATGGAATACAGTCACTAGGCATACATATTTTTTTGATGCTAAGATACATCAGATTGTTAACTCAAATCTTAATTTTACGTTAATACCATAAATCAGAAGACCCTCTTCACGGGTGATACACTGTATAATTCCTCTAGCAAACACGTAAACATACTATGAAGTGTAAAAATTATCCATAAATTTAGGGCTTTAATCAAGAAATTAATCTTTTAAATCAATGAAGCAAACATTTTTCATCTTACTTCTTATAACCTCAGCAGGCTTAACATCTGCACAAACTATCATTCCATCCCCAGAGAAGTTTCTTGGCTACCAAATTGGTGAACAATTTACACGACATGCTGATGTTGTACGCTATTTTGAGACAGTCGCAGATGCTTCAGACATGGTAACATACTCGACTTATGGTAAAACCAATGAACGAAGACCTCTAACTTACGCTGTTATTTCTTCCGAAGAAAACTTAAAAAATATTGAATCCATTCGCCATAATAATCTAAAAAATATTGATGTAGCTAAGGATTCTCCTGCTCCAGAGGTTGCAATAGTTTGGCTGAGCTATAACGTTCATGGGAACGAGGCTTCGAGTACCGAAGCTGCCATGCAAACATTGTACACCTTAATCACTGAAAAAAAAGATTGGCTGCAAAATACAGTTATTATCATGGACCCTTGTGTCAATCCTGATGGTCGTGACAGATATGTAAATTGGTATAATCAAACCAAGGCAACTCCCTATAATATTGATCAAAATGCTACAGAACATAATGAGCCTTGGCCGGGAGGACGACCTAATCATTACTTATTTGATTTAAACAGAGACTGGGCATGGGCAACACAGGTTGAAACCCAACAACGACTTAAGATATATAATCAATGGATGCCTCATATCCATGTAGATTTTCATGAACAAGGCATTAATGAACCTTATTATTTTGCTCCAGCGGCAGAACCTTTTCATGAAATTATCACTCCGTGGCAACGCGATTTTCAGACACAAATAGGAAAGAACCACGCTAATTACTTTGATAAGGAAGGCTGGCTTTATTTTACCAGAGAACGCTTTGATTTATTGTATCCCAGTTATGGTGATACCTACCCGACGTTTATGGGTGCTATTGGTATGACTTATGAGCAAGCCGGACACGGACGTGCCGGTCTAGGAATCCAAACGGACGAGGGTTACGTATTAACCCTTAAGGACAGAGCTACGCATCACACAACTACAGGCTTATCAACAATAGAGATCGCCTCTCAAAATGCAGCAAAACTTAATGAGGAGTTCAGAAACTTTTTTACTCCCTCAGCTAGCACCTATAAAAGCTATGTGTTACAAGGTAATCAAGACAAAATTAATTCGCTTATTGAACTTTTAGAAATGCATGATATTCGCTATGGATTTACCTCGGATTCATCTATCAAAGGATTTGATTTTACGACAACTAAAATGACTAATTTCAAAGCATCAAATGCGCTAATTGTAAGCACCAACCAGCCAAAAGGGGCTATGGTCACTGTGTTATTTGAACCAAAAACTAAAGTTAGTGACCCCTTAACATACGATATCACGGCTTGGGGGATTCCATATGCTTATGGATTAGACGCTATTGCTTCAAAAACACTTATCACACCAGATGCCGATCAAAACAAAAGCCAAATAACGAATACTACAAGTCCTGATGGAGCCGGATATATCGCCAAATGGAACAGTCTTAAGGATGCTGCGTTTATGGCCGATTTATTAAAGCAAGGCATTAAAGTGCGATTTAGCGAAAAGGATTTTACAAATAGTACCGAGAATTTTAAAAAGGGAAGTTTGATCATTAGTAAAAGTGATAATCGTACGATTACTAATTATGATGACATCCTTGTTCGAATAGCCAATACGCATGGTAGAAAAATTTATCCTGCAGCTTCAGGTTTTGCAAAAACAGGGGTTGATTTTGGCTCTCCAGAAGTAAAGTTAATCAATAATCAAAAAATTGCTATTTTGAAAGGAGACTATACCTCCTCTCTTAGTTATGGTGAATTATGGCATTTCTTTGAACAGACGCTTAAGTTTCCTATCACATCAATAGATACAGACTATTTTAAAAATATCGACTTGAGCACCTATGATGTTTTAATTCTTCCTAACGGTTATTATTCAAGCTATTTGAATACAAAAGCTTTAGATAAGTTAAAATCTTGGATTGCAGCTGGTGGTAAAGTTATAGCTATTGGTAATGCCGTTGCTTCCTTTGTTGATAAAGAAGGTTTTGATCTGAAGAAAAATAAACCGGATGAAAAAGACAAAGACTCTCTGGGAAATCTAATTGCTTATGACCAAAGAGAACGAGAAAGTGTTAAAAACTTTGTAACAGGAACAGTTTTTAAAACCAAGGTTGATGCTTCCCATCCAATGGCCTTTGGTTATGGTGATCATTATTTCAGTTTAAAACTTGGTGCTGACTCATACAAATTGTTACAAAAGGGGTACAATATAGCGTATATAGATACTCCAGAAGCAATCTCAGGTTTTGCCGGAGAAGATGCTCTTGATGGTTTACAAAACTCATTGGTTATCGGAGAAGCACGTATAGGTAAAGGTAATATCATTTATATGGTCGATAATCCTATGTTTAGATCCTTTTGGGAAAATGGTAAACTATTTCTGGTAAATGCTATATTTTTTACCAACTCAAATAAATTTAGAATCTAATTTTTCAATCATGAATATCAAAAAAAAAATAACCAAAAAAGCAACCTTCGGGTTAATCGTAGCATTGACCATAAGCAGTTGTGCCGAAAAAAATGAAAACGTGGAAACCGAAACGAAAAACGAAACATCCAATGTGTTGTTGCAAGAGTGGACCGGACCTTACGGCGGTGTCCCTGCCTTTGACAAGATGCGCATAGCTGATGCACAAGCGGCTATAGAAAAAGGGATGGAGCAAAGCCTCGTGGAAATTGATGCAATCGCCTCTAATCCAGCCCCACCGACTTTTGAGAATACTATCGAAGCTATGGAGAAATCGGGTAAAACACTAGATCGTGCTTTTACGTATTATGGAATATGGAGTAGCAATATGTCTTCGCCTGAATTTAGAGAGATTCAGCAAGATCTGGCTCCTAAAATCTCTGAATTTCGCTCAAAAGTATCTCAAAACGAGCAATTATTCGAACGTGTTAAAACTGTATACGAAGCCTCTTTAAAAGATTCACTTCCCGCCGACCAACAAAGAGTTGTACAACTAGTATATGAGAATTTTGCGATGGAAGGTGCTGCACTCGATGAAGAAAAAAAGAAACGCTATGCAGCGATCAATAAAGAACTATCAAAGTTATATACAGAATTTTCCAATAATGTGTTAGCTGATGAAGAAGGATATGTTACTTTATTAGAAAAAGATCAATTAGGCGGATTATCCGATGGATTGATAAAGGCCTATGCAAAAGCTGCTGAAGACCGCGGCCACACAGGTAAATATGCAATTACCAACACCCGTTCTTCTATGGATCCTTTTTTAACGTATTCTACGGAACGGGATTTACGTGAAAAAGTTTGGAAAACCTATTACTCAAGAGGAGATAATGGGGATGATCATGATAATAATGAAATTATAGCAAAAATTCTAAAACTTCGTAAAGAACGTGTTGGGTTACTTGGCTATGATAACTATGCACAGTGGAGATTACAAAATCGTATGGCAAAAACACCGGAAAACGCCATGGAATTAATGAATGCAGTTTGGCCTGCTGCCATAGCAAGGGTTAAAGAAGAGGTTAAGGACATGCAGACTGTTGCCAATTCAAGTAAAGATAATATTACTATCGAACCTTGGGATTACCGCTACTATGCAGAGAAAGTTAGAAAAAAGAAATATGATCTGGACTCTGATGAAGTAAAACAATACCTACAACTTGATAAATTAACAGAGGCTATGTTTTTTGTAGCGGGCGAGTTGTTCAACTTTAATTTTGCTCCTCTGGAGAAAGGTAAAGTACCTGTATTTCACGAAGATGTAAATGTTTGGGAGGTTACTGACAAAACCAGCGGCAAAGTAATCGGTTTATGGTATTTAGACCCCTATGCCCGACCAGGCAAACGTTCTGGAGCCTGGGCAACTACGTATAGAAGTTATACCAGTTTTGAAGGCGAAAAAACGGTACTCGCATCCAACAATTCAAACTTTGTGAAACCTGCTCCGGGAGAACCGTTACTTGTATCCTGGGATGACGCCACCACTTTTTTCCATGAATTTGGTCATGCGCTACACTTTTTTGCATCCAATGTAAAATATCCAACACTCAATAGCGGCGTACGTGATTATACAGAATTTCAATCACAATTATTAGAACGATGGTTATCTACTGATAAGGTGATCAACACTTACCTTGTTCATCAAGAAACCGGAGAGCCTATGCCAAAAGAATTGGTTCAAAAAATTAAAAACGCTTCAACCTTTAATCAGGGATTCGGTACCACAGAGTATCTGGCCTCTGCTTTAATCGATATGAAACTACATCTGGCAGATCCTGAAAACATTGATGTGGATGCGTTTGAAAGAGAAACATTAGCCGCAATGAAGATGCCTAAAGAATTGGTTATGCGTCATCGTACACCACATTTTGGTCACGTATTTTCAGGTGAAGGCTATGCTACTGCTTATTACGGCTATATGTGGGCAGATGTTTTAACTGCCGATGCTGCTGAGGCTTTTGCTGAGGCTCCAGATGGATTTTATGATAAAGAAGTAGCTGCAAAATTGGTAAACTATTTATTCGCACCCCGTAATGCCATGGATCCGGCAGAGGCGTATCGAAAATTTAGAGGTCGTGATGCTAACATCGAAGCTTTAATGCGCGATCGAGGTTTCCCGATACCTAAGAAATAATTAATTTTTAAATAATCATTGCAACTCCCCTAAGTTAAATCTTTCGGGAGTTTTTTTATTTTACTTGACTATGTAAACACCATTGAAAATCAAATTTTAATTAACTAAGAATTAAATGACTTTTTTTAATCGTAACGTTTTTGTTTGCTCTGAGACAAATACTTTCGAGAACAGTATCAATAAAAACCTTAACTTTAGGTATTACGACCAATAAATCTATTCTATGATTTCATTGAAAAAGGGGCAATATTATGGCGAGAATTATCGGAAGCTAAATTATGATACTTATATCATAACGGAAACAACCTATACGCATTCTTACGTGGATTGGCATTATCATGAAAATCCTTATTTTACTTTTTTGTTAGAAGGAAAACTATTTGAAGCTAATAAAAAGAAATCATATAATCTTGTTGCCGGTAATCTTTTGTTTCATAATTGGGATGACGCACATTATAACCAGAAATCAAAAGACTTTACAAAAGGTTTTCATATCGAGCTATCACAAGCCTGGTTAAAAGATCATGAAATTGATTTAATGCCATTGCAAGGCAGCCTGCATATTCATAATCCCGAGATCATACAAAAAATGTGTGCAATTTTAATAGAATCCAGAATTAATGACACCTTAAGTAAAACAAGTATAGATCTTTTACTAATCGACATACTAGAATTAAAAAGTAGCGAGAAGAAGGCAATCACCTCGTCTCCTGTTTGGATTGATAAGCTAACAGAAATTCTTTTGGACGCTACAACCATGGATCATACAGTTAATAGCTTAAGTACTGAACTTGGAATTCACCCTGTATATTTATCCAGAGCTTTTCATAAACATTTCGGAATGTCTTTTGGACATTACACCAGACTTTTAAAATTAAACCGTGCTATAATTCTCATGCTTACCTCAAAACATTCGATGACAGAAATTGCTTATTTAAGTGGCTTCTATGATCAGAGTCACTTTATTGGATGCTTCAAAAAATATTATCATACAACTCCTCTACAATTTCTTAAAAAAATTGAATCAGGTTACTAATTTCCTATTTTAAAATCCAAAGGTCTGGCAACTTTGTCAAAAAATAACATATGAACTATCATTTCACACTCCTATTCCTCTTTTTATCTGCAACTATAACGGCACAAACAGCATCCCAATATTCAAAGGCAGAAAAAAAAGTAAAAGATAATTACGCTCCACTACTTATCACAATGGATAGTCTTATAAAAGACAATACATTTAAAAAAATTACCAGTGTTGTGATATCATATAATAACAAAATAGTTTTTGAAAATTATTATAATGATGCTAATAAAGAAACAAAACATAACACGCGATCAGCCACAAAATCAATAACGGGAACGTTGATAGGATGCCTGATCCAACAAAACAAAATAACGTCTGAAAAAGATTTCGCCAAAAAATATAGTTCTATTCAAAACTATAGAAACCCTCATACACTTAAAGATAGTATCACAATTGAAGATCTGCTGACGATGAGCTCGATTGTAGAGTGTGATGATTGGAATCAATGGTCCAGAGGAAATGAAGAAAGAATGTATCTTATTGAAGATTGGGTACAATTTTTCTGGGATTTACCTGTGAGAGGCTTCCCTGAATGGGTTCCTAGGCCAGAGAATTCACCTTATGGAAGAAGTTTTAGTTATTGTACCGCGGGAACAGTTGCCTTAGGAGATATTATAAATAATGTGACTGGATCTTTAAAAACTTTTGCTGAAGAAAATTTATTTAGACCTCTAGATATCACTGATTATCATTGGCAAATAACTCCGACAGGCTTACCCATGACCGGTGGTGGATTGGGCTTAAAAAGTCGAGATCTTATTAAAATCGGTAAATTATACCTGAGAGATGGTCAATGGAATGGAAATCAAATTATTTCGACGGACTGGATTACGAAGTCAACTACTCCTAAGTCCAGAATAACAATGGGAAATGGTTTTGACTACGGGTACCTATGGTGGATAAGTTCCTTTAATGATGAAAAAGCTTTTTACATGACCGGCACTGGAGGCAATAAAATTGCTGTATTTCCTGATCTTGAACTGGTCGTTGTTTTGACTAGCAGCTATTTTAATGGAGGTATGGAATCTCATAATCAAACTGAGAAGCTATTAAGTGACTACATAGTTCCCGCGATTAAAGGAATAAAATAGCCACTATTTAATCTTCTTTTTTTAATAGTTACAAGCATTATATACATTTTCGTTGAGATAAGGTGTGAATCTCTTGATCAACATACTCCCATAATGTGGCAGAACTCTTTTTAATTGGCTGCAACTTATCTAATACCGTAGCTAGATCAATTTCAAACTTTGCCCAGGTACCACCATTATTACTTAGATTTTGTAACGCAGGGTGTAACCTATCGATCGCTTTTGCAAATCGAGCATCGTTGGTTTTTCCTTGCTCAAATTCTAGCCATAGATTGATAAATTCGGTAGCCTGATCTTCTGGTAATAAACTGAAAATACGTTGCGCCGCCAGCATTTCTTTTTCTGTATTGTTGTGATCTTTCTGTGTATCAAAAAGAAAGATATCACCGGCATCAATTTCTACCAAATCATGTATTAATACCATTTTTAAAACCCGTGTAACATTTACTGAGTGATCCGCATGTTCAGTCAAAATCAACGCCATCATAGCCAAATGCCAGCTGTGCTCTGCATCGTTTTCGCGTCGATCACTTTTGAATAAAGAGGATTGTCGTACGATAGTTTTCAGTTTATCAATTTCAAAAATAAAGTGTAGTTGTTGATGAAGTCTTTGATAGGACATTTTTTATAAATTTTAGACCACAAAAAAAGATATAAGAAATGCATATCTATAGGACATTTGTCCGACAGGTCATTATCTTTGTTATATGATTCGATCCAATGCGACGCTTCTCGAGTATATCAGTAAACCGACTTTTCTAAAAAAGTGGCGTACCATCACGCAAACGCGACACGAACCATCAGCCGTGATTATAGATCAACAATCCAGATCCAATTCGGTATATATTATTAAAAGAGGTATGACAAAATGCTTTTTGACCGAGGATACCGGCATTGATTTCATTCAGGAGTTTTTTGGCGCCGGTGAACTTTTTGGAGAAATAGAGTTTTTCACCCAATCCACAAATTTTTGTTCGGTAGTCACAGTAAGTGAAACAGAAGTTTTTAAATTTGAAAATAACCTCTTCAAGTTACTCTTAGATACCGATCGTCAATTTAATTCTTTAGTTATGCAGGCTTTGGCCATGAAAGTAAAATACAAAGCGATTCGGCATGCCTATAATCAATCACATCGTATCGAGGACAAAGTGTTGAGACTCAAAAAAGAATATCCCTTATTATTTGATAAACTTCAGAAAAAAGATATCGCAAATTATCTAGGTATTACTATGCGGAGTTTAAATCGCGCGTTGAATATGCTTGATACAAATTATACCATAAGTAACTCATGAATCGTACCCGAACGGCGATAAGAACAACCTATTACAGCTTAGCCACTAACCTTGTCCTAGCAGTAATCAAAGGACTTGCCGGTTTCTTTGGTAATTCATACGCTTTAATTGCTGATGCCATCGAATCTACAACCGATGTCTTTTCATCCCTGCTTGTATTGTTCGGTTTAACCTATGCCAAACGACCTGCTGACAAAAATCACCCCTATGGACATGGTAAAATTGAACCTTTAATCACCTTTATAGTCGTTGCATTCTTAGTCACTTCTGCTACCGTCATAGCCTACGAGAGTATTCAAAACATCCAAACGCCACATAAACTCCCACAGCCATGGACACTTTTTGTATTAGGAGCTATTATTATGTGGAAAGAGCTCTCGTATCGTATTGTTATCAAAAAAAGCAAGCAAACTCATAGTTCCGTTTTAAAAGCAGAAGCCTGGCACCATCGCAGTGATGCTATTACCTCAATTACGGCATTTATAGGAATCAGTATTGCTTTATTTTTAGGAAAAGGATTTGAAACCGCCGATGATTGGGCGGCTTTATTTGCGTCAGGGTTTATTTTATATAACAGTTATCTGATTTTTAGACCTGCTTTGGGCGAAATAATGGACGAACATCGCTATGATGATTTAATGCTTCAAATTAGAAAGATCTCTCTTGAAGTTGAAGGTATTAAAGGCACCGAGAAATGTTATATTCGGAAGGCAGGAATGTATTACCATATTGATCTGCACGCGCGAGTAGACGGAAATATATCGGTAACCGAAGGCCACGACTTGGCTCATCAACTACAAGACAGGTTAAAGCAAAAGGTTTCGGGAATAGGCCATGTACTTATTCATATTGAACCGTATACTGCATAACTTTATCACCCATTATCACTGTAGCAATTTTTTTATTCTTCTTTTTTTTATAAATACTGTATATTTACCACTAACGTTTTCTTAATTCACACAAGTCTAATGTTAAATTCTGCTTCTCCTGCTATACAGACAGATATTGAAGCTATCGGAAATATCCCAATAGTTTCTAAGATGCTAGATGTTATTTGCCGAACCACTAATATGCGATTTGCAGCCATCGCTCGTGTTACCGATACACAATGGATAACTTGTAGCAGCCGAGATGACATAAATTTTGGACTCGCACCAGGAGATGAATTAGAATTAGGAACTACTATATGTGATGAAATTCGACAACATCATACGGCTGTTGTTATAGATCACGTTACAGAAGATCCAAATTATTGTAACCATCATACTCCGTCACAATATGGATTTCAAAGTTATATTTCCTTTCCTATTTTTAGAAAAACCGGTGAATTCTTTGGGACGCTTTGTGCTATAGATCCCGAGCCTGCAAAGCTAGACAATCCAAAAATACGTGGTATGTTTGAGTTATACACGGACCTGATCGCATTTCACCTCCAAACCATTGAACAACTAAAAACCACCACCCAACTACTCGAAGAGGAACGTAAAATAGCAGAACTACGAGAAACTTTTATTGCAATTTTAGGTCATGATCTACGCAATCCTGTAGGGACCACACGTATGTGCGCAGATATGATCTTATTGAATCCAACTCCGAAAGCAAGTATTAAAAACGCCAATATTATCAAAGCTACCTCCTATCGTATGCAGGGGCTTATTGATAATTTACTGGATTTTGCTAAGGGACATCTGGGTGACGGAATCAAATTGAACCTAACTACAGATCCCAAAGTTTTACACAACTCAATAGAACAAGTAATCGCAGAGATTAAGGCTATGGCGCCTGAGCGTTCATTTGATATTAAGTTGCAAATTCCTGAAAATATCTCTTGTGACGCTGATCGGGTTGCACAATTGTTCTCAAACCTATTAGGAAATGCTATCGCTCATGGTTCGGCTGATCACCCTATTAAAATTGAAACCAAATTAGAAAACAAGTCTTTTCATATTATGGTAGCAAACGGCGGAAAGAAGATTTCGGATAGCGCTATGCAAAGTCTCTTTAAACCATTTTATTCTGAAAATACGGATGTCAATAAATCCGGCCTTGGTTTAGGGCTGTATATTGCCTCAGAAATTGCAAAGGCACATAATGGTAAGCTAAAAGCTACATCTTCAAATGAGCAGACCTGCTTTACTTTCTCCATCCCTCTCAAAAAATAATGAACGAATTGAGTTGTATATAGCTTTACTTTTAAAAGGAATAAAAAGTTAAGAAAATATTATTGTTGTTCACTACTTTCTATTTAATAGCTACCTTTAGAAACTAGCTAAAAAAATAACAGTGTTTGATGATAACTACCGACTTAAGAGCCACCAATACCTATACAATAAGAGAAGCAAACCCTAACGAATATAATACTATTGGGGATTTACTGGTTATGGTGTATGATCAACTGGAAGGATTTCCCTCTGTAACCGAACAACCACAATACTATTCAATGCTTCGTAATATCGGTGAACTCACCCATAAGCCCAATGTTACCTTACTAACCGCTGTATCTCAAGACGATAAAATCGCCGGAGCTGTTGTATATTTTAAAAATATGGCTGATTACGGATCTGGTGGAACCGCTACACATGAGAAAAATGCAGCAGGTTTTCGGTTGTTAGCTGTGCACCCATCTCATAGAGGTTATGGGTTAGGAAAATTATTGACACAAGCGTGTATCGACAAAGCAAAAAAACAAGGTCATAACACTTTAGTCATTCACTCGACCAAGGCAATGCAATTGGCTTGGACCATGTACGAACGTATGGGATTTATACGAGCCAATGATCTTGATTTTTTACAAGAAGAACTTCCTGTATATGGATTTAGACTTCACCTTAAATAAATACGCTTTATGAAAAACATCATTTTTGCCCTTACAACTATATTCTTATTGGGATGTCAAAACAAGAAAGAGGAAGAAAAAGTTATTATAGAACCCGTAGCAACATTTACGGGGCAACAAGTAACTGGTGTGACAGTATCCACCATGGGCCGTGTTTTCGCTAATTTTCCACGTTGGCGTAAAGGTGTAGCAAACTCCGTGGTTACTCTAAATAAAAATGGAGAACCATCCCCCTACCCTGATACTACCTGGAACAGTTGGGAGGTCGGTCAGGAGGTAAAGGATTCTGTTTTTATCGGTGTACAATCCGTGATCGCTCACGAGAATTCTTTATATGTTTTGGATACCCGTAATCCATTGTTTAAAGGAGTAGTTGATGCCCCAAGACTTTTCGTTTTTGATTTAACTACTAATGCGCTTTCCAATATTTTTACTCTGGACAGTACGACCTACTATCCTAATTCATATATTAATGATTTAAGAGTCGATGCTCCTAATCATACAATTTATATGACTGATTCTGGTAAAGGTGGTTTGGTTATTTTAGATACACAAACCGGAACAAGCAGACGTATGTTGGACGATCATGTTTCGACGACTGCAGAAACCGATCACTTAACCATTGATAATAAACGCTGGGAAAATACAGTACACTCTGATGGTATTGCTTTAGATCTACAAAATAACCTATTGTATTATCACAGTCTAACAGGTTATACATTGTATGCAATCCCTACAAACATCTTACGTAATGGTACAAATGATGAAGCAATTGCCGCGGTTCGTACGATAGCCAAAACTTCAGCCCCCGATGGTATGATTATGGATAGTTATGGCACGCTATATTATGGGGATCTAGAACATCACAAAATCAATTACTTGGACAAAGAAGGTACCCAGCACACACTACATCAAGGAGATCAGATCAACTGGCCCGATACCTTCAGTATTTATGACGGATACCTATACTATACAAATTCCAGAATTCATGAAGCACAAGGCGATATAGCATCTCTTGAGTTTAGTATTTATAAAATTCAAATTGAAAAATAATTGGCAGTACAAATAGGTATATTTCATACATACATTTTTAATACCTACCTTTGAGAGATATGATACAAAGAGTAACATTAGTTAGTATCTTCTTGCTGGTATCTATGCTGCTAATTATTATATCTTCGTGTAATGATAATTATGAGGAGAGTGATATAACACCTATAGATTGGCAACATCGTTTGGTTACTAGTTTTCCAAACGATTCTTTACGAACAGGTACCACCTATCTTTCTGTATATTCTCAAATTTATAGCCTTACGCAACATCGCAAGCATGACCTGACTGCGACAATAAGTTTACGCAATACAAGTATCTCTGACACCCTGTATATTAATAAAGCCACATACTACGATACACATGGTAAACTCATACGATCTTATGTCACTTCCTCTATATTTATTTCCCCTTTAGAGACTGTTGAGATTGTAATTGATGAGATAGATAAAGCCGGAGGTACAGGTGCTAACTTTATTTTTGAATGGACTACCAAAAAAGAAAGTACCGATCCGCTTTTTGAAGGTGTTATGATTTCAACTTCGGGCCAGCAAGGATTATCTTTTACTACCCAAGGCAGAAGGATTAAGTAAAGTGAGGTGTTTCAAAAGTATCCAGTTTTAAAAAAATTCAAGGTTCTATACTCCCTGGATACCGCAATTATCCGTAACTTTCTACTACAGAATTAGTAATCACTAAAATTACAATAGTATGAATTTAGGAGCATTTTCTATTAGTCTAAGCGTAAAGGATCTTACAGTTTCAAAATCCTTTTATGAAAAGTTGGGTTTCACTGTTTTTGCCGGAGACCCTGCCAATAATTACCTCATCATGAAAAACGGAAATTCATTAATCGGACTCTTTCAAGGAATGTTTGAAGATAATATTCTCACCTTCAATCCTGGTTGGGATGAAGATGCTAATGCATTAGAAGCCTTTGACGATGTTCGAAAAATTCAAAAGCACTTAAAAGCTAAGGATATCAAATTAGAAAGGGATGTTGATGAAGACACAACAGGACCGGGTAGTATCGTTATTGTCGATCCGGATGGGAATCCGATTCTGATAGATCAGCACGTATAATTAGCTCCGCAAGTTTTATATTGTATTTTATTAGAAGTAGCTACTTATTATGATAATCAAATCATTAAAATTATATACTAGCCAACTCAAAGAGCAAACCGAATTTTATTCTAAAGTTATCGGCGTGGAGATCGTACAGAAATCTACAACTTCAGTAACTTTCAACATCGGGAATTCTCATTTAATCTTTCAATTTGCTCAAAAAAGCACTCCGTATCATTTTGCTATCAACATTCCAGCGAATAAAACAAACGAAGCATTGCATTGGCTACAATCAAAAGTGAAGATATTAAGTGACGAAGATGGAAAAAAAATACAGGATTTTAGCAACTGGAATGCCGAAGCAATGTATTTTTACGATAAGGATCACAACATTGTTGAACTGATCGCCAGAAAAAATCTATCCAATCATGCACAGCAAACATTTAGTGCAGCATCACTGCTAGAAATTTCTGAAATCGGAGTACCATCAAATCACATTAAAACTCAACATAATTTTCTTAACGAACTTTGCGCAATAAAAATTTTTGATGGTAATTTTGACCATTTTTGTGCTATAGGCGATGATCACGGACTTTTTATTTGCATCGATAAAGACTCTAAAAACTGGTTCCCTACAGGTGACAAAGCGTATGCCTCAGATTTTGAAATTTGCTTCAAAGAAAAAGAAATAATGTATAACCTAGCATATAAAAACATGAGGCTGCAAACAATATAGGAAATAAATATCTTGATATGTTACAAAAATCTATTGCCTTACTACTCTTTAATAAACATCTACATGGCTTGAATCATTTTTAGCTGATCAAAGTCTCTAATCAAAACTATGATTCGACCGTGTTTAATTTTCAGACATCACTAAACTGACTATTTATTTGAATTTTTTATCTTGTAACCTCTTAAACCTAATCAAACATGCTCAAGAAAGAAATACTATGGCTATTCTCAATCAGTATAATTACGTTATTACTTTCTTATGGCGTTAAAGGATTTGATCAACTCCAATGGAATACTACTGTAAATATAAATATTTATGATACATATTTTATGCTACCGTCATTCTATGTTTTCGCTTTATCCTGCTCTTTTATTTTTTTTACAGTGTATTTGCTTAAGATGCTTTACTATAACTTTGCAAACAATATGGTCAATCGATTATTCTTAGTATTCAATTTTTTATTTTTCTTAGCACTCTTATTTATATTAAAACTTATTCTTCCCTTAATCAATTTTTCTTTTGAGAGAATGACCAGCACTTACTACTTAACCGAGGTTTCCTTCATGCTGGTGGTATTTTCGATTATAGCTCAATGTATTTTAATTGTTTTATTAATTTATAGTGGACATACTATAAACCGAGTGAAAAGTAGATCTCAAATTTTATAAATAACCATGCTATCTCACTATTACCACAAGCGTAATCTTTGTTGGTGAAAAGTTGTAAAAGTGATATTTATAAAATATATCTTACTTTAGCATTCATAACCAACGCTAAAATTACACATACAATGAAAATTTTATATAAAAGTCGCTTGTTGCGTAATAATCTTATAACAGGTGTTTTTTTTACACTATTGGGCATCATTGGATTCGTACTACATACCAGTAACCTGTTCTCATCATACCTAGTTGCTATGGGCGTTATCTATATCATCGTATACGCGGTGATGAAATCAAAAGGTTATATTAGTATTGTAGATGGCGTTTTCACCAAAAACACAGGATTCTTTAAGCAGATTAATGTAAAAGATATACAGAAAGTTAGGATGTTTAAAGACAGCTATCGTATAGATTCTCCAGAAAAAACAATCACATTGTATAAAAGTTCTATTCACCACAACTCAGAATTGGTATTGCAGGATTTTTTCAAACAATTACAACTTGATCCTAACGAACATGTTTTGCGAAAAGTAGGTTAAGGGGATTTGCATTATTTTTTGATTGAGCAAAAGGCTGAACTTTAATCTTTCCTTTACAAAATACTTTTAGAGATTCTGTATCTTCGAGAAAAAAGTATTTTATGGACACAGTAGTGCATAAGGCAGACGCGAGAGGAACTGCTAACCACGGTTGGCTACAATCATTTCATTCTTTTAGTTTTGCTAATTTTCACGATCCATCCCGCATGAATTTTGGTGCATTACGAGTTTTGAATGATGACACCGTTGCTGCCGGTATGGGTTTTGGAAAACATCGACATGAGGACATGGAAATTATATCCATCCCGTTATTTGGTGATCTTGAGCACAAGGATAGTATGAACAACACCACTGTTATAAAAGAAGGTGATATTCAGGTCATGAGTGCCGGTAGCGGCGTGTACCATAGTGAATACAACAAAAGTAAAAACAGCGAAGTCCAATTTTTGCAGATCTGGATACTTCCTAAAGAACGCGGCGTAACACCTCGTTACGACCAATCTACGTTACCAAAGGGGGTTTTAAAAAATAACTGGTATCAAATTGTATCACCAAATAAAAATGATCAAGGTGTTTGGATTCACCAAGATGCTTGGTTTTCAATCGCAGAGTTCGATCCCGGATTAGAAAAAGACTATAGGTTACATGATTCAAAAAATGGTGTATATCTATTTATTTTAGAAGGCGATATTATGTGCAATGATCGCGCGCTACATCGCCGAGATGCCATTGGCCTATGGAACACGGACCAGGTTACCATAGAAACCGTCAAACAATCAAAAATATTACTGATCGAAGTACCCATGAGTTTTTAGGAGATAAAAAATTTGGTTTAACAGAAACTACGCGTATCTCAAAAGATTAAATTAATGTTAATTATTTAAAATATAGACAATTTTTTGCATTTCTATTTTCGCAACATATCCACTAAAAACTTATGAAGATCTAAGGATGCAAAGATTAAACCACTCAAATTCTTAAGAAGCAATTCTTTTATATAAAAACAAAATAATGTGTCATATATGGCGTTAAAAACATAAACCAAAAGAGATATATAAACTATGTTTTTACAAGGTTAATTTTAGCTACTTTTGCGCTCGAATTAGGTGATAAAAAAATATAGTGTTCTCTTTTATAATGAATTAGCCAAAATTCCATTAAAAAAATAACACAATTAAAAGGAGCTCTTAAAAAGAGTTCCTTTTTTGATTTCATGGGTTAAACAGTCCTCATAAAATTTACGTATCTTAGTATTAAATCTCCTCCTTATGCTTCGGTTCACCGCATACTTAGTTTTTATGTTATATATTAACGCATCCTTTTCACAAGAGACAAGTATACAAAAAGAACGCCAGTTTGACTTTTGGATTGGAGATTGGGATGTGTATACTTTTCAAACAGATAGCTTAGTGGGTAAAAGCAAGATCACTTCTATTCTTAATGGTAAGGGAATCAAAGAAGAATACACATCATTTGATAAAAGCTATCAAGGAACCAGTTTAAATACCTATAATTCAAAACGAGAACGGTGGGAACAGTATTATATTGATATCACGGGATTGGTGCTACACCTGTATGGTGGTTTTAAAGAAAATACAATGTCCTTAATGAATCAAGTGGTTATGGCAGAAGGTATGTTACTCAATCGAATCACTTGGCAACCATTGGATCATGGAGAGGTGCGACAACGATGGACACAAAGTAATGATAATGGTAAAACCTGGATTGTGATTTTTGACGGCAGGTATCGCCAGACACAGTTTTAACAGTAAGCTTTGTCTATGCCTTACCTATAAGCGGTATATAGCACAATAATGCCTTCATTATGTATATCTGTTGGTCGCACATTATTGGCGGTGTTGGTAATGACTCCGTTGGTATAGTTTACAGCTATCTGAAAACCGTTTGCCGTAAAACTTGTAACCGTCCCCGTAATTTTACCAAGTAAGTCCCCATTTTGATCTCCGTAACGCAATCCTATAGCATTTGAATTTGAGGCAAATCGAGAAATATCATTGATTGAGTTTCCGCTACCACCCACATAGATTACCTGTTGGGAAATGGAGCCGCCGTTATTCCTGGCAAATCCATCCATGGATCCATAAGAATTACGGATTCCACGGTCATTATTTGTTAGATTATCTGAATCCAAATTAAATGTTTCCACATTAGCATGCGCTCTAAAGGTAACCGAGGAAGGCTGAAAAGGAATTCCTGTAACATTTATCGTTCCGGCAGATGAAATTTGCAGCGCGCCAACATAGACATTGCCAGCAGTAAGAATTTCTTGCCAACTACCATTATTATACTGAAGCATCCGTTTTATAGTTGTATCGTACGCAATAGCACCTTCTTGTGCCGTTGTAATTGCATTAATCTCTGCGGTAGTTCCTGCAGGCAATCCCATTACAGAATTGGCGTCTAGTTGAGCTATGATATGATTAGTAATAAGAAAAAACAATAAAAATAAGCCTATTCTAAAATTCATGAGGTGTGTAAGGGTAATTGGGTTTTAAAAATGAATATTCATGATTCTACTACAAAAAATTTTTCGACTTAATCAGACCTAAAAACAATGTTTTAGATTATTCAAAAAAAAATACTAGTATATTACAAATGTATGTTAATTTTTAAAATTTACGTTAAAAACACATATATAATATTGTAAATCCGTACTTTAAGAACCTCATAACCCTATCAATATTCGCTCTTTACCCTATAACGAATGAAACTTTCATCAAATACTTAAAATTTTGTTAAAATATAAAGAATAGGTTCTAGAATTAAAAAAAACCGACACAATAGGTCGGTTTTTTTGATAGTTCCAATATGTATGGTATCAAGTTAGATCACATCAGCATATAAATCAAAATCCTCAGCTTCCACAACTTTAACGCTTGCAAAATCTCCCGTTTTTAAATAAAATTTTGAGGCATCTATAAGCACTTCATTATCAACATCCGGAGAATCAAATTCTGTACGACCAATAAAATAATTTCCTTCTTTACGATCAATAATCACCTTAAATTCTTTTCCTATCTTCTGCTGATTTAACTCCCATGAAATTTGAGATTGTATCTCCATAATTTCGTTAGCTCGGTCCATTTTTACATCTTCGGGGACATCGTCTTCGAGATTATAAGCATGTGTGTTCTCTTCGTGGGAATAGGTAAAACATCCCATACGCTCAAATCGCATTTCTTTAACCCAATCTCTTAAGGTCACAAAGTCTTCCTGAGTTTCTCCTGGATATCCTACAATAAGCGTTGTTCGTATAGCCATCTCCGGTACAGCTGTTCTAAACTCTTGAAGCAACTTGGTTGTCTTAGCTTTTGTCGTACCACGACGCATCGATTTTAGAATTGGATCTGCAATATGCTGTAAAGGAATATCTATATAATTGCAAATTTTAGGCTCATTACGCATCACCTCTAATACCTCCATTGGGAAACCTGTAGGAAAAGCATAATGAAGTCGTATCCATTCTATACCTTCTACGGCTACTAAGCCTCTTAAAAGATCTGCTAACTTTCTCTCTTTGTAAAGATCCAAACCATAATATGTAAGGTCTTGAGCGATTAGAATCAATTCTTTTACACCGTTTGCTGCTAATTTTTCTGCTTCAGTAACAAGTGATTCAATCGGAGTTGATTTATGCTTACCTCGCATGATTGGTATTGCACAAAAAGAACAGGGTCTGTCACATCCTTCAGCTATTTTGAGATAGGCATAATTTTTTGGTGTAGTCGTGAGGCGTTCTCCAATTAATTCATGCTTATAATCGGCTCCCAGAGCTTTTAGTAGGCCGGGGAGTTCAGTGGTACCAAAGTATTGATCCACATCAGGAATTTCCACTTCGAGATCAGGTTTATATCGCTCTGAAAGGCATCCTGTTACAAATACTTTATCAACCGCTCCTTCTTCCTTCTTCTGTACATACTCCAAAATCGTATTAACAGATTCTTCCTTAGCGTTTGCTATAAAACCACAAGTATTAATGACGACAATATTTCCCTCTTCCTCATGAACAACATCCTTATCATTTGCCTTTAGTTGTCCCATTAACACTTCGCTGTCATATACATTCTTACTACATCCTAATGTAACAACATTGATTTTATTCTTCTTTAACGTCTTCGTCCTCATAACTATCTAATAAAAGTGTGCAAAGATACAAGGAATAACTTAAGATTACCGAGAATTACGCTTACTATTCTAAAATATGATACGTACTACAGCATTAGGAGTAAAACCCAGTGCATATTTTGACGTTGGCATCGGCCGCTGATCCGAATTTAGCTCATAATACCTGTCAATTTCATTTTGGGTATTCGAAAGGTTGATCAGGGCGATTCCTGTATGCAATTTGGTTCTTTTACCAAGCATAACATCATAGGTCGCAGATAAATCGAGTCTCAAATAGTTTTTTAGACGCTCAGCATTAGGGCTAGAAA
The DNA here is from genome assembly GCF_045505135.1 of Aquimarina sp. 2-A2. NCBI lineage: Bacteria > Pseudomonadati > Bacteroidota > Flavobacteriia > Flavobacteriales > Flavobacteriaceae > Aquimarina > Aquimarina sp. 2-A2. The sequence continues at coordinate 400,779 of NZ_JBJKFI010000003.1, read as the reverse complement.
AATCGATGCTATTATTTTCATCGATATTATCTGAATTAATAATAGTTGTCGGAAGCCCGGAGTTATATTTAATCCCACCAGAAACCTTAAGCGCTTTAAAACTATAGGAAGTACCCAAGGTTACTGTATGACGTATATCGATATTGTTTGAAAAATCACCTATTTCAAAACTATCAAAATCATAGGTATTTTTGGCTAACGAATAACTCATCCAGCTACTTAACTTTCTAAACCGTTTATTTATTAAAAAATCCAAGCCATTGACTGTGTAGGCGCCCGTGGCTAAAAAGCCTTTGTATTGATTTTTAAAATTCTGACTTCTGGCTGTAATATCCGTAACTTTCTTACTATAGCCCTCTCCACTTACTAACCAACCTTTATCATCATACTGCAAACCTAACGAAACCTGCCTACTCCTTATGATCGGTACATCTGTTTCGTTTGACAATATCCATCTTCTTTTTTCAATTCCTAAGAAATCATCCTGAAGATTGATGATTTGAGAGGTACTTTGATGTTTAAACTCTCCTAGAACTTCTAAGGTAAATTGTTTATTCAATTTATGATTGACACTTAATCTCGGTTCTACTCGATGAAAAGATAATCTTGGTATATAGGTATAGCGAGCACCTAAATTAGCTGAAGTTTTTCCGTTGCCGGAAGTATATCCAACCTGAGAATATACAGCATGATTGCGTAGCACTCTTCTTTTTTTGTCTCTATATAATGGATCATCGATGTCATTAAGGTTTGTTATTCCTGTTTCGATAAAATCGTATCCACTAGTTAATTGTAGCTTTTTAGAGAGTGTTTTAACTCCTGAAATCTTAATTCCGGTCTCTGACACTATATTTTTTTGCAAAAATCGAAACCTTTGTAATAAATTAGAATTAATCGATCGTAAGCTATAATCTGTTTCATACACCTGAACCTCAGTAGTTAGATTATCGTTCCAGTTTCTTTGATACCAAACGCCTCCTGCAATACTATTTTGATTTATGCTGCTTTTTCTAGAGATTGTTGTCGCATTTTCTGTGAATATTAGTTCATTGGCTATTAATAAGAAATTAGCTCGTAACCGATCCTTATCACTTATAATATAATTCCACCTCAAATTAGTGTCATAAAAATCAAAAGAAACGTCTGATGTGCGTGATTGTTGATCACTCTCTAGTTCAGTATCCTGCGCAATTCTTTGATAATACTCTGTATAGGTGGGTGTTGTTTCTATAAATTGGCTTAAAGATTTTCGGCCGGAAATCTGAAGAGATGAACGTTGCCCCAATGGGATATCAGTAAAAACATCGGCGTTAATTAGATTTAATCCTGCACTTAACCTAAACTCCTTGGTTATTTTCTCTTGACTCCTCATTAGGATAGAACCAGAGATACCGTCACCGTGACGTGCATGTGTTCCGTTTTTGATTAATTGTGCATGATCTGTAATATTGGGATTAAAAATAGAAATCAATCCAAAAAAATGTCCTGATTGATACATTTTAATACCATCCCAAGTTATTAAATTTTGATCATGTGTTCCTCCTCTAATATTAATATTGGACACTGTCTCATCTACACTTTGTATTCCCGGTAAGGCTTGAATAGTTTGTAATACATCAGACTCTATTTGACCGGGTACAAGCCCGAAATCAGAAAAATCTATTTCAAAACTACCATCCACTGACTTCTCGATCCCTTTGGTTAAATAATTTTGCAGGAAAATTGCTTCTAAGATTTCTTCCTTCTGATTGAGATAAAAAGTACTACATGCACTATTTTCATTGATATCAGGAGCAACGGTTAAGGTATCATATCCCAAAAAGTCTATTTTCAGAGTCTTTTGATTTTCCGGCTTTAGATATAGCTCGAAGTAACCATCTTGATTTGTTATCGTCGCTTGATTATGTATTTGGATTGTAGCACCTTGCAAGAAACCATCGTCAGAGTAATCCTTGATAAAACCGCATAATTTTATGAGATCGTTACGCTGCTGTATTGCTATAAATGGAGGAGTTGTTTTTGAAAAACGTACTAGTGTTTGTGCCTCTAAAAATTCCAGATACTGATCAATTGTAGAAAGTTCATTTGTCGGTACCACAAAAACTTGATCAAGAACATCATCGGCATATGTGAATTTTACCTGATATGTCTGTTCTAACTGCTCTAGAACAAGCTTAATATGCATTTTTTCTTGAGCATAAACTGAGAAACCATTTAAAAAATAAAGCACAAAAAAAAGAGCTACAGCATATAGCTTAGCGTTACTTCTTTGCGATAATGATTCTCTTTTTATCGTCAATGCTATAAGTTAGATCTAATGGCAAAGTTATAGATTTTAACCCATCTTCAAGGTCTTTATGTACAAAACCTCCGGTAAAAACTCTTTTTTTGTCAATATTTTGTAGTATCAGCTCCACTTTATATTGCCTTTGGAACTCTTTTATAACCTCTTCAAAAGGGACACTCTTGAAACTACTGATTTTGTTTACCCAATGGGGGGAGGAATCCGGAGTAGTTTCAAAAGTAACAGTCCCGTTAATTATCCTAAGAGAATTACCAGCCGAAAGATTCTCTGTATAACCATTCTTATATTTCACCTTAACTAAGCCTTCAAAGCAGTGCACCTCAAAGAAATTCTCTCTATTCTTGACATTGAATTTTGTACCTAAAACACTTACTGTCCCGGCATTGGTCAGCACTTCAAAATCTTTTCCTTTGGCTACTTCAAAATATGCTTCTCCTTTCAGCTCTACCTCACGATTCGTGCTCCATCCTTTTTGATCAAAAGAAACTGTCGATTTAGAATTAAGTACTACCTGTGAATGATCCGGTAGTTCAATACTCATATTTTCGCCTATATCGGTATAGATTGTAGTATCGTTTGAGAAGAAGAAAAATGAACCAACTCCTAATAATATAACAACCATTGCAGCTATTTTAAGCCAAGAGGATTGCCAAATTGTTGTGTTTGAAGAGATGTTGTTTTCCTTTGATAACTGCTCCTGCATTTTGCTCATATCAAGTTCAGGTACTGTTTGGTCGTTTTTAAAAAACTTTGCGGTATCAACTATAATATTATGCATAAGAAAATCATCAGAAGCTTCAAACTTCTTACGTTCAGAAGACGTTAAATCGTCTGACAGCCATTTTTTTAGTAAGTCTTCTTTCTTCATAATATAATGCTTCTATCTATATAACAACTAACGCTTGGATTTCCCTTTTAAATATTTTAACTCCTCCACATTTTCTTTTAATTTTTTATATGCCATATAAACTCTGTTCTCTACTGCCTTTTTTGTAATCCCCAATGTATCAGCAATTTCTGCCTGACTTTTACCCTCTACTTTATTCATTAAAAAAGCTACACGATGATCATGAGGTAATTGCTCCAAAGCGTTCTGATATTTCTCCAAAAACTCTTGTTGCTCCATAATGAATTCCGGAGACTCATCGGTATACCCTTTAGCTGATACAGTCTTATGGCGCAAAACAACTTTTTGATGCTTAATTTCATTTAGCATCATATTGTTAGCAACCTTATACAAAAAAGCTTTCGCTTTATCCGGAGTAATCTTTTTACAATTCGCCAACAACTTAATGAATGCATCTTGCATTTTATCATTTGGGTTAAGGGCCTCTCCAAATTTATAATACAAGTAGGTTTTTAGATCCTTGGAGTACTTGTTATAAATTTCTGAAAAGACAGCCTCATCACAAACATTTTCAAAAAGTTTATTTGGCATGTAATAAAAATTTTCAGTAAAAGTAGAAAAAAACACGAAATCCAAAGGACTTTTGGTAAGTTAGTTGTTTTAGTAATAAACGACCCCAATAAATTCATGACCGGTATGAAAATTAAAAATATAAATTTTACACTTACTTACATACTTTTAAGTGTTCTACTTATTTCTTCTTGCAGAACCGAGCTCGATGAATTTGTGGATACTCAAGAAGACAACACCCTTAAACTTAATTCTAATGTTGCTAATTTAATTCTAAGAACGTCTATGAACGATGGTTCAGTGGATAATATTCTAGATAAATGTGACTGTTTCAGCATACAATTACCTACTACTGTTCTCTTAGAAAATGAGCAAATTCTAATATCGACAAAAGATGATTATGAATTGGTCGAAGCATATTATACAGACGATACTAATGATGACATTCGAGATGAAATCTCTTTTCAATTTCCAATTCAGATTATTCTCAATGATTTTACTGTAGTTGACATAACGAATGATGCAACATTACAGGATTACAAAAAAAGTTGCACAGACACTGACGAAGTGATCAATTGTACAGATTTTGAGTATCCTTTTAATTTAAAGATATATAACAAAGCTACAGAAAATTTAAGCACTCTTAAAATAGCAAATGACCAGCAGCTCTTTAAATTTGTTGAAGGTTTGAACGACAATGAAATAGTAAGTATTAGTTTTCCTATCACTCTTGCCCTGACTAATGGAGAAGTATTTACAATCAACACCTTAGAAAGCCTTGAAGATGTACTAAATAATGTTGCCATGACTTGTGAAAGCGCTATGGCTATAGGTGTTGAAGAGATAAAAGAATATATGATAAATGAAATCTTTGAAATTTCAAAATACAAAGATGATGAGTCAAATCAAACTTCTGATTTTGAAGATTACTCATTCAATTTCAACGAAAATGGTGCGGTTTTAATTACTGAAGAAGACGACGATGATGATGATGACGACGATGACGATGATGACGATGATGACGACGATGATGATGATGATGATAAATCGTCTACAAAAAGAACTTTTAATGGAGAATGGTTCGTTTTTGAAACAACCAAAGGAGAACTTGCAATTCGTTTAAATTTTGGTTCTGACAAACCACTTTCTAATTTAAACCAAACCTGGATATTGAAAAAATTAGATGAAAAGAAGATTATGCTTAGAAATTACACAGATAATCAAAATAGTAAAAATGAACTTAACTTTAGAATAAAAAAATAACCCCAACCCCTAACCCCAAATGACCTATGAAAAATGTATTTACTAATATCTTGAGCGTTTTATTTATAGTATCATTATTAACTTTTATTGTATCCTTATTGATTACATTTTAATCATTGTAAAAAACTGAATATTTGTATTTGTATTCAATAGCATGATCAATTTTAAAACATATTCTGTACATGCAAAAGCATAAAATATTGATAAGTGGAGCTTTCGCTATCATTTATTGTTTTTTTATCATTTATTTAATTTTTAGGGCTTAACAAAATTCAAAGTACACAATGGGGAAAATTGTGAATTTGGTAGATTAGATTTTAGTATGTGCTGATTATCAAAATCTTTTCGCTTATAGCATAATAGCTATATTTTTTAATTACATGTTTTATTTTGTAAAGGACCTTCTCTCATAGAAGGTTCTTTTGTTTTTTTTTTAAATTCCGGATTTACTTCACAGTACTTAGGTTTCTTTTGTATGTCATATAATCTTCATAAAAGTAGAAATGTTATCAAACTAAAAGACATAAAAAAGGCAGGGTATTACGCGCAATACCCTGCCTTTTAAATGAAGTATTATGTTTTATTATTTGAAGAATGAATCTACAAACTCATACTTGTTAAAAACCTGTAAATCTTCAATCCCCTCACCAACGCCGATATATTTAACCGGCACTTTGAACTGATCACTTATACCTATCACCACTCCGCCTTTTGCCGTACCGTCTAATTTGGTAACTGCGAGAGAAGTAACTTCTGTAGCTGCTGTAAATTGCTTAGCTTGTTCAAATGCATTCTGCCCTGTAGAACCATCAAGCACTAAAAGTACATCATGAGGTGCATCGGGAATAACCTTTTGCATAACACGCTTAACCTTGGTAAGTTCATTCATTAAGTTTATCTTATTATGAAGTCTCCCGGCGGTATCAATTATAATAATATCCGCATCTTGTGAAACTGCAGATTGTAGTGTATCGTAAGCTACAGAAGCAGGATCACTTCCCATTTCTTGCTTCACAATAGGAACATCTACCCGATCTGCCCATACTTGCAATTGATCTATCGCTGCAGCTCTAAAGGTATCTGCAGCACCAAGAACAACCTTAAAACCTTTCTTTTTAAATTGATACGCTAGCTTTCCAATAGTTGTGGTTTTACCCACACCATTTACTCCAACAACCATCAAGACATAAGGTTTTTTATCTTTTGGAAGCACAAAGTCAGTAGCTTCTCCGGTATTAGTTTCTGATAGTAATGCTGCAATTTCTTCTCTTAGAATATGATTGAGTTCGTCTGTTCCCAAGTATTTATCCTTGGACACACGATTCTCAATGCGCTCAATTATCTTAATGGTCGTCTTTACGCCTACATCGCTAGTTACGAGTACTTCTTCTAAATCGTCAAGTACTTGATCATCGACTTTTGACTTCCCGGCGACTGCTTTACCTAATTTTGAAAAAAAACTGCTTTTGGATTTCTCTAATCCTTTATCTAACGTTTCTTTTTTATCAGACGAAAAAATTTTTTTAAACAAACTCATATCAAGAGATTAACAATCAGAATAAATAAAACCTCGAATGTTCGATACTCATATTACCCATCATCACTATTAGATGTATCCAACAATCTATAAAAACAAACAAACTAAAAGTGTTACTATAAAATTATACTATCCTATCGGATATAAAAAATAAAAGAGCCATTTCAATACAATTGAAATGGCTTCTTATATACGTTCTGTTCGCAATTACTTTTTGCTAAAAAAGTCATTTACAGCTTCCGGAGCCATAATAGACTCTACAAAAGTATAAGCTCCTGATTTTTCAGACTTCACCATCTTGATGGCTTTTGTTAATCGATTCGATTTTGTCTGTAACGATGCTACTGATTTCTTTGCCATTTTGTACTTATTTTATTTCTTTATGAACAGTCATTTTCTTAAGAATCGGATTAAATTTCTTAATCTCCATTCTATCAGGTGTGTTCTTTTTGTTCTTTGTAGTAATATATCTTGATGTACCTGGTTTTCCAGAAGCTTTATGCTCTGTACATTCTAAAATTACTTGGACTCTATTACCTTTCTTCGCCATGGTAGTTTCTTTTTAAAAAGGGAATTATTTAGTTAAAAAAACCTTTAGCTCTTGCTTCTTTAAGAACTGCAGAGATTCCTTTTTTATTGATATTTTTTAATGCTGCTGTAGACACCTTAAGTGTTACCCAACGATCTTCTTCTGGTATAAAAAAGCGCTTTTTGATTAAATTCGCGTTGAATTTACGCTTTGTTTTATTCATTGCGTGAGAAACGTTATTCCCCACCATCGCTTTTTTTCCTGTAAGCTCGCAAACTCTTGACATCTTTTCTTAATTTTGGTGTTATTTCAAAACAGGGTGCAAATTAACGAATTTATTACGTAACCACCAATTATAGTTTTGTTATTTTTTTAGATTTTTTCGAAATTTTTCAATTATCTCTCAAAATGAAATTCGTCAAACTTTATAACGATTAATATCTCAAGGTTTTAAGTACATTTCTTATTGAACAAATTCCCATAATTTAATTCGACTGCAAAGATAGAATTCCAAAATAACATTAACAAATGGTTTCTAATTCTTCTTGAAAAACACAAAGTATTGCAAATTCTTTGAATGTCAGTTTCTAAAATTGTAAATTACTATACTAGTCCATTAAAACACATTTAAATAATGATTACCGCAGCTGATAAGACCTTGATACACACTTGTAATTTGGAAGTTGGGACATTTTATTTCTACAAGAATTTTGTAGTCTCAGAAATTAACGAGGGTGTAGTTTTTAATTTTGCTAAAGCAGAAAAATTATTTGAGCTTTGTAATTGCTATTATGGTAAGAAAACTCCTTTTGTCTATTTGGCTCATCGAATTAATTCCTACTCGTTTGTACCCACAGATCATTTTAAATCTACAGCGCTATTCCCTAACTTAAAGGGATACGGCGTAATCGTATATAATCTAACTCAAGAACGTATAGCTGCGCTAGAAAAGTCGTTTATGAATAAGCCAATGCGTGTATTTGACAATTTTCAACAAGCAATTCTTTGGGTAGATTCCCTTATCACATCAGATTAAGCATCTTTAAGCTCACTGTACAGCATTTCAAACGCCTTACTGACAGCTTTACCAATAGTTCGTTCTCTCAAATTACCAAATACAAATTTCTGTGAATACGTTTTCTCAGGCGTTGCCATGGCTATAAAAACCGTTCCGACCGCTACATCTCCATCCCCTTTTTCAGGACCGGCATTGCCCGTGGTTGCTATCGCATAATCTGCATTAAATTTTTGCCGTGCAGCTTTTGCCATAGCCTCCGCAACTTCGGAACTTGTAACACTATAGGTAGCTATAAAATCTTCAGGGATACCTAATAGGGTTGTTTTTGAAATCGTAGCATATGTAACCACTCCGCCTTTAAAAAAACTTGAAACTCCAGCGTGAGCAGTAATCGCTTGAGCTATATGTCCCCCAGTACAGCTCTCTGCCAGGGCCAAGGTTTTGTGCTGCTTAGCTAGTAACGATCCTACTACAACTTCTATAGGTTTATCATCTTCATACCCTACAATAATATCGCCGATAAGCGCATGTAACGAAATTAATCGACGTTCTATTTCTGTCTCTAACACTGCATGCTCTTTACCCCTTGCAGATAAACGTAAACGCACTCTCCCAAGACTTGGCAGATAGGCCAACTTAACAAAAGATGGGAGCTCTTCCTCCCATGATGCAATTTTTTCCGCAATAGCGCTTTCTCCAACTCCATGAGTCAATACTGTTTTATGAAGAATAAAAGGGCGCTTAAAACGTGATTTGAGCCTCGGCACTACTTCATTTTCAATCAACCCCTTCATTTCAAAAGGAACACCCGGCATCGAAATAAAGACCGTATCCTTCTCTTCAATCCACATTCCGGGGGCTGTACCGTATTTATTTTTTAGTACTTGAGCTTTACTGGGTACCAGCGCTTGTTGCCGATTGATATCTGATATGGGTGTACTGATGTATTTTTCGAATAACTGCTCAACATGAAGTAGTACATCGCTATTTTCAACTAAAACATCATCAAAAAACTCACATAAGGTGTGCTTCGTAATATCGTCTTTAGTAGGCCCTAACCCTCCTGTGATAATAACAATGTCTACACGAGCCTGCGCTTCTTTGAGTGCTGTTAAGATATGCGTTCGATCATCTTGAATAGAGCTTATCTGATATACATCAACACCTATCTTATTAAGTGCCTTACCTATAAAAGCAGAATTTGAGTCAACAATTTGTCCGATAAGAATCTCGTCCCCTATCGTAATGATTTCGGCCAGCATATTTACTGAAAATCACTCTTCAAATCCTCAATAGCAGCATTGACCGTAAGTACAATATGATCTATTGTGGGTAAAATTTCACTTTTACTTTTATCTGTTTTTGCCCAAGCCTCCACCTGTTTGATTTGTGACAACAAATCAATATCAAATAATTGTAAATTAGGCTTCATTTTGTGTGCATATTGATATGCTAAGCCGGGATTATCGGATTTTACAGCTTCAACCATGTTTTCCAAATCCGGCGGTATCTCTTCTAAAAAAGTTTGCACTAAAACTGCAGCGAATTCCTGATCTCCTCCTGACAGTTCGTTTATATGATTAAGACTGTATCCTTTACTCATTTATTTAATTCTAATTGAAAAATTCTTTTTTTCTTCTATATACCCAACCAACTCATCATCTGCAGCCACACGTCCTACTCCTGCCGGTGTTCCTGTAAAGATAATATCTCCTATCTTTAAAGTAAAATATTTTGATACATATTCAATCAACTCATCAATTTTCCAGAGCATGAATTGTGTGTTCCCCTGCTGTACGGTTTCTCCGTTTTTTTCTAAACTAAAATTAATGTTATTTACATCTTCAAATAGTTCTTTTGACATCCATTTGCCAATGACCGCAGCTCCATCAAACGATTTTGCTTTCTCCCATGGCAATCCCTTTTCCTTCAGCTTCTTTTGCAAATCTCTTGCTGTAAAATCAATACCTAAGGCAATTTGGTCGTAATATTTATGAGCAAATTTTTTATCAATATATTTCCCTAATTTATTAATTTTTATCAAGATTTCCACTTCATGATGCACATCTTCAGAAAAATCCGGAATGAAAAAAGGTTGTTTTTTCAGCAATATTGCCGTATCAGGTTTTAAAAAAACAACTGGTTCTTCAGGCTTTTCGTTTTCTAATTCGGCTATATGTTCTGTATAATTACGACCTATACATAGTATTTTCATAGCATACAATTAATCTAATTCATTAAGCATTAAGGCTATTATTCAATTTGCGTAAACGTATAGCTGTAAGAACTTTTTTGGTAAACAAAGGGAAATCTGCATTTTGAATCCATCCAAAATAGCCGGGTTCATCTTCCATAACTTGTTCTACTAATTTTCCTTTATGTTTTCCGAAAGAAAAAACTTCTTGTCCTTCTTTATTAAAAGCTATAAATCCGGCAAAATCGGCAAATTGTTTACGAGAACTAAAATCTGACAGAAAATTTATATCATTCTCTAATTCTGGATACCGATCTAATTGCGCCTTTAAAACTTCGTAGGTAGCTAAGGTATCGGCTTCTGCTGAATGCGCATTCTCCAGGTCTTGCTGACAATAAAATTGATAGGCAGCAGCCAACGTCCTTTTTTCCATTTTATGAAAAATCGTTTGCACATCAACAGCAACCGTATTTTTCATATCAAAATCTAAGCCTACCCGTAATAATTCCTCGGCTAACAAAGGTATATCGAAGCGATTTGAGTTAAAACCAGCTAAATCACAACCTTTTATCATATCGTTAACCTGCGCTGCCAATTGCTTAAAAGTAGGCTCATTTGCTACTTTAGCGTCATCGATGCCATGAACCGCAGTTGTCTCTGGCGGAATGGGCATTTCTGGGTTTACCAACCAAGTTTTGCTCTCTTTATTTCCATTTGGATAAACCTTGAGAATAGCGATTTCAACGATACGATCTTTTGATATATTAATCCCTGTCGTTTCAAGATCAAAAAAACAAATTGGACGTTTTAATTTAAGCTCCATAGATACATTGTGTGTTCCAAATATACTAGGTATTCGGTATAAACTGAAATGATATTATAATTTAACACCGATAAATTTAAGAAATGATTTTAACAAACACATTATCAGCAAATTTTTTGGTAACGGTTTCAACGGTGTCATCAAAACGAATACATATAGATTTGTCAAAATCACGAATTTCAACAATTTCAATAGTACTGCTTAACGCCAGCCCTATCTGAGACACATATCTCAAAAACGAAACTGAGGCATCATTGACGGCAGCAAGCTTACATACGTCACCCTCTTTCAAAGATGACAGCGTTACTTTAGGTGTGATATTGTACGCCCCATCAGCATCCGGAATCATCTCTCCATGGGGATCCACCTTGGGATACTCCATAAAACGATCCAGTTCATCTACTAATTTACGCGACTTTATATGCTCCAGCTGTTCTGCCACTTCATGCACCTCATCCCAACTGAAATTAAGATAATTATACAAAAAAGTTTCCCATAATCGATGTTTCCGAATAAGCCTTACCGCTATTTCTATTCCTTGGTCTGTCAATTCAAGCTTTCCGTAACGTTCACTCACAATATAATCTTTAGCCTTAAGCTTTTTTACCATATTATTCGTAGATGCCGGAGATACATTAAGATACTCTGCCAGTTGATTATTACCTATTTTGCTTTTACCTCCCTCTGTAAGTAGCTGAAATAAAGCTTTTAAATAATCCTCTTCGCTTTTTGTTAAATTAATCATATTTAATTTGTTAGTCTAGGCTAACTTATTTAGTTTTGCCTCGATTAAACAAAAATAATAAACCTAATGCAATTTAAAAGAATACTTATCACATCTATAGTTTTAACTACATTATATTTTTCAGCGAACGCTCAAGACACCTCGTCTGCTGATAACTTAGTTACAGATCGTCCTGATCAAACAGAATCAGCATTAACAGTTCCTAAAAATCATTTGCAAATAGAAACCGGAGCAGCGTACGAGAACAACGGTGATGATAACTTTAGAGAAAAATCATTTACTTACAACACTACCCTACTACGTTATGGTATTTTAGATAACATGGAACTACGTTTAGGCTGGGATTTCACTGAGGTGGAAACGGAAATCAATCAAAGAGAAATACCCAATGTTCTAAGTGGATTCTCACCATTATCCATCGGTGCAAAAATTGAGATTGCAGACGAGGACTCGTGGAAACCACAGATGGCAGTATTAACACATCTTTATTTACCCTTTACCGCTTCCAATGATTATAAACCGGAAACTACCGGGGTAGATCTATTCATGCTCTTTTCTCATACACTAAGCGATAAATCAAGTGTATCCTATAATCTAGGAGCCTCTTGGGGTGATGATTCTCCGGAAGCAACCTATAAATATACACTTGCTTATGGTTACGGTCTTACTGATACTATAGGGTTATATGCCGAGATATATGGTGGACTTCCAGAAAACAACAAGGCTAATTATTTTTGGGATGCAGGGTTAACATACCTCATTTCACCTGCTATTCAATTAGATGCCACTGTCGGGACCTCCTTTACAGAAGGTCAAAATCTTTTGCTAAGCGGAGGTATAAGCATACGCCTCCCAAATTAATAAAATAATTTAATTTCAAACATATGAAACTGCATACCTTATTTTTAGCCTTGTCCCTGGTATTTATAAATTCTTGCAAAGAGAAAACTAATACATCCGGTGCTAAATTGAGAGTTGTTACTACAACTTCAATGATTACGGATCTGGTAAAACAAATCGGAGGAGATGCCATACAACTAGAAGGACTCATGGGATCTGGCGTGGATCCACATTTATATAAAGCAAGTGAAGGTGATGTGTCAAAATTAGTAGATGCTGATGTCATTTTTTACAATGGACTACACCTCGAAGGAAAATTGGTCGAAGTTTTTGAAAAAATGCAGCAACGTAACAATAAAACCATAGCTATCGGAGAAGCTATTGACAAAAAAGAGCTTATTGGATCAGAGTACTTTGCATCTAACTATGATCCGCATATTTGGTTTAGTGTGGAAAACTGGATCGAAGTAACCAAATTTGTTACCGAAAAATTAAAAGCTATAGATCCTAAAAATGAAGCGATTTTTGAAACAAATTCTGCCGCGTATTTATCAAAACTCCAAGCACTTGAGCAACGTCTTCTAAAAACTATCGCTACCTTACCAGTTGAACAGCGTATTCTGGTTACCGCTCATGATGCTTTTAGCTATTTTGGAAAAGCATATCAGTTTGAAGTAGTAGGTTTACAAGGATTATCCACCGCAACCGAAGCTGGGGTGCAAGATGTACAAAACATTGCTAAATTTATTATTGATAAAAAGGTAAAAGCTATTTTTGTAGAAAGCTCAGTACCCAAAAGAACAATTGAAGCATTGCAAGCAGCGGTTCGCTCCAAAGGAAGTGAAGTTACTATTGGAGGCACTCTTTTTTCAGACGCTTTGGGTAACCCCGAAACAAATGAAGGAAACTACATAGGAATGTTTGAATATAATGTAAACACCATAATAGACGCTTTACGATGAAAGAGAATAACATTGCCATTAAAATAGATGATCTAACCGTTGCTTATAATTACAAACCGGTACTTTGGGATATTGACTTAGCAATTCCTGAAGGCGTTCTTATGGCAATAGTAGGTCCCAATGGTGCAGGTAAATCTACATTGATAAAGTCAATTTTAGATATTATAAAACCTATTGCCGGCAGTGTTAAAATATATGGAAAACCTTATAAAAAACAACGACATCTTGTAGCCTACGTCCCTCAAAAAGGTAGTGTTGACTGGGATTTTCCCACCACAGCCTTAGATGTTGTCATGATGGGCACCTATGGGAGTTTGGGATGGATCAAACGTCCGGGACTGAAAGAAAAAAAAGCAGCACTCGAAGCTTTAGAAAAAGTTGGAATGCTCGGTTTTCAAACCAGACAAATCAGTCAGTTATCAGGAGGACAGCAGCAACGAATCTTTTTAGCCAGGGCGCTCGTACAAAATGCCTCCATCTATTTTATGGATGAACCTTTTCAAGGGGTGGACGCAACTACAGAAAAAGCAATCATCAATATCCTTAAAGAATTGAGAAAAGCCGGAAAAACTGTTGTGGTAGTACACCATGACTTGCAAACAGTTCCTGAGTATTTTGACTGGGTGACATTTCTTAACGTAAAGAAGATTGCAACGGGTCCGGTAAAAGATATCTTTAACGATAACAATCTGACCAAAACGTATGGTATTAATTACAAAGTAAGCATACAGCAATAAACTATATCATGGATTTACTTGAATATATAGAACTTGTTTTTACAGATTACACTTTGCGCACCATTACCATGGGTACCGCAGTGCTTGGTGCCATATGTGGTATGTTAGGAAGTTTTGCTGTATTACGCAAGCAAAGTTTATTAGGAGATGCAATATCACATGCCGCTTTACCCGGTATTGCCATTGCTTTTTTAATTATCGAAACTAAGAGTAATTCTATCTTTCTTCTAGGCGCTCTTATCAGCGGATTGGTAGGTACGTTTTGGATTCGCGGTATTACCCGTAAAACGCATTTAAAATCTGATACCGCTTTAGGGCTAATTTTGTCATTATTTTTTGGCTTTGGGATGCTATTACTTACCTACATACAAAAAATACCGAACGCTCATCAAGCAGGGCTTGCAAATTATCTGTTTGGTCAAGCTGCTACCTTAATGGAGGCGGATGTTTGGCTGATGACTGTTGTAACAGGTATAAGCCTGATTGTATTGCTTTTATTCTGGAAAGAGTTAAAACTTTTATTATTTGACAGTGACTATACTAAGACACTAGGCTTTAATGTCCAGTTTTTAGATATTCTAATTACCTCTTTTATTGTTATAGCAATCGTATTGGGCTTGCAAACCGTAGGTGTCGTGTTAATGAGCGCAATGCTCCTTGCTCCGGCAGCAGCGGCAAGACAATGGACAAACAGTCTGGGAATTATGGTTATACTGGCAGCAATTATTGGCGCCTTTTCAGGGATTGTTGGTACAGCAATTAGCGCCAGTCAAAATAACTTATCTACCGGACCAGTAATTGTTTTAGTCGCAGCAACCTTTGTTCTATTTTCTTTTATTTTTTCTCCCAAACGCGGTTTACTGTTTCGTGAAATTCGATTTAGAAAAAACAGAAATGACTTAGAGTTACATAAGACTTTGTCTTTTATGTATAACATTGCTAAAACTCACAAAAATATTTCCCACCCCCATGCTATCAAAATCTTGAACAATTTCCAAGGCTTTTCCAAACGATCTCTAAAAGAGCTTGCCGATAAGGATTATATACAATTAAAACGAAATACGTGGTCTATGACAGAAGCCGGATTCAACACTGCTTCCAATCTGTATGATCAATTAACGAATCAGAATCAATGAGCACCGCACAAATAGAAATACAACTCATTGCTATCCTAGTCGCTATCGCATGCGCCCTCCCGGGGACGTTCCTGGTATTGCGTAAAATGGCTTTGATTACTGATGCCATAAGTCACTCTATCCTACCTGGTATTGTAGTGGGCTTTTTTATTACTCAGGATCTATCTTCTCCATTACTCATTTTTTTAGCAGCTCTTACCGGAGTACTAACGGTAGTTTTGGTAGAGTTTATTCAAAAAACGGGATTGGTTAAAGAAGATACTGCGATAGGACTCGTTTTTCCTGCTTTATTTAGTATAGGTGTTATTATGATTGCCAAAAACGCAAATGATGTCCACCTCGATATTGATGCTGTTCTTCTGGGAGAATTAGCATTTGCCCCGTTTGACCGTTTTATTTATAATGACCTTGATTTAGGACCTAAATCTCTTTGGGTAATCGGCGTAATACTCTTGGTCACCATCACCCTATTGATCACCTTTTTTAAAGAATTAAAATTAAGCACCTTTGATGCTGGTTTAGCTGCTGCGCTTGGTTTATCTCCTGTAGTACTACATTACGGTTTAATGACCGTAGCCTCCATCACTACCGTTGGTGCTTTTGATGCCGTGGGCGCAATTTTGGTAATTGCATTAATGATTGCTCCGGCAGCAACCGCCTATCTTTTGACCAATGATTTAAAAAAAATGTTGTTACTGGCAGCAACGTTTGGTGTTGTATGTGCACTTGTGGGATACTGGATAGCTCATTGGCTGGACATCTCTATTTCTGGAGCTATGACGACAACTTTGGGCCTTTTATTTTTATTGGTCTACTTATTTGCAAAGAACAAAGGCTTATTTTCTGTTCTCTATCGTCAAAAACGGCAACGTACAGAAGTATCGCTGCTCACATTTTTATTGCACCTTCAAAACCACAAAGATGATGCTACAGAAAGACATGTAAAACACCTAAATGAACATATTAACTGGCAAAAAGTACAATCCAAATCAGTTCTAAGACTTGCGCTACAAAACAATATGATTCAAATAAACAATGATATTATATCCTTAACGGAAAAAGGGGAGCATTTTACTGAAGAGGCCATAAACTATATTATGACCAATAAAAACGCCGAAATTGAAAATATGAAAAACCGATTTTTCTTGTTTAGAGGATAAGGGCATGATCCTATTATCAAAAGAAAAGCCACGAAATAGTATCTTTCGTGGCTTTTTTTTTACTCTAATATTTTTAGTTTCTTAAAACTCTCTATTTGCATCAAATGCTTCTAAATATTCTTTAACACGTAAAACAAATTGTCCTCCAAGAGCACCATTAACCACACGATGATCATAGGAGTGAGATAAGAACATTCTATATCTAATTCCAATAAAATCCCCTTCAGGAGTCTCAATAACAGCTGGTACTTTACGTATCGCACCCACAGCTAAAATCCCTACTTGTGGTTGATTAATAATTGGAGTCCCCATGACACTTCCAAAAGTCCCCACATTGGTTACCGTATAGGTGCCTCCTTGTATATCATCAGGTTTTAGATTGTTAGTTCTTGCACGATTTGCTAAATCGTTTACTGCCTTTGTCATACCAACTAGATTCAGTTGATCTGCATTTTTAATTACAGGAACAATCAGATTACCATCAGGCAGTGCAGCTGCCATCCCTAAATTAATATTTTTCTTTTTGATAATCGTATCCCCCGAAACAGATATATTCATCATCGGGAAATCTTTGAGTGCTTTAGCGATTGCCTCCATAAAGATAGGCGTGAACGTGATACTTTCTCCTTCTCGTTTCTGAAATTCATTCTTAACCTTCTTTCTCCAATTCCAGATATTGGTAACATCAGCTTCTATAAATGATTGTACGTGAGCAGAAGTCTGCACAGAATCAACCATATGGTGTGCGATAAGTTTACCCATTCGAGTCATCTCAATCACTTCATCCTCCCCCGAGGCAACCGGAGCTACTTTTGCAGAACTCGCCTTAGTCGGTTGTGGCGCTGTAGCAGCAGCCGAAGGTGTCGTTTTCTCTTTTTGAGCAGCAACAGTCTGCTTTCCGTCTTTCCTATTTTCTAAGTACCCCAAAACATCATGCTTTGTAACACGACCATCCTTACCGGTACCTGAAATACTTTCTAATTCTTCTAAAGAAATACCTTCAGTAGCTGCAATATTTTTTACTAACGGAGAGTAAAACTGATCACTATCAGTGTAATCATTTGATTCCTCATTATGCACTGCTGCAGTACTTTCTTCTACTTGCGATTCGATTGCTTTTGCAGTTTCGGGAGCTGCCTCAGATTTTTTACTATCTGTATCATCACTTGCACTGCCTTCTCCTTCAACCTCTATAATGGCTACTGTTTGTCCTACTTTTACGACATCATCAATATCAAACAGTTTTTCGACTAGTACGCCTTCGACTTCACTTGGCACTTCACTATCCACTTTGTCGGTTGCTATCTCCAACACCGCATCATCCATCTCGATAGTATCCCCTACTTCTTTTAACCAAGTTGTAATTGTTGCCTCAGCAACACTCTCACCCATTTTAGGTAATTTCAGCTCAAATTTTGCCATATTCTTAATCGAAAGTATTTATAGGTTATATTTTTTGCGAATTTAGTTAAAAATAAGCTTAATAGTTATTTTTTCTGTACTAAAATTTCTATAAAATGCGATTTCCGCACTCCGCCAAAACTCCTTTAACCGGAAAAATAGTATTCAGATCATATTAAAAATAGTCTTAAGCCTATATACTCTTGCAAATATACTAATACTGAAGTATTTTATTCTTAAGAACTTTTTAAAGCTTGTTCTAGCGGAATTCTATTTATAATACTTCTGCCAAGAGTCACTTCATCAGCATACTCAAGTTCATCATTTACTCCAATACCACGTGCGATGGTTGAAGTTCGTATAGTAACTTCTTTTAGCAATTTATATATGTAAAAATTGGTAGTATCACCTTCCATCGTAGCGCTTAATGCAAAAATAAGTTCGGATACTTCTCCTGACTTAGCTCTCTCAACTAAGGAAGCAATAGCCAGATCATGAGGACCCACTCCATCTAACGGACTTATTTTTCCGCCTAATACGTGATATAACCCTCTATATTGACTGGTACTTTCAATGGCCATCACGTCACGAATATCCTCTACTACACATATAGTATCCTGAACTCTATTAGGATTCGCACAAATATGGCATATTTCTAAATCACTGATGCTGTGACATTTTTCACAAAATTTAATATCCTTACGCAGCGTAGTAAGTGCGCCTGCCAAATTTATAGTCTGTGATTCTGGTTGTCTCAATAAATGTAACACTAATCGCAATGCAGTTCGTTTACCAATACCCGGCAGCTGAGACATCTCATACACTGCATTCTCTAAAAGTTTTGAAGAAAATTCCATAGCCCTGCAAATTTAATATTTTTAATCTGAGTCCGCACGAATTATTAAAGGATATCACAGGTAAATCCTGTAAGAAAAGTTTGTTTTTAGTATTTTTACAGCTTAAACTTTAATTCCATGTTTTCATCACTTTCAGAAGAAACACAACTTGTATTAGCCATCATAGCCATTGCGTTGTTATTTGGTTTGGTAGTGTGGAACTCAAAAAAGAATAAAAGCAAACTCTATCACAGGGATCAACGAAACTTTAGAAAAAACTATTACAAAAAAAAGAAAAAGTGATCACACTACGCAGGGTTCCCAACACCGACAAGAATTTTATAGCACTAGTTCAAGCTCTAGACAAGGATTTAGCCATTCGTGATGGAGAAGACCATGATTTTTACAATCAGTTTAATGGCCTAGAGAATATTCATCATTGTGTGGTAGCTTACAATAATGAGGATAAGGCCGTAGGGTGCGGAGCTTTTAAGGAATACAATAAACAGGAAACGGAAATCAAACGTATGTACGTCCTGCCTGAAACCAGAGGTCAAGGAATCGCACTTATCATATTAAATCAGCTAGAGAATTGGTCTAAATCGTTAGGGTATACACAATGCATTTTAGAAACAGGTATACAACAACCCGAAGCAATCGCACTATACAAAAAAGCCGGCTACTCAATTACTGACAACTATGGTCAATACACAGGAGTCACTAATAGTATTTGCTTTGCTAAAAAATTAAAATAAATGCTATTGTTCTGTAAAGTATACCCACTCAATAAAACACTCAAACTATCATGAAAATTTACACAAAGACTGGTGACAAAGGTACCACGGCTTTATTTGGCGGAACCAGAGTTCCTAAACATCATATAAGAATTGACAGCTACGGCACCGTTGACGAACTCAATTCACACATAGGCCTTATACGCGATCAAGATATTGATTCGAAGTACAAATCAGATCTTATTAAAATACAGGATCGGTTGTTTACTATTGGCGCTATCTTGGCGACAGATCCTGAAAAAGCGATCCTTAAGAGTGGAAAAAAAAGGTTAGCTATTCCAACAATATCGGTTGAGGATATTACATTTTTGGAAGAACAAATCGATCAAATGAATGAAGCACTGCCCCCAATGACCCATTTTGTTTTACCAGGTGGACATACAACAGTGTCATTTTGTCACATCGCTCGTTGCGTATGTCGCCGAGCAGAGCGATTGAGCACTGCTTTGTTTGAGCTAGAGCCTTTTGAAGAAAACGCACTCCCTTATCTCAATAGACTTTCTGACTATCTTTTTGTGCTGGCACGAAAATTGTCATTTGATTTGAAAGCAGAAGAAATAAAGTGGGTTCCTAGTAAGGAAAACTAGAAAGTCCGTAAAATTTAACGATAAGATTCGCTCTTAAAAATACGTTCTTAAAATTATTGTGTAAATAATTGATTTTTTACTTGACTTTTTAAACTAAAAAATTATTTTTGCAAAAATTAAAACCAGTAAAAATATGTATTGGACATTAGAACTAGCATCGTATTTAAGTGATGCTCCCTGGCCGGCTACAAAAGATGAATTGATTGATTATGCAATTCGAACTGGAGCACCGTTAGAGGTTGTTGAAAATTTACAATCAATTGAAGATGAAGGAGATTCCTATGATTCTATAGAAGAAATATGGCCAGATTATCCCACGGACGAAGATTATCTTTGGAACGAAGATGAATATTAAAAAACTTTGAAATAGTGCTAAAAGTCTCGCAAGAGGCTTTTTTTTTGCGTAAATTACGCCCTATAAAACCTATTCTTTTTAGATAACTTCTTAACTGTGTGTTGTCTAAAAAAATAACTGATTGCTTTCCTTAAAAAAGAGAGCCGAACATAAAATCCAGTATGACGCATGTTTTACTGTGATACACTTAAAATATATAACCATAATTATGGGAATTTTAGATTCTGTACTTAAAGTATTTGTTGGAGATAAATCCAAAAAGGACATAAAAGAAATTCAGCCAAAAGTTGAATTAATCAAAAAGGCTGAAAAAGAGATTGAAGGACTTACAAATGATGAACTTAGAGCACGCACTCAAGCGTTCAAAGTTCAAATTAACGATGCGCGATCCGAAGTACATCTTAAAATCGAAAATCTGGTTAAGGAAGCCAACGATATCGAAGATATTGACCGCAAAGAAGATATCTATAATGAAATTGATAAGCTGAAAGATGAAGCTTATGAAATAACAGAGCAAACACTTGCTGATATATTACCTCAAGCTTTTGCAGTCGTTAAAGAAACAGCTAAACGCTTTACTAAAGAAAATACACTAACGGTAACAGCATCAGCGTATGATCGAGAACTGTCCGGTCAAAAAACATATGTCAATCTTGATGGTGATAATGCCGTTTGGGAAACCAGTTGGGATGCAGCCGGAAAAGAGGTTACATGGGACATGATTCATTATGATGTTCAGCTGATTGGTGGTATTGCTATGCACCAAGGAAACGTTGCAGAGATGCAAACAGGAGAAGGTAAAACATTAGTGGCTACGCTTCCTGTGTATTTAAATGCGCTGACCGGTAATGGTGTTCACCTGGTAACAGTAAATGATTACTTGGCAAGACGAGATAGTGAATGGATGGCACCAATTTTTCAGTTTCATGGACTCACTATTGATTGTATAGACAATCACCGTCCAAACTCTGCAGAACGACGTGCAGCCTACAACGCTGATATTACTTATGGTACTAATAATGAATTTGGTTTTGATTATCTGCGTGATAATATGTCACACTCACCAGATGATCTAGTACAACGTCCTCATAATTATGCGATTATTGATGAGGTGGATTCGGTTTTAATTGATGATGCCCGAACGCCATTGATTATTTCGGGACCTATTCCAAAAGGTGATGTACATGAATTTGACGCCTTAAAACCAAAAATTGCAGATGTTGTTGCGGTACAACAAAAGTTGTTAACTACTGTATTGGCAGAAGCTAAAAAACTGATCAAAGAAGGAAACACCAAAGACGGTGGATTTAAACTGCTTCAGGTGTATCGTGGTATTCCTAAAAATAAAGCACTGATTAAGTTTTTAAGTGAAGAAGGTATAAAATTACTACTTCAGAAGACTGAGAACTTCTACATGCAGGATAACAATAGAGAAATGCATAAAATTGATGCAGACCTCTATTACGTTATCGAAGAAAAAAATAATCAAATTGATCTTACCGACAAAGGGGTGGATTATTTATCAGGAGCAGATGATCCTGACTTTTTTGTACTTCCGCAAATCGGAATGGAAATAGCAAAAATTGAAAATAAAAACTTATCTAAAGAAGAGGAAGCTGAACAAAAGGAAGAACTTTTTAGAGACTATAGTATCAAAAGTGAACGTATCCACACCTTACGTCAATTATTAAAGGCATATTCACTTTTTGAAAAAGATGTGGAGTATGTGGTGATGGATAACAAAGTTAAAATCGTTGATGAGCAAACGGGTCGTATTATGGATGGACGTCGTTATAGTGATGGTTTACATCAGGCGATTGAAGCTAAAGAAAATGTCAAAATTGAAGATGCCACACAAACCTTTGCTACGGTAACACTTCAGAATTACTTTAGAATGTACCGTAAGTTATCCGGTATGACAGGTACAGCAGTTACTGAAGCTGGAGAATTATGGGAAATCTACAAATTAGATGTGGTTGAGATTCCTACGAATCGTCCGATTGCCAGAAAGGATAAAGAAGACTTAGTTTACAAAACAAAGCGTGAAAAATACAATGCCGTTATTGAAGAGGTTACTGAACTTTCTCGTGCCGGCAGACCTGTGCTGATTGGTACAACTTCTGTTGAAATTTCAGAACTTTTAGGTCGAATGCTTACCATACGAAAAGTACCGCATAATGTCCTGAATGCAAAGTTGCATAAAAAAGAAGCTGATATTGTAGCCGAAGCCGGAAATCCGGGTGTTGTAACCATTGCAACAAATATGGCTGGTCGTGGAACAGATATAAAATTAACCGATGAAGTTAAAAAAGCTGGCGGTCTAGCCATTATCGGTACCGAACGTCACGATTCTCGTCGTGTTGACAGACAGTTACGTGGTCGTGCTGGTCGTCAGGGAGATCCAGGTAGCTCTCAATTTTATGTATCCTTAGAGGATAACTTAATGCGATTATTCGGATCTGAGCGTATTGCCAAAATGATGGATAGAATGGGACTCAAAGAAGGTGAAGTTATTCAGCACTCTATGATCTCGAAATCTATCGAACGCGCACAGAAAAAAGTAGAAGAAAATAATTTTGGGGTACGTAAGCGTCTGTTAGAATATGATGATGTGATGAATGCTCAGCGTGAAGTGGTCTACAAGAGACGTTATCACGCACTTTACGGGGAACGTCTTAAGTTGGATATCGCCAATATGATATACGATACCGCAGAGGTAATTACCGAAGGAAATAAGGCTGCACAAGACTTTAAAAATTTCGAATTTGAATTGATTCGTTATTTCTCAATGAGTAGTCCGGTGTCTGAAGCTGAATTTGAAAAGAAAGATGCTCAAAAAATTGCCGGCGAAGTTTATAAAGCTGCTTATTCACATTATCAAGATAAGATGATGCGTAATGCAGAAGCTGCTTTCCCGGTGATCAAGCAGGTATATGAGGACCAATCTAATAATTATGAGCGTATTCTTGTTCCTTTTACAGATGGAGTAAAAAGTTTGAATGTAGCGACAAACCTTCAAAAAGCTTATGAGAGTGAAGGAAAGCAGTTAATCACAGACTTCGAGAAAAATATCACTTTAGCCATTATTGATGACGCATGGAAAACACATCTGCGTAAAATGGATGAGCTAAAACAAAGTGTGCAATTAGCGGTGCATGAACAAAAAGATCCTTTGCTTATATACAAGTTCGAAGCTTTTGAATTATTCAAGGCCATGATTGAGGAAGTTAATAAGGATGTTATATCATTTTTATTTAAAGGTGAATTACCTACAGGTAACACTCAAGATATTTCTGAAGCGAAGCAGGTACGCAGAAAAGAAAGACTAGAAACCAGTAAAGAAGAGATTCCTAATCTTGATGAGCGTGCTTCACAGGGCCGATCGGCCGGACAAACTCAACAGCAACAGGTTACAGAAACTATCGTTAGAGAACAACCTAAAATTGGACGTAATGATAAGGTAACTATAAAACATGTTATGAGTGGAGAGAATAAATCCATGAAGTTTAAACAAGCGATCCCACTACTTCAAAAAGGAGAATGGGTGATTGTAGAGGATTAATACATAATATACAATAATAAAAAGCGGATGATATTAATGAAATATCATCCGCTTTTTTAATTAATAAGAGCAGGTCTTATGTGATTTTTAAAAGCAAATTTGGATCCGGACAGTTCTTTATAAATTTTTGAACTTGCAGCGTGTTCGATACCCCGGGATAATCGCCTTCATTACCTTCCAAATCTTTTATAATCTGAAAATGTAAATGAGGAGCATAGGTTCCATTTACAGACGAATCCCCTAGTCGTGCAAATACTTCTCCTTTTCCTATCATTTGTCCTTTATGGATGTTCTCTAAAGAATCTAAGCTCAAATGACCATAGAGCGTATAGAATGTAATTTCGTCTATACTATGTTCTAGAATAATAGTAGGGCCGTAATCTCCAAAATTTGTGTTATTTTTAAAACTGTGCACTCTTCCGTTTAGCGGTGCTACTATTTCCGCTCCTGCTGCACACCAAATGTCTAAGCCCAAATGTATATTTCTTTCTAAATCTTGATTTTCTTGGTTAAAATATGTACTACGCTTGTATAAATCCCTCTTTTCAAGATACCCGCCATACGCCATCGTACTGCCCTTAGAATTTAAAAAAGTATTGATGTAATTCTCAAAAGCCTCTGGTGATGTGATATCTACTTCTAGTAGCGTTGAGTTTGATGGAGATAAATCTATAGGCGAATAACGCTCTTTATTCTGAGGATCAATGACGACTGGTGTAAATGTATCTGTAACATCTTCTATAAATTTTTTAAAAAAATTGGTGTCCATATTTTTATTTTAAACTTGTATTCGCAGTAAATTCTCTATCAAATCTACGCTTTAGCACGGGTACTTGAATAATAAAATATAAAATTAGGAAAGAAATACTATATACAGTCGTTTGATAAGGAACAAAATCCGGCAATGAAAACGAAAACATCATATTCTTAATCTTAGACATTGATATGAAGTTGATAGTAGTTTCATTGGAGCCAACTTCTGTAATTATTGCAACCAGTAGTATGAAAAAAGTAATCACCCCAATTGCAATCCATTTCCTAACCGTCAACAAGGGTGTATAAGGCTGTATTTCATTAGTTTTTAAAGCCTCCTCTTTTCTAACGCTATCCATTACCTGGATTAAAAAATTTGGTGAAACCTGGGATAATCCCGCTTCTTTGGCGAGCGTCTCTAAATCATCAAATGGCTCTTTCATTGGGTATACGGTTTTCAGAAACATGATAAGATTTTAGCAAAGTATATAACTTCTTTCTGCTTCTATGTAACTTAACTTTTATATTTGACGGACTCATTCCGGTAATGCTACTTATTTCTTTTATATCTTTTTCTTTAAAGTAATATAAAGTTATTAGCGAGGCTTCCATTTCAGAAAGTTTCAAAATTGCATTTTTTATAATCTCTTTTCGCTCTTTATCTTCCAATAACTGAAATGCGTTTTTTACATCTTCTATTATATGAGCTGTCAGATCGCTATCTATATCCACTGGTGTAGCTTGCCGTTTCTTAGCCTTAAGATAATCTAAACTTTTGCGATAGGCTATGGTGTATAGCCAGGATGAAAACTTCGATTTACCTTCAAAACCCGCTAATGATGAATATGCTTTGATAAATGTATCTTGAGCTATCTCTTCTGCTATTTCACGATTTCTGACCATTCTAAAAACCAATGTATAAATCAAATTTTGATACCTCTCAATAAGTATTGCGTAAGCATCTATATCGCCTGCTAAAATAGCGTCTATATGATATTGATCTGACTGATGGTCCATTACTAATAAGACGTCAACAAATTTATCTGGTTACAACATAAGTATAAATAATTTTTATTCCCATAAGTGTAACCTACGCTATCTCTTGAGCGTCCTAGAAATAAAAAGAACATTCACTTTTAAACTTTTGATTATGCAATTTTCAGAACTTTTAATACCCTTATCATTTTTTGCATTAGTTTTTGGCATCTACTATTTATTTATTTCTGCCAGAAACAGAGAACGTATGGCTTTGATAGATAAAGGTGCCGATGCCTCAATTTTTTATAGTAGTAAGGTTACCAGAGTTACCCCTATTTGGAAAGTACTTTTACTAAACCTCTCCCTTTTATCAATGGGTATTGGTATCGGTATATTTATAGCAGGTATTTTAAGTAGTATTTTAGGAGTAGCAGATGAAATTGCCTATCCAGGTACAATTTTCTTAATGGCAGGAATTGGATTGTTTGCAGGCTTTACTATGACAAAAAACTTGGAGCGTTAAAACGCTTTAAACCTTTAAAACAAAAAAAACCGACTAAGAAGTCGGTTTTTTTGTAATCTTTAATCTGTATTTTTTAGAAACTACCATCTGCATATTCTTCTTCGGTTTCATCAACCTTTTCAATAATTACCGCCAATCCCCTATTATTTTCCAACAAATATCTACCTGCAGGTAAAAGGCCTAAATCAATTTTAGGAGTAGTTTTAGAAAGAATATGAACTATGTTTTTTACTTCAAATAATTTAATTTTATCACCATCTTCAAAATCAAGCACTGTCACGATATCCCCTTCCTGATTAATTTCTAACATATTTTTATTAGCCAAAAGAGCACTGTATTCATCTTCAAATGTTGCTACCTCAGCTACATTGGCATTATCAACTGCAACAAAGTCATTAGTTAAATAATCTTCAATCGCTAACTCACCATCGGTACGCTCCACTACTACAGATAATCCTTCATTGTTTTCTACTAAGTATCTTCCTACCGGTAAAAAGCTTAAATCTATTTGACCTCTGGTTTTGGACAAGATGTGTTCTCCTGTTTCAACTTCAAATAATTTTATTTTATCTCCTTCTTCAAAATTGACCACATTGATGATCATTCCATCTTTTTCAATTTGAAGAACTTTTTCTCCATCGCTGTTGGCAACGATATTTTGAGTGAATAAAATTAAGCTTAATAAGAGTAGTGTTGTTTTCATAATGTTAGCCCTAAAATACGTAAGTCTGATACGTGATTACCTTACAATAGTAATTCTAATATTTTAAAAAAGAAAAGTATCTATTTGTTTTTAGATCAACTGTTTACGATTTTCGATCAACTACACAAAATTGGCTAAATATTAAGAATTAAAACGATAATTTACTATTAATCAGTATTTTATAATATTTTAAAATGTTAAAAAATGGATTAAAAACACATTACCACAGACGAAACACGCTTTTTCCCCCATATTCTTACAGTAAAATCTTTGTGAAAATTGACATATATCTTTTTAAAAGTCAGTGCTTTCTTATTAAAAACTTAAATCATTTACACTAAATCAAAGTGATAATATGCTGCGTAAACTACAACCGATTATCTAAATTTTAAGAGATATACAGATACATTTTTTATAATAATACTGAAGTCCGAAACTAAAAAATGCTGCAACCTTTCTATAGTTACAGCATCTTCTTATATATTTTACACTAAACTTATTGAAAAATTACATCGCTATATTTTGCATTGATAGTAATTGTCTTTTCAGTATCACGGGTATTTTGAAAGCCATTGATAAAGATATTGCCAAAGTTTTTCCTAACGTTGGTCTCTAAGGTTTTGGGTATAGAGATTCTGCTTTGCACTCCGTTATATGTAAAATTAAACGCTGCGGCAGGTAATTTTACTTTAAAATCACTATTCTCCACAACCAGATCCAAAGTTGAAAATTTATCCCCCAATGAAGCTATAGTAATCGCACCAAAATTCCCGGCGATTGCCCCGTGCGTTTCTAGTTCCTCTATATATATATTACTGGAATCAGCATTTACCCAAAGATCATTAGCATTCTGTATTCTGCAGTTCTTAACATAACTAATCGCTAATTTACCCTGCTCCCACCGATGTACTAATATTGGAGAGTACGCTGCTTGAATAAACGTGTTCTGCCCATCTATGGTGTGTGCACTAAGCTGAGAATGCGATAAAAGTATGCGTGCATCGGTAGCCCCATCACCTAAATCTAATGCTCCATGTCTAACCTTGAGCTTTAGTCGTGCTTGTGCTGGAATCTTGATTTTGACAATTTTCTGAACTCCGTTTGAGTTTTTAGTAGTTGAAGGATATTTTTGATATACAGTAATGCTTGACTGAACTCTTACATTATTAATATCATTGGTAAATTGAGAGGCCCATTGTGCCATTTGCCTACCAAATTGTTCCTGCCAATACTGCAATTGCTGTTCTGAAGGGTTTCCATTAACTGTAATTTGGGTTTGAATATGCGGAACATTGACTTTGTTTTCCTTCAGTTGCAGAACTAAGGATTTCATTTGATTTTTGTAATCATCCCCAAACTTTTCCTGAATTTGACTTTCCCATTGTTTGATATAGCGCTCTTCATTCTGTTTATATTTCGAATAATCAAAGTTCATGCTGGCCAAATTAGTTGCCAAGGCATTCGGCATAGGATTATTCTCAATGTTTTGTAACACCGGTTTCAAGATATCACTAATAGCCGGATTAAGCTGTTGTAACTCCTTAACAGGAAGTTTACCGCTTTTTGTAATTGAAGAGACACTATTTGACCAAGAAGCCGACGTCAATGAATTAATTGTAATTTCATTAGCGTCTCCAACTGCCGTCATTTCCCAGCTATCCAGTAATCGTTGCTTATCATCCTCTGATATTTGTTCCCCTTGCACATAAGCACTTACTTCTACAGTATTCTTATTCCAAGGTTCAAAAATCACCTGAGTATAGCTTGCGTTCAAATTAACCACAACTTCCTTGTTTGTAGAAAACTTTTCTGTAAGCCGCACCACTTTATCCTGACTAAATCCGGATATGCTAGCTGTGCAAAATAAAAAGAGTGTAGATTTAAGCATGTATCTCGTTGTATTGTCCATCATCATCAATAGTCTCCAATTCTTTAAGTTTATCTTTAAGTCGTTTTAGCAGATCCAAGCGTAGGGTTAAATTTTCAATCATCGCTTCAACACTTTGCATATTTCCTACGGTTACCAGTTCATCATTGAGGCGTTGGTACTCTGCATCCAGATTGCTTAATCGCATCATAAAACTTTCTATCAGTTCTTTATTGGTATCATTTTTTTCAATCTGCGAAAGTTCAAACTTTATACTCGTCAACAAATAATTTTCAACTTTCTCATATTCAGGCGATATTTTGGCTAAAGGGGAGGCCTCCTTGCTTAAAACTACTGTGGCGTTCTTGGTGATTTGATCATCCAAGGATACAATTTCATTGGTGTCTTTGTCTGACTGAAAAGGTTGATAGACGAATATTGACACAGATAATAGAATAGCAATACTTGCCGCAACATTAATCCATGTATAATACGTTCTTTTTGATTTTTTCGGAAGATTATTATCCAGGCGTTCCAAAAATCGTTTTTCATGTCCCGCACGCAAGGGCTCCAACGGCAGCTTACTATCCTGCTTCAGTAGTTCTCTAATATCCTGTGCCATCTCTCAAATGTTTTAATTTATCCTGAAGTTGTTTTTTACCTCTGTGCACCAATGTTCTCGAAGACACCGGTGTAATATCTAAAATTTCACTTATTTCATTATGGTCGTAACCTTCAATAAGAAAAAGCATTACTGCATATCTATATTTTTCCGGCAACTCTTCTATAGCTTTTCTTACTTCATCAACGGTCACAGAATCTTCTACGGACCAGTCATTCTGATCTTCTACCGTAGCCATCACCTGCTCATTAATAGCCACCATATTCATTTTCTTGGCCTTGAGCATATCAATACTTTTATTAATCACGATACGCTTCAGCCAAGCGCCAAAAGTTACATCCCCGGTAAACTGATGCAACTTTGCAAATGCTTTGATAAAAGACTCTTGCATAGCTTCTTCAGCTTCAAACGGATCTTTAAGAAACCGCAGCGCAACGTAGTACATACCGGTGCTGTACTTATTGTAAAGTTTCATTTGAGCCTTTCGATCATTGGCCCGGCATAACTCTATTAGGTTATTTTTTAACAAGACTATTTCAACTTTTGGTTAGTGGTCATCCTTACAGATGGTTGTTACGCTTATTCCTTTAAAAGGACGACAAACAGTTCTCTGTGTTGCAAAGGTCCACAATAATTTTTTTAAACTTCTTTTAAATAGCTATCAAATTCTATTCCCAAGAATTTATAAAGAAAAAAAATGATTCTCAACCCCTTAATAATTAATAATATAGCATTCTTTACGGTGAATTCTATCTTTTTTTTACAAAAAACTAAAACCATATGTTGCTTAACTGCGTACATATATAAAAGATAAAAAATACACTATGCAAGATAAATTAACTAGTTCAAAAAAGAGGGTAACCCTATTATCTCAAGTCGTTCTGGAGTCAGAACAGATGATTGAAAAAATTGATTCATTAATTTCCTCGGCGTATACTCCAGAGTATGTCTATACAGATCTCACAAGAGAACGTACATTATTGGCTATTGAAACTATGAAAATCAAGAATAGAATAGCGTTATCGAACTAAGCTCTAGCTACCAGTGATACACGTACAGATTTCCTTAACAATACTTTATAAGTTACTGTGAATTTTATACTAAAAAATATGTATTTAACTTGAGATTAAGAAGGTCGCATTTTCTCTGCTTTTATATTGCAGTAAATATTAGGGCTTATGATTTACGATTATTCTTATTTGGATGTACTTATTACTGAAAGTGATGTCGCTACATTACATTATATAGAGGCTAGCGAAAGTGTATCAAATGTAATTATCAAAAAGTTTCTAAAATCACAGAGTAACAAACGCAGTGGTTTTAGCAACCAGCTGAAAAATTCTTTAGAGCGTTTAGGATACAACTACTCTTTTCCAAAGGAATTAATGAATCCCTTAGGTTTTTTGCAAGAACTTAAAAGTATTTTTATAAAGAAAGACGCCGATTATTATTTGAATCAATGCATCGCTCAGGATAAAAAAATTATTGAGCTCGCAGAACGCATGGTTGATAAAGCCGTACTGCCATCTGATCTAATTAAACTTATTGCTATTACCAGATCACAATTGATTGATGCCATAGGACAAGCGGTTATGTTGAAAAACACGATTAATAGCGATTCAGAAAATCCTAATATATTATTTGAGAGTACATACAATTATATAAAACCTTTTAAGGCTAGCTCTTAGTGAACTTGCTTGTAATCTCTTTGAACTGACGAGACATATTCCATTTGATTATGGTGATTGCTGTTAAAATTCCGCTGGACATTGCGCCACCAACTCCAACTAAGGTTATATCCTGACCAGTGAGGTATAATCCTTTAATTTTTGTTCTAGGGGTAAGCTCTCTTTGAGTAAAACGCTCTGGGGCATGGGTGACTCCGTAAATCTCGCCTTCCTGATATCCACTAAATTTTTTTGTACTTAAGGGTGATGAAACCTCGGTATATTCTATAGCATCCTCAAGGTGCGGGTACAATTGCAGTAAAATTTTAAGTGCAGCAATTTCAAAGTCTTTTTTGAGGGTAGCATACTTATCCCCTCTATGCATCCATTCGGTATCCTCAAACTCTTTAAAATTTTCAAATTCAGTTTTACCGATAATTTGTATAGTTGATGTATTAGGATGCTTCTTAGCCCAGCCGCTATCTTTGGATGACGGAAAGGAAATATATGCGAACGGTAGCTCGTTCTTTTTGAAGCTATGTTTCTCTAAATTCTCATCTAAATCGTGACTTTTGTGCCACCAGACATTATATTTTGGCAATGCTAACTCTTCATCACTTTTATTGAGTCCGATATATAAGCAGAAATGCGCTGTAGATCTATGAAGTTTTGTATTACCACTCTTTAAATTGACCGCATGCTTCCCTTTCAATAACTTTTGAAAAGTATTATGTGCTCCGGCATTACTAATTACATTTTTACAAGCGTATACACGACCATTTATTGATATTCCTGAAACCTTATTCTTTTCAGTTACTATGTGATCTACGCGGGCTTTGATAAAAACCTCAGCATTAAGTTCGTCAAGATGTTGTAGGATTGTTTGCGGTATCGCATCGGCTCCACCTCGTGGATAATACCCTCCTTCCATAAAATGATTGACAACAATCGCATGTGCCGCAAAACTACTTTGTTTCGGCGGTAAACCGTAATTTCCACATTGTGCTGTTAAGGCTGCTATTAGCTCCTTATTATCTGTAAATGATCGCAAAACCTCATACGTAGTTCTCTTTGCAATTGGTGCATGAAAACTTCTTAAAACCGGACCAATTATAGTACGTAAGGGTGAGGGAAGCGCTTTTTGAACATAGAATAAAAAGCTTTTCAATGTTGAGCTTTTAAGCTTTTTCAGATATGTGTCTATTGCATCTTTATCTTCAGGAAAATATTTATAGAATTTGTTTCTAAAGTTTTCTATTCCTGCGACATATTCATAACGTTTATCTCCGATATAGGCGACATCGTAAGGATCTCCCATAGCGTCCCACTCCAACCGATTGTTAGACAAATAATTAAATATCCCGCGCAATTTAGACTTTTCGTCCATATTACCGACGTAATGTACGCCCACATCCCATACAAAACCGTCTCTTCGTTTAAAGGTATGAGTGAACCCGCCCGGTGTATAATGTTGTTCTAAAATCACAACCTTCTTTCCGGCTTTGGCTAAAAAAACTGCTGTGGTCAATCCGCCAATACCGGATCCCACAATAATATAAGTATCTTTATGAAATGAAATATCCGGAGTAAATTTTTTGAAGTATTTTTCAGCCATATAGGTTTTGCATTGGGCTAAAAGTACATAAATTATATCACGCACTCTGACAAAAAGTTTCTTCACCTCCTAATTTTGATAGTATCATGAAAAAATCATTGAAAATTGTAGGCATAAGTTCTATAGTGGTTATTCTAATGTTGATCACGACATTTTTTGTCCTTAAAAATCAAACAAAACAACATAGTCCCGAAGAAACCGTAAGTTATACTGTAAATCAATGCACTTTTACGGTCAATTATAATCGGCCCTATACTAAAGGAAGAAGGATTTTTGGCGGTTTAGTACCCTTCAATCAGGTTTGGCGTACAGGTGCGAACGAGCCCACGACTCTTACCTTTGACAAAGATATTTTGGTTGATGGTTCCAAACTGTCACAAGGAACCTATTCAATTTGGACAGTACCTAAACCAAACTCATGGAAGATTATTTTTAACACCAAGAAGTACGCCTGGGGTGTTAAATTCGATGGATCCGTTGCTCACGATCCAAACTATGATGCTTTGGTTATCGAGGTACCATCGCATCGTCTCCCCTCCGCCGTAGAACAGTTTGCTATATTTTTTGATACTGTCAACGAGTTTATTACACTTACCTTACAATGGGAATATACGTCGGTAGTAATTCCTATAAAAGTACTTCCATAAAAAAAGCCTTATGAAAACATAAGGCCTTTTCAGATAGTTTATTTTGAATCCTCTACTCGTCTAAAAGAAGATTGAGTGTAACATCAATATTGTCACGGGTAGCACGAGAATAAGGACATATCTCATGTGCTTCATTCACTAAAGTCTCTCCGGTCTCTACATCCAACCCCGGTAAATACGAGTCCAAGACAACTGCCAGTTGAAAATCGCCTTCCTCTGTTTTTCCGAAATCTACGTGTGCAGTAACACTAAAGTTCCCTAAATCTACCTTATGCTTTTCGGCTATCACTTGCAAGGCACTTCCATAACATGCAGAATATCCAGCTGCAAACAATTGTTCTGGATTGGTATATTTACCTCCATCTCCACCCATTCCTTTGGGTACACTTAATGGAGTGTCTATAGCCTTATCATCTGTTGATACATGTCCGGTTCTTCCACCTTCTGTTGTTGCCACTGCTGTGTATAATGTCTTCATTGTATACTTTTATTTTTTATAATATGAAATGAATATAGCTGCTTAAACGGATTGTATCCAAAAATGAATTCATAAATTTGTCATAAATGTAATTTGTGGCTAAAGATACTTCTCAACATTCATCACAGGGAGATGCAAGTACACCTCCCAAAAACACTACTAACAAAGCGTTAGAGCGATTCAAGCAACAGCAACCTAAAGAGCTTAACATCTCTATATTGGTTGAACAGATTCTTTCGCACGACACTACAGCACTTAGTCAGGGGATTACATTGGTTGAAAGTACACAAGCCAAACATGCAGAAAAAGCACAACAACTCATTAATCAATGTTTACCCCATGCCAATACTTCTATTCGCATTGGGATCACCGGAGTTCCAGGTGTAGGTAAAAGCACTTTTATTGAAGCTCTTGGAAACACGCTCATCAAAAAAGGTAAAAAAGTCGCGGTGCTGGCGGTAGATCCTAGTAGTACCATATCCGGCGGAAGTATTCTTGGTGACAAAACGCGTATGGAAACTTTAGTACGATCTAAAGATGCATTTATCAGACCCTCGCCTTCGGGTAAGTCATTAGGTGGCGTAGCGCAAAAAACGCGTGAATCTATAATTCTTTGCGAAGCTGCAGGTTATGATATTATTATAATTGAAACCGTGGGTGTAGGTCAAAGCGAAACCGTGGTGCATAGCATGGTGGATTTTTTCTTATTGCTTAAGCTTGCGGGAGCCGGTGACGAGCTACAGGGTATCAAACGGGGTATTATAGAAATGGCTGATGCTATCGTGATCAATAAAGCTGATGGTGATAACCGAAAACATGCCAGAGAAGCCCGTAATCAGTTCAAAAAAGCATTACACCTTTATCCTCAAAGTCCTAGTGGTTGGCTTCCGGAGGTTTTGATGTGCAGTGCGCTCCATAATGAAGGTGTCGAAGAGATCTGGGTACTTATTGAGCGATATTTGGACATTGTTACTCAAAATCAATATTTTGAACAACGTCGTGCTGAACAGAATACCTATTGGTTGTTACAGACTATCGAAGAGCAATTAAAAACATCTTTTTACAACCATCCGGCAGTAAAAAAAGCTTTACAATCACAAATTGAAGCTGTACGTCAACATAAAATTACTCCTTTTGCCGCAGCACAGCTTCTCTTAGATCTTAATAAAGGATAGTTTGGTTATAAAATTTTAGCGATGAAGAGATCAAACACTTCTACTAAAATTAATATGATAATGATCCATTCCAGACGGCTGCTTTCTCTATGATCCATGATATCTTTAAACAGCTCAAGGTTTTCTTTAATAATCTCAATACGATCGTGGATATCACGATATCGGTCTTTAAGGTCGAAGGTTTTTTTAAGATCTGCATCAAAACGGTTTAACTTCTCATCATCCCAGGTGAGATCATGGGAATCAAAAATATAGAGATTCTCGGATATTTTGTTTTTGATATTTAGAATCTTACCTATGTAACGTTTTAACTTGTTTCCACTAATATCTAACCGTCCTTTAGTCTCCAGATACATAGTATGTGCATTGGTATCATCCAACAACTCTTCGGTAATTTCGGCATAACGATCGAGTGCCACCGATTGTGAAGTGTTGAGCATGATGAGTCGTAAAAAATCCTTATTGAATTCTTTCAACGTAATATTATCGTAGTGAACCACAGTTTCTGAAGACTCCATATGAACATCTATCTTTTCTACCAAATGTTTCTCTAATGGATTACGACAGAAGGGTAATAACTCCTCAACAATGCTATCTATAGCATCTTGACTCGTATTAAAAAAGCAAATAACTCCGTATTTGAAAACATACACGTATTGTTCTGATTCGTTCTCAAAAAAGAGTTCATCGCGGTCAGAAAATAAAAGATTTCCCGAAAAAGATGCTCTTACCGATTTGATCGCAATATTATCTGCGATCTGCAAGGCATACACTACTTGTTTCATGTGTATTCTGTTAATTATTTTTTTTTTAGAAATACTTTCTAAACATCATTAGCAATTCAATGCTTTACTATTTGTTAAGTAAGGGAATATAATTTTAATCTTGATCTGTGTTTATAAGTCTGCTGAAGTTTTAGCATTTACTACACACAATCAATAGGTACCATTTTTAAACCATCTCATTTTTGTCTTAAGAATGAGATGGTTTTTATGATTTACAGCAAATATTAATCATCCATATCTTCCATATCATCCATTGGCGTATTGTCAACATCGGCCCCCATATCATCATCGCTATCATCATCAAACGCCTCCATAGTATCGGCCAAACGTTTACTGATTTTTACAAGATAGATGGTATCCTCTGTATGCACCTCTACGGCCTCAATGGTCTCATTATGCTGATTCTTGAAGGTGATCACATGTTCATCTCCATAGCCGTCAGGAAATTTTGCTACTAATAGTTCTAAAATACTTTGGTTAAGTTTTTTAAAGTCTACAATTACTCTCTTCATGGTGTACGCTGGTTTTTTTTCGTTTACATATCAAGGATATACGCAAATAGTAAGGGGGCTACTATCGTTGCATCACTTTCAATTATAAATTTTGGGGTGTCTATGTCTAATTTACCCCACGTGATTTTTTCGTTGGGCACTGCTCCTGAATATGATCCATAACTTGTTGTGGAATCGGATATCTGACAAAAATAGCTCCAGAAAGGCGTATCAGGTCGCTCCATATCCTGATACAACATGGGAACTACACAGATTGGAAAATCTCCTGCGATTCCGCCACCTATTTGGAAAAATCCAATACCATTCTTAGAGTTGTCTGTATACCAGTCTGCCAAGAAGGTCATATATTCGATCCCGGACTTCATGGTGCTCGCCTTTAGTTCACCTTTGAGTACGTAGGAGGCAAAAATATTACCCATGGTACTATCCTCCCAACCCGGTACTACGATTGGTAGATTCTTCTCTGCCGCCGCATACATCCATGAATCTTTAATATCAATCTCATAGTATTGTTCTAAAACTCCGGACAATAACATTTTGTACATAAACTCATGCGGAAAATAGCGTTCTCCCTTATCTTCAGCATCTTTCCAGATTTTAAAAATATGTTCTTGTAAACGTCTAAAGGCTTCTTCTTCAGGAATACAGGTATCTGTGACACGGTTCAATCCTTTTTCCAATAATTCCCATTCATCCTTTGGCGTAAGATCACGATAATTAGGAACACGCTTATAATGCGAATGTGCTACCAAGTTCATGATGTCTTCTTCAAGGTTGGCACCGGTACAGGATATAATTTGCACTTTATCCTGGCGAATCATTTCAGAAAATATTTTACCTAATTCTGCAGTGCTCATTGCTCCTGCCAGAGACACTAACATTTTAGCTCCGCCAGCCAATTGCTCTTCATACGCCTTGGCTGCATCTACGATCGCCGCTGCATTAAAGTGTAAATAATATTTTTCTATAAAATTAGAAATGGCACCTTTAGTCTTCATCGTTGTGTAAGTTTAATTTTTTTGTTTTTGAGTCATTTGCATTTATTTGTGCGCCTTCATATTCAATCCCTGCATCTGCACCTGCAAACTTATAACTCAACATTTTGTAATACAGCTTTGCAGCTAAAAAGTCTGATGATTTATCAATCTTGTTCGGACATAACTCAACTATATCAAATCCGACAACGTTTTTCTCTTTAAAAACTGTTCGTAAAAACTCTAAGGTTTCATACCAAAACAATCCGCCCGGTTCCGGTGTTCCTGTGGAAGAAAGAATTGAAGGATCCAAAGCATCCAGATCAAAGGTGATAAATACGTTTTCGGTCATTTGATCCACAGCACTATCCATCCAATACTCATCGGTTGCCATTTCATGAGCAAAATAGGTCTTTTCCTCATTCATAACAGTTTTCTCCAAAGCATCCATACTACGAATCCCTACCTGAATAAGGTTTGTTTTTTGACTTGCTTCGTATACTGCGCAGGCGTGATTACATGTTGATCCTTCATACTCCGGTCTTAAATCTGCATGTGCATCAATGTGTAATACGGTAAGGTTATCAAAGCATTCATCAAAGGCTCGAATGGTTCCTATTGAGATAGAATGTTCACCCCCGAATAGCGTAACAAATTTGTTGCGGGTGATGTATTTCTTTGTTGCCTTGTGCACCGCATCTACCATAGCTTCCGGTGAAGCATTTTCAGTAATTGGGTCTGCCAGATAAATCCCGTGCTTATACACTTCGCTGTCTGTTTCGATATCGTAAAGCTCCATGTTTTCTGAGGCGTCCAAAAACGCTTCAGGTCCTTTGTCTGATCCTTTTTGCCAAGTACTGGTACCGTCATAAGGAACTGGAATTAATACAACCTTCGAACTTTCTAGTTTTGCATACTGGTCAGGTATACCCGCATAGTTTTTAGTATTCACTTTCTTAAAGATTTATGTATTAGTTTTTTTAAAATTACTATTTATTACTGAATAATCAGGAGTTGTTGTATCCTAAAATTTTAAGTAGGTCTTCACTTTTTTGTTGTTCACTAAAAAGGGTCGTCACTAACTCTCCATCTTCATTCTTATCAATCAAAATATGTTTGGGTTGCGGAATCAAACAATGCTGTAAACCACCAAAACCTCCGATAGTTTCCTGATATGCACCGGTATTAAAGAATCCGATATACAACGGTTTATCTTTTTTATATTTTGGAAGGTAAATCGCATTCATATGTTGCTCACTGTTGTAATAATCGTCACTATCACAGGTGAGACCGCCTAGAAGCACACGCTCATACTCTTCATTCCACCGATTTACTGCCAACATCACAAAACGTTTATTAATTGCCCAAGTATCAGGTAGCGTGGTAATAAAAGACGAATTGATCATATTCCATTTTTCACGATCGTTTTGCTGTTTTTGATACAACACTTCATAAATCGCACCCCCGCTTTCTCCTACGGTAAAGCTTCCGAACTCGGTAAAAATATTAGGTACCGGCACTTTAGCTTCCGCGCAAGCGATATTAATCTGATTGATAATTTCATCAATCATATACTGATAATCATACTCAAACGCCAAGGAATTTTTGATAGGAAAACCACCTCCAATATTAAGACTATCCAAGGTTGGACACTCCTTTCTCAATCGAATATAGGCCTTTAAACATTTCAGTAATTCATTCCAGTAATAGGCCGTATCACGAATCCCGGTATTGATAAAGAAATGTAGCATCTTTAACTCTACCTGCTCATTATCTTTTACCTGACGGTTATAAAAAGGTACAATGTTCTTGTAGCCGATCCCTAAACGTGAGGTATAGAATTCGAACTTAGGTTCTTCTTCTGATGCAATACGGATTCCGATCTGATACTTGCCGTCAATCGACTCTGACAACAACTCTAATTCTTCATAATTATCGATGATCGGAATACAGTTATTGTGTCCTTCATTAATCAATCGCGCAATATTTTGCACATATTGCTCTCGTTTAAAACCGTTACAAATTACATAGGTATCGTCGGTAATCTTTCCTTTTGCCTTTAGTTTTTCAACGATATCAATATCAAAAGCCGAAGAGGTCTCAATATGCACATCATTTTTAAGTACTTCGTTCAATACATGGTTGAAGTGTGAGCTCTTGGTACAATAACAGTAATTGTAACTACCTTGATACTGATTTTTTTCGATAGCATTGGCAAACCATTGTTTGGCTCTATTGATGTTTTCTGAAATTTTTGGCAAATAGGTGAACTTAAGCGGTCCGCCGTATTGCTCGACTAATTTCATTAAATCGATATCGTGAAACGTTAGGGTATTGCCTTTAAGGTTGAATTCTTCTTGTGGAAAATAAAAGGATTGATCTATTAAATCTATGTATTTAGTATTCATTCGTTTACTGCGGTTTTGTTTTCAATACTACTAATTATAAGTAGCGAAAACATATATTGAGTTATAAAATAATCTTAAAATATTGTGGTTTAGCCATGAATCATGAGCTACTTGCAATCTTACATGCTGTAAAAAGGAATTGTCTTGCCCAATTAAACGCGGATACGCTTGGCAGTAGTCGGTATGAAAAAATATTCATGCTGACTTGATAGGATACTAAGAAGTGAAGTAAGCTTTAAGTTTGGGTTGATTATCCAATAAACACTTTCTGAGAGTAACTTCCACTCTCTCATAAGTCCCAAGGTAAAAACACTTGTCATAATGTTCAGCTTAATGCTGCTGCAATGGTAAATAAAAAATTTGATTCTCAACACCATTTAAAATTAAAAAAATAATAATTTTTATAATTGCTTATCTTGACTACGTATATTTAAAACTTCAAAATGATAGTAGCCTTATCAATAGCACGCTTCATCATTGTAATAAAGCAACTTAAAACCTATTTTACTTACGTAATATACCACCTAACCTCAACATATGTCTTATTCTTTTGCTAACAATAAACTTTTATATACCGCGCTAGCCCTTTTACTTTTTTTCTCTTTTTTTCTCTATGCTTTTACCTTAGAAACCTATACGATCATTGAGGAATTCTCGATTACGGTACGGGTTTGGTTTGGTCGATTTTATTTGTGGTTAGGATTGGGATGTGTCCTTCTATTAGTCCTTTTAGCGATTTCCCGATGGGGAAGTAAACGATTGGGAACTCCTGATGAACGTCCTGAATTCTCCCGATTGGCATGGATCTCGATGTTATACAGCGCAGGGATGGGTGCCGGTATTTTACTACGAGCGGTACAAGAACCTGTGTATATGAAACTGAATCCCCCGATTGCTAACGGTACGGCTGATGCTACTGTAGCGCTTGAATATACATTTTATCAATGGGGACTCACCGCCTGGGCATTTTATGCAGTTTTTGCCATTGCAATTGGGTATTATCTTTTTGTACGGAATAAAAAAGCGTTGCCGAGTACTGCTTTTACGGCACTGACCGATATGATTACCACTAAACGTGTACAGCGTGGTGTATTGGGTAGTATAGATTTACTAGCGATCCTAACCACCGTTTTTGGACTGGTAGCAGCTATCGGACTAGGGACCACTCAGATCCGGGGTGGACTCAATCACTTACTCGGGTATGAATTTAATGTAGGCGGTACGATTGCTATTCTGTTACTTATTGCAGTGCTGGGTGCAACCTCGGTACTATTGGGGATGCAACGGGGAATTAAAGTGATCTCTACCTGGAATATTTATATCACCGTAGGGCTGCTCATCTTTGTATTTGCACAAAGCGACATTCTTGCTATTGTCAGTCGTTTTGGAAGTGCGTTCTATCATTATCTTGTCGATTTTATACCACTGAGTCTTGCTATAGGTTCTTACGATCCCGGAGAAGCTTTTTTGACTGACTGGACCTATTATTACTGGGCCTTTTGGTTAGCGTGGGCACCGTTTACCGGAATTTTTATTGCTCGGATTTCGCGTGGTCGTACCCTTCGCGAACTTATCATTGGGGTACTGCTGGTCCCCTCGCTGGGTACTTTCTTTTGGTTTACGGTATTTGGTGAATCTGCTTTTGACCTAATAGCTGCTGCCGGAAGCTATGACGGACAGTTTGATAATGTGTTTAGTTCGATCTTTGTATTTTTTGAAAGCTATCCCTACCAAGGACTTATCAATACCATCACAGTACTGTTACTGGTAAGTTTTTTGGTGACTTCGCTGGACTCTGCCATTTTTGTGTTGAGTATGTTTACTGATAAAGGTACTCCCGAACCTTCCAAACGACATCGTTTGTTATGGAGTATCATTCTGACTATTTTTTCTATTGGGATTTTACTGCTGGGCAACGCCAAAGCCGATATCAATGTACTAATCGCTATGCAAAAACTACTGATTATTACTTCGCTGCCTTTTGCACTGTTGATGGTGGTGATGATTGGGTTGTTTATAAGGGATTTCGCTAAGAAATGAAGGTTTGTGGGAGTACTTGGAGAGGAGAATTGAAAAAACTAAAGAATATGGAGAAGAGAGAAGAGAGAAGAGAGAAGAGAAAGAATGACTATGACAGCGATTTAGTGAGTTTGGTTATACTAAATTGATTCTAATTAGATATTATTTATAATGATAAATGAAATTATTGATAAAATAATAAATCCAATAACTATCATTCCTATAGGGAATTTAATTAAAAAAAGCTTGGAGTCGGTTATAATCTCATAATCATTATACCTTTTAATATAAACTATACTTAATCTTTGTCCTCGTTGATATTTTCCATTCCCTTCGGTCAATTCTTTGACTATTTTACTACCATTTTTTTCATAAAACTCTATAACAGGATAGGTTGTAGACGTGGGACCACTTTCGTAGTTTCTATCAGTATAGATCTTTAAATCTATAATTTTCGCGATTGTTTGGATACCGTTTTTTTTGATGAACAAATTTTTAACTAATTGTTGGATTCCACCAGTGAAAAGAATTAACCCAGGAATTCCAAACATTATAAGAGGGATAATAAATCTTTCCATTCAACTATAACAAAGTTTCTTTATTGATAACAAACATAGCCAAATATCTGGATTAATTTTATTCAACTTTGAGCATTTTTACTTGATAGATACCCAGTCTTTTCTTTAATTAATCAGGTATCTTAGACCATCAATTATGTACACTATGCTGCGAAATCAGTAGACTTTCCGGAGCAGAGTTGGACTATCCTTTAATTAATTCATTTCACGATATGACTCCCTACTGATGTTAGCTATTCGTTTTTCGAATTCATCGATCAGATTTTTATATAATTCAACAATTGGCTCGACTACCTGAGTCCAATCGTCAAATTCTAAATGATATTTGGTTGTAATAACCCAACCGCCATCTATCTCGCAAATAATTGAAGGGCTGAAATTCTCTTTATCTGCAATCTCACTTAATAACTTCAAAGAGCTATTCTTATTTAAGAAATATTGTATGTTATCATTATCTGACATAATTTTAAATCTGCTTTTTTTTCTAAAAAATAAATTTTTCAAATGTGAGATGGTGCTCAATTCAAATTTTATTGGCTGCAAGGTTTGTGACAGTTTACAACTTATCGAACCTACATAGGCAGTACCTGTTCGATTTACGACAGTAAATTCACTCGATTTGTATTTGAACACAACTTTGTAGATTACGTTTGGACTCCTCACACCATTACCAATATGGATATCCTGATCATGAAAATAGAATTTTCCATTTTGCTTATCAGCTAAATTTCTAAAGAATTGTTTATGCATTAAATTTTTGATTTTGCATAGAATGCAGAGCGGGATTTTATACGGGTTTGTACGCAGTACTTATATCCATTTTCTTATTAATTCATTTAATCCAAGTAAAATTCCATCGTAGTAATTTCCATTTTTAAATTCGGGAATCATATTCTCGTCGATTACTTTTTTACAAAATTCGTCGGACAAATAAAGGTTTTTGGTTTTTTCTGTTGTTGATATTCTTACTTTTCTCAATGATTTACTCAGCACAAGCGTAAGTCCATTTCCATTATTGTTTTCTCCAACATTCCAATTGTTCGACATTTTAATTACATATTGATCAAATTCAGTATTTATTGGAATTGAATCTATGGTTATTACAGCAATTTCACGGAATGAAGTTTTTTTATAATAAGACAGGAATCTAGTAAGTTGAGCTTTTTCTTCTTCTGTGAAAATATTTTCAAAATCGTTTACTAAACCAATTTGTTTAGGATATTCCGATACAATTATCTCAGTTTTTGGAATGTCAATTTGGGCTTCCACTATTGCTGTTTTGCAATAGAGAAAAATCAAAATTAATAGTAATAAAGTATTTCGGATCATCATTTTTAGTAATTACGTCTAACATGTTTGTATAAGTTTTGCTGCGTGTTTACACCTAATTTAGCCACTAAAAACCGATTAAAAATCCTTGCGGATTTTCGTAAGTAGGCTAGTGCTTTTCAAAGGATACGGTGTTATCACACGTTTTTATTCATACAAGCTATTGTATTCCTCCTCTTTTGCCATTTCTTCAATTAAATAATCTGCCCAATCCTCTGTATATAAATAAGTTGAATTAGGTTGGTCATATACACAATATTCAGATTTTGTCAATTCTGGATTTGCAGCCTGATTATTTGGACGAACTTCATATTTTTTCCAACACCTTGTATGCGTATCCATTGTAAACTTATCCTTTTCTTTTCCGTTTCTTGTTATTTTTAAATCTCCCAAAGCAGTTTGCACTTTATCAACTACAACTCCAGGTTTTAATAAATCTTTGTTAGTAACTGCAACTTGGACAAATCTATTTTTCACTAATGCAGCAACTCTATTTACATTTGTTTTTTGTCCTTCATCAAGTTTGTCATAGGCAACAAATTGAATTGGAAGTGTGTTTTTGGTTTGATGATTAGCAACCTGT
Source organism: Aquimarina sp. 2-A2 (assembly GCF_045505135.1). Lineage (NCBI taxonomy): Bacteria > Pseudomonadati > Bacteroidota > Flavobacteriia > Flavobacteriales > Flavobacteriaceae > Aquimarina > Aquimarina sp. 2-A2. The sequence goes on along the minus strand of NZ_JBJKFI010000003.1, from coordinate 356,362 downwards.
ATTAAAAATGCTTTAAATGAATATTCGCCACTATTTAATGTTTCGGTGGAAATTGCACTTCTATACGATTTAATGAAATCTACAATAGGTTTGGTAGAAGGATTAGCTACAATTGCATTATTCAGACTTTTCGAGGAAGGATATAACTGTAATGCAAATGAAAGTGATTCTCGTAAACAATATTTTACTCCGAATTCCTTTTCCATTATTTTATCATAATTCAATAGAAGAGATTGACATTCTGCGAAAATATCAGAATCTATTTCGGGTATTGATTTGTGTTCAACCATATTCCTTAAAGGAATAAAAAATTCAAGATTTTTTCTTATTGGATTGCTTGTTTCATTTCCAAAATAATTCGACAAACAAGTACTCAATTCCCAATAGCAATAATCTCCATCTCTTTTGTCAAATCGATTATTTGTTTTATAAAATGGTTTCTTTTTTTGTTTAAAAAATATCGCGTGAAAAAGTGCAGTCCAAGATATTATCATCAGAATTATATAACCTCCAGACTTAAATTTTATCGCAGGTTTGTTATAAGTTTCCACAGCTAATAGAGCAGAATCATTCGATTTTTCAAGACATTTTTTCACTGCTTTTGGTAATCCTCTAGGCATAGTTTTCTAATGTGTGGCAACAATTATATATAATCACCAATGGCAACTATATTTTTCTGATATATCAATAAGAAGCAACGCAAGGTTACTGGGTGGGGTGGGTATCTTGGTTGTAAGTTGTACTAAACTACAGATTTTATTTGAGATAGACGAATTTTTTATAGGCACTAGCTCTGAGAGGGAGCCACGAATCAGGAGAAAGGAACCATGAAATCTTGACTCTTGCTTCCTGTGTCTTGAATCTTTAATATTTTATGTCGTACGAATGTTATCATAGAACGTTCCTTTCGCATAGCGATTTCCATAGTAGCCCCAATTGACTCGTTTAAAGTAACAAGATTTTTTTCTAGGCCAAACGGACCTCAAGAATTCTTGGCTATTAGCAAACGGTTTTAAAACTTTTCTTCTGTATTATTTCCGTAAAGTTTCATTAAATAATTAAACGCTTTTTTGATTCTAGGTCTTAAATCATCGTGGTCAATTGACTTAGCTAAAATAAAGTTAAAATTATCTAATTTCGTCCAATTTTCGCCATGTCGTATTTCGAGCACGGCTTTTTCGTTCTCTTTCATTCTTATTACCAACCATATATTACTTGGTTTATCAACAAATGTTATACTATTAATCTTTTCTATTGGAATAAAAAATAATCGACTAAATCCCCAACCTTTATCAGTATCTTGAATATGTTCGCCAATCAAATAGCTTTGCCCATCTATCTCTTTAACTTCTTTAAATGATTGAACTTGCTTTGTGTCTGATGATTCAAATTGGTGTTCTATAAATTTTGAATTTATCCAGTCAAGCGTTTCTTTGGTTTCTTTTTCAAGATGTGATTTGTCATTTTGTGAAAAGCCATTTAATCCACCGATTAAAAATAAAACAATTAAAAGATTTTTCATCTAAATCTAGTTTGGTTAACTGTTTGCAAAAAATTATATTTAGTTACCAGCAACTATATTTCTCTTATATATCAATAAAAAGTAACATAAAGTTACGAAGTGGGGTGGATAATTGGTTTTAAGTTGTACTAAGCTACAGATTTTATTTGACATAGACGAATTTTTTATCCGCACTAACTCTTAGAGGGAGGCAAGAAAAGGGAGACATGAGACAGGATGAAACAACGCGTCACTTTTAAATTTTACATTTATTATTTTACTCTTCCTGACAAGTGGGGTAACAAATCCCACCTCCGGAAAACCTTCCTGACACCTGCGGCAACAAATCCCACTGCCGGGAAAGCTTCCTGACAAGTGCGGCAACAAATCCCACCATCGGGAAACGCTCCTGACAAGTGCGGCAACAAATCCCACCATCGGGAAACCTTCCTGACAAGTGCGGCAACATTTCCCACCTCCGGGAAACGCTCCTGACAAGTGCGGCAACATTTCCCACCTCCGGGAAACCTTCCTGACAAGTGCGGCAAACTTTCCCACCACCGGGAAATGCTCCTGACAAGTGCGACAACAAATCCCACCATCGGGAAACGCTCCTGACAAGTGCGACAACAAATCCCACCATCGGGAAACCTTCCTGACAAGTGCGGCAACAAATCCCACCATCGGGAAATGCTCCTGACACCTGCGGCAACAAATCCCACCTTCGGAAAACGCCCCTGACAAGTGCGGCAACTTCCCAAGCAGTGGTAGCAAGGGTTTACGAAAACTGTTTTATTATTTGAAAGCGTGGCTATTCATCCATTCTTTATATCTTTATAGTATCACACATAATCAATCTCACATATGTTAATGACCTATTTGGCTTTTCTCATAGTTGCACCAATAGCAACGCTAAGTATGACTGCTTTTAGCTACTTCGCCTCATACATAAGAAAGCGACAATTTAAGGAGCCTCGTTTACTCACCTTACTTATCTATCGTCCATCCAACAAGGCTGCAGAAAAAAGAAATAATAATTTAGCTGGTTGGGTAATACATTTCTTGCTGGGCTACTTTTTTCTATTCCTTTACGATAGTGGTTTTTTCTATACTCCTATCGAACCGTCTCTTATATGGAGTCTTATTTTTGGCATTGCCTTAGGTATTCTGGGAATTATCGGATGGCAAATCATGTTTGCGCTACATCCCGATCCTCCGCCAACCACTATTCACGAATTTTATATTCAATTACTTATAGCGCATATTATTTTTGCTTTAGTGGGTTATTTGGGATATTATATCGGGATATTCATCTCTTAGAGATTCTTTTTTGCATTGTGGTAATTTGCTATATAAGTTGGTGATAGCTAGTGGCTATTTACTTCTATCTAAATACATCCCTCTAAATCTCCCTTCAAAGGGAGACTTTGACACTCCCTTCCTTTGAAGGAAGGGTTGGGGATGGATGTATTTTCAGTCTAAACTTAAAATCAGTGGCTAGTGGCTATTTACTTATATCTAAATACATCCCTCTAAATCTCCCTTCAAAGGGAGACTTAGAATATTCCCTTCCTTCAAAGGAAGGGTTAGGGATGGATGTTTTTTCAGTCTAAACTTAAAATCAGTGGCTAGTGGCTGTTCGCTCTTGGCTTAAATTAAATACATCCCTCTAAATCTCCCTTCAAAGGGAGACTTTTAATATTTGTTCCTTTGAACGAAGGGTAAGGGATGGATGTTTTTTCAGTCTAAGCTAAAAACCAGTGGATAGTGGCTGTTCGCTCTTGGCTTAAATTAAATACATCCCTCTAAATCTCCCTTCAAAGGGAGACTTTTACAATTCCCTTCCTTTGAAGGAAGGGTTGGAGATGGATGTATTTTCAGTCTAAGCTAAAAACCAGTGGCTAGTGACCCTTTACTCTTGTCTAGAACAAAAAACACAACCTCTCCACTCCGCTATTAGTTTAGTATTCTATCTTTATAAGAAGTATTATTGATTATCGTTTATCTCTCAACAATTTGCTGAGCCATACGTACTGCGTTGTATGCATTCAATACCCGGCCTGATTTAGAGAGTTCTGCAAAGGGTATCCTTTTTGACGTTTCTGTAGTATCGCTTGCAATGGATACCTCGATCGCATAGGATGTTCCTGAACTGAGGAGTATTTCTTTAACCTGGGCAACTGTTAAGTCCGGAAAATAAGAAAGCAATAATCCCGCTACCCCTGATACTATAGGCGTTGCAAAAGAGGTGCCACTCACAACCTCATACTTTTGACTGCTTGACGATGTGGTATAAATATCTTCACCAGGTGCAAATAAATCTACGTTGATTGTACCGTAACTGCTATTAGCAAATTTAAAATGTATACTATCTACTTGTTGCGAAATCGCACCTACCTTAATAAAGTTATTTGTATCCGGTAGCTGATGATCATTTGGGTAATAATAATTTTCTTTCAAATCAATATTTTTATTGTCATTACCTGCAGAGGTTACAATCAAAACTTCGTGATTATTAGCATAAGCAATAGCATCATTTACCCAGTTTGAATGCATAGAGAAGTTTTTTCCTGAGCTCATATTAATAATTTTAGCTCCGTTATCTACGGCATATCTAATAGCTAAAGCGATATCTTTATCATGTTCATCACCGTTTGATGATATTGCCAGTGGCATTAGTTTGAAAGCGTTTGAAAAACCTTCAACCCCCTTATTATCAATTTTTGCAGATAATACTCCAGCAACCAAAGTTCCATGATACAGTGATTTCACATTTTTTGAAATATTTGGATTTCCATAACTGATATCCTTTATATCTTCAGGGTTATCTCCTGTGATTTTTCTATCATCAAATTCCAAGTTTAGATAGGTGGCAGTACTGGCAGAAAGAAAATCGAGTTGGTCAAGCATATCCTGCTCTTTTACATCATAGCGTATCGCATTTGAAATTAAAACTATTTGCTCCTCCAGGTCTGGTTGTGCAATTTTTAAACTATCCAGCCGCTCTATGGTAATCTTATCGTCATTAATATACTTTGAAATGATGTTTTGTGCATTTTTAAATAAAGTGTACATGGCTTTATACTGCCCTGTGTTTTCGGTTACTTTTTGCAGCTCTGTATTGTAAACTTTTTTTGCTTTTTGATAAGTTCTAAAGGCAGCATGGTCTTGATCGGGAATCTCGTTTATTGTCTTGTTTTCAAACTGTGTTGCGTACCTTTTAAGTATCCGTGTATATTCATAACTAGTATATAGAGTGTTTTCATCTAAGGCGTTTCCCAGAAAATTCCAACCATGAACATCATCAATATATCCATTAGCATCGTCATCAATTCCGTTATCTGCTATCTCATCTCTGTTTATCCATAATTGATCTTTTAATTCTGGATGAAATATATCAACCTCAGTATCCAGTATAGCAATAACAACAGTAGTTGCTTGCTTACCTTTTAATAAGCTATATGCTTTTTGAGTACTTACTCCGGGGATTGTATCTTCTATATAGTCTTTATGTTGCCAATTGTTTTTTTCGTGTACGGTGAGTTCACTTTTTTTAGGTATGATAAAAGGAATATGCGTAGAAAATAGCTGTAGTTTTTGTGGCACGGGACTACAGTTTATTAAAAAAATAGAAACTAGTATATAGAGTAAGAGTTGTTTAGTATTCATTGTAAGAAAATTAATAGTCTCTACTTATAAAATTAAATAGAGACTATGATATGCTTATTTACTTAACTTATTATTTATCACCACCAAAAATACAAGGCAGACTGGATTTTACTACATTTTTATCTGTTTGAGTACCTATTACATCATCACAATGGTTTATATCTCCTCCACGTATAGAGGATAAGGCGTCTAATTTTGTGATTTGAAATTTTTCAATACTTAATCTTGAGTGTTTGTTTGAATTCTTCATGTGATTATGTTTAAAGTGACATTTCTCAAATGTATTTATTTACTTCAAATTATGAGCACACAATACTTTTGAAGTTGTCTGTTTTCAGGAATTCAGGGTGTTTTAAAGGATAGAATTAATATTAAATATCTGATTTACAGTTTTTTAAATTAAAACTAAACATTTTGAGCTACTTAGAAATTTTATCCAAATTCTTTATAAAATAGGATGGATAGATTCCTGTTTTTTTATGAAAAGCTTTAGAAAATGCTTCTGTAGTATTAAAACCTATCTCCGAAGAAATCGCTTTTATAGTATATTTTCTAAACTTTCTATCCTCTTTTAATTTTTCTACTACATATTTTATTCTCAAATCATTAATGTAAACGCTAAAATTTTTGTTTTTAAAATCGTTTATTACTTTGGATAAATACTTCGAATTAGTACCAAATTTTTTAGCCAAAGACCCTACGGTAATATTTGGTTTTAAGTAGTGATCAGCATCCTCAAAGTCCTTTAAATTATTAAGTATACTCTCCACTATTGTCTCTGAAATATCCAATGATTTTGGCTTGGATTTAAGTACATCTGCAGCTTCTTCGCTTGATTGCTTAATCAGATCATCAAAACGTCTTTTTATTTTCTTTTGGCGTAGATAATAATAAATCAGACCAATGACACTTATACTCAAAAAAAGTGATGTCAAAAAAATTCCGTTAGAAAAAAATTTATTTTCGTCTTTGAGATCAGCAATAATATTTTCCTTTTCTTTCAAGAGTCTAGGGGTGTCATATTCTTGAGCTATTTTTTTGCTCATATAACGATAGTTATCATTCAAAACACTATCCACTCTAAGAAGTTTTTTAACGTATCGAAGCTGATTTTTACTATCCTCCTTTTTTTTGTAGTAATTGATTAAATACTCATAAGATTCTCTGGCTTCAGGGATGATATCTTGGGTGGTGTTAAACAATGAGTCCACCTTTTTGAAATATACTATTGCCTCGTCTGTTTTTTCTGTTTCTGATAAAATCTTACCATAATAGTAATAGGCAACGATCAAATTTGGGTTATCAATATCTTCTTTATAGTTATTAATGATCTTGGATATACTATCTGAAGCTATTTCAAGATTATCCATATCAAATTTATTAACTCCCTCGTTTAGTATAAAATGATACAGTTCGGTTTTATTATCTGACTCTAAGGATTCTTTTATCCCTAATTTATTGTAGAACGAGGCAGAATCATGGCTCCCCACTCTACGATAGCTATCGGCTAAACAAAATAAAGTTGTTATATAATTTGGGTTGTCCTTTATGACATAATTCTCCTTTTGAACAAACTCCCAGTTGTTTTTAAAAATTTTTAAAGCTTCATCATCTTCACCAATTCTACTTTTTAGAACTCCAATATTTTGAATTATTAAAAAATTTAATCTTGAAAACTTACTGGAAAATTCTTTTGCTTTCAAATAATTATCCAGTGCTTCCTGAAATTTTCTTTTATAAAAATAATAGTTTGCCTTATTCAAAAAACCAATACAAATATATCGGTCTTTATTAAGTTTTTTTGCCACGTTAATCATTTCGTCAGAAAATGAAATTACGGATTCATCATTATCAAAGACATACGTCAGTAGCGTGTAACCTTTAAGGATTCTAAGCGAATCTTTAGCCAATATTGCTTTTTGTAAAGTCGCACGTGCATATAGAGCAGATTTTTCGACATCATTCACATTTTGAACAAATAACATCTCCAGTGCTTCATATGATTTGGATTGTAAAGAGTCAATGGGGATACTTTTCTCTATTTCATTCTGTGAATAACAATGAATTATACTAAATAAAAACAGGGTGAAAAAAAGAATATTTTTCATGATTTTCTAAAACTTTTGGCTTTATAGTGTTTAAATAAAAAGTCATAACATACTAACTCATAGAAACGTTGTTGAGATCTAAAAGCTCTGTTAACGTGCATATGTATGTAACTCCCAAGCAAATGATCAATAGAAGTTTCTAATTCTCCAGATGATTTAGTAGCGATAATTTCTTGTATAAGATGGCCAACGCAATATTCTGGAAGTGCTAAAATTTTATCAAATACCAAAAACTCAGTATCTTTCTGTTCTAAAGCCCTATAAATCTTATGCTCCAAATTGGAGTATTTTTTATCCATCTGCTTATTTAATTTCTTATCTGCTCCAAACTCTTTTTTAAATGCGAGCATGTTCAACTTGACAAAATTTATTTTCTGTGCTAAATCAAGATCAAAGTCATCCATCAGACTGTCAATTACTTTCAGTGTAAACAAAAAGTATAGTTCATCTTCCTTAAATATTTCTATCGCTTTGAGTATTAATTTGCTATTATAAAAAAATAAATTTTCTGAGGTAATAATATTGTGACTGCCATACCTTTCTAACTCTCTGATATAGGTATCTGTTTGAATCTTAGAGACACTATACTGATCAAGATAAGGTTTTAATGTAATATTAACAGCATTTATAACAGCACCTATATGTTGATTATCCCCTTTTGACAAATGAAATCGAATCCGTAAATGATATTGTGGATCTTCATATCGGATAAAAAACCAGGAATCAATTAGATCTTGTTTAAGCAGTGCCTCAGCAAGTGGTTTTATTGCTTCAACAAGTAAAAGGTCTGAGGTGCGTACTCCACAATATACTTTGTAGTAAAGCCATTCATCTCCAAGAATATGGATTCTTTTTAAGTTCATTTAATAGTTGATATCTTAACTTTATCTGGAAATTTTCTCCTCATTGTTAAACGATGATTTACATCTTAAATCTAAAATCAATTTACGGCTCTTTAAACACAACACTCTTTCTTCACTTTCTTAATTTCTCATCGTTAAAAAAGGAAATTATTATTTGATTTGCAAAAGCTTCCTCTCCTTTTTTTACAATGCTTTCCTGAATCATGAGATCTTCGTCCTGAGCATACAGGAATTCTTCTAAAATAAAAACACGCTTACCTTTCGTAAGATCTACCAGCATCAAAACTGAATTAATGTTATCAAAATCAACAAGTAAGGTGTTATCGCCTTCAACTAACTGTACGTACCTGGGAATACCCCTTAAAGTCCTCCATTGCTTGATATTATCAAAGTCATCATTCTCACTGCATGCTTTTAAAGATTCAAAATCTTCTTTATTTAATTTCCATCGTGCTTTAGACAAAATAAAATCTTTGTACACTACTCTGGGTAAAAACGTCTTCTTTTCTAAAACTTCCCCCCAATGGAACCCGAGACCAGAGCGCAAATTTTGATGTTGCAGGTCACACAAAAATTGATAAACAGGTAAGGCATTGACACTATAATTATGTGCATTAGTCAATCGCGGTGTCACATATTTATTCAGAGATTTTGACCGCAAAACAATTTGATTTTCTTGCACGGATATCATTAAATCACTTACACTAATTTGCTTACTACTCTCTAGATTGGACTTTGCCAGATAGGGCAATTCATATTCTCTGATATGTGCTCTTCTCAAAATATTACCGGTTCGGGATTCTGGTAGATGTACTATTTCCACCAAAATTTTATGCTCATCATACTGCTCCTCCAGTTTTGTTATCTCCTTTACATACTTATAAATTGCGGAGTTTCCTGTCGAAAATCGCCCCAATAAATTTGCAGCTGAGGCGCCACTAATAGTGCCAATAAACATTTTTTCGCCTTCTCCAAAATTTATTATTTCAGTTAATGCTGACATGGTATTTGGTAAATCGTTCCAATTCTCTTCAAAATTTTTTACATCGTCATCATTTAATATCACAGTTCGAGCGGTGTCAATAGTATCTGTGTCCAGCATTTGCAGCAGGAGTTCTTGAAAAGTAGTCCAAGAGATACTGTCATCCTTCTTCTTTTTAAAAGGAACACTCAAGTCATCTAAGAAGGGAGTAGAGTCTTTAGCATTTTGGTATTGTAGATATCCCACTCCCAACTCGGTATCCAAAGCTATGGCCAAAGGAACTTCCTGAGTTTCATATTTTTCTAAAAATGCTTTTTTAAATTGGTTGATAGCCGGATTAGCAGCACCCGTTGTTATCTTATTCAAAAAAGGAAGTGCTCTTTTGAGTTTATACGCCCAACGCTTATTTAATTGACTTTCTTGCGTGTTGACATAAAGATCAGTTTGAAATAAAAATTTATTTTCAAAAGGTCTTTTTAATTCATCCAGGCGCTTCGTTAATAGCTCATACTCCTGAATATTGTTTCCTAGTTTAGCGTCAATAGTTGTAAGAAATGATTGATATGACTTAATTTCTTCCAAAGTTTCTTTCTTGATATCTAATAAAGATAGACTCTTTTCTAATTGTACTAAAAAATCCTGACCTGTGACTGAAGGTTCCAATTCACTAACCAAAATTTGGTTATCTATAAGTAGTTCTATAAATGCTACTGCATCTTTATACGTTATTTCATCACTGACTAGCAGTAAAGCTAAATCTTCAACTTTTTTACCAGCCATAGCATGGGTAACGATCTTTTCTAGAAACGGTGTGTGTGTAACTGCTTCTATGGTATGTACCCTCCTATTCCTGTTATTATAAGAATATTCTATATATCTATATTGGTTTGCAACGCTATATATACTAGAATTAGCGTACCATAATACTTCCTTTCTTATAGCTTCTTCCTTAGATAAATTTTGGGCAAAAGCTACCAAAAAATTCATATCATAATGAGTAACTCGTAAATGTTTATCAACGTTAGCAAGTTCAATTTCAGTTTTCCTCTTAAACTGTCCTATACTACATCCGGCAAATAATCCGAATGGTGTGCAACGAGAGCTCATTCTAGTGATATACTTTAACAATGTCGATGCTAGTCGTTCGTTTTTTTTGTTTGAAACAGTTGGATTTGTAAGCCATTTATCTACTTCCTTATACAACTCAGGTGAAGCTAAGAAGATAGCCTCCTTTATCAATGGATCATCCCACACCGATTTAAATTGATTAAGAGAAATACGCTCTTCGCTTAAAAGATTTTGATAAAAATTGAGAGACAAGGTTGGAGTACGAAGACAAAATTGATCAAAAAAGGTATATGGATTATTTGATTTCAAGAAATATGATCTTAAAGAATGGCTAGTTATAAGGTTATAAATATAGTACTTTAAAAATTATATGCCCAAAATCTATTTAATTACATAAGTAGCTTATTATCAAATATTTAATTATTTTTTACTAAATCTGAATTCCGTGAAAACCGTGCTTGTTTTCAGGAATCAAGACTCAACTTACTTGTTCTTAAGCTACTCCTGCATCTATATTTGGTCAAGTCAAATGCAAATTTAAAATATGATAGTAATAGTAAATTTTTTGATAGCTATGGTCGATTTCATCTTGAATTACTAAAGTATCTCGTGTCAAATTCTCACTGATGAAGAGAGAATTAAAATGTAATCAGCAATCTCTGTATTAATACCTTAAAATGTCAAACATGACAGCGTCTTATTTACCTGCTAACGAATATATTCTAAGAACACACAATCTTTCTTCTTCAGAAGTAAAAAATCTGACAGTAGAGCGTATAAAGAAACTTTGTTCAACTTCTATTGTAGCAGAGGCGATTTTTCTCGCTTCACCTGATCTGTATCAAGAAATGAAAAAATTTCTTAGTGGAAAAAAAATGAAAGATGAAGATCGACTTATCCAATCCCTTTTAAAGTACTTATTAAGAATGGGGCATCGCTGTACACCATTTGGATTATTTAGTGGATGTGCCTTGGGAAATATTAGTAAACGCACCGAAATTGAATTGGAACATTCAAAAAATCATAAAAGGTTCACCCGTATTGATATGAGCTATATCTGCTCACTTGTTCAGAAACTGGAAAAATCTCATGCTATAAGAAAACAGCTCAAATATTATCCAAATACGAGCTTATACCCTATCGGGGATAAGTTAAGATATATCGAATATAAGTATCACAATACACAGCGGCGTCATTATACCATGTCTATAAGCAATTCGGCATATATAGAATTATTACTTAAGCAGTCACAGGACGGTGCAACAATAGATACACTGGCAAATTTCTTGGTTGAGCCTGAGATTTCATTAGAAGACGCAACAGCATTTGTACACGAGCTTATAGATAACCAAATCTTAATAAGTTCTATTGCTCCCTCTGTAACTGGTGAAAACTATCTTACATTGCTGATAAATTTGATCCCTTCTGAAGATATTAAATCCAAGCTTACAGAAATCAACGAACTACTAAGCCAGCTAGATAGCAATTATTATGAATCTAATTTTAGTTATTATCAAAAACTCACTACACTTTTAGATTCATTTGATATAACATATAATAAAAAATATTTATTTCAGACAGATCTTTTAATTTCTTCCAAAAAGAATACGATATCCTCCAAAGTAGCTGAAGATATTCAAACAGGTGTTCGACTACTCAATAAACTCGTACCTTATACAGAAGATGAAAAGCTTACGGAGTTTAAAAAACGATTTTATACTAAATTCGAGGACGAGCAAATTCCGCTTTCATTAGCTCTAGATGTAGAAACCGGCGTGGGCTATGGATTTTTAAGAGAGGATGATTATGATGTATCACCACTCATAAGTGATTTAAATTTATCACAATCCAGCAATAAACAGCATTATAAAAAAATAAAATGGACCAGAATTGACGAGTTTTTAAACACCAAACTAATCGACCTTGATAAAAATGCTTTTGAAATTGTACTCTCTGAGGATGAATTGAAAGGGTTTGAAGAGAATTGGGATAATCTGCCTCTGTCTTTTACGGCTATAGTACATCTTTTAAATAATGATACTGAGCAACCCCTAATCAATATGTCTTATGTAGGAGGTCCTTCTGCCACTTACTTACTTGGAAGATTTACTCAGGCTGATAAGAAAATTGACCAGCTGCTAAAGGAAATAACGACTACAGAAAGCAAGAACAACGACGTCATACTGGCTGAAATTGCACATCTGCCGGAAAACAGAATCGGAAATATTATAAACAGAAATCATTTGAGGGACTATGAAATCCCGTATTTAACAAAAAGCACACTCCCAAAAAATCAACAAATAACCCTTGATGATATATTGGTATCGTTAGAAGAAAATCGAATTATTTTAACCTCCAAAAAATACGGTAAAGAGATACAACCTAAAATGGCAACTGCGCATAATTTCTCTTACAACTCACTTCCTATTTATCAATTCTTATGCGATATACAAACTCAAAATTTACGAGAAAATTTGGAGTTTGATTGGGGAAATGCAGCTCAGGGACGTGATTTTCTACCGAGAGTACGATACAATAATATCATTCTGTCCTTAGCGCAGTGGACACTCAAAAGAGAGGAAATTGAAAATTTATTGGAGCGAGACGATATAGCGGCATGGAGAAAAGAGAAAAACATCCCTCAAAAAGTAATGCTCAAAGATGCAGACAATGAGTTATTAATCGATCTGGACCATCTATTGAGTGTAAAAACCTTTTTGTCAATAATAAAGCAACGTAATCAAATCATACTGATAGAATATCTTTTTGATGAAGAAAAATCATCTGTAAAAAGGGATGGTAAAGCATTCTGCAATGAGCTATTCTTTTCATTTATCAAACAACAGTAAGTATCAAATATGATGTCTAAAACACAACGATATTTTTTTATAGGGAGTGAATGGTTGTATTACAAAGTATACATGGGGTCAAGAATCTCTGATCTGTTTCTAACCTCTACACTCACAAGGGTAGCTAATCAATTGTTGCAATCTCAAGTAATAGACAAATGGTTCTTTATAAATTATAAAGACCCTGAGCGACACGTACGTATAAGGTTTAAAATTAACGATCCAAAAAACCTTACGTATGTGATAGAACTATTACACAGTGCTATAGAACCCTATATAAAAAATAAAACGATTAACAAAATCGTAGTAGACACGTACAAGAGAGAACTGGAACGCTACGGTCATGAAACTATTGAGGAATCAGAATCTATTTTCTGTGCGAACAGTAAGTTAATGGTCTACTTAATCTCTAGGGTTCATAACGATAATCAACGTTGGTTATGGGGAATGAAAACAATAGACACTTTTTTTGATGGATGGAATATGGATGTAATTCAAAAAAGAAACTTCTGTGAACATCTGAAAAAAGATTTTGACGAAGAAATGGGAGCTACCACTGATATTAATAGGCAGTTGTCCATGAAATTTAGAAATAATCGAAATGATATCAATAAAGTTATGGAACAAGATGTAGATACAGAATTTACAAATGTACTCCAACAATACAAGAGTGATAATCAAAAGATTATTTCTAGAATTATAGCAAACAGAAAAGAAGCAGATACTTCATTAAGTATCACAAATCTTCTCAAGAGCTACATTCACATGCACTGTAATCGGTTATTTAAATCTAATCATCGGTTAAATGAGTGGGTTTTGTATAATTATTTATACCAGTATTACCGTAGTAAAGCGGCACAAATGAAAAGTAAAAAAGAAATAGTATTAATAAGTCAGGAGTAAGCCGAAAATCCTTTTCAAAGAGTAGGCAAAACTTAATTTTTTTAATAATGAATAAATTACAATTAAACAAAGAAACCATTTCGCAAATGGACAGAAACGAAATGGCAAGTGTAAACGGTGGATTAAAAATTTGTCTGGTTAGCTGTGCTAACGGAACAAGAAAGAAAAAAGCTTGTTGTGATGGAGAACCACACGGGATCGAAATTAGTGCCTATTAAAACTATCAGAAACTTTCACCAGCAATCGTCTTAAAATTGGCTGGCAAAAGCTCTAATTAGTAGAATCCATTCAAAATGGAAAAAACAAATTTATAACAACCGAGTATATACATACTCAATTAAAAACAAAGTAATGAATAAATTACAATTAAACAAAGAAACCATTTCGCAAATGGATAGAAATGAAATGGCAAGTGTAAATGGAGGAATAGACATCTGTTTAAAAAGTTGTGCTAACGGTTCAAGAAAAGGAAAAGATTGTTGCAATGGTGATCCAGTAATTCTTGTAGTTGATATTAGTATTAAATAATATCGTAACATCTAACCGGCACCTCTAATGAGTTGTCGGTTATTTTTAAATCTGATTTAAACCGACTTATCTGAGTCATCAAACATTATCAAATGAAAAAATTGAAATTAAATAAAGAAACCATTTCACAAATGGACAAAAATGAAATGATGGTAACTAACGGTGGAGCTTTTTTAAGCATTTGTTTAAAAAGTTGCCCTAATGGAACCAGGAAACTTAAAGCATGTTGTATGACCGACGAGTATGACGATTATACAATTGCATAACAAATAATATACTAATGATAATAGGTGTTTTGACAATACCTCTATAGGTAACAAACACCTATTGTTTCATCCAATAAATTGTAACTACTAATCCAAGAATAGTATGAAAAGATTAGCGCTTAATAAAGAAACCATTTCGCAAATGGACAGAAATGAAATGGCAAGTGTAAACGGAGGTTTGTTTGGAATCTGTTTAAAAAGTTGTAAAAGTGGTTCTCGTAGAGGTAAATCTTGTTGTGATGATGATTCGCTTGATGGAGATTATGACGATCCTACAATCTACGTATAGTAAACAAAGACTTATTAACCTATCCTTACTCCATAGAGTATAAATTAATTTACGAAAAATGTTTGAACCTAGTATAAAAAAAATAGAATCCATCCTTTTTGAGTCAGCAAGGGCGATGAATATTCCAACCTTACATGATGATTTGGGAGTTTTAATTTTTGAAGCCACGCTATATCGCTATTCTAAAGAAGAGGTATATAAGCAAAAAGCTCTTGAGCTTTTTAATACACTCATTACAGTATTTGGAGATCGTGAAATGGGCTCAGGATTTCTTGAAGGATTTGAAGGAATATTTTATACGATTCAATATTTAAAGCGTTGTAAGATTATTGAAGACGAAACTTCGCTCGATGAGTTAGAAGATTATTTATTAAAGTCTTTACAAATTGATTTTAAAACAAATAATTTTGACCCTTTACACGGTAGTATTGGGAAGCTTCATTACTATATAAATTCTGAAACACAACCTTCAGAAAAAGTTAATGATCTTATTGATCAGTTTTTGACTTCACTTTATGAACACAAAAAAGAAACGGAACAGGGCATTTATTGGTATGATGAAAATGAAGAAACTAAAGGATTAATAAATTTAGGGTTAGCACATGGTTTACCCGGAATTCTTGCATTTCTAATACGTCTAAAAGAGCTGAAATTCAAACATGAGTATTTAGATGTTTTAATAGAAGGCATTTTAAAAAGTCTTTTCAATTTCAAGAATAATATTGCTCGAATAAGCAATTTTCCGGATTACTACTCAGTCGATATAAATCAGCGTAATTTAAACAGTCGCCTGGGTTGGTGCTATGGAGACTTGGGTGTAACAAACACCCTTTTGTATGCTACCAAGGTTTTGCAAAGAGAGGATTTAAAAGAAAAAACTTACAAACTTTTACGAACGATCATACCGAGACGCATTGGTAACTCAGGTTTGGATCATTTTGAGGACTATTCATTCTTAGATACGGGTTTTTGCCACGGACTTAGTGGAATCGCCTTTACGTTACAAAAGATTAATAATAAAATAGACAGTCCGATTATTAAGAAACGTATTGATTTTTGGAAAAAAGAATTGCTCAATAACCTTGACACACAACTAAAAATAGAGGGAGAAATATACTTGCCCTGGTACCGACAAGACAAAGAGCAAACCTATACCATGGATAAAGCTTCTATATTAAATGGGTTATGCGGCACTGGATTAGTGCTATTGTCCTTTCAATATGACAGGTATGACTGGAGCGATTTCTTCCTGTTATACTAAGACTTCTTCCAAAATCGATGTAGGTAATCATAGTAACTAATAACACCTTAAGCAACAAAGTGTTTTGTGATTATAGGTTAAATAAATAATAGCTATGCAAATAAAAAATATTGTTGTGGAGTCTATCTTAAAGTATTTCGAAAGGGAGCGTATTTCAATAAATACAGCGCTGTTTAAATTTAGATTAATAACTCATCCGGGATACCCTAACTTGCTATCTATAATTGAGACTTTAGACTATTTTCATATACACTACGACGTTTACAATGTCAACTTTCAAGAAATTGATCAAACTCCAGAACGCTACTTAGCCTTTTTAAAAACCATACACGGAAGACAAGATTTACATCTTGTCGAAAAAAAGGATGAAGAAATTTATATTGATTCCAAAAAAGTGTCACTACATTTTCTTGAAGTTCGCTGGAAAGGAATCGTTCTAATACTCAATCAAGCTAAAGATAAAAAAATCAGAAATAAGAGTGCTGGCAACATACGCAGAAATTCTCTCTGTGGGCTAACGCTGGTATGCGCTCTGGCTTTTGTTCTTTCACAAACCAATGTTTCCAACAGCTTATTTTCCTTGCTTTCGATATTTGGTTTTGCAGCATCAATTTTATCATTAGAAGAATTATTTAAGCTGAAGACTAATCCCCTTGATAAATTTTGTTCCCAATCTCGTCAATATGATTGTGAATCCATTATCAACTCAAAAAAATGGAAACTTTTTAACTATGTTAGTTTTTCAGATTTAAGTTTTCTTTTTTTTCTTTCACAAATAGTTTCATATTCAATAATGACGCTTGCAGGTCAGGAATCAGCGTATTTTTTCTATCAAACGATAGCATTAGGAGCTAGTATACCGTTTGTTCTGATCTCCCTTTATTATCAACGATTTGTAGAAAAAAAATGGTGCCCCATATGCCTGACTCTCAGTGGTATTCTTAGTACACAACTTTGCCTGCTTGTTTTATTTATTGAACCTTCAACCTCGATGAATTTAGAATCATTATTACTCTTCACTTTCATACAAATGATCATCATAGGTGGTTGGTTTGGTGTAAAAAATATCTTAACACAATTACATACACTCAAAGAAAACAAAATTACAGATACGCGATTATTACGTAATTATTCACTGTTCCGTTATACAATCAAAGGACAAAAAAGACACGATTTAAATACTAATCAACTTATCACTAAACCCAACAACAATCAGCAATTAATCGTTACTCTCATTACGAATCCTTTTTGCGAACATTGCAAAAAAGCACACGCAAGTATCAAGGAAATACAAGCTAGATATAATGATCGAATCGCTCTCCAAACCATCTTGAATGTGGACATACTGGATGAGAGTGATAATGACAAACTTATATGTCAAAATATGATGGCAATGCAGCTAAATGGTGAAAACAAAAAATTTGCCGCTGCTCTAGATGATTGGTTTACTTATGAAAATGAATCCAAATGGCTCACTACGTATGCTGGTGAATTTGATGAACAGGTAATCGAAAAAAAATTTATTAATCAAAAGAACTGGTGTATCCAAAACCAGATAGACTTTACTCCAGGACTCTTTATAAATGGGTATTTCTATCCAAAAATATATGCGATAGAGCATTTGGATTATTTTATTCAAGATCTATTAAGTGATACAGAAATTTTAGCAACAAACGACAAATTAACAACCTGTTAAACAGCCTTATACAAATACATTAAAGTTGTTGTCAACAGTTTAAAAAATATAAGTTTTGAAGAATTTTCCATTTTACAAACAACCGGGCGCAAAGGATTGCGGACCAACTTGCTTACGAATTATCAGCAAGCATTATGGTAAAGTCATCCCGCTACAAACGATTAGAAACTTAAGCCAGACAACCCGAACTGGAAGTTCTTTTTTGGGACTAGCAGAAGGTGCTGAAAATTTAGGATTCAAATCGGTCGGTGTCAAAACTGACTTTGAAACTTTCAGAGATGACGTACCTTTACCATCTATTGTACATTGGAACAAATATCACTTTGTTGTAGTATACAAGATTAAAAATGACACGGTATACGTTTCAGATCCATCGTACGGATTAATTGAGTATACAAAAGAAGAATTCATTGAGTCCTGGGTAGGTAACAATGCTGATGAAAAAACACAGGAAGGACTTACGCTACTCTTGGACACTACACCCAAATTTTATAATACTGATTGGGAAAAAGTTGATGGGCGTTCGGGGTTTTCATTTCTGGCAAAATACCTTTTTAAGTATAAAAAACTAATAGGTCAACTTATTATCGGACTTTTGGCGGGGAGTTTGTTACAATTACTTTTTCCTTTTCTTACACAAAGTATCGTAGACATAGGTATTCAAAATCAAGATATTAATTTTATATATCTGATTTTAGGTGCGCAAATCATGTTGTTTGTAGGTCAGATTAGTATTGAAGCCATTAGAGGTTGGATTCTCCTGCACCTAAGCACTCGTATCAATATTTCTCTGGTTTCTGATTTTTTTATAAAACTCATGAATTTACCAATATCCTATTTTGATACAAGAATGACAGGAGATTTAATGCAGCGCATAAATGACCATCAGCGAATAGAAAAATTACTAACCAATTCTTCACTCAACACACTCTTTTCATTTTTTAATATTATTGTATTTAGTGCTGTCCTCATCTATTACAATAGTAAGATATTCGGAATTTTTGCAGCTGGCAGCATGCTAATGATCGGTTGGATATTCTTCTTTATGAAAAGGAGAAAGGAACTCGATTATAAACGTTTTTCTCAAATGAGTGATGAGCAAAGTAAAACCATCGAACTGATCGAAGGTATGCAAGAAATCAAATTACATAACGCCGAAAAACAAAAACGATGGGGATGGGAATTTATACAAATACGTTTGTTCAAAGTAGCAACGCAAGGACTAACTCTTGAACAAATGCAGACTATTGGCTCTTCTTCGATCAACCAATTCAAAAATATATTGATCACTTTTTTATCAGCTTCTTTAGTTTTAAAAGGTGATATATCCTTAGGTATGATGTTATCTATTCAATATATTATAGGTCAGTTAAATAGTCCTATATCCCAGTTATTACAATTTATACAAGAAACACAAGATGCAAAAATCAGTTTAGAGCGTTTGAAAGAAGTACATGATCAAAAAGACGAAGAGGATATTAAAGAAGCAAAAGTTCATGATATTTCCCATGATGGTAGTATTTCTATAGAAGATATAACATTCAAATATATAGGGTCAGAAAACCCCGTAATCGAGAATTTAGATTTATTAATTCCGCGTAATAAAACAACAGCAATTGTAGGGGCTTCAGGAAGTGGTAAAACCACCCTTATGAAGCTTTTAATGCGTTTCTACAAACCTAATAAGGGAGTTATAAAATTAGGAGAACAAAATTTTGAAGTTATCTCTCAAAAAGCATGGAGACATAGCTGCGGAGTGGTAATGCAGGATGGTTATATTTTTAATGATACGATAGCCAATAACATTGCATTGGGAGAGAGTACTATAGATAAGGACAAGCTCTCAAAAGCTGTAGAGATCGCAAATATTCGATCGTATATTGAAGCCTTACCGTTAAGTTATAACACCGAAATTGGTAACGAAGGCGTAGGTATCAGCGGCGGAGAAAAACAGCGATTATTAATTGCCAGAGCTGTGTACAAAAATCCTGATTTCATCTTTTTTGATGAAGCAACCAGTGCATTAGATGCTAATAATGAAAAAACAATCATGCAGAATCTGGATACCTTTTTTAAAGGAAGAACAGCAGTCGTTATCGCCCACCGATTAAGCACTGTTAAAAATGCAGATCAAATTGTGGTGATGGATAAAGGAAAAATTGTAGAAAAAGGAACACATGATGATTTGATTGCACTTGAAGGTTCCTATTACGAGCTAGTTAAAAACCAACTCGAATTGGAGCGATTAAAATCAAAAAAGAAGAATGGTGCACTAATTAAACACTTAGAAGCCGAGGCAGTAACACTTGTCGATAAATAAAATATAAAACGTATGACTGATCAAGAAAAAAAATCTTTAGAACATCTGGAATTGCGTTCAGAAGAAGTAGAAGAAATATTGAGTAATCCACCCAGTTGGATGACCCGTTGGGGAATTACCGTTATCTTTTTTGTCATCCTGCTTGTGATAGGTGCAAGTTGTATCGTGTCATATCCTGATATTATTACCTCTAAAATCATGGTTACAACAGAGATACCTGTCGAAAAGATTGAAGCCAAAAGTAACGGAAGAATAGTGAAATTTTTGATCGAAGATCAGCAGCAGGTTACCCACGGACAGATATTAGCAGTTATAGAAAATACTGCTAATTTTGCTCATGTTTTAAAGCTTAAAAGTATTATAGATACATTGCATGCTGACTATGATAACTTTAAGTTTCCCATCATAAAAACCGAATATCTATCCTTGGGTGAGTTAGAGCAGGACTACGCCTTATTCGAAAAATCATATTCTGATTATGTTCTCAATAAAAATCTGCGACCTTACGCTATCGAGAGCCTATCAGGCAAACAAACCCTATCAGAATTAAATAGCAGAGTCCGTGTACTAGAAGTGCAGAGAGATCTTGAAAAACGAGAAATTGAAGTGCGGAAAAAAGACTTTGAGCGGTCAAGAATCTTATATGATAAAGGTGTCATTAGCAAAGTTGAATATGAGAATAAAGAACTTGAATTCCTGCAGGCACGACGCAATTATGAAAACACAAAAATAAACATGTCTCAAATTCAAGAATCTAAAAACAATACACAAAAAGGTATTCAAGGTTCCCGTATTACTAAAATTCAAAACGAAACAAAGTTTTTGAAGGACGTGATTTCCTCTTATAAGCAACTAAAGCGGTCTATTAAACAATGGGAACAAAACTATCTGTTGGTAGCCTCAATAGATGGTAAAGTGAGTTTTCAAAAGTTTTGGGGAGAAAATCAATTTGTAAGTGCCGGTGATGATGTACTTACCATCCTACCGTCTCAATCCTCATTAGTTGGTAAAATTATAACTACTGCAATAAATACAGGTAAAATAGAACCCGATCAAAATGTCTTAATTAAATTAGAAAACTATCCTTATCAAGAATTTGGAATGGTAGAAGGCAAAGTGATTAGCATGTCTTTATCACCCGACAGTGATGGGAATTATTACATAGAGGTAGATATCCCACAAAATCTGGAAACGACATATGGTAAAAATCTTGCTTTTAACAGAGAAATGAGAGGTACTGCAGGTATCGTCACCGAAGATTTGAAGATTATTGAAAGAGTTTTTTATCAGTTTAGAAACATATTTAAATATAATTAGAGAAGGAATTATAAAGCGTAAAAAATAAAACAGCACCTTAAACTAGTTCAAATGGATTATATATTTGTGCTTAAAGCCTCTTTACTTTTGGCTAAATAATAAAAAAACTCTTCTTAATGGCTCCTCCCATGTTAAAGGAAGGAATCTATATAGTATTTAAAATTTGAATTAGGTATAAAACTAAGATTCATAAAAAATTGCTACTGAACTCGGTTTACTTGGCAATTATAACAGCCGGGACTTGAATTATGAATATGGATATAGTTTGCAGTCTCATTTTCAAAAATGAGGTCTATCTCTTTTTTGAGATGCTTCCCGTCAACCGTTTTGGCTGCTATCATCATGCCTTTGACATCATACACTCTTAGAGATAGCAATCTATGGAATAACATCATCGGAATTTCATTGGTCTTCAACTGTGCAGTTTTTACATTTTTACGCACGAATATCGGTCCACTGGATTGATAAGGAGTCTTCGTTTTATGATGCTGGTAAGTTAGTAAAAGTACCTCCTCTCCAATTTCGGCATCTTTCAGACTTACTCTGCAAGGATACCCTGGTTTATTATCTACGGTTATTTTGACCATACCGCTAGCACTGAGTTCATCCTCAGTTAGTTTAAAAAAATGCTCATAATTGTTTTCAATTGCAGATATTATAAATTTCATCCGAACACTGGCCTCCGTTTGCATGTAATTTTTTAGTTCCTCCATTTTATTTTTTATACAAATATGGACTACTTACAGAAAGCTTACAATCTGATTCTTGCTATCCTTAATTATTCTTTATTCATAAAAATTTAGATGGATTCATCAACAATCAGATTCGTACTGGAACATCACAAAAGTTATCTCAGATACCTAAGTCTTTAGCGCTGGATAAGTAAATGTACAACAGATTAGTGTACGCTAACCAATAGTAAAATTATTTCAATGTACAAGCTTTAAACTGTTTGTTCAATAAAGTAACCGCTCTTTTACCACCTTTTTTGATGCCTTGAACTGCTAGCTTCAAGATAGCGTCATGTTTGGGTTGGTAAATCATGATAAACGCTGATCTCGCATACTGTTTTTCGCATCTTTTATCTCCTCCAGATTCCTCCCCTGCTTTTAAGGCAAGCATTAGTCTTTCTGCAAAAGGTTTGTCTCTATTTTCATTAAATGCTTTGTAGGCATTTGAGATTACGGTTTGATCAGTAAGGATATTCCCCATAACTGCAAAATCGCTACCTATCGCTTCTCCGCTCCAAGCTGCAATATCGAATCCGGAGTATACCACTGGCTTACTCGTAGCATCCAATAAAATTAGTCCTATTTGCTGTTTTTCAGGTCGAAACTTAGCATCTTTCATTGCTAATAAAATTTCATTAAGAGATGTACCATTATACATCAGTTCAACACCCTTCATTCGGGCAAAATAGTCACTTGCTGCTTGTACCACAACAGCTCCTTTTCCAGGTACGATTGAAGCTATGCCTGAAACATCAAAGGTACAAGATGCACCAACCACTCCTATTTGGCCTGTTTGACGATCTACAGCAATTATAGACCAAGTAGCGTGGCAATTTGTAAAAAATGATGTGGTTAAAATAAGTAAAAGTGTGAGAGTTGCTTTATTCATAATCCTATTGATTTAGTAAGGTTCTTTATATTAAAGATAAATTCAACGTCTCATTGTTACACTATTCACTTCTAAATATCTGTGAATTAGTCCTATCTATGTATTCAGCTACTCAAAATTTAGCATTTTAAGCAGATTGATTCCCTCCCACTATTCAACTTCTTACTTTGAGTAATTTATTAAGGATCCTGCAAAGCGGAATAAAAAAATATCTTAGACTACTTCGAATAGATTAAATCCTAGTGCTTAATGTCTCTTCACTGCTAATAAAAAAACCTCCCCCATTATGCGGGGGAGGTTTTGAGTATGAAGCAGTCACAAGTACTGACGCATAAAACATAACTTATTATATGACGAGTACTGACTTTCTTTTCTTCCTTCCTTTTGTAGACAACAGAGCGGAAGCTATGGGCGAGTTGAAGCGCAGAATATGGGATGGATGTTGTTTTCAGACTAATCTCAAAACTAGCGGCCAATACCTGTTTCCTCTTGGCTAGAACAGAAAAATATAAGCTCCTATTCACTTAATGTTAATCAATCTCAAAAATCATTTCACTTTTGAGCAATCCTTTACCACCGGCCATTAAACCCTTGATTTCTTCCTGTTCAATCAACAGATCAACCAGAATTAAACTCGAAGAAGGTTCGTTCATATATTTTCCTTGCTGCAAGTAATAGCGTTGCTTCTTAATCTCCAACACATCATACAGATAACAAGCAAGTGGTCCTGCCGCCATACCTGTACCTGCTTCTTCTTGTATACCATACCTGGGGCCAAACATTCTTGATGTTGCATCTAATTGTGCATCTTCGGTATTGGTGGTAAACACATAATATCCTATCAGATCAAAGGCTTCACTAATTTCATTGATGAGATCAAAATCCGGAGTTAGATTTTTCAAAATTTCTGCATCCTTTACTGGAATTAACATAAACGAATTACCTGTGTTTACAACCTTAATAGGGGCCTTAGCAATCATATCAGTTTTTTGAAATCCTAAGGAGGAAAGTATTTCAGATTCTTTATCGCCAACATCAATATAGGTCGGTGCCAGTTGCTCCATAAAAGCAAGTTCTCCTGATAACGCTATATCGCGTTTTCCATCAATCGTTTCTTTGGACGAACGTGCTCCGGATACTGCACCTATTTGTTTTAAATATGAAAAGGTTGCCACAGTCGCATGACCACAATGTGCTATTTGTTTGTTAGGTGTAAAGAAATCTAACTTAACCCCTGCTGTTTTTGATTTTGAAACAAATGCAGTTTCTGACAAGCCAACTTTGTTAGCTATCTGTAGCTTCTGCTGGTTGGATAGGTTGTCGGCATCTAATACGACTCCGGCGGGATTACCTCCTGCTCCGTTTTCGACAAAAGCATTAAGAATGTGTACTGTAACTTTTTGGGTAATGTCCATAATTATAATTTTTTTAATGATTCTATCTTATGGACGTAAAAGTTTATAAAAAGACGCAGTTACTCTTCATCTTTTTCAAAATCCAAAAGTTTTCCAGAACTGTCCGAAGCTACATTGGGACATTCCAACATGTTTTCTTTTAAGATTTCTCTGGCTTTTTGCACTCTTGATTTGGTTCCTGAGTAAGACATTTTTAAATGCGTGGCCAATTCTTTTTGTGAGTAATCTTTAAACGCGGTCATTACAATCACCTCTTTATGCTGGGCTGAGAGCTTATCTATTTTTTGATGAATACAGTTCGTTAACTTTGAATACTCAAAATTGTCACGGTCATCCTCTGGTAGGTCTAACGTATCAAATCCTATCTTTTCCTTTTTTTGTTTTCTGAAATGATCCATGATGGTGTTTCGCGTAATTTGATACACCCAGGAGGTAAGTTTTGCTGTATGTTGTAATTGATGCATGTTGGTTTGCACTTTTATAAAGACCTCCTGATGAAGATCCTGAGCCGTTGGGATATCTTTTATCTTACCCAAAATAAAAGCGTAGAGCTCCTCGTTTAAGTCTATCCAGATGGTTTTGATGTCGGTGTTCATATCAATCAGATTCTATTCAATATAAATGTCTTACATTACATAAGATTACTCATAGTTACTAAGTATTTTTATTCTCTTTGCCATAACATCATTATAACCATATTCATTATTTGGATTCAATTCAATTGCTTTTTGATAATGTTTCAAGGCATTGGGACTATCATTTAATGCATCATAACTTTCAGCTATTCCTGCATAAGAAATCCACCAAGTTGGATCAATTTTAGGAATTATTTTAAAGATTTTTACCGCTTTTTCAAATTCCTTCTTTTCACTAACTAAATTACCAATCGTATTAATACTCGATTTTAAGCTATAGAGATCTGAATTAGGATTTTCTATTTTTAATTTTTCGGAAGATTTAAGAGCTTCTTCATACTTATTAGTTAAAACAAGTTCAATAATGTCTTCTTCAAGTTCAAAGTTTTGTTTCTTAAGTTGTGGAATTACAATTCTGGAAATATCGTTTACAATGAGATCATAAGCCGGAATTTTGTACCCATTGGTTACTAATAAAATCGTTGTGTTTTGATTCGGAAATTTTCTAAATGCAGCAATATTTCCCCCAGAAAAACCATAGGATACTATTTGATTCACATTACTTGTACTCCAACCATGAAGAAAGGTATCTTTGCCATTCTTAAAATTAAAAGGAGTCCACATATCAAATTTGGTTGCTGGCTTTAGCAATTGATTTCTATCTATTCGGGCATTCCATTCCATCAAGTTGCTAAGCGTAAGATTGATTCCATTAGCAGAATGTGCCCTTTCGTTATTAACATATTTCGGTATTATAAATGCCGCTTTTTTTCGGTCGTAAACATATCCGGTCACTTTATCAATATATTCATCGTTAGTATTAGAAGAGAATACTAGCCCCTCTTTGTTATCCTCAAATTGATTCTCAATTACGAATTGTTCATAGGACATACCGGTAATTTTTTCTATGATTTGAGATACTAACCAATAATTAGTTTGATTATAGCTGAATTGATTACCCTGAGTGAATTCTATGGGATCCTGTACTAACTTCTCCATTAGTTCACTATCAGACAAAGTACTTTCATATTTTATATAATTTGGTAAGCCAGACGAATGGGTTACTAAATGCTTAACTTGAATCTTACGCCACTGTTCTGGTAAATCCTCCAAGTATGTTGAAATTGAATCATCCAACTTGAGCTTGCCTTGCTCGATAAGTTGAAAAACTGCAACATTTGTAATCAGTTTACTCGTTGAGTATAATGGAAATATAGAAGTTGCTGTTACAGGAATATCTTCTTCTATAGAAGATTTTCCGAAATACTCTTCATATATAACCTCATTATCTTGAATAACTGCTAAAGCTAAGCCCGGAATTTCATGATTAGCAATTACTTTTTTTATATAAGTATTTATCGTATTCTTAGTAATCTGTATACTTTGTTTCTTTTGTTCCTCCTTTTTATCAGAGCAAGCTGAAACAAAAATCATTAGGTATAAAAGGGTATTAAAAAAAACATTCTTCATTTTTAGGTTTTTTGAATAACAGATAAAGGTAATGATTTTACATAAGCGTCTTATTTAAGTAATAGTTCTCACTTAACTGCACGTTCTGAATGCGTTACAGTACGAAAGAGCTTACCTATAGTTACATTAATCTCCCAATTATAATGAAGGCATATCATTTTTTTGTTGTTTTCGAATTTTTAATTATGATCGATCGCCTTTATTTATCCCCTCTTCATTATTCTTGATACTTATTGTATAAATTAAGTAAAATACTATTGGCCCATAGGCTATCAAATTACCTATTAAGTTTTTATTCCTTTTTATTTTACTGTTTATTATTTGATTATTTCGCTTTGTAGTTTTAAAACCTAAAACCTACGCCAAGCATTAGTTGGTTATAAGTCACATCTTCATCAATACCTTCATAATAAACTTCTTTACCAAATAGCTTAAGATATTGATAATAGCTTTGTATAAAAATTACTGAGGTAATATCATAGCTTAATCCTAGTTTCAAGTTAGCACCATGCGAACTATCAGTCGTCTTTTCATTCGATTGAAATGGCATGTCATTTTCGCCATAAGTAAAATCGTTCGCGGTAGATTCAAAACTATCGTACAACAAAGTATAACCTAAACTTACATAAGGATGTAGTTTTAGCATACCGGGTAACTTAAACTCAGAATAAAAATCTAAATGATTAAAAAAAGCATTATTCTTTACTTTAAAAACATTCCGAATTTCAGCATTACGAAAATAGTCAATAGTATAGGAAGCTCCTAACGTAATAATTGGAGATTCATAGATATTGTATTTGATGTTAGCACCGACAATTCCATCAATATTGTTTACATTATCGGATAGGGATATAGGATGGTGTACCGCTATTCGTAGAGGTTTTTCTTGTGCTAAAGTGGTAAAACATACAATACAGCATGCAAAGGATATTAATTTTTTTATCATTCAATTATAAAGTATTATTAGTTTAAAAAGGATTAAGTGTTTTGAATTGAATTAGATTAGAGGGTCTATTAAATTTCTTATACATTGAATATCCCCCCAGTATGATTATAAGAATGATTGCTACCAAACTCAGTTCTACTCCTAAGAAAGAAATGATACCATCCAAAATTTTACCGGCTAGTTTATTTTTGGCTCTTCCGGCATTTTCACTAAAATTAGTCTCTCCTAACGCCAAGAAATAAGCAACTATACTACCCGAAATTACTATATAAAATCCCGAATGATTTAGAACTCCCAAAAATTTATTTTCTTTCTTATCTACGCGTTTTAAGTCCTTTATACTTTCTAATTGCTTTGCAAAATCTAGTATTGCTTCTTGATCTTTAAAACGCATAGTTTCTTTGTACACCATATCATTGTTTTGGATATAAGCCTCAAAATCCATGGTTCCTTCTTTAAACTTGACTTTTTTAATTTCGCGAGGTTTTATGCGAGTCAATTTGTCGTACAGTTTGGGATCTTTGAACGAATTGATGAATGTATTACTATCTTCTATTCGTTGTCTACTAAAGGAAAGGTACTCTTCACCAAAAAAAACAGTTTTAATTTTTTTGGCATCTACTTGATATACTTTGTTTTGCATGGTAGGTTGTTATTGGTTAAACAGAATATGGAGTCTCGTATAGATTTGGGGGCGATCTAAAATACTCGGTAACTAAACTAATTATTATTTTCAGAAAAGCATAATAAAATGTTAAATTATCACTTATTGAGGTTGTAAATCAAAACACTACTCCCACAAAAAACAGTGGCTATAATTAGTGTATTCCTCTAAATCTCCCTTCAAAGGGAGACTTTCTTTGAAGGAAGGGTTGGGGATGGATGTCTCTTCTTAGTCTAATAACTTAAAACCAGAAACTAGTGGCTAATGGCTTGGCTAGTGGCTAGTGGCTAGTGGCTAGTGGCTAGTGGCTAAAAAACAATCTTTACAGTTGCTTTAACATGCTACCTCACAGATTTTTTACACCTTGCGTCCTGTAATTGTAAGGAAAACATATGCATACGATAAAACGTTGGTTGCAAAACCCGTGGATCAAATGGTCATTGGTAGGGATTACCGGATTACTAATACTACTCATCGGTTTTTATATCAGCATCTACGCCGGTGCCTGGGGTACCGTCCCCACCACAAAAACGCTGAGTACCCTTAGACAGGCAGAAGCTACCCAAGTACTTGATAAAAACGGCGAACTAATTGGTAAGTATTACATCTATGACCGTCAACCCATTACTTTCGACGATTTACCGCAACACCTGATCGATGCCCTAATTGCGACTGAGGATGTTCGGTTCTACGAGCACGAAGGGATTGATAACAAGAGTTTACTTCGCGTATTCTTTAAATCTATTTTGTTACAGGATAGGTCCTCGGGGGGTGGAAGCACCATAACCTTGCAGCTAGCCAAAAACCTTTTCGGAAGAAAGGATTACGGGAAGATTAGTATCATTGTCAATAAACTGAAGGAGTCTATTATCGCCAGCCGTATCGAAGCCATCTATTCAAAAAACGAAATTCTGACCCTGTATTTTAACACCGTTCCCTTTCCGGATAACACCTACGGTATCGAAAGTGCTGCGCAAAAGTTCTTTAATAAAAGTACCAACGAACTTAATTTGTCTGAAGCTGCCGTTTTAGTAGGTTCGCTTAAAGCCAATAACGGCTACAATCCACGTCTCTACCCCGAGCGTAGTCAGTCACGTCGTGATATAGTCTTACAACAAATGGTTAAATATGAGTATTTAAAAGAAGACCATGCAAACAATACCATGCAAGATACTATTGCGCTAGACTATCAATACTTTAATCACGATATGGGCATGGCTCCTTACTTTAGAGAAGCCGTAAAAAAACAATTGGATTCGTTGCTTAAAGATTATAAAAATGAAAACGGGGAACCCTATAATATTTATAGCGACGGACTCATTATCCATACGACGCTGGATTACAAAATGCAAACCTTAGCCGAGACAGCGATGCAGGAGCATATGCGAGAACTACAGGCAGCCTATGAAAAGGATCATGGTAACCGTGCCCCGTGGAAAAAAGAACTGAATCTCAAGAGTAGCACGGTAAGCAGAACTAAGGCTTATAAAAAATTAAAAGCTAATGGGCTTTCTGAAGCGCAACTTAAAGATTCTCTAAGCACTAAAAGAGAGATGGAATTGTTTGAGTGGGAAGGCAATGTTACTGAAAAAGCATCTACACTGGATAGTCTGCAACATTATCGAAAATTTCTCAATACCGGCATGCTATCGATTGATCCTGCTACGGGTGCGGTACTTAGTTATATTGGCGGAATTGATTACCGCTATTTTAAATATGATCATGTATCCCAAAGTAAACGTCAGGTGGGCTCTACCTTCAAACCTTTTGTATACACCGCAGCAATAGATAATGGTATGAAACCCTGTACTTATTTTCC
Organism: Aquimarina sp. 2-A2; assembly: GCF_045505135.1. Lineage (NCBI taxonomy): Bacteria > Pseudomonadati > Bacteroidota > Flavobacteriia > Flavobacteriales > Flavobacteriaceae > Aquimarina > Aquimarina sp. 2-A2. Next base: position 326,173 of record NZ_JBJKFI010000003.1, on the reverse strand, counting down.
TGTACGCGCAGTGACTTATACCAATGTGGATGACTGGACGCCCACAAATGCATCAGAAACCGAGGATCCGCATCTTAATTATACGCTAGAGACTGCGCTTAGCAACTCAATCAACACCATAGCTGTAAAAGTGCTGAATAAAGTTGGCATTCCGAAGGTTATTGAGCTGGTCAAAAAGCTGGGAATCACAAGTGAGATTCCCGAACAACCTTCTATTGCCTTGGGTACTGCGGGTATAACGCTAAAGGAAATGGCCGGAGCTTTTGCGAGTTATGTTAACCAAGGAAAATCAGTGACACCCTATCTCATTACTAAAATAGCTGACAAAAATGGAACGGTGCTTGCCGAATATAATCCAAAAATAGCTGAAGAAGCTGCGTATACTGAGTACACACGAGAGGTAGTACTAGAAATGATGAAAGCAACGGTAGATGAAGGAACGGCAGCCAGATTACGCACCACCTACGGTCTCAGCAATGATATCGCCGGTAAGACAGGGACAACACAAGATAATAAGGATGGTTGGTTTATCGGTATTACTCCTAGATTAGTATCCGTCACTTGGGTAGGTAATGATGATTATGCTGTTGGTTTTAAAAGTACACGTATCGGACAGGGCGCCAATGCTGCTTTACCCATTTTTGCAAAATTATATACCAAGATGAATACCGATACAACGTTTGATCGGTATACTAAAAGTAAATTTGATGCTACCAGTCCCGAAGTACGAGATGATCTTGATTGCGAACCCGAAAAACGAGATAATTTTTTAAAGCGGCTCTTTTCCGGTAAGAAAAAGAAAAAACGTTTTAAAAAAGAAAAAGACGAATAGTTAATTCTAAATCGTAGGTACATTAAAACGCTTAAGCAGATACTGATATACACGATATGCAAGATACCCCATCCCGATACCGGCAGTCATACCGGCAGCTACGTCAGCGGGATAATGAACACCAACATAAATACGACTATAACTAACGATCACTGCCCAAAGTACCATAAAGACAAATATATATTTGAGGCGTGATTGTAACGTTAAACCTGTAAAGAAGGCCAACGCCATAGAGCTGGTGGCATGACCTGAGAAAAATCCGTGTCTTCCACAACGTTCTGCGATAAAGCGTGTAAACTCTGCCACTCCCTCTGCACGACAGGGACGCGGACGTAAAAAGAATATATTTTTAAATAAATTAGCTAGCTGATCGGTAGCGGTAATCAAGGCTGCGACTAATACCAGACATATCAAAGTCCCCTTAAGACCAAAATTTTTAAAGAAAAAATACAATAACAATAAATAAAGCGGAATTTGATAAAACTTTTCAGTCATAAATAACCAAAATCCATCCCATGTAGGAGTTCCTAAATTATTGAGATATAAAAATAAGTCTTTATCTAATTGAACTAATTCTTCTAACATAGTACAGTGTTATAAAAGTGATATTTTGATTACAAAGCTAAGGAAGCTTACTCCTCATAACGCTCAATCTCACGATCGTAAAAATCGTTTGCTGCTTTAAATAAATTCTCGGCCTCCTCTTGCAGCTCTTTTTCATCTGAAGCATCAAATTCCTCTAACCACTCAACCTCATCATCCGCCAGATTAATAATAAATCTCGGGAATTCTGTATGAATTACAAATATTGCCTCGGGTAAATCGGTGTTGTCTCCTAAAATAAACTTCGGAAAAGCCATATATCGTACTTAAAATTATCAAAGTGCCAAAGATACTAAGTTTTTGACGTAGTAAAGCAACATTACGCTTCCGAAAAAAATTGATAGTTACACCTGATTACTTTGGTGCTACTATCTCTACCTCCACACGATTATACGTTTCGGGATCGGCCGTTTGCATAGCATCCTCCTCCTCGGCAGTTACAATTTCGATCAAAGATTCATCAATACCTTTATCTATAAAATACTTTTTCACATTTAAAGCTCTGGTAGATGCCATAATTTCGTTTTCAAATTCAGAACCGGCATCGTTAGCAAAGCCACTAACTTTGATAGCATCTACTTTGAATAACTTTACATATTGAATATAGGTATCTAATTCTTTCTCTACCACACTATCCGTTTCACTTTCTCCATTCAAGAATTCAATATCCTTAAAATCTAATACCATACTACAAACATCTTGCGGAATAAGGTTTTGAGTAACCTGCATCTCTAATAACATAACATCATCAACAAAATAGTACGCATTACCCATATCACCAGAAGCCGATTTTAAAGAACGCCCTTTAGGATTGTTTCCAAAATATCCTAAAGAAATGTAATTCTCAGTACCTTTAGCTTTATAGACTCCGCACACTTTTGTCCATCCCTGATAATCACATAGCATCTCTGTAGATTCCACATGCAGTTTCAATTTTGACGTAGGAGTTATTCGTGGTTTTCTTGAACTGAAATATGATCCGATAGAAGAGGTACATCCTTTTGAAACACCTTCAGCCAAACTTACGTACATATGAAAATAGTAAAATTTACCTGCTTTTAAGGGCTGATCCAGTTTAGCAACAATTCCTTCTTTGTAAATTCCGCCAGAAATATACATTCCCACCTTACCTTCTCCGGTACGTGGCTCCTGACGACCAAATTGCGGTAAAAAATTATTTGCTTTATGTTTAAAATTTACACGAGCCGTTTCCGGATGAAACATATCGGGTGAATTGACCAAAGCAGACCAATCTTTAATTTTACCAAAATTCTGCATCTCATGCGTCAATTTGGTTACCGAAGGTTTGGTAGATTCAAATCCGGGATTTGGAATGAGATTTTGTGCATGGGTGAAGGCAATCGTGAATATACATAACAACACAGTACAAAATACCGTATAAAAGCTAGGTTTTGGGACAGTCATTTTTCTAGGTTTAATTCAATTTGGTTGTTGAAAGATACTTAATTATTTGTTAAATGCAAATAACGTGTCTACTGTCAAAAACGTATAACACACCTGATAAATTGAAATAAAAATCATCTGATATTATAGTAAAATATTAATTTACAGTAATTTAAATTGTAAGTATGAAAATGTTATTTATCCAAAACACTGCCTGTAGCTATCATACGATCACTTAATATTTTAAAACGGATATATAATAAAATTGCAGAAACGGTTAGTCCCGCTAAGAGCCCTAACCATATACCTGAATTTGCATACTCCGTATATAATCCAAGGTAATAACTCACAGGAAAACCTACAATCCAATAAGCTATAAATGTGATTATTGTAGGTATTACAACATCTTGCAGACCTCGCAATGCACCAAGTACAACCACTTGTATACCGTCTGAAATTTGAAACAAAGCAGCAATCAACAACAGCTCTGAAGCTATCAATATTACTTCATTATTATCTACCAAATTTGCCACGTCATTAACGTCGAGATACATTTGCGGTAGGAGTGTATTAAATGCTACAAAGAAAATAGCAAAAATCACTTCTATGATAAAAGTGAGCAGTAAAATGGATAAGGCAATGCGTTTGAGTTCACGATATTGATGCAATCCTTTTTGATTACCTACCCGTACCATTGCAGCTACGCTAAGTCCGGTAGCCACCATAAAAGTCATGGACGCCAGGTTTAATGCGATTTGATTTGCCGCTTGCGGGTTTTTACCTAATATCCCTGACAACCAGATAGCAGCAGTAAAAATCCCTACTTCAAAAAACATTTGCAAAGCCGAAGGGAAGCCTAAATAAATAATTTTACGCAACATTTTGCTGTCAAGCACAAATAGTTTGATTGCTGTAACATATGCTTTTGATTTAGCTTTCGCGCGTAGTAAAATCCATAAGAAAGCAACCATTACAAAACGTGAGATCAACGTACCAATGGCAGCACCGACAATTCCCATTTGAGGAAATCCAAACTTACCGAAAATCAACACATAATTTAATACAATATTGACCACGTTGGCAATCAAGGTTGCGTACATCGGGTATTTGGTCATAGAAAGTCCATCAGAAAATTGCTTAAACGCCTGAAAAACAATCAACGGAATTAAAGAAAATGCAACTAAATCCAGATAAGGTATCGCAAGCTCCACCACTTCTACAGGCTGCTTCATCAAATACATTATTGGCTTTGCTGCAAGAATTATTAAAAATAAAATGATGCTCAATACAGTACACAAAAACAATCCATGTTTGAGTGCAGACTTACCTGAATTAAAGTTGCCTTCACCATCTGCTTCTGCCACCAAAGGGGTGATAGCTGTGGAGAAACCTATCCCCAGTGACATCGCGATAAACATAAAACTATTACCCAAGGAAACTGCAGCTAATTGGGCGGTCCCTAATTGCCCCACCATAATGTTATCAATAAGACCTACAAAAGTATGTCCTAACATCCCCAGCATTACGGGAGCAGCCAATTTGAGATTGTAACGAAATTCTTTGGTGTATTGTGTAAGCATATAAACTATTGAAGGCGTAAAGGTATTACTTCCCGCTAAACTAAAATTTTAAAATGACTTTTTTTACTTATTTTTAAAGCGTAATCTTAAAATACATTTTGTGGCGACAGCGATAAAAAACAAAGAAGTTTCAAATATTTACTTGGTGGTATGCACTATTCTTTTAACATTACTCGCTTTTGCCTCTTTGCCAATGGCAATGATGTCACCAATGCTATTTGACAGTCCGGGATCTGATGAAAATATGAGCACGGTAACACTATTTGTAGCTGTTATAAGTTTTCCTTTGATCGTATTATTTGCAATTCCAGGTGGTTGGATGCTACACCATTACAAAAGGTATGTACTTTCTAAAATTGCTATTAGTCTACCGATACTCAATATTATCATTGGTATCCTGTCTTGTATTATTTTAATTGTTTTCTGCGATGGCGCATTAAATTGTCATTGACGTTTTATTTAAAATAAAATCAAGTTAAACTACTTACCGAAAATCTGTAAAAACCAGTACTTTTACAATCGAATTACAATGTAACTAATGGGTGCTAAGATTGAATATTCCTTTGGGTCGCTAGAGTTTTTTGAAAACTATTTAGTGTATCATATGAACGACGTAAAACGATTCACCGTCGAGAACAGCAAACAGCTGCTTGCGGATATCGCAAAGCATTATGGCAGAAAAAAATATGTATTTATTTCTCAGCGTAATTATGAGATAGATGTTGAAGAAGGTGCCTATAGATTAGTAGACCCAAAACGAATGTTAGGATTTGCTTTTGTTTCCAACAACAAACAAACTCTGGAAGAAGCAAAAAAAGAACAGGGCTGGTTCGATAATTCTTATGGATACTTCTCCTCGGTTGACGAAGCTATTGCGTGGGCTGAAACTATCGTAAAGAAAAAGCTAACATAGACGTTACCGTCTCCCGCCAATTTTATTCGATACCATATTTATCAAACAGGTACACTAAACTTGTCATGGTAGCAGCCCCCAGTTCCAGTTCTCGCTTGTTAACTGCATCAAACGTATCATTTTTTGCATGATGATAATCAAAATAACGCTGAGAATCGGGTCTTAAACCGGCCAATACATTGGAGTCTTTTTTCAGCGGTCCTATATCCGCTCCACTACCGCCTTTTACAAAATAATGAATTAAATAGGGTTCAAACAACGGTTTCCAGGATAGCACTTTATTAAAAGCAGCATCTGTACAATCAAAAGAAAATCCTCTGGGCGTAAATCCCCCTGAATCGCTTTCTAAAGCGAACACATGATCTTCATTCTTTTGAGCAGCTATTTTTGCATATTTTTTACCTCCACGTAAACCATTCTCCTCATTCATAAACATAACAATCCGAATAGAATGTTTTGGTTGATACCCAATTTTTTTAAACAAACGCAGCACCTCCATAGATTGCACGATTCCCGCACCATCATCATGTGACCCATCACCCAGGTCCCAGGAATCTAAATGGCCTCCAACTACCATGTGTTTATCGGGAAATTCGCTTCCTTTAATTTCGCCGATCACATTAAAGGATTCTACATCTTCCCAAGTACGGCAATTCATGTTTATATGAAATTTAATGTTCGGATTAAGTTTCAACATAGAGCTAAGCAAATCGGCACCGTTAGTACTTATTGCTGCTGCCGGGATTTTTTCGGAATCTTTTAAATCTCCGTAGCTCATAGCACCTGTATGTGGTAAGTCATCGGATCGTAAAGTTAACGAACGAACCAACACACCCACTGCTCCATACTTTGCAGCTGCGGCTGCACCGGCATACCGTTGATCCACACAACCACCGTACGCTTCGAATGTATTGATCAAATCAGCTTGCATGGGACGGTTATAAAAAACAATTTTTCCTTCGATCGCTTTTCTTCCTAATTTTTCAAGAACCTCGAGACTTTTTATTTCGATTAAAGGAGCTTTAAGACCGCCTATTGGTGTTGGCACAGAACCGCCTAAAGCACAAATGGGTACATTCGTGGATTTACCCGGTTCGGTCTCGATATAAGCAAACTCTGTTACCCCTCTTGTCCATTTTGGCACCATGACCGGCTGTAACCAAACTTTATCCAGTCCGAGTTTTTCTAATTCTGCTTTCCCCCACTCTACAGCTTTTTGTGCATTGAGAGAGCCCGATAATCGCGCTCCGATTTGGTTAGACAGATGGTCTAGCCACTGGTAACTATTACCTTCTAAAAGAGCAGTATCGTATATCTTTTTTAATTGAGCTTTATCTTCTTTGCTTACTGTTGACTGTGCGTTAATTTGTGCAGTAGCTACCAAACAAAAGCAGATAATAATTCTTCTTATAAACATAAATTTGGGTATATGTGATTAGTTGTTCAAACTACTCCTTACGAAGCTGTTCTTTATACAATTCAATATTTTCTTGCGTTTCTTTATCTAATTCGGGCTCTTCAATATCTGTATACGTTTGTAAAGTATCTAACATAGTCTTTGCGACAATATACCGGGCCGTCGGTTTATCATCTGCCGGAATGACAAACCAAGGTGCATGGGATTTTGATGTTCTGTTGATTGCATCCTCATAACAATCCTGATATGCATCCCAAAGTGCTCTTTCTTTAAGGTCCCCGGGAGAGAACTTCCAATTTTTCTCTTTTTTCTCTAATCGGCGTAACAATCGATTCTTTTGCTCTTCTTTTGACAAATGCAAAAAGAATTTAAATATAATAGTTCCATTATCAGCCAAATGTTTTTCAAAATTGCGAATTTGTTCGAAACGAGCCTCCCAAAAATCTTCATCAATCGCTGCTACACTCGTAACATTCGGCAAATTTTCTCCTAAAATATATTCGGGATGTACTCTGGTTACCAAAACATTTTCATAGTGTGTGCGATTAAAGACGCCAAATTTACCGCGTTGTGGCAAAGCAATATAATGTCTCCATAAATAATCATGACTGCGTTCAAGCTCAGTAGGGACTTTAAAGCTGTGTACAACGACTCCCCGACTGTTAAAATCTTTGAAGACCTCACGAATCAAACTATCTTTTCCAGATGTATCCATTCCCTGCAAACATACCAATACCGCATATTTATCATGGGCATATAATGTATCCTGTAGTTCACCTAGTTTTTCACGAACCTCTTCGAGTTCTTTTTCTATTTTCTTTTCGCCCGCATCAAGATCATACGTAGTAGCTACTTTTGTAATTTTAATAGGTTGTGTTACCTGAAAGTCTGATGGTGTGATTTTTTTCATATCGGTGCAGAATAAGTTCTCGAAGATACTAAAGTTTTAACCCAACAAAAAATTAAGACTTGGCACAATAGAAAGTTTACTAACGGGCAGCGAAGTCATAGTTAAAACCAATCACAAAGGTGTCATAGCGTCTTCCTAAGCTTTTAATATTTAATTCTGCATAGATATGTATGGGAATGGTAAGTTGATACAGTGCTCTTAATTTTATCTGTGCACCGTGATTAAAATTACCGCTTTGTATCACTAAAAAAGCCTTATCCAAACGTTCATCCAACCCGGGTTCATCGTTACCTACATAACCGATCCCGGCGGTAATCGTCGTAGGATACCAATTGAAAAGAATTAGGTTGACACCAACTGCTACTTCATTGTATCCGGTACGTCGTTCCTCTTCATCAGGGTTGATTAAAATCTGTCTGTTAAATTCTCCCATGTATGTTGTAAAACAATTGGGAGCATACTCAACACGGACACCGATTCCTAGTTCGCTAGCAAGACCAAAGTTCTTATTAATGGCGACTCCAAAGTTGAGACTGTTGGGCTCATATTGACCCTGTATAGCACTGATGCTAACGATAAATAACAAGAGTAAACAGAGCTGTTTGGGGCTGCTCATATTCATTGTTCGCTTTTAAAGATTGTACTATTTTATTATTTAGCTGCAAATAATTTTACATCATCTTCGCTGATCTCATTGCCGCCCAGTATGATCAATCGTTCCACCACATTACGCAATTCCCGAATATTACCTGTCCAATCATATTGCTGTAATTGCTTGATTGCTTTAGGAGAAAAGGTTTTTAATGACATGCCTTGCTGCTCAGCAATCTTTTTTGCAAAATATGCTACCAATAACGGGATATCTTCTCTGCGATCATTAAGCGCGGGAACTTTAATTAAAATTACTGCCAGACGATGGTATAAATCTTCTCTGAATTTATTGTTTTCTATCTCTTTTTTGAGATCCTTGTTTGTCGCTGCTATAATTCTAACATCTACTTTAATATCCTTATCGCTCCCAACTCGCTGAATTTTATTCTCTTGTAACGCACGTAATACTTTGGCTTGAGCCGATAAACTCATATCCCCGATTTCATCAAGGAAAATAGTACCTCCGTTGGCGGCTTCAAATTTTCCGGCGCGATCCTTATTTGCCGAGGTAAAGGCGCCCTTTACATGTCCAAACAATTCGCTTTCTATCAACTCTCCCGGTATGGCCGCACAATTCACCTCGATCATCGGACCCTTGACACGTTCACTTTTTTGATGAATCCAATGGGCAACTAATTCTTTACCTGTTCCATTAGGTCCGGTGATTAGCACACGCGCATCTGTCGCAGCTACTTTCTCAATAATATTTTTAATATCAGAAATTGCCTTAGAGTCTCCAATCATTTCATAATTTTTGGACACTTTTTTCTTCAGCATTTTATTTTCGACTACGAGTTCTTTACGATCCAGTGCGTTACGTACGGTGTTAAGCAATCTATTGAGGTCGGGGGGTTTAGAGATGTAATCAAAAGCTCCTAAACGCATGGTGTTTACAGCAGTATCCAAATCTCCATGTCCCGAAATCATTACCATGGGAATCTCAGGTTTTATTTTCTTAACTGCTTCTAAAACCTCAACCCCATCCATTTTGGGCATTTTAATATCACACAGAACAAGATCAAAATCTTCATTCTTGATCATTTCTACTCCAGCTAAACCATCGGCTGCTTCAAAAACCTGATAATTTTCGTTCTCTTCGGATAATATTTTGAGCAGGACACGTCTAATTGCGGACTCATCCTCTATTACTAAAATTCTTGCCATTATATTTTTAATTTGATTCCACTACGAAGATAAAACGTATTTTCATCATTTATAGTAAGTACATTCTCCTGATCTCCATTACGGAAACGGATCTCATTGCTTAAGGTGTATCCGCCATACGCATAAAAAAGAATGTGTTTTGTGAAAAAGTGTTCGTACCCAACGGCTCCGAGAATAGCTAACATCGATACATTCTCTGCTACTTGAGCTACACCATCCTTATCAATAAAACTTCTATTGCGTTGAATATTCCCATAAAAACGATCTAAACTGGCAAATAATTGCACCGTGTTCTTTTCGTTTATAATATGTTTGATATTGGTTTTGGGAGTTCCTAAAGAATAGGACCAGTTTGGATGAAACTTTTTATAATAGTTGATTATAGGCAACGGAAAGTTTATACTTGACGGATAGGTAAATTGAAATCCTAGAATAAGACGAGAGGGTTGACTCACTCCCTCACCTTTTCTACTCCTGATAAAATAAGAGGATATGGTATATCTAAAATCATCAGCTTCTATCTGATTATTTTCTATATTTGAAGAAAGACGCGTACCAAATTTTGCTCCAAAACGCCAAGCTTTACTCATTTTGAATGTATATCCTAACTCTAAACCAATGGTATGAAAATCATCCAGACCACTTTTATTAAAACCTCCTAAACCTTCAGTTCCATCTTGAATATCAAGGGTATTGAGTCGATACTGCGTACCAACGACAAGATAGGACCCTTTATCGTTTAATTTAAAGGGAATATTAGCTAAAAACCTAAAGCGGCTATACAAATTTTTACTATTTGCTTGCGGAATGTTGGCATATTCTAACCTTGCCAAATCCGTGCTTTGAGCCAATGTTGAATTAGGTAAAAATATAAAAAAGGCTAATAAAAAAATGTAGGTTAAAAATTTCGGGTACAAATGGGTGTTCTTCATAAATTAGTTCATTTCGTTTTTGGTTACCGTTTGGTTGAACATATGAACGTCTCGTTGAGGGAACGGTATCGTAACATTATGTTCTCTGAACAAACGATCAATTTCAAATCGCATTTCACTCTTCGGGATAGCACTTGTAAAGCTATCATTGAGCGTGAAAATAATTTTGAAATTTAACGAACTATCTGCAAATTCCGTAAAAAGCACTAAAGGTTCTGGGCTTTTTAAGACATTTTTATTATTTAGTGCTGCTTTTATTAACAGATCCTTAACCAGGTTCACATCGCTCCCGTAAGCAACTCCAACCTCTACAGCTTCTCTGGTAAGCGTACCATTTTGGGTCCAATTATATAAGGTGGAGGTGAGATACTTATGATTAGGAATTACTAATACTTTATTATCTATGGTGACTGCTCGTGTAGTACGCAGTTTTATTTCTTCAACACGCCCAACTTTACCTTCTAATTCAATAATATCTCCTACATGCACGGTTTGATCTACAAAAATAAAAATACCTGAAATTATATCTTGAATAAGTGTTTGCAACGCCAATCCTACACCGACCAACAAAGCCGCCGAAGCAGCAAAAACAGCCGTAATATTGAATCCAATACTATCCAATGCTACCAGCAGAACAATGACATTGACAAAATATTTGAGAAATGAAAATACCGACACAAACTTTACCCGGCTCTCGTGAGGCAATTTGCGCGTAGCAACACGACTGATAAATTTTAAAACAATCGAAGTAGTAAGAAATATAAAAACTACAAAAAGTAATAACCAAACTGTAAGAACTATCGGATCCTTATCATCACCAAAATGAAAAATCTCATACAGCAAAAATTCCCTGATGGTTCCCCAAACATCTTCTTTAATTACTTCTTCAACCTGATCTGCTATTTTATCTTGAATCATTTTAATATTTTAACCATTTCCATATCTCCTTGTAGCTTGCTTTCTTACCATACATCAAAATACCTACGCGGTATATGCGACCGGCAAACCAAGTCATAAAAATAACACTTCCAAATAGAATTAGTACTGAAATCACAATTTCATACCATGGTACTCCAAAAGGGATTCTCATTAACATTACCACTGGTGATGTTAGTGGTATCATCGAGAATACGGTAGAGACCGTACCATGAGGGTTCTCGATTACAGAGAAAAAACCAACATAGATACCTAACATCAAAGGTATTAAAACGGGTAACATAAATTGTTGTGAATCTGTCTCACTATCCACCGCAGCTCCTATGGCAGCATAAATAGAACTATACAAAAAATATCCGCCTATAAAATAAACGAAGAATAAACAGACTAAGAAAACAAGTGGTAACCGAAGAATATCCTGCAGTAAGAGTCCGATTTCATTACTGTTCGACTGCACTGCATCTATCGCAGCTCCTGAGGCAACCGGCGACGGACTTACCTCAAAGAGAGAACTAGTGATAAGTAATAAAACACCTCCTAGAATTACCCATATTAAAAACTGTAGCATTCCGGCAAAAGAAGTTCCCAGAATTTTACCCATCATAAGTTGCATGGGTTTAACTGATGATATGATGATCTCAATAATACGATTCGATTTCTCCTCTATAACCGATCGCATTACCATATTACCATAAATTATAATAAACATAAACAATAAATATCCGGCTGCACCTCCAAAAAACATTTTTACGTAGTTCGACATTTTAGACGTCTTCTCTCCCGTAAAGTTTTCTATTTGAATATTCACTTTAGCTCTAGAATTTTCAATGGTAGACAAATCAAACCCTTCCTCTTCAAAGTTTTGATTCGTAAGTTTTGTTGCGATTAAATCCTCTATTGGATTAATTACAGAAAGATTAGGAGAATCTTCGGCGTAAAACTGAATTGCCTTTGACAATTCTGCGTTAGTAGATTTTAATGGTATATAAAGTAATCCATAGAGTTTTTTAATTACTACAGAATCTTTTGCATCATTAAGAGATAACTTACTGTAATCTAAATAGCGAACATTTTCGGTATTTTTAAAATCCTGAATAAACTTCCCGGTTTCATCGACCAAGGCGATCTCTCTAATTTCGTCATTATTAAGCGTGGTTAACCAAGAAATGACTCCGATCATACCTATTAATATGAGTGGACTTAGAAAAGTCATAATAATAAAGGTTTTATTACGGACTCTTGAGATAAACTCTCTCTTTATTATTAAAGGTAAATTATTCATTTTCGGAAATCGTTTTTATAAATATTTCATTCACCGTTGGAATCACTTCGTTAAACCGTACAATTCTTGACTTTGAGGCCAAATACCCCAGTAAATCATTCGAATTAGCAGATGCGTCCAGTGTTATGTTAAGTTTTAATTGCTCGTCAATAGTTTTGAAATATGCAGGCGTTACTTTAAATTTTTGAGCTAGCTCCCCAGCCAATGCTTCTTGATTATCACTATGAAGACCGACTTCAAAGGTATTGGATTTATATGCTTTTTTGATATCTGAAACTTTACCATCCAAAATTTTCTTTGACCGGTTCAATAGTGCCATGTGATCACATAATTCTTCCACACTTTCCATACGATGTGTTGAAAAAATGACCGTAGCTCCTTCATCTCGTAATTGCAAAATTTCATCTTTAATTACATTAGCATTAATTGGATCAAAACCACTAAAGGGTTCATCAAATATTAATAACTTAGGCTGATGGAGAACGGTAACAATAAATTGAACCTTTTGGGCCATTCCTTTTGACAGCTCCTGAATTTTTTTATCCCACCAATGTGTAATTTCGAATTTATCGAACCAATATTTTAAGCGTTGGTTCGCTTCCTTTTTTGAGAGTCCTTTGAGCTGAGCCAGATACATGGCTTGCTCGCCCACCCGCATAGATTTATACAACCCTCGTTCTTCCGGCAAATATCCTATGTCCTTAACATGCTTAGGTTGCAGAGGCTCCCCATTAAGAAAAACAGCTCCACTATCGGGCAATGTTATTTGATTGATAATTCTAATTAAGGTAGTCTTACCTGCACCATTTGGACCTAAAAGACCAAAAATGCTACCGGCAGGCACTTGTATGGACATTTCTTCTAACGCGGTAAATTCCCCAAAACGCTTACTTACCTGTTTTGCCTCTAAAGCTTGAGTCATAAAATTTTAATTATAAGTGATGAATATCGGACTCTACATATATCCTTATTTAATTGGGCTACATGCTTTATTGAGAATTAGGTTATAAAAATACTATTATTACTTACAAACCGAAGCTTTTTTATCAAAATCTAAAAAATAGACACCTGATGAATCTTACCAGACCTTTATGCTCTTAAAAACAAAACCCACCCTGAATACTAGGTATTTAGGATGGGAAAAAAATTGCTATGAAAAAGAAAAATTATCACCATTAAAAATGGCGATGTTTCAAATATACGAAATTTTCTTAATCATAAGTTAATATTAAGTATGTAATTCCTACAAACTGTTCAATTTACAGTTTAAGAAAACATGTCTTTTACTTTCTCAAAAAAAGATTTATCTCCGCTATCAGGACTAGGCTTGAAATGATCGTCTTGTGACATACGTTCAAAAAACTCACGCTGTTCTTTATTAATTGTCTTAGGCGTCCATACATTGACGTGAACCAAAAGATCTCCCTTACCATATCCATTAATACTAGGGATACCTTTGCCTCTCAATCTTAAGATCTTTCCACTTTGTACACCTTCTTCTATTTTGATTCGTACTTTACCAGTAACCGTGTCTATCTCACGTGATGCCCCTAAAACAGCTTCAGAAAAACTTACATATAAATCGTAGTGTAAATTATCTCCTTCACGTTGCAAATAAGGGTGTTCTACAACTTCAATAGCGACCAGTAAATCTCCAGGTACTCCATTGCCCGGTGCATCATTCCCTTTACCAGATACTTTGAGCTGCATACCTTCTTCTACTCCGGCAGGTATTTTAATACTTACCGTCTCTTCAGCTACTTTTAATCCCTGAGCATCAGCATCAGCCGGCTTTTGGTCGATCATTTGCCCTGATCCGCCACAAGTAGTACATACAGAAGCTGTTTGCATTCTTCCCAGAATCGTATTGGTAATTCTGGTTATCTGACCAGAACCATTACAGGTAGCACATGTTTTGTAAGTGGTCCCCGAGGCTTGAACCTTACGTTTTACCTTTATCTTCTTATCAACACCGTTGGCTACTTCTTCAAGCGTCAACTTTACACGTATGCGCAGATTGCTACCTTTGGCTCTACGTTGACCACCGCCACCGCCGCCAAAACCACCGAAACCGCCAAAACCGCCGCCACCGAAGATATCGCCAAACTGGCTGAAAATATCATCCATGTTCATGCCACCGCCGCCGCCGAATCCACCACCTTCAAAAGCTTGGTGTCCGTATTGATCGTAACGTTGACGCTTATTTGGATCACTTAAAACCTCATAAGCCTCAGCTGCTTTCTTAAATTTTTCTTCAGCAGTTTTATCTCCTGGATTTTTATCCGGGTGAAATTCTATTGCTTTTTTTCGATATGCTTTTTTGATTTCGGCTTCAGTAGCATTTTTACTGATGCCTAAGATATCATAAAAATCGTCTTTCATATACTTATTATTGTCCGGTGACTACTTTAGGAAATCTTATAATCCTGTCTCCTAATTTATATCCTTTCTCCACGACATCCACAATCTTACCTTTGAGATCTGCTGTTGGCGCCGGAATCTGAGTAATGGCTTCGTGCTCATCTGCATCAAAGGTATCTCCCGCGGCAACATTCATTTCTGTCAACCCTTTTGAAACCAATGTTTCTCTGAGTTTATTATGAATTAATGCAACTCCTTTACTCAAGTTCTCATCTTCGGACTTTTCAATTTCCTTCATGGCACGGTCAAAATCATCCATAACCGGCAACATCGATGACAAAACATCCTGACTTGCAGTCTTGAAAAGCTCTAAACGTTCTTTGGACGTTCTTCTCTTATAATTTTCAAACTCAGCAAAAAGACGTAAGAATTTATCCTTTTCTTTCTCTAACTCCTCTTTGTACTGCGTCTCTTTATCTTCATCAACCGCTTGGGTATCTTCTACTGTTTCTTCTACTGTCGTTTCAAGAAGCTCATCTTGATCCTTAACATCTTCCGACTGTTTGTTTTTCTTACTCATGTAACTCGTACTTTTAATAAGTTTTCTTTTTCAAGGTGCAAAAGTACTGCCATTTTTTAATTAATGTCATAATGTCATTGTAATATTTTAGCATATCTTTATGAGTATTCCGTTTAGAATAAAATAATTTTGATGTTAATTAAATCTTATAATTAACTACATTATGAAAACTAACGTCATGAGTATGTTTGCTGCGGCAACACTTGTAATTACTGCTATTTCCTGTAAAGGTGAAAATAAAAATGAAACCGATGCTGCGGCAGCTGAAGCTGTAAAAGAAGCGCCTATGGAGGCCGCAACATATACTGTTGATACAGCTTCCAGCACTATCGAATGGGTAGGTTCAAAACCAACTGGAGAGCATACGGGAACTATCGCTGTTAGTGATGGTATGATAAAAGTAAACGCTGACAAAATTGAAGGTGGCTCTTTTACTGTTGACATGAAGACCATTACAGTTACTGATCTTGAAGGTGACGATAAAGCAAGTCTTGAGGGACACTTAAAAGGTGAAGGTGAAGGAAAAGAAGACCATTTCTTCAATGTAGCACAGTACCCTACTGCTAATTTTGAAATCACCGGAATTTCTGAAAAAGAAGGTAAGACTATGATCGATGGCAATTTAACCATTAAAGGCGTTAAGAAAAACATTTCTTTTCCTGCTACTACTTCGATGGAAGGAGATATGATGAGTTTAACTTCTGAAGAATTTACAATTGATCGCACAGAATGGAACGTAAACTACGCTTCGAAATCTGTGTTCGAAAATTTAGGCGATAAATTTGTTAATGATGATATCAAATTAAAGGTTATGATCAAAGCTAAGAAAGCTTAATCATTCCCTTCAACCGTAAAATTTAAAATCCCAATGAAGCGATACTTCATTGGGATTTTTATTTCATTTAATTCCTGATTGCAACGATACTACGCTGCCTCGTTGGCTACAATATCTTGAATTGCAACCGCTATATTATCAAAATTGTAACTAAAACCTGTTTCCAATATTTTTTCACAGCTCACGCGTTGACTCTCGAACAGAATAGTATGCATTTGGCCTAATATCAATTGCATCATAAATTTTGGAATATTAGGAAGTATTATCTTTTTATCCAGCTTTTTAGCAATAATTTGTATCAATTTTTGATTTGATACAGGATTGGGGGCTACTGCATTATAAACACCGCTCAGTTCTTGCTCCAGTACGTGCATAAACATACGTGAAAGATCATCTAAATGAATCCAGCTCTGCCACTGTTTGCCACTGCCAAAAGCTGCTCCCAAGTTATATTGTATAGGCTGAGCCATTTTGGGATAGGCTCCTCCTTTTTCTGATAAAACTAATCCAATACGTAAAATACTCACCGATACCCCGATTGTTTTAAATCGGTTTACTTCTTGCTCCCACTGTTGCACAACAGATCCTAAAAAACCTTTGGCGCGTTTTTCTGTTTCTTCGTCATAATAATTTTGCAGTGAATCCGGATAAATTCCGATAGCACTTGCAGATATAATTTGTCTTACAATATGTGTTTTTTGTTTTAAAGTATATAAAAGTAATTTTGCCGATAGTGTTCTACTTTCAATTATTTCTTCTTTATAACTTTCTGTCCATCGCTTTGCAACGGTAGCACCAACCAAATTAATTATGACCTCAACGCCATCGATACAATCCTCATCAATAATACTTTTTTGCGGATCCCAGTAAAATCCTTTATAATTTGATTTATTTACCAGTTTATCTTTGCTGGTCGTTAAATAATGTACCACAAAATTTGATTCATGACATAATTTAACAACTTCTTGACCTATCATACCGGTAGCTCCGGTGATTAAAACTTTCATAAACTGTTATTTGTGTGAAATTACTATCCCTTTTTGGCAAAAACAATGTCTTTATTATAGGTTTAACAATGGTTTAAGGGAAACTCTTACCAAAAATATATGATGTTAATATATCATCGTTTAGTAGCGCGCAACATCTCTCTTTTACCGGGAGGTCCGGGTAGGCGCTCTACTATAAAGCCAACCTCCTGCATCGCCCTGCGTACACTACCCTTTGCTGAATATGTCACCAATACACCATTCCTCTTCAAGGCATTAAACATTTTTTTAAAAATCTCCACAGTCCATAACTCAGGTTGTACCCGCGCCCCAAAAGCATCAAAATAGATAATATCAAATTCATTGTTACTAGCAATTTCAGAGAAAAACATTTTTCTTTTTAAAAGTGTCAAATGATCTGAGATTTTATGCCCTTCTTCCCATGAAGTTGTATGCAAATCTGAAAATAAGCTCTCGGCAGCCCCATCAATTTGTGCAACATAGTTCATTGCAAGAGCCTCATTTATTTGCACCGGATATGCCTCGACACCTGTATACTGTATCTCAATGCTGCATTTTTTTGCTTCTAAAGCTGTTATAAAGGCGTTGAGTCCTGTTCCAAAACCGATTTCCAGAATACTAAGTGTCCCAACCTTGTTTTTATCTAAGTAATAGTGTAAACCTGTTTGAATAAATACGTGATATGCCTCGTTAACCGCTCCGTGTAGCGAGTGATACTGCTCATCCCAATCAATAAGTTGAATGGTTGTCGATCCATCGGCGGTTTTAATTATCTCTCTTTTCAAAGTATGTTCCCTTAATTCTTCAGCAATACACCGTCTGCAATGAAAGAATAGGTCATTTCAGGTTGCGTAATTTGCGAAATTTCTTCTTCTGATTTCCCGGCATCTTCTGCAAAGTGCTTCTGATCCTCAACAGAGGAAACTGCTATAAAAGCTTTACCTTGTGCTATAATCGTGTCGTTTTCTATATCCTTTGGCATAAAAAATCCGTAATCTTTAAAGGTCACTCTTGCTTCGGTTGAATCATTCACGTTCACTTTCATCCAACATCCTTTTGATTTACAAACTGAATTTACTGTACTTGAAAGTGTGAGCTGTATAGTATCTCCTACTACCATATCGCTATACACATCATGTAAGTCTGACGCTGTCAAAATAGTTGCGTCGGTCAAAGAAGCTCCAAAAGAGGTATACATTTCTTTATCTAATTCTTGAACCTTCCCGGATTGGCTATCCTTTTGGAAAGATGTACACCCTAATACGAGTGATAGAAACGAAATAAAAACATACATTTTTTTCATAATTCATTATAATTTTGTGAATTGTTAAAAATAAGCATTTTAAAAATTCTCAATTTATTTAAAATCGGTATTTTTGTTCTCAATCACATGTATAGCTAAAGAACATTTTCAGTTTACTGATCTCTACAAAAGTAGGTAACATATATTCTATTTTCTATACCCTTAAAATTAAATTGATGGAAAATACAATTACAGACTCAATTAAGATTACACCAATAGCAACATCTAAGTTAGATAAAGTTGATTTTGACAATCTTAGTTTTGGTAAAACATTTACAGATCACATGTTTGAGTGCGATTTTAAGGATGGTGTCTGGCAAACTCCTCAAATCAAACCTTACGGTCCGTTGACTATAGATCCATCTGC
This sequence comes from Aquimarina sp. 2-A2, assembly GCF_045505135.1. Lineage (NCBI taxonomy): Bacteria > Pseudomonadati > Bacteroidota > Flavobacteriia > Flavobacteriales > Flavobacteriaceae > Aquimarina > Aquimarina sp. 2-A2. The sequence continues at coordinate 307,096 of NZ_JBJKFI010000003.1, read as the reverse complement.
ACGTGTTTTTCATTATGGACAAGCTGTTTTTGAAGGCATGAAAGCATTTAAAGATGACAAGGGAGATGTGTTTTTATTTAGACCGAAAGATAATTTCAACAGGATCAATATATCAGCTAATCGTTTAGCAATACCTTCTTTTCCTGAACAATATTTTATGGAAGGGCTTAAGCAGTTACTAAAGATTGATGAGAAGTGGATTAAGTCAGGAGCCGGAAATTCACTTTATATTCGGCCGTTTGTAATAGCTACGCAAGCTAGTGTATCTGCTGCAGAGGCTAATGAATATAAATTCATGATCATTTGCTCACCCGCTCAAGCGTATTACGCAGGAGATGTAAGTGTACTTATTGCTGAAAAATATAGTCGTTCTGCTAACGGTGGCGTTGGATATGCAAAAGCTGCAGGAAATTATGCGGCACAATTCTATCCAACAAATTTGGCTAAAAAAGAAGGCTATCAGCAAGTGATCTGGACCGATGCCGATACGCACGAGTATATGGAGGAAGCAGGTACTATGAATATTTTCTTTAGAATTAACGATACGCTTTTAACAGCACCGATTAGTGATCGCATCTTGGACGGAATCACACGTAAAAGTTTACTGAAAATTGCGGAAAAAGAAGGAATAGCAACCGAAGTACGACCCATCAAGGTTAGCGAAATTGTCAAAGCCGCAGAAGATGGTAGTTTAAAAGAAATGTTTGGTGCAGGAACAGCGGCGGTAATTAGTCCGATTAAAGCTTTTGGTTATAAAGGCAATCATTACGAAATCAAACGACCAGAAAAAACATTTGCTTCACATCTCAAAAAAGCATTAATGGACATTCAATATAACTTGACTGAAGATCCTTACGGATGGAGAGTTAAATTGTAATAATACTTTTTAATAAAAAATCCGTCGTAGCAAAGTTTACGACGGATTTTTTTATTGTTTATACTACTTATCCATAATCTGCTGTAGATTAGGTTTAAAATAATTGGGTCCTTTGAGCACCTTACCATCTTCTCTATAGATCGGATGTCCGTCCTCCCCTAACTTACTCATATTACTTCGCTGGATCTCATCAAAAACTTCTTCAATTTTATGTTGCATACCATGCTCAATAATGGTACCGCATAAAATATAAAGCATATCACCCAAGGCATCAGCAACTTCTACGAGATCATCATTTTGCGCGGCTTCCAGATATTCTTCGTTTTCTTCTTTCATCAATTCAAAACGCAATCGATTTTTTGCATGACCTAAATTTGCTTTGGGTTGTTCCCGATATCCAATTTTAAATGCAGTATGAAAGGTCTGAACAGCAGCTATTTTATTTTTCATATATATTATCTTTTAACGAAGTGTTCCCTATTTTAAACTGAAACTAAATCGTAAGTTTTATCTTTGTGTAAAAATAGAAAAATATGTTTAGTTCGGGTCAATTGCTATTTGCAGTATGTTTTGTAATTGCTTTTATCGTTATCATGATTTTTGCGTATCGAAAAGATATTAGACTGCATCGCAAATACTATAAAGGCAGTTTTTATATCCTGATCGGCTTTATCTGCTTTATTGCCATTCTGTTTGCACTAAAGGTCTATCTTAAAAATTAAAAAAGGATGCTGCAAAACAACATCCTTTTAATCATACTGTATGAGAAGTAGTTAATTAACTTCTGGTAAAAAATTATATTGTTTACTGTAGTCTATCATTTGAGAGACAAAATTATCGGGCTGGGTTACTTTAATCGCTGTGATTTCTCCCGCATCATTGGTCTCCGGAACTAATACCGGATTGACGAATCCACTGTACGGTGCAGATTGAAATTGCTCATTTCTTTGCAGCACTTCCTTATGAATTTCCTGATCAACTTTTACCCCGTAACCTTCAACCAACGCTTCAGCAGCAATGTAATCTCCTTCAGATTTTATGCGTTGAGTTTCTTTAAGTAATTCACCAAAAATAGATCGAAGTTTCGCATAATCTTTAATATCAAAATACGTTTTTCCATCACGTGTAACTTTTTCAATCACTCCTTCTTTTTCTCCTTTTTCAAAAGCCCAGGCACTCACCCACTGTCGGTTACGCATATGTGCTTCTTCAACATCATCTCCTACATTGAGGCGTATCAATTGCGTCATTAATCCATTTCTGATATAACCGTCATAAGCTGCTTTACCAACTTTTTCCCAATCATCAACCAGACCTAGTTCTTGTAATTTAGGATCCATTAAATAGTATAAGCCAACTAAATCTGCTCTTCCTTCTTCCATCGTAGAAGCATAATTCTTTAAGGTCTCTTTAGTCTCCCCAATACCCGGATTTAATTGTCCCGAGGCATGACCAATCACTTCATGTAAGGCTGTGTGTAACTTATCTGCTACCTGACCGTATTGCTCTTCTAACGCATACTCTTCCTCATCATGTACAAATTCTTTAAGTCTTCCTGTGCTCCCTGCATTATTATATGCATTGATAATATTTCCTAAAGAAACCGATTTAGAACCCACTGCTGCGCGAATCCAGTTAGCATTTGGTAAATTCACTCCGATAGGCGTACTTGGAGACGCATCTCCAGCCTCACCAGCAACCGTCACTACCTTGTATGTTACACCAACAACACTATCTTTTTTATGTGCTTCCATCAAAGGAGCGTTATCTTCGAACCATTGTGCATTTTCTGACAAAACTGCCATTTTTTCACTCATATCAAAATCTTTGATTTGAACAATGGTTTCATAAGATCCACGATACCCTAAAGGATCATTATACACTTCAATAAAACTATTGATATAGTCAATATTTCCTTCGGTAGCTGCTGTCCATGAAACATTATAATCATCCCAGGTTTGTAAATCTCCGGTTTTGTAATATTGTACTAGAAGGCCAATAGCATCTCCCTGCGCTTTATTTTCTGCTACTGTCTGTGCTTTTTCCAACCATTTGATAATTTCATCAATTGCTTCGCCGTATAATCCTCCAGATTTATATACACGCTCTTTTAAAACACCATTTTCTTTGACTAATTGCGAATTTAAACCAAAGGATAAAGGCTTACTTGGATTAGGTGATTTCTTTTTAGCATAAAAATTAATCACGTCATCGTTAGTTACCTCTGACCCATAAAAATTAACTGCAGAGGCTGCTACATTATCAACACCTTTGGCTTGGTTAACTTTTTTCTTGTCTTCATCATTGAAGATAACTTCATAAGCAGCTTTTGGCAATTCGGTTTTTGTCGCTGCCAAGAGCGTACTCAAATAATCTCTGTCGAATTCTGGCTTAATCTTATCATTACTATAATGGTGATGAATACCATTAGAAAACCAAACACGTTTTAAGTATGTTTCAAAGGCATTCCACGACGCAGTGCTTTTGTCCCCCTCATAGGTAGTGTACACATTTTCAAGCGCTTTTCTGATCGTAAGATTATGACGGTAGTTCTGATCCCACATGATATCTCTACCACTCAATCCTGCTTGAGTTAAGTAATACACTAATTTCTGCTCTTTCAAACTAAGATTTTCCCATCCCGGAATCTGGTATCTTAGAATTTTAAGATCTGCAAACTGCTCTACGACATAATCAAATTTGTCCTCTGATACAGTTTCACTTGTTTTTCCCGAATTATTAACCTCTTTTGAATCATTTTTACAGGATATCGCTAATCCAATAAATGCTAATAAAATTATAAATTTACTAAGTTTCATATAAATTTTAAATTGTTTCCAGCAAATGTAAGGAAATAAAACATTGCCTAAAATAGCTAAATATATAAGTATAGCTTCCCCAAGTTCACGAAAGGAATCTACTATAAAAACTCTTGGAATAGGTTAAAACTTACAAATACAAAATTGCTTATATTAGCTGATTGAACAACGTAAACTAACTATCATGAAGATTATTAAATATTTATTTTTCCTTCTTTTACTTGTTATCATTGGTGGAGTGATTTATATCGCAACAATTGATGGAGACTTTCAGGTGGAAGAAAGCAAAGTCATCGAAGCTCCGGATGAGCTTATTTTTAGCACTATAAACGAATATAAAACCTGGGAGAATTGGGGTCCATGGATGGACAATTCTGACGATTTTATTATGAGTTATCCGGATCAGACTAGTGGCGAAGGCGCATCCTATAGTTGGAAAAGTGAGTCTCAGGGAGATGGAAGCATGAAAACAATTAAAACAGCTCCTTTTACAAGTATTGATCAATCGATAACGTTTGTAACACCCATGGGCGAAAGTACCAGTGATGTATATTGGAAGTTTGAAAAAATTACCGGAAATAAAACCAAGGTTACCTGGGGAATGAAAGGTGAACAATCCTTTATGGAAAAAGCCTTTTGGGCCACCCAGGACAGCACCGTTTCTTCGACGCTTCGTCCTATGTATCGCGAAGGATTGGAAAATCTTGATGAATACTTGAAAAAACAGATGAAGGTGTACGCTGTAAACGTTGATGGCATCACTGAGCATGGGGGTGGTTTCTATATGTACAATGCTACTGCATCATCCATAGCGGCAATTCCGCAAAAAATGTCACAGATGCTACCTGCTGTAAAAGCATATATGAGACAAAACAATCTCCCACAAACCGGTATGCCCTTTACCTTATATAACGAATATAACGAAGAACAAGGAACTGCAATTTTCTCTACAGCAATACCTACCAGAGACAAAGTAGTGACTCCAAAAGAAAGCGCTATTCTATGTGATTTCTTACCGCGTCAAAAAGCAGTAAAAGTAACCTTAACCGGAGATTATACCAACCTGAAAGAGGCTTGGGACGCAGGACGTGCGTATATTGTCGAGAATAGTTTGGAGACCGCTCCAAGCCCGGCGTTTGAAGTATATAAAATTGACCCAGAGCTACAGCCAAATCCCGCAGAGTGGATAACAGAAATATATATTCCTGTAAAATAAATTCTAAAGCAGCAATATTTCAAACTAAATATTGCTGCTTTTTTTTATATCATTGATGAAAAATATTTTATTAATTTTTGTTGGAGGTGGTGTTGGTAGTATCTTACGCTACTGGATCAGTAAACTCCTTAACAACACTTCCTTAGATTTTCCACTAGGAACGCTCGCAGTAAATGTAGGAGGAAGTTTATGTATTGGGATAATTCTAGGAGTCCTAATAAAAACCAGCGAATTAAATACATCTCTTACCTTATTGTTAGCAACAGGATTTTGCGGAGGATTTACTACATTTTCTACGTTCGCTTACGAAAATCAACATTTCCTTAAGAATGGTGATTTTTTATCATTTGCACTATACACCACAACCTCTATCACATTAGCAATAGCTGCCGTTTTTATTGGCATATATCTAACAAGATAATCCACCCTTCAAAGTTCTTACTTCTAAAGATTTACCATAGATACTTCGGTATTTGTTTCAATATCAACTATTCAGATCAGACAATTACTATACTTTTTTGGTATGAGCAAGCACACAATCGATTTCATTTTATCAAATTTCGATGTTTTAAATATTAAACCTTTATAAAAATAGGGTGTTTATCTATATATTAATAAAAATAACATTACACACCCCTTATTAAATAGGGTTCTTGTTGTAAAAACTTAATTTTAAAGTTAATTAACCTTAAAATTAACTTATTATGACCAAAAACTTAGCATCGTCTTTTTCAATTAAAACAGGAATATTCCTTTACGCTATTCTTTTTCTTCTTGCAGTAAAAATAACTGCGCAAGAGGTTGTCACCACCCCCGATCAAACCAACGCCTCCAATTTTTCGTATTCTGGTAGTATTGACACCTATTACAGATATGGTATTGACTCCCCCAATCGTCAAATTGAAGATTCATATGTTGTCCCGGGAACAGCATTTGCAAACAGGAATGGATTTGCTCTCGGCATGCTTAATTTAAACTTAGAATACACCTACAAAAATACAGGAGTCGTGGCCGACTTGGTTATTGGTCCCAGAGGCGAAGAAGCTGTTTTCTTATCAGAAGATGGTTCCCAAGTAATTAATCAGCTGTATGTGTATTGGAACCTAAACAATTCTATCAAATTCACTTTAGGAAACTTTAATACATTTTTAGGGTATGAGGTGATCTCTCCCAAAGATAATTTCAATTACTCAACCTCATATATGTTTTCTTACGGACCCTTCTCTCACACAGGAATAAAAGCAGATTTTAAACTTAACGCCTCATGGTCTCTGATGTTAGCAGTGTTAAATCCTACAGATTTTACAGAAAGTAACCCATTTGACACTTATATTTTGGGAGGACAGCTTGGATATAGTCTGGATAAATATTCTTCATACTTAAATTTTAGATATGGAAATGAAGGTGCACCCCAAACGGTAGACCCTACTTTTCAAGTAGACTGGACCACAGGTTTTGACTTTACCAACCGATTATACGCAGGACTTAACGCCACATATCTAACCAGAGGAACTGATGCCAGTGATGAATCCAGTGGCTTTTATGGTATAGCATTGTACTCTCAATACAGCACCAGCGATCGCTTTGCTATAGGAATCAGGGGAGAGTACTTTTCTCAGTATAACTATGATCTCGTAACTTTTGAAGAAGTGACAGGGACTCCTATAAGTTCCCCTATTGCTTTTGACGATGATGGTGATGGAGAGGTTATCGCAATTACTTTGACCGGAAACTATACCATAGGAAATCTGGCACTAAAACCCGAACTACGCATGGATTATTCTGAAGACACATTCATTGATAGCAATTATACGACATCTAGCACACTCAGCTCATTTTTGATCGCGGCAATCTATAAATTTTAATTCTACGAGTAGTACCCTGTAGGTTCCTATTTTTAATTATCTACCGGGTGCTTCTCGTTCATTTTTACTCCTGCCAGTATCTCTAAGTCAAGATGATTTTCTTTTGGCGGTAAAGGACATGAATACCGCTCGTTGTAGGCACAATTAGGATTGTAGGCGGTATTAAAATCTATCAGTATTGTATTTCCTTCCGGAATTTTGAGGTCAATATATCTGCCCCCAAAGTATGTTGTTAATCCATTGGACAAATCTGTAAACGGTAAGAATAGATAGTCTTCAAATTCTGGTTGCGTTTTTAATTCTTGATTTTGATAAATATTGAGTACATAAGGAGTCTTATTTATTTGAAAATGCGCTTCCCCGAATTTGACATATACAGATTCACTTTCTGTACTTGTCTTCATTATAAACGGTGTTTCATAAGGAGTGCGTACAAATTTTGCCTTAATGCACATCGCAGTGTTTATCTCAAAAAAATCTAAAGACTCAAAAGTTGATAAATCCTTTTCAAGCAAAGGACTGGTCTCTTCTGAAATAAATTTCTTGTTCAAATCATTCTGAAAATATATGATTCGTTTTATATTAACAGAGTCTTGCGCTGACGCTATTACTGAAACAAATACCATACTAATCAAAATAATTCTTCTCACTTCCTTTCAATTTTTTGCAAAAGTACAAACCATTCAAAGATAACGAGTTAATATTATCAAAAATTATATTTTTTATACTAATTTTATTCCTTTTTTTATTCGATTCTAAAGTATATTATCTTGCAGCAACTATTTAAAAATTATACTCAATCTTTCTCCGGACTTTCCCGCGAAATTTGGTGGCTCGCGCTCATTACATTAATTAATCGTTCGGGCGCTATGGTCATCCCATTTTTGTCGTTGTACCTTACCGATGATTTGAATTTTAGTTTATCACAAGTAGGCTGGATAATGACAAGTTATGGACTGGGATCATTTGCAGGAGCTTGGTTAGGTGGTAAACTCAGCGAAATCATCGGATATTTTAAGGTGATTTTAGGCTCCCTCTTTTTAACCGGAATTAGTTTTATTATTATTCAATATTTGCATAGCTTCTGGAGTATCTGTGTTGGATTTTTCATTCTTATACTTATCGCTGATACCGCACGTCCGGCGTTTTTTGTCGCATTAAGCGCTTATAGTAAACCAGAAAACAAAACACGATCGCTAACTTTGATTAGATTAGCAATTAACCTTGGTTTTTCTATGGGACCTGCGGTTGGGGGAATCATAATTGCCAGTATTGGCTATTTTGGACTATTTTGGATTGACGGTATCACTTGCATTCTGGCAGGATTTCTAATGATTTATACGTTGAACCCAAAAAAAACTAAAGAAATGGATAAAGAAATTGTAGTTCAAAATCCGCTCCCGGCACATCTGGACTGGGTATATGTAGTTTTTTTAATCGCTCTGGCAATTTTTGGTTTTATCTTTGTTCAGTATTTCTCTACAGTACCTTTATATTACAAGGAGATCCATAAGCTAAGTGAAGAAAAAATAGGGTTGCTGTTAGCGCTGAATGGAGCGATGATTTTTGTTTTGGAAATGCCTTTAATTGCTTACCTGGAAAAAACATCTATTTCAAAATTGAATCATGTAATTATTGGATCTGCACTCACTGGAATCAGCTTTTTGCTAATGCTTATAAGTCCGTGGGCAGGTGTATTAGTTATAGGAATGATAGTAGCTACCTTAGGTGAAATGATTTCATTTCCTTTTGGCAATGCTTTTGCTTTGGAGCGTTCAAAATTAGGAAAACAAGGAGCATACATGGGACTGTATTCTATGTCTTTTTCTATTGCACACATTTTGGGACACAATTCAGGAATGCGACTGATAGAAAATTTCGGCTACACAATCACCTGGATAACTATGGCATTCTTAACACTCGTCGCTCTGCTTTTATTATTTAGTATTCAAATTTCCTTAAAAAAACATGCAGCTACGATGTATACGGCTAAATCGAACAATTAGTCTATAGTAGCACCGTTGACTCGGTTATTACTTTTATAAAATAATACTTTAGCTAACAAAGAGATTATCAGAAAATCAATTGCAACTATAAAGAGAATTCTGAAGATTTCTATACCTGTAAAACTAAATCCGCCAAAACCTAGAACACCTGTAATTATAGACGCAATTAGAAAATGAATCGAATACTTTTTCATGAGTTATGTTTTCTTCAAAAATCAAAAAAAAATAGATTCACTTGTTACAACAAAGTGCAAATTAATACAATATTAACCTGAAAATCTTAACGTTAACAGTATGCACGTTAAAATTTCACAATAAATTAATCATAGAAAAAGCGCTCATTTGAGCGCTTTGTTTCTAGTTTAGGGCAAATCATATACTCTCTTCAGTCGTTAGATTCGGGGTCTTCTTACCAATGTCCTCACATATAATTTGATCCTGATATTTAGCTAAATTAAAATACCTTAGTCATGTCGTCACATATTAAAATATTGTAATCTATACTGAATACCTCTTTAATTTTGTATTACCTAAAGATAAGAAAATAAATCTTACATTTTGAAATAAAATTTTAAAAATTTTAAAAAAAATACGTTAAAGAACATTATTAATCGATGAAATACCGTTTTTATTAACATTTGTATTATATTAAGAGTTATTGATAGAAGCGTAAAAACATAAAATACTAGTAGTTTTAGTGTTTGTTTGATATCGTTATATTATCTAAAGACGCTTATTGATTGGATTATTTTCAATTAAGCTACTTAATATGATATGAGTCTTTGCTTCTCCATAGGTAATCAAACTATCAATAAACTCTTGTAAATGCATTTGATCTTTGAGAACCACTTCCATAATAATATTTTCATTACCGGTGATACGATAACAGCTTAATACTTCATCAAACTCCTTTACCTTAATTAAAAAAGGTTGCAACCTCCCCATAAACGCTTTTAAAGTAATAATAGCTTTTAGTTGATACCCTACTTTAAAATAGGAAATTTTGGCTCCATAACCTTTGATTATATCCTCATCTTCCATCCTCTTAATTCGCTCTGCCACTGCTGGAGAGCTCAGTCCTATCGCTCTTCCTATTTCGGCATTACTAATGCGTGCATTAGCTTGTAAAAGTTTTAATATCTTCCAGTTTACGCTATCCATTATGTTTCTTAAGTATTTACTATAAAAATTTTAGTTAATAAGGCAAAATAAGCAATTTACTTTAATTTCGAAAGCTATCGCTCTTTTAGATCTTGTATTTTTATAGATAGTAATCTATGAGAAATTTATCATCACATACTAAGCTTTACAAACAAGCGCAAGATATTTTGCACTTGTCGCGTCAGATAGCTCTCTATTTGACTCCGGACTTCGTTGCTCTTGAGAGTGACGGCAGTGAAAATCCACACGTTTATTATACAGGTGATATTATTAGACACTCTAACGGACTGTATCCTGAAATTTTAAAAGCAGAGAATCAACCTTTTCAAGAAGATCGTGTAAAGTCAGCCAATGCTCTTTCAAAACTCATTCAACGCTTGACCTTTGCATGTGAACGCTTAGAAAAAAGCAGTAGCAATGGTCGGGATTTTATAATCCTACTACGCAAAGAGATTAAGAAATTTCGTCGACTACAGCGTAGTTGGATGACCACTTTATAATTTTTTAAATAGCATATTCACAAAAGACAAAAAGATAAAGCCTTGTTTACAAAAAGTATACAAGGCTTTAAATAATTTATGTAATGGTGTTTTGTACTACATATTTCTACGGTACTGTCCTCCTACTTCGAATAAAGCTGCTGTAATTTGACCTAGGGAACAAACTTTGGTAGCCTCCATCAATACCTCAAAAATATTCTGATTATGTATAGCTGCATGTTGCACCTTATCCAAAGCTTCTTTTGCATAAGATTCCTTAGCCGTGTGTAAATTCTTGAGAATTGTTATTTGATATTGCTTTTCATCCTCTGTAGCACGAATAACTTCTCCCGGTGTAACAGTTGGTGAACCTTTTGAACTTAAAAAGGTGTTGACTCCAATAATAGGAAATTCACCATTATGTTTTAATGTTTCATAGTACAGACTTTCTTCCTGTATCTTGCTACGCTGGTACATCGTCTCCATAGCTCCTAATACGCCACCTCGCTCCGTTATACGATCAAACTCAGTCAACACAGCTTCTTCAACCAAATCTGTAAGTTCTTCTATGATGAATGAACCTTGAATTGGATTTTCATTTTTAGCTAAGCCTAGCTCCTTATTAATGATCAGCTGAATTGCCATAGCACGACGCACCGATTCTTCAGTTGGTGTAGTAATCGCTTCATCATATGCGTTGGTATGCAATGAGTTACAATTATCATAAATAGCATACAAGGCTTGTAAGGTTGTACGGATGTCGTTGAAGTCAATCTCTTGTGCATGCAGCGAACGACCAGAAGTCTGAATATGGTACTTCAACATCTGCGCTCTGGAGTTGGCTCCGTATTTATTCTTTAATGCTTTCGCCCAGATTTTACGTGCCACACGACCGATTACTGCATATTCGGGATCAATACCATTAGAGAAAAAGAATGATAAGTTAGGTCCGAATTTATTAATATCCATTCCGCGACTCAGGTAATACTCTACATAGGTAAAACCATTGGCCAGTGTTAGAGCCAATTGAGTAATTGGATTTGCGCCCGCTTCGGCAATATGATACCCTGAAATAGATACAGAATAGAAGTTACGTACTTGTTTTTCAATAAAATATTCTTGTACATCTCCCATTAGACGTAATGCAAATTCGGTAGAGAAAATACACGTATTTTGTGCCTGATCTTCTTTTAGGATATCTGCCTGAACAGTTCCTCTTACAACATTGAGCGTTTTTTCTTTGATCTCATTGTAAACCTCTGCGGGCAATACTTGATCTCCCGTGACACCTAGCAACATCAATCCAAGTCCGTCATTACCTTCCGGCAATGGCCCTTGATATTGAGGTCGATCAACACCTTTATCCTTATAAATTTTTGAAATCTTAGCTTCAACTTCAGCCTCTAGTCCATTTTCTTTAATATACTTCTCACAATTTTGATCAACCGCAGCGTTCATAAAGAAGCCAAGAAGCATTGGTGCAGGACCGTTAATGGTCATACTTACCGATGTCATCGCGTGGGATAAGTCAAATCCTGAGTATAACTTTTTTGCATCATCCAAACAACAAATAGAAACCCCCGCATTACCTATTTTACCATAAATATCAGGACGTTTATCCGGGTCGTTGCCATAAAGTGTCACCGAATCAAAAGCTGTAGATAATCTTTTTGCCGGCATCCCCAAGCTCACATAATGAAATCTGCGATTGGTACGCTCCGGTCCACCTTCGCCCGCAAACATACGTGTTGGATCCTCCCCTGTACGTTTAAAGGGATACAATCCTGAAGCATAAGGAAACTCACCAGGTACATTTTCTTGCAAACACCATCTCAAAACATCACCCCATGCCTCATATTTGGGAAGCGCCACCTTAGGTATTTGTGTATGCGATAATGATTCTGTATGCGTTTCAATTTTTATTTCTTTGTCCCGAACCTTAAATGAATAGATTGGATCCTTATATTTTTGAACCTTTTTATCCCAATTGATAAGGATTTCCCAGTTATAAGGATCAAGGTTCAATTTAACCTTTTCAAACTGATCAAATAATAAGTTTAAAAAAGGACGTGTATCGTCGGTACTGTGCTTGAGTACAATTTCCTGATCAATCCCTGCTTTGGTTAGCAATGCATCTTTTGAAAGTTCTACATCAACTACCGATAAAATTGTTTGATAGATTCCGTACAATCGTTGTGCTACACTCACCTGAGTATCAACAGTACTATCATAAGAACGATTGCTTTCAGAAATTTCTGATAAATAGCGGGTTCGACTTGGTGGAATAACAAATATCTTCTCTGACATTTCTTCAGAAATAAGAAAATCAGACTTAAGATCCGCGTTTGTTTTCTCAACAACCTTATCCATGATTGCTTTATATAGGGTATTCATTCCCGGATCATTAAACTGAGAAGCAATAGTACCATAAACTGGCAGATCATCTTGAGGCGTATCCCATAGATTATGGTTACGCATGTATTGTTTTTTCACATCTCGTAACGCATCCAGTGAACCTCTTTTATCAAACTTATTAATCGCTACCAAATCTGCAAAATCCAGCATATCAATTTTTTCTAACTGCGTAGCTGCTCCAAACTCCGGCGTCATCACATATAATGAAGTATCGCTATGTTCTAAAATTTCGGTATCTGACTGTCCGATTCCGGATGTTTCCAAAATAATGATATCGTATTCTGCTGCTTTAAGTACTTCGATAGCTTCAGCCACATATTTTGATAAGGCTAAGTTTGATTGTCTAGTCGCCAGCGAACGCATATATACTCTGGGAGAATTAATAGCATTCATTCTGATCCTATCACCTAATAAAGCTCCTCCAGTCTTACGTTTAGAGGGATCTACAGAAATGATTCCGATGGTTTTATCCTTAAAATCGATAAGAAAACGTCTTACTAATTCATCAACCAGTGATGATTTACCGGCACCACCAGTACCTGTAATTCCAAGGACAGGAGTTTTAGATGTTTTATTTTTAGCATGTATTTGCTCAAGTGTATCTTTAGCGATTTCGGGAAAATTCTCTGCAGCAGAAATTACGCGAGCAATGGCACCGGCTTTCTTTTCTGCTAAATGATTAGCCTCTCCATTAAGCCCGTTTCCGATAGGAAAATCTGACTGTTGCACCAAATCATTTATCATACCCTGAAGACCTAATGATCTTCCATCATCCGGAGAATATATGCGTGTTATACCGTAATCCATCAATTCTTTGATTTCTTCTGGTAATATCACACCTCCTCCTCCACCAAAGATTTTAATATGTGTCGCCCCTTTTTCTTTGAGCAGATCATACATATATTTGAAATATTCATTATGTCCTCCTTGATAGGATGTCATCGCTATAGCATTTGCATCCTCTTGAATTGCACAATTTACAACTTCTTCTACGCTACGATCATGTCCAAGGTGAATCACCTCAACTCCTGTTGACTGGATGATACGACGCATAATATTGATCGCGGCGTCGTGACCGTCAAACAGAGATGCTGCGGTAACGATTCTTACTTTATTTTTAGGCTTATAAGGTGCTATTTGTTCCATCGATAATAAATACTTGATTTGAAGCTTCAAATTTAAGAAATTCGCACCTATATCGCCCTTTTTTACAGAATAATATAACAGTTATTTTATCAGTCTTTTAAAAGCAAATCGTATTTGGAAGAATAAAACTGATACTACACAACGATCCGATTAATAAAGGAGTTTAACCTTTTACATAAAACCTGATACTATTTTCCTCATTATAATGGTAAAATCTGATTAGTATAGGTAAAATTATATCCTTCAGCTTCCAGCTTTTTTCGTGCAGTATGATCTGCGTTGAGCATAGGATTACTATGATTAAAATGGATAAAATAAATTTTTGACTTCACCGCGCTGGTAGCATCTTTAAAAATGTCTAAAGTTTCTTCTATAAAAGGATGAGGGACTTCTGACATGGGTCTTGGTATTTCTCCCTCCTCATAAAATGTGGCATCTATTAAAGCATAATCAACCGCTTCGACTTGTTCCTTAATTGATACACTCCATTGCGACCATTTGTTGATATCAGGTATAAATAAGGCAGATTTATACGCCCCTTCAATTTTGTAGCCTACTGTCTCTGAAAACTCATCTCGATGCGGCACCCTAAAAGGAGTAATTTTCAATGCTGGTGTGAGCTCCTGAGTCCTCTCATGCGCTAGCGGAAATAACTGAATGTTCTTTACATCAACAAGCTGCGACCAAGGTCCGTTGTTCTCCAAAAACCCTTGCATCTTAGGCATTACATGCACAGGAATGTTTTTTGCTCCCATCGCTTCTCTTCCAAAATACATTAATCCTGTATAATGACCTATATGCGCATGCGTCAAAAAAACACCATCAATGATACGTGGATTGTCCGGATAATATGCTGATAGGTTAGCTAACTGTTCGGGCATATCAGGTGTCGCCTCGATCAAAAATTTCTTTTCTGCCTCCTGATCTACGATACCTAAAGAAACAACGAGCTTTTTATTAATTAAATTATTTTTGAGTGCTTTATATTCTTTTATATTATTTATATGAGGATAGCCTCCATCTTGGGCTATGCCCAGTACAATCATATACTGCAATGGTAATTCTTTACCAAGGTCAGGATCGCTGGACGCATCTCTTTTGCAGCAACAAAGTAATGACCCTATCAAGAAAAGCAGTAAATTTGATCTCATAATGCTAAGATAACCATATTAAATCTATACTATGAAACCCTACTTTTTTGCTTTACTATTACTATCTACTAGCTGTGCTGAACTGCAACAGGTTGTAAACAATTTACCCCAAGCGGGAACTATTGGAGTGAGTGATTTTGATATCGCTAATGGATTACGACAGGCACTGGATAAAGGGATAGATAAGCAGGTTAGTAAACTGACAAAACCTGACGGGTTTTACAAAAATCAGTTAGTTAAGATTGTGCTTCCTGCTGAGTTACAAAAAGTTGATAAAACACTACGAGATATTGGACTGAGCAAACTTGCAGATGAAGGTCTTAAGGTTTTAAACCGCGCTGCTGAAGATGCCGTAAAAGAAGCCACCCCTATATTTGTTAACGCTGTAAAACAAATAACCTTTGCAGATGCACGACAAATTTTAACAGGGTCTGATAATGCTGCTACTAATTACCTGGAAAGAAGAACTACATCTTCTCTTTATCAAAAATTTAGTCCGGTTATTAACTCCTCTTTATCAAAGGTGGGCGCAGATAAGGTTTGGGCTTCTATCATCTCAAGATATAATGCGGTTCCCTTTACTACAAATGTAAACCCTGACCTTACCGATTATGTCACTAATCAAGCATTAGACGGAGTTTATAAAATGATTGCGGTCGAGGAAAAACAAATTAGAACCTCTATACAAGCACGTACAACAGATTTGTTGAAAAGAGTTTTTGCATTACAGGATTAAAAAAGAGGGGAAATATTAGATGAAACGATCTAAATTGTCCTTCAAATACATTTTTTGTGTTTCTTTTATATATTGTTAACTGTTCTTTGTGAAAATTCTTACATTAGATAGAATAGCTTTGTAATAAAGAAAAATAGGGAAAATGTTTACTTGGCTAAAAAATAAAAATAGACTACAAAGGCTTAGAAATAAGTACTGTAGGCTAATGAAAAGTTCTTATCTGATTGCGCTGAAAGATAAAGATAAAAGCGATCAAATTAATATGGAGGCATGCGCACTTTTAATAGAAATTAAACATTTAGAAACTGTCGAAAATCTAAATATATCTCCTCGTAAAAGATCTGCTTAAAATGATTGTATAAAATTAACCGATGTTTGATTAAAAACGTCAGACTGCTCAACATTTACTACATGACCTGACTGTGCAACAACAGTCAAAAATGATTTTTTATGAGCATTAACTACCTTTCTAACCGCCGGTAAGAAAAGATAATCCTGTTCTCCCATTACATACATAGTCGGTATCGCAATATCTTTAGCTCTAAAAAAACGCAACAAAGGATTGATCTCTGAAGTTAGTTTGAACCAGCGTATAAATTCTTTTTGGTAGAGTTTCTTAGCTTCATTTACAAAAAGAATTCGGGATTGCTTGTGATTTTTACGAGGCATAATAATAAACGCAAAAAACTTATACAGGATAAGATATGGTATAACCGACTTGAACACCACTCCCAATTTCATAAGAATCTGAGACCTGAAATTTAATTTTAGAATTGCTCCACCCATAATCATACTATCTACACGCTCAGGATGTCTTTCAGCCAAGTTGCGAATTAGTATAGTCCCCAGTGATATTCCGACAAAATGTGATGATTTAATCCCTTCTTTATCAATGACTTCAATAATATCATTAGTAATTACATCAAAGGTATATTTATCATTAAAAGAATCCTTGAATACCGGGGCAGAATTACCATGACCTCTCAAATCTAATAATAAGATATTAAAATGTTTTCTAAAAGCTCGTAGTTGCTTAAACCATATCGAAGAACTCCCTCCAGCACCGTGGACAAAGGTCACCCATTTTTTACTAACAGGATGGCAATAGGTATTATAGTGGATCATAAAATTCTATTCTAAAGCAAGGTACTAGGTAATTTTATTTTTGACAAAGGTATTAACACATCCCTTAGACTTGTTTAAGGTTATGTCTGATTAAATCTTGTAAAGATCTGAAGTAATTAAAAGCATATTGGAGTCGGGAACCATACCATGAAAAATATTCTCCGTCTACCAGTAGAATGGTAGCCGTAGGAAATATTTGTTGTAACTCCTCTTTATGCGCATCATTAAAAGGAAACGGTTCTGACGAAAGTAAAATTAAATCAACATTCTGATAACTATTACTTGTAGCTAAGTCAACGACCGGATAGCGCTCGGTTCCGTTGTAGCAGTTCTTAAACTTATTTTCTTCTAATAAGGTTGTGATAAAAGTAGAAGGTCCCGCAATCATCCACGGATTTTTCCAAATAAAGTAAAGAACATTCTTATAAGGTACATGCTGAACAAAAGCTTTAAAATCCGTCTGTTCTTGCACTATTTTATTCATAATTACTAAAGCTTCCTTTTCCTTTTGAAAGATAGCTCCGTATTGCTTAATCAGCGCTAAGGAAGATGCCAACGTTGTTATATCTGAAACATGTACAGGATAATCCTTTTCCAGAGCTTCAACCATTATTTTAGTATTCTCTTCTTTGTTACAAAGAATTATTCCGGGATTTAACGCGCGAATCCTATCAAAATGTACTTTTTTGGTTCCGCCAACAATCTCTTTTTCTTGTTTTAGTCCTTCAGGATGCACACAAAATTTAGTGACCCCAACCAACTGATCTTCTAGACCTAAATCAACAAGTAATTCAGTTTGAGAAGGTACTAAGGAAACAATTGTCGGAGTTTCACTCTTTATACTGACCTCCCGCTCCATTTGATCAACAAAAGTTTTCATAATTTTTAATTTGCAAATACCCTTTAACAAATGTTAAATATCTAATTTTTAACAACTTAAATTTTAAAATTCCTACAAATATTTGTATATTCTTACTTATTAATTTAAATCTTGGGGCTATGAATGCAATGTTACTTAATTGGTTACCGTACGGTTTACTCGCGTTCTTCGTATTTTTTATTATCTATGGATTAATAGGGTATATAAAATACGTTTTTCGAGCGAATCGACGTTAATTAAACAACCAAAACAGGAGCTTAAAAAACTAAGCTCCTGTTTTTTTTAAGAGTATAGACATCATTTCAGATTGAAGCAATTCGGCTTGTACTTTTGCAGCTTCAGCAAAATCCTCTCCTTTTGAGGCATATAAAATTCCGCGAGAAGAGTTGATCAAAAGTCCTATCTGATCATTCATTCCATACTCACAAACTTCTTGTAAACTTCCGCCTTGAGCGCCTACCCCCGGAACCAATAAAAAACTATCCGGAATTATTTTTCTGATATCACTCAAAAACTCCGCTTTTGTTGCACCAACTACATACATCAGATTTTCAGCATTCTTCCATGTTTTTGAGGTTTCAAGCACCTTTTTATACAATTCAACACCCTCAACAGTTTTGGTTTGAAAATCAAATGCTCCCTGATTAGAGGTCAGCGCCAACATGATGGTGTGCTTATCTTTAAAATTTAAGAAAGGCTCTACCGAATCTTTACCCATATAAGGTGCTACCGTAACCGAATCAAACGCCAAATCTTCAAAAAATGCTTTGGCATACATGGTACTGGTATTTCCAATATCTCCGCGTTTTGCATCTGCAATGGTAAATATTTCAGGATGTTGTTCGTTTAGATAGGTAATTGTTTTACGAAGTGATTGCCATCCTTTTAACCCATACGCTTCATAAAATGCTGTATTAGGCTTATACGCCACCGCCAAATGGTGAGTAGCATCGATAATGGCTTTATTGAACTCAAAAATAGGATCCTCTCTATCCAAGAGATGCTCCGGAATTTTACCTAAATCTACATCAAGACCAATACAAAGAAAAGATTTTTTTTTATGTATTTGATCGACTAGGTGTTGTGTGGTCATTGTAGTTTTTTTCTAAAGTGACTAAAAGTTTATTGAAAGCTATGATGCTTTTGTTTCATCTACATATTCCTTCAGATACCTGTATCGCTCAGTCAATGTACCGTTTTGAGTCATTCTGGCACGCTCTAATATACCATCGGCATCCTGATTAAAAAATGCAGGCAATACATGATCTAAAAACATTTGACCAAACCCTTCACTTGCATCTTTTGGCAATTCACATGGTAAATTATCGACAGCCATAACAGCGATAGCTTTAGGATCTTTATAATCTGTCTCTGTACCTTTTTGAGGATCTAATCCAAAGATTGGATCTGCAATCGTAGAAGATCGAATCGTCGAGGCCACAGGGCCATCAATATCACAGGATATATCTGCTACAACTTTGATTTTAAATTTTTCTGAAGCAATATCCTCTTTTGTATAAAAAACAGGAGCTCCTTCTCCGTAAAAATGACCCGCAATAAACAGATCACTTATCTCCGTGAATTTTAAAAAATCATTTGTGTACTTTTCAGGATGGTTATAAAAATCAGATTTATCACTCATGAGCTTACCATCGTTGGTTTTTACGTAATCCTCTACATCCAGCTGCACATATACAGGCTCCTCAAATGTATCCTTAAGAAACTCATGTACCGTAACTTCTCGTAATTGCATGGCATCCAACATTTCCTTTGCTCCATTACCCACCTTGCCTTTTCCGGTCAGCACTATTTTAATAGCCGGTAAGGAAATTGTAGACAGCCTAGCGATCAATGCTGACTGATCTTCCAATCCGTTTGCTTTTGGCAATTCATACTTCCCAAACTTAAGACCCCAGGTGCGCATAGCATTGTACGCCCCTACAATTCCTGCATAGCGACCAAATCCAATTAAGCGCATACCTTGTCGATCTGTTATTACTTCGTGATCGAATAATTCAATGTTCTTTTCAAGAATTTTACGTAACAATTCACGGTTATAGGGTTGTTTTTTTATGGTGTGCGAAAAGAAAAAGTATTTTTTATTGGCCAATAATGCTTCTTTCGGCACTTCTTTGACACCTAGTAAGACATCACAATCTGAAATATCTTGTGTTACCTCAAAGCCTGCATCTCTATATTCCTGATCAGAGAACACACGAATATCAGAACTCTCAACTTTAAATCGCGCGTTTGGAAACTGCTTTTTTGCCATAGCTAAAGCTTGCGGAGAAAAGACTACCCGACGATCTGGCGGGCTTTTACGTTCTTTGATAATTCCGAATGTAATCATATAGTTTGGTATGTATTTTGATTATTTTAATGTGTGGTTAAAGATATAACAATTATGACTATCTTTGCCAACTCTTTTTTACTGTGAAAGAGAGATTTTATTGGGGTCGACTGGTTTTGACAGCGAGACTAATGAGATGGTAAGCACGTCGAGCGCTGGGATATAGCTCGTAAATATCATATTTCATCTTTTTTAAACGGCGAGAATAACTACGCCCTAGCTGCATAATCTGAATTTCAGTAGGATAATGCCTCGGTCTACAAGGTAGACAAGCAGGATACTCTTCAAAAGCCTTGGTTTATGGCGTTTGGTTTTGAGTATCGTAAAAGTAAACCTAGAAACCAAAGGGTCTTGATTTGGTTTTGAAATTAATTGAGAATAAGCTGTGCGTTGGTGGTTTTTGACCGGCAAGCAGACGAAAACCTAAACAGAAACTAAGCGTGTAGAAAGCTATTTGATTACTTGTTTGGACGAGGGTTCGAATCCCTCCGACTCCACGATCAAGCGCAACTAGTTTGCGGATTAAAACATAAAAACTCGACAAGCTTGCTTGATCGGGTTTTATTGTTTTTAGACGCCTGGACTGCAAGGACAGCTAGTTGCATTTGCAGTACTGGAAGCATTAGGGATCAACCGAGTTAACCGCTCTCGACTCCACGATCAAAAACAACTACATTGCAGAATTTTATCTGTTTGGAAATTCGGCCAATGCGCCTGCTGGCTCCTTCACTAAATTGACCCACTGGATCAATTCTTAACGCTCGGCCCTCTCCGACTCCGCGATCCTACCTAAATAAACTGGCCATTACCTATTAATTTTTATCTTTATAAGTTTTAAAATGAAGTTTGTCATGAAAAAAGCAATACTTTGCTCTTTAGCACTGTTCTCTCTCTTAACTATTCTTACAGCCCAAGAAAAGCTTACCACCTTTAAAGATCTGGATGTTTTCAAAATTCAATATGCTTCTGATCCTCAAATTGCTCCTAACGGAGATCAGATCGTATATCGACGTACAGGCTTTGACATTATGCATGATAAAAGCGTTGGAAACCTTTGGATACTTCAAGCAGATGGTACTAGTCATCGCAAATTAACCGCTAGAGAAGCGAGTGAATCTCAGCCTAGATGGTCCCCTAATGGCGATCGAATTGCTTTTGTGAGTAGTACCGATCAAGGTGCTGAAATTTTTATGTATTGGGTACAAACAGGGCAATATGCCAGAATATCACAACTGGAATGCTCACCTACATCGTTAACGTGGTCTGCTGATGGAACGCAACTGGCTTTCGCCATGTTGGTTCCGCAAAAACCTGTTGTACTTGCCAAACTACCCCAAAAACCAAAAGGTGCCAAGTGGGCAGAAAAACCACGAATTACCAATCAATTAAAACATGAAGCTGATGGTCGTGGCTATTTGGAGCCCGGATTCTCTCATATTTTTGTGATCCCTGCCTCAGGTGGTTCTCCGCGCCAAATTACTAGTGGAAATTTTAATCATAGAAGTGGCTTATCATGGTCTCCTGACGGAAAACATATTTTATTTTCAGCGAATAGAAATGAGGATTGGGAACATGATTTTAGAAATAGCGAAATATACAAAGTATCTGTCAATAAAGGTACTATACTACCTTTAACCAAGCGTAAAGGACCCGACTACACTGCTTCCTTTTCCCCAGATGGAAAATTAATCGCATATCTAGGTTACGATGATAAAGTACAAGCGTATCAACTGAATCAATTGTACCTTATGGATAGTGATGGAGCCGATAAAAAAGTAATTCAGGTTGCATTGGATAGAAATCTGAGTAACCTTCAATGGGATGCAAAAGGAAATGGATTGTACTTTACTTATGATGACCAAGGAAACTCCAAGATAGGATATACCGATCTAGATGGAAAAGTCACTAAACTCGCTGATAACCTGGGTGGAACATCTATTGGACGTCCTTATGCAGGAGGATCTTATAGTGTATCGAATAAAGGTGTAATTGCATATACGCAAACACGACCAGCATATCCTGCTGATATTGCTCTGTTAAAACCAAAACAACAAACACCGAAATTGCTAACACGGCTTAATGACCATTGGCTCTCATATCGTACCCTGGGACAGGTTGAAGAAGTTTGGTATTCCTCATCAATAGATGGAAGAAAGATCCAAGGTTGGATTGTAAAACCACCTACTTATGATGCTACTAAAACATATCCTTTGCTGGTAGAAAATCATGGAGGACCTATTCTTAATTACGGAGATCGTTTTTCTGCCGAGTTACAACTGTATGCTGCTGCAGGTTATCTTGTTTTTTATCCAAATCCGAGAGGAAGTACCAGTTACGGAGAGGAATTCGGGAATTTACTCTATAACAATTATCCCGGCGAAGATTATAATGATGTGATGGATGGTGTTGACTATTTGATTAAAAACGGTATTGCAGATAAAGAAGAACTCTATGTTACCGGTGGGAGTGCCGGTGGTATCATGACCGCCTGGATCATTGGTAAGAACAATCGGTTTAAGGCTGCGGTGGTAGCAAAACCAGTTATGAACTGGATTAGTAAGACTTTGGTGGCTGATAATTATTATGGTTACGCAAATTACAGATACCCAGGTCAACCTTGGGAAAATATGGAAACCTATTGGAAATTCTCACCCATATCTTTGGTGGGCAATATTGAAACACCTACGATGGTTATGGTTGGTATGAATGACTTGCGTACACCCCCGTCTGAAGCAAAACAATTGTATCACGCCTTAAAGCTTCGCAAAATAGAAACAGTGTTGGTTGAGATTCCCGGGGCATCCCATGGCATTGCCAAAAGACCTAGTCAATTAATTACAAAAGTTGCTCATACGCTGGCGTGGTTTGATAAATACCAGAAGAAAACAAAAGAATAAATCTTATTATAGCGCTTACTCTTGTAACCTTATGTCAGGACGAGACATCTGAGAATTAAAAAAAAGCCATCTTGACGATGGCTTTTTTTTAATTTTTGAGCAAAGTTTAATTATTTAGCATTTACCATCCATTGTATACCGTACTGATCGGTACATCTCCCGTAATGTGCATCCCATGATGTTTCTTGAAAGGGAGTGTTTACCTGTCCCTTCGCACTTAACGCATCAAATGCCTCTTTGGCTTCTTGCTCATTATCATAATCGATACTCATACACACCGAATTTCCAGAATTCAAAGGGGTATCAGGAGCTACATCATATCCCATAAAATGAAATCCTTTTCCTTTTAGCTCTGCATGTTGTAATTTATTACGATAGTGCTCAGGGATATCCTGATCTTTATTCTCCCAGGTCTCGCGATTGACAATATCCCCTCCTAATATGCCTTTGTAAAAATTAAATGCCTCTTGACATTCGCCTCTAAATGATAGGTATGCTTGTACTTTCATAATGTTATATTTTATTTTGTCATCTCTAAAATAGGCACTTTCCTAAGTTTCCTCAATGCTTTTATAGCGAGCTTATAAAATGTTTAACGTAAGACTCATTTTTTCTTAAAATTAACATCGTCATTGTACCAAAATGTCTCCTAACACGGTAAACTAAGAAGCTTTTTATTCACCGTGACTTTATTTGCTCTCACTAGTATTCTGTTTTTTTAAGCTCGTGTGAATTCAAAAAATTATTTCATCTAATAGCTCCCAGATCACAGATTTTTTATCTAACTTTTCTAACCGTATCACACCCATCATACGGCAAGCTGAATTATGGCCAACCTGCTCAAAATTATAGTACTCCATACTCTAGAATACTGAACTAGAATATGATGCAACTAGTTCTTTATCAACATAGATTCTATTTTTTATAAACCAATTTAAAATTCAAACAATGAAAATCGTTATCCTGTCACAAAACCCCAAATTGTATTCAACTAAGCGACTTGTCGAAGCCGGAGAGAAAAAAGGCCACGAGATGGTGGTTATCGATCACTCACAATGTAATTTAGTCATTGAAAAAAAGAAACCTTCCATAATATATAAAGGAAAAGAGATCACGAATGTGGATGGTGTCATTCCACGAATCGGAGCCTCCATCACATTTTACGGCACAGCTGTAGTACGTCAATTTGAAATGATGAAAGTCTTTACCGCTACAGAATCTCAGGCGCTGGTGCGATCCCGGGACAAACTGAGAAGTCTACAGATTCTATCGCGAGCAGGTTTAGGATTACCTAAAACAATTTTCAGTAATTACTCTAAAGACGTTACACAAATTATCGAACGTGCCGGTGGAGCTCCGCTAGTGATAAAACTCTTGGAAGGAACACAAGGCTTAGGCGTAGTACTCGCTGATAATCAAAATTCTGCCGAATCCATTTTAGAAGCTTTTAATGGATTACAAGCACGGGTTATTGTGCAAGAATTCATCAAAGAAGCTAAAGGTGCCGATTTAAGAGTATTTATAGTCGACGGTGTCGTAGTGGGTGCGATGAAACGACAGGGTAAAGAAGGCGAGTTTAGATCCAATTTACATCGAGGTGGCAGTGCTAATATTATCGAACTTACCGAAGAAGAAGAAAATGCAGCGCTCAAAGCTGCACGTGCTATGGGACTTGGCATTGCCGGAGTCGATATGCTACAGTCTGAACGTGGCCCATTAATCCTGGAAGTAAATTCCTCACCGGGACTGGAAGGAATCGAAGGTGCCACAGGCAAAGATATTGCTAATCATATTATTCGTTACGTAGAGCGTAATATAGAATAAACTT
Organism: Aquimarina sp. 2-A2; assembly: GCF_045505135.1. Taxonomy (NCBI): domain Bacteria; kingdom Pseudomonadati; phylum Bacteroidota; class Flavobacteriia; order Flavobacteriales; family Flavobacteriaceae; genus Aquimarina; species Aquimarina sp. 2-A2. The sequence goes on along the minus strand of NZ_JBJKFI010000003.1, from coordinate 282,145 downwards.
TAAAAGATCATACTATTTTTAAGATAAAGGAATCCAAGCGATTAGTTATAACTAAAGTATATCCAATTTCAAAAGATTCCTTTTAAACTTATCCCTCTATTTCAGAAAGTATCGTTTGCAGTCATAGAGTGTCCTGGTATTTTTATTCAGTAATATGGATTGCATCTTTCATTTCAGATTTATTAGGTCGTTCAAACCAATCTTCCATAAAATCAAAATTTTCTATACTTACTTCGAATTCAAAGGTAGCCCCTTGTTCTTAATTGCGTTGCAGCACCCTTTTGAGGCGTGTTTCTTTTGATATATCTAAAAAATGAAGCTGTATCTCATACCCTTTATCGCTCGCAAAGGTTCTGAATTTTTCTCGGTGCTCAAATTTTGATAAGCCTAAATCAAGAATTGTATCTGTATTAGCAGCTTCTAATTGTTCGATCAAATTCATCATGATACGCTCTGCTCTCTCAATCCGCTCCAGAAACCAGTCTAAACCATCTTCCGGTTTTTTATCAGGGAGAAACAGCGTATTGTTCCAGGTGTCAATCGAAAAAACAATGCCTTTTATTTTTTGTTTTAACTCAGCCGCATAGGTGGTTTTTCCTGAGCCTGTGTTGCCAACTATTAGATGGATCATGTTGTTGATTTTATGATGATAATTTTTGCGTATCAACCTACTATGAGGCTAACAAAATATAGCTATTTGTTTTTCCATGTATTATAAAACCCCATTCGATTCAGTCGGGATTCATATTCAACATTTTGGTCTGCAAAACTAGCATTTGATTTGCTAATTGTATTCATCTTATATTTAGTTTGAAAAGTTCTTATCGGCTCTCCATCAAAATTGAAATAAAGCCTCTTTTCAACAGTTAAAGTTTCCTCTGCCTGATAAGTATTCATTCTCCAAAACACAAAATAAAGTTTGTTGTCCTTATTGAAATAGTAATCAGAGCTAATGAGCCAATCCCCAGATATTGAATAGTTGTCATAATGAACATAGGTTCCTAAGTTGATGTCTTCAATAACACTCGCGATTTGACATAAAAGCTTATCCTCATCATATGTTTCACTACTACACCATTCATCATTTCGATAATGCTCCCCCCCAAACATAGTGGTAAAATTTAGATGAAGTTTTCAATTCATCTTCGACTACTGGTTGCCATTTTTGAAACTTTTCCCGAATCGCATCAATAACCTTTCCCTCCTACCCAAATGAGTATGTATAGATCAAAAGGCATAGCTGGATAAGTAGTTTTTTCTTCATTGCTTATTTATCTATTCTATAATTCAACTGTATCCATTTATCACTCCAAACGCATCTGATTTTCCTAATCCGTTGTAATGAATCGGGGTTATTTCTGGTAAATGATTAGACGATAAGATACGAAACTGATACGATCTACGATTAAAAACAATTTTTGAGGGAGCACCTTTTCCGTCATTTATACGTTGTGCATCATGCCCGCGTTTCCACAATGAAATTTTGAGAAAGAACGGACCTTGCACATAAGAATGATTGCTTCTAATCTTTTTATTCTAAAACAACATGAGCGCTCTCACGCTGTTCCACCATTCGTCCAATAAACCATATAAAAGGTTCTACTTGCCCTTTTAGCACACAAGTTCCCTCGCAGATGCCATTGAGTAATCCTTGAACGTCTGAGGACTGCAAAGCAGTTACTGTTTGCTTATCTGTAAGAAGCATTGAACAATAAGATACATCACAACTTCTTTGCCCATTTAATACTACTTCTCCATCTTTTACCAAAATAGTGATAGGCTCAGATTGCTCTGAAACACTAACAGCTATAGCAAGATTTGGAGTAGAAACAGTTACCTCAGCTATCGATTTTTTGAGAAAGTCTGTAAACGCATCAGCCCAGACTACTAAATCAGCGCTTTTAATAGTAATATCCTTTTTTTTATCCTTTTTTTCTAAAAATTGTTCCTCTACTTCACGTTCTGCTTCGATAAGCGCTTTTACCGTTTTGTCTATATCATCACGCGTATGGGATGCCGAGCAAATAAATCTCAAGCGCCCTCGTCCGATTTCAACTATGGGGTAAGTAACTGCTAGTGTTTGAACACCACGTTCATATAAGCCTTGCACTATTGCATACAACTTATCTTTGTCTCCAAAATGAGGTGTGACAATAGGACCGTCTCCGGTTCCCAGATCATAGCCTGCTTCTTCAAATTGCTCGCGCATATAGCGTGTCGTGTCCCATAATTGCTTACGTAACGTATCATCAGAGCGTAGACGTCGCAAAGAAGCGAGTCCTGCTGCTATATCTGCAGGACTAATAGAAGCTTGAAAGATATACGCTCTGGAGGATGATTTCAAAAGATCAATGTGCTGCTGGCTAGCCGCTATAACGCCTCCAATACTTCCCAACGCTTTACTAAGCGTCGTCATAATAAAATCCACCTTAGTGACACCTTGCGCAGCACATACTCCGGCTCCATTCTCACCATAAAAACCAAAAGAATGGGCTTCGTCCACTAACACAAGTGCATCATATTTTTTAGCGGTACGCACTATTTCTGCAACCGGTGCAGTACCTTCCCCCATACTATATACGCTTTCTAACACAACCAGAACTGTACGATAGGGTGACACCTCTGATTCAAGGACAGCCGCGAGATCAGATGCATTATTATGCTTAAACGTTCTCATAGTTGCACCGCTTAGACGAGCGCCATCAACAATAGATGCGTGACAGAGTTGATCGATCACAACGACATCGTTTTGTCCAAGAAGACCAGAAATCGCTCCCAGATTAGCTGTATATCCGGTAGGAAACAAACATGCACTAGGTTTCCCAACTAAATCGGCAAACTCTTTCTCAAACTCCAGATGTTGAGTAGTCATACCAGTCGCTGCCGCCGAAATACCCATTCCGGTACCGTACCGCGCTAAGGCATTTGAAGCTTCCTCGATAACTTGTGGATCCCGGTTCAAACCAAAATAAAGATTGGTCGACCAGATAATAGCTTCCTGCTTTTCATTAGTATAGGAGTCCCCTATGGTCCCTCTGGCTGCACTTCCCGTTTGTAATACTTTCCCATAAGGATTTCTGCGATTATTATTTACCAAATGCATAAACTCCTGAACCAACTTGCTCTTATCATTAGCACTCCATGAGGAGGCATTCGCAGCCTGAAATGTTGGATGACTGGACTGAATATTAATTTGGAAACTGGCAAGCGTATCCCGAGCCACCTTAGGTCGTTTATTTGCTAAATGATTATCAGGACCACTTCCTGCCGTAGTAATAATATAATTAGCTAACGCGTTTGGGGTAGTGTATTCAAAAATCTTTTGAGCTGACACCTCTTGCCCCAACACTTTGCTAAGTCGACTACTAAACTCTAAGGTACTCAGTGAGTCGAGACCCATGTTTTCAAATGCATCGTCTGGCATAACATCCTTGGGATCACCAAAATTTAGGATTGAAGCCAGTTCATTCTGAATGATTGACAGGATGGCTGCTTGCTGATTGTTTTTGGAGCCTACAAATTGTTGTACCAGTTTACCCGTGCCATTTGTTGTATGCTCTCCTGGTGTAACTTTCTCTACACCGTGTTCTATCCGTACCTCTGTTTCCATGCTCACGAGTTTCTTACGATCGAGTTTGTCATTGGGTAAAAACGGTAAAGATTCTAAGTGTCTCACAATTTGAGGTACCATGTACTTGGGTAAGCGTTCTGATAAATAGGATTTGACTTTTACTTCAGTTACCGCTGCATCCCGACTTACCACGTAGACTACCAGTATTTTTTGACCTATACCACCATCTAGGGCAGCTGCAGCTGCAGCGTCAACACCCTCCATTGACTCAAGTGCCGACTCAATTTCTTCAAGCTCTATTCTAAAGCCTCTGATCTTTACTTGTTGATCAACTCTACCCAGAAATTCAATTTCTTTATTTTCTGTCCAGCGACACAAATCTCCGGTTTTATATAATCGATTGTCCGGTATCAGATCACAAGGTTCCCTTTCTATAAAACGTTCTTTAGTTAGCGCCTCATCATATAAATATCCGCGTGCAAGCTTGCTTCCTGCAAGGTACAATTCACCGGCCTCTCCGACAGGAACTGGTTGCATAACATCGTCCAAAATATATGCACGGGAGTTCGCCACCGACTTGCCTATCGTAACTATTTTAACTCCCGAAGGAATCTCGGCCAAGGTTGAATACACCGTGTCTTCAGTAGGGCCATAAGCATTTAAGATACGTAGATTGGGTGCTAAGGCGTATACCTGTTCTACCACTGAGCGTTTGAGCGCCTCGCCTCCAAAAACTAAACATCGTAATCCCTTGGGTAATGTTTCAGTAGTTAGTAGTGCTTGCAGTGCCGAGGCAACTATTACAACGGTTCTCAACTGATCCGCCGCAGGAAGCGTGGTCAGCTCAAGCGCATTTTTTGCAAGGATAATTGTACCACCAAGTGATAAGGTTCCCATAATTTCCATCACCGAAGTATCAAAACAAACCGAAGCTCCGGCAAATACACCTTTTAGTTCTTCATCACTAAATTTCTCACGCATGGACTGAAGCATAGCAACAACGTTTTTATGTTCTACAGCTACTCCTTTTGGGCGACCTGTTGATCCTGAGGTATAGATGACATAAGCCAAATCATTTTCAGAGGGTCGAATTGTAGCATCCGTATGACTACCAACTGAATTGAGCCATAGCAGTTCACGTACACCTTTACAAAGGGCTGCTGCCTTATCCGTATCAACAATGGCTGCTACCGCACGAGAATGTTCTAACATATATTGCACTCGATCTTGCGGGTATGCTGGATCTAAGGGCACATAAGCACATCCTGCTTGCATCACTCCAATTAGTGTGGCAACAAGTTCCCAGGTGCGACTCATGCACACCCCAACTAATGATCCCGGTACTACCTTACGATTATTAAGCTCTCCTGCCACTTCACTAGCCCGTTTCATAAGGTCCTTGTACTCAATATTGGTATTACCATCAATAATTGCCATCCGTTCGGGATGTGCTAACATTTGTTGGATAATTAACTCGGATATGGTTGTTTTCATTATCTCACCGGATTTTGGAAACAACTCTTTCTCCATAAATTTTTGCAGATCTTGAGCAGACATCTTTATAATCTCTTCTGAATGTTCAACTCCGGCTGCATGTAACATGCGTTTTCGATTGTTGGCAATTTCGCCTTTTGTAGCACCAGAATTAAAATGATTGAATGTTTCTGTATTGGTCAACAGTTCGTTGAAAAACTGAGTTAATTTGTCCATTCTTTCCTTCTTTAATAATTAGTTAGTTTGATTAAAAAACAAATGATTGAGAGCGTCAATTGTATGTACATCTCTTTTATCATAACATTCAAATTTGTAAAAACCTAAGGACCATGACACCTGTTCAAACTTCATTGCTTACTACCAATGGCTTCTTCAATAAGCTAAATGGTCTAGTCTTCTATTTTAGCAATGCTAGCAACAAGCGATGAAAAGTTTATAATCAGAATCAGTGGATATTTTGGTTTTAAGTAGTACTAAACTACCGATTTTTTTTGAAATAGATATTTCACCAAAGTCTTTGTAAAAAGAAAAAGAAGGGAACGAGAAACATGAGGTGAACTAAAAGGAGAACTTAGAAACTGGAAACCTTTTCTTGATTTCATTCATCGGAAGGACCAGAAATCTTATCAATTCGTCTTTATGATCTTAAGCAAAAAGTAAGCTATCGGAATAAACATAACTCCAAGTGATACCGGCAAAAGCCAAGTCCCAAGAGCATCGATAGTTCCAGTTGCATTTTGTAACGTTCTTAGAACAACGACAGTGAAAACAACTACAATAGTCAATTTAACCACTCTAATTAATCGCGTTGCCAGCGTATAGTTTTTTAAAGCATTTTCGTTTGTGATTGTCTTAGGATAATTGAAAAGGTGTGGTTTGCTAACCAATAGCGTCATCCCAATATAGAATATCAATGCCAGACTCGGACCTAAAAAAATATTCCCTTTATGACCAAACTCATCTGCTTTCCCTAAACCATTATAATGAATCGGAATTATCTCTGGCAAATCAGTATACGTTGATAAAGGCAGTATCCAAATTATCATCAATAGGATAGCCGCTACCACTTCGATACTTTTATCCAAATTAGTTAATGATATTTGGATTTTTGGACGCGCTGTTTGAGTCATTTTTTGTTTGTATTCTATTAATTAATGTCAAAAGTATCAATCCGCCAACATAACATTTATACTATCTTGGGTTATAAATTGACCTCATTGAAACAATCGATTTTGATGAATCCTTGTCTATTTAAGCCAACCTTTTTTGACAGCCATTTTACTATAATAATAAAGAAATGCGGCTATTCCAATGACTATAATTGGTATAACTATAGAAAATACAATAGATGTGGTTTGAATATCAAAAAAGAACAACCAATAAAACTCTATAAATAGTAGCGTAATTAAGGCAACTGCAAAGAATACAGTAGCAAATTTACGTCTCATAAACAGCATAAAACTACCTAGCATTTCCGAGAATAGCGCAATTAAAAATACTCCTACATACCAAAAAGGGATTGACTGCATATTATCAAATTCCTCAGTCGTCATATTTTCTTGTAGCACGTCTAGCTCAAAGGAACTGAAATAGATTTCTATGATATTCCACAAAAGAGCAAAGGTAGCGACGATCCAAAAGGAAGTTGGCGGTTTAACGTTTATAACCATAATTTATGTTGTTTTGACTGAGTCCTTTATAAAGATAGGAAAATTAAGGAGGATTTTGATATAATAGTTGCTATAGGAGTTATTTAGAGGATAAACGCAACTTTAAAAAGCTATTTGCAATCCTAAGCGAGACTAGCTGCCTTCTTCAACTCGTAGTCAAAGTATTCCTGCTTATATTTTCCTCTACTATTATCTACGAATTAAAAAACTCGTTTCTTTATATAAAAATTCTTACTTATTAGCATATTATTAGCAGCTACTTATTCCGCACAAAAATCATTATAGTAGTATACCATGTCTTTTACTGTAGATTTTCTGAATTCTCCACTATTTATTTTCTTAACCAATCCGGAGCAATCAGAAAAGTATTCTTTTGCTTTTCGTTTAAAATTTCCGGTTAAGGCTACCGGAAACTCATCTCCAGCTTTTTGAATATAAATTTTCGAAATTGAAAATTGTTGTCGTGATCTTGATGTTGGCAAACCGTTCATCATTCCATCATTTGCATAAAAATAGTAAGTGGTTACATCAGAGAATAATTTTGTGTTTTCATCAACGAGTACTTCTACTAGTGTTGCAGGTTCATCAGGTTTCAATTGCACGTATTCAAAAGTAGTACTCATATTGAAACCATAGAAAGTTATCTTTTTGACCATTAGTTTTGTCCATATATCCGGTTTGTCATCTAGGGAAATACGAAATTTGATTTTATCAGTTTTATGAAGCATTCCATACCCCTCGATTGAAGTTCCATCGTTAAAAAACAATTCTGCATCTGTATCCTGCGCCGTCATTAGACTATGACAAGCAAGGACCATTAAAAGTAGCATACATTTTTTCATTTGTAAATTATTTTAGCTGCCGTTATTTTACAACTATTAGATACTGCTTTCTTGATCATATCCTCTGCTAATGTCTAAAAATAAATATGTTATGTGCTTTATTCCTTTTAATGCATTTCTTTAATTTCAAAATAACACCTTTCACACACTAATTTTATTTTAGCAAACCCCATAGATTCATCATTCCAACCATCTGTTTTAATTCGCTCTTTTTCGCATTCAGAACACCAAGCTTGCAAATCATCTTCTTCTTCCAATTCCATTCCTCGATAGGTCTCAAAAGCCTCTTCAAATCCAGTTTTTTGTTCGGTATTCAAATGTTGGCAAATAAATGCTTTTCTGATTTTTCCGTGAACACTACATTCAATTAATTCACTCTCAATTTTTTCGGCTTCTTCTTTCGTTATTTGTTCAGTCAGAAGAAAGTACTTTTCTAAATGGTCAGAAATGACTCGGTAAGTCCCAATTCCACCAATTATGTCAAATGCAATAGAAGTCAATTCCCAACCTGTATATTTGTCCCCTTCAAAGTAAGCATTTGTCAGATTTTCATAATTTTTCTTTTCGCCGAATTCTTTAATTTTCAAAGTTCTAAATTTTCTCGGTTCAACAGAATCTTCATTAGCCCAAGCCCACATCCAACTATTTGTATTCAGCGAAAATGTTCCAACAGGAATATATCTGAAATAAATTTCTTTGTCTTCACTATACAATCTTAGCGTTTCGCTTGATTGGTTATAAAACCAATTTGCATAGTTATCCGTATCAAAATTTTCTCTGAATTTAGGTTGACTTTCTTGAAGTTTGCCAACTGCTTTTTGAGCGTATTTTTCGTATTTTATTGGTCTAAATATCAATTCAATTCAGTTTTTTCGGCATGTTCGTTAAGGGACATCCTTTACCATACCCCATTAAGTACAACGTTTAGTATATGAAGCGTAGCATCCCGTAGGGTGCTATGATTTCATATACAGTGTTGTGGTGTCGTATTTCTTTATTCATAAAACTTTCCAGCATATAGTAAAAGTGCAAAGCTCTTCCAATTAGGTTCCTCCTTAATTAAATCACTATCCTCTCCATATGCTTCAACAGCATCTAAAAAAGTTGAGATTGTTCCATTTTCCCATCCGTTGACTCCAGGTCCATAAGGTGAAGATGAACTTGTTTTCTCCTTTTCATCTTCATCAATCTTATCTTCTTTAAGAGCTTTGACAAATTGGAAAAAAGTCTCTTTAGAATTTACTTTTTCTAATAGTTCATCCAATTTCATGTTTGTTTATCCATTCTTTTAAATAGTCCTTACAAATTTGGTCAATGTTGTTTCTGTCTGCCCCGTTCCAATACCATTGTACGGTATCATAGTTCAAATCTTCTTTAGCAAAGTACAGAGAGTAGAAATCATAAATTTGGCTATCGTAATCAAATGCGATGTATAAGTCCTTAATCTCCCTTAAAGTTTTCAATAAATCTCTTTTATCATTCAGCACTTCTTTTGCCAAATAAGTCACATAGTCAATTACTACTTTGTCCTGATTTGTAAAGTTAAGATTTAGTTCTTCAAATACCTTATCAGTCAATTCTTTTAATTCAAATTGGTTGTATGGTTTTTCAATTCCAGCAAGTTCAACTAAATGCTCGGTATCAAACCCGACCAACATCATTTCAACAGCCCGAGCAGACCACTTTTCGTCAACACTTTGATTCAAATACTTCCAAGCAATAATTTCATATGTAGATTCTACTAGCTTCATCTTATGCACCACAACATTGTTATGTCAGCTTCCCCTAATTAGAACTGCTTATTTTTCTAAAATTTCAATAAAGTTATTGTTTTTAATTCTTCTGTGGCTAGCCACAGAAGAATTAATTTCGGCATATTTTACTGGAGAAATTTTACCAAGCGCATCGTGAGGCCTGTGATTATTATAATCCTCCATCCAAATCTGCGTTTGTTCTCTTACTTGATGTATATCCTCAAAAATGTACTTATCTAGTACACCTCTTCGATAGGTACCATTAAAACACTCTATAAACGCATTTTGAGTCGGTTTTCCGGGTTGGATATACTTAAAATCTATAGCGTGCATCTGACTCCAGTCATTGGTGATATTGGCAATGAATTCAGGACCATTATCCATTCGAATTCGTTGTGGTTTACCTTTTTTATTGATAAGGTGATTGAGCACCCATACAATACGATTACTTGTTAAAGAGAAGTCTATTTCTATGTGTAAAACTTCCCTGTTGTAGTCATCTATAATATTAAATGCTCTAAAACGTCTTTTATTCTCTAGGACATCAGTTACAAAATCCATACTCCAAGTATGATTGAGGTCTGAAGGAACTTCTAAGGGCTCTTTTACTCTTGTCGGTAATCGTTTCTTTACTTTTCTGCGTAAAGGTAGCCCTAAGGTTACATATACTCTATGCATGCGTTTGTGGTTCCAAGGTTTTCCTTCTTCACGTAAGCGATCGTAGGCTTTCCAGAACCCTTCATCTGAGTGTTCTGCTGCTTTTTGTTGTAAAGCCTCTTCTATCTCAGAATCATCTCTTGGTAGCGCCTTGTAATAAAAAACACTCTTGCTCATATTCATAACACGGCACGCCCTGCTGATACCGTAATGCGCAAGTTCTTTACAGATAGCTCTCTTACGGCAAGGCTTTAAAGCTTTTTTTCGATGATGTCTTTGGCCATTTGATGATCTAGGGCTAAGGTTGCATACATTTGTTTGAGCTTTCGGTTTTCTTCTTCAAGCTCCTTAAGTCGTTTCAATTCTTTTGAGTTCATCCCCGCGTATTTTGAACGCCACTTATAAAAAGCTGCCGAACTAACCCCATGTTCGCGACTGATTTGGTCAACCGATTTACCGTTGTCAAACTCCTTTAAAATCTTTGCGATTTGCTGTGGTGAAAATTTACTCTTTCTCATACTGTTTAAATTTAAGATTTTTATTCTACTTTTAAACAGTTCGGTTTTAAGGGAAGCTGACAGTTATATAATCACTTTTGGTAAAAATATTTCTCTAATATCATTACTAAAAGGCAACTTCACGTTACCAAGTGGGGTGGGAATCTGGTTTTAATGATGACTAAACTAATAATTTTATTTTGAATAAGCTAATATTAGGCACGAGGGACGAGGCAAAGGTTTATTGAAGGTAGACAAGAAAAAGGATGATAGGTAACAGGATGATAATCTTCAATTCTTGATTTTCTATTGACAACCGATCAACTATGCATCACTTTTACATTTAAAAATTTTTGATTTGCATTTAATATTTAGACGCCACCCTTTCCGACCGCGCGTTGCTTGGCCACCTTTCCCTGTTTAAGGAAAGGAGCATAATTCTATATTACTCACTAAATATAGAGGCAAACGAAAAAGTACAGTAGAACCCGTATTCGGCACGTCAACTCAGTTTATGGGCTTGCGAAAAACTAATACTATAGTTCTAAAACAGGCCAATAAAGTGATGCATATGGCTGCTATCGCATATAATTTGAAGAAGTACTTAAAATTCATCAAGAAAAATCCAATACGTAAAGAGGGAGTACATTCAGCCCATATTTTTCAATTAGAATGCTTTCTAAGACCTGGAATAAAGCGTTTAAAGCAATTTGTATTACAGGAGTTATTAGTATATCGTTTTAGAAAACTAGGTCTTAGACTCAAGGTTTTATGCTAATTTTATTTTCTTTGAGGGTTTGTGCAACGGTTACCTTTGTTGTACACTGGCTTTATATTAATTGTTAATAAAGAATAATAATTGTTAATAAAGTTGTTTGTTATTATACTTATGTCATATATTTGTCTCGAGTTCATCCTACCGTTCGGAGGAAGGAAATCGAGAAACGCAAGCCAAGATGCTCTGCGTTTTTTGCTTTTTATAAGATATTATCTAATTTTCGTTTGTATTTTTTGACAAACTTATTTCTTTTAGCATCTTTTCCTCGTACATAATATGCAGAAAGTAAATAATATTCATTTTTATTACGAAGTGGTTCTAGTACAATTACATATTTTTCAGTAACATCATAAATGTAAGTTCTAAAACCATCAGGTTCTTTTATTGAATAGATTAAAACATCATCCTTTTTTAATTCTTTTATGTGATATTTAACCCAATGTAGTCTTTGAGACCTATGAACATCATATTCTCTTTTTCTTGTTTTTTTATCGACGATAACGGTTGTCAGGTGACGAAATAAAGTATCTAATTTAATTATACCATCCGCAGGAGTTGGAGTAATCTGTTTTGACTTGAATTTGAAATTCTCACTATCATCACTGATATCCCTATCAAAGATACCTCTTAAGGATTTAGTTCTCATTTGGGGAGACATACCCGATATATCTAATAAATCGTTATATTTTTTTAGTTGATTAAAAGGCATATTATTTTAATTCAATAAAAAATAAGTTTAATTTTTTATCAGCATATTGTGAATTGCAATCTAAGCCATTAGGAGCGTGTTGTTTTATTCTTTCTATTATTTGCTTTTTAGCTATTACTTTCTTTTCAGAATTATTTAGATTGTAAGATAAAGCCCCCATTATAAAATCAGCTATTTGCATTAAAATACTTTCGTGAGAACGAATGTTTTGAATATTTCTGAAGACTCCAAACTTTGTATTTAAAATTTCTTTCAATTTGTTGACTTTATATGCACTAAGAGTATCTTTAATGTCAAGATAAACATTGTAATTAAAAGAACTATTTTTATTGTGATTTAATAACTGATAATACATTTTATAATAAAAGTCATCATAATCTTGATTAAAAGCGGAATTGTTAATTTTAGATTTATCTATTATAACTGCTCTAAACATAATATCAGTATCAAAAAAATAGTCAACTAAATCTTTATAAAATAACAGTTGAGAACTAGATACATTAGACCATTTTATTTCGCCGTAATAATTATGTTTTTCTTTTAAGTGTTTTACTCGAGAAGTGTGTCTTTTTACTTGATTATAAGCAGAACTAACACAACCTAAAAGCATAAATTTTTTATGGTCATTTTCCATGTGACAGCTTTCATCACAATATATATTAAAGGTGTTACTCATTATTCTTTATTAAGAATAGCTAATTTAGTTAATATATAAAGAAGTTAAGTTGATGGGGGGGGTTAGCTTGTGTACAAAGGCCTCGTATAACCGTCAGTTACGGGTTAATATGCATTAATTTTCGGTTTGGCCTTTAGCAATTCCGCGTGGATTCGGACGTAGTCGAATCCCCCGTAATTGCGGTTATAAATTGTTACCATACGTTTTTATTCAGTTTTTAATTCAGTCAAATTTTGATTCCGCACGACAATTGTGTTTCCCCAAATGTCACCCAATCTTTGATTTTTATCTGTATTTTTTATTGTTACCAATCCAATCAGTCCAAAAAATAACATATCAATTGGGTCAAGTAAATGTCTTTTGAAAGATTCGCCAAAAGTCAAATTCCGATTAATTCCGCTTTTCGGTATGGCTTTTAATCCAACGAGTGAATTTCCGAGAGTTGCTCCTAGTCCGATTTCAAGTCCGATTGTCATAATTCCCCAAAATATTATTGGGACAAGCGCTGGTAATCCATTCACAGTATATTCTCCTTCAGAATTTGGTTCTCCAAACGCAAATAAATAGATAAAAAAGAAGACATATATTATTAGGTAATCTACAAATCCTGCTAAAATTCGTTTTCCAATATTTGGTTCAGTTTTCAATTTTGTGAATTGGTCAAATTCGTTCATAGTTAGTTAGGTTCAAATGTATGGTAACACTGTTATATATTCACTTTTGGTAACTATATTTCTCTAATATCATTATTAAAAGGCAACTAAAAAAGCTACCAAGTGGGGTGGGAATTTGGTTTTAATGATGACTAAACTAATAATTTTATTTTGAATAAGCTAATGTTAGGCAGAAGGCAGAAGATTATATTAGGAAACAGGAATCATGATGACAGGAAACATGACGCCACCCTTTCCGACCGCGCGTTGCTTGGCCACCTTTCCCTGTTTAGGGAAAGGAAAATCTTCTATATGTCTCACTAAATACAAAGGCAAATGACAAAGTACGATAGAACCCGTATTCGGGATGCCAACTCAGCTTATCAGCTTGCGAAAAATCAATACTATTAGGTCTAAAACAGGCCAATAAAGCGATGCATATGGCTACTATGGCTTACAATTTGAAGAAGTGCTTAAAATTAATTAAGAAAAAACCAATAAGTAGATCGGGAGTGTATTTAGCCTATATTTTTCAATTAAAAATGCTTTCTAAGACCTGAAATAAAGCGTTTAAAGCAATTTGTATTGTAGCAGTTATTAGTATATTGTTTTAGAAAACCAGCGCTTAGACTCAAGATTTTATATCGATTTTATCTTTTTTGAGCACTTGTGCATCGGTTACCGGTGTTTTAGCTTGTTTTATTTCGGTTCAATACCAATTCCTTTTTTGTAAAGCACACAGAAATTTTCATCCGCAATACCATAATACTTTTCGAATCCTTCTAAATTATTTACATATCTTTCAAGGTCAGAATTTGTCAAATTACTTTTAGCTATTAGGTTGTCATATTTCCAAGGAAACTTATTATTTGGATTTGATGTATTCACAAACAATGCATCATAATAACTATCATTATCAAGTAGGACTGCATAGAGTTGAAAATCTTTATTTAATTTCTTTGTTTCTTCTTCCAAGAGCTCAAAGTGTCTAATCAGTTTATCAAGATGTGGCTTTCTTTTTTTGAAACTATTATTTCCTAACCCTTTCCAGTCAAAATGAAGATGCCAGTTGTCTAGCCAAATTTCAGGGTCGCTAAAATCTAGCCAATTCGCTTTGTCTAAATCATTTTCAATTTCGAGACGTTTGTAATATTTTTTTTGACCTCTAAATTTTTTCATTCTAATTGGCTACAACAATTGCATAAAAGACATATATGCTTTATATAGTAAATAAAAAGTAACGCAAGGTTACCAAGTGGGGTGGGAATCTGATTTTAATGATGACTAAACTAATAATTTTATTTTGAATAAGCTAATGCTAGGCACGAGGCAGAAGGCAAAAGATTATATTAGGAAACAGGAATCACGATGACAGGAAACATGACGCCACCCTTTCCGACCGCGCGTTGCTTGGCCACCTTTCCCTGTTTAGGGAAAGGAGAATCTTCTATATGTCTCACTAAATACAAAGGCAAATGACAAACTACGGTAGAACCCGTATTCGGAATGCCAATTCAGTTTATGGGCTTGCGAAAAATCAATACTATAGGAATTAAGCAAGCTAATAAAGTAATGCATCTATCCGCTATCGCATATAATTTGAAGAAGTACTTAAAATTCATAAAGAAAAACCCAATAAGTAGATCGGGAGTGTATTTAGTCCATATTTCTCAATTAAAATGCGTTCTAAGACCTGAAATAAAGCGTTTAGAGCAATTTATATTGAAGTAGTTATTAGTATATCGCTTTAAAAAACCAGCGCTTAGACCCAAGATATTATACCGATCTTATCTTTCTTGAGGGCTTGTGCAACGGTTACCGGTGTTAGCAACTGGTTTTTAATTATTTTTCGCTACCATAAATCTTAGTTTCTCCTGCAAATATCTCGCCGTTGACTTCTCTTAATTCTCCTAAAAGATTAGTATCGGTTGGGTCAGTTGCATAAGAAACGTGAGTTTGTTTTGTGCTTAACTTACTTGCAGGATCTCCCCAATTGAAAATTAAAATATTTTTCTCAAGCCAAAATGAATTTGGTGGTTGAGAATAAATATGCCATTGTAGTTTCACACTGACCTCTATAGGTATTGACTCTAGTCTCATAAATACTAAAGTTACTTTTTCATTTAATTTAACTATTCTAGTCTTACTATTATTCTCAATCTTAAAAGATTCGGTTTTTAAACTATTAAACAAGTTTATCATTTGAGCTTTTAAACGTACTAATTCTTTATTCTGCGATTTTATTAAATTTTGAAGACTTTTTAGAGAATCTTTTACAGTTGAATTCAAACTCATTGTTTGTTCAATATTCTCATTTGATTTTTGAATTTGCAATTCAACACTTTCAGATGTTTCTTTGATTTT
The DNA here is from genome assembly GCF_045505135.1 of Aquimarina sp. 2-A2. Classification (NCBI taxonomy): domain Bacteria; kingdom Pseudomonadati; phylum Bacteroidota; class Flavobacteriia; order Flavobacteriales; family Flavobacteriaceae; genus Aquimarina; species Aquimarina sp. 2-A2. The sequence goes on along the minus strand of NZ_JBJKFI010000003.1, from coordinate 266,480 downwards.
TTGGTTAGCACTTTTAGCAAGGATACTGCTTTCCCTAGTGTCATCAATCCGATTTTCTAATTTGAGAAGTTGAGGACTGATTCTTTTTTCAACCTCAGTATCGACTGAATTGTCAATTGTGCTAGATATTAAAGACCAGAAACTTGTAAACCCTAAAAATCCTGCTAAACCTATTGCTATTGTAAATACTAACCCCCATAATTTTAACTTTGAAAACAATCTTTCTTTTATATCAGATTCTACATTCTGAATTGTTTTAATTCGAAGTAGTTCATAGGTCTCTTCTGATGAGAATTTCGGCATTTTTTGGCTTTTCTTTTTTGCCATATTATGTTATTGTTCTAATTGGTTGTTCGTATTGTTTTAACTTGTTGCTAACGTTAGGTGTATGTTTTGATTGGTGATAATCGTTTGCGTAGCGATAGCGCAGACAAACTATTTGCCAAATGAAATCATACATAGTGTTGTGTGCTTTATACTTTTTAATTTAGCTTTTCCCAAAATTAAAAAAATAAAGGAACAGTAGTTCAGCTTCGGCATAAATTATAGCCCCCAACTTTTTCGGAGCTACCCGAACCTATGGAATATACATGGCCATGTATGGTCCGTCGGTGAATGGAATAAAAAACCGTTTTCTATACTGATTAACATCCCGCAAGTCCGTTTCAAATTTGACTTTGTAAAAATTTTTCACGACCTTGATCAAGTACTTTTTTACGTGCTAACGTTTGGATAGTATAAACTCTCCACGATATCATCGAAAAGTACTTGGACAACTCCTTTTATCAAAGGCTTTGTCCGCATAGTTAATCAGAGGAAAACTCCATAACCCTCGCGCAACCCTCCGAAAAAATTGTCCTTGCGAACTTGACTATTGCATACAACAATGTTATATAGTCACCTTTGGTAACTATACTCCTTTATATGTTTACCATAGGTAACTATATTTCTCTTTTACAAACACTACCCAAAGGATACTAAGTGAAGTTGGTAGTGGGTTTTAATGTTACTAAACTACATAATTTATTATAGATAAGCTATTTGACCGCTAAATAGATTTTGAAACCTTCCTGACAAGTGCGGCACGTTTTCCCACCATCGGGAAACGCTCAGGACACGGGCGACACGTTTTCCCACCATCGGGAAACGCTCAGGACACGGGCGGCACGTTTTCCCACTATCGGGAAACGCTCAGGACACGGGCGGCAACTTTCCCACCACCGGGAAACCTTCCTGACAAGTGCGGCAACTTTCCAAGCAGTGGTAGCAAGGGTTTACAAAAATTGACTTTTGACTCGATTCTGTGTTTTTTAAGCAATGTATGCTAAATTATAAGATGAAAGTCTGTATGAAAGAGGCAGGAACCATAATTCTTTATTCCGTGTTCTTTATTTTTTATTCTCTTTTCTATTTTCTCTGTTCTCTGCTCTATTTTCTCTGTTCTCTGTTCTCTGCTCTATCTTTTCAAATCCCCTACTCTATTGTCACACCCAATACATTAAACAAACTTGCATTGGCATGTAGTGACTTTACCTGCAACTTATTTGCCTTCAACAAGATCTCAATTAATTTTTGTTCGCGAGAGTTAATCAAAAACAATGAACTCTCTCCCAACTCAAATTTACGTTCTTCGGCCACTAACAGCGTCCGGTAATTACCAACCATATCCAAAATAAGCGCATTCTGGTCTGTTAAAGATGCGATCTCCACCCGGGTAGCTTCAATCTTATTTTGTAATTCAACCGTTACCGACATTCTCTCAAACGTAGCATCTTGCAGCTTATACTTAGCTAATTGTACCTCGCCTCGCTCCTTTCGTAGAAATAATGGAAAACTAAAATTGACACCGACTTTATAATTAGCAGTATTCAGCGTATTCACCTGCTCGGCTTCCTGAGTAAGAAAATTATATTGTAAATCAAGTTTAGGTAATAATTTATTTCGTTTCAATCTGCGATCTATCGCTAATCCTTCAATTTTGGCAGTTAAACTTCTTAATTTAGGATGATTAAGTTCAAGTTCATTGAGTAGTTCATCATTTTGCAATTGCAACGATGAGGCCAGAATTTGCTCTTTTGGCAGTTCGGGTTCTACATCTTCCTGTATTTCCAACGGCACTTCATTCAGCCATAAAAAATTACTTGCCCTTAATGCTGCTTTTCTTTTTTTGAGTTGCGCAGCTTCCAGATCAAGTTGTCGTGTTTGATAAATAATACGTGCTTCGGTAGCATCAATAGCAGCTACTTCACCTACCTCAACATTACGTTGTACACCCTCATACCGAATTAGGGCATTCTGCAAAAAATTCTCGTAAATATCTTGTTCGTTTGCTGCTTCAGCCCATTCAAAATATGCTTTACTAGCTTCAAAAATTAGTGTGTTTACTAATAGTATGCGATCCGCTTCAGTTTGATCCATAAATACCCGTGCTTTTTTAAGCATGGCCATTCGCTCATTCATCAAAAAACCCTGCGCTAATGAAAATGAAACTCCGGCACTATACAAACCATCTTCAGGCACAGTTAAACTGGGATCCAAAAACTGTCCTGTATTTTCCTCAAACTTGGCATTTAGCTCGATCCCATACCAGGTTGGTATCTTAAATGCTCCGTTTAATTGATCATAATACTCGGTCCCTTTAAACTTTTTACGATCGTAATCTATCTCAATCTTTGGATCAAAACCTCCACGAGCCCGTAGCAAGGTAGCTTCTCCCACGCTGAGCTGTAAATTTGCTTGCTTGATCAACGGATGGTACTGTTTTACATAACCCAAATATTCCTCAAAGGTTAATACCTGTTCCTGAGTGGAAATATTATTCTGTTTATTCTGAACCATTGATTGCTGACTTTGAATAGTCTGTATTCGTCCTAAACAGCAAAATACTATTAGATATAAAAGGTTTGCTTTCATCTATTTTTCAGTTTTATCTGATGTATCGGATTTGGTTTCTTCTTGAGTTTTAGCTGCCGATTCATAATAATTAGGAGGAAAACCGTTAAGCTGACGCCAGATTTCATACCAAATAGGAACATCTTCCAAAAGTGCAATGGTATAGGCTCCGGAGCCCACACGAATATTTTTTGGCCAGCTTGTATCTTCTTTATTAGGCGCAATTAGGATTCTGAATTTACCATTTTTACTAATAAAATTTTCAATAGCAACTACCTTACCGCCAAAGGTTCCGAAGGAGGCATTGGGCCAGCCATTAAAAAAGATTGCCGGCCAGCCGTCAAATTGAATCCGTACATCTTCTCCCAAATGAATTAACGGTAAATCTAAAGGTTCGACATAGGTTTCAACTGCCAAATCATAGTTAGCTGGCATAATACCCACCAATTTTTCACCTTCTTTGAACGTTTCTCCGATTCCGCCGAATATTGCTTTGGTTATATATCCATTTTGTGGGGCAGTGATATAATAGAGATCATTACGTATTTGATAATTGGCTGATTGATTTTCCAGCTTGGTTACTTCTCCTTCTGCCTCAAACTGATTGGACTCTGCGGTAAACTGGTCACTACGTGCTTTTGAAATTTTATCGGTGTATTCTGCCAGCGTCCTGCTAATTTCTAATTGCGCATTGATAATTTCGTTTTGGCTTGACAATAGTTTATTTTCTTGCGAAATTAATTTTGCCTGCGTCTCTTGCAATTTTAGTCGTTTTTCCTCTACATCGGTTACTGCCTTTAATCCTTCGTTTTGCAGTGTCACAGTTCTGTTGAACTGACGCTCTGCAATATCCAGATTTGTTTTTGCTGCCTGAAAATCGATACTATCACTCTTAACCTTAAGCCGAGCTTGTACCAGATTATTTTTGGCTTGTTTTAATTTGAGTGCCTGTTCTGCTTGTAATGCTTGAATCTGGTTACCCAGTGCTTTTATTTTATCCTGATAGGACTGTACCGATCGACTCTTGGCATCTTTTTGTTGGTTGGTACGTTCCACCAATCGTGGATCCTGATACTCATTTTTAATTTCTGAAATATGTAAAATTGTATCTCCCTTCTTTACATAATCCCCTTCTTTGATATACCATTCTTCAATACGTCCGGGAATCGGGGATTGAATCGTTTGCGGACGTTGATCGGGCGTCAAGGTGGTCACATATCCATTACCGGTTACATTTTGAGTCCATGGCAAAAACAATATGATTACTCCTAAGATCGCAAAACCTAAAAGGAAGCGATTAAAAAGTTTAAAGTGCGCCGTTTTGAACGCTTTCGCGAAAGCGGTATACCCTTCTAACGTTACCGTTTTATTAAGTTGGTTATTTGATATATTAAGCATTGCGCGTATGATTTAAAGTTCCTTCATTAAGTTCTAAAGTTGACGATGCCTTGCGAAGCCAAAGTGGGTTACGAGAAGCCACAACAATTGCCCAGGGTTGCTCCGGTCTCGTCAGATATTCAATAATCGCAGCGGATTCATTGGGTTCAAAATGCTCCAGCGGATCTTTTAACAATAAAAGTTTAGGTTCGTGAATGATAGCTCTGGCCAAAATAATTCGCTTTGAGATGGTGTAGGGCATCTGCTGTCCTTGTGGATACAACATGGTCTGCAGTCCATTAGCTTGTTGCTTCACAAAGGATAATAAGCCTAGATTTTTAAGCACATCATGCACCCGCTCTCTAGTTATCTGTGGGTCGTCAAAGGTGATGTTTTCCAATAATGTTCCTTCAAATGGTTGTTGCTCGGGCAAAACTTGCCCAATGTGACTGCGATATTTGTTAGGCCAGATCCCTTTGATAGAAGCATCGTTGACATACAACGTTCCGGAAGTTGGGTAGATAATACCTGAAAGCAATTTAAGCAACGTGGTTTTTCCTGAACCGGAGGGACCCCCCAACACAATTCTATCTGATTGAGAAATTGTTAGGTTTATATTTTTTAGAATTGAAAAGTCATCATTTGTAGTATAGGCTACATTTTCTAATTCAATTTTGAGATTCTGCTGATTCTCGAAAGGATCGACCCCGTCTTGAGGTTCCAGTTCTTTATCTACTACTTGTCCGATTTTTTCTAGCGAAGTCAATACATCATAAAAGGTCTCTAGTCCTTTAATCAGTTTTTCTACTGAAGTAATGACTAGAAGAATAATAATCTCGGCTGCCACAAATTGTCCGATATTCATTTGCTGATTAAGTACTAACAAACCTCCTACTACAAGTAAACCCGCAGTCACTAAAATCTTAAATCCTACCATCTGAATAAACTGAAGTAGCAAAATTTTAAAGTGACTTTCTCTTGCATCCAGATATTCGGTAGTGAGTTTATCATTGCGGTTCATGGCAAGCGACGTATTGCCCGAAAGTTTAAAACTTATCAAAGAGCGCGTCGTCTCTTGTATCCAGTGTGCAACTTTATATTTATTTTTTGATTCCTTAAGGCTTGTTTCCAATCCCTTGTGTGCTGTGAATTTGAAAACGATATAAATTAATACGATCAATAGCAATCCATAGATTATAAAAAACGGATGGTAAAAAGAAAGCAGTAAGATTCCAAAAACAATCTGCAGCACCGCAGCCGGAAAGTCAATTAGGAGTTTGGATAATCCTTTTTGCACAGTTAAGGTATCAAAAAAACGATTGGCCAACTCCGGAGGATAATAGTTACGGAGTTCGCTGGTTTTGATCTTGGGAAAACGATAGATAAACTCAAAAGAAGAACGTGTAAAAATTTTCTGTTGAATATTCTCTAAAATTCGAATCTGCATAATCTGCAATCCTCCCTGAAAAGCTACTCCCAGCGTTACCAATACTACTAAAACGATCCAAGAGGAAGATACCTGTGCCCCTTGAATAAGATTGATAATTGCCTGAATACCTAATGGTAATGACAGAGACACCAGTCCCGCAAAAACCGCATAATATAAGATTTGTCTGATATCACGTCTGTCTAACTGCAACAAGCCAATAAATCGTTGCCAAGGCGACATAGTCTTTTTCATTTATTCTGGATTTGTAACGACACACTAGTTATTGTTACTATGTATCGATATAATTAAAAGTAAATTAAAGAAACAGGTAAAATTGGTTGTGAATCACAACACTAAGAAGTATTAAGATATGACTACATCGGGTGGCGGAATGGGAATATCCAGAATGATTTCTGAAAAACCACGGGTGGTATAGTAACCAAAATTAGTCGGGGACTTGATCTCATCCCATAAGAAAGAAACTAGCAAAGGTTGATCTAGCTTATAATGATCTACCGCGGTTTGCAGGTTATGATCTTCCTCATTATTTTCTTCACTCCCTAAAATCAAAACTGTAGGAGAAGTATCATCCAAAAAAAACATAACTTGCAATACCGGCTGTATAAAAACTAACGACAGCGTCATAATAACTGCCATTAACCTAAGTGATGCATGTGTTTCGCTTAAACCCTTTTTCATTGAATAGTTTTTTGAACAAGTTCAGTATAAAAACGAACAATGTAGTTTTCACCTTCCTTTATATCGGTAAGGGTTGGCAAATGCTTAGAAAAATATCGCTGATGATGGGCTCCCTCGATAACTGTGGAGACCAACATATGAGGAAATTCAAACGCAGGATTCACATTCAGTACCAATTCACTAACACGCTGTACTACGCGCTTATAGGTTTTGTAATATCCTTTTTCATTTTCCGCATCAATATCTTTGGTATAATATGCTTTGGTAGACTCTGAGATAATAATCTGATATAATAAAATCTCATTAATATAAGAGAACGAATGGTCCTCGGTAACATCTTGTGTTAAGAGAATTATAGCTTCCTGTAAACGCACTTTGGGATCGGTAACATTAGTTGTGGCAAATACCAATTTGTATTCGATCCAACTCCAATACCAACTAATTAGGTATACTAACAAAGCATGTTTACTACTAAAATAGCGATAGACAGAACTTTCATTTGAACCTATGGCTCCCCCGAGTTTTTTAAAAGTAAAACTCTCGAAACCTAAATCAGTGATCATTTCGATACCTTTTGATATAATCTTTCGTCCCAGTACTGAAGATTCAGGGTCTTTGGTATAAAGCTCAGGGCTAATGGTGATATGAAGTGATAATCTTTCCATTGTTTACCTTACAAAGGTAATAGTATTACTATTGAGTAATAAAAGTTTAACTTTTATTTAGTACCTAGCCTTCTGAGTACATGGAAAAAATTAGAAAGAAAAAAAATCCTATCAGCTATGCCGATAGGATGTATAAGATTGGGTATGGTTATTATTTAGTCAACCGCTACGTCACGACCATCAAATTTCCACTGTGAAATTCCGCCATCCAAATCATAAATCTTAGTAAATCCAGCCTCTTTCATGATTTGAGAACATTTCAAACTTCGTCCCCCGCGTTCGCAGTAAACGATCACCGGTTTAGACTTATCTAACGTTGCTATAGAATCCATAAAGTTTTTATTCCTAAAATCTATATTTTCTGCAGCACTGATATAGCCGGTTTCAAACTCTTCTGGTGTACGAACATCAATTACTAGAATCTTTTGATCTTCCATCAATTTCACCATCTCTTCTGATGTAATTCGTTCGATAACCGCCTCGGTCGTTACCGGTTTCTTAGTCGCAGTAGTACAATTAGAAAATACTAAAAGCATTAACAGCACTACAATTCTGGGTAGGTAGTGCATATACTTATGATTGTTCAATTGGACCCTCATAATTCATAATGCCACCTTCCAAATTATAAGTGGTCTCAAAACCCATTTGATTCATAAGTGTACAAGCTTGCGAACTACGTGCTCCTGAGCGGCAATACACATAATAATTTTTTGATTTATCAAGCGCTTCCACCGCATCCAGAAACCCTTGTCCCTGTCTTATATCAATATGCTGCATGTTAGGCAAGTGCCCTTCTTCTACTTCTTCTTCGGTACGGACGTCCAAAACAATTGCATTATCATCTTTAGCTAACTGCTCATCCCACTCATTTTGACTTAAATCTACTGCCATTGGTTTATCTTTTTATAAAATTTCATACAAAGATAAGAAGTCTTGACAATATCTTCTGCTTTCCACTTTTTTTAGTTAACGAGTTGCACTTTAAGATTTAATACTACACCCTATCGCACGCGTAGTCTCTACAGGAACTGCTTTGCCTGATAGTAATGCTCCAACAGCGTCCTCCACATACTTTTGATCTGCTTTTAGTGCATTTTTATAGTTGTTATCAATCGCCCCTATATACTTAACTTTTAAAGCGTTGTTCTCTTTTTTGAGTAAATACACATGCGGCGTCTTGGTAGCTCCGTATATCGGATAAATAGTTTGATCCTCATCAAAAAGATACGGAAAAGTAAATTGCTTGGAAGCTGCACGTTCCTTCATTTTTTCAAAACTATCTTCGGGATACGCCTTTGGATTATTTGGATTAATAGCAATTACCGGATACCCCTGTGATTTATACTTTTGATCCAATGCAATGATTCGATCCTCATAAGCAACCGAATATGGGCAGTGATTACAGGTAAAAATAATAATAAAGCCTTTTGCCTCGGGATAATCGGATAAAGAGACAAAAGAGTCATCTATATTTCTCAATTTAAAGTCAGTAGCAGCATCTCCTATCGCGTAGCCGCTATCAGAATTTGAGTTCCCCACTTGATTGATCGCAAAAGAGCTTATCAGCACCATAAAGGCAACAGCTACTATAATTTTTATACTTTTCATATTGAGAAATTCTTAAGGTTATTTATTACTTTTTAAGGAATAAAGTTTTTTAGTTCTTTTTCCAATTCATTATAAGAGAATGATTGTTCATAAAAAGAACATTCATTTCCTTTATATATGTAGGTTGCAGGAATTGCCCCTGTCCAATCTTCATCTACCTTTGGTATCCATGAATTGGCATCCGGATCATCCAAAACAACTACTTGACTCTGTATATTTTGACGCTCCAGATACGGAATTAGTTTAGATTCTATTTGTGAAGGCACATCTAAACTTACCAAAATCACTTCAACGTTCTTATCTGCATAGGCGCTATTAACCAATTCAAAATAAGGCATCTCTTCAATACAAGGCTTACACCAGGTTGCCCAAAAATTCACCACCCGTATTTTATCATCTTTTTTACCCAAAAGCACTTTAAAGTTTTCAAAATCATATACCGGAATAGCATAACCCTTAGCCTCAACGATCGCAATGGGATCCATAATTTCGGCCGGCTTCTGTTTACAAGAAAACAAAAAACCGATCAAAACCAGATAGCTCAAAGCAAAGGATATTTTTTTCATAGCAATGCAAATTAGCATCTCCTTATTGCAACAAAAAGTTAATTAACAGCAATTAATACGCATGTTAGCAGAGTTTAAGATTATTTTAGTAACACCGTACCTTCCTGTGATATCGGAAAAATTAACATAAGTTTAATGGATGAACCACTCCTACATTCCGTAATGTTACCTTATATTTGTATAAACAATTGTTGTATATACAAATGAATATAGAAACCCTCATTAAAACCAAAGCGAAACTCCCCTTGCACAAAAAGGTGTTGATTAATTTGATTTATACGGAGCGTATCTTAAAAGAGCAGATTAATGCCGAGTTAAAATCATTTGATATCTCAGTGCAACAATTTAATGTACTTAGAATTTTAAAAGGTCAAAAAGGAACACCTGCCAATCTATCAACTATTCAGACAAGAATGGTAAGCAAGATGAGTAATACAACACGATTGGTAGACAAGCTTATTAACAAGGGTTTGGTAGAGCGTCGTGTATGCCCTTCCAATCGCAGAAAGATTGAAATCACCATTACTCAGGAAGGTCTCAACTTTTTAAGCGAAGTGGATCCGGTAATAGAACATCTGGAAAAAAAACTGACAGCTCCTTTCACAAAAAGTGAGTTAGAACAATTCAACACACTTTTAGACAAACTTAGATCATAAACAATCACTAATTTAATTTAATACTTATGAAAACAATAGTAACTTCAATAATTCTTGTAACTGCAACATTATTTACAACAACTGCAGACGCACAACGTAAGGACATCGACACTTCAGAGAGCACTATCGAATGGACCGGTAAAAAAATCACAGGTTCTCACAACGGGACATTAAATTTTTCTAATGGATTCTTAGAGTTTAAAGGTGATGCGCTGGTAGGTGGAGAGTTTACAGTAGATATGACGTCTCTTGTAGTAACAGACCTTGAGGCAGGTGAAGGAAAGGAAAAGTTAGAAGGACATTTATCTTCTGATGATTTCTTCGGAATCAAAAATCATAATACAGCAATGCTTACAATTAAGTCAGCAACTATGTCTGATGATGATACATACGAGGTTGTAGGAGACTTAACAATCAAAGGAAAAACGCTACCTATCACCTTTGATATGTATGTAGATGAAGATATTGCTACTACTACCCTGGATGTAGATCGTACTAAATATGATATTAAATACGGATCAGGTAGTTTCTTTGATAACTTAGGAGACAAAGCAATTTCTGATGACTTTACATTGGATGTAACATTAAAAATGTAATTTTTTTTGCATCTCACTATATTTATTTTATATCTTTGAGCAAATTAAAAGTAGAAATGAATTTAATCTTAACAAATACTTGGTGGTGGTCATATCAAAACGAAATCTCGTGAGATAGCTCCTATCATTATGTTAAGTAAACATATCCAAGGCTTGTCATCACGACAAGCCTTTTTTTATGCTTAAAATTCAACCAGTGAACAAATCAAATAATTGCCAAAAAGATCAGACATTATTATGAGTTATACTTTAACCACACAATTCAAACAAATTCTGGCGGACACGATTACTCCGGTAAGTGTCTATCTCAAGATACGAGATCGCTACCCAAACAGTCTTCTGCTAGAAAGTAGTGACTACCGTGGTAACGAAAATAGCTTTTCATACGTATGTTGTAATCCGATCGCAAGCATTAAGATCGAGAATGAAATCATAACGCAGACTTTCCCCGATGGTACCTCGTCTACTTCAAAAGTGGATGAACACACTGATGTCCCTGGAGTCATCGAAACTTTCGGAAAGCAGTTCCACACAGAAAAAAATGATTTCAAGTTCATCAATAACGGCCTCTTTGGATATATCTCTTATGATGCCGTTCGCTATTTTGAGGATGTAGAAATTAGTAAGAAAAAAGGGGATCTAAACATTCCTGATGTCTACTATGCAGTGTATCAAAATATCATAGCCATTAATCATTTTAATAATGAAGCCTATATTTTCGCACACTGTTACCAAACCGAGAATAATATTGCGCAAATAGAATCTCTGCTACAAGTTAAAAATTTTGCTTCTTATACCTTTGAGACGATTGGTGAGACCACTTCTAATCTTAATGATGACGAATACAAAGCTCAGGTAACTTTAGCTAAAAAGCATTGTCTGCGCGGTGATGTCTTTCAACTCGTACTATCCAAACGCTTTTCGCAAAAATTTAAGGGCGATGAGTTTAATGTTTACCGCGCCTTACGTAGTATTAACCCATCTCCCTACCTATTTTATTTTGATTACGGAAATTTCAAAATTTTTGGGAGTTCTCCAGAAGCGCAGTTGGTAGTCAAAGACAAAGTAGCTGAGATTCACCCGATCGCCGGAACCTTTAAACGAACCGGTAATGACGAACAAGATGCCGAACTGGCAAAAAAACTAGCAGCGGATGAAAAAGAAAATGCAGAACATGTTATGCTCGTGGATCTGGCACGTAATGATTTAAGTCGCAACGGCTCACACGTTATGGTAGAGAACTATCGCGAAGTTCAATTCTTCTCTCACGTGATTCACTTAGTAAGCAAGGTGACCGGTAACATACACGCCGATACCTCAACCATGCGTGTGGTAGCAGATACGTTTCCTGCCGGAACTTTAAGTGGAGCTCCCAAACACAAAGCCATGCAACTCATAGAAAAATATGAAACTGTCAATCGTGATTTTTATGGGGGTGCCATAGGCTTCATGGATTTTTCAGGCAACTTTAACCATGCCATTATGATCCGTACATTTTTGAGTAAAAATCACGAATTACATTGGCAGGCAGGCGCCGGTTTGGTAAATGAATCTAACGAAGAAAGTGAGTTGCAAGAAGTATACAATAAACTTGGTGCACTTACCAAAGCATTAGAATTAGCAAAAGGAATATAGGGGTGTTACCCTTCGGGTCGGGCTATTCGCGCTACATACCTGCCTGACGGCAAGGCAGGGTAGCCGGCTGCTATCCCTAACACAAACAATATAAGAAACCATTCGATTCACACTCGAAAATAGCATACAAGCAATGAAAAAAATATTAGTTATTGACAATTACGACTCCTTCGTTTACAATCTGGTTCATTATCTGGAGGATTTAGATTGTGCAGTCACCGTACGACGTAATGATCAAATTCATCTGGATGAGATCGAAGCTTTTGATAAAATTTTACTTTCTCCCGGACCCGGTATTCCCGAGGAGGCAGGATTGCTCAAAGAGATCATACAGCGTTATGCACCTACCAAAAGTATTTTTGGCGTATGCCTTGGTCAACAAGCCATAGGAGAAGTTTTTGGCGGTAGCCTGACAAACCTTAATGAAGTTTACCACGGTGTAGCTACCCAAGTAAAAGTCACTGTACCGGACGAGATTTTGTTTACGGGTCTCAATGAAGAATTTGCCGTTGGCCGCTATCACTCCTGGGTAGTTTCTGATAAAAATTTACCTAATTGTCTCAAGGTTACTGCCTATGATGAGAACGGACAGATAATGGCGCTACGACATGACTCGTATGACGTTTGTGGTGTACAATTTCATCCGGAATCGGTGCTCACTCCCGATGGTAAAAAAATATTGGAAAACTGGGTGAATTTATAAGATCCTATTCCATAAAGAAAACGAACACGCTCAAAATTGTAAAATGAAAGATTTACTAAATAGATTAATTAATCACGAAACCATCTCAAAGGATGAGGCCAAGCAGGTATTGGTAAACATCTCCAATGGTGCATATAATCAAAGTCAAATTGCTTCTTTTCTTACCGTATACATGATGCGAAGCATTACTGTACATGAACTTGAAGGGTTTAGAGATGCCTTGCTGGAACTCTGCGTCGCTATAGATCTTAGCGACTATAATGCCATCGATTTATGCGGTACGGGAGGTGATGGCAAAGACACCTTTAATATCTCAACGCTCTCATCGTTTATTACTGCCGGAGCAGGCATACATGTCACAAAACATGGAAACTACGGAGTATCCTCTACGTGTGGAAGTTCAAATGTCATGGAACATTTAGGCATAAAGTTTAGTAACGATAAAGATTTCTTGACACGCAGTATCGCAGAGACAGGAATATGTGTATTGCATGCACCTCTTTTTCATCCTGCAATGAAGAATGTCGCTCCGATACGCCGAGAACTCGCGGTAAAGACGTTTTTTAATATGTTAGGCCCGATGGTGAACCCTGCATTTCCAAAAAATCAAATTGTTGGCGTTTTCAATTTAGAATTGGCACGTATGTATGGATATCTCTATCAAAATACAGATAAAAACTATACCATCGTGCATGCTCTTGACGGGTATGACGAGATTTCCCTTACCGGTGATACCAAAATAATCTCGAATCACTCTGAAGGTATGTTGCGTCCACAGGACTTCGGCATTACCGCTTTATCTCAGGAGGAGATTTCGGGCGGAAACTCTATTCAAGATGCAGCCACAATTTTTATGAATGTACTTTCCGGTAAAGGAACACAAGCTCAAAATAATGTAGTGTGCGCCAACGCAGGTATGGCAATCGCTACTGTAGAAAATTTAACGCCATTGCAAGGTTTTGAAAAAGCAAAAGAATCCTTACTTTCAGGCAAGGGATTAGAAGTATTAAAGAAGGTTCAACAGTTAAGCGCATAAATAATGAATATTTTAGATAGAATAGTTGCAGATAAGTACAAAGAGGTTGCGCTAAAAAAACAACTCATTCCCGTAAAACAGCTGGAACAATCCGTATTATTTGAGCGAGACACTAAATCGCTTGCAGATGCCTTAAGAACGAGTGATATTGGTATCATAGCTGAGCATAAACGAAGATCTCCTTCAAAATCAGTCATCAACAACAACACCTCTGTCGATAATGTAACCAAAGGGTATGAGAATGCAGGAATTAACGGAATTTCTGTGTTAACTGACGGAAAATATTTTGGAGGTTCCTTAGATGATTTATTATTGGCTAGAGCAGCTGTACAACTTCCTTTATTACGTAAAGAGTTTATCATTGATGCTTACCAAATACTAGAAGCCCGAGCCTACGGGGCTGATGCGATTTTATTGATCGCTGCCGTGTTGAGTAAAGATCAAATCAAGGAATTGTCAACCTTTGCCAAACAATTAGGATTGGATGTACTTTTAGAAGTTCATAACCAAGAGGAATTAGAAAAATCTCTTATGCCTTCGCTGGATATGCTGGGGGTCAATAATCGCAATCTGAAAACTTTTGAGGTTAGTACCGACATTAGTAAAGAACTAAGCAGTCGTATCCCAAATGACTTTGTAAAAGTATCAGAAAGCGGAATTAGTACAGTGTCAGCGATCAAAGATTTAAAACAGTATGGGTATCAAGGATTTCTAATCGGAGAAAACTTTATGAAAACAGAAGATCCCGGTGCAAGCGCGATGCAATTTGTAAAACAATTGAGTAGTCAATAGATAAACTAGTATGAAAAACTCAGTACAACTTAAAGTATGTGGTATGAAGGTGCCAGAAAATATCGAGGATGTGGCTGCATTGCAACCTGGATATCTGGGCTTTATCTTCTATACGAACTCTCCACGAAATTTTGAAGCAAGCATCCCCAAATTATCGGAGGAGATTAAGGGTGTAGGCGTATTTGTAGATGCCGAAATTTCTTTTATTCTGGAAACGGTAAAAACACACAAATTAAAAGCCGTACAGTTGCATGGTAACGAATCTGTAGCGTTTTGCACAAAATTGAGAAATGAATTAAATGTACAAGAGGCTAACGACAGTTCAAAAACGTCTCAAAACCAAATAGCACTGTGGAAGGTCTTTTCGGTAAAAGATCAGTTTGATTTTAGCCAACTCAATCCGTATGAAGGAATTGTTGACTGTTTTTTGTTTGATACCAAAGGAAAAAATAAAGGTGGTAATGGCGTAACTTTTGATTGGACTTTGTTATCAAAATATGAGTCAGATACTCCATTCATTCTTAGCGGTGGTATCGGACTTGATGAGGTTGATAGTTTACGTGAGTTTATGAAGCAACCGCAAGCGGCTAGGCTTCACGCGATAGATGTAAATAGTAAGTTTGAAAGCAAGCCGGGATTTAAAAACACCGATCAATTAAAAACATTTATAACTGACTTGTATCATCAAGATCAGTGAATTAGTATAAATTTTCATACATAGAAATTAATTAAAAAAAGCTATGAGTTATCAAGTTAATGAAAAAGGATATTATGGAGATTTTGGTGGAGCGTACATCCCTGAAATGCTCTATCCCAATGTTGAGGAATTGCGAACGCAATACGTAAAGATCATGAATGAACCTTCCTTTCAACAGGAGTTCAATCAACTATTAAAAGATTATGTAGGACGCCCTACGCCTTTATATTTTGCGGAACGTTTTTCTAAAAAATATAACACCAAAATCTATCTGAAACGTGAAGATCTGTGTCATACCGGTGCGCATAAAGTAAATAATACTATCGGGCAGATCTTATTGGCGAAACGACTGGGTAAACAACGCATTATTGCCGAGACAGGTGCCGGTCAACATGGCGTAGCTACAGCCACGGTTTGCGCTCTGATGGGGATGGACTGTATTGTGTATATGGGTGCCATAGATATCGAGCGACAAGCACCCAATGTTGCACGTATGAAAATGCTTGGCGCGACAGTAATTCCCGCCACTTCGGGAAGTAAAACTTTAAAAGACGCTACGAACGAAGCAATTCGGGATTGGATTAACAATCCTGTCGACACACACTATATAATTGGCTCTGTGGTAGGTCCTCATCCGTATCCTGATATGGTGGCACGTTTTCAATCAGTTATTTCAAAAGAGGTAAAATGGCAGTTACAAGAAAAAGAAGGAAAACAAAACCCTGATTATGTAGTTGCTTGTGTGGGTGGCGGTAGTAACGCTGCCGGTATTTACTATCAATATCTGGATCAGGAAGACGTTGGTATTATAGCGGTAGAGGCCGCCGGAAAAGGAATTTATACGGGAGAAAGTGCTGCAACATCGGCTTTGGGAAAAGAAGGGATTATCCATGGTAGTAAAACCTTATTGATGCAAACAGAAGACGGTCAGATTACCGAACCCTATTCTATTTCTGCCGGTTTGGATTATCCGGGTGTTGGACCGATGCATGCTAACTTATTCAGGACCGGAAGAGGCGAATTTATCTCTATAACCGATGACGAAGCTATGGCTGCCGGCCTAGAACTCTCAAAACTGGAAGGAATTATTCCGGCGATTGAAACTTCGCATGCGCTCGCCATCTTTAAAGAACGTAAATTTAATCCGGATGATGTGATTGTCATCAATTTATCAGGACGTGGAGACAAAGATTTAAATACGTATATCGATTATTTTAAGTTGTAAAATACTTACTAAAAACATCGCATTTCTGGATTGTAGAGAAATGTCTTAATAAAAAGTACATGAATAGAATACATAAAAAATTAGCCGAAGATAAAAAACTGTTATCTATCTATTTTACCGCTGGATATCCAGCACTGACAGATACGGTCAAAGTACTGGAATCTCTTGAAGAAAGCGGCGTTGACATGGTCGAGATCGGTTTACCTTTTAGCGATCCCTTAGCCGATGGCCCCACAATTCAAGAAAGCTCTACACAAGCGTTACGTAACGGAATGACTACCGCAGTGCTTTTTGATCAAATCAAAGATATTAGAAAAACGGTTAGCATTCCCCTATTGATTATGGGCTACTTTAATCCAATGCTGCAATATGGCGTAGATGCATTTTGCGCAAAATGTCAGCAGATTGGAATCGATGGATTAATCATCCCGGATCTTCCGGTACAGGAATATACTGAGCACTATAAAGAGATTTTTGAACAGTATGGTCTTTCTAATGTTTTTTTAATCACACCACAAACTTCTGAGGATCGTATTAACGAAATTGACAGTATTTCTAACGGTTTTATTTATATGGTAAGTTCTGCAAGTACTACGGGCGCCAAAAACAGTATTGGTGAAGAACAACAACGTTATTTTGACCGTATCGCCGGACTTGGTTTAAAAACACCTCAAATTGTAGGTTTTGGTATTAGTAATAAGGAAACTTTTGAAAAAGCCACCAAAACTACAAAAGGTGCTATTATCGGCTCTGCCTTCGTAAAACATTTGACAGCACATGGAGTGGATCAGATCGATAGTTTTATAAAAGCGATACGCTAATTAAGATATTTTCATTGTATTAACACTCTGCTGTTAAACTATGTTATCTATTCGATACCAGTGAAGTTAGTGCTATATTTTTATATTTCACTTGCGTGAATTATTTTGTATCACGCCAAAAAAATGTAGCATGAAAAAGTTTTTTAGAATACTCACAGTAGTCCAATTAGTGTATCAAGGGTATCGATACATAAAAGAGAAAAAAGAAGAACGAGCTGTCACGAAGACGCAATGATTTTTGAGACAACTCTTAATTAACCTGAGTTTATGAGGGCTTTATCATTTTTTAAGACCTTAATCAGTTATCTTTAGGTAACTCTAAAAATAATGATAGTATGGGAAGTATTGAAGATAAAAAGCTAAAAAGAAAAGATCAGGACAAACCGCTAGGTTCATTGGGTCCTAAGGATAAACCTAAAGACATATCGACCACCAAAAAAGGTTCGCTTAAAGAGAAAAAAGAAGAAAAATCATAGTATGGGAAAAGGAGATCGTAAAACAAAAAGAGGGAAAATTTTTTTGGGATCGTATGGAAGATTACGACCTCCACGTAGAAAATTTAAAATAAAACCTACCTCCCTGCCGCATGACCCTGATAAGGAACTCATGTAATTTTAATTTAAAAGAATTTTTTATATTGCAACACCCTGAAATCAATGGTATTGAATTCAGGGTTTTTATTTTTTAAGTGTTTGTACAACTCCATACTCCCTATAGCTCTGTTTGCAGCTCCGGAAGGTGCAGTTAAAGAAATAGTTTTTATCGTACGTGTTGCGGTTGCTTCTTCATCATCGGGTAGTTGAAACTGGTGTATTCTTGGAATTTCGTTAGTTAGGAGTTCCAGTTTTAAGTTACATTCTTTTAAATGCTTTCTAAAAAAATATTCAGGGCCATTTTTACTATTTCCCCCAGTGAATAGTAAGGTGTCAATACGCTTGTATTTTTTTAAAAATCCAATAAGATCACGTAACTCTATATTTTCCATACCCAGATCTGAAGCATCAATCTTAGTCCGCTGACAGGAGGCGACAATATCGCAAATTCCAATTCCTCTGGATTTCAAAAAGGCTTTGCGTTGCTCGATAGCTGACTCGGTAGTTTCATAGTCCAGCTTAAGCTCAAAAATTCTATCCAACACCGGCCAAAGTAGACCGCTGATACTACCATAACAAAAATCCACATCGCCTTCTTTAAATTGCCCTACCGTAAATCTTGGCGGCGGCAAGGTCCCAACAATCAGCTTGGTGGCTCCCTCAGGAAAGTATGGTTCATACGGATGTGAATGATGAAACATGCAATAGTTTAGTTTAGGATAATTTTAGTTTATAAAATTAAATGAATTGTAACAACGCGAGTACGTTTTAACCAATTAATTAATTCGCGCTTGTTTTTATTTCTTTAAACTTGAAAAAACTTAGTACCATGGCAAAAAAACTAGTCCTTTGATTCAGAATGAAACTGATAAAACATAATTCTTATTACTAGTATTTGTTGTTATTTTAAAATTGAGTTTAGAATATTGAAATCCTGTTTGTTATTATCGTAAAAAACTGTAATTTCATTGTTTTTATTTATAATAGACTCCTTCAAACTTACAGGTAGATTGTGATTTACTGAGTTAACCAGAAAAATAAAATTCAAACCTCTCATTGAGAAAATATATCCTTTTATATTATAAGGGAATTTAATTTTTTTTGGTTGTGCAATTACCTGTTGTAAAGGATGTTTTGTTTGTGAAAAAGATGTCGCCAGTATTGGGTATTCTAACTCATCAGGAATGATACTTTTATAAAGTATTTCTTTGATACGGTTTTCGTGGTTCTGTCCTAGATTAACTTCCTTAAAAAATGGTCTCTTTGTAATGCTTGCTCTCCATAATATTGACAATAGAAATAATTTTATTTTATTGTAACTAATATCATTGAGAATAGAGAAGTTCTTACCATTTTCTGCTTTGTAAATTGGGTAAGAATCAAGATTTAATTTCTCACTAAAAATTATGGATTTAGCATATTTTTCATATTTACCACCTAGTATTCTATTATCACAATCTTCGCAAAGTATTGTTTTGTCAAACTCTCCAGTTTGTAATTTGGTTAGCCTAATTTCATCAGAAATATCCTTCATAGAATGAAAGATATTATTATCATCTTTCATTCCATTATACATAAAATCAGGTATAATATGTGCTTTTATGAGTTTTTTATCTTCTAAACACAATCGACATATTCCCATTTTGTAATTGTCTAGATCAAATTATATATAATTATTGGTGCCGAGAGTATTAATATCCCAATTATTCTATTCATATATGAATCATCGTTTACAAAATCCTTGAATTTTTTTTTAGATTTCCATAATTTCGAAATAAACTACCTGACACCAGCTCCAAAATAAGAGAAGATCAAAAGAATTATAATTTTAGAAATAACTTCCATAATGAATGATAACAAATATACAAACATTTCGCTATCTGCGTAAGCGATAGCAATGACATCCTTTTTATAGTTTTAAAAAAACGATAAAAAGATATAATGGATATCGCGACCCAAATGAAATGCCGGGATACGCCCTTCTACTTTTCTTTAAAATTGAAAATAAATAAAAGGCTGAAAATCGGCAGCATAGGTTTGATAGCAAATCACAGCTACAATAACGGCTATAGCTCCTTTTATGATCGCATGACTGCGAATAAAACTATGTTCTATTTTGGTTTTCAATAAATTTGGCAACCAATGGGTAAGGTAACCTACGGCCATCACAATGAATACAAGGCGGTATTCATATAACACATTCCACGCATTTGACATGTTCATATTGGTGACTATTTGTTGATAGAAGCGGTCAATATGATCCATACTATTGCCTCTAAAATAAATTCTGGTAAAGGTGATAAAGATAAAAGTCAGGGCAATTTTCCAGCCCGTTATGATCCACAAACGGCTATTTTCATACGGACTCATTCTGCGCCAATATTTATAGAAAACAATACCTAAACCATTGAGACCTCCCCATATGACAAATTTCCATGCGGCGCCATGCCATAGTCCTCCTACTAACATCGTTATCATAATATTGACATTGGTATTGAAATGTTTGGCCACTTTTTTTGAAAATAGAGTCACTAGCAACGCTATTACAATTACCGTTGCTGCCAATAGTGCTATTGCGTAATTGGAAACTGCTAACACACCTAAAAAAGTAAATAGTAAGATAAAGGTGTACGAAAAAATAGTACCGTTACGATTGCCACCAATGGGAATGTATAAATAATCCTTTAACCAACTGGATAAGGAAATATGCCAACGTTTCCAAAAATCTCCACAATGAATGGCTTTGTAGGGAGAGTTGAAGTTTTTGGGCAAACGATAGCCCATAAGTAAGGCTAAACCAATCGCTATATCCGTGTAGCCGGAAAAATCTCCGTAGATCTGAAGCGAATACCCAAACATTGCCATGATATTCGTAAATCCTGAAAACATTTCAGGCATATCAAAAACACGGTCCAAAAAATTTGCTGCAATATAATCAGCAAAAATCATTTTCTTAATCAGTCCCTTTAATATCATAAAGGTTGCTCTGCCAAAATCAACTTTTGAAATACGTATCTCTTTACGAATTTGTGGAACAAAATCTGCTGCGCGTACAATAGGACCCGCCACCAGTTGTGGAAAAAAACTTACAAAGAACCCGAAATCTATCATAGACCGTAATGGCTTGATTTGTTTACGATAAATATCGACACTATAACTAATCGTCTGAAAGGTATAGAATGAAATTCCAACCGGGAGTATGATACTATCGACCGTAAAGTAATCTACCTCGCTCCAGGTATTCGCCCATTGGGCCAGATGATTGATCACTTTATGATCAGACTCAAACAAAGCATTGTAAGAATCTGTGAAAAAATAGGCATATTTAAAATAGCATAAGGTGGCCAGGTTGACAGTAACACTTACCGCTACAAGGATTTTACGCGTCAACTTTGAGGTGCTGTTATAGATAGCTTTGCCCAAGAAGAAATCATTAACTGTACTAAAGAGAAGAATACCCACAAAAAGTCCGCTGGTTTTATAATAAAATACCAAGCTGATTAAAAAAAGGTATAGACTTCGTAAGCTTTTATTTGGATAAATAAAGGCATATATCAGGTAAATGACAGCAAAAAATATCCAGAAGTTAGCTTGTGTGAAAATCAAAGGAAACTCCTGAGAAAAATTAAAAATATCGTAAAGTCTATTCATTCACGATCTGTTTTAAAATGGAATCCGGTGCTAGCTTGAGTTCTTTTTCCCAAGAGTTAGCTAATGCCTGCAACAACAGATCTGCCTTAATATGGTATCCTTTATGGGTAAAATGAATACGGTCTTTTGGCATGAGTTTATTTGCATACCACGCTTTCGACGAGTTAAAGCCACCCATGATCTCATAAAAATCCCAAACTGCCATATTATATTTTCTGGCCAGCTCGTAGATAATTCCGCGTGAAATCCTGGTACGTGGATTGGGAAACTTTCGTTTGTAATAGGAATCATTGGGTACGGTGAGTAGTATCGCACACTCCGGATTAACTTTGAGTACTCGTTGTATAAATTCCTCATAGTTTTTACGAAACGCTTCCGGCTCAAAATCCGGGTGGTAGGCGTCATTGGTACCCACTGATACTATAAATAAATCCGGAGTATACAATTGTAACTGCTCATCAAAATAAGCACTACGATTATAGTAACTAAAGCTCGCTCCGTTCACCCCAATTGTAGTATACTCAATACCCTTACCGTCATTCATCAATTCAAGTCCCATCATTAAAAATTCTGTATCCACCGAATTTTTTACCTTACAAACTTGCAACTCTAGCGTTTCGACGGATTGATGTAGCTCAAATTCGATAAAATTAGCAGCGTGATTAATCGATCTACGTTTAACCAGCGATGTATCTTTAAGTAGCACTTCGTAATCATCAGTCCATGCATCATAGAATACTCGGATTTTGTCAAAATTATAAGTATTATCTGTATAATTGTTATGATTTGCTTGTACCGTAAAGTTTGCTAAAGAATCTCTGAATTTGGCCGTAACACCAGACATTCCCCATGCAACACTATCTTTTCTGATAGAACATCTGTATCCTTGCCACTCACCATCAAAATTCACTTGATAATTTGAAGGGTTATTTGTTTCTGCCATACGATATGGAAAAATAAAACCCCGTTGTCCTTTGGCTGTTTTACTCATATGTTGCAAATAGGATCGTAGGCGGTTTGAGTAAATATCCGCTTGTATATGGGACCCCCCGATATGAAATACATGAACTTTCTCTTCTTCACCATTTGCTATCTTATTTAACTTTTGATATAGCTTTTTAAAGGCCGGTGAATACTCGGCAAGCTTTATTTTATTGGCGTTCCAATTAATAAATGAAAATTCTTGTTTTACAGAGTCAATTACATAGTGCTGTGCCGTAAGTGGTAAGCAAAGGAGTAGGAAAAAGAAAAATATTTGGTATCTAAAGTTCATTTTTTGAGGCGTTTAGGTCAAGGTATAGGGCTGTAAAAAAAAGTTCTGATATGATTTTAGTTCCTTTAGAGGTAAAGTGGGTATAATCGCTGCCTGCTAATTTTTGATCCACCCAATGTTTCATGGCGCCGGCTCCACCCATGGCGTCAAACATACTCCAGTAAGCAACATTATTAGACAAGCAGGTCTCTCGTAAGGTATTGTTGAGATATGGCAATAAAGGATAGGTTTGCATATTCCCATTCACGGGAATACACATATCTGTGGGTCCGATAAAAATAAAACTAACGTTAGGGTTGGTACGACGGCGCATCCAATTGACTTGACTTTTAATATAGTCAGCGTATTCTCTGACTTTTAACGAGTCTTTCAGGTAAGGAACCGTATTCCCCCCGTATTGCATGATAATGACTTTAGGCTTAATCACCGAGGCCATTTGTTTAAAGCTCGAAGCACTGGAGCCGGCAAAGATAGTTCCTGATGAACCGCGCATGGCTACGTTGTCCATTTGAATATCAGTGTCTGCACCAAGTGTGAGTCCGTAAAAATCAGCACTCACTTTTCCTTTGAGTTCAATAACTAAGTTGTTCGGTGTCGTTTTAGTGCGAATCTGATAGCGATGGTATTGACCATCTGCTATCAATTCATCCTGCTGAATAATTACATCATCATTTTTAACTACAATACTAATTGGAAATGCACTGTTTCCATAATGCAAACCAATCGTTCTAAAGTTTCTGAATTTTGTATACGTCTTGGATGATTTTCCTATTTTGATTGTAGCGATTCTGGTAGGTAATGAGTCCATAGCTATACTATCTATTGGAACCTCTTGCAAAGGTGTAAATCGGCTAACCGACATAAACATACCATATTTCTTATGTTCGAAACGCTCTTTGGTTCGGTCAAAAATGGCAAAGCGCTCCCAGTTTTCACTAGGTTCAACAATGGCGCTCACTTGTCGATATACGGGTTTTACAGGAATAAATCCCGGTCCGCTACCACCGTATATCCCTTGAAGTCTGTTTCTCAAATATCCGGTGATACGATCGCCTTCTATCTGTGAATCTCCGTAATGAACAATACGACAAGATGCAGAGGATAGCTGCTTCTTTAAGGTGGCTAAAAACTCAGGGTTGCTTTGAGGATACTGAATTCGAGTAACCATCGCTGTGTCCAATCTAGAAAAATCAGGTGGTCGTAGTGATAAAGTAGTATTCACAGTAGCAATCGTATCTGTACTTAGCGGTGTTTCATCTTCGACCGGCACAATTGCTTCTGTGATCGTTATAATTTCCTTTTGTAATGTTGTTGTGTCTTTGTTTGTCTTTAGAAAATTAGGAACCGTAGGATATTTAATATCCACAATATCTAAGGCAAATCCATCCTCTGTCGTTTGTGCATGTTGAATTGCCTCGTCTTGACTCAAAAACATAAGTCCAAACAATGTACCTAATATCAGAAGGATAAACGTTGCAATTTGTATGGGTTTAATTCTCAAAAGATTGTATGGGTACGTTACTTTCAGGTAAAAATAGTAAGATTTTACTAATATCAAATTTTACAACGAGTGTATCCCGTTAAAGTCGGGAGTAATCACGGAATTCCTAATCAATTATATATAAAAAAAAAGAGCTATACGTATATATAGCTCCTTTAGAAGTATGTTTGAAATTTACTTCAAGGTAATAATCAAGTCATCGGCATGTACCATCGTACCTGCTTTAATATTAACTTTCTTAATTACAGCATCTTCATTTGCGGTTATAGTTGTTTCCATTTTCATAGCTTCAATAATGAACAAAGGTTCATTTTTCTTTACCTCCTGTCCATTTTTAACCAAAACAGTAGACAGGGATCCCTGTAAGGGTGCCGCTATTTGCTTTGGATCATTTTTATCCGCCTTTACATGGGCAACCTTCTCTACTTTTATAGATTTGTCTTGAATCTCGACATTTCTCGTTTGTCCATTAACTTTAAAAAACACCGTAACCATACCATTCTCGTGCGGTTCTCCTATAGAAATCAATTCAATCAGCAAGGTTTTCCCTCTGTCCAATTCAATGATAATTTCTTCCTCAGGTTTCATCCCGTAAAAGAAATTTTCTGTCGGGATGTTCATTACGTTTCCATACTCAACATGATGATTGTATGCGCCTGTAAAGACTTTTGGGTATAATTTATAAGATAAGAAATCGGTGATATCTAAATCTCTTCCCATCCCTTTTTTGAACACTTTTACAAAATCTTCGAATTCTGTTTCAAAATCCACGGGTTCTAAATGTGCATTAGGACGGTTCGTAAAAGGTTCCTGATTTTTTAAAATTGCATTTTGTAAATCTTTAGGAAAGCCTCCTTCCGGTTGTCCCAATTCTCCTTTGAATAAACTTACCACAGATTGTGGAAAAGAAAGCGACTCTCCACGTTCCTTTACATCCTGTATCGTAAGGTTATTACTAACCAGATATTGAGCCATATCTCCAACCACCTTGGAACTTGGCGTTACTTTTACCAGATCTCCAAACAGTTCATTGACCTCTCCGTACATCTTTGTTATTTCGTGAAAACGATCAGCCAGTCCTAACCCTTCAGCTTGAGGCTTTAGGTTAGAATATTGACCCCCCGGAATTTCATGTTGATACACTTCGCCGGTTCCAGCCTTTAGACCTGACTCAAACACATAATAATATTCTCTAACAGCCTCCCAATAGTTTGCATACTCATTCAGTTTGCTAATATTAATAGGATTTTCTCTCTCATGAAAACGCATCATCTCTGCAACCGCATTAAAATTAGGCTGCGATGTGAGTCCCGATAATCCCGCCAGTGCTACGTCGACCACATCTACGCCAGCTTCGATAGCTTTGGCATAGGTAGCTGATTGTACTGATGAAGTGTCGTGGGTATGTAAATGGATTGGAATATTAATTTCTGATTTTAAGGCAGTAATCAATTCTGAAGCTGCATAAGGCTTTAAA
This sequence comes from Aquimarina sp. 2-A2, assembly GCF_045505135.1. Classification (NCBI taxonomy): domain Bacteria; kingdom Pseudomonadati; phylum Bacteroidota; class Flavobacteriia; order Flavobacteriales; family Flavobacteriaceae; genus Aquimarina; species Aquimarina sp. 2-A2. The sequence continues at coordinate 240,588 of NZ_JBJKFI010000003.1, read as the reverse complement.
AGACCAGCCATATCCTTAATCCCCAGGATATGGGCTCCGGCATTTTCTATATCTTTGGCGAGTTGGATGTAATATTTTAAGTTATATTTTGTTCGTTTCGGATCCAAAATGTCTCCCGTATAGCAAATGGAACCTTCTGCAAGTCCTTGTGTTTTGGTTCGCACCTGTTCAATACATGGCGCTATAGACTGCATCCAGTTTAGTGAATCAAAAATTCTAAATACATCCACCCCATTCTCCCATGATTGTTCTACGAACTTGCTAATTAAATTATCCGGATACGCCTTATACCCTACCCCGTTGGATCCCCGAATTAACATTTGCAACAATACATTAGGCATGGCTTTACGCAAAGCACGCAATCGTTCCCATGGATTTTCTTTTAAAAATCTCAGGCATACATCAAAGGTGGCTCCTCCCCAGACTTCCATACTAAAAATCTCAGGATGATTCTTAGCATAACCTTCTGCAACTTTAAGCATATCATAGCTACGCATACGTGTAGCTAATAAACTTTGATGCGCATCACGCATGGTTGTATCTGTATAATGAATCTTTTTTTCGTTTTTCAGCCATTTTGAAAAACCATCAGGTCCTAACTCTGTAAGTAGTTGTTTGGTTCCTTTTGGATGTGAACCTACCGGATCAAATTTAGGAACAATCGGAGTAACAAACTTTTTAGTAGGATCCATTTTTTTTACATCCGGATTTCCATTAATGACAATATCACCCAGAAACGTAACAAGTTTTGTTGCTCTATTACGTGATTCTTGTATTTGAAACAGACTTTTAGTATTCTGAATAAAATTGACTGTAGCCTCCCCTTTTCTAAAGGTTTCATGAGACAAAATATTGTCCAAAAATGGCATATTTGTCTTCACCCCACGAATTCTGAATTCAGACAAGGCTCTTCGCATTTTACGACAGGCTCCATCCAAGGTTCTTCCGCTTGCGGAAACTTTTACCAACATAGAATCAAAAAACGGCGAAATTGTTACACCTTGATACAAACTCCCCGCATCTAAACGAATACCAAATCCTGAAGCACTTCTATACGTAGTTATTGTTCCATAATCAGGTTTGAAATCATTTTCAGGATCCTCAGTTGTAATTCGACATTGTAAAGCGAATCCTGTAGTAGTTAAACTTTCCTGACTCTCGATTTTAATTTGCTGATCGGATAGTTTATATCCTCCTGCGATAAAAATTTGAGCTTTAATTAAATCGATTCCCGTAACCACCTCGGTAACCGTATGTTCTACCTGCACCCGCGGATTCACTTCAATAAAATATATACTACCATCGTCATCGACCAAAAACTCGACAGTTCCGATGTTATTGTAATCAACAGCTTTACATATTTTTAACGCATAGTCATATAACTTATGCTTTGTTGTCTCATCAATACCAAAAGAAGGGGCATATTCAATCACCTTCTGATAGCGTCGTTGTACAGAACAGTCCCTCTCGAATAAGTGTACCATGTTGCCATGATTATCTGCAACAATTTGTATCTCTATATGCTTTGGATTCTCAACAAATTTCTCGAGAAACACCGTATCATCCCCAAAGGCATTACCTGCTTCACGTTTGGATTCGGGAAATGCTTTTTGTAGCGTCTCTGCATCACGAATGACTCGCATTCCTCTTCCACCACCACCCGATGCAGCTTTTAGCATCACCGGATATCCTATTCGTTTTGCTTCTTTGAGTGCTATTTTAACATCGGTCAGATCCGCTTTATTACTTTGGATAATTGGGATTTTATTTTCAACAGCAACTTGCTTTGCCATGATTTTATCCCCCAAGGATTTTAACACAGACACTTTAGGTCCTATAAAAATTATTCCGTTTGCTTCACACTGCGCAGCCAGCTCCGCGTTTTCGGATAAAAAGCCATACCCCGGATGAATGGCGTCTACTTGATTTTGCAGTGCTACCTGAATAATGGCTTGTATATTCAGGTATGGTTTAAGAGGTTCATTATTTTCACCAATCTGGTAAGCTTCGTCAGCTTTATATCTGTGTAAAGAATATCGATCCTCATAGGTATATATTCCAACAGTTTTGAGACCAATTTCTGTACAAGCCCTAAAGATTCGAATAGCAATTTCACCGCGGTTGGCAACTAAAACCTTTTTAATTTTCATTGTAAGTGTGTAAAATAGATGATTTTTATTTAGCGAACATTCGCAACGAAGATATTGATTCGAGGGTATCTTTGCAATTATTGCTAAAATTTTAAGAGCATTTTATACATCTCGTTATATAGTTAACATAATTCTGCATAAAATAGAAAAACAGTAGCCAAAGCCACTGTTTTTTTATTCATTCTTTAATTGATTACATAACTCCACTAAGTACAATATTACTGCTGTTGAATTTTATTGTAATATGCTTTTTCTGTAATTTCAGACCATTTGGTTGCTTTTTTCTGAAAATCAGCATAACTTTTATACACCTCTTTTGATAAAGCATCGTTACCAATCATTTCTTGAATGGCTTCTTTTGTATATGCGCGTAACGCATCCAAAGTTTGTTTAGAAAACTCTCTGACCTCAACATTTTCCTCATTAATTAGTTTATCCAAAAATATTGCATTCTGCTTATCGAATTCTGCAAGCACCCACACTTGAGCTTGTTTTGAAGCAGACATTAAAACCGCTTGTAAATGTGGTGGTAAAGCATCATGGAGTTGTTTATTAATAAAAAACTCAAACTGTGTTCCTGGTTCATGCCATCCTGGAGAGTAATAATATTTAGCAATTTTATGAAAGCCCATTTTGTAATCATGATAAGGACCAATCCACTCTGTTGCATCAATCACTCCGCGCTCTAGACTAGTATATATTTCTCCCCCAGATACTAATATCGCCGCACCTCCGGCTTTTTCTAAAACATTACCTCCTATCCCCGGTAAACGCATTTTGAGACCATTAAAATCTGAAACCGAATTGATTTCTTTGTTGAACCAGCCACCCATTTGAACACCGGTATTACCACCGATAAAAGGTACCAGATTAAATTTAGCATACGTTTTCTTCCAAAGTTCATATCCACCACCGGTCTCCAGCCAAGAAGTTAGTTGTTGACTATTCATACCAAAGGGTACAGCAGCAAAAAATTGAGCCGCAGGTGTTTTCCCTGCCCAATAATAGGAAGCACCGCATCCCATTTCTATAGTTCCGTTGGATACCGCATCAAATGCCTCGAGCGCCGGTACCAACTCACCTCCGCCATAAACTTTAATTTTAATTTGTCCGTTTGAAGCTTCATCTACCCACATAGCATATTTCTCTGCTACCTCTCCAAGTACCGGGAAATTTGGTGGCCATGTAGTTGTCATTTTCCAATGAAAAACTTGTGAAGGTTTTGTCACATCGTACGATGTACTTTTAACGGATCCCGGTGGATCGCCTAAACACGAGCTAAGCAGACATACCATACTTACTAACAAATAATAAACAGGCTGAATTTGTATCGATTTAGCTTTTCGATTAAAAATTATTTGTTTCATCATAAACTTTTTAAAAAATTCAATTGAAATGGAATGAATTAATATCATAACTTTTTCTCAATTATACCAGTCAAAAATTTCTCTATACTAAATGAAAATTAAATCAGGAAAAAAGAATACTAAACCAACTATAAATAACTGTATAATGATAAAAGGTAAAATTCCTCTATATATTTGACTTGTCTTTACTTCGGGAGGCGCAACCCCTTTCAGATAAAAGAGTGCAAATCCAAAAGGAGGGGTTAGAAATGAGGTCTGAAGATTTAATGCTATTAAAATTCCCACCCATAACATATCCATGTTTAGTGCATTAAAAATAGGCGTAACCACTGGCACTATGATGAATATAATTTCTATAAAGTCAATAAAAAAGCCTGCTATAAAAACTACCACCATAACTAGCAATAAAAAAACTAAAGGTGTAAGATTGGATGACACTATAAGTTCCTGTAAATATCGATCTCCCCCGAGTGTTCTAAAAACTAAGGTAAAGGTAGTCGCTCCTAAAAGAATGAAAAAAACCATGGACGTAAGTTTGGTAGTTTCTCTAGCCACTTCTTTGAGTATTTTAAGGCTAAATTTCTTTTGTATTAACGTTAATAGTGTAGCTCCGAGAGCCCCAATCGCAGAAGCTTCTGTAGGGGATGCAACTCCGGTAAATATGGACCCTAAGACAATAACTATTAGTAAAATAGGAAGAAGCATAATTTTTATGATTTTACTCAAAAAATTGTCACCTCTAAATTCTCGAATTTCTTCCTTAGGTATACTGGGTGCGTCATTTTTGTTTACAAAGGAAATAATTAGAATGTAAACGACATATAAAGCAACTAGCAGTAAACCGGGTAGCAGTGCTGCAGAAAATAAGGTACCTACATCTACAGAGTCAGAACCTCTTGAAGAACTATTAATTGTATCTGCTAATAAAACTAATACTATTGAAGGTGGAATAATTTGACCAAGCGTTCCTGAAGATGCAATAACACCTGTAGCCAATTCGGTTTTATATCCTCGCTTTAACATGGTAGGCAAACTAATCAACCCCATGGTAACTACCGTAGCACCAACAATTCCGGTTGATGCAGCCAATAAAGCTCCCACAATCACCACAGATATTGCTAAACCGCCTCGTATACTTCCAAACATCATGGCCATCGTTTCTAATAAACTTTGAGCTAGACCGGATTTTTCTAACATAATTCCCATAAAAATAAACAAAGGAACCGCCATAAGCACATAGTTATTGACCACCCCCATGATTCTGGAGGGCAATAAATAAAATGTTGTCATTGAAAAATATTCTGGCGCTAAAATCGAAATTCCAAAAGCAAAAATTACAGAAATTCCTCCTAAGGTGAAAGCTACCGGATACCCTTTAAGTATTAAGATAAAAATGAGAGCAAACAATACAATAGCCAATATTTCCATTAGATGTACTGTTTAAAAATAGTTCGAATTGACTTAAGAATATCAGAAATTCCTTGTAGCAATAACAATAAAAATCCTAAGGTAATACTGAATTTTAAAATGTATAAAGCCGGAAGACCTCCCGGTTGAGCGGATGATTCATTCATCCCATAAGAAATAGTCACATAGTACCAAGATGAGGCTATGACCACATAACACCATGGTATTAAAAATAAAACGCCCCCTATCAGATCTATCCATGCTTTTCCCTTTTCAGAGAATCGTGCATAAAATAAATCGACCCGTACGTGCTTTTGAAATTGAAAAGTATATCCGGAAGCGAGGAGAAACATAAAACCGAATAAATAGATTTCTGTTTCTATAACCCAAATATAAGTAAACTGAAAAATGTAGCGAATAACTACATCCAACCCAATGATTATTGCTAAAAAAACAGAAAACCAACTGACTAGTTCACCAATCTTCTTACTGATCCAATCAATTAAAGTAATAATTCTATCCATCTTACAGAATTAATATTAAGTAAGATACAAAAATATCTTAGATTGATTTCAGCTATCTTGTAAAAACCAACTCATTTTTTTTGACAGAGTGCTCCTCACTAAAGCCATAGCCTTCATAATTGAACCCTTTTAAATCCTCAACGGTCTTGGCATTCGTGTCAAGTATATAACGCACCATCAAGCCACGGGCTTTCTTAGCAAAAAAACTGATAACTTTTAATTTGTCATTTTTCCAATCTTTGAAAACTGGTGTAATTACAGGCACTTTAAGTTTCTTGGTGTCTACTGCTTTAAAATATTCATTACTCGCTAGGTTGACAAACAATTCATCTTTCTCTAATTCTTTATTTAGTGCTTCAGCAAGCATGGGTCTCCAGATGTCATAAAGATTATCATTTCGCTCGATTGGCAACTTAGTTCCCATCTCTAATCGATAGGGTTGTATCAAATCCAACGGTCTCAAAACTCCATACAATCCTGATAGTATTCGCAATGTATCCTGCAAGGTGTCTAATTTATCTTCAGGAATCGTATAGGCGTCCAGCCCGGCATACACATCGCCATCAAAGGCATATACCGCCGGTCTTGAATTTGACTTCGTGTGCGTTGGCTCAAACTCCTGATTCCTTATGTAATTGAGATCTGCCAGTTTATCACTTATATGCATGAGCTCACCAATCTCATTTTTGCTCATTCGAGCAAGTTTACGATTGATTTTAGAACTTACTTCCAAAAATGCCGGTTGTGTCCCACGTGTTGTAGGTAAAGCATCTTCAAAATTCAAAGACTTGGCTGGAGATATTACGATTTTCATTTATTGTAGTTTACATCAAAAATACGTCCTTGCATTACTACTGAAAATAGTTTTTAGAAATAAATTCTTATTCCAGTATTTAAATTCTTTATGCAAAATCTATTTGCATAAAAAATTATTCTTCCAGTAACGTTTGATTTTTGGCGTAAGCGCGCCACTTTTCAATACAGTTCTGGATATCCTGAGGTATTTCGCTTTCAAAATGCATTTTTTCACCTGTTTCAGGATGTATGAAACCCAAAGTTCTCGCATGCAACGCTTGTCTTGGCAGAACTTTAAAGCAATTATCGACGAACTGCTTATATTTGGTAAAGGTGGTACCCTTCAGAATTTTCTCGCCTCCATATCGCTCATCGTTAAATAAGGTATGCCCGATATGTTTCATGTGGACACGTATTTGATGTGTTCTTCCGGTTTCTAACCTACACGATACCAAAGTTACATACCCCAATCGTTCTATTACTTTGAAATGCGTAACGGCTGGCTTTCCTTTGTCTTCCTCTTCTCCATAATACACCGTGTTTTGTAATCGATTTTTTGGATGCCTTCCAATATTACCTTCGATAGTACCTTCATCATCTTCAATATTGCCCCAAACAATGGCAATATACTCCCGCTCTGAGGTCTTATCAAAAAATTGTTTGGCCAGGTGTGTCATAGCCTCTTCAGTTTTTGCAATCACCAAAAGTCCGCTGGTATCTTTATCAATTCTATGAACCAAGCCGGGACGATTACTGCTGTTATTGGGTAAATTATCAAAATGATATACCAACGCATTAATTAAAGTTCCCGAATAATTACCGTGCCCGGGATGCACCACCATACCTGCCGGTTTATTTACAACTAATAATACTTCATCTTCATAAACAATATCTAGCGGGATAGCCTCTGGAGTTAGTAATTGTTCATAAGGTGGATGCGTAAACAGCACCCGAACTATATCATTGGGTTTCACTTTGTAATTTGACTTGACCGGTATATCGTTTACGAATACACTCCCGTCTTTGGCAGCTTGCTGAATTTTATTGCGCGTTGCGTTTTCAACAAAATTCATCAAAAATTTATCTACTCGCAAGGGCTCTTGTCCACTGCTTGCAACAAAGCGGTGATGTTCATATAAATCATCATCATTTGTATCAAAATTCTCCGGTTCTTTATAATCTTCCAACGTGAGTAGTATTAAATTAACATATGTATATAGCAGCGAGCTTAAGAGCAAATTCTCTTAGCAATCAGAGCAATCTTAATTATCGTCAGATAAATTAATTGTTGCTCCTTTACCATCTCCCAAAACCAAATCTATCGTAGAAGTTTTCATTAATTTTGTCCCCGGTTGTACACGCTTACCTTTATGACGCAGCTCTAACACCATATCTTCTGCAATATTTGGTTTATAGGTAATGGATCCTATTTTAAATCCTAGTGCCAAAAGTTTTGGTTCTACCTGTCGTCTTGTTTTTTGTATAACATCTTGCGGAATTTCAATTTTGCGGTATCCCGAGGGGTTCAACGTAACATAAATTTTACGATTCTCCTTAACACTATTACCGGCTGCAGGGTTTTGCTCTATAACCGAATATCTTGGGTACGCAGGGTCAAAATTGGCAGAATCCTGAACCTCATAACGCAATTCCTTTTCTTCTAAAATCTGTTTTACCTCGTCCAATGTTTTTTTACTCAAACTTGGCACGACAATACGTTGATCATGATTGGTAGTGCTGTCCAACCATTGTAAGGTGACAAAACACAAAATCACAAATAAGGCTACAGCAAGTATTAACTGAATCAGAAAAAGTTTGCTAAAAATAAATTTAAAGAAATTCATATACAGATCGATAGTTTGCGCAAAGATATAAAAACGGAAAGTTTTACGCTTTGTTATTAGATAAATGATATTTTTGTTATCAAACATAGCCTTAATGAAAAAGAACATTGCCATTCTCATGGGTGGATATTCGAGTGAATTCGATATATCCATTAACAGCGGAAACGTTGTTTATAAACACATTGATCGAGATAAATATACACCTTACAGAGTGCATATTACAAAAGAGCGATGGTTTTATGTGGATGATAGCGATGCAACTCATACTATTGACAGAAATGATTTTTCTGTACTTATCGATGGTGAGAAGATCACCTTCGACGCTGCATTTAATACAGTCCATGGTACCCCTGGAGAAGATGGTCTGCTTCAAGCGTATTTCAGATTAATTAGGATACCCCAGACCTCTTGCGACTATTATCAAGCAGCGTTATCTTTTAACAAGCGAGATTGCATCAGTACACTTAAACCGTATGGTATCCCGACGGCCAGTAATTATTTTCTTAATCAAGGGGATCCCATAGACCCTGAAGCCATCATAAACACAGTCGGTTTGCCTTGTTTCGTGAAAGCGAATAAAGCAGGAAGCAGCTACGGTATATCAAAAGTTAAAAAGCTTCAGGAGTTATTGCCGGCAATCGAACATGCCTACAAAGAAGATGATGAAATTATCATAGAGTCTTTTTTAAGTGGCACCGAAGTCTCTGTAGGGGTTATTAATTTTAATGGCGAAGACATCGTACTTCCTATAACAGAAATTGTAAGTCATAATGAGTTTTTTGATTACGAAGCCAAATATTTAGGTCAGTCAGAAGAAATCACCCCCGCAAGATTGTCTGAAGAGGATACAGAGAAAGTAAAAAAACTGGCGTTAAAAGTATATCAAACGCTTAAAATGAAAGGTTTTTCTCGTAGTGAATACATTTTTCATAATGGAGAACCTCATTTTTTAGAATTAAATACGAATCCGGGACTTAGTGAAGCTAGCATTTTACCACAACAAGCCTTAAAAGCTGGCATCTCACTTCAAGAATTATTCACTAATGTTATTGAAGCGTGTATAAATAAACCCGCATGGAGCGAATAACAATTTGATTAAAAACATCATGAGAAGAGCAGTTTTTCCAGGGTCGTTTGACCCAATCACCTTAGGACATTATGACATCATCGAACGAGGGCTCACACTCTTTGACGAAATTATTTTGGCAATCGGTATCAATGCTGATAAAAAATATATGTTCTCCCTTGAGGAGAGAACCCGGTTCATGAAAGAAGCTTTTAAAAATGAGCCCCGAATCAAAGTAATGACATATAAAGGGTTAACTGTTGATTTTTGTCGAACTCAAAATGCACAATTTATTTTGAGAGGGCTCCGTAACCCTGGTGATTTTGAGTTTGAAAAAGCAATAGCCCACACCAATCGCAAAATGTCTGAAATAGAAACTGTATTTTTATTAACCTCATCGGGAAAAAGTTATATATCCTCATCCATTGTACGTGACGTAATTCGGCATGGTGGTGATTATACAGGACTCGTTCCAGACACAGTTCGCGTAAACAAATAACTTATGAAAAGACACTTGGGAGGCATTAAGATCGTTGTAAAAGACTACGACGAAGCTATTTCGTATTACACAAAAAGCTTAGGGTTTATTATAATTGAAGATTTCAAAATCGATGATACCAAGCGATGGGTAGTACTTGCTCCCACTCAAGAGTCAGAAACCAGACTTATTTTGGGCAAAGCCACTAATGAAGCTCAAAAATTAGCTATCGGTAATCAAACCGGCGGACGTGTGTTTTTATTTCTCCATACTGATGATTTTTGGAGAGACTACAACAGTATGAAAGGCAAGGGAGTAGTTTTTAAAGAAGAACCACGAGAAGAACCGTATGGAACTGTAGTTGTTTTTGAGGACTTATATGGAAACACCTGGGATTTGATAGAGAGAAACTCATCAAATTAGCTATTGATTTTGAAGAACTAAATTGGATATTTAATATATTTATTGAATTGAACAAACTATTTGTAATCCATGCAAATCCACGAAACCGCCTTTATAATATCTACGTATCGATCCATTCATCCCGAGGTAAGTAAAGATCCATACGCACATCTTTGGAACAACTCTAAAACCGACAGCCTTCTTCCTGAAATTTTAGATTCGATTTCTGAACATGAGCCTCTACTGCATAGTCTAAGAAACCGCTTCTTTCTGGAAGAAATGACTGCATTCTTTGAGCGCTATCCAAATGCAACTTTATTAAATTTTGGCGCAGGTTTTAGTATGTATCAATTTGTACTTCCTGAAACTGTGCTAACGGTTGAAATCGATAAGGAAGATATCGTAAATTATAAAAAAGAAAAAGTTACTGCATGGATGAAAGATGGCACGCTACCAAAACGTAAAATCAACTATCTATCGATGGATTTTAATACGATTGCGGTAAATAAAATAGTACATGAACTAACCAAATCATTAACTGATGCCCCTACGTTTATTCTTTTGGAAGGGGTACTGTTTTTTCTAAATTCAAAAACAACCAACGAGTTATTTCAACTATTTGGAGCGATTCAAAAAAGTGGTGATCTCTTAGGTAGTGTGTCCTATGACCCTCAAGTCCAGACAACGGATGTTTATCAAAAGTTATTGGCTTATTTTGATAAGAATAATGACACCAACGATACCTTTGCGCATCAAACACTTCCTGTTTCATTTTATCAAAACTTAAAAGAATATACGCTATTAAAAAACACTGATGAATTTGAAACTGCCCGTGTCTATGCAGTAAACTATACGCTGCCTAAAAAAGCCGAAGTATTGAACGAAAGTTTTTATATTTTAAAGAAAAACTAATTCCCTAATATCAGGGCACCGCAAATTCCCAGTCCAACTATAAGATATACACCGGCCAGGATAAAGAACACTTTTGCAGCTTTTTTTTGTAATGCCTTCCAAAGCACTAAACCTATAAGTCCTAAAACCAATGGTGGTCCAAACATGATTCCCAGAATAAAATAAATGATCCCGTCGTAGTTGCCTCCTTCCAGCATTATCAAAGTAGCTATCATAGTTCGTCTTTTCTGAGTTTTTCTAAATAATCTCGTTTATCATCGCGATAAAAGAGGTTCATGGTCTCAAACGGAATAATTTTATAATCTTTATCCACTATATGAACACAGGATTTTTTAACTGAGCGCACATCAAAGTTATACGCATCAATAAATTGCATGATTATGATGCGAAAAAGATTATCATATCCCAAATCTGGCGCATTGATTTCAGGCAAACAGCACATGATAGATTTTAAATTTTTATTAGCTGTTGCAACAGAATTTCCGGTACTAAATAGCTCGAGCATTTTGCCGTGCAGTTCTTGATCCTGCTCGTATACGATGGTGTTTTTACCATTATCCAATAGATCTGCCGGATTGATGTATCGTGTTAAGGGAAGAAGCCCATCATCATTTTTGAGCGCATACCCCATGACTAAGGCATCAGGATTACATGGTACGGGAATCAGATCATCGGATTCAAAAACAGGAAATTGCTCTAATATTTTCCTGCGTACCTCGGTCAACGTAATACGGTTGTTTTGAGCATCAAAGTCCTCTAAACGTCCCGCAATTTGTGTTGGCTGAAATGTAACTCCGCGTACACACTTCTGCCGTACTGCGTATGCTAATATTTCTCCTATTTCATGATCATTTAAGTGCTTTTCTAAAGTAACTACCAGCGTAGTAGACAGGTTCAATTCGTTTAAATTGTCAAGAGCCCGTTTGCGTACCTGAGTAAGATCTTCACCTCGCATCTTTTTCAACACTCCAGGTTGCAAAGAGTCAAATTGCAGATAAATTTCAAAGTCCGGCATAAACCCTGCTAACCGTTCGACAAACTTTTTATCCTTTGCTATTCTAATCCCGTTAGTATTTAACATTAAGTGTCGTATAGGCAATTGTTTTGCGTACTCTAATATCTCAAAAAACTGGGGATGAACGGTAGGTTCTCCTCCACTTATTTGAACGACATCAGGCTCTTTTTCATTAGCTACGATCGTATCGAGCATCTTTTTTATTTCATCGAGCGTACGATGTCTGCCATACGTTGGAGAAGAGCCCGCATAACACGTTGGACAGCTCAGGTTACAACGATCTGTAACTTCAACTATCGACAAACAGGAATGCTGCTCATGATCCGGACATAACCCACAATCGTAGGGGCATCCATAATCAGTGGTTGTATTAAATTTATATGGAAATTCTGAAGGTTTATTATAATTTCGGAGGTTCTCATAATATGCGATATCATCGGCTATTAACACTTTGGATCGCCCATGCTCCGGGCAGCGTTTTAGCATATATACTTTATCATCTTCAAATACTATTTTAGCATCAATTCTTTTGAGGCACGTCGGACATAAACTTAAAGTAAAATCATAATACGTATAGGATCTTGTAGGCATAGTATAAGCTTAGTTTTTTTTGCTTTTATGTTAGAGTCTAACCATACCTATCTCAACTGTGGTACGTTTGTACTTGAGAAAAGTATTGCAATCGTTTTGCGATAGTAAAGCAGACACAAAATACATAAATACTGGATACTACTGAGTCCCAATATTAAAAATTCATTTGGTTTAAGAAATTCTATCAGAAAACGGAAGGAAAAATATCCAATCATAAAAACTCTAAAAAGCAACCCTTGGTTACTCTCAAACTGCGACTCTTTATACCTTAAAAAGACCCAGAGTGCTATTAAAAATAAGATTTCATATACTGATAACGGATGACGCTGTATCCCATCTCCAAGATCCATTCCCAAAAAAAAGTCAGTTTCAACGCCGTAGGTAAAATCATTAATTCCGTATAAAAAACAGCCAATTCTACCAATAATGATAGCTAATAGTGTAGGATATACAAATAAATCGCCAGAGGATCGCTGCTCCCCGATTATCTTTTTACTCAGCTCAACTCCTAACAAACCTCCAAACAATCCCCCCATAATAGTTTTGGAATTAAGCAATTGCAATACTTTGGTTAGGTTGGAAATCGCGATGGGATACTCTAAATAACCAAACACACGAGATCCTAAAAAAGCACCAAACACTGCACCAATAATTATAGACAGCCGATTAGTAGATGAAATGGTGTCGTTGGATCTCTTTCGTAAATAAACATAATAACGAAAACCAACAAAGAACGCCAGATATTCAAAAAGTAAATGGATATTCAATTGAACACCAAAAACTATAGGCTCAACAGGAATATCCATTTTTTATATTGATCAGGTTGTTAGACCTGCTAAAGATATAAAATCTTATTTATTTCATTACTTTGGCCATTACATGGTAACGAGGATCGTCGACATTAGGCTCTATAACACCTGCTAATTTAGGAGAAGCTTTGATCATTAATGCCTGACATTCTTCACTCAAATGTTTTATACGCACCTGTTTTCCAGCATCCTCATACTTCCCTACCAAATTGAATATTGCTTCAAGCGCTGAGTGATCTGTTACCCGAGATTCCATAAAATCAATTTCAACCATATCCGGGTCATTCTTTATATCAAATTTCCCATTAAAATCTTGAATAGAACCAAAGAACAAAGGACCCCAAATCTCATAAACCTTAGTACCATCTTCCTTTATATGTTTACGCGCTCGAATACGTTTTGCATTTTCCCAGGCAAATACAAGCGCCGATATGATCACCCCGACAAACACGGCAATTGCTAAATCATATACTACCGTTACTGCAGAAACAATAATTAACACTGCCGCATCTGATTTAGGAATTTTTCTGAGAATTCTAAAACTTGACCATGCGAAGGTCTCAATAACCATCATAAACATGACCCCAACCAATGCGGCAATTGGTACCTGCTCTATATATTGATCCGTAAACAATATAAAAGTCAATAAGGTAAGTGCCATCATAATACCGGATAGTCGTCCGCGTCCACCCGCGTTGATATTAATTACGGTTTGGCCAATCATTCCACATCCTCCGGTACCTCCAAACAAACCACTCATCATATTACCTAATCCTTGTGCCATACATTCACGGTTACCATTTCCTCGAGACTCCGTCAACTCATCAACCAAGTTCATGGTCATCAAAGATTCTATAAGCCCTACAGAAGCAGCCAAAAATGCATACGGAAGAATAAAAGAGAACGTATCGGCAGTAAAAGGAAGATACTCCCATAATTCGAGATTTGGCGTTGGTAATTCTCCAGAAAGACCATCTCCTCCTCCTTCACGAATATAAGAGCCCACGGTGCTAACATTTAATTTGGCAAAAATCACTACTCCGGTGGTCACAAGAATCGCCGTTAAAGCAGCGGGGATTTTGGTAGTAAGTTTTGGTAATAGCCATACAATACCCATTGTTAATAGAACTAAAGCGAGCGTTGTATACAGTTCACTGCCTTCCATAGGAATATTGATATATTTTTTAACTCCGTCAGCAGCAACTTCTAATTGTTTATGCGAAAACATTTTAACTTGTGCAATAAAAATCACAATTGCCAATCCGTTAACAAATCCCATCATAACCGGGTGGGGAATCAAGCGTACAAATCGACCCAATTTTAAAACACCGGCACCGATCTGTATAATACCCATTAAAATAACTGTAGCAAGGAGATAGTAATATCCCATGTTCTCTATTGGTGTTTCAAAAGCAAGACCTCTTGCATGACCTTCGGAAATCAAATGCACAAATATCACAGCAACTGCACCTGCAGCCCCTGAAATAAGACCTGGTCTTCCTCCAAAAACAGCTGCTATCAACCCAATAATGAATGCTCCTGAAAGCGCTACCAAGGGGTCTATCTGAGCTACAAATGCAAATGCAACCACCTCTGGTATCATAGCTAGTGACACTGTAATTCCAGCCAGTACATCATCTTTTGCATTCGGAACAATTTTTCTAACAAACTCAGTCATAGTATTTTTTTTTGAAGATGCAAAAGTAACGTTATTTTGATTTATGACAAGAAAATCCGGTTTTATAGCACTTTTAAGACTTGATGAAATTTACGTAAACAAGGGTCAAAAATCTTTTTATCTTTATCGAATAATTCAAAAATTCATGGACAATAGACGTTTCAATTCAGTTTCCTTCCTAGTTTTCATAGTATTCACGAATATTATATCTTTTTCTTCACAAAGTCAAACCACATCGTATCAAACGCTTTTTGAAAGAAGTGAAGGCACGGAAACTCCCACGTATCCCGAAGTTATTGAATTTTATCAAAAGCTTGCTGACGATTTCAGGGAAATTGAAATAAAAGAGATGGGTATGACAGATAGTGGTCATCCCTTGCATCTGATTGTTTATGCTGCAGACGGTAATTTTAATTTTGAAAAGCAAAGAAAAAATAAGAACGTCCTTTTAATTAATAATGGAATTCATCCAGGCGAAAGTGACGGGATAGATGCTACGATGCTTTTATTTAGAGATCTTGCTCTCAAAAAAAATGAGATCCCAAAAAATACCGTCATAGCTACGATTCCTGTGTACAATATTGGAGGCGCATTGAATCGCAATTCAGGCACACGTACGAATCAAAACGGCCCCAAAGCATATGGTTTTAGAGGGAATGCACGTAATTATGATTTGAATCGTGACTTTATCAAGAGTGATACCAAGAACGCAATCGCTTTTACCGAAATTTTTCATGAAGTCCAACCGGATGTTTTTATCGACAATCATGTTAGTAACGGAGCTGACTATCAATATATCTTAACTCATTTATTTACACAACATAACAAACTTGGGGGTGCGTTAGGCGATTACCTGCTAAAGAGTTTCCAACCACAACTAGAGACATCCCTGCAAGCCAAAAAATGGGATATTACTCCTTACGTCAATGTATGGGGTACTACTCCGGATAAAGGATTTTCACAATTCATAGACCATCCCCGTTATTCTACAGGGTACACGGCATTATGGAATACGCTGGGCATGATGGTAGAGACACATATGCTAAAGCCTTATAAAGATCGTGTGCTGGGAACTTATGAATTAATGAAATCTATGCTACAAATCATTGAGAAAGATGGTGCAAAAATTAAAGAGTTAAGAGCCCGTGCTTTTGATGAAATTGGAGCCTTAAATAAATATCCGGTACAATGGGAGCTTGACACTACCAAGTCGTCCAAATTACAATTCAAAGGATATAAAGGTGACATGATACCCAGCGAGGTAACCGGTCAAAATCGTTTAAAATATTACAAAGAAGAACCCTATGTTAAAGAAGTGGTCTATCAAAATTATTTTAAGCCGGCCGAGAATATTTTAATTCCCAAAGGATATATCATCCCTAAAGGACAGTGGGAAATCATTGAAAAATTACAGCGCAATCAAATCAAACTTAAGGAGTACCAAAAAGACACCACGTTGATTGCTGAAGTATATTATATAAAGAGCTTTACTACTAAAGATAGTCCTTATGAAGGTCATTATTTGCATGCCAACACCAAAGTCACACCAAGTATTCAACAAGTACAAGTGAATCAAGGCGACTTTTATGTTAGCACGAATCAACAAGGAATACGTTACTTATTAGAGACCTTGGAGCCGGAAGCTATAGATTCTTTTTTTAACTGGAACTTTTTTGATAGCATTCTTCAACAAAAGGAAGGTTTTTCTCCTTATGTATGGGAAGATAAAGCCTTGGAAATATTAAAGGGTAATAAAGAACTGCAAGCAGCATTTGATCACAAGAAAGAGGATACTGCTTTTGCCAAAAACTGGTACTCACAATTAGATTGGCTACATAAGCAATCCGAACATTACGAAAAAGCACATAAACGCTATCCTATTTATCGTATTTTGAAGTAAAGCTTACGAAAGGTATTCGTGAGAAAATAATTCACGAATATTAGCATAGGAGTTTTGCAATGCTTTTTTGGCTTTTTTTGCATCCTTCCACTTCACCTTTTTAATGCCTTCATCAATTTGAGGCGTTAATGGGCCATTGTATTCAGTTTTCATTTCAAACCAATAGGTAACTTTTAATCGATATTCGTCATTGCGCTTAAAAACATGAAAAGTTTTATAGAGAAATTTTGTAATTTCAAGATCCTTAACCCCAGTTTCCTCTTCTACTTCTCGAATAGCAGTGGTCTCCATATCTTCCTTTTTCTCCGATTTACCTTTTGGAAGGTCCCACTTTCCATTTCTGCGAATAAATAATATCTCTTTACTATCATTATAAACTTTCCCACCACCGGCGAGCACCACAGGAAGTTTAGTATACAGATGGTCAATTAGTTTTTCTTGATTTTTATGATAGAGGTGAAATTTTAGTTTGTCATCCTTCAAAATTTTAAGAATCAAATCATTAAAATCGACCTCTTTTATAGGAATTGTAGTATAATCCTGAACAGCCTTTTTGGTAGAAAGAATAATTGGGGTATTATTCACAAAAACTTTATACATTTGCACTATGATTTTTGATAAAAATACAGCAAAAAAAACCGCTGAATTATTGTTGCAAATTAATGCAATAAAATTACAACCACAAGAACCATTTACATGGGCTTCGGGATGGAAATCTCCTATCTATTGCGACAACAGAATAACTCTTTCTTATCCATTGATACGCAATTACTTAAGAGAAAATTTAGCGAAATTTATAGAAGATAAATATGGTAAACCCGATGTAATCGCCGGTGTTGCCACGGGTGCTATTGGTATTGGTATGCTTGTTGCAGAACAGCTAAATCTTCCTTTTATCTATGTACGCCCCGAAGCTAAAAAGCATGGAAGAAAGAATCAAATTGAAGGAATTGTACCTTCTGGAAAGACCGTAGTAGTAGTCGAAGATTTGATTAGTACCGGTCAAAGTAGTCTCAACGCGGTTAAAGCTTTGCGGGAATGTAATGCGCATGTTAAAGGAATGGTTGCTATTTTTAACTATGGATTCGATATTGCCGTTCAAAATTTCAAAACTGCCGAATTGAACTTACATACTTTAAGCAATTACGACAACCTATTAGAGCAGGCGTTAGACACAAACTACATAAATAAAGAACAACACCAAACCTTGCAAAGCTGGAAAAAAGATCCGGCTTCCTGGAGTCCAGTAACCTTATAATTATCATATGAATTTAGAAAGTCCTACGGTTACCGTAGAAAAAAGCCCTGCAGAAGTCTACCAATTTTTAACGCAAGTTGAAAACTTTGAAAAAATAATGCCGGACAGTATTCAGAAATTTGAAAAATTGAGCGATTCAAGGTTTTTATTTCAACTTAAAGGCATGCCCGAAATAGTACTGGAACAAAAAGAGAGTACAGCTTCTTCTCAAGTTGTTTTAGGTGCGGCAAGTGATAAACTTCCATTTACCTTAACAGCAAACATTAATGAAGTAGCACCCGGTAAAAGCACTACACAGTTATTATTTGAAGGGCAATTTAACGCTATGATGGGGATGATGATTAAGAATCCAATTCAAAAATTTATCAGTACACTGAGCGAAAATTTAAGCAAGATATAAGTACTATATATAAATGAGGCAGCTTCTATATGACCATAGTTGCTGCCTTTTTTAATACACAAACTTCAACTCTTTTAGATCATAGGTTTCAATCTCATTGTCCTCGACAAGCAATTGCAATTTACCCGAACTATCAACCCCTTGAATGATACCAACAAATGATCCTTTAGAGGGTGCTGTAAACATAGAAGGCTTGTCTTTTCTAAAAAGCTTTGCCTCGTAAGCTTCTTTTATGAGATTAAATTTTGATGCCTTCAGCATTTTAAAACGGTAGACTATCTTTTTTAATAAAATATCCAAAATTTCTTCCACTTCATACCGAATTCCCAAAATAGCACGTATCGAACCTGCCTGCGGAAGATTCTTGAAGGATAGTTGATTAATATTAAGACCAATTCCTATAATCACGCCTTGCAACCTGTCATTACGTATACTGTTTTCGATTAAAATTCCGCAAACCTTCAACTTGTCTGACAGAATGTCGTTTGGCCATTTTATGGTAAGTTTAGGTAAGGAAATCTCACGCAAGGTGTCATAAATTGCTAAAGCTACAACCATCGAAACGTTAAACTGCTCCTTAATATTAAGATCGTCACAAGGCATAAACACGCTAGTAGTCAAATTTTCTCCTTTCTCACTTTGCCAAGTCGTTCCCATTTGACCCCTTCCGGCTAATTGTTCATTTGTCAGCACACAGGTAGGTTCGGTCAACGCGTTGTCCCGAATTAAATCACGCAAAAATGAATTTGTTGACTCAATGGCATCAACTTTGATTATATGCATATAAAATGGTGTGAAAGTTTTATAAATGTTCCTTTAATACGAACATAAAAATCATAAAAAATAATAACTTTACACAAATTAAAAAAATGCATGAGTAAAAAAGAAATAAACTCTGATGAATTAATTGCTCAAATAATAAAAGGCATAGAAGAGGTAAAAGGAAATGATATTGATATCCTTGATTTAAGAGAAATTGAAAACACCGTTTGTGACTACTTCGTAATTTGTAATGGTACCTCCAACACTCAAGTTAATGCTATTGTAAGCTCAATTCAAAAAATAGTTAGTAAAGCACTTAAAGACAAACCCTGGCATATTGAAGGAAGTGAAAATGCTGAATGGGTACTAATGGATTATGTGAATGTTGTAGTTCATGTTTTTCAAAAACATATTCGAGAATTTTATGATATTGAAGGTTTATGGGGAGACGCAAAAACCACTTCAATTCAAACTAAATATTAAAAGACTAAGCATACATGGCTAAA
The DNA here is from genome assembly GCF_045505135.1 of Aquimarina sp. 2-A2. Taxonomy (NCBI): domain Bacteria; kingdom Pseudomonadati; phylum Bacteroidota; class Flavobacteriia; order Flavobacteriales; family Flavobacteriaceae; genus Aquimarina; species Aquimarina sp. 2-A2. The sequence continues at coordinate 220,724 of NZ_JBJKFI010000003.1, read as the reverse complement.
GAAAATAAAAAAATGGAACCTAATAAGAAACCGAAATTTAGTGCATACTGGATTTACGCTATCATTATAGTCGGTTTTTTAGCATTGAATTTTATGGGAGGTAGTGGATGGAACTCCGCTCCTAAGACTACGACTTCCAATTTCCAAGAGTTTTTGCGTAATGGCGAAGTAGACAAAGTTGTCATTTTAAATCGTCGTGATGCAAAAGTATATTTAACACAAGAGGCCAAATCTCTGGAAAAACATCAAAGCAAGAAAAACAAATCCCTTCTCCCTTCTACCGCAGGTGAACCCGATTATCAATTTGAGTTTGGAGATCTTCAAAACTTTGAAAATCAAATAGCCAAAATTAAAAGTGAAGAAGGTTTGGATACTCAGGTTATCTACGATACCGAAAATAATTTCTGGGGAGAAATTTTAATTACTTTACTTCCGTTTGCGTTGATCATTGGAGTATGGATTTTTATCATGCGACGAATGAGTGGTGGCGCGAGTGGTGGTGCCGGTGGTCAGATCTTTAATATTGGAAAATCAAAGGCTAAGCTTTTTGACCAAAATACGGACGTTAAAGTTTCTTTTAAGAACGTAGCCGGGCTTGAAGGTGCAAAAGAAGAGGTTGAAGAAATCGTAGATTTCTTGAAAAACCCTGATAAATACACTTCGTTAGGAGGTAAAATACCGAAGGGAGCATTATTAGTTGGACCTCCTGGAACAGGAAAAACCTTATTGGCTAAAGCTGTTGCTGGTGAAGCAAAGGTACCGTTCTTCTCCTTATCAGGATCTGACTTTGTTGAAATGTTTGTGGGTGTAGGTGCCTCAAGAGTACGTGACTTATTTAAGCAA
>NZ_JBJKFI010000003.1:76158-219829 GCF_045505135.1 Aquimarina sp. 2-A2 | reverse complement strand
GTAGAGCTCGTGGAAAAAGCAATTTTTCCGGATCTAATGATGAACGAGAAAATACACTGAATCAATTGTTAACAGAGATGGATGGTTTTGGAACCAATACGAATGTTATCGTGATTGCAGCTACCAACCGAGCAGATGTATTGGATAAAGCATTAATGCGTGCAGGTCGTTTTGACCGTCAAATCTATGTGGATTTACCAGACGTTAGAGAACGTAAAGAAATTTTTGAGGTGCATTTAAAACCTCTAACTAAGCTTGAAGAAGAACTGGATACTGAATTTTTGGCCAAACAAACTCCGGGATTCTCTGGAGCAGATATAGCCAATGTTTGTAACGAGGCCGCACTAATCGCAGCGAGAAAAGGTAAGGCTGCTGTTGGAAAGCAAGATTTTCTAGACGCAGTGGATCGAATTGTAGGTGGTTTAGAGAAAAAGAATAAAATCATAACACCAGATGAAAAGCGCGCAATTGCTTTTCATGAAGCTGGACACGCAACCGTTAGTTGGATGCTTGAACATGCTGCTCCACTGGTCAAAGTGACTATTGTTCCAAGAGGTCAATCTCTGGGAGCTGCTTGGTACTTGCCAGAAGAGCGTCTTATTGTAAGACCCAACCAGATGTTGGATGAAATGTGTGCCACATTGGGTGGTAGAGCTGCAGAAAAGGTGATTTTTAATGAAATCTCAACGGGAGCTTTGAGTGATTTAGAAAAAGTCACAAAACAAGCGCGTGCAATGGTCACTATTTATGGTCTTAACGATAAAGTAGGAAATCTTACTTATTACGATTCCTCAGGACAAAGTGAATATAATTTCACTAAGCCATATAGTGAACAAACCAGTGAATTGATCGATAAAGAAATTTCTAATATAATCGAAGAGCAATATCAACGTGCTATCGAACTGCTGGAGAATAATAAAGACAAACTGACTGAACTAGCCGAAGTATTGCTAGAGAAAGAGGTAATTTTTAAAGACAACTTAGAAAAGATATTTGGTAAGCGACCTTTTAACAATAAAGAGGAAGTAATCACCGAACCTTCTTAAATATATACTATTTTTTACTAGTATCATGAAAATCTTAACCCAACGGAAACGTTTAGGTTAAGATTTTTTTTATCTTTGGTTTCAACGTCAATAAAAATCCCAATTAGCAGTTACCAATGAGTCTATTTAGAAAACTATTTTTTTCAAAATCTAAATCAGACCAAAAGAATAAAGAAAGACACATAGAAGATCGCAGCAAGTACATGCCCGAGATTAATCTTCCAATAGACGAAAGTTTCATGATAAACTTTAAAAGAAATGGAGGAAAATTTTTATACTGTGATAATGAAAATGAAATTCTAGATTCTTTTGACAAAATTCTATTAGAAAATGATTGGTATGAAAAAGACGTTTGTTGCTTTGATATCGGCTTAGAACATAGGTTTTCAAATTTTAATCTGAATTTCACCAAAAACATGTCTGCGTCCTTCTTTTTTGCAACCTGTGAATATCTTATCTCTGATAGTGGTTCTATATTAGTTTCATCTAATCAACTTAAGGAAAAGAAGTTACCCGAACTCCCTGATAATTTCATTATTTTTGCTTCGACAAGCCAGCTGGTAACAAGTATCGGAGAAGGCCTTAAAGGCATCAAACAAAAGAACCGAAAATCTATTCCCTCCAATATTACAACCATTAAAAACTTCGAAACGCAAAAAGAAAAAGACTTCTTAAGCTACGGAAGTAGTTCAAAAAATCTATATTTGCTGCTTCTGGAAGATTTATAACATGAAGGAATTGCTCACAAGATCTTTATCGGGATTCTTATACATTTCGATCTTACTGTTTTCTATTTTTATTTCCAAAGAAACTTTCATTGGTGTTTTTTTTGTTTTCGGACTTATTTGTGTTTATGAATTTCAAAAATTAATACACCTAAAGAACAAATGGTTGTATGTGATATTTACCGTGCTAATTCTGGCTGTTAACTTTACGACCATACATCCTTATTTCTTGTATTTTCTGCTTACCGCAACGGTTCTGACTGAATTGTTATTGGTTCGAGATTTATTGATCATACGAATCATACCCATGTTTGAAAAGAAAAAATACATGACCAGTATTTTTTACTTAATCACGGCGATTGCATTCTTAACCATGATTCCTACTTTTAGAGGAGAATACGAACCCTTTATCGTTGCCGGATCTTTTTTTATCATGTGGACTAATGATACCTTTGCCTATCTAGTAGGAAAAAACTTCGGAAAACATAAGCTCTTGGAACGAATCTCACCAAATAAAACCATCGAAGGTTTTGTCGGCGGTATGTGTTTTGGGTTAATCGCAGCAGTAATTATTGCGCTCTCGACACAAACATTATCTCTTCTAATTTGGTTGTTTATCAGTCTAATATTGAGTATTTTTGGAACTTTAGGAGACTTGATACAATCAAAGTTCAAAAGACAGGCCGGTGTTAAGGATAGTGGTTCGATAATGCCCGGACACGGAGGCATTTTTGACCGCCTGGACAGTATCATATTTGCCAGCCCATTTTTATTTGTTTTCTTACAATTATTACAATATGTTTCATAAAGAAGGTTTTAAAATAATATCAGTAGCCTTGGTAATTTTTCTAGGTATTAATGTAGCTTCATATGTTGCTCTACAGCTTCCTGAACTGCAATTAGCTATTCTTATTATAAGTTCTGTATTCTTACTTTTAATACTTCAGTTTTTTAGAAATCCTAAACGTACCACCTCTTTTAGTGACACTTCGGTAGTATCGCCTGTAGATGGAAAAGTTGTGGTAATTGAAGAAGTGTTTGAAAAAGAATATTTCAACGAAAAAAGACTACAAGTCTCCATATTTATGTCTCCAATTAATGTCCACGTAACGCGACATCCTATTGGTGGCGAAGTTGTTTTTAGCAAATATCACCCTGGAAAATTTCTTGTAGCTTGGCATCCAAAATCCTCAGAAGAGAATGAAAGAACGACTGTTGTGGTTAAAAACAACAGTGTTGAAATTTTATATCGTCAAATTGCCGGAGCTTTAGCTAAGCGTATCGTTAATTATGCGGTTCCGGGAGAAAAAGTGGCACAAGGATCTGATAGTGGTTTCATCAAATTTGGATCCAGAGTTGATGTCTTTTTACCTATTGGAACTAAAGTAAACGTAAGCCTAAATCAAAAGGTACGTGGTGGAGAAAGTGTTATAGCTACTGTATAAGACCATGAATGACGAAGATCTAGATATTGCTTTTGAGAAAGCCTTCACCAAGGCCAGCAATACGAAGCTAAAACTTCCTACGGATATAATGCTGCATTTGTATGCACATTATAAGTTAGCGACTCATACCAAGGGATTTTACACCCCATCCGGAACCAGTGAACTTCGTAATGCTTTTAAACTAAATGCTTTGTTTCAGGTAAAGCATCTATCACAAAAGGAAGCAAAACTTAAATATATTGCTTTAGTAGATCAGTATATTACAGATATCAAATAAGCTACAGTTAATTCAAACAAAAAATAAGGCTTGATTTTAAAATTAAGCCTTATTTTTTTGAATATGTTTACACTAATAATTACAATCTATGATTGCAAACTTGCTAAACTGGATTTTAAGGTAGCAATCTTAGCTTCTGCATCCGCCTCTTTCTTACGTTCATTTGTAATAACTTGTTCAGGAGCATTGTTTACAAAACGTTCATTTTGAAGTTTTTTCTGCACTGATTTTAAAAATCCTTCCGTATACTTCAACTCTTCTTGTAGCTTATTAATCTCCTCATCCACATCAATAGCACCAGAGATTGGTATAAAATATTCATTAGACTTTACCCGGAACGACAAAGCGCCATCTACTTTCTCGGCAACATAATCAAGATCAGAAATATTACCCATCTTTTTAATAACACTGTCAAATGTAGTAGTAAGTTTACCACTGTTAAGAACAGACAATGTAATAGTATCTTTAAAAGAAATATTTTTTTCTTTACGCACTGTACGTATCCCTGATATCACCTCTTTTGCTACCTCAAAGGTCTCAATCAATTCGCTATCTACGTCTGTCATTGTAGGCCATGAGGCTATGATAAGTGCTTCATCCGTATTTCTAACACCAATCTGTTGCCAAATCTCTTCTGAAATAAAAGGTACAAAAGGATGCAAAATCTTTAAATTTTCTTCTAGAATTTTTAGAATGGCATCGTAGGTTTTTTTGTCGATTGGCTTACCGTATTCTGGCTTTACCATTTCTAATAACCAACTACAAAAATCATCCCATATCAATTTATAGGTTGTCATAAGCGCATCACTCATTCGATATTTTGAATAATGATCTTCAAGCTCTGCCAATGCTGCCTGAAACTTAGCAGTATACCAATCAATTGCAAGTGCAGATGCCGCAGGTTGATCGATTGTCGAATCAACCTCCCACCCTTTGATTAACTTAAAGGCATTCCAAATTTTATTTACAAAACTACTTCCTTGCTTACATAACTCCTCATCGAACATTAGATCATTTCCCGCAGGAGAACTCAATAACATTCCCACACGAATACCATCTGCTCCATACTGATCTATAAGATGTAAAGGATCCGGAGAATTTCCGAGAGATTTTGACATTTTGCGACGCTGTTTATCTCGTACGATTCCTGTCAGATACACATTGGTAAAGGGTTTTTCTTTTCTATATTCATATCCCGCAATGATCATCCTAGCCACCCAGAAAAATAAAATTTCAGGCGCAGTAACCAGATCATTTGTTGGATAGTAATAGTTGATTTCTTCATTATCCGGTTCTAAAATACCGTTAAATACACTCATCGGCCATAACCAGGAAGAGAACCAAGTATCCAATGCATCAGGATCTTGAGTTAAATCTTCACTTCGTAAATCAACATTACCCGACTTTTCTTGGGCTAATTGTAGTGCAGCTTCTTTTGTTTCAGCCACTACAAAATCTTCCTTTCCATCACCGTAAAAGAAAGCAGGAATTTGATGTCCCCACCATAATTGCCTTGAGATATTCCAGTCTCTAACGTTCTCCATCCAATGGCGGTAAGTATTAACGAACTTTTCAGGTACTAGATTTACTTCTTTATCTAAAACCGCGTCGAGCGCAGGTTGTGCAAGATCTTTCATTTTTAAGAACCACTGATCGCTCAATTTTGGTTCAATAACCGCTTTAGTTCTTTCACTTGTACCCACCTTGTTCATGTGAACTTCAGTTTTTAACAAGGCTCCTATAGCTTCAAGATCTTTAATGATTTCTTTACGAACTACAAAGCGATCTTTTCCTTCGTATTGTAATCCGTTCTTATTCAAAGTAGCATCATCGTTGAAAATATCAATAACCTCAAGATTGTGCTTATCTCCTAACACCTTATCATTTTGATCATGAGCCGGAGTCACTTTTAAACAACCTGTACCGAACTCAATATCTACATACTCATCTTCAATTATTGGAATCGATCGATTAACTAACGGAATAATAGCCTTTTTCCCTTTAAGGTGCGTAAAGCGAGTATCATCGGGATGTATACAAATCGCAGTATCTCCCATGATGGTCTCAGGTCGGGTGGTAGCGATTGTTAAAACTTCATTGCTGCCCTCCACTGCGTAGTTAAGGTAATACAGATTACCTTGCTTTTCTTCATAGATAACTTCTTCATCAGACAAGGTAGTTTTGGCTTCGGGATCCCAATTAACCATTCTGTACCCACGGTATATCAGCCCTTTGTTATACAAATCAACAAAAACTTTGATTACCGATTCAGACAAATTGTCATCCATGGTAAATGCGGTACGTTCCCAGTCACAAGATGCCCCCAGTTTTTTTAATTGTTCTAGAATTATTCCACCGTGCTTATGCGTCCACTCCCATGCGTGCTCCAGAAACTGCTCTCTTGTAAGGCTATTTTTATCAATACCCTCTGCTTTGAGTTTTGCCACAACCTTTGCTTCTGTAGCAATCGATGCATGATCCGTACCCGGTACCCAGCAGGCATTGTAGCCTTTGAGACGAGCTCTTCTGATCAAAACGTCCTGAATGGTGTTATTCAACATATGTCCCATATGCAACACTCCTGTCACATTGGGCGGAGGAATAACGATGGTATATGCTTCACGTTCATCAACTTCAGAATGAAAATAATTATTTTTCATCCAGTAGTCATACCATTTTTCTTCGACTGCTTTTGAGTCATACTTTCCAACTGGAATCATACTTTGGTGTGGTTTTTGAATTTTAGATTGCAAAAGTAATTATTATAAACGACAACTTGAAAGTCTTTTGCTATTTTGAAGTTGCGTAAAAAGTAAGTACTTTTACGTTTAATAAAAACCTACATTATGAAAAGAATGATGCTAATTTTATTTGTTGGCGTACTGAGTACAACCCTTAATGCTCAGGATACCAAAGCTCAAATAGAATTTAAAACAGACGTTGTTGATTATGGAGAAATAATGAAAGGAAGTGATGGTATTCGTAAATTTGAGTTTACAAATACTGGTAATGCTCCTTTAGTTATCTCTAGAGTATATTCAAGTTGCGGATGTACGATTCCTAAAAAACCTGAAGGGCCAATTGCTCCGGGTGCCACAGGAATAATCGAAGTAAAGTATGACACTAAACGAGTAGGACCCATTCGTAAAACAATAACAGTGTACTCTAATGCAGAAGAGGGCACAAAAGCTATTAAAATAAAGGGAACGGTTCTAGACGAATCTTAAAATATTTAAAAACATAGTACTAAGGCTCTTCATCGAAGGGCCTTTTTTTATTCAATCACCTTTTTCAGGAAAAAGGAGTAATTCAACCGAACTCCTGCTCTATCTATAACTATTCTGATACGTTTTCCTTCTTTATTGAAAAATAAGTTATTGATTTCCTCTAACTGGTATTCATATGCATTTTTACCATTAATACTAAGTATTCTATCGCCTCGTTTCAAACCGGCATGAGCAGCAGGAGATCCGGGTCTCACATTTACTATTTCAAAATTAGGCTCCATACTGTAACGGTAGCCAAAGGTATAATCAATCACAATAGCATTGTTTGCTTTTTGTCCTGATCGGATACGTTCTGGTTTTATCTTATCTTCTCTGGTATACACTTTGGTTAACCGCTCACCAGCATGCTCCACTGTGATGCCGCTCATGTTATAATAGAAAGGTTGCTTAAAAAACCTATTTTTTCTGAATGAAATTCTTTGATTTGGGTAATCCACTATCAAATCAAATCTTTTTAATACACCACCACCTAGCGACCCTTGCCGTTGAAGCGTTGAAATTCCCTGTATATACACACTATCCGGAAAAGAGGCTGTAACACGTTTCATGGTGAATTTTCCAATATGTAACGCCTCAATCTTAGAGCGAGCACCATGGATATCGCCATTAAATCCTTTTCCTAAAAATTCTCTGTAAGAATCCTCTGGTACTTTTATACCCAGCGTTTTATTTTCAAACAGCCACAACGCAGACCCAGAACCCGAGTCTACCAATAAGTTAAGATCAATTCTTTTATCTACACCATACTGTGCCTTGATATATGGTCGCACACCATTGTTGAAATCCAAAGAAGTCTGATAACACTTTCTGCATTTTTTGGCTACGTATGCTTTAGGGTTTGAAATTTTGATCACTTTTTTGGAGTATTTGAGGTCTACAATAAAATTTTTAAAAAAATCATACCCTATAATACCATGAATAGGAAATCCCATTCGCGGAGAGAAATCAATAGTTTCATCGAATATCAAATAAACAGTGTGATTGGCACTAATCGCATCCCCTATTTCTAAAATATTACCGGTTGATTTGATAGCTTCGACCGGTTCTCCATCTCCTAAACCTCTAAGATAAATTTTTGTAGCATTACTAAGTTGTAATTTTTTGTCATCTCCCAGACTGAAAATAATCGTAGAACTTACACCCGTATCAAGAATAAATGAAAGCTCTTCCCCATTAACACTTACGGGGATTACTATTAAGTTATTTGCTAACTTAAAATTTAACTTATCGCTTACAACCCCTGGACGAAGCTTAAAAGTATTCTCTCCCCCATTTTGTTGTGAAGTGACTATGCTTATCCCAAAGAGAATCAAAAAAATCAAACATCCTCTACGTAAATCTAAAAATCCTATCATTTAACGTACAATTTAACAAAATGATCGAAAAAAAATATCTTTTTAAGCTTCTTTTGATAAATAAACATGAAATTTACCCGACCAAAAATTACAACCATGCCTTCAATCTCTAAAAAGGGTATCCAAATGCCCGAATCTCCTATACGCAAACTTGCGCCCTATGCAGAACGAGCCGTAGACGACGGGAAGCAAATTTTTTACCTCAACATTGGCCAACCAGATATAAAAACCCCGCAACTTGCTCTAGACGCTATTCGCAATCATTCCCTAGAAGTTCTTTCTTATAGTGAATCAAGTGGCTTTAAAAGTTTTAGAGATAAGATAGCCTCCTATTATAAAACTTTAGATGTCGATGTGGTTTCAGATGATATAATAATTACCACCGGTGGCAGTGAAGCCCTTTTATTTGCTATGGGATGTATTGGCGATATAAACGACGAAATAATAATCCCAGAACCTTTTTATGCCAATTACAAAAGTTTTGCTATACAATCAAACATTAATATAAGAACCATCACCTCAACGATCAATGACGATTTTTCACTTCCTGATATTAAAGAATTTGAACGATGTATTACTTCTAAAACAAAAGCAATTCTCATCTGTAACCCAGGTAATCCTACCGGCCATTTGTACTCCAGAGAAGAAATAAACCAATTAGCTGAACTTGCTAAAAAGTACGATTTATTCTTAATAGCTGACGAAGTATACCGCGATTTTGTTTATGACGACAGCCGGCATTATTCAGTTCTTGAACTTAATGATATGAATGAGCATACCATAGTAATTGATTCTGTATCCAAGAGATATAGTATGTGTGGGGCAAGGATAGGATGGTTGATTAGTAGAAATAAAACTTTGCTTGCCACTGCCTCCAAATTTGCCCAAGCAAGATTGAGTCCTCCTACCTTAGCTCAAATAGCAGCAGAAGCAGCTTTTGATACTTCTATCGCTGATACTAAAGAAACGGTTGCAAAATATAAAAAGAGAAGGGACACTCTCATTCAGGGACTTGAGCAAATTGATGGGGTGATCGTATCAAAACCAAAAGGAGCATTTTATTGTATTGCAGAACTTCCTGTTGATAACACTGAAGATTTCACCCGGTGGTTACTTGAGCATTTTTCGGTTAATAATCAAACCGTGATGTTGGCTCCGGCCGCTGGCTTTTACGCTAATGAGAAATTAGGAAAAAAACAAGTTCGTATCGCATACGTGTTAAATCGTCGAGATCTTTTACAATCAATTCATATCTTGCGACTCGGATTGCAAGCCTACAATACTAAAAAATAAAATTTTATTAAATAGCTGTGAGTATCATACATAATAAATCCCTCAAGCCCTTCAACACCTTCGGAATTGACGTACAAGCACAAGCATATCAACGTATAGATAGTGAAGAAGAACTAATCAGTACTTTAATTACTCATAAAGATGCCCCACTATTTGTCTTGAGTGGCGGTAGTAATATGCTATTAACTAAAAACATAGATGCTCTGGTACTACATATTGCTATTGAAGGGATAGCAACCGAATTGGAATCAGCTAATACAATCTTAGTTACTGCAAAGGCTGGTGAAAATTGGCATGAGTTTGTACAGTTTTGTATACGTAATAATTACGGCGGCCTAGAAAATTTATCGCTCATTCCGGGGTATGTTGGTAGCGCGCCTATACAAAATATAGGAGCCTATGGTACCGAGTTAAAAGACACATTTGTCTCATGTAAAGCTATCGAAATAAAAACCGGTTTAATTAAAGAATTTAGGAATTCTGAATGTGCATTTGGATATCGAAGTTCCATTTTTAAAACTACACTAAAAGATACACATATTATAACTGAAGTCACCTTCAGACTGACAACTAATGATCATAAGTTAAACACCTCTTATGGTGCAATTCAAGAATTACTTGCAAAACACACCATTACAGCGCCTACTCCTAAGGATGTCGCAGAGGCCGTTATTGCAATAAGAAAAAGCAAATTACCTGATCCACAGAAAATTGGAAACAGCGGAAGTTTCTTTAAGAACCCGGTGGTAACTCAAGAAACCTTTACAAAGCTAAAAATTAAATATCCCGAAATACCCTCCTATCAGGTCACCGAAGATCAAATAAAAATTCCTGCAGGATGGCTTATTGAAAAATCCGGTTTTAAAGGAAAACGTTGGGGTGATGCAGGCGTTCATGAAAAGCAAGCGCTAGTATTAGTTAATTATGGGAATGCAACAGGATTGGAAATCCTTGATCTTTCAAAAAGAATAAAAAAAGAGATAAAAGATAACTTCGGCATAGAATTGGAAACAGAAGTCAATATTATATAAAATACCTTCACTACACGGTAAACCGTGTGAAGGTATTTTATGGACTAACTCAAATAAAAAAATCACAATTAAGTGATTAAACTAAAGATAATCAATATTTTACAAACACAACTACTTCATCTCCTTAAAACTTCGTTAAGATACCTATTAGCATTCGTTTAAATTATAATTCTGCTATTGCACCTTTTATATTCTTCGTATATTTGCAGTTCATTTTAAAACATCATTTATGAAACTTCTACTACTCACTATTGGCTTATTGTTACTAGCTGTTTCTGGCATTGCCATAAAACTGTGGGCAAAAAAAGATGGGAAATTCGTAGGTACATGCGCTAGTCAAAGTCCATTTTTGAATAAAGAAGGTGAGAACTGCTCAATGTGCGGTAAAACTCCTGATCAGTATGCCTCTTGTAGTGAATCAGAAGCTTCTAACAAAGCTTAATTCATCCAGATTTAAATTTATATAATTGAGTCAAGACTCTCAACTTCTTTTACACCATATACAAAGCGCTAAGGACGGAAAACAGATTTCTTTTAACTACCTTCTTAACACGTTTTGGAATCCAGTATACTTTTTTCAGTTAAAACGGGTAAAAGATGAATATGAAGCTGAAGAGATTACCATTCAGACTTTTTCTAAAGCTTTCGACAGAATTGAAACCTTCGATGAACAGTATAATTTTCAGACGTGGTTAATTCAAATATCAAAAAACATTCATGTTGATTTGTTGCGAAAGAAAAATGCATCTATCAGATCGCAAACTACGACTGAAGCAGATGATACAGTATACAAGATTGCCGATGACAATCCCTCACCGGAAGACAAGCTAATAACGGAGCAAAATTTGGCACAACTTTTACGATTCATAAAGCAATTAAAACCGCACTATCAAGAAGTTATCAATCTACGCTACTTTCAAGAATTGAGCTATAAAGAAATTGCACTAACGCTCGGTGAATCTATTAACAATGTAAAAGTTAAGTTAATGCGTGCTAAAAAATTACTTTCTGAAATTATTACAGATCAAAAAAAATAAGTCGCAAGACGTTATCTCAAACCAAAAGAAGTTATTGATTTCAAAATTTCATGTAGAGGAGCTATCCATTTATCATGAATTATTTTATCATACTTTATGAATTTTTGGATAAGTCCTTTGGGTGCAGAAATTTCCTTTTCTATAGCTGTGATGTTGATATAATTTTGATTTTTGAGCAACCAACGCTCCACCCGTTTTCTATCATTGGTTTTTGTTACCCGTGTATTATATAATTTTCGTGACATGCAGTACTGATGATTTGGTTCTATAGATAACTTTGTTTTACTCCAAAAATTTTGCTTTAACTTAATTTTAACGCTATTTTTTTGCCCATTATTTAACTAAATGAATATGTTCTTGATACAACATCACTTTTTACAACTTTCTGTAGAAGTTGATAGTATTCAATTCAATCTTTGTATTTTTGTATAAAATATGTGCGAATGAATTCTAATGCTGCAACAGTTGCCCCACCGAAGGGAAAACCTAAATGGTTACGTGTTAAGCTTCCTACAGGAAAAAAATATACAGAACTACGAAGCATCGTAGATAAATATAAACTTCATACGATTTGCACCTCAGGTAGTTGTCCAAATATGGGAGAATGCTGGAGTGAAGGTACTGCCACTTTTATGATTCTCGGAAACACCTGCACACGTTCGTGCGGTTTCTGCGGAGTAAAAACAGGGAGACCTGATACGGTAGATTGGGCAGAACCGGAAAAGGTTGCACGTTCGATTAAAATAATGAATATTAAACATGCCGTTATTACATCTGTAGATCGTGATGATTTACAGGATGGAGGCTCCATTATCTGGGCAGAGACGATAGAGGCCATAAGACGGATGAATCCATCCACAACGCTGGAAACCCTGATCCCTGATTTTCAAGGTAAAACCAAAAATATTGATCGAATAATAGCTGCTAATCCTGAGGTCGTTTCACATAATATGGAAACAGTAAAGCGCTTGACACGAGAGGTTCGTATACAAGCAAAGTATGAGCAAAGCCTGGAAGTACTTAGGTATTTAAAGGATCAGGGCATTGGGAGAACAAAAAGCGGAATCATGCTTGGATTAGGAGAAAAAGAAGACGAGGTAATTCAAACATTGCATGATTTGCGATCAGTTGGTCTGGATATTGTTACCATAGGTCAATATCTGCAACCAAGTAAAAAACATTTACCCGTTAAGCAATTTATAACACCGGATCAGTTTAAGAAATACGAAGAGATAGGCTTAGATTTAGGTTTCAGACATGTAGAAAGTGGTGCTTTGGTACGTTCCTCATACAAAGCTCAAAAGCATTTAACATAGCATTGTCCGTCCTTACAAATTGAACTATGAATAAACCTATACGAATTGCAATCAACGGTTTTGGTAGAATTGGCCGTAATCTTTTTAGATTATTATACGATAATCCTGCCATCGAAGTTGTTGCGATCAATGATCTTGCCGATGGTGTAACCCTTGCCCATCTTTTAAAATATGACAGTATCCACGGAGTGCTGCCACATCCAGTTTCTTACGAGCAGAACTCCATTGTGGTTGGTAATAAAGCTACTCCATTATCACATATAGCAAGTCCGGAAGATTGGAATTGGAAAGGGTATGACATTGATTTTGTAGTAGAGGCCACCGGAAAATTTAAAACCTATGAGCAGGCAGTCAAACATGTCTATGCAGGAGCTAAAAAAGTGATTCTATCATCACCTCCGTCAGATGATGTTACAAAAACTGTTGTTTTAGGTGTTAACGAACATATTCTTGATGGCTCAGAGCTTATAATATCTAACGCCTCATGCACAACTAATAATGCAGCACCGATGATTAAAGTGATTGATGAACTTTGCGGTATTGAACAGGCGTATATAACTACTGTTCATAGCTATACTACCGATCAAAGTCTCCATGACCAGCCGCATCGTGATTTGCGCCGAGCGAGAGCAGCAGGACAATCAATCGTTCCAACAACAACAGGAGCCGCTAAGGCATTAACCAAAATTTTTCCAAATTTAAGTGATGTTATTGGAGGTTGCGGCATAAGAGTTCCTGTCCCGGATGGTTCTTTAACTGATATCACCTTTAATGTAGCTCGAGAAACCTCTATAGAAGAAATAAATGCTGCTTTTGCTAATGCCGCTAAAACTACGCTAAAAAACATTCTTGAATATACAAAAGACCCCATTGTCTCTATCGACATTATTGGTAATCCACATTCTTGTATTTTTGATTCGTTAATGACTTCAGTCATTGGAAAAATGGTAAAAATCATTGGTTGGTACGACAACGAAATAGGGTATAGCAGTAGAATAATTGATTTAATTACTCACATTTCTAAGAAATAACTATATTAGTCATGATATTTTATAAAAATGCCAGCCCTACTTAAAACATTTCTCGTCAGCATTACTTGTATTATCTGGTCTTCGACTCAGTCACAAACTATGGATAATACAGTTTTCAACGACGCCATTAATGACTCTATAGAAAATTATCTACAAGAGGCATCGTTCTCTATAAGCCAAGCACAATTACAAAGTGCTTTAGCAAATATAACCTTAGCTCGTGAACTAGCATTAAATACCCAAAACAGGATGTATCGTGCTAAAACCAGTAGAGTTTTAGCTGAATTATATTTTGAACTAGGTGATCTAAAAAAGGCTGAAGAGCAAATAAACGATGCTATTAAAATTCAACAAGAGGAAAATAATGAAATAGCACTCGCCTACTCTTATAATATTTACGGCTCCATTTTGACCAAGCTTGAAAAGTACAGCCAATCAAAAAAGCAACTGGATTATGCTGCTGAATTGATCAAAAAGAACGGTATTAAAAATCTGGAAGGCCCGGTTCGACTCAATCTAGGACTTTTGGCGTTATCAAATAATAACCCAAAGCTTGCGATCAATCATTTTAATTCTGGTTTACCTATTATCAATTCCCTGCAACAACATTACTATAAGGCTAAACTTTATACAAACAAGGCGCGTGCTCAACTTGCGCTCAACTTAATTGATGAGGCCAAGAAAACTAATGATCTTGCGATGCAAATCGGAGAAGAAAGGGGATATTCTGAGATACGTTCAGAATGTTTTGAGCTCTATAGCGAAATTTATGAAAGAAAAAAAGACTTTGCAACCTCTTTAGTTAACCTAAAAGCACATCAAAAGTTCAAAGACTCTCTTTTTAATATCAATAAGGAAATAATAGCACAGGAAGCCGGAGCCAAATTAGATCTGAACGATAATAATGTTCTAATTGAAGAGTTAACCGAGGAAAATATACAGCAACAGAAGTCGTTAAAGCTTGGGCGACTAACTACTATCTTAAGTATTGCACTAATTACAATTTTATCCCTACTCACCCTTTCGCTGTATAAAAACAACAATTTGAGAGCTAGAGCTAATGAGCTTCTACAAAATAAAAACACTGAATTAATCTTAGCCAAAGAGAATGCGGAACGTGCCAGTGAAGCAAGAGTACAATTTTTATCGACCATCACCCACGAACTAAGAACTCCTTTATACGCAGTAACCGGATTAACTCATCTACTTTTAGAAGAAAGTCCTACACCTAATCAAAAAGAGCATCTGAATTCGTTAAAGTTTTCTGGCGAATACCTGCTCTCCTTAATCAATAACATTCTTGATTTAAACAAACTTGAAGCAAATAAAGTTGAATTAGAAAGCACGTCGTTTAATCTTCAAAAAAGAATCAATGATGTTTTAATTGCATTGGGTAAATCTGCCAGTGACAGAAATAATACATTGCATTATGAATTTGACAATGCGATTCCGGCAAAGTTAAAAGGAGATCCTCTTAAAATTTCTCAGATCTTAATTAATTTGATCGGAAACTCGATAAAATTTACACAAAGTGGAGATATTTGGATTCGTGTCAAACTTATAAACAGGATCGATTGCAAAGTATATTTAAATTTTGAAGTTGAAGATAATGGGGTTGGAATTTCTGAGAAGAAACAACAGTCGATTTTTGAGAATTTTACTCAGGGCTCTGTTCAAATAAACAGAAAATTCGGAGGCACCGGTTTGGGACTGTCTATAGTCAAAAATCTATTAGCCTTAATGGATAGCGAAATTACACTTGTAAGTCAGTTGGGCCAAGGTTCAAAATTCATGTTTGACCTTAAGTTTGACGTATATGAGGATGAAACTACCGATATTAAAAATGAGGCCAAAAAACTTGATTACGATATTTTAATTAACAAACGAGTTTTAGTAGTCGAAGACAACAAAATAAATCAATTAATTACACGGAAAATTTTAGAAAAAAATCAAATTATCTGTGAGGTTGCAGATAATGGAGATATTGCCATACAAAAAACCAAAAACGGTAATTTTGACCTTATTTTAATGGATATCCATATGCCGGGGATTAGCGGTATTGAAGCAACTAAGCAAATTCGACTTTTTAATACCGAAATTCCAATAATTGCGCTTACCGCCGTAACGTTGGATGATAATCTTGATGAGTTTTACAAAAATGGATTTGATGATATAATCCCGAAACCCTACAAAACAGAAGAATTTTTTTTAAAATTACACAAGGCATTCTCCAAAAAACAAATCACCTCCTAAGGTACCCACAAGTGTAAAAGCTAAAAGCAATAGAGCTGCTTTAATAATAGCTGTCATTCTCAAAACTCTTATAACCTATACTTGATTAATAAGATACTCTCCTATTACCTTATCAAAATCTTCTTTTTTGTCTATAAACGATACCTCTATAGGCTGATAAAATAACGTTTCCGGACTTAGCCGGTCTTTTAAACGTACATAGTCCTTTTCGGTGGTTATGATCAATCCTCTTTCTTTAAAATCGTCAATATCGGTAGACGTAAAATTATAATGATCCGGAAATGATATATGTTGAAATTTGAGACCTAAACTCATATAATAATCAACCAAAGGCTTAGGATTCGCTATACCCGTAATCAAGGTAAAGCTACTGTTCTTCAAATTCTCTAAATCTATTGCTGCTTGTGCGCTCATTAACTGTGAACCATACGCAATAGTTGTAAAAAACACCCTTTGATGTGATTTAACTTGAAGCCGCTGAGTAATTTGCTCTTGCTCCTGAATTGATATATCAGGCGGACATTTTGTAACTACAATAACATTTGCTCGATCAGCACCACTACGAGACTCCCTCAAATTACCAGTTGGCAAGACTATATCATCTACATACAGTTGATAAAAAGTCGTTAACAAAATATAGAATCCTGCCTTTACTTTACGATGTTGATATGCATCATCAAGCAGGATTACTTCGGGTGGATGCACTTGCCTTCTCAGTAATTCAATTCCCTGCTGTCGATTCGCATCCACTGCCACTAGTACATCCCTAAATTTGAGTTTAAACTGCAAAGGCTCATCTCCAATTTCCTCTGCATTATGAGATGTGCGGACCAACTGAAAACCGGTTGTGTTTCTTTTATATCCTCTACTTAAGGTTGCAACAGTACATCGCTCTTTAAGCAATCTTATAAGATATTCGATCATTGGTGATTTGCCCGTACCACCAACGCTCAAATTCCCTATTCCAATTACAGGAAAATTATAAGATTTTGATTTTTTGATTCCCGCATCATATAGCTTATTACGTAACCAGGTAATAAAGTAATAAGCAGGAACAAAAGGATAAAGTAATTTTCGTAAAGTTTTCATCATGTAACAGCACTAAGGCTTCAAAAATATAGATTCTTACTATCGTAATCTTTACGAAAGTATCACATTTTACCAACAACACTAAAAAAATAAGCGACCTTTGATAAGTGATGAAAGATTTTTACTTTTAAAATCAAGTTTTCTAATCAAAATAATGCTTAGATTATTTATACAAAACAGCATACATTAAATATACACAGATGAAAATAAAGCAGGTCATTGAACATCTTGACTCCTTATCCCCATTACACTACGCAGAAGATTTTGATAATGTTGGATTGCTCGTAGGATCAGCTGAAACAAAAGTAACAGGAATTCTGGTGACATTGGACACCTTAGAATCCGTAGTAGATGAAGCAATTGATAAAAACTGTAATCTTATCGTAAGTTTTCATCCAATAGTATTCAAAGGGCTAAAAAAATTCAATGGTCAGACCTATGTAGAGCGAGTGATTCAAAAAGCAATCAAATATGATATTGCCATTTTTGCCATTCACACCGCCTTAGATAATGCAAGAAACGGTGTTAACGATATGATCTGTGAGCAACTTGATCTTATTAACAGACAGGTATTAATTCCGCAAAAAGCTACGATCAAAAAATTAACAACGTATGCACCAGAAAATGAGGTTGATCAAATTAAGCAAGCGTTGTTCAAAGCAGGTGCAGGAACTATTGGCAACTACGAACATTGTAGCTTTACTACCTCCGGAATCGGAAGTTTTAAACCTCTCGAAACTGCAAACCCTACAGTTGGTTCTATAGGCGCTACACATAGCGACAAAGAAATTCAGCTACAGGTCACCTATCCCACACACCTTGAAAGCACAATTCTCAGCGCGCTTTTCACAACGCACTCGTATGAAGAAGTGGCATACGAAATCCTTACACTTGAAAACACGAATCAACATATCGGCATGGGTATGCTAGGAACCTTAAAAGAGCCTATGTTAGAGAGTGATTTTTTACACCACATAAAGCAGACTTTTAATGCAGGATGTGTTCGTCATTCAAAATTATTAAATAAACCTATTCAAAAGGTAGCTGTATTGGGCGGAAGTGGTAGTTATGCGATAAAAGCTGCTATTCGGGCAAAAGCTGATATATTTATTACGGCAGACATGAAATACCATCAGTTCTATGAAGCTGAAGAACAATTAATTATTGCAGATATTGGGCATTACGAAAGCGAACAGTTCACAAAAAATCTAATTGTTAGTTATCTTAGAAAAAAAATCAGTAATTTTGCCATCATTTTATCGGATATAAACACCAATCCAATTCAATACATATAATATGGCAAAGAAAGAAGTTACTGTTGAGCAAAAATTAAGAGCACTATTTGATCTGCAATTAATAGACTCTAGAGTTGATGAGATTCGTAACGTACGTGGAGAGTTACCACTAGAAGTAGAAGACCTTGAAGATGAAGTAGCCGGATTAAACAAACGATTAGAAAAACTAAATGAAGATCTTGAAACTATTGATGAAAGCATCAAGAGTAAAAAGAACTTAATTGAAGAAGCCAAAGTGCTTATTAAAAAATACGGTGAACAACAAAAAAATGTTCGTAACAACCGTGAATTTAACTCATTAAGTAAAGAAGTTGAGTTCCAAGAGTTAGAGATTGAACTTTCAGAGAAACATATCAAAGAATTTAAAGCTCAGATCATTCAAAAGAATGAAATAATCGATCAGACAAAAGATCGGTTAAAAGAGCGTAATGCTCACCTTGCACACAAAAAAGGTGAATTGGATGCGATACTTGCAGAAACTGAAAAAGAAGAACAAGCGTTATTAGCAAAATCTGCTAATTTTGAAAACGACATCGAAGAACGTTTAGTGAAAGCTTATAAAAGAATTAGAAACAATGTGAAGAATGGATTAGCGGTTGTACCTATCGAACGTGGGGCATCCGGAGGGTCTTTCTTTACAATTCCGCCTCAAGTGCAGATGGAAATTGCTTCTAGAAAGAAAATTATCACAGATGAGCACAGTGGACGTATTTTAGTTGACGAGGAGCTTGCTCAAGAAGAAAGAGAGAAAATGCAAGCTATGTTTGCAAAATTATAGGAATAAATCATTCCAAATATTTTAAAACCTCAGGCAGCTGAGGTTTTTTTTATTTACGGTATTTTTAAATCTATGAAATTTCTAGAGAAGAATATTCTTATCGTTGGATCTGTCTGGCCCGAACCCAATTCGTCGGCAGCAGGATCCCGTATGATGCAACTCATTGAGATCCTATTGGCATCGCGATGCAGTATTACGTTTGCTAGTACATCAGGTACAACAGATCACATGGCAGACTTAAATAAGTTCAATATTAAGCAATACCAAATAGGAATTAATGATTCAAATTTTGATTCATTCTTAGCCGAACTACATCCCGATATTGTCATTTTTGATCGTTTTATGATTGAAGAACAGTTTGGCTGGCGGGTAGCCGACACGCTTCCTGATACTCTTCGGATACTTAATACCGAAGATCTTCATTGCCTTAGAAAGACAAGAGAATACTGTTTTAAAAAAGGACGTGAGTTCACTGTTTCAAGCTTACTGTCAGAGGATATTACAAAAAGAGAACTTGCGAGTATCTATCGCTGCGACCTTTCGATAATTATATCTGAGTACGAAATGTCCCTATTAAAAAACGTCTTTTCAATCAAAGACACACTACTTCTATATCTTCCTTTGCTATATACCCCCGATACAATCAATCAAAATAAAGAGATTTCAAGTTACGATAAAAGGAAAAATTTCATCACTATTGGAAACTTCAGGCATTCCCCCAATTGGGAAAGTGTTTTAAACTTGAAAAAGAAAATATGGCCCCTTATATCAAAAGAACTCCCTGACGCCGAATTACACGTTTATGGAGCCTATCCGCCGCCAAAAGCTACGCAACTCACCAATCCAAAAGAACGTTTCTACATTAAGGGCTGGACAAACGATGCACATAAGGTAATGAGCGAAGCTAGGGTCTGTCTGGCACCGCTTCAATTTGGCGCAGGCATCAAAGGCAAATTACTGGATGCTATGCGCTGTGGCACTCCCAGTGTTACCACAACAATAGGTGCAGAAGCCATGTACGGTAAACATCCATGGAACGGATTTATTACAGACGACCCACAGGATTTTGCAAAGAAAGCTTGCATACTGTATACCGAAGAACACCTTTGGCAAAATGCACAAAAAGCCGGATTTGAAATTATAAAAGATCGGTTCAATAGGACTAAGTTTGAAGACGGCTTGATAACCGCAATTGATAACGCCTTGCTAGACCTGAAAGAAAATCGCACCTTAAACTTTATTGGAAGCATGTTATCGTATCACAGCTTAAGAAGTACCAAATTTATGTCACGATGGATCGAATTGAAGAACAAACAAGCAGAAGATTAAACCGAACATCATCCACTTGGACAAAAAACACAAAAAGCTCTTCATTAAAATGAAGAGCTTTTGATATATACTAAGATTCTAAAGTACTACTTATAAAGCAGCAACATGTTTTGTCAATTTTGACTTTAAGTTAGCAGCTTTATTCGAATGAATAACATTACGCTTAGCTAACTTATCGATCATAGAAACTACAGAAGGCAATAAAGTCTCTGCTTCCTTCTTATCAGACTCACGTAATTTTTTGATAGCATTACGAGTAGTTTTATGCTGATACTTATTTCTAAGACGTTTTGTCTCACTGTTTCTAATTCTCTTTAATGCTGACTTGTGATTTGCCATCTCTCTTTTCGTTAAATTTTTTAATCTAAAATTTGTAGCCCGTAGGGGAATCGAACCCCTCTTACCAGGATGAAAACCTGGCGTCCTAGCCGATAGACGAACGGGCCAAAACATTTGCTTAATTGCGGATGCAAAAATACAACTATTTTTGAATCGTACAAATGTTATTGATTTTTTTTTAAAATTAATATGCCTTCGCAAACAAAACCCTCTGATTAGAAGGCTTTCCGCTATAAAAACAAATTCCACTTTCTTGTACCGCATCAAAAGGAATACATCGAATTGTTGCCTTAGTCTCCTCTTTTATTTTCTGCTCGGTTTCTATACTTCCATCCCAGTGTGCAGACAAGAAGCCTCCTTTAGCCTCTAAGACCTCTTTAAACTCTTCGTAAGAATTAACCTCCGTTATATGCTCATCCCGGTACGTTGTAGCTCTCTGATGCAAATTACGCTGAATGTCTTCTAAAACTGAAGGTACTTTCTGTTCAATCTCATTTTGATTTACAAACTCTTTACTCAACGTATCTCTACGCGCAAGTTCGACTGTTCCTTTTTCAAGGTCTTTGGGACCAATAGCAATTCTAACGGGTACGCCTTGTAACTCGTATTGAGCGAACTTAGCTCCCGGTCGATATGTATCGCGATCATCATACTTTACACTCACTCCTTTTGCACGGAGCGCCTTTACCATATCGTTAGCCACTTCACTAATTTGCGACAGCTGCTCCTCGCCCTTATAAATCGGTACAATTACTACTTGAATCGGAGCTAAATTTGGCGGTAATACCAAACCATTATCATCACTATGAGTCATGATTAAAGCACCCATCAATCGCGTTGAAACTCCCCATGAAGTTGCCCAAACATGCTCCTGCTTTCCTTCTTTGGTTGTAAACTTTACGTCAAAAGCTTTTGCAAAATTCTGTCCCAGAAAATGTGATGTACCCGCCTGTAGCGCTTTTCCATCTTGCATCAAAGCTTCAATACAATACGTGTCCACTGCGCCTGCAAAACGTTCACTCTCCGTTTTTCTACCACGTATGACAGGTATTGCCATAAAATTCTCAGCAAAATCAGCGTATATATTATTCATTTGTGCAGTCTCATCAATAGCCTCCTGTCGCGTTGCATGAGCAGTATGCCCTTCTTGCCACAAAAACTCTGCAGTACGTAAAAAAAGACGTGTACGCATCTCCCAACGCACCACATTTGCCCATTGATTAATTAACAGAGGCAAATCTCTATAAGACTGTATCCACCCCTTGTAAGTATTCCAAATGATAGCTTCAGAAGTAGGACGTACTATAAGTTCCTCTTCCAGCTTTGCATTGGGATCAACAATTAATTTTCCGGCATCCTCAGGATCTGTTTTAAGGCGATAATGGGTCACTACCGCACATTCTTTAGCAAATCCCTCTGCATTTTTTTCTTCAGCCTCAAAAAGACTTTTGGGAACAAATAAAGGAAAGTATGCATTTTGATGCCCGGTTTCTTTAAATTTTCGATCTAATTCGGCCTGCATTTTCTCCCAAATAGCATATCCATATGGCTTTATTACCATACACCCTCGTACTGCAGAGTTTTCTGCTAAATCTGCTTTTACGACTAACTCATTATACCATTTTGAATAATCTTCGCTTCGTTTAGTTAGGTTTTTCCCCATATATTACTATTTGGCACAAATGTTGTGGCTTTGTTAAATAAAAATTTGTTAATGCAAAACTAACTAAATTTGTAACGTTCAACAATTAAATAAGTAGATATGCAACTTAAAAATATATTAACTAAACACACCATACCGGGAATCTTTTTGTTGGCTACGCTTCTTTTGTTGACATCGTGTGGTTCTTATGAGTATGCTTCTTATAATGATGGCGTCTATAGTGACACTGATAGATCACAACAAGAATCTGTAGAAAGAGAAGAAACTCAGGTTGATAACAATTATTACTCGAATTACTTCGCAGAAAAATCTTCAGCATACGACAATATCACTCAAGAGGATGCTATTTTTACTGATATCGATAGTTATTCTGATAGCGATTATGAAGCGACAGACTCAACAGATCTAGCTTTAAATTATGAAGTAGGACAACCTTCTTGGGGTTCTAACCCTGACAATATCAGTGTAAACATCTATAACAATGGATGGAATCGCCCGTTCTTCAATCGTGGATGGTATGGTCCGGGATTTGGTTTTGGATGGTACGGATATCAAGATCCGTTCTGGTTTGATTACGGATGGGGCTGGTCTTTAGGATGGGGCTCTCCATATTGGTATGGTAGAGGATTTTATGGACCTTTCTACGGAAATCGTTTTTATAATCGCGGATACAATCCATATTACAGGAATCGTTATTACGCCTACCATAATAATTCAAGAACATTGTATCGTAGCCGAAGTAACACCTCTTACAATCGCTCGAGCTACAATAGAGCAAGAAATTCTCAATACAGCCGATCGCGCTCAAATTATATAAGACGCAATAATGTGTCTGCAGACCGTAGTCGAAATGCTCGTTCTAATTCCTATTCAAGAAGTTCTAATACACGATACAATAATAACCGATCAAGCGCACCCTCGGTAAGATCCAGATCTACAAGATCAGCGTCACCCGCTGCAAGATCTTCTTCTAGAAGTCGCTCAAATAATCGTTCCTACTCCCCGAGTTCTTCGAGAAGAAACAGCTCTTCTGTTCGCAGCAGTTCAGGATCCTCTCGTAGCTCTGGCTCAAGGTCAGGCGGCAGTAGATCTTCATCAAGAGGTGGTAGAGGAAGAGGTTAATTCTTAATTTTTACAAAAATAAGCTATGATAAATAAATCACTTTTTTTCATATGTACGCTTGTGACCACATGTTTCCATGCACAAGACATTTCTGATGCCGTTCGTTTTTCTGATCAGAGCATTAAAGGAACCGCAAGATACAGAGCTATGAGCGGTGCATTCGGAGCGTTAGGTGCTGATCTTTCGGCATTACAAACAAATCCGGCCGGCTCCGCTGTCTTTTTAAATTCATCTGCATCGGTTACTTTATCCTCGCAGCGGATTGAAAATGAAACTTCTTATTTCAATACATTCAACACCACCAAAGAGCGGGATTTAAACTTCAATCAATTAGGTGCTGTTTTTGTATATAATAATCTCGATGCAGAATTTCCGATTAATCGCATTTCGTTGGGAGTTGCTTACGATCAAACCGCTTCGAATGTTGATGAATTTTATGTTTCCGGAAATTCTCGAAATTCAATAGACTCTTATTTTTTGTCACAAGCGCAAGGAATTGAAGTAGGCACATTAACTGTTCAACCCAGAGAATCTATTGAAGGGGTTTATAGCTTTTTAGGCGAAAATCAAGGCTATGGCGCGCAACAAGCTTTTTTAGGTTATGAATCATTTGTTATCGATGCGGTCGATCCTGACGATCCGAATTCAACACGTTATGTTTCAAATATAGCAGGTGGTCCTGATGGATTTGATCAGACCTATATTAATGAAAGTACTGGCTTAAACGGAAAATTCACATTAAATGCCGGTTTACAGCTGCATACCAATTTTTATCTGGGTATAAACCTAAATTCCCACTTTCTGAACTATGATCGTGTTACACAGTTTACTGAGTTTAACAACAATGATGGTAGTAATATTAACGAAGTACGATTTAATAATCGTTTATCTACGACCGGTTCCGGTTTTTCAGCTCAAATTGGAGGTATTGCAAAACTTTCTGATCAGCTTAGAGTAGGACTTTCATTTGAATCGCCTATCTGGTATTATATCTCTGATGAGACGCTACAGGAAATTGAAACTTTTAGTGATGCTGATGGTCGCGCTCTGGTACGTCCAAATGTGGTAAATATATTTCCCGAATATCAATTAAGAACCCCAGCTAAAGCAACCGGTAGCATTGCCTGGCTGTTTGGAACACGTGGCCTATTAAGTCTTGATTATTCGTATAAAGATTACAGCACTACCGAATTTGATTCTGATGAAGGAGTGTCTTATACGCAGATAAATCAAGACATTGAAAACTCTTTACAGGGTGCTTCGACATTACGTGTAGGAGGTGAATGGCGAAATGGAAACTGGAGCTTTCGCGGAGGCTTACGGTGTGAAGAAAGTCCGTATAAAGATGATCGTGTGCTAAGCGAAAAACAAGGCTATTCTTTAGGTTTAGGATACACTTTTAGAAAAGTTAGGTTTGATGCGGCTTATGACCATACATCACAAGATCGTTCCCAGCAATTTTACCCGGGATCTGAATTCACCAACCAAACACTTATCACCTCTAAAGAAGAACAATTTATTTTTACAGTTAGTTTCAATTTATAAAAATAACCTCTGGTATTCCAACTATGGAAAACTGAGGAATTTATGACTAAAAAATCCATCTGTTTTTAACCAGATGGATTTTTTAATTATATTACTTTTAAGACAGCTTTTTAACGTATCAGAGAAAAATTGCCTGCTACAACTCGACGTCGTTGGTTTGGATCTCTAGGCTCATTAAACTCTACCCGAAACCAATAATCTGATGAAGGCATTGGACTACCATTGTACGTTCCGTCCCATCCAGGTCCTCCTGGTCTTAATTGCTTCAATAATTTACCGTATCGATCAAAAATATAAATTTTAGCTAGAGGCTGATCTTCTATATTTATGAGACTCCAGGTATCGTGAAAACCGTCTCCATTGGGTGTGAAATATTTAGGGTACCCCATGATAATGATTACTTCAGAAAGCACATCACTACAACCGGCACTGTGACGTGCAGTTATTTGATGTTCCCCGGGAAAAACATTTTCAAAAACCGGCGATGTCTGATAAATACCATTATCTATTTTATACTCGATATCCTCAATATCACCTGCGACAACTTCGGGAATAGCAGTTATGGTGTAGGTTCCCGCAAAGGATTCTTCGGCAATGGTGTAACCAACACTGCTAACCGCAGCTGAAACATTTACTACCTCAATATCATCTGTACCTACCGTTGCTCCCGTACTGTCATACCCTTCCATGCGGTAAGTTCCCGAGCCGGGCGCGGTGTATACCGGTGTAGTTTCTCCGGAAATAGTCACAAAACTATTAGTTGCTTGTGAAAATGTAAACCATTGGTACGATACCGCATTATCAAAACGTCCTTGCAAAACTACAGCGCGTTCTTCACAAATTGCAATATCATCTCCCAAACCAGGCTCCAGAATATTACAATCTGTAGTTCCTGCTTCCGGCTCGTCCAGATTGGTTTGCTGTAACTGGATAACTCCGGATTCATCTGCAAAATTTGTAATCAAAACAATATAATACTCGCCGACAACTGCATTAGGTATAGTTAAGGTTTCGATAGAGTTACGAGAATAGCTGCAATCTACAATATTACTATTATCTTGATTTTCGATATAATATAAGGGATCATCTGCGTTATTTTCACACTCTGAGGGACGACCATCACCGTTATTATTGTTGTCACATTCTTTGGATAATATATCACAATCTACATAAGAAGTTTCAAATGGACCCCACGCTATAAAATCAACATCCAATTGTCGCTCTCCTCTATCAAAAAATCCATCTTCATCAGTATCCACCCATTGCACAATATCAAACGTTAGTTCACCACTGCGATCAATTCGCATAAAATACCAGGCAGGATTAGGAGTGGTGTTAAGACACCCTATTTCACCTAAACTTTCTTGATTAATTGTGTTTGCAAATGTAAGTTCTTGCGAAATATCCGAACAAAAGGGAAGTACATTGCGGCACTCTTGATCATTTGTCTGTGCAAAAAGCGCACACGGAAGCATCAATAAAAACAGGTGTGAATAAAGGATTTTGTGGATTGATTGTACCATAACTTAGAGAACGTTTAATACGCTTATGTTCTTATATTTAGTAAAATTTGGGAGTTAAATATACATAACTTCTTTAAGATTTACGAAAATAAAGCATATTCTATAATAGTTTACTAACGCAACGTTTGAGAAACTACAAAATCGTATCTTTGCAGCCGATTACAGCATAAGATCTGTTTTCTGTTGAATAAAAAATGTTAGCCCCTAGAGAAAATCACCAAATCATAAGGATGATATAATGTCTTTGGCTCTCATTTGGATTAAAGAAAAAACCATAAAAAAGTAAACTCGTGAAAATTGACAAGGCCCTTGAAGCAATCGAAGCATTAGGTGACAATCATGTAGCGACCAGCGCAACTACGCCGCTTAGAGCAGACGCTTTTGCACTAACGGATCAAGAAAAAATCGCATCGATTAAAGAAGATGTAAAGCATATTATGGAAACCTTGGGTCTCGATCTTACTGACGATAGTCTTAAAGGTACTCCGCAGCGTGTAGCCAAAATGTTTGTTAACGAAATTTTTTCTGGACTACATCCAGGACGCAAACCCGATGCCTCAACTTTTGCCAACAATTATAAGTATGGTGAGATGTTAGTAGAAAAAAATATTACCGTATATTCTACTTGTGAACATCATTTATTGCCCATCGTAGGTCGTGCCCACGTAGCCTATATTTCTAATGGTACGGTGGTCGGACTTTCTAAAATGAATCGTATTGTAGATTACTACGCCAAGCGTCCACAGGTACAAGAACGCCTCACTATGCAAATCGTTCAGGATTTGCAAGTTGTTTTAAACACAAAGGATGTGGCATGTGTGATCGATGCAAAACACTTATGTGTCAATTCAAGAGGTATTAGAGATATTGAGAGTAGCACCGTAACCTCAGAATTTGGCGGACGTTTTAAAGAGGAATCTGTACGTCGCGAATTTTTGGATTATATTAAATTAGATACTACATTTTAATCTTATTTTTGAAATAAACCTTTAAACGATTTATCCAACCATGGCTGAAACTCCATTGTACACGCATCAAAAGTTATCACTTTATAATTCTATCTCCGGAAAGAAAGAAACATTTACTCCCATCACCCCTGGTAATGTAGGAATGTATGTTTGTGGTCCTACGGTGTATAGCAACGTGCATTTGGGTAATTGTCGTACGTTTATTTCTTTTGATCTTGTTTATCGTTATCTCAAACATTTGGGCTACAAAGTACGTTACGTACGTAATATTACCGATGCCGGACATTTGGAAAGTGATGCCGATGTGGGTGAAGATAAGGTAGCAAAAAAAGCGAGACTGGAACAATTAGAACCTATGGAAATTGTGCAGCGGTATACACTTGATTTCCACAACGTTTTAGCAAAATTCAATACCGTTCCGCCTAGTATAGAACCTACAGCAACCGGTCATATCGTAGAACAGATAGAGATTATTAAAACCATCATAGAAAATGGTTTTGCTTATGTCGTAAACGGATCGGTCTATTTTGATGTTCTCAAATTCAATGAAAGCAATCATTATGGTAAACTCAGTGGTCGCAATCTCGAAGATATGATTGCCAACACCCGAGAATTAGCTGCCCAGAGTGATAAAAAAAATCCGCAGGATTTTGCCTTATGGAAAAAAGCCGAACCGCAGCATATCATGCGATGGCCTTCACCATGGAGTGATGGTTTTCCGGGATGGCATTTAGAATGTACTGCGATGAGCAGTAAATATCTGGGTGAACATTTTGATATCCATGGTGGTGGGATGGATTTAAAATTTCCACATCATGAATGTGAGATTGCTCAAGGAGAAGCAGCCTGTGGTCAATCCCCTGTAAACTATTGGATGCACGCCAATATGCTTACCCTTAACGGAAAAAAAATGTCCAAATCCACGGGGAATAGTATTTCTCCGGCTGAAATATTTAGCGGAGAAACCGACAAACTTTCTAAAGCATTTGCGCCAACAGTAGCGCGATTTTTTATGCTGCAAGCACATTACAGAAGTGTGTTGGATTTTTCCAGCGAAGCGCTTGAGGCTTCAGAAAAAGGTTTTTATCGTTTGATGGATGCCGTACAAGCCCTGCCTGCTATCCAAACAGGCAGTGAAACCAAAGGTCTGGATGTACCTGCATGGAGACAAACTTGTTATGATGCCATGAATGACGACTTTAATAGTCCCATTCTTATCGCTAAGCTTTTTGATGCTGTTAAGTTCATCAATACCCTTAAAGAGGAAAAAGCCAGCATCACGGCAAATGATCTCGAGTTGTTAAGCACTACGCTACGCGGTTTTGTGTTTGATGTTTTAGGACTTTTGGATTCTAATGAAGAATCTTCAGACATTAGCGATAAACTTTCCGGAACAGTAGAATTACTGATCCGATTGCGTGCAGAAGCACGTGCGAACAAAGATTTTGCTATCGGAGATAAGATCAGAGATGAATTGGCCGATATGGGCATTCAGCTAAAAGATGGTCGTGACGGAACTACGTTTTCGCTAAACTAACATACAAAGGAATGGCTATTACAACTACTATAAAAAGAGTTTTAGCCATTCCGTTTATTGGTTTAGTCCGCTTTTATCAGTTGGTAATCTCCCCTCTTACCCCTGCTACCTGTCGCTACCACCCTACCTGTTCGCAGTACACACTGGTAGCTTTACAACGATTTGGAATTTTTAAAGGAGGTGCTTTGGCACTTAAAAGAATTTTTAGTTGCCACCCCTGGGGCGGCAAAGGATATGATCCGGTTCCCGAAAAAGATACTAAGTAACTATATCGGAAAAATTGCTTTGGGCACTACGTGAAATCCTGCTTTGAGCACTTGCCTTTCAACATCTTTTACTTTTAATAAAGCTGACGTATGTACGGTTAACTGTCTTGGAAAAACATCTTCGTTGATCAACACATCACTTACCGCTTCGAGCTCACAAATAAACGATTGCACACGCTCAAGATCTTTACGACTTTTAGCGTTTGTTTCAAATATCTTTCCGTGATCTCCCGGGATTACATGTTCGGATAGTAAACTCATGGTCTATACTATTAAGATTGCACCTATTAAAACAAGTAGTAAGAGTAGTTTAGACTTCGTTTGCACTATAAACGACATCCTTCTAAAGTTACAAAATCTATGCGTAGTATACCGTGTGGTTGTTTAAGAACATTATTAATATTTTGCTAAATATTGAAGAACCATCTCACAGAATTATAGATTGTTAATGAATCGCTCCGGACGAGACATTGGTATGATATAAAAAAACAGCCACAACTTTTACAAACGTGACTGCTATTTGCTTTGTTTTTTACTCTTATTGCTTACTCATACTTGGCACGGAAAACATTTCCGCGCTATCATATCTGAGGGATCGGGACAACCAAAATACAAAAAGCTACATTAGTAATGTTATAGCTTTTATTTAATTACGCTTAACAAATCACCAATCTATGACTGCACCCATCACAGACGAGCGCTAGCGGTGTAACAACACAGAGGTAAAGTCTATTATATCCTTAGAGCTCTTTATAAAGGCAATACTTAAATCCATTTAGCTTGTTTTTGACTTCTTAGCCAAACGCTCATCATTCTAATATAAATACCTATATTTACCTTCCTTAAAAACAACTCTTGTATATGATATTTTCTCAAATTACCTGGAACCCGGTCGAGGGTATTGATTTAGGTTTTTTTATGATTCGTTTTTATAGCCTCATGTTCGTAATTGCCTTTTCACTAGGGTGGTACCTTATGAAGCAAATTTATGTCCGCGAAAACATCTCGATGGAAAAACTAGACTCGGTTTTTATCTATGCTGTTTTAGGCACATTGATTGGTGCACGACTTGGGCATGTGATTTTTTATGATTGGGATTATTACCGCAACAACCTGCTCGAGATTTTTCTACCAATCCGTTTTAGTCCGGAGTTTGAGTTTATTGGTTTTAGAGGACTTGCAAGTCACGGTGCGGCTATCGCTTTTATTATTGCCATGTACTACTATTCTAAAAAAGTATTGAAAAAGCATCCCTTGTGGATCATGGATCGTGTTACGATTCCGGCAGCTTTTGGTGGTATTTTTGTACGTTTAGGAAACTTTTTTAATTCTGAAATCATTGGTGAACCTACCGATTCTGTATTCGGAGTCCGTTTTATACGTGAAGCTTTATCGAAGTATGAGGTAGTAAAAGCCACAGGAATTAAAAATGTAAATGAAGCGTACTCAGCAGTAGTTACCAATCCGGAATATGCAACTTTGCTTGAAACCGTACCCTTTCGCCATCCTGCACAGCTATACGAAGCGTTTGGATATATCTTTGTCTCGTTTATTTTATGGTTCCTTTACTGGAAAACTAATAAACGTAACCATCCGGGATTTTTGTTTGGGATGTATTTAATCTTAATCTGGCTTGTACGCTTTATTGTGGAATTTGTAAAGAAAAGTCAAGGTGGGTTTGAAGATTCATTGGGAGATGTATTATCTACCGGTCAGTGGTTGAGTATTCCTTTTATCATCGTAGGCTTATATTTTGTGTTACGACCTGTAAAGAAAACTGAAGCAGTATAATTCAATTTTAATTCAGCTTTAATATTAAAAAAATCGTTGCTAGGGTTAGCAACGATTTTTTTATGTTCTCTAAGAGTTGTTTTTATTAACTCTAAAACAACTCGCTCGATTCTTTAAGTTTCTCTGTATTGGCAACTAACTCCAGTTCATCAATAATCTTTTGAATATCTCCGTCAATAATATTACCAAGATCATATAGCGTCAAACCAATTCTATGATCGGTAACGCGTCCTTGTGGATAGTTGTAGGTTCTAATTTTTGCCGAACGGTCACCGCTCGATACCATACTTTTACGCTTCTCGGAGTCAGCAGCCTGCTTTTTGGCTAATTCGATCTCATACAACCTTGAACGTAAAACTTTCAATGCTTTTTCAAGGTTCTTATGTGAGGATTTTTGATCTTGACAACTTACAATCATTCCCGTAGGCTCATGATGTAATTTAATAGCAGAATAGGTCGTGTTTACCGACTGACCTCCCGGCCCTGTAGATGTTGTACGTTCAATACGCACATCCTGCATATCCAGTTCAACATCAAATTCTTCTGCTTCTGGCAACACCATAACTGTAGCTGCGCTCGTGTGTACCCGTCCTTGGGTTTCTGTTTGTGGTACACGTTGTACACGATGCACCCCAGCTTCATATTTCAGAGTACCATATACATCTTCGCCATTAACTTCAAAAATAACCTCTTTATAACCACCACTTGTACCTTCATTAAGGTCAACAATACTGGTCGACCATCCTCTCCCCTCACAATACTTCGTATACATTCTAAAGAGATCCCCGGCAAAAATACTTGCTTCATCACCACCTGTTCCTGCACGGATTTCAACCACACAGTTTTTAGCATCTTCAGGGTCTTTAGGCACTAACATAAAGCGAATCGATTCTTCTAATCCCGGTAGTTCGGTTTTAGCTTCCTCTAGCTGCATCTTAGCCATATCGACCATTTCGGCATCACTCCCATCGGCAATAATTTCCTCAGCTTCTGTAATATTGTTAGTCAACTCTATATATTGATCTCTTTTATCCATTAAGGCTTTGAGATCTTTATATTCTTTATTTAGTTGTATATAACGCTTTTGGTCCGAAATAATATCCGGCTGAATGATTAAATCATTCACTTCTTCAAAACGTTGTTTTACTATATTTAATTTATCAATCATAATAGGTTCTTCCTTCTGTAGAAGCTACAAAAGTAATCTTTTTTGTCTAAAGCGCATATTGCTTTAATCTTATTATGAAGCAATTTATGGCAAATATTCATTCATACAAAGAAAGAAACTAATGTTGTTTGTTGCTACCAAAGTGATTCAATCTTATAGGGGGAAAACCCGCATCACACTCCAGTAAACCACCAGTTGATAACGCCTCATAAACCAGTTGAAATTCAGTTAATTGACTCTTTCCTTCATTGATCTTTTTAAGTAGGTTTGAATTTCACAAAAGGGACATAGATCCTTTTGACATTTCAGTAATTCATAAAATTAAATACATCTATCATGGAAAAAATCTCAAAGTCAGTATCAAATCTGCGCAGTAATTTCAACATTTTACTGCTAGCGGCTAAAGATTCGCAAAATAATGTTCTGTCAGCTACAGAAGCTATTGGCGATCTTTCTTCTATAAACCAGAACACACAATTCGAAGAAATCGTATGCGTTAGTTATATCCCTAAAAATGAAGTGATTAATGCAACTGTAAAAATCAAGCAAGCATCAGGCTACGGAGGTAATGCGTGTAGTAAAGGGACATTTGAATATGTTCGTTTTTACTTCGACTATGATCGCAACGGAAATTGGGTAGATGAGGGGGTCACCAATTTTAATGCACATAGTCTGGGTTTTGACGAGGATTTGTGTTATAACGTCCAACTTAAAATTGATCCGGACAAGCGCAGATGTTGCGATAAGAAACCTGTGCTCCCTAAAGTACGTGCTATTCTATCATGGAACGCGGCACCACCAGCCAATCAACCAAATTGGACACCCTATTGGGGCAATGTTATCGAACGTAACGTTCAAATCGAACCTTTACGCGGATTTCAATGCTTTTTTGATGATTTCGTTTTATATCCAAAATTTAAAAAAATCGATACCATTTTAAAGAAAAATAACCTGTTACCCGATTTCAAAAATATTTCAATCAAAGACCAGGTGGAAATCATAAAGAAACACAAAATTCCGGCAACACGCTTTGGGTATGCATCTGCGATTAAGAAAATAAATTCTCAAGATGCAACACCCTTTGCATTACCGGGATACCTCAATCAGCTT
The DNA here is from genome assembly GCF_045505135.1 of Aquimarina sp. 2-A2. Classification (NCBI taxonomy): domain Bacteria; kingdom Pseudomonadati; phylum Bacteroidota; class Flavobacteriia; order Flavobacteriales; family Flavobacteriaceae; genus Aquimarina; species Aquimarina sp. 2-A2. Next base: position 186,209 of record NZ_JBJKFI010000003.1, on the reverse strand, counting down.
GATTTTGATTTTTCTAACATTTTGGATTTCCTGTTGAAACCAAAGTTTAACACAACCTATGAAGAGTTGACCTGTGTCGCCCTTAATCGCGCAATGACTACCTTACATGGTACCATCCACCTCAAAAAATCAGCAGGATACTCCGGTAATCTTTGCCAGACGGGAAGTAAAGAGTATGTTGCTTTTTACATGGATTTTGGCAGTGGCTGGGAATATATGGGAACCTCTTCAATCACAGTTCACAATATTTCAGAAATTCCGAAAGATGGACTTAATTACAACGTAGCACTCGCCGTAGATTTAGACAAAAAACGCAAAGAGTGGTGTGAGTCCGGTAAAGCCAAACTAAAAGGTATTTTAAGCTGGAATGTTGCGCCACCAATAAACCAACCAAATCATGTGGCGCATTGGGGAGATTGGGAACAATGTCATGTTGAAGTTAAGTCTTTACCTAAAGGGATCATTCCCGGTAATTTAAGTCTAAACATAGAAACATTGGGAAGTATGCATATTGATGATATCGATCAAACCGATGGTTTAGCAAATGGATCAGATGCTTTAGGTTTAAGTATTAATGCCGAGGAAAGTCCGTTTGATGGTAAAATTAATTTTACAGGAAGCCTTATCAACGGTGGAGCTACAGCCTTAGAATATCGCCTAGTTATCACACCTCCAAGTAGTGGTGCCTATAATTTGTTGAATCATGTTACTGCAGATAAGATAGGATTTTCTGGAGAAGAGACGCTTATCCCCGATGCGGATGGGTGGATGCCGTATACTAAATTTGTGGGCAACTATTTAGGATATTTCATTCCAACGCAAAGTGGAATGCATACCATAAAAATTGAGGTAAGAAATGCAGGAAGTGCTTCGCTGTTACTTACTGGTAACTCAACTAACTTTATGGCGCACAAGGAAGCTCCGGTGGCTGATGTTGAAATTACTTCTGGTGCAGGAAATTGCGGAAGCTTTAAACCCGGAGATGTCATCTCTGGTGAATATAAAGCCTTATCTGAGTATCCAAGAGTGATGAGTTTTGTAGTAACACCGAGTCCGGAGTCAAATTCGGGAGTCATTTCTATCGATGGCGTACCCGGGAATTCTATTAGTTATAATGACATTGTTGCTCCAGGTAAAACCGGTACCTGGGAGTTGGCAACCAACAACATGCCACAATGTGGATATAACATTCGTTTATCAGTATACGACAGAACAATTATGCATAGTAAAAATATTACTCGGCATGCTACTGATATTGAAGGATTTTGCTTAATACCAAAATAGTTTTCGATTTAAATTAAATAAGAAAAAGAGGCCCAAAAGGCCTCTTTTAATATTTCGTACGCTATCAAATTATTTTTATTCGTATTCAAATGTTCCGTGCTCTGAAGTAATCGTCAGCTTTTTAGTATCTGAAGCTTCTACGCTCCCGACAATTTGGGCATCTACATCGAAACTTTTTGATATAGCGATAATATCTTCTGCTACTTCTGGGGAGACATATAGTTCCATACGGTGCCCCATATTAAACACCTGATACATTTCTTTCCAGTCAGTTCCTGAGTTTTCCTGAATTAATTTAAATAAAGGTGGTACATCAAAAAGCGAATCTTTGATAACATGTACCTTATCTACAAAATGTAATACTTTAGTCTGCGCACCACCGCTACAATGCACCATTCCATGAATGACATCGCTTTTATACTGTTCCAAAATTTTCTTAATTATAGGCGCATACGTACGTGTGGGCGACAATACCAGTTTTCCGGCATCAAGGGGTGAATCAGCAACCTCATCAGTCAAGTTAGTTTTTCCTGAATAGACCAACTCCGTTGGTACAGAAGGGTCAAAACTCTCAGGATATTTGGATGCAAGACTTTTATCAAACACATCGTGACGGGCAGAGGTTAGTCCGTTACTTCCCATACCGCCATTATATTCTTTTTCATACGATGCTTTACCAAAAGAGGATAAACCAACGATCACATCACCCGGTCTGATATTGGCATTATCTATAACATCGCTTCGTTTCATACGCGCCGTTACTGTAGAGTCTACTATAATGGTACGAACTAAATCTCCGACATCAGCAGTCTCCCCTCCTGTAGAATGAATCGTAACGCCGAATTCTTTTAAATCAGCCAACAATTCTTCAGTCCCATTAATGATTGCAGACAGCACCTCTCCCGGAATTAAATTTTTATTTCTTCCGATCGTAGAAGAAAGCATAATATTATCGGTTGCTCCTACACATAACAGATCATCAATATTCATAATAAGGGCGTCCTGAGCAATTCCTTTCCAAACAGAAATATCACCAGTTTCTTTCCAATACATATAGGCTAAGGAAGATTTTGTTCCTGCACCATCAGCATGCATAATTAAACAATATGCTTCGTCTCCGGTTAAATGATCCTCAACAATTTTACAAAATGCTTTAGGAAAAAGACCCTTATCAATATTTTTGATCGCATTGTGTACATCTTCTTTGGCGGCAGAAACACCTCGTTGGGCATACCGTTTACTTACTTCTTGACTCATGAATGTTGTGTTAAGCCACAAAGATAACCGAATTTAAGAATTCTTAAATCCGAATTATAAATTATCTTATTCCCAATCAGGCATGGATGCATTTTCAATTATTGTTGTTCGGGTTGATCCGCCTTGTATTGCAAGTGTCTGTATGTTTTTCATAGATAATCCATCATTTGAGGTATTTGTAAGAATCACACTTACCTCATTGGGCGAAAAGCGTGCATCCAAATCATTAGTTCCTGCAGGTTTATCCGAAGAAATATCAGTTGTGGTGCTATCTGTAAAATTGTAGACGAATAATCTGGTATCCAACTGTCGATAAGAGCTACTTTCAAACGCTGAAACATCGCGACTAAATAATAACAAATTACCATCTACAGAAAGATTAATTCCTCCGGCTGCACCGGCAACACCTGAAACTACCGTTGTGAGAACCGTCCCGGATGCATTGATAGTAAATATCTCGACGTTATACCCTTCCAGATTATTAGTTTTAAGCGCTGTTATATCACCTGTTTCATAAACATCGATTTCTGTAATTACATTCCCATTGGTTGTTTGAAACCGCTCAGCTAATCCACTACCATCATTATTGATTTCGTACAACTTGTCTTGATTAGGATATAATAGTTTGGCCCCATTTTGATCCCAGGAAAAATCAACTTCTTCCAAATTGAAACCTACCACCGGTACCTGTGAGGTAATTTGTTTTTGATTAGATCCATCCAGACTCATGGTAAATAAATGCACTTGAGATCCGACAGATTGTAAATACGCTATTTTACCATTTTGTACATTTCTTCTTGGTCGAAAGCTATTTTTTGAAAGTGAAGTTAAGCGTATCGGATTCTCCCCTGCTTCATCGACAGAATATATCACACTATTGCCTTCAACGAGACGACTAAACACTATTCTGTTATTCGATGCAGTTGCGGTGGTAAATGCAAATGTTTCACTATTGACAGGATCATTAATAGCATCGGTAGTCGTCACCTGCCAAAAATATTTGGCTCCATATATCAACCCAGTAACAGTGTAGGTCGTATCTTTGATTTCTTCGAAATACTCTACGATATCATTTTGATCATTTCGTAAACTAAGTGTATATTCTAAGACATCTTCTTTGTCCGGATCACTCCCAGACCAAATCAATTGTACCTCGACCGGTTGATCTGCAGAATTATCCGGGGGTGTTACCAATTTTGCCGCATTGGGTGGACGATTCGCGGCAGTCTCGACATCCATTTCAAATACTACTTCGAGGGTTTTGTCAGTTAATACCGAAATAGCCTCAAATTCTGCCAACAAGCCTTCTCTCTGTGCCGAAATTGAATAATCCCCTGTCGGTATGTTTTCTATGACATAATTCCCGTCTTTATCAGAAAAGACTGTGCTTGTAGATGGGTTGGTTGAAATCTTTACATTTTCTAGAGGTTCATTCGTATTTACCACAACTACTTTTCCTTTTACTGCACCTAAACCTTCAAGTTCAATTGTATCTTCACTACAGGACATAAGGCTATATAGTGTGATGCATACTAGTATCGAATAGAATATTTTCATATATCTTATTTATTGAATATTTACTGGAACGTAAATTTTTATTTTAATCTTTAATTTTTTGCTTTGAGAGATAATCTTATTAATTCTGCATAACTGTTCTTTTGGTTTTACCAAAATACCAATTAAGTCCTACCACAAAATTAAAATACTGATCATCCCGTTTTCCCTGAACGACATCATCTAATTTATCGCTCATGACAACATTGTGTGTTCCGCTGAGACTAATGCCAAAGGTATCTTTCATTAGATATTCAACACCTCCCCCATATTGTAATTGGAACAAGGTTTTATCAAAACTGTCTGCATTCACAACGCCGGCACCACCAAACAGGAGGGGCGTAAACTTTTCTTGTGGCAGCAGAATAAACTCACTATTAAGCTGAAAAGCATTAAACCCATTTACAAAAGAAGGATCATTTTTGAGTTCAAACTTACTTATAGATGCTGCAAGATTCACGTATGGATTAAAAAACCATTTCATTCCGAGTCCGCCATTATAAGAAAGCTCCGAATTACCATAGTCTCCACTAATAAGAGAAGTTCCCCCTTGAATAAAAAAAGCATGTTTGTTACGTCGATCTCTCATATAACGATCATACAGATTAGTGTTTTGTGCCTTAAGTTTTTCGGTTTTGTAGTTAAACAGCAATTGTTCAACTTCTTCCGGCTCGGCAGTTGGCGCCCATAAGTTATCTTCAATACCTTCAACGATTAAAGAAGCGACCGCTTTTTCAATGGCTTCGGTTACTGCAAGCTGTGCAGGTTCGTTCTTTGTGATACCAGTTTCGGCTTCTAAGAGTCTTTTAAATTTCACATACCTAAAAAAACTGGCATCCAGGGCCTGAGATAATATTGTTTTGGATACATATACCGTTTTAAGAATTTTTCCGCTTGACGTGGATACTGCACGCAAGTATATGGTGATTCGATCCTGACGGTATTGTGTAGAACCGCCAATGCCAAAATACCGTGCCCCGAGTCCGCCGGTGATAATATTAGAATCATATGAGACAATACCGCCTTCAAGAATGATGCCTGCATAAAGTAAGGGAGGTAACTGTGGTTGATCAGTGTTTTGAGTTTTTTGGTACTCTTTTCTGGTAGAACGAATGATATTACGTTCGTTTAAAAGGTTGCTTAAATTTTCCCTTTCGATCGGTACGAACCATTTTGAATCTTCAAGTGCTTTGATCAAAATTGTGGTTGCACCTTGTGTAACTGCTGTACTAAAAGTACTTCCATTCTCCGTGGGTTTATATTGCCCAGTTTGATCGCGGAATTTATACACGCCGACCACTACGGGCTCTTGTGGCAAAGGAAAGTTACGCAACTCTTTAGATAATTCGGTATCTTCTCCAATACGCGCTTCTTCTATTGTAAGTGGCTGATTAAAATAGGTGCCGCAACCGGATAATGAGATAGCTAAAAAAATAATAAATGATACTGTGTAAAATTTTGAATTCATTAATGGTTAGTTAGGTATTACTACTTGAGATTGATCACCTGTACTCGTATCGAGTATGTTGATGACCAGTCCCTCTCCTGAAGGAAAAATTTCAATAAATAAGGTTCCAAAGGTATACGTACCCTCCTGCAACCCCTCATTCCCAAATTGCTCTGTAAATAAAGTTCTTGAAATTTGACTCAACAATTGATTATTTAGACTTTCAGTAAACCGTTCCAAATCGGATCGTTGATCTCTTCCGGAATTAGTTTCTTCGGTAAACTTATTTTGCGATTCGGCCGAACTTAACAGCCATTGATAGTTGAAGGTATCACCGCCAAACGCGGGATTTTTAGGTTTATATACGAGTTCCTGTGCTTGCACTACAGAAAACGCTGGTATACATAAAATTGATAATAAAATTTTCTTCACGATTTTAAATTTTAGAAGTAAGTCCGGCTGTACTCGGAGCCGGACTTACTCTAGTTGTATATGTAATTAATTAGTTTGGGTTATATCAATACTACCTAAATCACCACTTTGTATAATGGTAGCCTCAAGCCCTGAACCTTGTTGTGTATATTTTAAGGAGTTATACATTCCGCTTTGCGTAGTTTCCAGGGTGTTCATATCTCCAAATTGACGTGCTATTGTAACATTACCTTCTCCTAACTGTGTAGAAAGCAAAACATTTGAGTCTCCTTGCTGAATTTGAGTCAAGCTATTCTCATAACCCATTTGTAGTGCTGTAGCTTGATTAAGGTTTCCTATTTGCGATTGACTTAGACTGCTCATTTCGGCATTGTCCTGAGTTGCTGTTACTACATTTTGATTTCCTTCTTGATTTTGAACTATGGAGCTACTGTAATGGGTATATTGATCATTCCCTGTTTGTACTGCTGTAGCTTCATTACCTGTACAGCTATGCAAACTATTTTGAGTTATTGTTATAGATCCAGCAGTAAATCCACTCTGCGAACTGGTTGCAATATTTTTATTTCCGCTTTGTGAGATAGTAGCATTGGAACCACCTGTCTGAGTTGATGAAATTTGATTGTTATCACCATTTTGAATCTGTCGAACCTTACCTGGGTACAATTCATTTACCGGCATAATTTGTTTAGATAAGACTTGGTTGTTATTACCTGTCTGTTGCTGAAAGGTGTTGCTAACGTGGGATTCTCGAATATCGGTACCTTGAGAAGCGTTTGCAGTATTGCTATTACCTATTTGAATTTGTTCTATTACACTGCTTTCCCCAAATTGATAAGCTGTGGCTTCATTGTCTAGCCCTGTTTGCTCTTGTCGAACTACAAGCTCTGGTTCACCCGGATTTGCAGTACTATACATACGTACTCTTCTTTGTGTAGAAGTCGCATTATTTCTATCTCCTATTTGTCGTTGTTCTACTCTATTAAAACGAGATGTTTGAGTGGCTGCAGCCGTGTTGCCATCTCCTTCGATACTTTCTTGATATTGATAGGAATAATTACCGAAACTTGAAGGTCCCATTGTAATTGAAATAATATTTCTATCTCCCACCTGTATTTGTTCCGAGTAATTAGTACTCAAATAGTCAAAACCATCGAGTAAAATTTCTGCTGTGTTCAGATTACCGGTTTGAGTAATCTTAGCAATGTCATCAAAAATTCCATTTTGAAAAATGGTTGCACTGTTATTATCTCCTTTTTGAGCTACTTCTGCAGTTACGCTTTCTCCTCTAGAGTAAATATCTGCTGTATTCAAATCACCTTCTTGTGTGATACGGCTAAAGCTTTCATAAATATTATAGGTATTATTATTTTGATCAATTTTTGCATAATTATCCTCTCCTCTCTGGATAATAGATGTGGTTCCCCATCCTCCTGTTTGATCAATAATTGCGGTATTATTTTCTCCTTCCTCTTCGGCACTTTCTCCTGCTTGCGTAACAGATGTGTATAAATCCTCACCAATTTGTGTAACGGTTATAACACTGTTTTCTGAGTTTTGATCGATTACAATCTCATTGCTCGTGGTTTGCGCAATTGCAAATTGCAAACTTAAAAGCCCCATAAAAATTAAAATAGTTTTTTTCATAATAGTGTGATTTTAAAAGTTATATGAATTCATATGTACGTTGGTAGATGAGTCATTTATTTAAAAGTCAATATCAAATAAGTTCTTCAAAAAATGTTATTATAATGTTCAAAGATCAGTTTGATTGTTGAATGGCTATGGCACTCATACTCCCTTGTTGAATCACCGTTGCTTGAAGTCCAGTTCCTTCTTGATTCAAATCAATTGAATTATATTCTCCCGACTGATCAGTTTTAATCATATTTAGATTTCCAGATTGATACCCCTGCATAGTGAGCCCAAATCCTGTCTGTAAGGAAGTCATACTATTCATATCTCCTGTCTGATGTTGCATAATTGCCAAAGATTCATCTCCTTCCTGTATTGCCATAACTAAGTTTTCGTTTCCAACTTGATACTGTAACAAGGAATGATCATACCCAGCTGATTGTAGACCTAAAGCATGATTAATATTTCCTATCTGAGTTTGAGAAATTGTTCCATGTGCCACTTTTTTTTGTTCCACCTCAGATATATTATTAACTCCTGTTTGCCGCTGTTTAACGAGCACAAATTCTGAATCCTTCTGATAAGCCTTTGCAAAATTTCCTGTTTCCAATGCTGTTGAGTTCTGTTGAATATTTATCTCTGCTATGGAATGATAATTTCCGCTTTGAAAAACATCTACCTTATTAAAATTTCCTTCCTGAGATATTTGAGCTGAATTTGCTCCCAAAGCTTGATAGGATAAAATTTCATTGTAACTACCAGATTGTGAATGCGTAGTTTGATTAAAGTCAAAATTCATAATATCCTCTTGTTTGGCTAAAGCAATATTATAATCCCCAAGCTGTTTTTGCTCTATTCTCCCATACATTGCCTCGGTTCTTTGATAAGCTTCTGCGATATTATTATCTCCTTCCTGTAATTGGTTCACGATAATTTCTTCTCCAGATTGAAAAACAGTTGACGAATTATTATCGCCCGTCTGAACTTGTCTTGCAACGACCGAAAAAACTTCTCCTCCCCATCCAAGTTGATTGCTTTCAACATAATTTCCATCACCATGTTGAAACTGCTCTAACTTGATACGTTTGCCCTGCATCACTCCTATTGCTACATTACCTAGATCAGTATAACTCTCTTGGCGCTGTAATGAATATCCCGATATTATACTATTTTGAAATAATGATATTGTATTCTTATTCCCTATCTGAATTTGATGCGCATCTGAGAACCCCCAAATTTCAGAACTTACATTGATCGAAGTAATATTATGATCTCCTTGTTGGTGAATAGAAGCAATCATTTCATTTTCCCCATACGTAAAAATATCACTAGTATTAAAGTTACCTATTTGTGAGATCGTAGAATTAATTAGATAATTTCCTCTACTCACACTTTTTGCTATATTATTAAATCCCTCTTGAAATATAGTGGTATGACTGCTATAGGCATTTATGTCTATTTCACTTTCATTATTATTACCTCTCTGTGAAATTTCTGTGGTGTTTACTGAACCCAATTGCTGGATTATCGCTGAATTGTTGTCTCCTAGCTCACCTTCAATCAACCCAACCTGGGTTACGCCAGCGTATAAATTTTCTCCAGTCTGTGTGACTGCTATGGCACTGTTTGTGGATTGTTGATCAATTACAATCTCGTTTGTCGTTTGAGTAAATCCAAAATTCACTCCCAGTAGCGTTAAGACTCCTGTTAAAATAAATGCTTTCATGACACAAGAATTTTGTTTATTATATAAATAGTTTTCTCAATATTGAAAAATATTTTCTTTCTGCTCTTTTAAGTCTTGAAAATAACGATACACCTTACGCACAGCGGTGTTTGACATTTGTTCCAGATACTCTAAATCCGGTTTTCCTAGAAATTCAAAGATGGTATTATCTTCTATAGTTACCTTAATTATAGTACTACGGCCAAAACTTAAATTCTCTACCACCTTGACTATTTTATTACCATTAATTTGATTCAAAGAGTAGGTACTATAAAAAAAGTCATAAAAATCCTTTCCTGGTTTCGTCTTGGTTTCCTCGACTACAATTCCTTTTAATTCAATTCCGTCGTTAGGTTTATTCTTTTGGTTTTCATGAGGTTGTTCTGCATTTGAGACTCCATTAATCTCTAAACGATCTGTAGCAATAATTCCTTGATCGCTACTAATCAAAAGCATAATTACTAAATGATCCCGCTCTTCCTTATTAATAGATGTCTGTGATAATTCTTTATACTCGTTTGCTTCGAGTGTAAATCTTCCCTCTTGAGAGTTCTTTGATTTGTTATTTGACGGCGTAGTTCTAAATACAGTGAGCGTATATTTTAAAGTTTTAAGAACTTCTGTGGTGTTGGTTGCTGTTGCTTGAATAGTGATGATATCGTCAATTTGCTCCAATTTGATTTTAGCTACCACGTCTTCTGAAATTTTTTCTTGAGCGTTTATCGATATTGACAATAAAAACACAAATAAGAGTATTCTTTTAGGTTTCATAGGTCAAAATATTAATAGTCATCTCATAGCTAAAAATTTCGGAGTATTACGGTTTTAGAATTCCCAGTCATTTTTAGTTTAATTTTATTGGAAAGCGCATTACTTCCAAATTTTTCAAAATATAGATTACTTCCCTCTTGATTAACATCTATCATTGTATGTTGTCCAGTCGAATAAGAATTTTCAAAATATGTATTATTGTTCCCGTTTTGAATGATATTTTTTGTAATCTGTAATGCAGATTCATTAATGTCAACTGCATTGTAATCTCCGGCTTGTGTTACCTCTACTGCATAGGCGTTTGAAAAGACATCAATAAAAGCAGTGTTGGTCTCACCCATCTGTTTTATAAATACCGATTTATTGAGATTTGCTTGTATCTCAGTAGACGATCTTTCAATAGCCGAAAATGTTTCTTGTTGATCCAGCTGCCAATCCTGTAAATCTGATCTTACTTGATCAGCGTCTATATCTTGAGCATACCCTGATGCTGTAAGCATGAGTAAACTCACTACTATGCCGAGATTATTCATTATTTCTATATTTCAATTTATAAATAAAACAACACTGCACTTATTTTGTGCAGCGTTGCTTAAAATTATTAATTTTATAAACCTCCTACTTGGTTTACTACTGCTGCATTATTAGTCCCTACCTGAAGAATTGTGCTGTTATGCATAGCACCCGTCTGACGAACCATTGTTGAATTGCCGATACCAAATTGCGTATCTGAAGCTACATTCTCTATCCCATCCTGTAAGATATCACTTGTATTTTCAGCTCCATTTTGAGAAGATGTTGCCATGTTTCCTTCACCTAGTTGAACTTGCATTACCAAGTTGTCTTCACCAAAAATCCCAAAGTCCCCTTCTTGAGAAGCTACAGCAACATTATTGGACCCTAACTGTCCTTGCATAGTGACATTGTCACCACCAAAGAAGGCTAGATTTTGTGTAGCTGATGCATTATTGCCATCCCCGAACTGAACTTGATAGATTTCATTATTATCCTCCTCATGTTGTGCAAAGGCTGTATTCTCTTCTCCCAATTGTATTTGTTCTACAATACCATTACGAGAATCAAAGATGGAACTTCCCTGCAATGAAGTTGCCATATTACCACTGCCTTCTTGGTATTGAAGGAGTGTATTACCTGTACCCCATTGCTCGCCGGCAGCCATATTAGCTTCTCCTATCTGAAGTTGCTCAGCATAGTTTTCATTTCCAACCTGAGCCATCGTAGCTACATTATCGCTACCTTCTTGCAGTATTCCACTAAAGTTATCTTCGCCGTTTTGTCCGGTAGTAGCAGTATTCATTTCACCAACTTGAATTTGAAAAGCAACATTACCTACTCCATCTCCAAAAAAGCCATTTCCTTCTTGAGAGATCAATGCGGTATTACGATCACCCTCCTGAGACTGATCCGCATAATTATCTCCTCCAAAATTCAATAAATTTTGCGTCGCGGAAGCTGAGTTACCATCACCTACCTGCACTTGATAAATTTCATTACGATCTTCTTCGTGTTGTGCAAATGCATTGTTTTTGTTACCTGTTTGTGACTGGACAACAACTCCGTTTCTTGAAGCAAACGCCTCACTACCTTGAATTGTTTCTGCGTTGTTAGACATCCCATCTTGAGTCGTCAGGGCATCGTTTTCTAACCCGTCCTGATCAACACTTGCGGTGTTTGAAGTTCCAGTTTGTAAAATATTACTAGTATTAGATTGCGCAACCATTACTGTGGTTGAAAATAAAAGGGCTGCTAAGCCAAAAATCATTTTTTTCATGTGTGAAATGTTTTAAATTGATAATACTGTTATTGCCATTTTATAAACATATGCATCATACTTATCCGCACACCTCGTGCTCCGATAATTATCGTTAACTCAAAAAATAGTGTAAGGGACTAGGGGTATTATCAATCGTTGCAACTATTGACTCTTGTAAATTTAGCAAAATTAATTACCTAGAATTCAAAATATTATGACATTTCGATGAAACACTACAAAAAAAGCCATAGAACTCAGTTCTATGGCTTTTTTAAACATTTTGTTAAAATTATAATACGTTATTTCTTACTTATCTTGTAAAAAGTAATTCTCTGTACTTGGTTAGTGGCCATAACTCATCATCCACTAACAACTCCAATTTATCACAACTGTATCGAATATCATCAAATAAAGGTTTGACTTTATCGCAATACGCATACGCCATTTCTTCGGAGTCAGTTAAGTTATTTGCTTCTTTACGAGCATTGGTCATCTCATTTACCTTAGTATTAATTTGACTTATATGCCTTGAGATTTCTTCTATAATCTCCATCTGCTCTTTAGCGTGCATTTTAAAATCATCTCCGTACAACCTTTTTAAACCTGAAACATTACTGATCAACGTATTCTGATATTTGACTGCTGTCGGAATTACGTGATTACGTGCAATATCGCCAAGAACGCGTCCTTCAATTTGTATACGCATTACGTACTCTTCCATTTCAATTTCGTAACGCGCTTCAGATTCAATGCGGTTCATAACCCCCATCTCTTCAAACAGTGCTAAAGATTTCTCTGAGATTTTTGCTTTTAAAGCAACCGGAGTGGTTTTGTTATTACTCAATCCTCTCTTTGCTGCTTCTTGTTCCCAAGCATCACCATATCCATTACCTTCAAACAAAATATTCTTTGATTGTTTGATATACTCTCGCAATACATTAAAGATAGCTTCGTCCTTTTTAAGTTCTTTTGTATCAATCAATGCATCTACTTCTTTCTTAAAATTACGTAACTGTTTTGCAACAATTGTATTTAAGATCGTCATAGGATTTGCACAATTCGCTTTTGATCCCACTGCTCTATATTCGAACTTGTTACCGGTAAACGCAAAAGGCGAAGTACGGTTACGGTCTGTGTTATCTAATAAAATCTCAGGAATTTTACCTACAACATTTAATTTTAAATCTGTCTTTTCCTTTGGTGAGAGCTTTCCGTTAGTTACACTTTCCAACTCTTTTAGAACAGCCGTCAGCTGCTCTCCTATAAATACGGAGATAATTGCTGGCGGAGCTTCATTGGCTCCTAATCGATGATCATTACTGGCTGATGCAATCCCCGCACGCATCAATTCCTCATTATCATTAATTGCTTTGATTGTATTTATAAAAAAGGTCAAGAATTGTAAATTGCTCATCGGTGTTTTACCGGGCCCCAATAAATTCACTCCCGTATTTGTACTAAGCGACCAATTGTTATGTTTTCCAGAACCGTTTACACCTGCAAAAGGTTTTTCATGAAATAACACTTTAAAATCATGACGTGCTCCAACTTTATCCATCACATCCATAAGTAGTGAATTGTGGTCTACTGCTAAATTGGATTCTTCAAAAATAGGTGCTAACTCAAATTGATTAGGTGCTACTTCATTGTGACGCGTTTTGACAGGAATACCCAAACGCATACATTCAATTTCAAGATCCATCATAAAATTTAAAGCACGTAATGGGATGCTGCCAAAATAATGATCATCTAATTGTTGTCCTTTTGCCGGAGAATGTCCTAATAAGGTACGTCCTGTCATCACCAAGTCGGGTCTCGTATTAAACAAGGCACTGTCTATAAGAAAATATTCCTGTTCCCATCCCAAAGAGGCATTTACCTTCTTTACATTTTTATCAAAATATTTTGCTACTGCTGTCGCAGCTTGATCAACCGACTGTAAAGCTCGCAGTAATGGTGTTTTATAATCTAAAGCTTCTCCTGTATAAGATACAAATACTGTAGGGATACATAAAGTAGTACCATAAATAAAGGCAGGAGATGTTGGGTCCCATGCAGTGTACCCACGTGCTTCGAATGTATTTCTTATTCCTCCATTAGGAAATGATGAGGCATCAGGCTCTTGTTGAACTAGTTGTCCACCACCAAATCTTTCTATCGCTTTCCCATCTCCAATAGTTTCAAAAAAGGCATCATGCTTCTCGGCTGTAGCTCCGGTTAATGGCTGAAACCAGTGTGTATAATGCGTCACTCCTTTTGACAAGGCCCAGTCTTTCATAGCCGAAGCTATCTGATCAGCAATCTTACGATCCATTTTAGTGCCGCTGTTTATAGCATTCATCACACTATCGTAAGCGTCATCTGTTAAACATTGTTGCATCGTTTCTTGATTAAAAACGTTTTCTCCGAATAAAACCGATCTACGATCAATTTCTTTAATTGCTACGTTTTTACGACTTAATGCTTCTTGTAAAGCACGGAACCTAAGTGTTGACATAAGAGTTTTTAGTTGTTATTATTTCGGCACAAATATAGTAATTTATTTTTTTTAAGTATTAAATAAATCTTAACCCCCTAAAAAAACAGGGGCATAACCTTTTAAAAATACTTTTAAATAGAAACCAACCCTTATAAAAACAATAGGATTGATCAAAAAACACAATCTATTTATAATTTATGTTAAATAATTATTAACGCTACTTAAAAACCTATGGCTATTTCCTAATCCTATGACAAAAAAATAAAAGAGTCCTTTATACTAAAACCAAAAAAACCTGAGCATCGAGATGTTCAGGCTTGTTATTTTCAAATAATGAAAGCTTACTTCACAAAAACTAGTGCTATAAATACGCAGTATGCTCCAAATATAAAAAGCCCTTTGATTCTTCCCAGCTCCATACGTTTTGGTATAAAAGCCAGCGGTAATAAAATCATAGCAAAGCCTAACATCCAAAAAATATTGGTATCCATTAATGTTTCATCTTTGATGGCAATGGGCTGTATAATAGCAGTAATTCCTAATACTGAAGCAATATTAAAGATGTTTGAACCAATCAAATTACCCAAGGAAATTGCTTTTTCTTGTTTCAATGCTGCAATTACTGAAGCTGCTAATTCAGGAACACTCGTACCCACTGCTATAAGTGTAACTGCAATTACCCCTTCAGACACACCCATCACAATAGCAATCGCCTCGGCACCATTGACTAATAATTCTGAACCAAAATAGAGTGCTGCACCACCAATCAATAACCAAATCGCTATCTTAAAATTTGATGTTTGTTGCAGGGTATCATCAACTTCATCTGTAACTGCAGCTGAGAATTTTCTTGCATTCCGAATTAATATAAACAGATACACACATAACGAAAGAAGTAAAATAGCACCTTCTGTAGTGGACAATACATCATCATTGTTAAGAAAAAGATAGAGTACAAAAGATAATACAACCATCACAGGCCAATTGAGCTTATAAAAGTCCTTATCAATTGCTAATGGACCAATCAACGCAGTAATTCCCAATACCAGCCCTATATTTGCTATGTTAGAACCCACAACATTACCTAAAGAAATATCGGACAATCCATCCAATGCTGCTTGTAAACTAACCAACAATTCTGGTGCTGACGTTGCAAATGAAACTACGGTAAGACCAATTACCATACGCGATAATTTAAGTCGAAAAGATAAGGCAACCGAGGAGCGTACCAAAAATTCCCCTCCTACAACTAATAATGCCAGTCCGATAAAAAGATAAAGTATATTTAAGAACATGCTTAATGGATTTTGACAGCGAAGATAATAAGTCTATTTAAAGTAGTTGTTTTCATTTTATCTTTTATTTAAACCATCCGGGTATCTTACTATAACATAAAAGATTACTAATTTTGTATTATGAAAAAACAATTTTACCAATTTTTAGCCCGTCTCAACAAATTAGTTCTACCAAGTTTTAGCAAAAAACAATTGGATTTATCTAAAGCGTCAAAATTTCAAATGCTACTTTTTGGATGGAAACTCTTCGTTACTAAACGAGCTTTATAGTGTATTACCATCCATTGTTTGCAACATTTTTGATTTAGAATCGTCTTTTTATTGATTTTAGAAACTTATTAATTCAAATAATACTATTGATATGAAACGATGGCTACTTGCAGGAGCTTGCGTACTAGGTGTGCTCTCCTTATCAGCGTTTACTGTTGTAGAAAAAAATAATAGTTTTTGGCAACCTTTTGAGAACAATGAGGTAACTGCCGTAATTAACAAAGACACTACGGAAGAAGAGCTTAATGACCTCAAAGCTTTCTTTGCCGATAATGGTATCGAACTATTTGTTAAGAATGTAACCCATAATGATCAAAAAGAAATAACAGGTCTTTCAATCGTTTTAAAGAAAGGCAACTCAAAAACCAATTATACTTCTTCCTCCAATGTTCCTATAACTGCTATCGAACTGGGTTTTAAATCGGGTGGTTTATTTATTAGCAATCAAGATAGTTTAAAGATAACCACGTGGAAAAATAATGCCCCTTTCAAACATCCTCACATAAACATTGATAGCCTGATGCAAAATCACGGTTTCGCTTTTAATTTTGATTTTGATCGAGATGCTGATTCGCTGCTCTTTAAAGGAGGAATTAATTTGCAAGAATTAAAAGATCAGATAATAAACTCTTTTTCTTTTGATTTTGATGAAGATGAACAAGGAAATTTTAGCTTTAACGGGCAGGCAATCTCGCCGTTTCAAGGTAAACAACGCTATCATTTTATAGATAAGCCGGGAGTTGATAAACTCATCATTATCGATGGAAAAGAAGAAGCTTTTGAGACTTTGGACAAGTTAGCAAAAGATGATAAATTAGATATGGTTGATTTTCTAAAACCAGAGACCGCTAAAAGTTTATATGGAGAAAAAGCGAATGATGGAGCAATCATCGCGACCACAAAAAATTAATGAACGTATAACTTATTTTATAACGCCTTCAATGAAAAAGACTTTGAAGGCGTTTTTTATATATTAAAAATTAAATAAGGACACAACGGGCTTTTTTAATTGCTCTCTTCCTTTTAAAAAATCCAACTCAATAATAAAATTACATTGCACCACTACACCTCCAAGTTCTTCAACTAGCTCACACACTGCTTTTGCAGTACCCCCCGTTGCTAATACATCATCATGAATCAGCACGCGATCTCCAGGCTGTATGGCATCTTCATGGATTTCTAACTCATCTGCGCCGTACTCCAAACTGTAGGCTTTACTTTTTACTTTATATGGTAACTTTCCTTTTTTACGAACGGGTATAAAACCTGCGTTAAAGCGTTCTGCCAACATCCCTCCCAAAATAAACCCGCGAGCTTCGATTCCAATTACTTTATCTACTTTTTGCCCGGAACTATACAAGGCATGTAGACGATCTACACAAACTTTTAAAGCTTCTGCATTTCCTAAAAGCGGTGTAATATCTTTAAATACTACCCCTTCTTTTGGAAAATCAGAAATATCTCTGATATATTTTTTCAAATCCATCTGGCAAAATAACGAATTATATAAAATGGAAACAATTTTTAATGAAATCTCTCTACATAATTTAAAAGTGAGGTAAAAATCCTCTTGAAAACTTTCAACACAATGCCAAAATTGCTCTATAATCTACAATTTAAAACTTTAAACAAGTACAAGGCAAACAGTCCGAAACCATAATCATTAATTTACTTATAAATACAAAATAAGTTTCATAAAAAGCTGTCTAAAAATTTTGTTAACAATAACCTTGCTTATATATTGAGAAAACAACTAGTAAAAATAGAGAAATCATGTAAAAACTAATCGATACACACTAACAATTAAAAAATAATATCTAACCAATTAAACATTATCTATGCTAACATTTTTCGGAATCTTAATTTTAATTATAGGAGTCATAAGTCTCGTAATTACTCCTTTTTTCAACAGTTCTAAAGCACTTGCCTGGTTTACTAAAACCAGAAGTTTACAACTCATTGCGTTCGGGTTTGTATTAAGTGTACTTTCAGGATTATTGTTCTACGCCGAACCTGGTACTGCGTATGCGGTGCAATACCCTTGGGGGAGTCAAAAAGCGGTTTTCAGACAAGGAATTCATACGAAGATGTGGGGACGTCTCATCCCTATTCAGTTCGAATTACCAATAAAATATGTAATCCCTGATAGTGAAGGTGATCTTGGAGAACAAAGTCAATACGCCAATGTAGACAAAGCTAAATATTGGGCTTTCAGTGATGCTGTTAAAGCTAGGATTGCTACCTCTGTGGTTATTAGTATCAATACGGTTGATGAGGATCAATTTTTATCGGTGGCCGATCGTAATAAGACTGAAAGAAACCTTATTCGATCCCGAATTATACCAAACATTGATCAATCTATCAAAAACACCTGTAAATTGATGGATGCCCAGGACTATATTTCAGGACAAGCTTCTGATTTTGATCGATATTTTAAAGATCAATTAGAGAATGGAATGTATGTACTCGAAGAGTATATTACTAATGAAAGTGTTGAGACTATCGGGGATAGTATGACCATACGTACAATCACCAATAATAAAGAGTCTAAGCAAAAACGCTTTAGAATCAAAAAAATCAATGGTGAGCCAGTACGAGAAAGAGGGAATTCATTAAAATCCTACGGACTAACAGTAATTCAGGCTGTGGTTACCGAAATTGATTGGGAATCTACCTTCGATAAGCGTCTACAGCTTCAAAAAGAAGAAGTTGCACAAACACAATTGGAGAAACAACAGGCAGAACGAGAGTTCTATCGCGCTCAAAAAGAAACTGCTAAAGGAGAAGCTGAAAAAGCTACAGAGCGAGCCAAATTAGAAAAGCAACAAATTCAAAAAACCATCGAAGCTGAGACACGTGCCAAGGTAGCTGAATTTAATCTTATAGAAGAGCGAAAAAAATATGAAGTTGCGCAGTTTAAAGCTAAAACACAAAAAACAATGGCTGACGCGCAATCTTATGAAAACGCAAAACTTGTTACTGCAGGACTTACACCACAAGAACGTGCTGAATGGGAATACAAAACCTCAGTTAATGTTGCCCGAGAACTAAAAGATTTAAGATTACCACAAATTTATTTTGAATCGGGAGGTAAGCAAGGCGAGCAAGGAAATCTGTTGCAAAACCTAATCGGAGCAGAATTAGCTAAAAAAATGCTCTCAAGACCTTCTTCGAAGCGTTAAGTAATAGCGTAAATTAAATTCCTACTATAGAGTCACTTATCTGTTATCTTTCATTTGAACCAAAAAATAATGGTGAGGGGCTCTATTTTTAAATTACAAAAAATTAATTAAATTCCTTTGGTTACTTTATAAAAACAGTTATATTTGCACCCGCAAAAAGGCCTCGTAGCATAACTGAATAGTGCACCACATTACGGCTGTGGAGGTTGCAGGTTTGAATCCTGCCGAGGTCACATCACTCAAGAAACCACGTCCAAAAGACGTGGTTCTTTATTTTATAAAAAAGCCAAACGTGAGTTTGAGGCCCAATATAGAGCGCTTTGTCTATCAACATCGATTTTATCGAGATTGGACTCATTTCTAATAAGCTTTTTTATTGCTTTACTATCTGATTTTTCCTGTTTAATGCTGTTAATTAACTGTGATGTCCGAAACTGGTTATGCAGAAATAGAGTAAAACGAAAAGGAATAAGAGCGTGTTTTTCATATATTGATCGATAAGCTTAATTATAAGTTTAGTTACATAGAATAGTTATTCCAATAGTTTTTTTATCTCTGGTTTTTTCGCCATATAAAAAAGTTTAAATATATTCTTATTGTAAAAAAGTAAAATAATGTTCAGCCAATTGTTCCGCTTCCTTTTCAGATATGGGTGGGGTTTGCCACCTTTGAGATTGTAATTGCAATGTTGTATCAGATTGTTTTACGATACGGTACTTTGTTTTACTACCTAAAATATTGGTTATTAATTCGTTTTCATTCTGTCGATATCTTCCATTAAATTCTTGTTTCGGGATCTCTGCTGTAAGAGATGATTTTTGCTTAACACTATCTTGCAGTGGTGTTATCGCTAATTGCTCTTGCTGTAAAGCAACAATGTACATTCCATTCTTATCGAATATCCAGGATGTATGTGTAAAAGGTGTCTGTACATTACCTCTAATACCATTATCAATAAAAACTACAGAATCAAGTCTCCATTTCCCTATTGCAGAGGGTAGTTCTGCATTACTTCGCTCAACAGGCTCAGTTTGCACATACTCAATGGTGGTTTCTAAAGATTTTGTCTTTTTACAACTGGTAAATGATATACACAAACAGCATAGACAAAAGATAAATTTCATAAGTAGATTATTTTGATTTTGTTCCATGAACACATTGGTGTTAGATATATTATTTTTACATTGAACTAATGAAAGTAATTATTAGTAGTCAAAACTATGTTTTAATAATTGTCCTGTACTACTTTTTTATATTGCTATAAGATTATGACAATAAAAAAGTCTAGTTCAGCAATTTCTTAATTGCCAAAGTTTTTGCGACATCAAACGCAGTTTTATCATATTTGTCTTTCATATCTACATTGGCTCCTGAGGCTAGCAGGTATTCAACAATTTCCTTATGACCTCTAGATGCAGCTCGATGAAGAGGTGTGACCCCATTGTCATCTACGATGTCTATTACAGCTCCAGCTCCAATTAAGAGCTTGACAACTCCTAAGTTTCCTTGTTGCACCGCTCCTAAAAGAGCAGTAATCTTTCCTGATTTTTGCTCATTTACATCCGCTCCAGCTTTTACTAAAACTTCCACTGTTTCTGTATGTCCATTGTAAGAGGCAACATAAAGGGGAGATTCATTATCAAAACCATTTAAGTTGATATCTGCACCAGATTTAATAAGGTGTTTTACAGTCTCAACATGACCGTTGTAGGATGCAATATATGTAGGGGTGTATCGATCTTCCTCTGTTCTGTTCACATCTGCTCCTGCCGTAATCAGGCATTTAACGGTTTCCAGGTATCCTTTGTCGGATGCCTCGAACAGCGGTGTTTCTTTCTCAGAATCCGGGTAATCAATTGTTGCTCCCGCAGCAATTAATAGTTTTACAATTTCTGTACGATCACTATAAGATGCTACATGTAAAACTGTTTCCTCAAAACTATTTACTTTATCAACATCTGCTCCTGAAGAGATAAGTAATTTTACAATTTCATGATATTTCCCCTGGGTTGCCTTATGAAGAGGGGTATTGCTATCTAAACTACCACCATCTACATTAGCACCTGCAGCAATAAGTTGTTTTGCAATTGCATAATATCCTTCTTTACAAGCAAGACCAAGCGGAGTACCATCTTTTGAATTAGACTTATTAACATCAGCTCCCGAGGTAATTAGTAGATCAACTATTTGTTGATGATGTCTAGAATTCATGGCACAAGCAAGCGCTGTATGTCCTGCCTTGTTGATAATATTTACATTAGCTCCTAAATCTATAAGTTGCTCTACAATATTAGTTTCACCGCCACTGGCTGCCAAGTGAAGGGGTGTATCTCCTCTAGAATTGGCTTTGTGGATATCTGCTCCCGCAGCTATTAAGTATTTAATAGTGCTTTGACGACTATGTCCAATGGCAAAGTGCAGTGCTAAATCTTTCACATTGGCCCCTAAGCCTATCAAAAGTTTTATGATTTCTATATTACCACTGCTAGCAGCCAAGCTAAGAGGTGTTTCTCCTTTCGAATTGGCTTTGTGTATGTCTGCTCCCGAAGCTATCAAGTATTCAATGATTTCTAGACGACGATTAATAATGGCAAAGTATAGTGGTGAATTCTCTTCAGAAAAGGAGGTACCTACATCAGCACCTAAGGTTATCAGATATTTTACAGTTTCGAGATGGTTATTTGCTATCGCAGTTGAAAGAGTGTTGTTCAGATTTGCATGGGCTCCTGAAGCAATCAAAACTTTCAAAATTTCCAAATGTCCGTTAGAAGAAGCTTCATGAGAGGCAGGGCTATATTCTCTTCCATCATTTACATCCACTCCTGATTTTATGAGCAACTGTACTATTTCTAGGTGTCCATTTCTGGCTGCTTGTGAAAGTGGCGTCTTCTCATCTAAACTACTATTATTCACCTCTGCTTCTGATTTAATAAGAAGTGCTACAAGTTCTATATTACCATTAGCACATGCTTGCAATAATGGGGTAAACCCTTGAGAAGTTTGAGTATTTACATCTGCTCCTGCATTAATCAGCTCCTGAACGATTGTTACATTATTTTTCAATGCGGCCTTATTGAGTGGAGTAGATCCCTCAAAATCTTGATGATTGACATCAGCGCCAGATTCAATCAGAATGGTTACAATCTCTACATGACTTTTGAAGGCAGCCCATATCAGTGCTGTTTTTCTTTCCGAATCTTTTAAATTTACATCTGCTCCTGCTGCTATTAGTAATTTCACAACAGCTACATATCCATAGTAAGAAGCCAAATGAAGAGCACTTCGTCCATTTTTAATGCAAACATCAACTTCTGCTCCTGAATTCAACAGTTTATCCACAATAACTGTATGCCCAATAGCAGATGCCCAAAGAAGAGAGGTCACACCTTCGGCATCTCTGTAATTAAAGTCAGCTCCCTTTTTAATTAAGTCTTCTATAGTTTTAGGATCAGGATTTTCTTTTTTGATTTCATTTATCAATTGAGTATCGATTGCATCTTGTCCATAACTACACGTGTAGAAACAAATAATAAATAAAAGTAAAGTGGTGGTTGCCTTCATGATTTTGAATTAAGATAGTGGGTTAGTTGATTTTTGTATGATGTAGCATTACTCTAGCATTTTTTTAATCTTTAGATCATTTGTTAGATCAATAGCTTTATCACCCATACTGTCTTTTATTGTTGGATTTGCTCCCGAAGCTAGTAGGTATTTCACCATTTCTTCCTGTTTGATCATACATGCAAAATGGAGGGCTGTTCTTCCATTCTGACTAGTTTTATTAACATCAACTCCAAGCTTGATCATGTATTTTACTGCTTCTGGGTTAACTGATGTTATAGCTGAATGCAAGGTTGTAGCTCCATAGTACCTTTCTATAGTATGTACATTAGCACCAGCTTCAACTAGCATAGTAAGTATTTCCATATTTCCTTGTGATGCTGCAATGTGGATAATAGGCTGGTCATATGTAATATTTGAATTTATATTTGCTCCAGCAATTATGAGCTGTTTCACTATTTTTGTCCTGCTTTCTAATACAGCCAGATATAAAGGGGTTTCTCCATTTTCATCTGCGGCATTAATATCAGCTCCTTCTTTAATCAAATAACCAGCTACCTCAGGTTGCCCTTTTTTTATGGTTGTGTATAAGGGAGTTTCCTTACCCAGTCTGGGAATGTTGATATTTGCGCCTGATTCTAGCAAGTACTGAACAACTGCAAGATGTCCGTTTTCTGAAGCTTTGAAAAGAGGTGTTTCACCAAGCATGTTTTGTTTGTTTACATCTGCTCCTTTTTGAATCAAAAGTTGAACAATTTTTAAGTGATTGTTCTCTGCTGCAACAAATAGAGGGGTATTATCAAATAAATCTACTGTGTCTACAGACGACTTGAAAGATATCAAGGACTTAGCAATTTCTGTATACCCTTTTTCTGCGGCGAGTATCAATGTCGTTCTTTCGTCTCTTTTATATTTGAGAAGGACATTAGCTCCTTCCGTCAGCAGTAGGTCGACCACTTTGAGTTGATTTTGAGAAACAGCATTATAAAGAGCCGTTTCCCCCAATTTATCCTTCATATTGATATCAGCACCAGCGGCTATAAGTGTTTTCATTACTTCCAGATGACCGTTATATGAAGCCGCGAAAAGTGGCGATATGCCACTGCTACCTGTTAAATTTACAGATGCCCCTTTTGAAAGTAAGAGCTCGACTATGGGTTTGTAGTCTTGTCTGGCAGCCATACAAAGTGGGGAAATTTGAGCTACCTGATTGATTTCTGCTCCTGCATTAACCAATACTTCAACCATCTCCAACTGATTTCGCTCTACCGCAATCAACAGAGGAGTATAAATGCACCCGATTACATAGTTGACCTTTGCTCCTTTTGAAAGTAGTAATTCAACAATATCTATATATCCTCTTTCAATAGCCAAAAATAGTGGTTTGTCTTTATTGGCTGCAGCCTTGTTTACATCAGCACCAGCCATGATTAGCATCTTGGCTAGTTCAACGTGTTCATTTCTAAGTGCATTGATCAGTGATGTACACCCATAGCTATTTACTTTGTCAATTTCTGCCCCGGATTCAATCAAATATTCTGAGATCTCCAGGTGTCCTTTGGAGGATGCCCAATGCAAGGATGTGTTTTGAGATTCATCCTCATAATTGACATTGCTACCTTTCTTAATCAGTTTTTTAATGACTGTAATATCTGAGTCATTTTTTTTCACTTCCTTGATTTGTAAAACGTGGATGGATTGTTTCGAAATACAGCTACCTGTAAATAAAAGCAGATATGAAAGTATGAGAAAAGACGTAATTATTTTTTTGTATAGATACATTTGATTTGTAAAATTGACTATAAGAAAGAGGTTGGAGCGTCTTCTTTGCTGAAATAAGAAATGAAAAATTATAGCTTTTATTTTATTAAGATCAAACTATTAGTACCTTCCAAATCTGTTTTTTCATGCAATACCTTATCTAATGCTGTGATATCTTCTTTTTCTAAAGCTTTGACTTGTATTCTTACTTTTTTTGGTTTATTCGCTTCATCAATGTAATGTAGTTCTAATACTTTTTTCACAATAGAGAAGCTTGTAATTTGATTGTACTTTATAAGTTTTTTTGAAGCGATTATCCCCAATTTTATTTCTAAGTACTGGTTATGAATCGTTACTACTTTCAAATTTTTATTCAACCCGCCCATTATCATAAATAAAATTCCAAATCCAATAAGCATCCCATTACCTGCTAATGCAAATAAAATCATACCCACCAGAAGCGCTACGCCCCCCATAATAAGATATTGATTAGCCATTTTTTTATTTAATGTAAGTTCTTTGATTGGTTCCATAATTTATAGTGTTTTTAGAAATTTTTCTTCTTTTATTTTATTTAAAGTCTTTCGAGCTCCCATAACACCTATGAGACCTATGGGTACAAATACAATGCTGCCTATTAAAAATATAATACTTCCTGTTTTTGGCTTGCCAAATAGTATGATAATGGTTGCAATACAGTTTACTATAAGAAATGGTAGCGTCATCCAAAAGAGGATTAAACTTTCATCTCCTTTTAAAAAGGTAGAACCTATTACGATTAATAACTGAATCATTAACCATAAAATCATTTGCATATTAATTCTTTTCATTTCGTGTTTTATAATTTTGGTGATATATGGGTCAAAGATGTAATCTGCGTTACAATACCTTTGTTTATTAATCAATTTGATAAGAAATTACGATTCTATTTACATACAGGATACTTCGTTGTCTATAAAAATATTAGTGTTATGATTGGTTTTGAGATCACATACTTCCTGTGGAATAGCACTGAGGTTATTGTTTTCTAAATACAGGTTTTCCAGCTGTATAAGATTACCTATTTCTTTAGGAATAGCAGCTAGCTTATTTTCTTCCATATCTAAAGAAGTCAAATTTGTTAGATTGCCTATTTCTACAGGGACACTAACCAATTCATTTCCAGATAACGACAGCATTTGTAAGTTTGTAAACGATCCTATTTCTGTGGGAACCGTGGTTAGATCGTTATATTTTATATTTAGAGTAGTCAAATTTGAAAGTGCATCAATTTCTGCTGGATAACTGCTCAGGTTATTATTGCTCATACTTAGCGTAGTCAAATTTGAAAGCATACCAATTTCTGTAGGGAAACTAGATAAATTAATACCGGTTATCGATAAAAAGGATAGATTAACCAGAGTATCAATTCCGGCAGGGAAACTAATTAGTTTGCAGTTTAAACCCAAATGAGTCAAGTTGGTCAGGTTTTGTAATTCTACAGGAAAACTAGTTAGATTACTTAGGATTAAGTATAAATCTGTCAATTTTGTTAGGTTATTAATTGTTGCAGGAATGATTGTTATATTTTCACCTTTTAATGATAGTGTTTTCAAATTTACTAGTTTGCCAATTTCATCAGGAAAACTAGTCAACCCATCATTTCCTATTCGCAAAATTTCTAAATTTCCTAAATTTCCTATTTCTTTTGGAATAGAAGTTAGCCTATTGTTTAAAAGAGATAATTCTTCTAAATTAGTTAAATCACTTAGGTCCTTGGGAATATCTGTAAGTTTGGTACTTACCAAAGAAAGGGTTGTTAGTTTTTCTAGATTTCCTATCTCAGTAGGCAGACTAGTTAGTTCGTTCCTTAATATCACTAGCCTTTTTAAATTTTTTAGCTTGCCAAAAGAAGAAGGAATCGATGTAATCTTACTACTACTAAGATACAAAGCCGTAA
The DNA here is from genome assembly GCF_045505135.1 of Aquimarina sp. 2-A2. Lineage (NCBI taxonomy): Bacteria > Pseudomonadati > Bacteroidota > Flavobacteriia > Flavobacteriales > Flavobacteriaceae > Aquimarina > Aquimarina sp. 2-A2. The sequence goes on along the minus strand of NZ_JBJKFI010000003.1, from coordinate 159,842 downwards.
CCTTACCTTTGTCATGGGTAACACCTCCCCAGGAATCCATAGTTGGATCATTTACATCCCATCCCAAAGTATTACTAGGATTTGCTTCAAAAAATTCTACTAAAACATCACGATCAGTTAGTTTAACTTCCTCAACTATTACTTCTGCTTTATATTCTTGTTGAGAGTTATCTTGTGCGGTGACCGTATATAATACAGCATTGCTAAAATCCTGCACTTTGTCAGTTTGTGGGTCAACTGAAGCGTCAGCTGATATTGATATAGCAGGTTTAAGGACAGTAATATCTGTATTAAAAGGAACAGAAGCACTAATAGTTTTATTGTCTTGATCTATTATTGCTGTAATATCCATTTTCAGATCCGGATTGTTTGTAGAAGTGAATACAAAAGCTGTAATCTGTTTTTGGTTGCTTAGCACCCCTCTGTCATCATCATTACTACATGATGTTAATAATACTATGATACTTAGCAGTATAATGATTGGGTACGATGCAATTTGGTTGTTCATTGTTTGTTGGGTTTTAAAAATAAATATTTTGTATCAATTTTTCATAAAACATTTGACGTATGTGTATTGACGCTAAACAATGGTATCATTCATCCATGACAAAAATTGTTGTTTGTAATGACGACCAATGGGAATACTTTTTTTATGGATAGTAACACTATTTTGGGTAAATCTTGTTATATGTTGTGCAGAGACCACATAAGATCGATGGACACGCAAAAAATATTTCTCAGGCAATTTTTCTTCAATATGGGATAAGCTCATTAGTGCTACAATACTTTCTGTAGTAGTTACTAATTTTATATGGTTCTTTATACTTTCAATATACAAGAGGTCTTTTAAGAGAATCTTGATAAATTCCCGCTCACTTTTAACGTAAATAAAAGGGTCAGAAAAAAATGATGTATCGTGTTGCACAGGTAAGTCTGGAGTGACAAATTGTTTCTGCGTCTTTTGATATACTTTTGCTATAGCTCTTGCAAAACGCTCTAAGGCGATTGGTTTCAATAAATAATCAGTAATTTCCAACTCATAGCCTTCTAAAGCAAATTCGCGATGTGCTGTGGTTAAAATTACTGCTGGATAGCTTTTTAGAGAATTCAATAATTGTATACCAGACATTTTTGGCAATTGAATATCCAAAAAAAGGATGTCATAATGATTTTTTTGCAACTCTGCGATAGCATCGATAGCATTGTTGTGAACACTAACAATCTTTAAATCCTCAAATTGTGAAATATAGTTTTCAAGGGCTTTTACTGCCGGAAGTTCATCTTCAACGATCATACAGTTCATAAATGAATTTTTAGATTTATCAAAAAAGAATCGTGTGTATTACTTGTAATCGAATGATGATTAGGATATAGTAATTTCAGACGTTTTTTAAGGTTATGCAAACCGATCCCACTTTTAAGCTGCGATGAATCGTTATTAAACTCTTCTGGTAAGCTATTTTCTACCATAAAGGATAAATCATCACCAGTTACATCTAAATAGATTCGTATCCAGGATTTTTTTTCACTTTTTGCCACTCCGTGTTTAAAGGCATTTTCAACAAATGGCATCAAAAGTAATGGCGCAATAGATTTTTGATGAACTTCACCAGATACTTCAAAAGATAGATCTAAGCGATCACCATATCGTATTTTTTCTAGTTGGATATAATTTTTAAGCAAATCAACCTCTTTATTTATCATTACTTGCTCTACATTACAATCGTACAACATATAACTCAACATATCTGATAGTTTTAATACAGCATTAGAGGCATTGTTATCGTTAGAAATTATGAGGCTGTTTATGTTATTAAGGGTGTTGAAAAGAAAATGAGGTTGTAGTTGATTCTTTAAAATCTGTAATTCAGCTTTTATTTTTTCTTCTCGAAGTTGTGTATTTGCTTTTTTTTGTCGGTAATACTCCTGTACTAACTTAATGATGACTACTAAGGATGCGATATAAATTAAATCTAGAATACGGTAAAAGGTTTTTCCCGACCATAAGGTTGATTCTTCAGCTTTCATGGTATACGGAAAATGGTTGTATATTACTAACATGAAAACCACTGCCAACAACGCAGATAACAATACTGATACTCCCAATAGCGCATATCTTTTTTGAGGAAGAAATTTTGGTAATAAATAATATGCTACAAAATAAGCGTACGGAAGTTTTACCGTCATGATTATTGCTTCGAACAAAAACCATTCAAAGTACCTACTGCCATATTGAGAACCATTAACAATACAATAAAAACTTAGCCAAAATCCCCAATATAGTATATGACGGGAAACACGCTCAAAGCTCCAACCTTTATATTCTTTATCAAAAGAAAACATATAAGCTATCTAATTTTCGGGTACAAGTAACGCATATTTCTATTCAATTCTATACGATAAAGTACCGAAGGTAAATTTATTCATTTATAAAACCTAACTTCTCATACCAACTACATTTATATTAATACCAGCGTTGTATGTCCTATGCCCTAGGACTTAGGGCATTTTCTTTCTAACAACATGTTTAATACCTATACATTCGGATAAAAAATCACATTCATCATGGATCATTATCGAGCACCTCTACTTTTTGTTGTAGTACTTTTGTTTACAAATGCACTAATTGGACAATCTAAGATTAAAGGAACTATTTTAAAAGATAACCGAGAACCTATACCGTATGCAAATGTCCTTCTTCTTAAAGTTGCTGATTCCTCATTAGTAAAAGGAACTATCACTGACGAGGCGGGTACTTTTCAAATGGATTACAAGGAAAAGGTTCCTCTACTTGTAAGCGTTCGATTTCTAGGATTTAGAGATTATAGCATAAGCATTCCGGTATCTGAGAGCCCTATTGATTTGGGAGAAATTATTCTAGAAGAAAACGCAGAAACCCTTTCCGAAGTTGTTATAACTGCTGAAAAGCCTTTGTTTGAACAAAAAATTGACAGAACAATTGTTAACGTTCAAAATAGTGTGACCAATGCAGGTAATACAGCATTGAATGTCTTAAGTAAATCTCCCTCTGTTGGCATCAACCGGGCGACCAATGAAATTAATCTAATGGGTAAGCAAGGTGTGCTAGTTATGATCAATAATAAACAAGTTAGAATGGAAGCTTCAGATCTAATTAATTTATTAGAGAGTATGCCAGCCGACAATATTAAAAATATTGAACTGATTACAGCTCCCCCTGCCAGTTATGATGCCCAAGGTAATGCGGGAGTTATTAATATTAATATGATAAAAAGTAATCTAGAGGGCTTTACTGGCAGAGTTTCTGGTAATGTAGCTTATGGGGAACGCATCAAATATGGGGGTTCAATGAATATGACCTTTAAGAAAAATCAATTATACCTCTATGCTAACCTCTCTGCTAATGTGAATAATGAAATACAAAGAATCTCATTATTGACAGATTATGTATATCCTAATGAAAGGGTTATTTCTGATTTGTTTTCCAAGAGAAATACAACGACCGGATTATATTCAGGCGAATTAGGGATAGACTATGATCTAAGTAACAATACTGTTGTTGGACTATTATTTAACTTCAATAACAGGGATTGGGAAATGGATGCTACCTCTGATACTACTATAGAAAGTGAGTTATTGGGTTCCTCAAAACAATTTGTAACAAGTATTGAAGAAAACAAACTCTTTCGTAATCTATTAAACTTCAATATAAGGCATGCCTTTTCTGAAAAAAACAGCTTTACTATAGATTATGATTACATATCTTTTAAGCGTGATAATCCTACGATTTATAATGCTCTAAATACTAGAAATGGTTCTGTAATCAGTGAAGAAGATTTCCTGTCTTTATCAGAAACACCACTATACATAAACGTTTTAAAAGGGGATTTACGATTGGGAATTTCTGATGAGGTTAAAATAGAAACCGGGTTCAAAACAACGGTATCTGATTTTAAAAATACGGTACAGGTAGCTTTTAAAGAAAGTAATGATTATGTTGATGATCCCAACTTTACAGATAAGTTTACGATGAACGAACAGATCTATGCCGGTTATTTATCCTTGGACTGGCAATTACATCCTTCCTTTTTACTAAAATCAGGACTACGCTATGAATACTATGACCTAGAACTTAATGCAGATAATCAAGGCTCCATTGTAGATCGTAACAAGGGCAATTTTTTTCCAAGTTTATATATGAATTACAGGCTAAATGAAATAAATGAATTCAACCTTTCTTTTGTGAGACGTATTGAACGTCCAGGATTTCAAAGTTTGGCACCCTATTTTTATTTCTTTAACCAAAACACCTTATTTACCGGAAACCCAAACCTTATCCCCTCCAACTCAAATCAGTATAAACTTGACTATCGTTACAAAAGCTTACACTTCGGCTTTGAGTTTTCTAATACCCGTCGCCCAATTTTAAGTCTGCAACCCGGATTAGATAGGGAGGAACAATTGGCTATCATAAGACCAGGACAAGGCCTAAAAAGAAATATCTTTTCCTTATCGGCCAATTTCCCCTGGAAAATTAAGGATTGGTGGTCCAGCAGATATAGTTTTATAGGATATCACCGCAATCAATCCACTGTAATTGACAGTAAGACTTTAGAAAGAAATGCCAGTAATGTGGCAATTACCTCAAACCATAGTTTCGATTTAGGAAAAAAATGGCAATTAGAGATCAACGGAACCTATACCTCAGCGTATTATGTAGGTGTGGCTAAAGTAGCTACTCGCTACGGACTAGATATAGGAGTACAGAAGAAATTTAAGAACGGTACAGCGCTATCTCTTAATATAAATGATGTATTTGATAGCAGTAGCCAATGGCCAATTATAGCAGACTTATCTGATCAGGGAATTTTGTATGATTGGAAATACGATGGAGAAGGGCCTGTTTTTAGATTAAATCTATTTATTCCACTAGGGAATACCAATTTAAAAAAGAAAGAGAAGAGATCATCTGGATCTGAAGATGAACAAAGAAGATTGAATTAGAAAAACTTGTAATATTAACTATTGTTTACTAGAACTTATTCCTTTATACTAATCGCAGATACATTACGGTATTAATAATATAACGGTATCAGTGTTTATCTGATTTAATCTAGCAGTATAATCTCACAAATGAACCAGAAAAAATACCCTCTCCAATATTTTACATTTAGAGAGGGCAATTTTGTTATTTTGAATTGAAATACTTCTTGCTTAATTGAGCCTGAATTTTAAAACTACCTCATGAGAGCCATTATTGTAATTACTTACATCCGTGGTTGCATTTTCATAAGCATAACCAAAAGTAAGTGCATTATCAATAAAACCTGCTGTTAAAAAGACCGTAAAACTCTCATCCAAGCGATAATTACCACCCAACTCAAGTCTTTCTTTAAACGCAACGGCTCCTGTTACATCTACAGATAAAGGAGCGCCTGCTACCGCTCTCAACATCGTAGAAGGCTTAAAAGCAAAATTTTCATTGAATACAAATTCGTATCCACCACCCAGAAACATGTGCAATTCGTCACTCGCTTCTACAGGATTACTTGCTTCTTTCTCAAACCGATCATTTGACAATAACCCCGGCGCTGAAGCCGTAATGTAGTATTTAGTAGCCTTTAGATAAAAGCCCACACCAACATTTGGATTAAACTCACTTACATCACCAGTAAATAAGGGATCATTTTGCACACCGGTCTCTGATAAGTTAATATTTAAAAAGGAACCTCCAGCTTTTACACCTGCAAATAAATTGGTGGTTTCTGATAAGGGAATTTTATAGGAGAAATCAGCATATACATGAGTTTCATTGAGCACATATACATTATCTGCAATAACACTTAAACCAAGTCCAACTTTTTTACCTACCGGAGAATTCACATTAAAATTAAAGGTTTCCGGGGCATCCGGTGTCCCGGTCCATTGGCTACGGACACTAAAAATGCCTTCGAGACTGCCATTAGTTCCAGCATAGGCAGGGTTGACCGCATTCATGTTAAATTTATATAAGCTAAAATGGGGATCTTGCTGTGCCTGAACTTGTAAGCCCAGAACCGAAATAATTACTATATATAGGAATTTTAAATTTTTCATCTTTTACTATTTATGAATTTGGGAATAAATGATTCTGGAATTAATAATTGATATAAATCCATCCGGTTATTGGCTCTGCATTGGTTGTAAGCGCTGTGATCACATAATAGTAAGCACCCACAGGTAATTTGTTAGATGCTCTTAAGACAGTTTTACCATTTGACGTTCCATCCCAATCATTTTCATAACTTTCAGCACTAAACACCTCTGCTCCCCATCGATTAAACACCTTAACTGCTATATTTTGCAATTCTCCATTCCCTTCTATGACCCAGGTATCATTAATTCCGTCCCCGTTTGGCGAGAATCCTTTTGGCACTAATAGTGTTTCCAATTCGCTCTCCTCTATCACATAATCTATAGCAAATTGTGCTGCAGCTATATTCATATTTCCATCTGCGTCTTGCGTAACATCCTCAGAAACATCAACAGTAGCGACACCCTCGGCAGTCGGGATTAAATCAAACGTATAGGTATCTCCCGTACCTTCAAAATTTTCTAAGGATGCATTAGACAACAGTATATCACCTTCTTCAAAATCTATTACCGAAGTACTGAAAGTGATGGTAATAAGGATTGGAAGATCCTGTTCAGTTACCGGACTGGTAGCTGTGCTCATAATATTTACTGTAACTGGTTCGGTTGATGCCGTATCCTTAGTTTCTGTATCTGTAGCAACACTTCCTATATTTCCACTTGTATCCGTTAAGGTTACGTTTAACGTAATAGTTCCATCGGTCAAACCGCTTAGATCAATTCCTGTAATGGTAGCTCCCGTTGAACCTACAATTCCAGATCCGGTTACTGTTTCTATGCCACCAGAAGTGATGAAAGTGTAGTTATAGGTAGTACCTACCTCAGCGTTGTCAAATGTATAACTTACTGAAGTTTGATTATCTGCATTAATAGGACTTTGATCTATGACCACTGAATATCCTGTTGGAGCAACCGTATCTACTAATACTGCAATAGTGCTTCCCACACTATTCAATGTCGTGTCCAAGTTATTCCCGATAGCGCTTTTTAAAGTCCCGCCATTGGCGCTTAAGGCCCCTACCACTATTCCATCCGTATCCTGCTCTCCCGATTGCACGGTATATCTAAATAACATTGCCGAAGTTCCGCTTCCACTTTGATAGATAGCTTGTCGGGTTGTTGTTCCTATGATTATTGATAGTTGCGGAGTGCCACCAACAGTATTTACAGTTACGTTCTCATCGGTATTTACCATAAAGTCTAAATTTTCTCCTGTAGTATAGGTCGCATTTGCGGGTACCGAAACACTAGTTACGGTTGGCGGTACTCCATTTACAAAAACTGCAGAGGTATTACCAACACTATTTAATGTGAGATCAGCTTCGTTACCGGCTGTGTCACCTATGAAATCTTCATACGGTCTTAAATTCTCTATCGCTATTCCATCGGTATCCAAATCTCCGGCTCGTACGGTGTACCGATATATCAAAGAAGTGGGTGAGCTTGCACTCAGAAATCTGGCATATCGTGTTGATGTTCCTATAGTTATGCTAAACTCCGAAGGAGTTTCTCCTGTACTTGTAAGGAATATATTTTCATTAAAATTGACCGTAAAGTCTAAATTTTCTCCTGTGATGTAAGTCGCATCAGCGGGTACCGTAACACTAGTTACTATTGGCGCCACTGCATCAACCAACACTCCAGAGGTGTTACCAACACTATTCAATGCTAGATTTGCATCATTACCAGCAGCATCTCTTAACGTTCCGCCATTAGCGGATAAAGTTCCTATAGTAATACCATCCGTATCTAATTCACCTGCTTGAACACGGTATCTAAATGACACCCTATTTCCAAAAGCGAAGTTAAATACTGCTTGACGAACTGTACTGCCAATGGTAATGGCTAGCTCTGGAGTTCCTCCAGTAGTATCAACCGTTATGTTTTCATTAAAGATAACCGTAAAAGTTAAATTGCTACCGTTATTATATATACCATCTGAAGGAACGGTGACACTAGTTACTGTTGGAGCTACTGCCTCCACTAGAACAGCGGTAGTTGCACCTACAGCATTTAAAGTTGCGTTAGCATTATTAGAAGCAGCATCTCTTAATGTTCCGCCATTAGCAGCCAACGTACCTATAGTAATTCCATCGGTATCTAATTCACCCGCTTGAACGGTGTATCTAAATAATAAGGCAGCTGTTCCGCTTCCGCTTTGATAGGTAGCTTGTCGCGTTGTTGCTCCTATAGTTATTGCTAGTTGTGGGGTACCTCCTCCTGTATTAACGGTTATACTTTCATTAAAGTTAATCGTAAAGTCTAGATTTTGTCCTGCTATGTATGTAGCATTGGCGGGTACTGTAACACTCGTTACAGTGGGCGCTACTGCGTCTACTAATACAGCCGTGGTGTTTCCCACACTGTTTAATGTGGTATTCAAATTATTTCCAACAGCGTCTCTTAAGGTTCCACCATTGGCAGCCAACGTACCTATAGCGATACCATCGGTGTCCAGTTCTCCGGTTTGAACAGTGTATCTAAATAATAAGGTAGAACTTCCACTTCCGCTTTGATAAACAGCTTGTCGTGTTGTGGCTCCAATGGCTATTGCTAGTTGCGGAATGCCTCCTCCTGTATTTACCGTTACATTTTCATTAGTGTTTACTGTGAAATTAAGATTTTGTCCTGCTATATAGGTCCAATTAGCGGGCACATTCACGCTCGTTACAATAGGTCCTGCTGCATCTACTAATACAGCCGTGGTGCTTCCCACACTGTTTAAGGTCAGGTTAGCATCCATCCCTCCAGAATCTCTAAAGGTCCCACCATTGGCACTCAAAGCCCCTACAGCTATTCCATTGGTATCTAGATCACCTGCTTGTACAGTGTATCTAAATAACAATGCCGAGCTTCCGCTTCCACTTTGATACGTAGCTTGTCGCGTTGTTGCCCCTATAGTTATTGCTAGTTGCGGAGTGCCTCCTGCTGTATTAGCTGTTATATTTTCATCAAAGTTAATCGTAAAGTCTAGATTTTGTCCTGCTATATATGTGGCGTTAGAGGGTACCATAACACTGGTTATGGTTGGTGCTACAGCGCTTGATATAACCGTAGTGGTATTATCGGTATCTATATCGTTACCATCATCTACAACAACTGTAAAAGTAGTTGTTTCGCTGGTTGATGATCGGTTGTCTGTTGGGTCAAAAGACAAGGCTCTTAGTATAGCTTGTAAGTTTGCTGGCGTAGTACTCGCAATGGTATAAGGACCAGTACCGGTTAAACCTGTACCAGATAAAATACCTTTTGCATTGTTGTCCAAAGTAATCGTTGCTGAAAGGTTATCTCCATCAGCATCTGCTACAGTGATAGTAGAAAAAGGAACAATGGTGGCATCGTCATTTACAGCTTGACCTGCTAAGGTTCCACCTATTGCTGGTGCTGTGTTAGGAGGTGATAAAATAATATCGTCAACCCCGTAATTCTCTCGACCACCTGAAGTAATTGTAATTGTAATTACTGTTACATTTGTCCAGTTTAGAGTGACTGTTTCTCCAACTGAACCTACTGGTTCAGTAACTACCGAATTAAAACCTCCTGTAGGTGTAAAAACCCAAGTGTTTCCTCCTTGTCTATCTAGGTCAATAGCAAAAATACTTTCTATATCTAAAGGAGAGTCAAAAGCAATGGTAAAAGTCTCACTACCTTCACCCTCAAATACTATTTTTCCAGTAGATCCAGCATGTCCGCGTGCGTCAGTTATCCCTACATTCCCACTAGACGAACTCACCGTAGCAGTAACACCATTTACGGTTTCAGAAACTGTGTTGCCATTATCTATACCTGTTTCCCAAGTAAAATTTTGAGCTTGGACATTGGTAAAAACTGCAAGGGTAAGAAAGATAAGTAGTAATAGTGGTGCGGAAGGTCGCACTAATTTCCAATGACTATCGGTCCATTGATTTTCAAATAGATAAGTAGATTTTTTCATAGTGTAGTTGTATTAGTTACCTAATGTAATATAGAATGGCTTTATGATTGATAATTATTAATTTTTGGATATAGCGATATCCGGCTTAGCAAAAGGGTTTTACATAATTATTCTAAAATCATCGATAGTAGCACAACCTGCGTATTTCGTAAAACCATCTTTTGTATTCTTTTCTAAAATTAGCAATGGTTAAATTACTAACGCTTCTATTCGGCAATATCCATGCAATCATGAATTAATATGCCTATTTGTTATAAATGAAAACTTTTTTGGATTAGAAGGCAATTAAAATTTGCTACGCCATATGTATAAAAATTTTACAAAATTCTCTTTTTTAGTCATTTATGTGCCGGTATTACAGGGAAATAGTAGTTTTCATCTTATATCAGGGAACTTTTATTAGGAACGCAATCTAATACTTTAATATTTGTTTAACAAGTTGAAAATTGTATTACAGCTATTTTTTTTGTATTGAGTCGTTTTATATGTTCAAAAAAAGAGATTTCAGGAGGTGTTTAGGTGGCTAGTCATTGGATTTCAGGCAGATGGATAGAGAACATGCTAGCAATTTATCTATTAACTAACCTCCATTTAGAATTTTCAACCAAACCCCACTGCTGTAAAACCTTCAACTGATTTATATTTCCGCATCTTTTGGCAAATTTTCCTTTTTCGAATCGTTTAATTCGTTTTTACTCTGGTGCTTCAATAAATACTCTGGTTAGCTTAAGTTTCATAAACCTCCTAGTGAATTCCTCTAGCTATACAATCTGCAATTTAAATTATTCTGATTTACCACTTTTTTATAGTATTACACACTCTTATAATCCGTACATATAAAGACCACTGGTATAGCCTTATTAATTAAAATACCTTAGGTAGTTTATTAGATCTTGTGTAGATTTTACAATATCAGTTCTTTGAATTATTTGCCAACCATTTGATTATTAAAATTTTAATTCTATGTTTGTAAGACACCAACTTAGTAATTCTGCTGATTTTAGATTGAAAAGATATTGATTTCAGTTAGATCTTTCATCTACTCAAAGGTCCATAAGCGTAAACTATGCCCACAATACGCCGACAACTTTACAAAGGAGCAATTACTAAAAGAGCGTGTTTTTCTAAGGGAGATTTTTAACTATACAGCTACTGGTCATGATACATATACTTACCACAGGAGGCACCATAGCAGGATTGGATTATGAGAATAATCAAAATTTAAGTAAAGAGAATAGTGTACAGATTGATTCTTTTTTTAAAACAGCGAATGTAGCTTTTGAGTATTCGATTAAAAAAGTATTCAGTAAAGACAGTCGGTTGATAAAAGATAAAGATAGAGAGGTGCTCGCACAAATGGTTCAAACTTCTCCACATGATAAGATATTAATTACCCATGGCACTTTTACCATGCAAGAAACTGCTGAGTATCTGGGAAAATTAAGAATTAACAAAACCATAGTCCTGGTAGGAGCTTTTGTCTTAGGGTTTGATAAAAGAACAGACGGTTCTTTTAATTTGGGGTTTGCTATTTCATCATTAATGCATTTAACTCAAGGTGTATTTATTGCCATGAACGGAAAAGTCTTTGAATGGTATGATGTATATAAAAATCTGGATGAAAATAAATTTCAAACACTTAAAGTTAATCGATATGTTTGATACATCAATACATTGGACAACTTTTTTCTATTTACTCATAGATTTATTTATCGTTTTATTCGTTTTCATTAGATCTGTTGCTCTTAAATCCTACAAGCTAGATAGGTTTTTGATTCTCGGGACCTTATTTATTTTATACAATGCAAGTGGAGGCTTTCTTCCATTGAAAAATTTTACTGACTTACTTCTCTTACAGTACATCATTTCATATAGTGTAGCTATTACCCTATGCGTTTACACTATCTATTTTATTTATAAAGAATATGATTTACGTATTAATATTTTTATGTTCCGAATTAAAAACATGTCTATATGGCTTACGCTTTTGTTTGCTGTGATGTTTATATTGCCATATACAATTACCAACTCTATAGCCATTGCAAGACTGTCGTTTGTCCTTCCATTAGCCTTTATAGCTCTATACTTCTTCTGGCTTTTTTGTAAAAGAGTAAAAGCCGCAAGAGAACCCTGTCCTTACATCCGTCGGCGCAAGGATCTCGCTATACTTAGCATAGGCGGTATAACCTTATTACCCATTATGACAATGCTAGGTGATTATCAATGGCTTACTTTTACTATAATGAATGTTTCCTTTTATGCGCTCCTTGCGATTGAGATTGATCGATACATCCATTCAATCAAAGAAAAATACAAGTTTTTAACCTTAAAGGTTCGCAATGAAAAAAACGACATTAAATTTTCCTCTTTGGCCAATTACAAGCTAACCCCACGGGAAATTGATATATCTGTTTCTATTTTAGAAGAAAAGACTTATAAAACCATCGCTAATAACTTTTTTATAGCAGAGAGAACTGTTTCTAAGCATGCCTCCAATATTTTCAAAAAAACCGGAGCTACAAACAGAAAGGAATTTCATAAAAAATTCAGTAAAAATAGCGTTTGACCTCTTAGCATTACATACAGCAATTATATATTGACAGGTATCTTTCATACACCAATATTTACCATTTTAAAACAAACACGTATAAAACTACGTGCTTTAACGTAGATAAATACGTACTTATTCAGGGTTCTTTAGTTAATTTTAATTTAGTTTTATCCAGCTGATTAACGGTTGATGCTTAAGGGAGTATCAAACACCTTTTAAAACTGTAAGGGAAAATTATAACTTTTTGTTCGTAAAATACACCTGCGTTCATTCTTGCGATTAACAACGCTATTCCATTAATTTTTCTCTATGAAATTATTTGATCCCTTTCACGTTGATTGACTTGTTTTCATAAAAATTTACTTTAACCAACTTTAGTAGTATAAATGGATATAGTATTCATTGAATTAATATCCAAGATCTGAAACTTTTAAAACCTATAGTATATACACAAAATCTTTTTTAACGTATTCGATAGTAGAAAAGAATTTGTGTGTGTGTTTTGTAACCTCAGTAGTGAGAGATATCGGACACTTTTGAATCAAAAAGGCAGTAGCGAAACCAATTCTAACAACCTTTGATTATTTGTCAAAAATAAAGTGTCCGATTATCTATTGAAATTGTATCCTAAAAACTGTTTACACGACAATCTATTAGCCAGGAAATTAGTATAGCTTTTACCTATAAAGTACTCTAATTAAACCAAAAAGCACGCGATATATAAAACTATCGCGTGCTTTTTTAAATCGTATGTATGGTAGGTTTAACTGGAACCTTCAACTAAACCAAGTTGTTGTAAAATACCCAACTGATTGGTACTTCCCCAGCGTTCGGCAAGTTTTCCATCTTCAAATCGTCCAATTTGCATTCCGCGAACCTCAAAAGATTTCCCGGTAGGTTCATATCCCATAAAATTTCCTTTATGAGTACCCTTGGCAGTATACGCAAAGCTCACATTATCTTGATCTGTAACCATGTGATCTACCTCAACCTCAAAGTCAGGAAACGAAGTTCGCATACCGCTGAAAAAGTCTATAAATCCTTGCGGACCTGGTCCTTGATCTGGTGCTGGATCATGATCCTTGACATTATCCGCAACAACGTCACGAATTAATTCCAGATTTCCTGTATTTACCGCTTCGCCAAATTTTTCTTGTGCTTCGACGTTCTTTTTTTTACTCATTGTCTCCATATATTTTTTTGTTTAAAATACTTTTTTTAATACAGACACTAATGAGAATTAGCATTCTTTAGGACACTTTTAATATAGGTTTAAAGATTTATGCTATCACCGTCATCATTGTAAAGATTGTTATGAAATATCCTGTCGTAGATCTTTTACTTTTCCCACTCCAATCCACGGAGTTTCCCTTTGGACATGACATACCGATCTAACAAATCCTTGAGTCCCTTTAGATATTCATTAAAATCATCCTGCTCTATCGTACGATGTTTAGGTATCACCTGAGGATTTTCATCTAAAAATCGATATAATTCGGGATACTCATACTCGATTTTTGTGGTAAGTTCTAGGATCTCCTTCAATGTGGATTCTAGCGCTTTCATATGCATTTAGTTAAATTAATAATTCTTGAAAAATTACATAGAGTAGCCGACATTTCATATGACAATTATCAGGAACCTAACTTTTAATTTATTTCAATGAATTAGATTAACACAGAATTAGAAACATTTAAAAAGGTTTTACGTTATTTTGTGTTATCCTAATTATATATTATGCATTATTTTATTACTGTTTACGGAAAAGTACAAGGTGTTTGGTATCGCAAGCATACACTAGAAAAAGCTATTGCTTTGGGGCTGAAAGGTTATGTGAAAAATCAATCAAACGGATCAGTCTACATCGAGGCCGAAGGGTCTAAGGAACAACTTAAAGAACTACTGACCTGGTGCGCTACAGGACCAGAGTTGGCAAGTGTCACTCAGGTCGATCATACTGAAGGTACACCTAAACACTTTGACAGATTCGAAATCAGATAGAAATCTACCCTGTAATCGTAACGCCAATCAAGGTACCAACTCCATAAGTCACAGCCGCCGCGACCAAACCGAAAAGAACTTGTCTAAAGCCGGAGAAACCCACAGATTTACCCGTAAACAAGGTAATTGAAGCCCCTATTACAAAGAGTCCAAAAACACTGCATCCCAGACTCCACCAAAGTGCCAAACGATCTGAAGTAAAAAAATAGGGTATTACCGGTAAAATAGCTCCAATAGCAAAGAGAAAAAAAGATACAAGTGCGGCTTCCCAAGCGGATCCTCCTAATTCTTCTTTATCAATACCAAGCTCTTCAACAATTAAAGCATCTAAGGCAGAATCTTTATTCTCGAATACTTTATCTGCCAGGGATTGCGCGGATTGCTCATCCATACCCTTGGCTTGGTAAAGTAACACCAATTCTTGCTTCTCTTCTTCGGGCGCAGCTTCCAACTCTTCGGCTTCCAATGCTATTTGTCGTTGATAAAGTTCTCTCGAACTTTGTACCGATAACCACTCTCCCAATGACATCGATATAGCTCCTGCTAACAAACCTGCAAGACCTGTTAGTAATATTGTAGAGCTTTGCGCTGCTGCACCGGCCACACCCATAACCAGACTCATATTGGATACCAAACCATCGTTAGCTCCCAGTACCGCTGCTCGTACCGCATTACCCCCAACAGATTTATGACGTCCTTCAAATTTTGATAACAACCCACCCGATATCATATGATTCTTGTTCTTACTAACCGCTTCAATAATGCGTAGATGATTGTGTTCAAAACCCGAGAGCTGTTCTCCGGCTTTTAGTTTTTTTTGCACTGCTAGACGCGCCATTTGTCGTTCTGTACCCGACAACATTCCGATGATATGATCATATCCAAAAACCTTACCGAGACGCAGCTGGATTTTGGCACGCAGACTGGGTTGCGGATACTCATACATTGGTGTGACTTCTTGTATGCGAACTAACATATGCTTTGCATGTCCCCGTTCTATTTGGGCCAGTGCAAGCAACACTTTTCTTAACACATCGTCTCGTTCCCTAGCTGCCATAGCAGTATATAAAAAAGCAGTATCCACTTCTACCTGTAACTGTTGCTTCAATTTTTTCATATAAATTAGTTCAATGGTCATAGTAATACAGTCCACAACTCGATTGTGGCATATCTGGTTTAAAAATAGGAAACCTCTCTTTACAGTTTCATGAGATTTATCATCCTTGTAACATGATTAATATCATTTTTTATTAGTAGTAATTCTCATAGTTTTAAATTTCAAACACAATTTTATTTCTATGAAAACATCACATATTTTTTTCGGTTTATTCTTATCGTGTTTTGCCTTTGCATCTGCACAAACAATTGATAATCTAGAAACTATAACACCGTTTCATGAAGATCTTGCAGCGATTCAAAAAGGTGATTCCTGGGCGTTTGTTGATAAAACAGGATCTATCGTAATTCCCTATCGAAAGGATTATGTCTGGAACGAAGAGAGTGATCTAAGACTTGGAAAAGACATCCATGGGATAAAGTATCCCTATTTTTCTGATAAGCGATGCTTAATTCAGCAGGAAAAAGATGGCGTCATATACTACGGCTACATAGATACTTCAGGTACTGTGATAATACCGCCACAATTTCTCAATGCGACCACCTTTGCTAATGGGAAAGCTATTGTTTTGAAATTGACTAAGGAGCAGCTGGGCACCAATGATCTGTTGGGTAAAGAAATGGTGTCTTACAGCTATGATGAGGTAATTATTGATAATTTAGGCAATGCCATTGAGCATGTCTCGGGGCCGGAGCATCTGGTTTTTACCAAATCAAAACTAAGAAAACGCCCGAGAATCTATTCGCATTTCATATCAGACGATCTCCTCGCAATAAAGCAAAAAAACAATACCTGGAAATTGCATAGAATAGCTGCGAACGAGTAAGGAGTTAAAGTTCATACAACGCTTTAGCTCGCTCTAACCAGTTGTTTTCATTAAGCACAAAGAAATAATTAAGTTGCCACTGTTGTGTACGCAAGGCTTGGGCGCTGGTTGGAGTATCCCACGATGGATATACTCTAAAACCACGCTTTCCTTCTTTTTCTTCGCATGTAACGATTCCTTTTTTGATCAGCACCGATTTAGGAAATACAAATTGTCCGCAAGCATCTTTAGCGTTAACATTGACTACATAAAAGTCAAAGTGATCAGTAGCATGAAAAGGTTCAATCGGACCCGTTGTACTTCGTTTCCAAAAGGTTACAAACTGCCCTATTTTCTTAGGGGTGGTCTTTGCGTTTCGCGAAATAACCTTTAATGAGTTGAGCTCAAACTGACATGCTTCGTACTCCCTACTTTCATCTTCTGTTTTCAAATTAGAAATCTCAAAACCGCAGCGTTCGTAAACTTCTTTTGTCATGTTACTTAGTTCCTTTTTCATACTTACTTCTTACAACAATCTCTATAAAGCATAATAGGATACAAAGAAAGTGTATCCTATTAGACTTTAGATATAAAAAATATAATAGTTGTAACAAACAATTCTTAGGTACAGGAAGTACGATTTAACTCGTATATGCACCAGAAGAATACGTTAACTCATAACTATGGGTATAAATTTCGAACACAATACCAAAAGGGTCCTCTACATAACACATCTTAAACGGTTTATCATCCGGATAATACGATCGAATAGGCATACGTTGCTTTCCTCCGTTGGCTACGATGTTACCAACAAGCTTCTCGATGTTAGGATCCTGAATACAAAAATGAAATAACCCTGTATTAAATGGGTTGAATGCCGCAGGATCTTTTGGTTTGTTTGAAAATGAAAACAGCTCAATCCCAATACCATCAGAGGTTGACAAATGTGCTATCTCGAATTCCTCCCAATCCTCACCCAATACATCAATACACATTTGACCGATCGCAGTATCTCTATCTTTTTTTACCTTTGATGGTTCCATAATGGTATACCATCCCATAACCTCTGTATAAAATGTAACGGCTTTATGAATGTCGGGAACGGTAAGTCCTATATGCGAAAAAGATTTTGGATAATTTTTACTTGCTTTCATAGTATATAAATTTATATTGCAAAATTAAACCATAACGTGCAGCCAAACAATACCTTACCTAATTGTTCGATACTTACTAAAAGGAGTACTACGCACACTATAAAACGCTTAGAAAGCTAAAATGAATAAAAATAATCACTGCCCTCTACATTATACCATGAACTTAATTGGTAATAAATGGAAACCGTTACTCCTGTTTCATCTATTAGAGCAGCCGCTTCGCTCAGGCGTGTTACAAAAACAGACGGGCGAAATCTCTAATAAAATGTTTACTCAATCTGTACGAGAATTAGAACGCGACGGACTCATTGAACGTAAAGTTTTTGCAACTGTTCCGCCCAAAGTGGAATACTCGCTGAGTGCAAAAGGACGATCGCTAGAATCGATTTTAAGAAGCTTAGATGCGTGGGGTGCTGAGCATAATACTCTATGAGTTACCTTATTTGAGTTTTAAACAAACATAGTTATGTCTAAAATTGATTTTCATCTAAATCCTTTGCTAAACTAGCAACCTTTAGCTTTTTGTTTGTCATTAAGTATTTGACATCCGATTGATTATCAACCATAAGTTGCCTATGGTAATAGTTAATATGTTCTAAAACTCCAAAAACATTAGCTACAACTACCCAATTCATGAGGTTCTCCGGAATAATGGACCAGTCATTTATATAGAGTTGAAATAAAAAAACGATGGGCATCAAAGCCATCAAATAGAAATTAATAGTTTTAGCTTTTCTAAACAATTTGAGATTCTGAATCTGATCAAAAGGTTTATTTAATAACCGATATAACTTTAATTTCCAGTAATGTTGTCCCTGAATAAGAATAAAGATGACAACCCCTAAGCCGTAGAGTAAAAATATCACATCTTTAAACGTGTTGTGATACAAAACATATAGCACGATTGCAGGAAAAGTGATAAAAGCATGAAACCGTTCCAACGGGTAATAGCTCTTTAAACGTTTGATAAGTTTTTGTTTTCCCATTGTTTATACTATTTACAAGCTTAACTCATCTGGCTTTGTTCAATGGATTGATGAAGTAAAAATTAATTCCGCGCTTCAATAAGCTCCATCGACATTTTTCTTCCTCTAAAATCAATATCCTGCTGAAGAATTTTGCGTGTATTTTGATCAATATAATAAGTGCTAATAGCTGTATTATCAGAAATATCATCGGTCACTTCAACTTTCCAAACAGCTATTTCCTTTTGTTTTAAATTCATCGTAGCACTGCTCACTTCTTTGATAGTCGCTGTCATCGTACCTATTTTTGCTGTAGGATTGTAATCAAAAATCTTAATTGTGTTAGCGTAGCCTTCTTCTAAAGGTAGCCATCTGATTAGTTGAGGATAAAAATTACTGTCAAAATATGGAGCAGTAGTTTCTTCTGAAATATCATTTTTCGTTCCGGTCTTTTTATCTAAATAATACCCAGTAACCTTTTCTCCAAACTTCAATACCATCTCTCTTTGTTGGTTATAAGAGGAATGATACAACGGTTTAAAGTTTGGAATTTCAACGATTGTACTGTCAATCCACTGTGTAGAAGATTGTTTTGTGTTGATACGAGTGATCACATACAGCGTATCTTCTATCTTTTTGACTTCAGTATGCACTTTACCCAATTCAATTTTGAGCGTATCCTGTATCATAAACCATGACAAATCTGATTTTTCGTTTTTGACCAGATTTACATTCACAGAATGATTTTCAGGACTCAAAGGAGTTTCTTGACTAAACGCCTCTGTTATAAAACATATAACGATCAACAAGAGGTAGAGTAAGCTTTTCATATACTTGTAAATAAATGTTATTCTTCATCCTGTTAAAAAGTCAATTTTAGGATTTGTTACACTTTTAAAGCATGCATCATATAATTATCATCGCAGCACATGCATCAAAACCTACGTTATCAACCGTTTTCATCTTTATAACTTTATAGGTTTAAAGAGTGTATTTTATAAATCATCTCGTGGTTATAAAGATAATTTTATAACACTCCTTCGATCAAAATATTCTGCTAAAACGCATTTTCCATACTAAAAAAGGAACCAGTATAAACAGGTTCCTTTAGTTTGATAAGCAGATATATTTGCCCAAATGACTCAAAGAATGTGTACAAACGCTATTTATAAGGCACAAAACCCAACCACTCCCATGGTATAGAACTGTCTGCCAATATATATTCTAGAAGTCTTTGATAAATACCTTCAGCATTATCAGAGTTGCTCATGATTAAAACTCCTTTTCCTGATTCGGGAAAAAGAATAGAAAAATGCTGAAATCCATTGCCATGACCACCTTTAAATACACCTTTACCATAAGGTGTTTCCAGATAGCCCCAACCAAGTGCGTAACTCAACTTAATATCTCTGTATGTATCGGTAGTAATATTGGATCCCTCACCAAACTGAGTTAACGAATGAATCTTAACCTGTGGGCTAAACATTTGGTTGGTTGATTTTTCACTAATGAGCTGATGATTAAGTACGGCTGTCAAAAATTTGATATAATCATCAGCTGTAGTTTCTAAGGTACTCCCACCCCTTGGTTCGTTGTCCTTATCTTTCCTGTAGATTCTTCCATTCATGGTATGTCCATACGCAAAATCGCTTTCAAAAGCTGGTTGCCATTGGTACGAAGTTTTGGTCATTCGTAACGGGTCAAAAATATATTCTTTTGCCAGCTGCTCCAGTCCTATACCCGTTAGCTTTTCTAAAACTACTTGGAGGTATACAAATCCTTCGCCACTGTAACTATATTTAGTACCCGGCTCATCATGAACTCTTAGTTTTTGATCTGGTTCTAAAAACCGCCAATTCGCAAATCCGGTGGTGTGTGCTAAACACATACGAGCTGTAATTTTATGATACAAACTATCCTCTTTCAGATCCGCATAATGATCATGCCAACGCGTCAAGGGTTTATACTCATATAGTTTCTTTGGCAAGTAGGATTCTAGTGGAGTATCCAGATCAATTACATTGTTTTCGACCAGCTTCATAACCAATACACTAAATATAGCCTTACTCAAAGAGGCCCCGTAGATATTTGTTGAATCTGACAAAGTCAACCTTTCAGGAAGGTTTTTAAATCCCACAATTTGCTTATATACGGGTTGTTTATCGTTAAAAACAGCTATTGCCATACCTTGGACATTTCCTTCTTTGGCAAGTACGTTGATTTTTTGGGCAATAGAGTCGTTAGAAATTCTGCTCCCGTCTAAACGCTGTATTGTATTATTATCTACAGTTGCACATTGACTAAAGGTTACCATCAATAACAGCAGTGCTATTACTTTTGAGAAACGTCCCGGTTTGAATTTTAAAAAAGGGATGGATAAAGGGTAGTAACATCTTTCTTTTTGCAATACATAGATAATATTGAAAATTACAACACCCACACAAACAGGAAGTGTAGCAATAAATATGATGAAGCCCCACTTTTCTATCGTTAGCAAACTAACAAAGGAAAGTACTGCCAACAACAAAACAGTAATCTGAAAGTTGATTACCTTCACCCCATGCTTGTCGTATATTGGATTGTCCTCTCTTTTATGAATCCAAATAAAAAGCGGAAGTAGCACATTACATAAAGGAATAAAAATTCCCAGTAACGGAATGGCATGTAGTAATAACAGCCATTTTTTCTTTATGGTTTCTTCTTTGGGATTGTCTAAGGGCAGCAAATCGCTTACTTCAACCTCTAAAGCAACTGCCAATAATTTTACTGTATTCAGGTGCGGATTTACCTCAGCTTTTTCGATGCGTTGTATGGTACGTACGGCAATATTGGTACGATGAGAAAGTTCTTCCTGAGAGAGTCCCTTAAGTTGTCGTTGATATTTTAACCGTTCTGCAAGTGCTTGATTGTCCATGAATTTTTGATTTTTAAATTATGAAACAAATGTATCTCATACCCCTTGTCTTTTATACGACATATAGATGTCATGTAAGTGTCATTTCCTTTAAAATAGGGTGTTTTGAGGATATTTCATATAAAACACCCATAAACTACAAAGATTATTTTAAAAATCGACTTTCGCTATAAAAATGAGTGAATGCTACAAAAAACCCTTTCCGACCGCGCGTTGCTTGGCCACCTTTCCCTGTCAAGGAAAGGAGTTATTAATTATAAGTATGTCTTATGGCAACTGCTGGTTTTGTGACCAGTGGCGTTAAGAAATATTCCGCAATTACGTGTAGTAGTTACTGATGCCTATCGTGTTTTGGTCAATCACATAAATGCACATGCTACGCTAGAGGATACCAAAGAGTACGATGTATTATTAAACGAGTTGGATATTCTGGCAAAACACTACAACCAAACGGTAGATAATCGTACCACCACTGCGACAGATACCGATACTCCTAAAGAAGTGCTATAATTAGCAGTTCATAATCTATAATAAACCACCTCAACCACTTCCGAGATTATACTGATTGAATATGTGTTGGGTGGTTTTTTTTAAAGTAGCTTATTGGTACTGGTTATTGACTAGCGGTATTGGAAAAAAACTTATGGAATTTATTTTTCAGTATCCTTTATAACCTTAGTTTTAGACAAAAAATCATGGATTCCATTTTTTGTAAACAAAAACGAAATTCTGTCAAATGGAATCAATCTACAGAAAGTTCTATGAATAATATCCGAGTTTTCTGGCTTCTCCCCATTTAACTTTACAACTTTTGTTTTTGTCGCAAATTTTCCGAGTGTCTTTTGAAATTTAATTTCCATTAAACTATGATACGCGAAGAATGTTCCAAATACTAAAACTAGATTAATGATGACAATAACAATATCATTTACTAAAGCTGCATCTGGAATCAATAATCCAAAAATAAAAAAGACAATAATTATGAGAATATACCACACTACTGAGTCAATGATTAAATTTATGAATCGAATTCCTGAATTAACTACGTTGGAATCAATTTTTTTTATTTGTTCTTTATGAATTATAGCTTCCGATTTTATTTTATCAAATTTAGCCACATCAATATTCCTGTTCTCTATTTCTATTTGTGCTGCTTCTCGCGCGATTGATTTGTATTTATCACTATCAACTGTCACTATTTTAATTAATTCTTCGTCAGTCCGTTCTGACATTATGTGTTTAAATTCGTTTTCCATTCGGTTTATCTATATTAGTCGTACAATTTATATAAACCAGCTACTTCTAGTCTACAACTCGTTATATGTGTAATTTTCAGATCGAAAGATATTATAAAAACTATTTACTTGCAGATTAAAATGATAGTTTTAATACGTTTACTTATTGTATCTCCGGCTCCCGCTGGTCTGTGACCAGTGGCGTCAAAGGATATTTTAGTTTTAAGGATATGCTAGAACAACCTCTCGACTTCGTTCGAGTTGACAACGAAGTTTGTACAGTGGGTAAAAAAAAGAATCAAGAGTCGGTACACTTTTACATTTAGCGTTTAACTTCAACTTCGTTATTCAGAATTCAGAATTCAGTATTCGATATTGGTTTCTTCCTGTCCGACTGCGTGTTGCTTGGCTACCTTCCCTATCGGGGAAGATGTTATTAAAAAACTACCCTTCTCTCGAATCAATAAACGTAATCGGTTTACGGCTCATTTCGGGAAATTTCATAGCTTTCAACGTGGCTATAGGTTGTAATACCAGATCGGGTAAAATAGAGCTATTGCTCGTATAACAAGTTAGTCTCTTTGAGCATACTATCAATTTTAGCTTCCCATCGCTTTTGTTCCTCAGTATTTAGATTATGATTGGTTTCAGTATCATATAAATTTTGAGCTTTTCCTAATTCCTTACTTAGTCTATTCAACTCGCCCATAAAATCATCTGTAGACTCTATGTTATTAACTCTTAGAAAAGAATTCATCCTGCGAGAATAGTACTCCGTAAGATTGAAATGATATTGTTCATGACGTAAAAGATGTTTATCATCTCCAACTGAACTTTTCTTCCAAGAGAATTGGTTCTCTTGAATAGCATAAGAAATATATCGATCAGAAATCGTATCATAGCTGACCTTTATTTCTGAATATATAGAAGCACTATAGGGACTAAACGGTTTTACGATGCCCTGAAAATGATCCCATGTTAGTTTAGTCCATTTTGTTTCTATATTTTCCCTGAAAAAAGCTTTACTGTAAAGATGCAAGTAACATAGAAATGCAACGCATGGGACTAGAATGCAAATTTTTATTTTACTATAAAAACTCATTTGATCAGTTTATATAAATAATACAAAAAAGAATTAAAAAATTCAATCAGCATACATAGAGAAACCAAACCTACCACCCAATAAATAGAAATGGAAAATTGTTGTTTTAGAAGAGAATAAAAAACAAAGTATGTTGAAATAAATATTAGATCATATAATAGTCTAATAAGGTAAGTACTAACTCTTTTATGTTCTATTATATAGAAAACATGAAGTAGTACAATTACAATATTCAATCGAAATATATTAGGTAAAGTTGTATCATTCAAAAACCAATTCTCTAGATGATGAAATAATGCTCCAAATTCTCGAAAACATAAATCTAACGATAACAGACTTAATACACTCAAACATTCTCTAAAGCTAAATGTCGCTATGAATTTCCTAAAATCGTTTTTAACGTACCAAAGGTTATTGATTCTATTAATTTCGTTATTATAAAATGAATCTATTACGACGGCATTCTTATTAAAATCTTTATGTTCAAGTAACCAGTTCGCAGCAGATTTTGCTTCTGCAACATGTTTATCACTAGTTGCGATCAATAATAATTCTGCCTTAGTTTTATAGTCAAATTTTCTTATAAAATGATGCTGATCTAGCATAAATCTAAGTTATTACTATTCCAATATATAACCATTATTATTATTATGCATTATTTTCGAGTCACTAATTAAAAAAACTACCCTTCTCTCGAATCAATAAACGTAATCGGTTTACGGCTCATTTCGGGAAATTTCATAGCCTTCAACGTGGCTATGGGTTGTAATACCAGATCGGGAACGACTCGTAGATTAGCTCTAAAATGTTCTTTTAACGCTTTACAGTCCGCAGCACTTAACGCATCTGACACATGAATCAAAAGTTTGTCGGTTCCCAGTTCGTTAGTGATGACTTCGATTACGTACAAGAGTACTTCTTCAAAACTGGTCAATACCTCAACCACACTTTGTGGGTAGAGCGTCGTGCCTTTATATTTAATCATATGCTTTTTACGACCCAAGACCGGGCTGAGTCGCATCGTAGTACGACCACATCTACAGGGTTCGTTATGAGCGCGCACCATATCTCCGGTTGTGTAGCGCAATAACGGCATGGCTTCTACGCCCAGGATTGTGATAACCAACTCCCCTACTTCGCCATCTTGTACTGCCTTTCCATTATCATCCAAAATTTCGGTTATGATCAGATCCGGATGGTGGTGTCCTCCATTGTGCGCGGCACACTCCGTAAAAGCCGTACTCATCTCGGTAGAGGCGTATGTTGAGTATAACTCAATATCCCATTTTTCTTTGATCTTAGCTCCCAGAGTATTGAGCTCAAAGTTTTGATCGCGCAAAGGTTCACCAATACAAATCGCAGCTTTTACCGAAGAAGCATTGTAATCAATACCATGCGTTTCGGCATACGCGATTAATTTTAATAAAAACGACGGCACCACTATTAGATAGGTTGATTGAAAACGATGTATCGAATCCCATTGCAACTCAGGAATACCCGATCCTACCCGTACCATAGCGGCCCCTAACTTACGTGTCCCTAAAAAATATGCTAACCCCGCCATAAAACGTCGATCCAGTGTAGTTGTTAGTTGCACCACATCTTCTTTGGTGACCCCTGCAATAGCAAAAGAGCGCGATTCATTATCGGTTAGGCGTTCCAGGTCCCGATCGGTTAACGCAAAAGTAACGGGCTTACCCAAAGTACCCGAAGTTGTAACATAATCTACAATCTCGGTTTTTGGGACGCATAAAAAGTCATCATTATACGCCTGCAGGTCTTCTTTGGTAGTTAGCGGTATGTATTTCAAATCTTCAACTGTAGTGATTTGATCGGCAGTTATTTTGTGCTCGGCAAACAATCGCTGATAATAGGGAGAATGTGCCTGCACATACTGTAACAATGCTGTAAGCTTCTCGTTTTGTAGTACTGCTGTTTGGGTAGCTAGCTGTTGTTCATTTTTCATAGGCATACTTACAATTTACGGTAGCTTTTTTTAATATAATTCTGTAGCATCTCCACATCAGGAACCGTAGTTACTTCGCGTTGCAATGCTTTTTTAAAAGCAATAATTGCTGCTTTGTATTCTTTGTGCTCGTAATAATATTTCCCTACCGTATAATGGGCTATCCAATAATCGGGATTGAGCTGTACAAGAGCCTGTAGCTCAGCTTCGGGAATCGTTTCTTTTGCTTCTATTAAGCGTTCTATACGGCGGTGCTCTTTACGAAAGGTTTCATAATCTTTGTAGGCTTGCGTTTCCACAAACGGATCTTCGGGAATCAGCAACGCTTCATTAGCTACACTACTTAAATCCTTTCGGGAACTAAATTTTTTGAATATAGTGTTTAAATCATACCCTACAAAGGCACCCAGTTGGTACGGATTGCTGGAGATCCATACTTTTAGTGCTTCCGGCTGAAAAATAATCCCGTGATAGGCCAACAATTGGTTCAGTGCTTTTTCGTTACCATAACCAATACGTGTATCGCCTAACCCTTTGCGGTCTCTCAAAATTGAAACTCCGTGCTCCGGAGTTAGTTTTTCTGTTTGATTTAGCAATTCGGTCATTCGCTCGTAGCGGTATAAAGAGTGACTTTCTGCAATCGCTTTTTGGTTACGCTCATCTGCTGCATACGCCTCGCTTTGAAAATGATTCGAACAAACCAGCTGGTTGCCGTTGGGTACCTCATATACTCCGAAATTCTGCGGAGCTACCTCGATTAGTACGGCTTTTTGATCAATAGCGCTTCCTATCATGATAGATTCAGAAACAAATACTTCTCGCTTTTTGGCAATAGCTATCGCTTCTTCAATTGTTGAAGCATACTGAAGGATTTCGCGTGTCAGGATCGAAATCGGTGTTTTAGCCACTAATGGTATTTTTGATTTTCCTGCGTTGATCGTTACGGTGAGTCCTTTTACATTCATCCCGGATACGGTACCCATCATTCCCGCCCAACCGTACATCATAAATCGATGTCCCTGGCTGGGCTTCATAAATACCACCATTTTTTCTTTTGCAAAATCATCCCCTGCATAGAAATCAAAATTACGTCCGATTAATAAGTTTCCGTCAGCAGTTTTTTCATTCCACGCTGCAAACGAAGTGCAACCTACCAACATCAAATCCTGCAAAGCATGACCAATATCGTGCGCGCCGTGTGCATAGAGCATGCGTACATAGGGTTCGGCAAAGGTATTGTAGTCATCGGATCCGTATCGGGAGAGTCCGTAAATTTCTTGTTTGTATTCTTCGGGCACATGCAGATGTAACTTTCGGTTATACCAGGCTACGAGTTTGCTTAAAAACTTCAAATACCCTTGAGAAGGCACTAGTTCGGTCACCTTGCCGATAAATGCCTCTTCCTGTATTTTGATCAGCTCCCGGGTAAGACTCCCTGCGGCCAAGCCACGTTCCAGTGGATCACCTTCCAGATAGAGCTCCCAAATGCCTTGTTTATTTTTGCGAAGACTGTTGTTATTAAGTGTAAAGGTTGAATCATTAATGGTTGTTCGTGCCGTGTCAATCGTGGCCAGTCCCGTGAGATCTGGACGTGCTGACAGAGACTTCTTTACCCCGCAAGCAGAAACTATGCAAAGCATCACGCTACTCACTATGATCAAACGCAAACTCATCATGCTGTACGTTGTTTTTCTTTTTCCTCGAGCGTCGAAGTGATACGGTTAAGCAAATAGTCTTTACCCAATAATTCTCCACAGGTAACCACCGCACTAATAGTTACGCCTAATACCCCATGCATATTCAACCCTTGTCCGGTAAATAACAGGTTTGGTATTTTAGTTCTTGGCGAGAGAAATGATTTCATCGGACTCTCAGCATCCTTGGCAAATCCATACATCGATCCTTCATAACAACCAATATAATCACGATAGGACAATGGCGTGGATGTATGCACTGACTGAATACACTCTCTGATATTCGGAAATTTCTTTTCAATTTCTTTGAGATACGCTTCAATCTTACGTTGCTTAAATGCCTCATAATCCTCTCCGCGATCATTTTTTACCGCTACAGTATTAAAGGTATCTTCCCAAGGCTTGGTTTCTTCATAGCGCATATATGCTATTGAGGTCAAATTATCTGCATACCCGGGATGTTTGCGATCCTCATTCATCGAAATCAAATATGCTTCTGGCCAAGACTCTTGCGTATAATTTTGTGTGGTCCACACTTTATCAATCGATTGGGTATGATAATAGTTATGATTTACATACGGAAAAGTACCCGGTTTAAAAACCAAATACAAACTGAAGGATGAAATGATACTTTCTGTATTCTGAATACGGTTATAATAGATGTTTCTGAAACGGTCCTTCCCAATAATCTGAAGCGTTAACTTGGGATCTACATTTGAAATAAACGTATCTCCAGAAAACACATCACCTTTGGTTGTAGTAACTGAGACCAATGTATCCTGTTCAAAATTAAACGCATTTACTTCCTGATATTTATGGATTGTTCCTCCCAAATTACGAAAACGTTTTACGAGTAATTTAGCAATCTGACTGCCACCATTAATACAACGCCATGCACTCTCTATATATGAATTGACTGATAATGCATGTACATAAAAAGGTGTTTTATCGGGATCGCCTGCATACAATAGGTTCGATCCGGCCAGAACAGCACGCAGGGTTTCATTCTGTGTAACGGTATCTATAAAATCTTTGGCTTTGAGCGTCAACAAATCTTCACCGTAGTACCGATCTCCTAATTTCAAGTTATATAATGGAAAATTATAACATGTATCCCGAACCTTATCAATATACTTTTTAATCCCTTCTGCTTCTTCGGGAAAATAGTGTGTGAGTTGTGTAACAAAATTATCATATCCCTGGGCGTGCGGATATTCAATATCCACACCATCAAAAGAAATCATATCATAGCCATCCGGATCCATCTGCTTGATCTTAAGATCCTCCATAATATCCAGATAATCAAAATAACGATACAGATTCTGACCTTTAGCTAAACCTCCGATATAATGAATGCCTGTATCAAAAATACTCTTATCCCGTACAAAGGTTTGTAGGTTTCCCCCAAACTGATTGTTCTTTTCGAGTACACATACTTTTTTACCTTCACGTGCCAGAATGTTGGCCGATACTAAGCCACCTAATCCGCTACCTATTATAACGACATCAAATGTTTCCCTCATGTCTGTCTTCTTTTCCATACGGTACACTCACCTTCTATAACACACTCAAAACTAGTTGTCAGATATGATGCAATTAATTCTTTGCCGTTTCCTGCGATTATTTTAGTAATCTCTTCGTTTTTAATTATATCCTGAATCATTTGGCTATCCACTTTAAGCGTGTCCAGCAAAAATACATTTATTTTTGAGGGAAGAACAGTATGGAGGTCTACAAACTGAATAGTAGTGCGCTTAACTGAAAAGCACCCCTGAGCTATGTTGCGTGCTTCTTGCGAAGTAAGTATTCCTGTAATTTTTGCATTTGGTTTTTTATAGCTTAGGTATATAGGCAACGCTCCGTGGTCATCTGTAAGGGTTATTATTGAAGCATTATAATCAATCTGATTAGCCAGTACATACCAATTTTCAATATGTTTGAACACATGCTTTTTTACTTCAGAAAAACAAGTTTTATATCGATAGTTATTCAGCACTTCTCGTTGATAATGCTTGACTCCTTCAACCTCTTGTTGTAATGAGGTGAAAGCTCCTTTAAAATATTTACTGATCTTTTTTGTTCGTTGTGCATAACCCTCTCCGTAATCTGTATCTTCAGCACTGATACGAGGTAAAATTTTGGCCGTTAAATTTCCATCGTTTATGATAAAATCTCCTTTGGGAGAAATTTGTGAGGTTCCATGAATTACTACAGGCACAATATCCAAATTTAATTGCTCTGCCAGATAAAAGGAGCCTTTATGAAAACGACGCATCTTGGCTGTTTCTGTTCTTGATCCTTCGGGAAATGCAATGAGCGAATACCCTTGCTCCACTTTTGTCCGCAAATGCTCTACCCCGCCTTCTATACCAGAGGATACCGGATAAAACCCTGCTAATCGTACAGCTTTACCAAATACCGGAGATTCGTACACCCAATCTTTTACAAGATAAATCAGATTAGAATGTAACATCCCCACGGTTAAAATATCCAAAAAAGACGCATGATTCGCAATAATAATACACTGCTTATCAAACGTTTCTCCTGTTGGATTAAGCACCTTCTTTTTTACAAAGGGATTAGAGTATAACACCGATGCCATCATTCTGGAGACAATACGATGAAAAACTGCCATTTTTTTCTTTTTGGCTATTGGAAACCACGGAATGATAAGACTACTGAGTAACGATATAATAAACCCGCCAATGATGAAATACCCAAAACTGAATAATGACCATAATGTCTGACGTACTTGCAACGGAGCAAGACCTTTGGCCGCTCTTCGTGTAATACAAAGCTTGAAAAGCAAAGGTTGTATAGTAAACGCTACTATAGCAGCTGTAAAAATACCTATTAACGAGACCATCGATATCGAACGAAGCGCGGGATGTTTTGCAAAAATTAATACTCCAATACCTAAAACCGTTGTAATGACAGATAATAAAATTGAAGTTTTGTAAGTCGGTAATTCACGCGAGCCGTTGGTATACTCTTTGGCTAATCCATTGGTTATAAAAATGCTGTAATCTACACCCAATCCAAAAATAAAGGTGGAAATAATCACGTTGAAGATATTAAAATTGATATTCAGCAACTGCATAACACCTAAGGTTATTACCCATGTAATTGCAATCGGTATGATGGTAAGCAACACTAACATTGTATCGCGGTAAAACAATAAAAGCAATACTACCACCGCGATTAATGAGTAGCTAATAAGCGCGTTAAAATCATCTTTGAGCGATCCTAACAACTTTTCATTAAGTTGCTTGCGATCGATAATTAAAGTATTAGAAACTTTATTAAGTGCCGCATACAATTGCTCCGTATCATCATCTGCTACCTTAACAGCCGACATAACTGTTGCAAAATCCGGTTGATTGGTTACAAATTCTTTAAGATACAACTGATCTATCTCTTGATACCGCGAATATAAAATTGGCTCGATCGGTGTCCGGATCAGGGTATCAAACTGATCAAATACTGTCGGTTTAAACCCGAAAATTCTTCCTTCAGATCTTAATAAGTTAAGCAGGGTATCGCTTTTTTTCGGACTCCAAAAGCGCTGCCATTGATCGATTTTTTCCTGTTGGGCTTCTTTTGACAACACGACGCCTCCTACAGAACTATAGTTGAGTATTTGTTGTTCCTGTTTATTAGCCGCTAAAACCCTATGTAGGGCATTATTGGTGTTTAAGGCAGCATTTAATGAACTACCATAAGAAACAACATAAATTGTTTTAGCCTTATTATTATTTATACGATCCAAATCATTCTCTGCGGCAACCAGTTCTTCCGGCTGATAATTCATTTGATTCAAATCAGTGTCAAATCCAACCTTATGAAATAGTAACAACCCTATGACGAAAACCACCAGAATTATTACAATTAACGGTTTATTTTTATCAAACTGAACGTTCGAAAAATGATCCAACAGTGTCTTTTTGGGTTTTGTTTGCTTGGAAAATCGATATACCTGCGGAATAAAAATTAACGCAAATACGGACGCTCCAACGACACTGACCGCTGCAAAAATTCCAAGATCATTAAGTGCTTCTGATTTCACGAAAACCAAACATAAAAAAGCAACCGCCGTTGTAAGACTACTCATTAGTACCGGTAAGGCAACATCTTTGTAAAGTGCTTGTATGTTTTTGTTATTTCTAAAATGTGTTAGAATATGTAAGGAGTAATCTAGCGTAATTCCTAATAATACGGATCCAATACCTAAAGAAATTGCTGAAATCTTACCTTTAAGTACATACAGAATGGCAATTGCCAACAAGGCTCCGAATACGGTTGGCGTAAAAATAATTAGCGGTACCGTGAGTTTACGATAGAATGCAATTAAAATAATTAATAACAAAGTCATCGCAATGCTAATTGTTAGCTGAATGTCTTTTTTAATTTGCTTTGCATTGGCTACTGCATACAAGGTAGATCCAAATAATACGGCTTTAGTGTCAGCATTCTCATAGTGCTTATTGACATGTTTTGTCAGTGATTGCAATTTTTCAATAAATATTGTATTCTCACCGGTTTCGTTTGCGGCAAGAGCCGGCGTTATAAAAAGTAATAAATTACGATGATCCTTGGTGATTAAAAATCCATTATGCAATGTATAATTATCTCCCAATTGTAATTGAGTGAATTTTTTTAATCCAACGGGGGTAAGACCTAACGGATCTTTGACGATAAATTGTTTGGTTACAATGCCGGCCGGTGAAACTAATGCTTTATAATTGTTTTTAACACGCTGTGCTATAGAATCCTGATTGAGTTGCTGTTCAATCTTAGCATAATCACTTTCGTCAAGAAAAAACGGAAGATGCTCATACACAAAATTATAAAGTTGCATCACATTGTTCTCTGGCACGCGTCCTTGGATTTCACCGATATACTTAGAAACATTACCATTAAGACTATCAATATAGGTTTCGGCAAACTGTGTAAGTGCATCAGGTTCTCCATTCGGATTACTAATGTTTACCACAATTTTATCTGCAAAGGACACTGTTTCTAACACTTTTTTTGTAACAGTCGAAACTCCGCTATCCGGTAAAAGTTTAGTAATATCTTCTTCAAAGCCAATACGACTCGCCAACAATGCTACGGCAATTACTAATGTAATCAATAATGGCCACGCCCAAAGTCGATGCTTTTTGAACCTATGATACATTGTAAGAAAAAATTTATGCATCTCCAGACTCGTGTTTTGATTTTGTTTTATTGAGGTACAGGTATGAAATACTCCCGAAGAGCAACGCTGATAAAGTAGCTAAGATAAAGCTCCCTATAATATAATATGTTAACCCTTGCAATATATCAGCTCCCGTGGTAATAGTTTCTATATCGAGCGTAAGATCCATAGACTGACCTGTAGCGAATCTGCCCAATTGTGCACTGCCATATATGATAAAAGGAATCATGGGTGGAATACTAATGTTGGAACAGATAAAAGCAATAGTTCGATTAAGTTTTAAGGCCGTTGCCAAAGTAAGCACTAATAAAGTTTGCAGTCCCCAAAAGGGAGCAATGCCTATAAAAATTCCTAAAGCAATGGCAGCAGACTTTTTTAAAGGTGAATCAGTACTTCGTAAAATATCTTCTTTTATAAAGCGACGAAATCCTTTTTTCTGAAAGCGCTGAACTATTCTTTTGGGTCCATACCATAGCAAGGTAAGTGTAAACAACCATGTGTTGAGCACACTTATTCGACTAAAATCCTGAAAGGGTCTGAAGTGCGAAACCCGTTCTTTTTCATCATATAAAACACGAATAGGTAAGTTACGTACTACGGCTCCGCGCCAGGCTAACTTAACAATCACTTCAATCTCTAATTCAAATTTGGTCGTGTATAATCGTAGGGTATCGATCGCTTTTAACGGGTATAATCTAAATCCGGACTGTGTATCGGTAAGTTGTATACCTGTCTCTACGTAAAACCAAAAGTTCGAGAATTTATTTCCAAAGCTACTTTTTCCGGGCACCGAAGGGTCATCCATCTTACGCGAACCTATAAGCAATAAAGGTTCTTGTGTAGTATGATTTTCTAAGGCTTCAATAAATAAAGGCAAATCACTGGGATAATGCTGCCCATCGCTATCGATCGTTATTGCATAATCAAAACCCATTTCGCTTGCTTTTTTAAACCCTTCCCGAAGCGCAACTCCTTTACCCCTATTATGTTCAAAAGTAATGATTGTACACCGATCTTTATAGTCTTCTAGAATCAGGGGCGTTGCATCCGTAGCACCATCATTAACAATAATCAATTGATTTGTATAAGAAAGCACTCCCCTAAGTACCCTATCTAAGGTTTTTGCATTATTATACGTAGGTATAATTACACAGCAATGCAGCATATCAAAGCGTTGATTATATGTAGGTACTACAGTCACGTATTGTAATTTATTGGGGTTACGCAAAAATAGAATATTATTTAAGATAGTTAACCTTTGTAGAATGCTTTTAGTGATTTCTGATATATTGTCACATCTTCCTAATGTTTTTGATTAGGAATACCCACAAAAAGACAACAATACCCACTTAGGGTAAAAAGCATCATAAATTCATCTAAAAATTGCAAAGAAAATACTCTAGTATAGCATGACGTTTTATTTCATTTGTATTTTTGCTAGAGACGACAACCACACCAGTTTACATATGAGCTTAACTATTGAGAACATTTTATTCATCGGTTCGCTACTATTATTTATTAGTATTATTGCTGGTAAGACCTCGTATCGATTTGGAGTACCGACTTTGATTCTTTTTCTACTAATCGGAATGCTTGCCGGCTCAGACGGTTTGGCCAACATTCATTTTGATGATCCCAAACTGGCTCAATTTATCGGAATTGTTTCTTTAAATTTTATTCTCTTTTCGGGGGGACTGGATACCAGTTGGCCGGCAGTAAAACCTGTCTTATGGAAAGGCCTAACCTTATCTACTGTTGGTGTTTTATTAACCGCAGTATCGCTGGGAACCTTTGTTTGGTGGATTACCGATTTCACGATCTATGAAAGTATGTTGTTAGGATCCATCGTATCTTCTACCGATGCTGCGGCGGTTTTCTCCATATTACGCTCAAAAAGTTTAGCTTTAAAAGTAAACCTGAGACCCACTCTTGAGTTAGAAAGTGGTAGTAACGACCCTATGGCGTATGTCCTAACTATAGGCTTTCTCGCTGTGGTAGTTAATCAAGAGCTCAGTGTTCTGTCAATTATTCCCTTGTTTCTACAACAAATGATTTTAGGAGGGCTTTTTGGTTTTGCCTTCGGAAAATTGAGTAAATATGTAAACAACAAAATCAATCTTGATTTTGAAGGTTTATACCCTGTACTTATTATAGCACTTATGTTCATCACCTTCTCTGCTACAGAGTTTGTAGGGGGAAATGGTTTTTTGGCGATTTATATTTGCGCAGTATATCTGGGTAATCAGGATTTGATTCACAAGAAAACGATTTTGAAGATGTTTGATGGATTAGCCTGGTTGATGCAAATAGTTCTCTTCCTTACTTTGGGGTTATTGGTTTTTCCTTCAGAAATATTACCGGTTATGGGTATCGGTCTTCTGATATCGGTCTTCTTAATTGTAATTGCACGTCCATTAAGCGTTTTTATCAGTTTACTGCCGTTTAAAATGAAATTGCGCCGTCGTTTCTATATATCTTGGGTTGGATTACGTGGTGCGGTACCTATTGTTTTTGCAACCTATCCGCTACTTGCCGGTATTGATAAAGCGGATATGATTTTCAATATTGTATTTTTTATTGCAATTACGTCCGTACTTATACAAGGAACTACTTTATCTCTTGTAGCAAAATGGTTACACGTCGCTATACCTGAAAAGGTAAAACCTATGGCTCCGACAGAAGTTTTTTTATCAGAACTACCTAAAACTACTATGCAAGAAGTGACTATTCAAAAAGATTGGTGGGCTGTAGATAAGAAAATTGTTGAACTCGCTTTTCCCTCTACTGCAATTATAGCTATGATCAAACGCGGACAAAGCTATATTACTCCCAATGGATCAACCGTTATAGAGGCTAATGATGAGCTTATAATCCTTTCGAATTCAAAATTAGCTATTGAACAAATTTATGGAGTTTTAGAAAATGAATAAAGTTTCATACTGTAAACTGGAAATATATGATTTATTGCCAATTATTACTACACCGAAATAGATCAAAAACTTACAGCGGAGTACCATAAAAACTTAACTTAGTAATGATTAAAGTAAAGAACGGCTCGGTAATAGTATTCATAAAAAAGAGGCGTTCAAATAAATGAACACCTCTTTTATATAAAAGTTCAAAGCTTTATTTATATACTGTTCTTAGTAAAGTGCGTTGATCGCAGTTACATCAGTACTTGAGAATTCTCCATCCTCGTTAGATCCAAAACAAGCTAACATGATTGAATCAGTATAATCAGAACTTGGAGTTCCTGGAATCAAGATCGCTCCAACACCAGCTGTTCCTTCGTTACTGTTTTGACCACAACTCTGACGAGATTTGTAATCAGTATGACGGAAACCGATACAGTGACCCATCTCGTGTGTCATTACGTGCTCAATAACATTCGTGTTGTAAGCATCAGTACCTTGATTGATTTGAATCCACTTATAAGCTGCTCCACCAGAAGGGAATCCAGCAGATCCACCACCACCGGCTGCACCATTGTTATACACAACCATATCAGCATTAGTACTAGCGCTAAAAGATACTGTAAAGTTAAGGGAAGTATTTAAAGCGTTATAGTTATTTACCGCCCACTGTAATGCAGTTCTCATTTTACTTGTCAAAGCGTAACCAGAACCAGTATACCCAATTACACTAATATTGCGGTTACCACTAGAAACTAAGTTAGTAGTTCTGTATTGCTTGTTACCATCAGCTACTGCTTCAAGCTCAGCTAATTTATTTAATCCATCAACTGGAATGTTGATATCTCCAGAAACTAAATAGTTAGCTGTAGTACCATCTAGCATTGTTAATTTTTGAATAGTAACATCAGATGTGTTCACACCTAGGTTTGCTAAACTTACCAATTGTTCTTTTGTAGGTTCTAGAGCAGCTTCTTGTGTCTCATTAGAAATCTCTTCTTTTTGACAAGACGTTGAGAATCCTGCTACGATAGCGCAAAGCGCCAATAATTTGATTTTTTTCATTTTTAATAAAGTTGAGTTTGTGTAGTTAATTTTTTTATGAAAATAGACGTAACTAAGATCTATTTTCTCTGCAATTTTGTAATAAGCTTTGAACTTTATCACATTTTCTGGGGATGAAGATATGATAATTTATTAAATAAAAAAGCCAATTATATATACAATTCATTGCTTTTACTGTAAAACCGTAAATTATCTTCATTAAAAACAACGATTGCTTGCGTATTAGAAAGTGTTAATGCTTTCTTAAAAATCGATGAAAAACATTGTTAACCTTGCCTTAATATAGTTTAACTTACTGAAAACGTAGAATAACCAAAAATATCGTAAAAGTTCACCTCTGAAACAACAGGACACTATAATAGGTTTTTTCCTACAAATTATAAAATTTCTTATAAGCTGTGTTAAAATTTTGAAGTACACACAGCTATAAACAAAAAAGACTGTCATTTCTGACAGCCTTTCAAATAATAATTAGATTTTTATATAATTTCGGCACTTAATCCAGCCTCCTGTAACTTGGAGCATCGAGGTACTAACTCCTCATAAATTCCTGTCTTTACTATGCACTTACCTTTAAAATGTACTAGAAAAGCACATTGCTCGGCCTGTATTGGTGTATGCTCACAACTATATATCAATGTATCTATAACATGATCAAAGGTATTTACATCATCGTTATACAAAACAATTTCGTTATTTTTTTGATCAACAGTTTGTTCTAATACTTCTTCTAAAACTTCCTCTTGAATACTCATGACTTATAAATTTTATACAAAAATACTATATTGAACTTAAAAACACAGTAGAAATTAGATTATTTTAACAGGTAACTCGCTGCTATCCAATTGTTTCTTTTCTTGCTTGAAATAAATTCCAATTTGTTGCGCTCACATGCTGCATTAATGATTTCAAGATCTTCTTCATAAAAACCACTAAGGAATAACTGCCCATTAGTATTTAGGCATTTTGAGTAGGTGGCGATATCCTCCAATAAGATGTTTCTATTAATGTTTGCAATAATGACATCATAATTCCTCCCTGTTAACAAGGAAGCGTCACCCTCAAATACCTTTACTTTCTTTGCTAAGTTGCGAGTAACGTTTTCCATCGTATTTACATAACACCAATTATCTATATCAATAGCATCGACGGCAATTGCACCTCTCATTTCTGCTAAAATTGCCAAAACACCTGTTCCACAACCCATATCCAAAACTGTTTTATTCTCAAAACTATTTTCCAGAATGTGCTGAATCATCATGTGAGTAGTTTCATGATGCCCCGTTCCAAATGACATTTTAGGTTCTATTAAAATATCGTATTTCACGTCGGGTTGTTTATGAAACGGTGCCCTCACACTACAGATATCATCGACCAAAATAGGATCAAAGTTCTTTTCCCATTCAATATTCCAGTTTACTTGCTCGATTTCCTCATACGTAAAGGTAATTTTAAAATTATCGGATGAAAGAATTTCAATTTCTTCCAAAACAGCATCATTCCACTCCTGTTTTTGAATATAAGCTTCTACTCCTTTTTCTGTTTCTACAAAACTTTCAAACCCAGCAGCTCCTAATTCTGCAATCAAGATATCACTTGCTGGTTGTAGTGGTGTAATTGTAAAATAATAACCCACATAGATTGGCGTTGTCATACTTCTAATTTTGCGCAAAGTTATGCCTTCAAAACCAAAAAGACACCTATAATCGGTGTCTTTTTTAATACATAATTACTTTGCATTATACATGCAATTTTAGAACGCATTAGCGATGGCAACAAAACTTTTTGCATCCAGTGCTGCGCCACCAATCAATCCTCCATCCACATCGGGGTTCGAAAATAATTCTTGGGCATTCTCCGGTTTAACACTGCCTCCATAAAGAATAGACACTTCATCTGCTATGTCATCACCATATTTTTTAGCTACTGATTTACGGATAAAATCGTGCATTTCTTGAGCTTGCTCCGGTGAGGCTGTTTCACCTGTCCCTATCGCCCAAACCGGCTCATAAGCCAATACGACCGATTCCCAGTTCTCTTTGCCTATATGAAATAGTCCTTTTTCTAATTGCGTGAGCACTACGTCGAAATGATTTTCGGCTTTTCTATCTTTCAATTCCTCGCCAAAACAAAAAATAATGCGCATATCCTTTTCAATCGCAGTAGTAACTTTTTCTGCAAGTAGCGCATCGGTCTCACCGAATAGTGCTCTGCGTTCGCTATGTCCCAGGATAACTGTATTTACTCCAATGCTTTTAAGCATTTCCGCAGAAATTTCACCTGTAAACGCTCCGTGATCTGCAGCATTCATATTTTGCGCTGCTAACTTAATACCCGTTCCTTTCAATAATTCAAAGGTGTAATACAAATTCGTGAAAGCAGGTGAGACTATAATCTCAGCATCCGGCATTGTTAATAATTCTGCTTTTATACCGGCAATCAACTCACCTGTTTCAGATAGTGATTTATTCATTTTCCAGTTTCCGGCTACAATTTTTTTTCTCATATTTTGGTTTTTGTGTGATTAATAAACAATTCTTTTATCATATTCTAACTCTAGGATCCAACCATCCGTAAATAATATCAACCATACTATTGATAAGAATAAACAAAGAGGCTATGATCAATACCGCTCCCATAATTATAGGCAGATCCAACGCATTGAGAGCATCTACAATTTCTTTTCCTAAGCCGTTCCATCCAAAAATATACTCAACAAAGACTGCTCCGGCCAACATCGAGGCAAACCAACCTGATACAGCGGTTACTACAGGATTCAATGAATTCTTCAGAGCATGTTTTCTAATTATATTAAATTCGCTAAGACCTTTGGCTCTTGCCGTTCTAATGTAATCCATGTTGAGCACTTCTAATAAAGAATTACGCATAAGCTGAGTGATCACTGCCAGTGGACGAATACCCAAAACGATTGAAGGTAATATTAAATTTTTCCATTGAATGTAGCTCCCTTCTCCAAAATCATCAACTTCATACAAACTACCTGTCATATTAAGGTGTGTATATTCTTGCAGCACATATCCAAACAACCAAGCAAAGATGATCGAGCTAAAAAATGACGGTACACTCATTCCAACTGTACTCACCAACTGAATTACATGATCCGGCCACCTATTTTTGGTTAAGGTGCTGATAATCCCAAAAATCACTCCGAATATTATTGCTATACTGATAGCCGACACTGCTAACAAAGCAGTATTAGGTAAAGTTTCTTTAATAACCTGACTTACTTTTTTTCCATTTTTCTGAAAGGATTCCCGCAGATAAGGCAATTTAAGTACTATTTGAATTTTGTCAAGATCAACAAGTACGGTTCCTGAATATTTACCGGTATCATAAAATGTAAAAGCGTCCTCTTCCTTATTATGAAAAGATAATGGGGACAAATCGTTGAGATAATAGAGATATTGTACTCCTAGAGGTTGATCGAAGCCATATTTTTTTCTCACATTTTGCAGCTGTTCTTCGGTTTCATTTTGACCCAACATCATTTGTGCAGGATCACCGGGAAGAATAGTGAATAGAAAAAAAATGACGGTCACTACGCCAAAAAGCGTTAATAATGCATAACCGAACTTGGATAAATACTTATACATACTTCTTTAATCTTCACCGTTAGTTTCAAAATTGAGTTCATCACTGTCGTTCCAGTGCAGTTTTTGTTTAATAGTACCTCGTTCTAATCTAAGTATCCCAGGATTGGAGCGCACAATTGTTTTTAAGGCGGTCTCATCAACGCTGTAGAAATCTAAATCAAAATTAAAAGCTTGTTTAGCTTCCATTATTTGATCTGATATGGATGCTGACAGACCTATAACTTTATATCCGGCTTGCTGAGCATCCTTAACTAATGTATTTATTTTTTTCATGCCTTGTTTTTCACTCTTAAGCAGATTGTACATAACGATAACCACCAATTTGTCTTCGTTTAAAAACTGCTTCGTATAATCTACCCCATCCTTTTCAATTGAAAAATCATGGATTGGAGGCACATAACCTTCAGAAATTGTCTCTGTATCCACCGAAATAAATTCCCCGGAGAAAGATGGATAGCTTCCGGATGTAGTAATTATATGATCTTCTCCATTGGATCTGAATTTCCAATGGTACGCCAATTCAGCTTCAGGAGCGCCATCAGGAGTTTGCATCGCTTCTTCAATATTGACTCCAACCTTGTATGGTCTGAAATCCAACCAAGGTAGGTGCATCAAAACATAATAACCAAAGCCTAAGCATAGCGTAAAACATACAAAAACGATCCACTTATGTGAAGCTACCGCCCCAATAGGTTGAATATATTTTTTACCCACAAATAGAACAATTATGAATACCAAGAGTATAACGTCTTTGATAAACGACTCCCATGGAGTTAACGGAATGGCATCACCAAAACAACCACAATCTGTTACTTTATTAAAATATGCAGAATAGAAAGTTAAGAAAGTGAAGAACACAATCATACCCATAAGTGACCAAAGTGTAACTTTCTTAAGATACCCTAATAATAAGGTCACTCCTACAAGTATTTCAAAAATCACCAGAAAAATTGCTATTAAAAGCGCAAAAGGAATTAAAAATTCCAAGCCAAGCACATTAGCATCAAAATATTCTTGCAGTTTGTATGAAAACCCTAATGGATCATTAAGTTTTATAAACCCTGAAAATATAAATAATACACCAACTATAATGCGTGAAATATGTACGAGTATCTTCATTACCTTTATTTAGTTTTAAATTAGTAGGATTAAATCCATTTTTCATCAATAGCTCGTTACTTTTTGTGAGCCTCAAGATGAATCATAGCAAAAATAGAATAATTAATCATGTCCTGATAATTTGCGTCGATCCCTTCGCTCACGACAGTTTTACCCTGATTATCTTCGATTTGTTTAACCCGTAGTAATTTTTGTAAGATCAAATCCGTTAGTGAACTCACCCGCATTTCTCTCCATGCCTCTCCATAGTCATGATTTTTATCCAACATGAGCTGCTTAGTTATCCCGATATGTTTATTATAAAGCTCTATAGCTTCTTTTGCTGAAAGATCAGGTTGGGTAGCAATGCCCATTTCAATCTGTATTAAGGCCATAATACTATAATTAACAATGCCAATAAATTCGGCTACTTCATTCTCCTCGATTTTTTGAGTTTCATTTTCTTGAAGACTTCGAATGCGCTGTGCTTTAATAAATATTTGGTCCGTGAGAGAAGGTAATCTTAAAAT
Organism: Aquimarina sp. 2-A2; assembly: GCF_045505135.1. Taxonomy (NCBI): domain Bacteria; kingdom Pseudomonadati; phylum Bacteroidota; class Flavobacteriia; order Flavobacteriales; family Flavobacteriaceae; genus Aquimarina; species Aquimarina sp. 2-A2. Next base: position 117,874 of record NZ_JBJKFI010000003.1, on the reverse strand, counting down.
TCGCCATGCGCTTCCGTAATCTTGCATTTTCTTGGTGAATAAATCACGGCATTGGGTTACAATTATATCGTATTGACTGGAGGTATCCTGCATTTTGTTCTTCTATTTTGCGTAAATTTCGCGTTATTAAAGCAATTATGCCAAATTATCGACAAAATAACTGAAAATTACTTTTGACTATTCTTAAGTTAAACAGAAATTCGTTTAGTTACTAAAGCTATATAGCATAAATGTAAGCACTAAAGTATAGATTTTAAAATAGCTCTCCATGATACCAACTCGAAAGTTGAATCACACTCTTAACTGTAAAGGCACATTGGTGGATTTATCAACTCCCAAAGTTATGGGCATTCTTAATCTTACACCGGATTCATTTTATGACGGCGGTAAGCACAAAGATGTAAACGATATCCTGAATCACACCGAAGGCATGTTGCGTGAGGGCGCTACTTTTATTGACTTGGGAGGTTACTCATCACGACCGGGGGCAACCAATATTACGGTGGATGAGGAGTTAAAAAGAGTACTTCCTATAATTGATATTCTTACAGAGAAATTTCCAGAAATTTTAATTTCAATAGACACCTTTAGAAGTGCAGTTGCAAAAAAAGCAATTGAGGCAGGAGCAGCACTTGTTAATGATATTTCGGCGGGTATATTGGACATAGAAATGATACCAGTTGTCGGAAAATTGAAAGTTCCTTACATCATGATGCATATGAAAGGAACTCCGCAAACGATGACATCCAATGCAGTTTATGAGGATGTGATTATTGAAATGAAATCATACTTTTCATATCGGATCGCCGAGGCTCGTAAGCATCAGATAAGTGATATTATAATTGATCCGGGCTTCGGATTCGCTAAAAATAATTCTCATAATTTTGAGATTTTAAAGCAGATGAATCTTTTTCAGTCGCTTGATGCCCCAGTATTAGCAGGGCTCTCAAGAAAATCGATGATATACAAAACTCTAGATAAAACACCACAAGAAGCACTTAACGGCACCACATGCCTTAACACGATTGCCTTACTTCAAGGCGCTTCGATTTTAAGAGTACATGATGTAGCTGAAGCTAAAGAATGTATTACACTTCTAAATGCCTTTAAAAATTAAATTTCATATTTTTACAAAAACATCTTTGGATTGGACATAATAAACCTAAGAATACTTGATATAGTTGACATCGTACTGGTTGCATTTCTATTATACTATATCTATAAGCTAGTAAAAGGAACAGCAGCAATCAATATTTTTATCGGAATTGTGATGATTTACCTGGTTTGGAAATTGACGCAGTTATTAGCCATGGAAATGTTGAGTAGTGTTTTAGGCGAATTCATCGGGGTTGGAATGTTTGCACTTATCGTGGTTTTTCAGCAAGAAATAAGAAAATTTCTTTTAATGATTGGCTCTACTAATTTCGGAAGAAGACGCAAGTTTTTACGAACCTTAAAATTCATGAGAGACGCTCCGGAAGAGAGCTTAACGGATATCAATTCTATTCTTGCTGCATGCAAAAATATGAGTAAGACCCATACAGGAGCCATTATTGTAATTAAACGCAGTACTTCCTTAGATTTTGTCAAAACCTCTGGCGATGTAATGGACATCAAATTGAACACACCGATTATACTAAGCATCTTTTATAAAAATAGCACATTGCACGATGGGGCTATGATTATTGAGGACAACAAGATCACAGCAACACGTGTGATTCTACCCGTAACCAATGACAGAGATATTCCCCTACGCTACGGTTTGAGGCATCGAGCGGCTTTAGGAATTACCGAAAAAACTGATGCAGTAGCCTTAATTGTGAGTGAAGAAACCGGCCAAATCTCGTATGTAAAGAATGGAGAATTCATAAAATTTGAAACACTGGATGAACTCAATGAAAAATTAAAAAAAGAGCTTATTTAGATACTTACTCCAAAACCGTTGCAAATTGAACATCGTATAAATTCTTATAATATCCCTGATCGATCGTAAGCAATTCATCATGATTTCCTTGTTCCACAATTCTACCTTGATCCATCACGATGATTGTATCCGCTTTTCTGATCGTAGCTAATCTGTGAGCAATTACGATAGAAGTTCGCCCTTGAGTAATTTTATTTGTTGCATCTTGAATTAACTGTTCACTGTGCGAGTCTATTGAAGAGGTAGCCTCATCCAATACTAAGATACCGGGATCACTCACATAGGCTCTCAAAAAAGAAATCAATTGCCTCTGACCTGACGATAACATTGCTCCACGTTCTTTAACATTATAATGGTAACCACTTGGAAGCGTCATGATAAAATCATGTATTCCTATTTGCTTGGCTGCAGTTATAACATCCTCTTCACTAATCTCAGGGTTGTAAAGTGTTATGTTATTCAGAATAGTATCTGCAAATAAAAATACATCTTGCAATACCACAGCAATATTATCACGCAGTGATTTTAAATTAATTTTAGTAATATCCACTTGATCAATATAGATAGATCCTCCGTCAATTTCATAAAATCTACTCAACAAGTTGATAATAGTGGATTTTCCGGCACCGGTAGCTCCTACAATTGCAACAGTTTCTCCATGCTTAACTTTAAAAGAAACTCCTTTTAAAACCTCTTCATCCTTAACATAACTAAATCGTACGTTCTCAAATCTAATATCTCCTTTTAACGCTTCAATAATTTGTGTGCCGTCGTTCATGATCCGAGATTCTGTATCAAGGATTTTAAAAACCCGATTAGCAGCTACCATTCCCATTTGAAGCGTATTAAACTTATCTGCTATTTGACGTAGTGGGCGAAAAAGCATCTGAGCAAGTTCAATAAATGCAATAACGATACCTAGACTTAGTCCATCTCCTTGTGCAGCCTGTAACCCCCCAAACCAAACGATGAGTCCTATTGTTATTGAACTAGACATTTCTGCTATAGGAAAGAATATTGAATTATACCAAACGGTTTTAACCCATGCTTTTCTATGCTTTTCATTTATGGACTTGAATCGCTGGTACTCTGTTTCCTCACGTGTAAATAACTGAACTATTTTCATACCAGTTATACGCTCTTGAACAAAAGAGTTAAGGTTGGACACCTGAGTTCTTACTTCTTCAAAAGCAGATTTCATTTTTTTCTGAAATACTCTGGTGGCATAAAGAATCAATGGGAGTATGGAAAAAACAATCAAAGCTAGTTCCCAACTTTGATACAACATGAATCCCATAATGACAAGCATTTTGAGTAAATCGCTGATGATCATAAACAATCCCTGGCTAAAAATACTCGAAATGGTTTCTATATCGCTCACCGCTCTGGTAACTAACCGTCCTACCGCAGATTGATCATAATATTGCTTTTTGAACGCTATCATATGACCAAAAAGATTGACCCGTAAGTCACGAACTACTTGTTGTCCCAACCAATTTGCAAAAAATATAAAGAGAAATTGAAAAACCACCTCCAACATCAAAATCCCAAACATGAGTGCTATATAATAAAATAACAAATCGTTATCTTTAGGGATGATGCTTTCATCAATGGTAATCTGAAGAATATACGGTCTCAGTACCGTGACTACCGAAAGTAAAATTGCGGATAGCCCAACAAAATAAAATGTTAGACGATAAGGATTCGTATAACTAATTAATCGTTGAAATAATTTAAAATCAAATGCCTTTCCTGATTGCTCTGCCATTTATTCAATATATATTGTTTTAGGATACTCAACTGCCGTAAGAAACAATCCCGCAGCGGGAACCGAATATCCTGCCTCTCCTCTATCTTCGCTCTTAATAATTCGTTCGAGATCTGCTACACTTAATTTATGTTCTCCAATTTCAATAAGCGTTCCGACAATCGCTCTTACCATATTACGCAAAAAACGATTTGCCGATATTTTAAAAATTAATCCATTTTCTGTAACCTCCCATTTAGCTTCGGCTATATCACAATTGTATGTTTTTACATCCGTTTTAGACTTACTAAAGCACTTAAAGTTTGTATAATTTAGCAACATTTCTGCCGCTTCATTCATTACTGTAAGGTCTAACTTCTTTTTCAAATAATATGTTGTATCAATTGCAAAAGGATTCTTTTTAAAGGATATGTGATACTCGTACGAACGGCTAACCGCATCAAATCTAGCGTGTGCCGAAGGTCTTACTTTGCGCAGCCCGTATACCGCAATCTCTTTGGGAAGGATACAGTTGAGCTTATAGCGTAGCGTTTCCTTATCCAAATTTTTATCAACGTCAAAATGAGCCATCAGCTGTTTTGCATGTACACCAGTATCTGTTCTACCAGCTCCCATTATCCCAATCTCTTCTCTAAGTATCATCGATAAAGCTTGTTCTATGGTCTCTTGTACCGATACTGCGTTAGGTTGTCGTTGCCAACCATGATAAGGTGTGCCATTATAAGCAAGTTCCAAAAAATATCTCAAATCAATACCTTATTTTTGCGTAAATCTAAGGAACAAATATAGTTCTTCTGCCCTAAACTTTGGATACTACTATGTAACTGTTTCTTTATTATAACATAAGTTAACCTTATATATTTTGACAAAAATTTTACTCCTTAGCGATACACATAGTTATATTGACGATCGCATATTACATTATATACAAGAAGCGGATCAAGTATGGCATGCTGGCGACATTGGAGACAATGCCGTTACTGATAAAATTAAAGCTCTTAAACCATTAATCGCAGTGTATGGTAATATTGATAATCATACGATCAGAAAAGAATTTCCTCTACACCAACGCTTTACTTGCGAGGGCGTCTCGGTTTGGATAACGCATATTGGTGGGTATCCTCCTAAATATAACAGCAATACAAGGGATGAGATTAAATCAAATCCACCTAAGCTTTTTATCTGCGGACACTCACACATACTCAAAGTTATGATGGACAAAAACAATGGCGTACTGCATATGAATCCCGGTGCAGCAGGTAAGCATGGTTTCCACAAAACCAGAACAATGTTACGATTTACTATAGATTCTGGAAAAATTGACAACCTTGAGGTAATAGAATTAGGAGCAAAATAAAACCCGAAGTTGGCATACTTCGGGTTTTAACGCACTAATACTACTAAGATTTTAGGTTTATCGTAATCGGTCTACAGATTTTACAAGATCTTCATCCCGTTTAATGGCACGATTGGCCATTACTAATAAAACGATAGAAATAATAGGAATCAACATCCCAATACCTTTCTCAGAAACAATTGTCTCTCCAGATACCGTTAGCGACCAATAAACAAATACTCCTAGTAAAATAAAGTTTAATAAGATATTGATACGCCCCAATACAAATTGAAGCTTTCGATTTTTAAATAAAAAAATTGCTACTAACGACAAACAAGCCGAAGCGATATAAAACCCAAAAATAGTAGGTTCGGTATACGCATACAATCCATCGCCTTGTTTATTTAAACCATATGGCAAAAATAGACAAACTGCACCAGAAACCCCAGCGGCAAGTAATAAGTATATCGTTTGTATTCGTTGTAGCATAGTACTGTTTACATATAAGGATAGCAAAAATAAGAGTTTCTTTTTATTATTAAGACTAAAAATTTAAAAATAAAGTCGTATACTTGCATCTATAATAGCGTAACCAATTCAATTAAGGTTACTTACCTTCAAAATAAAATTTTCCTAGAATTCTTCTTTAGAAAATTTATACCAAAACAAAAATTATATTACATATTTAAATGTTAGAAATTTCTGAATTAAAAGCGAAAAAGCTTCCTGAATTACAGGAAATTGCGAAAACCCTCAATGTACCTAAATTTCGTACTATGAAAAAATTGGATTTGGTATATCAAATACTTGATTATCAGGCTTCAAATCCAAACAAAGTGAAGGAAGTGGTGAAAACCGAAACATCCCCAAAAGAAAAAGAAGAAGATACTTCAAAAAAAACGGAGCAAAAACCACGACGTCCTCGTGCAAAGGTTATGCAAAAACCCAACCCTCCTTCAGAAAAAAGTTTTGATAAAAAGACAGCTTCCAGTGAGCCAGTTGAAACTAAAAAAGAACTTCCGACAGAAAAAACACCTTCTCCTGCACATCAGGAAAGGAAAAAGCCTGTACACAAGAGAGAAGACAAAAAAGAGGATAAAAAAGACAGCAGAAATAGACCTAGCGACAAAAATAAAAACAAGAACAACACTCCTAATAAACGCGACAACGGTAATCGGGACCAGGGAAACAGAGATAGCAGAAATCGCTATAAAGAACCCGATTACGAATTTGACGCCATCATTCAGAGCGAAGGTGTTTTAGACATCATGCAAGATGGATATGGTTTTCTCCGTTCTAGTGATTACAACTACCTATCCTCTCCTGACGATATTTATGTCTCTCAGTCACAAATAAAACTTTTTGGACTAAAAACTGGGGACACAGTACTCGGTCAGGTAAGGCCTCCTAAAGAAGGAGAAAAGTATTTTCCTTTAATAAAAGTGAATAAAATAAATGGAATGGATCCTCAAGTAGTACGTGATCGCGTATCATTTGAACATTTAACACCATTATTTCCACAAGAAAAATTTAATCTAGCCGACAAACAGAGCACGATCTCTACACGTATTATGGATCTTTTTGCCCCTATTGGTAAAGGACAACGTGGTATGATTGTATCTCAACCTAAAACTGGTAAAACAATGCTACTCAAGGATGTTGCTAATGCAATTGCAGCGAACCATCCAGAGGTATACCAAATGATTCTACTTATAGACGAAAGACCTGAAGAGGTAACCGACATGCAGCGTAATGTGAGTGGAGAGGTTATTGCTTCAACTTTTGATAAAGAAGCGCATGAACATGTTAAAGTAGCTAATATCGTTTTGGAGAAAGCAAAGCGACTGGTAGAATGTGGACACGATGTAGTAATCCTTTTAGATTCTATTACTCGTCTTGCACGAGCATACAACACCGTACAACCAGCTAGTGGTAAAATTTTAAGTGGTGGTGTTGATGCGAATGCTCTGCACAAACCGAAAAGATTCTTTGGAGCCGCAAGAAATATCGAAAATGGAGGCTCTTTATCAATCATTGCTACTGCATTAACAGATACCGGTTCCAAAATGGACGAAGTTATCTTCGAAGAATTTAAAGGAACGGGTAATATGGAATTACAATTAGATCGTAGAATAGCGAATAAACGAATCTTCCCTGCTATTGATTTAATATCTAGTAGTACCCGTAGAGATGACATCTTACTAGACGACACTACTATACAACGTATGTGGATTATGCGCAAATACTTGGCCGACATGAATCCGGTAGAAGCGATGGAGTTTATTAATCAACGTTTTAAGCAAACACGTAACAACGAAGAATTTTTAATATCTATGAACGGATAATAAAGAAACTTCTTTACACCTTATCAAAGCGGCTGTTGTTTTTAAAAACAACAGCCGCTTTCTTGTTTTATTCATTTACACATTAATATATGAAAGGTTGTTTGAGAAAAAGAGACTACCTTAGAAACAAAATCTTATACACATGAAATTTTTATCTTTAATCTTTATCATCATCCTTAGCGCCTGCAAAGGAAACAGTCAACAAAAAGAGTCTGATCACCAGCACACAACATCAGCAAATCAAAACCCTATACAAGTTGCACCCCAAGATGGCTATGAATTCGCATACTTTGCCAGCGGATGCTTTTGGTGTGTAGAGGCAATCTATGAAAGTGTACACGGAGTAAAAGAAGTTGTATCGGGATACGCAGGAGGACATACCAAAAACCCAACCTATGAGTCTAGCAATACAGGACGTACCGGACATGCCGAAGCAGTTGAAGTGCTATATGATCCAAATATTGTTTCGTTTAGCTCTCTAGTTGACATTTACTTTGGTTCACAAAACCCTACACAGATAAATGGACAGGGACCCGATAGAGGATCACAATACAGATCCATCATTTTTTATCAAAACGAAGCACAAAAAGAAATCATACTTAAAAAGAAAACTAAACTAGACCAAAAGTTAAATGCAAAAATTGCAGCAGAAGTCTTACCATTTCAGAAATTTTGGATTGCAGAAGCATATCATCAAGATTATGAGAAAAGAAACCCTTCGAATCCCTACATACAAAATGTTTCAATCCCCAGATTGAAAAAATTTCAATCAAAATTTCCGGAGCTTATAAAAAAATCTAACAGCCATTAAATTTTTTCGGTTTCTCGTTTTCCAGCGAGAACCGTATATAGCGTCAGCAAAAACCATAAACGGCAAAATAATTAGATAAACGGAAATTCCTGTTTTACGATACTATTAAAAACAGACAACAATAATCTTAAAACAGCTTAAAACACAGGTGTAATACACAAAAATATCGATGAAATACACTTCTAGGAATAGAAAAAATTAAAAAAAACGGGAAATAAAGTTAAAACATGTTGGTATTTTAAATATAAAAAGCTACTTTTGTTTATACCTTAAAGGTTTTCTTATCAGGACTTTAATCAACAATATTAAAGTTAAACTAAAGGGATTGAAGCCTAAGTAACTGATAAACAAACTTTTAAAGTGTTTTAGACTGCTTTTATACACTTGAGTTATTAACCAATTGTTGAAAAGTAATTTAAATTGACAAAAACTTAAAAGTTTAATTTTCGTTTTTATTAAAATGAATTTTTAAGTTTACCGAAAGTAATATGAAAGAAATTTCTTTACAGGATTTCAAGAATATTAATAGATAACCAAATCTACAATTTGAATTTTAACATGTAAACCCTAAGATTATGAAACCAATTTTTACATTTATCTTGCTCTTGGTGATCACATTTTCAAACTCTTTTGCTCAAACGTCAGAGCGTTATTTGATGTCTGAACGCAAACTTGAAGTGCGAAGTGGACCTGGAGCTAATTACAACATCATTGCCGAGGTTCCAAAAGGAACTCAAGTATATGTAATTAGCAGTGACTATGGAGACTGGAGTACAGTACAGCACAAAAACATTAATGGATTTGTTCTTACTACTCTTTTAACCGAAGACAGTAGAATTGCAGATGCAGAAAGAGCTGCGCAAGCTGCTGAAGCCAAAAAAGATGCGGCAAGAGCTGCTGCTGCAAAAGCAATTGCTAGTGCAGAGGCTGCTAAGAAAGCTGCAGAAGAAGCTGCTAGAAGAGCAATTGCTGAGGCTGAACGTTTAAAGAGAGAAGCTGAAGCACAAGAAGCTAAAGCTATTGCAGATGCTGAAGCTGCAAAAAGAAATCAGGCTGTTGCTGCTCGAAGAGCTGCTGCAGAATCTGAAGAAACTAGAAGAGCTGTTGAAGAAGCTAATAGAAGAGCTGCAAATACCGACCTAGCATCTTCTCCTATCGAATCAACAACACCGTCTTACGGATCTTCTTCTAGAGGAGCTGCTGCTGCACCAATGGCTGTTACTAAAGAAGATAAGTATTCTTCTTGGGAGAAAAAGACTTATAAGTCAGGTTCTGCACCGAAATCATCTTCGGTTAAGGCTAAGTATGACTATAAATTAGATAATTACTTAAAAATTAACGTAGGTAAAAATACTGAGGTGGTTGTTAAGTTATATCAAATGGGTAAAACGGCAGCAGATGATGTATGTGTTCGTGAGACTTATATTAAGAGTAACACTACACACTATATCAAAAACATCCCTGCAGGAGAGTACTACGCAAAAATTGCATACGGTAAAGACTGGAGAGAAACTGAAAAAAATGGAAAGAAATACGGAACTTTTACTCAAAACGCTTTGTATGAGAAAGGTCAGGATATCTTAGATTTTAACCCAGTTAAAACTTCAAAAGGAATAAACATTCCTTCTTATACACTTTCATTAGACCTATTACCTAATGGAGGACTTGGATACGGTAACGAAGACCAAGATAATATTGACGCTGATTCTTTCAACGATCAATAAGAATACTTGGAATGATTAAAAAAGTCAAGAGTTTTTAATCACCGTTTCCAATTTAAATGTAGAAAATATAATAAAATCCTCGTAATTACTTACGAGGATTTTCCTTTTTTAGATTGGTTGTTGTTCTCTATCCTTAGTAGTTATAGCAAGTATATTGATTGCTTTATACATTAGAGCGTATCGTATATAGCGACCGTTTAACGTAAGCTCAGTATTATTAACAAGCATAGGCCTCCCTATCGAATTATCATCATCTACTAAACTCATATTCCTCTTCAATCATTCCTGCATAGAAACAACGCAAGTATAGCTTAACAAGGAACTGCATATTTAAACCACAAAAAAAGCGAACAAATATAATTGCTCGCTTCTATATGCTATTCTATTTATTCCAATCTATGTATGCTATTATTCTAGTGTAATAAACTTTAACCTGAATTAAACCTATCTAAAGGCTCCAACAGGAATTAATTTAATACTTTGCGATGACGCTCTCTCGCCAAAAGGGTATTTTTTAATAACATAGCTATAGTCATTGGTCCTACTCCACCAGGTACAGGTGTTATAAAGGAGGCTTTTTTACTTACGTTATCAAAATCTACATCTCCCACAATTTTATAACCTTTCTCCGTACTATCATCTGCTACACGTGTAATCCCAACATCTATAACAACAGCATCATCCTTTACCATTTCGGCTTTTAAAAAGCCTGGTACTCCCAATGCAGAAATGACAATATCAGCTTGAGATATTATTTGAGTAATATTTTTAGTATGACTGTGAGTCAAGGTAACAGTAGAATTTCCAGGCCAACCTTTTCTTCCCATTAGTATACTCATAGGTCTGCCAACAATATGGCTGCGCCCGATAACTACTGTATGCTTACCTTTTGTATCTACTTCGTATCGCTCTAATAATTCTAGTATACCAAACGGGGTGGCAGGAATAAAAGTAGACATATCCAATGCCATTTTCCCAAAATTCATGGGATGAAAACCATCTACATCCTTATCAGGATCAACAGCTAACAAAACTTTCTGAGTGTCTATTTGTGGAGGTAATGGTAATTGTACAATAAAACCATCAATATTAGAATTATTATTAAGCTCTTCGATTTTAGTAAGCAATTCAATTTCGCTAGTAGTACTAGGCATCTTTACTAAAGTAGACTCAAAACCGATTCTTTCACAAGCACGCACCTTGCTGCCAACATACGTAAGACTTGCACCATCGTTGCCGACAATTACTGCTGCAAGATGAGGCACTTTCTCCCCTCTGTCCTTCATCTTTTGCACCTCAGCTGCTATTTCATTTTTAATATCGTTACTTACTTTCTTACCATCGAGTATTTTCATTGTTGTCGTTGTGTTGTGATCTATAAATATTAAAAGGTTATTGCATTTTATTCATCATCTGCATCATTCGTTTGCCGCCCCCACCTTGCATCATCTTCATCATCTTACTCATTTGATCAAACTGTTTCAACAGTTGATTTACTTGTTGCACCGAAGTACCTGATCCTTTACCAATACGCTTTTTACGACTCGCATTAATAATTTGGGGCTTAGTTCGTTCTGCAGGTGTCATAGAGTGAATTATCGCTTCAATATGTTTAAACGCATCATCATCAACATCTATATTTTTGAGCATTTTGCCGGCTCCGGGAATCATCCCCATAAGATCCTTCATATTACCCATCTTTTTAACCTGCTGTATTTGCTTTAAAAAATCATCAAACCCAAACTGATTTTTAGCAATTTTCTTCTGAAGTTTTCTTGCTTCTTCTTCATCGAACTGTTCCTGTGCACGTTCGACTAAAGAAACTACATCACCCATCCCTAAGATCCTATCAGCCATACGAGAAGGATAGAACACATCTAATGCGTCCATCTTTTCTCCCATTCCGACAAATTTAATAGGCTTATTTACAACGGATTTAATAGAAATAGCGGCACCACCTCTGGTATCCCCATCCAGTTTTGTGAGAATAACCCCATCAAAATTAAGGACTTCATTAAAAGCTTTAGCCGTATTAACCGCATCTTGACCGGTCATAGCATCAACAACAAACAAAGTTTCGTTAGGCTGTATTGTTTTGTGAATATTCGCAATCTCAGTCATCATCATTTCATCAATTGCCAAACGACCCGCAGTATCGACAATAACTGTATCAAAATCATTCGCCTTTGCATGTGCGATTCCTGCTTTGGCAATAGCTACCGGATCCGTATTACCTTTATCGCTAAAGACCTCAACATTGATTTGATCTCCTACTACATGTAACTGATCTACAGCAGCGGGACGATATACATCACAAGCAACCAATAATGGTTTTTTCTTTTTCTTATCTTTTAAGTAGTTTGCTAATTTACCAGAAAAGGTAGTCTTACCAGATCCTTGTAGTCCTGACATTAGAATTACAGATGGATTACCAGAGGTATCTATACCAACAGCATCTCCTCCCATAAGCTCAGTAAGCTCATCCTTTACCAACTTAACCATAAGCTGACCAGGCTTCAAACTTTTAAGGACATCCTGACCCAAAGCTTTTTCTCTTACCCTTGCAGTAAAATCTTTGGCTATTTTATAATTTACATCTGCATCCACCAATGCCCTACGAACTTCTTTAAGAGTTTCGGCTACGTTTACTTCTGTAATTTGCCCGTGCCCCTTGAGAATATGTAACGCTTTATCTAACTTATCACTTAAATTATCAAACATATGTTTTACTTATAAAATTGAACCCTACCCTGACGGGCAGTAAAGCTGCAAATTTAACGATTTTGAAGCATAAAAATCAACAAGAAGTGAAGGAATTATTTGGAGCCTAACCATTTCGTCATTTTGGATGACCAGGCTAATTTTTGATCTTTTTAAAATCCTGAATTTACATAAAAACAAAGAACCACTTAAACCTTTCGGCTTAAGCGGCTCTTTCCATCTAACCTACCAATCAAATCTTTATTACATATTTTCAGGATGAAAATTGAACTTTTGACCGCCGATTGTAGCTTCGGCCATTAATCCACCTTTTTGGTGAACAAATACAGCAACTCCGTTTTCAAATTGTGCTTTTTTTGCTACTCCTGTTTTAATTGCGATAGCGGATACTTCTGCGGATAGCTCGAATTTATCATTTTTAAAATTCTCCAAGGCTTTTTCTGTTTCAAAGAAGACAATTTCGGTATATGCTTTACCTCCTGCTTGCAATCCTACATCCAATTGCTTCAGTTCTGCAGTTCCAACATACATTCCATTATCGTATACAACCCCTTTTCCATAAGCTCCCCCAACTATAAATCCTCCTTTTCCTACGGTTGGGAATATTACATATCCTGCAGACTTATCAAAGAAGGATGCCATTGAAGGATCTGTTTGCAAAAGTTCAGTTTTTATTTCTTTCGCTTCGGTTTGTAATTCAAGAGACTTTTCTTGATCTATCTGAGCGTATCCTATCGAAACTAGAAATATCATCAATAGCATACTAATACAAGTTTTCATTTTCATCGGTTATCGTTTTAGTTATATTTCAAAAGTATTGATATACAATCCAAAAGGCTGTTAACGATGCGTTAGTATTTACTTACAGAAATAATAATTAAAATGAATTACTCTTAAAATATGCAAATAATCCTACACACAAGAGTTGTCCTGTAGGAGTTCATACTATATAAAATGAAAAAGATGTTTCTGACGAACTACATTCTTTCCGGAACCACAATTCCCAACAATGAGAATGAAGATTTAATGACAACCCCTACCAAATTTGATAACTGAACTCTAAAATGCATTTCTGCTTCGTTATCTGCTCCAAAAATTGAAACATTTTGAAAAAATGAATTATATGATTTTACTAAGTCATATGTATAATTCGCAATTACGGCCGGGCTTAGATCTCTGGCGGCTGTTTGTATAATTTCTGGATAAAGCTCTAATTGCTTAATCACTTCTCTTTCTTTATCGAGCAGCCCAATATTCTCTACCGGTGCTGACCAGTCAAAATCAGCTCTTCTCAAGATGGCTTGAATACGCGCGTAAGTATACTGAATGAAAGGTCCTGTATTACCTTGAAAATCTACAGATTCCTCCGGATTAAACAAAATTCGCTTTTTTGGATCTACTTTGAGAATGTAATATTTTAGTGCTCCTAATCCTATATTAGTATACACAGCTTGTTTTTCCTCGTCAGAGTATCCATCTAACTTTCCTAAATCTTCAGAAATTGTTTGTGCCGTAGTGGTCATTTCTGCAATTAGTTCATCTGCATCTACCACAGTCCCCTCTCTACTTTTCATTTTTCCACTTGGCAAATCTACCATCCCGTAGCTTAAGTGATGTAAATTCTCTGCCCAGTCGTACCCCAGTTTTTTGAGAATAAGAAACAGCACTTTAAAATGATAATCCTGCTCATTACCTACGGTATAAATCATACCACCCACATCTGGATTATCTTTTACACGTTGAATTGCCGTTCCTATATCTTGTGTCATATAGACCGATGTACCGTCACTACGCAACACCAACTTTTCATCCAATCCTTCATCGGTAAGATCGCACCAGACAGAACCATCTTCTTTCTTAAAGAACACACCTTTCTCTAAGCCTTCATCAATATTATCTTTACCCAATAAATAGGTATTGCTTTCATAATAATAACTATCAAAATCTACCCCCAGGGCTTCATATGTTTGAGCAAAACCCTCGTACACCCATTCGTTCATCCGTTTCCATAAGGCCACAACCTCAGGATCACCAGCTTCCCATTGTATTAGCATCTGCTGCGCTGCCAATAAGCTTGGAGCTTGTTGTTTAGCTTCTTCTTCGGATACTCCCTGATTGATTAATTCTTTAATTTCATCTTTATATACCTGGTCGAACTTAACATAATAATTCCCAACCAACTTATCTCCCTTAAGACCAGTTGATTCTGGGGTCTCCCCATTCCCAAAATTTTTCCATGCAAGCATCGACTTACAAATATGTATTCCGCGGTCATTAATAATTTGAGTTTTATAGACGCTAGCTCCACTCGCTTTAATTATTTCTGAAACTGCATACCCTAACAAATTGTTTCTGACATGACCAAGATGCAACGGTTTATTGGTATTGGGTGAAGAGTACTCAACCATCACTGCTGGCTCATCTTTTTTTGGATCAACTAAACCATAGCTTTTATTATCCTTGTGACTATTGAAAAAGTTAAGGTAATACTCATCTGCTATCTCAAGGTTCAAAAAGCCTTTTATCACATTAAAACCTTGAATTTCTGACACATTTGTAACCAAATACGCTCCTATTTGCTCTCCTATTTGAACAGGGTTTCTCTTTACCACTTTTAATACAGGAAAAACTACTACTGTAATATCTCCGGCGAACTCTTTACGTGTTGGCTGAATTTCAACAGTGTCCAAAGTTGCGTCATAAAGTTGCTGTACTGCTTGTTTAACGTGCGTTATAATGGTTTGAGAAAAGGTCATTTGCAATTCGCTTAGCTTATTAATAATTAAAATACTAAATGTGACTACTACGGTCTAAAAATCAGTCTGCAAAGATAAAAGAAATAATACGCTATCACTATAAGAATTATTGTCAATTGCTTATCTTGTAATAAAAATGCTAATCAACACTTCTCACAATGATCCTGAAGTAAAGAAAAAAATTATTTCAGAAGTGGGTGCACCCTTCACTTTAAAAGAACGTTTCAAACTAAAAGGTGTAGGATCCCCTAAACTTTATATTACTCAAGCCAGCATTCAGATTTACAATTTGCTACAACTCAATAATGACTTGAACACTTGTAATATTGAATTGAGACCATCTGGAATTATACTTGGTTTTCATATACGGCTGGAAACCTATGCACTGGTAATACCTTTTTATAAACTGTCCATCTACAAAGGAACCGCCGACGAATATTCTATTTATCGAGATAACTACTACGTTAAGATCAAAGCCAGTAGCCACGATAAAAAGACACACTCCTTCATCAAAAAGATTCTCAACTTAAAATCTGATCAACGCCCAACAGCTATTGAAGATTTATAACATATAAAAACAAACTTAAAAATATGCGAATACTTTTGACAGGTGCAAATGGTTATATTGGTAGACGACTACTCTCTGTGTTAATTGATAAAGGTCATTATGTTATCTGCTGTGTTAGGGACAAAAGCCGTTTTGTCGTTCCAAAGGAGTACAGCACAACTATGGAAGTGGTTGAAATTGACTTTCTAAAAGAACCAACACCCAATGATTTACCCCATTCTATTGAGGCAGCGTATTATTTAATCCATTCTATGAGTTCTTCTACGTCAGATTTTGACAAAAAGGAAGAGCAATCTGCTCATAATTTTAATACGCTCGTAGCAAACACTGATATTAAGCAAGTCATCTACTTAAGTGGGATTGTTAATGAAAAAAACTTATCAAAACACCTATGGTCCAGAAAAAATGTTGAAACCATCCTGTATGAAGGTAATTATAAACTTACAGTATTAAGATCTGGTATTATTGTGGGCTCAGGAAGTTCATCATTCGAAATAATTAGAGATTTATGCGAGAAACTCCCCTTAATGATCACCCCCAAATGGGTGAATACAAAAACACAACCCATCGCCATAAGAGATGTACTGAGTTTTATGGTAGGTGTACTCAATAATGATCAGTGTTATGATCAATCTTTTGACATCAGCGGACCAGATGTGCTTACGTACAAAGAAATGCTTAAAATTTATGCTAAATCAAGAGCTTTAAACTTAACAATTATATCGGTCCCAGTTATGACACCCAAGCTATCCTCTTACTGGTTATATTTTGTTACCTCTACTTCCTATAAATTAGCCCTCAATTTAGTTGACAGTATGAGAATACCGGTAATAGCTAAAGATAAAAGGCTTCAAAAAATACTCAATATCGAACCAATGTCTTATAATAGAGCGTTGGATTTAGCCTTTACTAAAATTGAACAAAACCAAGTAGTATCAAGCTGGAAAGACTCTATGATCAGTGGTCGCTTTAAAGAAGATCTCCAAAAATATATTACAGTACCCACACATGGCTGTCTAAAAGACACAAAACGTATGAAGGTTAAAAATCCCGATAAAGTACTTCAACGAATATGGCGTATTGGAGGTGATACCGGGTGGTACTATGGCAATTGGTTGTGGAGACTAAGAGGCTATATAGACAAATTATTTGGTGGTGTCGGGCTGAGGCGAGGAAGAACACATCAAAATATTATACACTCTGGGGATGCTTTGGATTTTTGGCGTGTACTTGTGGCGGATAAAAATAATAAAAGATTACTACTTTTTGCAGAAATGCGTGTACCCGGAGAGGCCTGGTTAGAGTTTGAAATTGACGATAATCAAATGCTTTATCAAACTGCAACCTTTAGACCAAAAGGAATTTGGGGTCGGATATACTGGTACGCCATGGTGCCTTTTCATTATTTCATTTTTGGAGGCATGATTAGAAAAATTGTTAATAATTCTTAAAAAACATCGATCAAGTGGATGTTTTCATCGATTAATTACGGTTTTTACGTAATAAGTTGTATTATTACACCTTATGACAAGACGTTTACTTATACCAATCTTACTTTTAACTTTATCTGTCGGCTGTATTTCTAATAAGTCCATTGATATAGAGTTGCAAAAATTCTCCTCTTTATTCATCGGAAGTTTTAGCACTAAAGAGCAAGCTTTTAAAGATGCCAGCTACAAAGCAATTGTTCTCAATATTACCCCTGTTTGGGAGAATACATCAGGATATTGGATGTTTGCGGAATGGGCTGATGGTAATGATACCTCACAAATTATACAGCGTAGAGTTATTCGGTTTGAGCGATTGGATAGCGTAACAATAGTGAGTAAACTCTATAAACTTCCTGAAAACACAAAACGGATTACCTCTGACTTAATTGCAGAACATGTAGCCAAAAAAATTTCTTCAAAAGACTTACTTCTAAGAGAAGGCTGCGACGTAAAGTTCACAAAGCAAACATCCAATATTTATGTCGGAAAAACAGAGCGCAATACCTGCGAAAGCAACAGGCCAGGCATATCATATATATCTAGCCAAATTATAATAAGCACCAACAGATTGTCAGCATGGACAAAGGGATTTGACACTAAAGGAAAACAAGTTTGGGGAAAAATAAATGGTCCTTATCTATATAAAAGAATTAAAGACTAGTTTACGTAGTCTGCAATTGTTTTACCCTCTAAAACACTCAAGGTTTTATCTCTAACTTCAATCATTAGCGCATGTACTGCGCACGCATCCTCATCCGGACAGTCTGCGCAACGTTCATAAAAATTGAGACTTACACATGGAACCATAGCAATAGGTCCCTCAAGTATCCTGATAACACTTGCCATAGTAATATCTGATGGAGATTTTATTAAATAATACCCCCCACCCTTTCCTTTCTTAGAACCTAACAAGCCATTTTTACGCAAGGTTAATAAAATGCTTTCCAAAAACTTTTGAGATATGTTTTCGCTTTCGGCGATTTCCGAAATCAAAACAGGCTCACTACATTGCTTACGCGCAATATAAGTTAAGGCCTTAAGTCCATACTTTGTTTTTTTAGAAAGCATTCTTTATATGTTTTATTCTTTGGGAAGAAATACTTCGGCCATCATGCAGCGAGCACTACCCCCACCTAAGGTCTCAATAGTCTCTAAGTCGCTATGTAAAATATCACAATGTTTTTTGATAGCCGCAATTTGGGTAGCTGTCAATGCAGCAAAAGCAGAGGATGACATAACCAGCAAACGCTTATCATCCGTCCCTTGTACTTGCAACACGTTTCCAGCAAAGTTATTCACCTGTTCTTCGCTGATAGCAATCACTTCTTTATTATCACTTCTTAAAAAGTCTACTACGCTTTTCTTTTCTTTTTTATCATCAATAGCGTCCAAACATACAAGCGCAAATGTTTCGGCTATACCCATCATAACATTGGTATGATATATTGGCAATCTTTTTCCTTCTACAGTTTGGTACGCAGTAAATATTACGGGTGTATATTCGAAATCTTCACAGAATTCAATTAACAGCTCTTCATCAGCTCGGGCTGATAAGGCACAATATGCTTTACGACCCACTCTATCCAAGACAAGACTTCCAGTACCTTCCAGAAAAACATCTTGCTCCTCGGCACTTGTATAATCAACGATATTATCAATTCTAAAACCGGATGATTCAACAATATCTAAAACTTCTGGACGGCGCTCTCTACGACGGTTTGGAGCAAACATGGGATACAACCCTACAGTTCCATTTTCATGAAAAGAAATCCAGTTATTCGGAAATATAGAATCAGGGGTATCTAACTTTTTATCATCATCAATCACAATAACTTGTACTCCGGCAGCTTTAAGCTTCGTGACAAATTCATCAAATTCTCGTTGTGCTTTAGTGTTTGCAGTGTCAGGAATAATATTTAAATCTTCCTGATAATAATTATTGACAGCGGTTTGCTCATTCATTCTAAACTGCACCGGACGTATCATTACTAACGTATCTGTAACTTGTTTCATGTATTATAGTGTGTTAATCTCTTATTAGCGGAAGTGTGGAACACCTTAATAATCCCTCCTGCTTTGCTATTTCGGCATAAGGAACCTCTTCTACCGTTATTTTATTCTTACGTAACCAGTCATTCAATCTATTAAAATTTCGCTCAGAAATAACTACATCTTCAGCGATAGAAAAGATGTTCGAATTCATGTAATACATTTCCTTTTTATCGATATGAAATAAATTATCAAACCCAAATAAATCTACCAAGAACTCATATTCTTCGGGGTTTCTAAATCCTTCTTTGTGAATAATAGCTTTATCGTGCCCAACCGGTTGAAAACAACAGTCTAGATGCAAAGCGTTGTCACGAGGATCTGTCATAGATTTATTTAGATCAAAAGCCTTTACTTTTTTATGTGGAAATAGGGAAGCTATGTAGGCTACCCCTTCCATATTAGTACGTGCTACGATACAATCACTGTAGTCATCTCCTAAATACGTTCCTATAAAGATATAATCGTTATGCACCATAATATCCCCACCCTCAAAATGTATATCTTCTGAAGCTGCCTTATAAACATGGTCAGCATCGATCTTTGCAATAACATGTTTTATAGCGTCAATTTCTTTTTCCCTATCAGGTAAAATATTAGCCTTAATAAACTTATCTTCTATTACCAGCCCTATATCCCTAGCAAAAATTTGGTTATAATCCTCTATTATCTCAGGTCGATACACCGCTACATCATATTTTTTTAATACTGCAGCGACACTCTCAATCTCGTGTATCATATCTTTTTCTGTAGGATATGTTCCTGCTTTGATATGTTCAATTGATTTAGGATCATATGCCTCTTGGAGAGTAGGTGTCGCTCCATTACTTTTTGCTGTACCCAAGATTACCGCTCGTAATCTAGAGGTTTCATTCTGAATATTTAGTTTCAAAGAAATTAATTTAAAAATTGTATGCTTAACCTATAAAGAAGTCACAATCTGTCAAAAATAAAAAGTCTCTGACATATACTACTCAAAAATCGTTGAAATCTTTGCGTATTATGAAAATCAGAGACTATCTATACTGGTACAAATTCTATCGAACTTGTTATGATTTTAAAACTCTATCGTTCAGCAATTGATTTGAATGAACGTTCTGTCTCACCAATATAAATCTGTCTTGGACGACCAATTGGTTCTTTTCTTAATCGCATCTCTCTCCATTGCGCGATCCATCCGGGTAATCTACCTAAAGCAAACATAACAGTAAACATTTCGGTTGGTATATCAAGAGCTCTATAAATAATTCCAGAATAGAAGTCTACGTTAGGATACAATTTACGCTTAACAAAATAATCATCCTCTAGCGCGACCTTTGCCAAGCCTTTGGCAATATCCAGCACAGGATCGTCTATACCTAAATCGCCCAACACTTCTTCTGCTGATTTTTTAATAATTTTGGCTCGTGGGTCAAAATTTTTATATACTCTGTGACCAAAGCCCATAAGTCTGAAAGCGTCATCCTTATCCTTAGCTTTTTCAATATATTTTGCAGTATCACCACCGTCAGCTTTTATAGCTTCAAGCATTTCGATAACTGCTTGATTTGCTCCTCCATGAAGTGGCCCCCAAAGTGCTGAGATCCCTGCTGATAATGAAGCAAATAATCCGGCATGGGATGAACCTACTATTCTCACAGTCGATGTAGAACAGTTTTGTTCGTGATCTGCATGCAAAATTAACAGCTTATCCAGAGCGTCATTTACCACTTTGTTAGTTTCATATGCTTTATTAGGCCTTGAGAACATCATTTTATGTAAATTCTCTACATAGCCTAATGAATTATCTCCATAGTCTAATGGCAAACTTTTTCTCTTACGCATGGTCCATGCAGCCAAAACCGGTAGCTTACCCATGATCTTTACGATAGCATTATACATCGCTTCATCGGAATCAACATCTACAGAGCTAGGGTTAAAAGCAACCAATGCACTGGTTAAAGAAGAAAGAACACCCATTGGATGTGCGCTTTTTGGGAAGCCATCCAAAATCTTTTTCATATCCTCATCTACGTGAGACTCCTCTTTAATATCCTTATCAAATTTAGCTAACTGTTCTGCATTAGGAAGTTCTCCAAAAATCAACAAGTACGCTACTTCAAGAAAATTAGCTTTTTCTGCTAATTCTTCAATGGCATACCCACGGTATCGTAAGATTCCTTTTTCTCCGTCCAAGAACGTAATTGCACTCTCACAACTACCTGTATTCTTGTACCCCGGATCTATGGTGGTAACTCCGCCGGTAACACCACGAAGCGTTTTAATATCGATTCCTAATTCATTTTCTGTCCCTTTGATAATGGGAAACTCATATGTATTGCCGTCGATTTCTAATCTAGCTATTTTTGACATGTGTTTATATAGAATTTTGCTGTTATAATAAAGGTTTGCTAAATTACAAAATATAGACTAAATAAGTGATTTTTCCAAGTATGAATTTGCTATCTTAAGATTAAATTATTGCTTTTATCGCAAAAAAAATAGGTCATTTCTCTAAATGACCTATTTAAACACACTATATAGTGAAGTTCTTAAATTTTAAAAGCATTTTCCTTAGGATAATACGCTACATCTCCCAACTCTTCCTCTATCCTTAAAAGTTGATTATATTTTGCCATACGATCACTTCGAGAAGCAGAACCTGTTTTGATTTGCCCCGTGTTAAGCGCAACAGCTAGATCAGCAATGGTAGTATCTTCGGTTTCCCCGGATCGATGAGACATTACTGAAGTATACCCGGCATTATGAGCCATATTGACAGCTGCAATCGTTTCGGTAAGTGTCCCGATTTGATTTACTTTGATCAAAATAGAATTTGCTGTATCGTTCTGGATACCTTTATTCAAACGCTCTACATTGGTAACAAACAAATCATCTCCAACCAACTGTACTTTATCTCCGATTTTACTTGTCAGGTATTTCCATCCTTCCCAGTCATTCTCATCCATTCCATCTTCGATAGAAATTATTGGATACTTTTCAGATAGCTCAGCTAAATAATCCGCTTGCTCTTCACTGGTTCGGATTTTACCTGTATCGCCTTCAAATTTGGTGTAATCATATTTTCCGTTTACATAAAATTCGGCTGCCGCACAATCTAAAGCAATCATGATCTCATCACCAAAGCTATAACCGGCATTTTTTACTGCCAATGCAATAGAATCCAACGCATCTTCAGTCCCGTCAAGTGTAGGAGCAAAACCACCTTCATCACCAACTGCCGTACTTAATCCACGATCATGCAGCACTTTTTTGAGATGGTGAAAAATCTCTGTTCCCATTTGCATGGCATGAGAAAAATTAGTAGCCTTAACCGGCATTACCATAAATTCCTGAAAAGCAATCGGAGCATCACTATGGGAACCACCATTGATAATATTCATCATCGGTACAGGCAAGGTATTTGCGCTTACTCCTCCAATATAACGATACAGTGGTAAATTGAGTTCATTAGCAGCTGCTTTAGCTACAGCTAAAGAAACTCCAAGAATTGCATTTGCTCCAAGATTAGATTTATTTGGCGTTCCGTCAAGTTCGATCATTTTTGAATCAATTAAGTTTTGATCAAAAATTGAATATCCCAGTAAAGATTCGGCAATTGTCGTATTTACATTCTCAATAGCCTTACTTACTCCTTTTCCCATGAAGGCTTTGCCTCCATCACGTAATTCAACGGCCTCATGTTCTCCTGTAGATGCACCCGATGGCACGGCGGCACGCCCTAAGACACCATTCTCGGTAACTACATCTACCTCTACTGTTGGATTTCCTCTAGAATCTAAAATTTGTCTCGCGTGAATATTTATTATGATACTCATAAGTTTTAATTTTGGTTGATTGATAAAATTGATAGGCAATATACAAAACAGGAATAGTTTTCCACACCCGTTATACAGCCAACTTATTGCTAAAATCATGTAAAACCATAGAAGTTATTAACTACAACGTTTTAGATCGATTTCAGTGTAAGCTTTTCAAAATATCTTATTTATTTACGTACTCCCGTTTCTTAATGTTCTCTATAAACTGATCAAACAAATAGGTAGCATCATTTGGCCCAGGACCCGCCTCGGGATGATATTGAACAGAAAAACAGTTTTTATTAACCATTCTCAATCCTGCTACGGTATGATCATTCAGATGAACATGCGTAATTTCAACTTCTGGATTAGACTCTGTTTGCTCTCTATCCACAGAAAAGCCGTGATTCTGCGAGGTGATCTCACCTTTGCCTGTAAGGAGATTCTTAACCGGATGATTAATTCCGCGATGACCATGATGCATTTTATACGTAGCAATACCGTTAGCTAACGCAATCACTTGATGTCCCAGACATATCCCAAAAAGAGGTAGATCTCTTTTAATGATTTCTTTGGTTACTTCAATAGCGTTGGTAAGTGGATCTGGATCACCCGGTCCATTAGACAAAAAATAACCATCCGGATCCCATGCACTCATTTCTTCAAAAGTAGCAGAATGCGGAAAAACTTTTATGTAAGCATCACGTTTAGCAAGGTTACGAAGTATGTTTTTCTTAATTCCTAAATCCATGGCTGAAATCTTAAACTCCGCATTTGGATCTCCATAAAAGTAAGGTTCTGTAGTTGAAACTTTTGACGCAAGTTCTAACCCGTCCATATTGGGAACTTCTGCCAATTGCGCTTTTAAGCCCTCTATATTCTCCACATCAGTACTTATCACGGCGTTCATCGCACCATGATCTCTTATATAACTCACAAGGGCTCGCGTATCAACATCTGAGATAGCCAAGACACCGTGTTTATCCAAAAATTCCTGCAAGGATTGATCAGCATTTTCTCTGGAATAATCATAACTAAAGTTCTTGACAATCAAGCCTGCAATTTTTACAGAATCAGATTCCATTTCTTCCTCAAACGTACCATAGTTTCCAATATGCGCATTGGTTGTAACCATAAGCTGACCAAAGTAAGAAGGATCAGTAAAGATTTCCTGATATCCGGTCATCCCTGTGTTAAAACATACTTCACCAAATGCATTGCCATCTCTACCTACAGCCTTCCCATTAAAAATGGTGCCGTCAGCTAATAAGAGAATTGCTTTTTTACGAGATTGATATTTCATTGTCATCAAATTTAATTGTGCCGTTTAAGGTAATAAAACGGCTGATTTCATAAAATTTAAATTAAAAAAAAAGGATAAACGTTGAACGCCTATCCTTTTTTCATTATGTGTTAACCACTTAATCATCTATTCTTCTTCAGAATTTGTAGTTTCTGATGCCGGAGCAGCAGGAGTTGTTTCTGTTTTCTTAGATCTTCCTCTACGAGTTGATTTCTTTTTAGCAGGCTTATCAGCATTGTATAGCTCATTGTAGTCTACTAATTCGATCATTGCCATATCAGCATTATCTCCCAAACGATTTCCTAGTTTTATAATTCTAGTATATCCTCCTGGACGATCTCCGATTTTTGCAGCTACATCTCTAAACAATTCCGTAACTGTTTCTTTACTACGTAATTTACTAAAAACGAGACGACGATTGTGCGTTGTATCCTCTTTAGACTTCGTAATTAATGGCTCTACAAATTGTTTTAAGGCTTTAGCCTTAGCTACTGTAGTATTAATTCTCTTATGTTCAATTAGGGAACAAGCCATATTTGAAAGCATTGCTTTACGATGCGCTGTTTTTCTTCCTAAGTGATTTATTTTTTTTCCGTGTCTCATGACATTTGTTTTGAATCATCATCTTGCTACAACCCATTTTGGGGAGCAAACTATGATGGATTAATCTTTGTCTAATTTATATTTGGAAAGATCCATACCAAAGTTAAGACCTTTAACATTCACTAATTCTTCTAGTTCAGTTAAAGATTTTTTACCAAAGTTTCGGAACTTCATTAAATCGTTCTTATTATAAGAAACTAAATCTCCTAAGGTATCTACCTCTGCAGCTTTTAAGCAATTAAGCGCACGTACAGACAAGTCCATATCAATAAGCTTAGTTTTTAACAGCTGTCTCATGTGTAGAGACTCCTCATCATAAGTTTCTGTTTGAGCGATCTCGTCAGCCTCTAGCGTTATACGCTCATCAGAGAATAACATGAAGTGGTGGATTAAGATCTTAGCAGCCTCGGTCAACGCATCTTTAGGATGAATTGAACCATCAGTAACAATCTCGAAAACCAATTTTTCATAATCCGTCTTCTGCTCTACACGATAGTTTTCTATACTATACTTAACATTTTTGATAGGTGTATAGATAGAATCTGTAAAAATTGTACCGATTGGTGCATTTGCCTTTTTATTCTCTTCAGCCGGAACGTATCCTCTACCTTTTTCGATAGAAAGCTCCATATTAAGAGAAACTTTTTTATCCATATTACAAATCACCAAGTCCGGATTAAGCACTTGGAAACCTGAGATAAATTTTTGGAAATCTCCTGCAGTTAACTGCTCTTGGCCAGAAATAGAAATAGTAACAGCTTCATTATCGATATCCTCTATTTGACGTTTAAAACGTACTTGCTTAAGATTTAAGATAATCTCGGTTACATCTTCTACAACTCCAGATATAGTAGAGAATTCATGATCTACTCCTTCTACTCTTAAAGAAGTAATAGCGAATCCCTCTAAAGAAGATAGCAAAACTCTTCTCAAAGCGTT
Source organism: Aquimarina sp. 2-A2 (assembly GCF_045505135.1). NCBI lineage: Bacteria > Pseudomonadati > Bacteroidota > Flavobacteriia > Flavobacteriales > Flavobacteriaceae > Aquimarina > Aquimarina sp. 2-A2. The sequence goes on along the minus strand of NZ_JBJKFI010000003.1, from coordinate 91,737 downwards.
ACCAACTGTTAAACCGTACCCTGGTTCTAATGGTCTGAATTCAAACTTACCATCAAACTCAGTTGAGTCGATCATGATAACTTTATCGGGCTTCTGAAAATTTAATATTGCCATGTTATTGTTTCTTCTATGAGTTATTACTTAGAATATAATTCGACGATGAATTGTTCGTTGATATTTTCAGGGATCTGAATTCTACCAGGAACAGATACAAAAGTACCTTGTTTAGTGTCGTTATTAAAAGTAATCCACTCATACACTTTGCTATTATTGGCAAGTGCATTTTGGATCACCTCTAAAGATTTAGACTTCTCACGAACACTTACAACATCACCAGGTTTCAATTGGTATGAAGGAATATTAACAAGCCCACCATTTACAGTAATATGTCTGTGTGATACTAATTGTCTAGCTCCTCTACGAGAATTGGCTAAGCCCATTCTAAACACCACATTGTCTAAACGAGATTCACATAATTGTAAAAGAACCTCACCCGTAATCCCTTGAGATCTGGTAGCTCTTTCAAACATGTTACGGAACTGACGCTCAAGAATTCCATACGTATATTTAGCTTTTTGCTTCTCCATTAACTGGATAGCATATTCACTTTTCTTACCTCTACGTCTGTTGTTACCGTGTTGCCCAGGAGGGTAATTTCTTTTTTCGAATGATTTGTCATCTCCGAAGATCGCTTCACCAAATTTACGAGCGATTTTAGTTTTTGGACCAGTATATCTTGCCATTGTAATTAATTTAGTTAATGAGGTGATTATGAATTAAGGTCACTGTCCTTCGATAATCAGAATTCCTCTTTTAGGATTTACTTAAAAAGAATGCACGATAGTACATCACGCATTCAAGTTGTTATATAGAGAAACCGGAAACTAACAGCTTCCGGAGTCTTTTAAATTATACTCTACGTCTTTTTGGAGGACGACATCCGTTATGTGGCATTGGAGTTACATCAATAATTTCTGTAACCTCAATTCCAGAATTGTGAATAGAACGAATCGCAGATTCTCTACCATTACCTGGTCCTTTCACATAAACTTTCACTTTCTTAAGACCTGCTTCGATAGCTACTTTTGCAGCATCTTCTGATGCTAATTGAGCAGCATATGGTGTGTTCTTTTTAGAACCTCTGAAACCCATTTTACCAGCTGAAGACCAAGAAATAACGTCTCCTTTTTTATTTGTAAGTGAAACGATGATATTGTTAAAAGAAGCAGTTACGTGAGCCTCACCAACAGATTCTACAATTACCTTACGTTTTTTTGAAGTTGACTTTGCCATACTACTTATTATTTAGTCGCTTTTTTCTTGTTAGCAACAGTTTTTCTTCTTCCTTTACGTGTTCTAGAGTTATTCTTAGTACGTTGACCTCTCAAAGGCAACCCAGATCTATGACGAATACCACGGTAACATCCTATATCCATAAGACGTTTGATATTCACCTGAACCTCAGATCTTAACTCTCCTTCAATGGTATAGGCTCCTACAGCTTCACGAATACGACCAATTTGATCATCATCCCAGTCAGAAACTTTAATACTCTCATCTACTTTGGCAGTGTCTAAAATTTCTTTAGCTCTACTTCTACCAACACCGAAGATATAGGTTAATGCTATAACTCCTCGCTTTTGTTTAGGTATATCTACCCCTGCAATTCTTGCCATAATTACCCTTGTCTTTGTTTAAATCTAGGATTCTTTTTATTAATTACGTAAAGTCGGCCTTTTCGACGCACAATCTTGCACTCGGCACTTCTCTTTTTTATTGATGCTCTAACTTTCATCCTTATTGTTTTTTGTTTCTGAAATATTAACTACTAATACTTCAATCGAAATCATTAACAAGATTTTTGAGCCTGCAAAAGTACACAAAAAATCTTAAATAACTAATTTTTAATTAGTATCGATATGTTATTCGAGCCTTTGATAAATCATAAGGACTCATTTCTAATTTTACTTTATCTCCCGGAAGTAATTTAATATAGTGCATTCGCATTTTACCAGAGATATGAGCTGTCACTACGTGACCATTCTCCAATTCAACACGAAACATCGCATTTGACAATGCTTCAATTATACTACCATCCTGTTCTATTGCTGGTTGTTTTGCCATTATGCTACTGCTTTTCTGTTTTTACCAGTTTTCATTAAACCATCGTAGTGTCTATTCAATAAATATGAATTAACCTGTTGCATTGTATCGATCGCAACACCCACCATAATCAATAAAGAGGTTCCTCCAAAAAACAATGCCCATCCTTGTTGCACATTCAGCAATTTAACTGCTATCGCAGGAAATATTGCAATTAATGCTAGGAATACTGATCCGGGAAGCGTTATCTGTGACATGATCTTATCCAGATACTCCCCAGTCTCACCACCAGGACGAATCCCGGGAATAAAACCACCACTTCTTTTTAAATCATCGGCCATTTTATTGGTAGGCACAGTAATCGCTGTATAAAAATATGTAAACACAATAATCAATACTGCGAATAATACATTATACCACAAACCGAAAATATCACTGAAAGCAGCCGCTACACCTTGTGAAGTCTCTGAATCGGATAATCCAGCTACCGCAGCAGGTATAAACATAATTGCTTGAGCAAAGATAATTGGCATTACACCAGATGCATTAAGTTTTAGCGGTATATACTGACGTGAACCGAATACGTTTTTCTCGTATCCTCCACCCGCAGTTCTTCTCGCATACTGCACGGGTATTTGACGTACAGCCATTACCAATAATACCGAAGCCATAATAATCGCAAACCATATGACAAGTTCAATAAGAACCATAATCATTCCCCCTGTATCTCCAGATACTCTAGAAGAAAAGTTTTGCACGAATGACTGTGGCAATGTTGCAATAATACCAACCATAATTAAGAGTGAGATACCGTTACCAATACCTTTATCGGTAATCTTCTCTCCCAACCACATTGCAAAAATACAACCTGTAGTTAAGATGATTACAGATGACACAACAAAAACAGTTTGATTTGGAAGCACAAAAGCTTCTGCTGGTAAGGTTGCAAACAAATTATAGATATATCCAGGTCCCTGAACCAAGGTAATAGCTATAGTCAACCAACGTGTAATTTGGTTGATTTTCTTTCTACCACTTTCGCCTTCTTTTTGTAGTTTCTGAAGATAAGGTATAGCAATACCCATCAATTGTACAACAATAGAGGCCGAAATATAAGGCATAATACCTAATGCAAAAACAGAGGCATTAGAAAATGCACCTCCCGTAAAAGCATTTAACAGACCAAGTAAACCTTGGTCTGTTTGTGAAGCCAAATTTGATAATTGAGAAGCATCTACTCCAGGAAGTACTACTTGTGCACCAAATCGATATACTAGTAATAATCCTAAGGTAACAAGAATTCTATTTCTTAGCTCCTCTATTTTCCAAATATTTTTTATTGTATCAATAAATTTCATGAATCGTTTATTATAGGGTTACTGCCTCACCACCAGCTGCTTCAATAGCGGCTTTTGCAGTGGCTGTAAATTTGTGAGCTGAGACTTTCAACTTCGCCTTCAATTCACCTCTTCCCAGTATCTTAACTAAATCATTCTTTCCAACAAGACGGTTATCCATAAGAACCTCAAGATCTACAGAATCTTTAAATTTACCTGCATCCACGTAGGCTTGCAAAGTATCTAAATTGATTCCTTGATATTCTTTACGATTAATATTAGTAAAACCGAATTTTGGAACACGTCGTTGCAATGGCATCTGCCCTCCTTCAAATCCAATTTTCTTTGAATATCCAGAACGAGATTTTGCTCCTTTATGACCACGGGTAGCAGTTCCACCTTTACCAGAACCCTGTCCGCGACCTACGCGCTTGCTGTTATTTTTTACTGAACCTGCAGCAGGTTTTAAGTTACTTAAATCCATGTGCTTATATTATTTTGTTTCTATCGAAACTAAATGTTTAACTTTATTTACCATCCCAAGGATATTAGGAGTGTCGTCGTGCTCCACTACCTGGCCGATCTTTTTAAGACCTAAAGCCTCAAGAGTTCTCTTTTGTCTCTGAGTACGATTTATCGCACTTCTTACTTTAGTAATTTTAATCTTTGCCATCGTCCTAATATTTAACCTTTAAACACTTTATCAAGTGATACTCCTCGTTGACGTGCTACTTGCTCTGCATTACGCAATTGCAATAACGCATCAAACGTTGCTTTTACCACATTGTGTGGGTTAGAAGATCCTTGGTTCTTTGAAAGTACATCATGAACACCTACAGCTTCTAATACTGCACGTATTGCACCACCTGCAATTACTCCGGTACCCGTTGCTGCCGGCATCAATAAGACACGTGCACCACCATATTTACCTTTTTGCTCATGTGGTAACGTTCCTTTAGTCAAAGGAATACGTACTAAATTTTTCTTTGCATCTTCTACTGCTTTTGCAATAGCTTCTGCTACTTCTTTAGATTTACCTAGACCGTGACCAACTACACCGTTTTCATCTCCTACAACAACTATTGCAGAGAAACCAAAGGCTCTACCACCTTTAGTTACTTTGGTTACACGTTGAACACCAACTAAACGATCTTTTAGTTCAAGTCCACTTGGTTTTACTAATTCTGCGTTTTTATATTTTTGATACATAATTTCTTAGAATTTTAGTCCTGCTTCTCTAGCTCCTTCAGCCAATGATTTTACTCTTCCGTGATATAAATACCCACCTCTATCAAAAGAGATAGTTTCTACACCGGCTTTCACAGCTTTTTCAGCAAGTGCTTTACCAACCAAGTTCGCTTTTTCTATTTTATTTCCAGATGCCGAAGCAATGTCTTTATCTCTTGACGAAGCTGCACTGATTGTTACACCAGTAACATCATCTACGATTTGTGCGTAGATTTCTTTATTACTTCTGTATACAGATAATCTAGGACGTTGTTCTGTACCGCTAACCGTTCCACGGATGCGTTTTCTTATTTTTGCTCTTCTTGAATCTTTTGAGAATGCCATACCTTAGTGATTATGCAGATTTACCTGCTTTTCTTCTTAATTGTTCTCCTACAAATTTAATTCCTTTTCCTTTGTATGGTTCCGGCTTACGGAATGCTCTAATTTTAGCAGCAACCTGACCAACCAACTGTTTGTCAAAAGAAGTTAATTTGATGATAGGATTCTTACCTTTTTCTGAAACTGTTTCAACCTTTACTTCTGGAGCAAGATCCATAACAATACTATGAGAAAACCCAAGTGCTAAATCTAGCTTTTGTCCTTGGTGAGTGGCTCTGTAACCAACTCCTACCAACTCCAATTCTTTGGTAAACCCTTCAGAAACTCCAACAATCATATTGTTGATAAGCGATCTGTATAATCCGTGTTTAGCTTTGTGGTCTTTCAACTCACTAGGTCTCTCTAAAATTACTTGCCCTTCTTCTACTTTGATATCAATACTATCAAAAGTTTGGGTAAGCTCTCCTAATTTTCCTTTAACAGTAACAACATTACCTGTCACATCAACTGTGACACCAGACGGAACAGTTACTGGATTTTTTCCTATTCTTGACATTTCTTTTGTCTTTTATACTGTTAATATACGTAGCAAAGTACTTCTCCTCCTACATTCTCTTGCTTAGCACGTTTACCGGTCATAACACCGTGAGATGTAGAAACAATTGCAACTCCTAATCCGTTTAAAATTCTTGGAATTTCATTAGAACCAGCATACTTACGTAAACCAGGCTTACTGATTCGCTGTAAATTTTTAATTACAGGCTCTTTGGTCATCTTATCGTATTTCAACGCGATTTTGATGGTACCCTGAGCGGTAGTATCTTCGAATTTATAACTTAAAATATACCCCTGATCGAATAATATTTTAGTGATTTCTTTTTTAACCTTAGACGCAGGAATTTCAACAACTCTATGTTGTGCACTATTCGCATTACGAATTCTGGTTAAATAATCTGCTATAGGATCTGTATTCATTATATGTAATTTATGGTTTTGGTTTTCAAACTACTTTAGTTGAACCTGAAACCAATTAATGTATTTGTTATTACCAACTAGCTTTTGTAACACCAGGTATTAAACCTTGGTTAGCCATCTCTCTAAACATAACACGAGAGATACCAAACTGACGCATATATCCTTTTGGTCTTCCTGTTAATTTACATCGGTTGTGTTGACGAACAGGAGAAGCATTTTTTGGCAATTTTTGTAATGCTTCGTAGTCACCAGCTTCTTTTAAAGCTTTGCGTTTCTCAGCATATTTTTCAACCGTTTTAGTTCTTTTAACCTCACGGGCTTTCATTGATTCTTTAGCCATAATTAATTCTTTTTAAAGGGTAAACCTAGTTCAGTTAACAATGATTTTGCTTCCTTATCAGTATTCGCAGAAGTTTCAAAAGTAATATTCATTCCTGAAATTTTATTTACTTTATCAATATCAACCTCTGGAAAGATAATTTGCTCTAGAATTCCCAATGAATAATTTCCTCTTCCATCAAAACCTGTAGCTTTGATTCCGTTGAAATCTCTTACACGTGGTAACGCAGAAGTGATTAAACGGTCTAAAAATTCATACATCTGCTCACCTCTCAACGTAACTTTTGCGCCAATAGGCATCCCTTTACGTAATTTAAAAGAAGCAACATCCTTTTTAGAAATAGTTGCAACAGCTTTTTGACCTGATATCATAGTCAACTCATCCACTGCGTGATCGATCAGTTTCTTATCTGCTACGGCCGCACCAACACCTCTACTCAAAACAATTTTTTTAAGTTTTGGTACCTGCATTACGTTTGCGTAACTAAATTCTTCTGTAAGAGCTGACACAATTCTGTCGTTATACTCTTGTTTTAATCTTGGAATATAAGCCATAACTATATTACTTCATTAGATTTTTTAGAAAATCTCACTTTCTTATCTCCTTCCATTCTATACCCAACTCTTGTTGTTTCTCCATTTGACAATAGAGACAAGTTTGAAATATGAATAGGCGCTTCTTGCTTAACAATACCTCCCTGCGGATTAGCTGCACTTGGCTTCTGATGTTTAGAAACCATATTTACACCTTCCACAAGAACCTTGTTCTTATCTTTTAATACTTTTTGTACTTTTCCTTCCTGGCCTTTATTATCTCCAGCAATGACACGTACTGTATCTCCTGATTTAATTTTATGCTTTGTCATTTTATTTACAATTTTAAAGCACTTCCGGCGCTAATGAAACGATTTTCATGAATTGCTTATCACGAAGTTCTCTTGCAACAGGACCAAAAACACGTGTACCTCTCATTTCGCCAGCAGGGTTTAATAAAACACATGCATTATCATCGAAACGAATGTACGAACCGTCTGGTCTGCGCACTTCTTTTTTTGTACGAACAACAACTGCAGTCGAAACAGCTCCTTTTTTAACGTTACCGTTAGGAGTCGCTTCTTTAACACTGACAACTATCTTGTCACCTACAGAGGCGTATCTTCTTCCTGTACCACCTAAAACACGGATTACCAAAACTTCTTTTGCTCCAGTGTTATCGGCTACTTTTAATCTAGACTCTTGTTGTAACATAATTACTTCGCTCTTTCAATTACTTCTACTAATCTCCAACATTTAGTTTTACTCATAGGTCGTGTTTCCATAATCTTTACAGTATCACCAATATTGCAATCGTTTTTCTCGTCGTGTGCTACGTATTTTTTCGTCTTTAATACGAACTTTCCGTACATCGGGTGTTTTACTTTTCTAACTTCAGAAACCACAATTGATTTCACCATTTTGTTACTAGTAACAACACCTATACGCTCTTTTCTTAAATTTCTTTTTTCCATCTTTCAGCAGAATTAACCGTTTAATTCTCGTTTTGTTAACTCAGTAGCTATTCTCGCGATAGATCTTCTCGCTTTACGTATCTGTAAAGGATTTTCTAATGGAGACATTGTGTGAGCCATTTTTAAATCCGAATACTCTTTTTGAGATTTACCAAGTTGCTCTTGCAATTCAGCTGTAGATAATTCTTTTACTTCTGATTGTTTCATAATCTCAAATATTAAGCTTGATAATCTCTAGCTACAATAAACTTAGTTTTAACTGGTAATTTTTGAGCGGCCAAACGAAGTGCTTCTTTAGCAACATCGTATGATACACCACTGATCTCGAATAAGATTCTTCCTGGCTTCACTACTGCTGCCCAGTATTCAACCGCACCTTTTCCTTTACCCATACGTACTTCAAGAGGTTTCTTAGTAATTGGCTTGTCCGGGAAAATTTTAATCCACAGAGATCCTTCTCTTTTCATATAACGGGTAGCAGAAATACGTGCTGCTTCTATCTGACGTGCAGTAACAAAACTTGAATCCAACGATTTAATCCCAAAAGTACCGTTTGAAAGTTGATTCCCTCGTTGAGACAATCCTTTCATACGACCCTTTTGTTGTTTACGGAATTTTGTTCTTTTAGGCTGTAACATTGTTAATTTACTTTAAAAAATTACTTTCTACGACGTGATTTCTTCTCACCACCTCGACCGGCTCTGTCACCTTTTCCTTGTTTCTTGGATAATCCAACTAAAGGAGAAAGCTCTCTCTTACCATACACTTCACCTTTCATAATCCACACTTTAACACCTAATCTACCATAAGTAGTATGTGCCTCAACTAAAGCGTAATCTATGTCAGCTCTAAATGTTGATAAAGGAATACGACCATCTTTATAAGACTCAGAACGCGCCATTTCAGCACCATTCAAACGTCCAGAAATCTGTATTTTGATACCTTCAGCATTCATTCTCATTGCAGCTGCGATCGCCATCTTAATAGCTCTACGGTATGAAATACGGTTCTCAATTTGTCTAGCTACACTAGAACCAACCAAGAATGCATCTAATTCTGGTCTTTTGATCTCAAAGATATTGATCTGTACTTCTTTATCTGTAATCTTTTTAAGCTCTTCTTTTAACTTGTCTACCTCTTGTCCACCTTTTCCGATAATAATACCAGGTCTAGCAGTAGTGATAGTAACGGTTACAAGTTTAAGCGTACGCTCAATAATTACTCTTGATACACTAGCTTTTGATAAACGTGCGTGTACATACTTTCTAATCTTATCGTCTTCAGCAAGTTTATCGCCGTAGTCATTACCTCCGTACCAGTTGGATTCCCATCCTCTAATGATACCAAGGCGATTTCCGATTGGATTTGTCTTCTGTCCCATACTATTATTTAGCTTTGTGTATTATTTTTAGCTGCAACCACGATTGTAACGTGGTTAGAGCGTTTTCTTATTCTGTGTGCACGACCCTGTGGCGCAGGACGAAGTCTTTTTAACATACTTCCTCCGTCAACACGAATCTCTTTTACAATAAGCTCAGCATCCTCGATGCTAGCGTCTTCATTCTTTGCCTGCCAGTTAGCAATTGCTGATAGCAAAAGCTTCTCTAAACGACGTGATGCTTCTTTAGGGTTAAATCTAAGAATATGAAGCGCTCTTTCAATTTTCTCACCACGCACAAGATCCGCAACTAAACGCATCTTTCTAGGTGATGTTGGACAGTTATTAAGCTTAGCGAAAGCAACTTGCTTTCTCTCTTCTTTAATTCTATCCGCCATTTCTCTTTTACGAACTCCCATAGCTTAAATTATTTTTTACCTTTATTTTTAGCACCAGCGTGTCCTCTAAAGGAACGAGTTGGCGAAAATTCTCCTAATTTATGTCCTACCATGTTCTCTGTAACATACACAGGAACGAACTGGCGACCATTATGCACTGCTATTGTTTGACCAACAAAATCAGGTGTTATCATAGAGGCTCTTGACCATGTTTTGATAACAGACTTCTTGTTAGCTTCAACGTTTGCAGCTACTTTTTTCTCTAACTTATAGTGAACGTAAGGTCCTTTTTTTAATGAACGTGCCATATCTTATTATTTCTTTCTACGTTCTACAATATACTTATTACTCGACTTCGTCTTAGAACGGGTTCTGTATCCTTTAGCAGGAAGACCTTTTCTAGAACGAGGATGACCTCCTGAAGAACGACCTTCTCCACCACCCATTGGGTGATCAACAGGGTTCATTGCTACCGGTCTTGTTCTTGGACGACGTCCTAACCATCTTCCTCTACCAGCTTTACCACCAACAACTAATTGATGATCACTGTTAGAAACAGCACCTATTGTCGCAACACAATTAACCAAAATTAATCGTACTTCTCCTGAAGGAAGCTTAACTGTAGCAAACTTACCGTCTCTTGCCATTAACTGAGCAAAAGAACCAGCACTACGCGCCATAACAGCACCTTGACCTGGTCGAAGTTCTATACAAGAAATAATAGTACCTAATGGAATATCGCTAAGTGGCATTGCATTTCCAATTTCTGGAGCAACATTACTACCTGCGACGATATTTTGCCCAACCTGTAGTCCATTTTGAGCAATAACATAACGCTTTTCACCATCTTGATAGTTCAAAAGCGCTATAAATGCAGTTCTGTTTGGATCGTACTCAATCGATGCAACCGTCGCAGGAACACCCTGCTTATCACGTTTGAAATCGATGATACGATATCTTCTTTTATGACCACCACCAATATAGCGCATGGTCATTTTTCCTTGACTGTTTCTACCTCCAGATCTTTTTCTCGGAGCCAATAGGCTTTTTTCCGGCTTATCAGTAGTAATGGCGTCATACCCATTTACTACTCTAAAACGCTGACCTGGGGTAATTGGTTTTAATTTTCTTACTGACATCTGTTAGTCTTAAAGATTACTGTATAAATCAATTACTTCACCTTCCGCCACCTGTACAATTGCCTTCTTAATTGCATTTGTTTTACCAGTGATCATTCCTGTTTTTGTAAAACGGGTTTTACGATCCGGACGGACATTAATAGTACGAACTTTAGTAACAGAAACACCATAAGCTGCCTCAACAGCTTTCTTAATCTGCACCTTATTCGCTTTTTTATCTACCTGAAAACCATAGCGGTTAAATAACTCACTATCGCTGGTAGCCTTTTCCGTAATAATAGGTTTTATTAAAATACTCATGGCTTCTATTTACTTAAATTCGCTTCAATTCCTTTCAAAGAACCCTCCAAAAGCACAACATTATTCGCATTAAGTATTTTATAAGTACTTAATTCTGAAGCAGTTATAACTTCTGATCCTTTTAAATTGCGTGACGACAAATATACATTATTATTTGACTCTCCCAACACAAACAAAGATTTTTTACTATCTAGTCCTAAAGACTTTAGAACTGATGTAAAATTCTTAGTTTTTATAGTATCAAAATTAAAATCCTCCACAACCATAATTGCTTTGTCATTTGCTTTGATACTTAGCGCAGATCTTCTCGCTAATCTTTTCAAGTTTTTATTCAATTTGAAAGAATAGTTACGAGGTCTTGGTCCAAATATTCTACCACCACCTTTGAAGATCGGAGACTTGATACTACCTGCTCTGGCGGTACCTGTTCCTTTTTGCTTCTTAATTTTTCTAGTACTACCTACAATCTCTGCGCGCTCCTTAGCTTTGTGCGTACCTTGACGTTGATTTGCCAAATACTGCTTCACATCTAAGTATACAGCATGATCATTTGGTTCTACACCAAAAACAGCATCAGAAAGGTCTGCCTTTCTACCTGTTTCTTTTCCGTTAATATCAACAACTGCTACTTTCATTACTTCTGAATCGTTACATAAGCGTTTTTGTGACCAGGAACACATCCTTTTACAACAAGTATATTCTTTTCAGCAACTACTTTTAACACTTTTAAGTTTTGAACTTTTACTTTATCTCCGCCCATTCTACCGGCCATTCTCATTCCTTTGAATACTCTCGCAGGATATGAAGCAGCACCAATAGATCCAGGAGCTCTTAAACGGTTATGTTGACCGTGAGTCGCTTGACCTACTCCACCAAATCCGTGTCTCTTAACAACACCTTGGAAACCTTTTCCTTTAGACGTTCCTGATACATCAACAAATTCACCTTCTGTGAAATGTTCTACCGTAATGGTATCTCCTAATTTGTGATCCTCCTCAAAACTTTTGAATTCAACAACTTTACGTTTAGCAACCGTACCTGCTTTTTTAAAGTGACCAGCGGCCGCTTTAGTAGCATTTTTGTCTGCTTTGTCATCGAAACCTAATTGAATAGCTTCATAGCCATCAACCTCATTAGTTCTGACTTGGGTGATCACACATGGTCCAGCTTCGATAACTGTACATGGAATGTTTTTTCCATTCTCATCGAAAATGCTGGTCATACCGATCTTTTTTCCTATTAACCCAGACATATTTAATAAATTATTAATTAATACTTACTCTTATTTATTTTCCTAAAAACAAAACAGGGCCAAAATACATCAACCCTGATTATATTTTTCCGTTTTTCCCTCGCACACAGCTCAGGACATTTTTTGTATATCATACTTATTCCCAAAGCAGCCAAACAAGCTGCTTTGGGATAAGAACATAATTACACTTTAATCTCAACTTCAACTCCACTTGGCAATTCAAGCTTCATTAAAGCATCAATAGTTTTTGATGAAGAGCTATAGATATCCAAAAGTCTTTTGTAAGAACTTAATTGGAACTGCTCTCTAGATTTTTTGTTTACGTGTGGTGAACGTAATACAGTGAAAATCTTTTTATGTGTTGGCAAAGGAATCGGCCCAGTTACTACAGCGCCGGTACTTTTAACCGTCTTTACGATTTTCTCAGCAGACTTATCTACTAAATTATGATCGTAAGATTTTAGTTTTATTCTGATTTTTTGACTCATTTCTGTAATAATTAAGCGTTAACTCCTTTTGCAGCTGCGATTACCTCTTCTGAAATATTAGATGGAGTTTCAGCGTAGTGTGAAAATTCCATAGTAGATGTAGCTCTACCAGAAGATAAAGTTCTCAATGTCGTTACGTATCCGAACATTTCTGAAAGAGGGACAGTAGCCTTTACAGTTTTTGCACCAGCACGGTCTCCCATATCACTTACTTGTCCTCTACGACGGTTAAGATCACCAACGATATCACCCATATTTTCTTCAGGAGTAATAACTTCCAGTTTCATAATCGGCTCCATAATTACGGCTTTAGCAGCTTTCGCTGAATTTTTAAAACCTAATTTAGCAGCTAATTCGAACGATAGTTGATCCGAATCCACATCATGATAAGATCCATCTTTCAATGTCACTTTCATAGAATCTACTTCATATCCAGCTAAAGGACCATTTACCATAGCCGCTTTGAAACCTTTCTCAATCGACGGAATAAATTCCTTAGGAACGTTACCACCTTTTATTGTAGATTCAAATTGAAGTCCTACAACACCTTCATCAGCCGGCTCAATTGTAAATACGATATCCGCAAACTTACCACGACCACCAGATTGTTTCTTATAAACCTCTCTATGATCTGCAGCTTGTGTAATAGCTTCTTTATATTCAACCTGTGGCTGACCTTGATTCACCTCTACCTTAAACTCACGTCTTAGACGATCCACAATGATATCCAAGTGCAACTCACCCATTCCAGAAATAATTGTCTGTCCTGAAGCTTCATCAGTTTTTACTTGGAAAGTCGGATCCTCTTCTGCAAGTTTAGATAATGCCATACCTAATTTATCAACATCTGCTTTAGTTTTTGGCTCAACCGCGATACCGATAACGGGATCAGGGAAATCCATACTTTCCAAAACAATAGGATGTTTCTCATCAGACATCGTATCACCGGTTTTAATATCTTTAAAACCTACAGCAGCACCAATATCTCCCGCTTCTATATAATCGATTGCATTCTGCTTATTCGAATGCATCTGGTAAATTCTAGAAATACGCTCTTTTTTACCAGAACGGTTGTTTAGAATGTAAGAACCTGCATCAAGTCTCCCTGAATAGGCGCGGAAAAACGCTAGACGTCCAACAAATGGATCTGTAGCGATCTTAAATGCAAGAGCAGCAAATGGCTCCTTAACATCCGGCTTACGCAATTCTTCTTTCTCAGTATCAGGATTTACTCCAACAATACCTTCTTTATCTGTAGGTGAAGGCAAATAACGGCATACAGCATCTAAAAGAAACTGCACCCCTTTATTTTTGAAAGCAGAACCACAAATCATAGGAATAATTGACATATCCATTACAGCAGCACGAAGTGCAGCATGCACCTCTTCTTCTGTAATAGAATCTTCATCTTCCATGTATTTTTCAAGAAGGTTCTCATCATACGCTGCAACTTCTTCAATAAGTTTACCTCGTAAGATTCTTGCCTCTTCCTTCATGTCTTCAGGAATATCAACCACATCAAAAGTAGCACCTTGTGTTTCATCATGCCAGATAATAGCACGGTTCTTCACTAAATCAACGATACCTTTAAAATCTGACTCATCACCAATATTAAGAACGATAGGAACTGCATTAGAACCTAACATATCTTTTACTTGTTGACAAACAGCCATAAAGTTAGATCCTTGACGATCCATTTTGTTAACAAAACCGATTCTAGGAACTTTATAATTATCCGCTAGCCTCCAGTTAGTTTCAGATTGTGGCTCAACACCATCAACTGCACTAAATAAGAAAACCAACCCATCCAAGACACGCAATGAACGATTCACCTCTACTGTGAAATCAACGTGACCCGGAGTATCAATAATATTGAAGTGATAATCCTTTGTTTCCGGTAAGGGTTGTGCATTTTCTAATGGAAACTTCCATGTACAGGTTGTAGCCGCCGAAGTAATCGTGATTCCACGTTCTTGTTCTTGCTCCATCCAGTCCATAGTAGCCGCACCATCATGCACCTCACCTATCTTATGACTCACACCCGTATAATAAAGTATACGCTCTGTCGTAGTTGTTTTACCCGCATCAATATGCGCAGCAATACCTATATTTCTTGTATATTTTAAATCTCTAGCCATTTCTGTTCGTGATTAAAATCTAAAGTGTGAGAATGCTTTATTTGCTTCTGCCATCTTATGAGTATCTACTCTTTTCTTAACAGCAGCACCTTCTTCTTTTTCTGCAGCCAAAATCTCTCCGGCTAATTTCTGAGCCATTGATTTTTCATTACGCTTACGTGAAAATTGAATTAACCACTTCATTGCAGTAGAAATCTTACGATCCGGTCTAATCGGATTAGGAATCTGGAAAGTTGCCCCTCCTACTCGTCTACTTCTTACCTCTACATGAGGCATAACATTAGACAATGCATCCTTCCACACCTCTAAAGATGTTTTTTCTTCGTTTTGTTTTTTCTCTTCCACGATATCAATCGCATCGTAAAAGATTTTGAAAGCTGTCGACTTTTTACCATCCCACATCATCATGTTAACAAATCTAGTTACTAACTGATCGTTGAAACGTGGATCTGGCAAAATAGGTCTTTTTTTAGCCTTTCTTTTTCTCATCTCTTCTTCTTAAAAGTTTTAAAATTACTTCTTAGGGCGTTTTGCTCCGTACTTAGATCTACGTTGTGTTCTTCCTTCAACACCTGCGGTGTCCAAGGCTCCACGAACAATGTGATACCTAACTCCCGGTAAATCTTTTACCCTTCCACCTCTAACTAATACTATC
>NZ_JBJKFI010000003.1:0-76003 GCF_045505135.1 Aquimarina sp. 2-A2 | reverse complement strand
AGAATCCAAAGCAGCCGATTTACTCTTCTTAGTTATTTTGGCTCTACCTTTTCGTACTAATTGTGAAATTGTTGGCATAATTTGCTTTACACTATAATTAAATTTTTATTAATCCTCTTTTATGAGGGCTGCAAAGGTATAATTATTTTTGAAGTATTCAAATCCAAACTAATTAATTTTCAAATAGTTTTGAGTCCACAAACACTTACATGTGCAATATTTATCTATTTCACCCATTAATCCCCTCTTGTATTCATTACACCCATCATTACTGTTTCGTTAAATCACAACACAAGTGCACTCTAAACTTAAAAGACCAAGAATACTAAAGAAATCAACTTATATCAGGTTGAAATCAATCCTTTAAAGAAGCGAAAAGAGCAAAGAAATTAAAATTAACATTCATTTTATCTAAAGTTTACATAGAATAGTTAATAATTCATCAATTAACCTTGTAAAAAGTTGTTTACTAATTAAATTATTTTGATTTTTGACTCAGGCTAATTCAAATAAATTATAAAATGAAGACAAAGTTTAATGGAATTCTAACGCTTTTATTAGCGTTTGTTGTGCAACTATCGTTCGCACAGGAAAAAACCGTAACCGGTAAGGTTACAGACGACAGTGGATTGCCACTGCCGGGAGTAAACATTATTGTTAAAAACACATCTACTGGAACACAAACTGATTTTGACGGGCTTTATACTATTTCAGCTTCTGAGGGAAGCACATTAGTATTTAGTTATTTAGGGTTTGCCGATAAAGAAGTTGCTGTTTCATCTGATGCTACTATTAATGTTCAACTAGAAGCATCGGCTGCTGAACTGGAAGAAGTTGTAGTTACAGCGCTAGGTATTTCTAGAGAGAAAAAATCTTTGGGATACTCTGTTCAATCAGTAGGTGGTGAAGATTTAACCGAAACCAGAAATGCAAATGCTTTAAATTCCCTGTCGGGTAAAGTGGCTGGTGTTCAAATTTCAACACCGAGTGGTAACCTTGGAGGTTCCTCACGAATTCTTCTTAGGGGTCCTGGTTCTGTTTTAGGCGAAAACCGGCCTTTAATTGTAGTTGACGGAATTCCTCTTGATAACTCTAACTATAATGACACCAACACTCAAACAGGTGGTGGAGGTCGTGATTATGGTGACTCTGGATTCGACATCAATCCAGATGACGTGGCTAGCATGAGTGTATTAAAAGGAGGAGCTGCTGCTGCACTTTATGGTTCCAGAGCAAATAATGGAGTTATCTTAATTACTACTAAATCAGGTAAAACAGGAAAAGCTGAGGTTACATTTAACTCTGGAGTATCTTTTGACCAAGTTAATATCTTACCTAAAGTTCAAAAACTTTATGGTGGTGGAGCTGGAAACGCAGGTACTTTCGAACAATCCGACTTTCAGCAAGCAACTATCAATGGGACTACTTATGACATAGTTGATTACGCTACTGACGAATCTTGGGGTCCTAGGTACGATCCTAATAGAAGAGTTTTACATTGGGATGCCTTTGATCCTGAATTCCCTAATGATTATCTAAACCCTAGAGCCTGGGTATATCCTGAAAATGACCGAGAAGATTTCTTTAATACAGGAGTGTCTTTTAACAACAACATTTCTTTCTCACAAGGAACTGAAAAATCACAAGTCAGATTATCAGTGGGTAATACTAAAACAACCGGTATTGTTCCTAACTCAGAATTAAACAAGACTACTGTAAATTTTAATGGCTCCTCTCAATTGACAGAGAAATTAAAAATCGATGCCGGTGTTAACCTAACGATAACAGAAGGTTTCAACAGACCAGCCTCAGGATATACGGGTGAAGGTGTGGTACAACAATTCTATCAGTTCGGCCAAACATCTTTAGATTTTGAGCGCTTGAAGAAATATCAGTTGCCTGATGGTACTCAACGTACATGGAACAGAGTAGCTTTCGACAATGCAACTCCTAGGTATTCAGACAATCCATATTGGACTATAAATGAAAATACAGCAGAAGACAAAAGAACAAGATGGTATGGATCTCTTGGATTAAAATATGATATCACAGATAAAATCTATGCCAACGTTAAACTATACGGTGATACTTACAACTTCTCAATTAACGAAAGAGTATCTATTGGCTCACAAGCACAATCCTCGTACTCTGAAGCTAACAGAAGTTTTGAAGAGTTAAATTATGAGGGTCGTTTACACTATGACGACGCTTTCTTTGATAACAAATTAACTGTTAACACTTTTGTAGGTGCCAACAGACGAGATGTTGAAACTCAAAGATTAAGCGCAAATACCAGAGGCGGTTTAGCTACTGCTGGAATATACAATATAAGCAACTCCAATGAGGACGCTAATGTAACAGAATTTGATACGCGCAAAAGAGTTAATAGTGTATTTGGATCTTTTGGATTAGGCTATGACAACTTTGCCTATCTAACCATCACAGGAAGAAATGACTGGTCTTCAACGCTACCAACTGACAATAATTCTTATTTCTATCCTTCTGTTAGTGGTAGTATTGTTTTTTCTCAATTTATTGAAAGTACTTGGCTAACATTCGGTAAAATTAGAGCTGGTTTAGCAGAAGTAGGAAATGACACTAATGCATATCAATTACAAAACACTTATGGAAGTGGACCAGGATTTACAACCGGTCCTGGAGGTACCTTTTTAGGTAACATTCAATTTTCAAATGACATAACTAAAAACAACGCATTTTTAAAGCCGGAAGAAAAATCTACTTGGGAAGTAGGTCTTGAAATGGCATTTTTGAAAAATCGTATAAGTTTTGATGTTACTTATTATGACGAGGTTACCAGTGATCTTATTACGCCAGTTGCAGTAGATCCATCCACTGGTTATACAGAAATCTTTACCAATGCAGGAGAAATGTCAAATAAAGGAATTGAGGTTCTTCTAAATATAACACCTGTTCAAACTGACGACTTTACTTGGGATTTCACATGGAACTTTGCCAAAAATGAAAATGAGTTATTGGAGCTTAGAGAAGGTACCGAAAGCTTACAAATTGGTCGTTTCCCTTTTAACGGAGTTAGCGTAAATGCTGTTGTTGGAGAATCCTATGGTATAATTCGAGGTACTAATTATGTTTTTGATGACCAAGGAAACAAGGTTGTTGATGCTAATGGAAGGTACTTAGAAACCAGAAATGTAGAGAATTTAGGTTCAGTATTACCTGATTACAATATGGGCTTCAAAAACAGCTTCAACTATAAAGGCATTAACCTTGGCGTGTTAATTGACGTGCAACAAGGAGGTAAATATAGATCCTTAACTAACATCTGGGGTAACTATTCAGGTATACTTGAACAAACGGCAGCTAATAATATAAGAGAAGACGGTATTGTCCTCGACGGTGTAACAGGGACGGTGACATATGATGAAAATGGTGATTACACAGTAACCGGAACCTCTCCAAACACAACGGCTATAACTGCCCAGCAGTTTGGCCAAGATTACTTTTTTAGATCAGATGCTCAAAACGTTTTTGACGCGGACTATGTAAAACTTCGTGAAATAACTTTAGGATATACACTTCCGAAGAAATGGATAGGAGGTTTAGAATCTGTAAGATTTACCGCATTCGGTAGAAATTTATTGGTATGGGGTCTTGACAATGATGATATTGATCCAGAAGTTGCTACATCAGGTAGTGGTAATATTCAAGGTTCTGAAGGAGGATCTTTACCTTCAACAAGAACATTTGGACTGAATGTAGAATTAAAATTTTAAGAAATTATGAAAAAAATAATAGCAACAATAGTATTTATTTATGCTTCTTGCTTAGTATCGTGTAGCGATAATTTAGAGAATTATAACGAAAATCCTAATCGACCGGAAGTCGTATCAACTAGTGCTATATTCAATAGTGCTACTAAAGAATACACAGATTTTAGCAGAAATGCTTTTAATGCAGGAAGATTGACATTACCCTGGATGCAATATTGGGGTCAAAATGCTTATGCTGACGAAGACAGATATTTGTACAGAGAAACAACAGCCCAAAGTATTTATCAAACTACTTATTTAGTAGCTACTGATTTCAAAGCTATAATTGATCTCAATGAAGATCCTGCTACTAGAGCATTTGTTTCATCCGTTGGAAATAATGATAATCAAATTGCAGCATCAAGAATTATGCTTTCTTATTTATTTCACAAACTAACTGATTTCTTCGGTGATGTTCCTTACTATTCTTATGGAAGCGATGATCCTGAATTCCAAGCACTACAGGTTGATGACATAACTTCACCTGTTTTTGCTTCACAAGAGAAGATCTACAGTGACATTTTGAAAGAGTTGAGAGAATCGGCTGATATGATTAACACGAATGAAGCAGTGTTCACATCAGGAGATAATATATATAACGGGGATGCTACAAAATGGAAAAAGTTTGCAAATTCATTGATTTTGAGAGTTGCCAACCGTTTAAGGAATGTTAATCCAACCTTAGCCAATAGTGCAATTAATGCTGCAATAGCAGATGGAGTTTTCGAATCCAATGCTGACAACGCCGCTCAAAAATATGACGTTACGGATAACGGTGCTTCTCCTTTTTGGAGAGCTTTCATCACAAGAACTGATTTTGCAGTTGCAGCACCATTTGTAAATTTATTAAAAGGTCAAACCGGCAACTTTGGTGAAGACCCAAGATTATTTAAAATGGCCGCTCCGACAACTGTCAGCATTGATGACATTAAAGCTGATAGCTACACTACAAGTACGGATCCTGATGATTACGAAGGTGTTCCTTACGCTTTTAGACAAGCTAATTTATTACCATTTACAACCTATTCCTTCATGAGCAGCAATATTCTGAAGCCAGATTATCAAGAAGTGCTTATGGAGTACGCTGAAGTTAAATTTATTCTTTCTGAGCATAACGGTTTCAGTCAAGCAGATTACGTTGATGGTGTAACCGCATCGATGGAAAAGTGGGGGGTTGATTCAGCTGATATCGCTACTTTCATAGGAACCCTTCCTCCTGCATCAGAAGAAACGGTTCTTAATCAAAAATATGTAGCATTGTATATGCAATCTCATGAAGCATGGGCAGAATACAGAAGAACTGGATTTCCAAGCACATTAGTTGCCCCCAATGATGTAATAACTCTACCTCCAGCACAAGCTGGTCCAGCAGGAGAAACTACTTATACATTTGAAGCCGGCGAGGGTCTTACAGATTTACCTACAAGACTTAGGTATCCTGTTATTCTACAAACATTAAACGGTAACAATCGTGCAGACGCAGTATCTAAACTGAACGATGGTGATGTAATAACAAGCAAACTATTTTGGGATGTAAACTAAATTTTTAGTTTTTTTTCTAAATTAGAATATGAACCGTCTGAAATTGTAATTTCAGACGGTTTTTTTTATTTAACCTACATCCTTCTCACGGCTGTAAATTATTTAACAACACTCTTACTTAAATGTAAATCAAAGAAATTCAACAACATATATCTAACAAAAAAAAATAACGATTAATGGTTGGAAAACAGATTCAAGCATAAATACATCAATCGCTTTCAGCCCACACTTAAGATTTATTAACATTTCACAACTTACAATCCTCGTGTTTTTTTAAAATTAACGGGTAAAAGTTGCTTTATATCGATTAAATTATCATTTTTGGAGCTGGCTAATTCAAATAAATCATAAAATGAGAACAAAGTTTAGTGGAATTTTAACGCTATTCCTAGCGTTTATTGTGCAATTTACGTTTGCACAAGAGAAAACAATTTCCGGTACAGTTACCGATGACAAAGGTTTACCCCTACCAGGAGTAAACATTATTGTAAAAAACACAACAAATGGTACGCAAACCGATTTTGATGGTAATTACGCAATCCAAACAAACAGAGGTGCTGTATTAGCATTCAGTTATGTTGGTTTTGAAACCAAAGAAGTAGCGGTAGATGCCGAAACAACGATCAATGTAGCACTTGAACCAGCAGCAGCAATGTTGGAAGAAGTAGTTATTTCTGGTCAGGGTTCTGGTATTGCTAAGCGAAAGCTTTCTACTACGGTGGATTTCTTAACTGCAGAAGAGGTAGAAAGACTACCTTCTAACCAGATTGACCAGCTATTACAGTCAACTTCTCCCAGTGCACAGATTAGATTAAGTTCTGGTCAACCGGGGACGGCGGCTATTATTCGTACAAGAGGGCCTATCTCGGCGAATTCATCTGCAACACCTGTAGTAATTGTAGATGGTGTACGTGTGGACAATTTGAACTCTAATCCTAATCTTGGTATAGACACGGGTGGAGCAAGTATCTCTGCTTTAGCGGATATCCCTGTTGAATCAATTGAAAAAATTGAGTATATTAAAGGGGGTGCAGCAACTACACTATACGGAGCAGACGCAGCAAATGGTGTAATCCAAATCATTACTAAAAAAGGTACGAAAGGTCGTGCAAGAATTACTGTAGAAAGTAGATTAGGTGTTATTAAGGCTACCGATGACTTTCTTAAATACGAAAGAACAAAAGAAGCTCTTTTCAAACCAGGATTTGCTCAAGAATATAAATTGGGTGTGAATGGTGGAAACGAAAAAGTTACTTACAACTTTTCAGGAAGTATTTATGCTGATGATTCTTACAACAAAATTAACGAACAAGTTAAAAGAAGTTTGTCTTTTGGTTTAGGAGCGCAAGTTTCTGATAAACTGAGATATCAAGGATCATTTTCTTATGTTGGATTTGAATCTAATTTAGACTTTAACGCAAATACAAGTTTCTCAAGATTTTCTGCTTTTGAAGGTGGAGGAAGAGGAAATCTTGATGAGTTAACAGATGCCGAATGGCAAGTAGAATTAGATCGTTC
Organism: Aquimarina sp. 2-A2; assembly: GCF_045505135.1. Lineage (NCBI taxonomy): Bacteria > Pseudomonadati > Bacteroidota > Flavobacteriia > Flavobacteriales > Flavobacteriaceae > Aquimarina > Aquimarina sp. 2-A2. The sequence goes on along the minus strand of NZ_JBJKFI010000003.1, from coordinate 69,155 downwards.
TAATGAAATTGGGCCGCTAGTGGACATTACGAATAAAGTTAATCGTTTTACGAATTCAAATAAATTCTTGTATGATTTTAGCGATAATTTTTCAGCCACTGCTACAATAGGTGTGGATTCTAGATCTACGGTAAGTGAGGAAAATGACACAAATGAATTGCTAATTGCTCTTGGATCAATTAATCCTGGTACTACAGATCGAGCATCTCTTACTAGAGTTTTACGTAATGCTTTTACGGTTACTGGAGACATTAACTTTACACACCGCGCAAACACCGAGAACTTTGAGTTCGTAACTATCTTTGGTGGACAATTTTTCAGAACTACTGACAGACAATTTAGAACGGATGCTTCAGGAGGTGTTGATGGAACTACTGATAACGGTCTTTTTCCTACAATAACTGCTGATGATTTTATTCTTGAAAGCGCAAACTACGGTGTATATTTCTTAGAAAATATTGGAATCTATAATGTTGCCTATTTAGAATTTGGTGGAAGATTTGATCAAAATACGTTATCTGGAGAAGACAGTGATCTATTGTTTATACCTAAAGTTGGTATTACTTATAATATTTCTGATCATGACTTCTATTATGATAGTGGAATCAAAGACGTGGTATCTACTCTGAAACTTCGTGCAAATTATGGAGAGGCTACAAATTTTGCTAGAGCATTTGCCGCAAACAAAACTTTAGATTTGAACCCATTTTTAGGAAAACCTTCTTTTGAGTTTGGACAAACTGGTAACAGAAATTTACGCTCTGAAGTTATTGCTACAACTGAATTTGGAGCAGAAGTAGGCTTTTTTAACAATCGCCTTAACCTAAGTGCTACCAGATATTCTGCGAAGACAACTGATGGTTTATTTACTCCAAACTACGCACAATCTGAGGCACTAGAAAGACAAGTGCAGAACATTGGTGAAGTTGAAAATAAAGGTTGGGAATTTGCTCTTAATGCAGATTTGATAAGAACTGAAAAGCATAATTTAAATGTTAATTTCTCCTATAATAAAAATGAAAATATCGTAACAAGTACTAGCGGAGCTCCAGCATTTAATGTTGGTGGATTTACTGTAATTGGTGCTTGGGTTGAAGAAGGACAAAGTCTAGGGTACTTAAGAGGAACTGCAGCAACACAAGAAGCTGACGGAACGTATACTTTTACTCCAGACACTCCTTTAGGTGATACTTTCGCTCCAAATTTTGGTTCTTTCGGTCTTACCTATACCTGGGATAAGTTTAACTTCTTTATGACTGGTGATTACCAGTTTGGTGGTAAAATTGTAGACCTGAGTTTCTTATTACGTCACTTACGTGGTGTGGATGATGAGGGAATTCCCGAGGATCTTATGGCAGCAACCAACTCTCCATTTAACTATGTAAACTATTTTACATTTGATAATGATTTCGTTAAAATTCGTAATATCGGAGTAAATTATTCGTTTGGAGACAAGCTAAAGCCATTTAATGATGTAAAAATTGGATTTACAGTTACCAATCCTTTTAACTGGACATCAGGAAACTTTGACCCTGAAACTACAGGATCTGGAATTGGAGATCAGAATGCATTTGGTAGTGGTGGATTTGCCTATGGTACTGAATCGGCTCCAAGAATATTTATGAGTTCAATCAAGTTTCAATTTTAAGAAATTTTAAAAGCATTAATAATGAAAAAAATATCAATATATATAAGTATTTTTAGTCTACTTATAAGTTGTACCGACAACTTTAAGGATGCTACAGACTTTACCACTGTAACGGATCCAAGTTTAACTGAATCTGCAGTTTTAGGAACACCAAACTCTTCTCAGATATGGTTGAGTGGTCTAGAACGTAATATGTCTATTACTCTTAATGAGATTTTAATTCTTGCTGAATTAGGTTCTGATAATTATGAGAATACACAAACATTTTATAATCAATTCTTAGATGGATTAGAGATACGAATCGATGACCCTGATATGCGGGATACTCAATTTCAAATTGCTGAAGTGAGAAATAGTGCACAGTATGGTCTTACGACAATAGGTCCTAATGATCCGGAGTACAAAACTACTACTGAAGCAGAATATCATTTCTTTGAAGGAATGTCTTATCTCTTTGCAGGTATGTATTTTTCTGCTTTACCACAAGAACCTTTAGGTGCGCCCGTGTCTTCGGCTGAAAACTTAGCGAGTGCTATTACTTCGTTAGATTTAGCAATCGACCTAAACCCTAAACCAGAGTATTATTTAGCCAAAGCAAGAGCTAATTACTATTTGGGAAACAAAGCTGAGGCTAGAACTGCTGCACAGAATGCACTATCACTTGATGATGACTTTTTGAGAGGAGCTCAGTATGATCAAAAAGAGGGACCCGTTAACAGATTTGAATCAGCCCTATATCAAAGAGCTACTTTTGATGATTTCCAACCTTTACCAACACTTGATTTTTTAGATCCTAAGTATTCATTTCTTGATCCAGAATTAGATCAATCGGTGTACTATCTTAAGGCAGAGGAAGCTCATTTGATTCTGGCAGAAGCAAATCTTTCTGATAATAATGCTCTTGCAGCTCAATCAAACATGGAAAATCTTTTAACTTTAGTTGATAACAGAGAAGTGAGAAGTATTAATGATTCGGTTGAAGATCGTGATGATAACGAACCGGGATCCAGACCAGACAGCGCTGATATTGTAGTTAATGGCAGAACTGATCTAGTATTAAGTCGTAAAGATGGACTTATTGATGTACCAAGTATATCTGGAACTTCTCTAGAGCTTACAGACATCCCTTCAATCACTGCTACTGATGCTGGGCTAGAATTATTGTACAGAACTCGTCAAGAAATATTTATTGCTGAAGGACTACGTTTTGTAGATATGGGTATCAAATTAGTGATTTTTCAAGAAGAAATCAGTCTAAACCCTAACATCTCTGAAGGTGATGCTAGTACGGTTAAAGTTGTACCATCTTTTATCGCAGCTGTTGCAGATGATTTAGATGCATTCACCTATGATAAAGATGCAAAGACAGTTGAAACCACTATCAATGTAAATGAGATTCTAGTTGACAATAAAGGTTCAGAACAAGTATTACCTTTCCACTAGATTTCAGTTTAAACAAAATTTTTATTACTTACATCCCCCTGAAATTTTCAGGGGGATGTTTTTTTTAGCCTATATTTGTGCCCATGAAAAATGACTCTCAGATTTTTGGAATACGTGCGGTGATTGAGGCTATTAATGCGAATCAGACCATTGATAAAGTTTTTGTTCAAAAAGGCTTACAAGGGGCCTTGTCTAAAGAATTAATGGATCTTTTGAATGAACAACACATTACCTACGCATTTGTTCCTGTAGAGAAGCTTAATAGGCTTACACGTAAAAATCATCAAGGTGTGGTTGCACTAACCTCCCCTATCGTTTTTGCTGATCTCGAAAATCTCGTAATGAACGTTATTGAATCAGGAGAAACTCCCTTATTTTTGATTCTGGATCAATTATCAGATGTGAGAAATTTTGGAGCTATCATAAGAACTGCAGAGTGTACAGGTGTACACGGAATCATTATTCAGAAAAAGGGTGGTGCACCGGTTAGCGCAGATACCGTAAAAACATCTGCCGGCGCAATTTTTAAAATGCCTATTTGTAAAGTAGACCATATTAAGGATGCTGTATTTTATATGCAGGGTTCAGGAATTCAGGTAGTTGCCGCTACAGAAAAAACAGAGCAAACAATTTATCAAGCTGATTTGACGCTTCCTACTGCGATCATTATGGGAAGTGAAGGAAAAGGAGTTACTTCTTCTTTACTTAAAATGGTTGATCAAAAAGCAAAGCTCCCTATGTTTGGTTCTATTGGCTCTCTCAACGTTTCAGTGGCTTGTGGTGCTTTCCTATATGAAGCAATACGACAAAGGATGTAAGATAAAAGCTAGTCCTTTTTAAGTATGCTCTGGTCATGTCATCCCTACGTAGGCAGGGATCCATTTAATTAGACCAATCAATAGCCAAATCATTCTAATTTTCGTTATCTTGTTCGATAAGATTTATCTTCCATTGTCTTTTCCATTTCTTTATTCTTTTCTCTCTAAGAATAGCATCATTAACATGTTGATATATTTCAAAATATATTAGTTTATCCAATCCATATTTTTTTGTAAACCCCTCAACTAGTTTTTCTTTGTGTTCAAAAATCCTTCTTTCTAGATTATTGGTAACTTCTATATATAAGGTTCCGTTCTTTTTATTCGTTACAATATATACAGCGTATTGGTGTGTTGGCTTTAGCATAAAGTTTGAGTAAACAAAACATATGGTGGATCCCTGCCCACGCAGGGATGACAAACATACTAATTTAAAATACAGGTTTTTTATTTTTCAGTTTTCCTGTCCGAATCCGGTTTATATTCATAAATTACCTGAACATCGTTTTCTGAGTCCTCTTCCTCTACCCGCTCAATAAAGTTTCCGTTTTCATCAAAGTGCTTCATAAAATCATCTTCTTCGGGATCATAATTCGGATGCTCCCATGGGTATATTTTTTTTTGAACTATTCCATTCTTAATAAAAATTGCCAATAGTAATCCGGTTACTAACCCGGACAAATGCCCCTCCCACGATATACCATCTTTAATCGGGAAGATATACCACAACATACTTCCATACATAAAGACGACAATAAAAGATAACGCAATTAATCGGTAATATTTAGTTATAATTCCTTTAAAGAACAAAAAACTGAAAAGCATATAAATCATTCCGCTAGCACCAATGTGTAACGAAGATCTTCCTATAATCCATGTCAAAATTCCGGTCATGATAAACCCCAGACCCAAAACCGTCCAGCTGCGAGTTGGATAAAAATAAAACAGTGCTGTTGATAAGATAAGTAATGGCAATGTATTGTTCCAGAGATGAGAGAGCCCTGAATGGATAAAAGGAGAGAATAAAATACCTTGCAACCCGGATAAGCTACGAGGATACACTCCTAAATAATTAAGATTGAAACCAAAACGTGACTCCGCCCAAAAGATTATCCAAATTAGCAAAACAAAAAGAATTGGATATCCAATTACACCGCTTGTAAAACTAAAGTCATTATTACTCTTCATACATTACATATATCAAAAAACCCTCCACACTATCAGCTATGGAAAAATTGTCAGTATTCGTCCTATCGAATATAATATAAATCTAAAATCTAAAAAAAGCCTTATGAAAAACTTAGCGTAAACGATCACTTGATATTTGTAACTTTGTAGCATGAATACAAATGCACCACTTGCAGAACGCATACGTCCAACTACCTTGGAAAGTTATTTAAGCCAGGAACATCTTGTAGGAGATCAAGGATCGCTTAAACAACAAATAACCCGAGGCATAATTCCTTCTCTAATTCTCTGGGGACCACCTGGTGTCGGTAAAACAACACTAGCTAACATTATAGCAAACGAATCAGGACGTCCGTTTTACACTTTGAGTGCTATCAGCAGTGGTGTGAAGGAAGTACGCGAAGTAATAGAAAAAGCCAAAAACAGTGGTGGTCTTTTTACTGCTAAGAATCCGATTCTTTTTATAGATGAAATTCATCGATTCAGCAAATCTCAACAAGACTCCTTGCTAGGTGCAGTAGAAAAAGGATGGGTCACCCTTATTGGGGCAACTACAGAAAACCCTAGTTTTGAAGTTATTCCTGCATTGTTATCCCGATGTCAGGTATATGTCCTTAATCCTTTTGGAAAAGATGAGCTAGAAAAGCTGTTGTATCGAGCCATTGAGGAGGATGATTTTTTAAAAACTAAGAAAATTTCTTTAACAGAAACGCACGCACTACTTAAATTAAGCGGAGGAGACGCCAGAAAGCTACTTAATATTTTTGAGCTCATTGTCAATAGTCAGGATCAAGAATCCATAACGATTACGGATGACCTCGTTACCAGATTAGTTCAACAAAACACAGTTCGCTATGATAAAACAGGAGAACAACATTATGACATAATCTCTGCCTTTATTAAATCTATTCGGGGTAGTGATCCTAACGGAGCAGTTTACTGGTTGGCTCGCATGATAGAAGGTGGTGAGGACCTAAAGTTTATTGCCAGACGCTTGATTATTGCTGCTTCTGAAGATATTGGAAACGCCAACCCTACAGCACTCATCATGGCTAACAACACCTTTCAGGCTGTTACTACCATTGGATATCCTGAATCCAGAATCTTACTGAGTCAATGTACGGTCTATCTAGCTACCTCTGCAAAAAGTAATGCTTCTTATATGGCAATCAATAAAGCGCAGCAACTCGTCAAACAGACAGGCGATTTATCAATACCACTTCATCTTAGAAATGCACCTACCAAGCTTATGAAGGACCTGGGGTATGGTGAAGATTATAAATATGCCCATAATCATACCAATAATTTTGTAGAACAGGAGTTTTTACCAAAAGAGATCAGTAACACAAAACTTTATGACCCCGGTAGTAATCAACGTGAAAATGCATTACGCTCGTATTTAAAAGTACGTTGGGGAGAAAAATACAACTATTAATTTTCTAACTTAGAAAACGTATCTTTTGATAAAAAATCTGAGCCTTCAATAATTCGCTCAAGAATGAAATTACCTTCGGCATCAAAAAATGCATGACCACTTAAAGATGCTGCTTGCAGCATATAACTATTAGAAACTGATGTTTGATATACCTTTCCCACAAATGCGCTTGAGTCGGCTTTCTTTTCTTCTATGCTATAACCATAAGACTGTTTTTTGAGAATATATATTTTAGCATTAAAGGTATATTTTGCCTCTGCCGTAGGAGCATTGGAATTTTTCTCTATTGTATTTACTTCGGTAGCGCCTTCTGTATTTGAGGGAACAATACCTGATGAGACGATGACAACATTTTCATCACCCGGAGTATTTATCGGCGTATACGTATATTGTAATTGAGCTACTGAAGTAAAAGCATCCCTTAGCGCTTCATGATAGGCAGTCTTAAATTCTTTTTCTCTACTCTCCCCTACTTTAGAAGTAAACAACACATTAGCATTGCAATCTTTTAACTCGACTACTAACTTGGTAGTAAATAGTCCTGAGTTCTTTTTTACATCGGCATGCAAAGCTAAACAACCATTCCTTTTTAGATCATCCGGGAAAGACTCACCCTGCATAACGGTCGAAAATCCATTTTTCTCAAATAAAAATTTTGTTAGCGCATTCACCTGATATGCATTCTCACTTTTGAGAAAACCATATTTTTTAGGAACTATTACATATTTATATGAATTAACCTCTTTTTGAGCAGAGAGTAAGCCACTGCTTAAAATAACAACCAATACTAATAAAACACGTTTCATAACTTAAAATACTACATTAATTCCTAATTGAAGAGAGGCACCTCTAGCTTTGGCTACATTAGAATAAGCAAAAAGATTATCCGCTGCAATATACATATTAATTGGTTTAAAATGGGTCGAAACTAGCAGACCAACGTTGTAATACGAGTGCTCATCAATAGTATAATTGATCTTGGTTCTCAAAAAATTAAACCAGCGCTTGTAATAAAAAAAAGAGCCCGCAAACACAGGTCTTTTGGGTCTAAATTGACTAAAAAACTGAAACCCAAATGCATCGGTATATGGCGGAGTTTTACCTTCAACATAGCAGTTACAAGTTCCGTCATCATAACGATTGAATACATGCTTAATAGATCCATTGAGTTTAAGAGGACGCATAGCTGTATACGATGTTGACAAGGTATCTGCAGATAACGATTCTTTTAAATCATCCAGAAAATCTTGCGGACCATTACCCGTGAATTGAATCGGACTCTCAAAACCATCAAATGCATAATCTCCGGATGCCGCATAGGTTTCAACATCTTTATTATAAACTATCAATCCAAAATCGGTCAAACTACCGGTAACTATCCACTGTTCTTCAAGTCTGTAACTAAACCCTACATCAATCCCTACTCCTAAATTACCTCCTAAAAAAGCCTTCTTAAGAAGCGTACTTTTATAATCTTTGGCTTTTTCTTCAGAATCACTATCATTTATTTCTCTCAAATCCGCATACCCTGAAGTTTTAACCACAACATTAGCATCAGAAATAATATGACGGTAAATATTATTACCATCGGGGGTTTCGATAGTAGTAAACGTTCCTTTATTTTTAGTGCTTCTCACATTAAACATACTTGAATAAATTTTAGCTCGTGCACCAAATGTTAAGCGATCATCAATTTGTTTAGTATATCCAAAATGAAAAACAGTTAGCAATTCTGCAGTTCCTGCAAAATCTGAAAAGCTAAAATCTTGATTTAAATACTCCTGATTTCCCTCATAAGCCAATACGGCCAAGTCCTTTGGAAAATACCCCATAAAATCAAACTCCTCATACATTCCGCCAGAAAAATAAATATCTGGATTCTTTTTGCTCCTCCAGCCAAAGCTTAGTAGCTCTAACTGCTGATTAATCGTCAAATAATCATCGCTGGATAGCTCCTCAAGTTTAGCCGTTATCTTTTCATCCACTGTGCGTCCATCATCTGCAATAATATCATAGAGCGATCCTCCCTTTAGACCAGCGTTGATATGAAATTGAGAAAATAATGGCACACCAGCATGGTAATCAAATTCTATTGTCGTCCCGGGGTTACTTATCAGAGATTGTGGTAAATCTGAATAATCATAGAGCCCTGGCTTATTTTGAGAGAACGCACAAAAGCTTAGAATGAAAAAAAATGTCACCAATCGCCTCATAATGGATAATTAAAATAATAGGTTCCCTTGGATCTAAGAATTAAGAGCCCCGTTAATGTGGTATCTACCTGTGTCATACGAAAAGTAGTAGCTAATTGAGTGGCATTGGCGATGGCTGTTATATCGGCTCTGGTCAAAAGAATTGTCTCGGTTGTAAGAACGGGTGCCGAATTCTCTCCATCCCCCTGAGCAACCTCTATTTGAAACGATCTTCCTACTCGCATGGAAGCCTCATTCAGAAATTCAAAAGAGAAATCAGCATCACGTTGAATGGTGTTCCTAAACTCAAAGGTTAACGCTACACTATCCAAGTTTTCAGTAACAAATTCTTCTCCCAAAAAATCATAATCCAAGGTATCCCTTACTTCGACGACCGGAATTCCCTGTGGGGGCACTGGTACATCTCCTGTTAAATCCGGAATTTGTATTTGAGAAAAAATAAAATCAATTTCGTAAACAGGTGATAATTCAACCTCCTTGAGTTGATCGGCATCCACATCTTTTACACAAGCTATGGATAACGTCAGCAACACAGCGCCAAACCCTACATATTTAAAAATTCTTAGCATACTAGCATCTTAGTCTTTATGTCAACGGAAAATCTTTTGTTTATATTACAATAATTCTTTAATTTCTTTTAGATGAGCAACTTGAACTATATGCTCGGGAATTGTTTCGTTGTGATAATTATAACAAATTGCACGTAATCCAATATCTTCTGCACCTAATACATCTGCCTCATAATTGTCACCAATCATAATACTATTTTCACATTGTGCTCCCGCGCTTTGTAAAGCAGTATCAAATATCAATCGATTGGGTTTTTTGACGCCTACTTCGTCACTATTTGTCATAGTTTCAAAATAATGTTCAATCCCAGATGCTTTCAATTTAAGTCCTTGTACCTCTTTAAAGCCATTGGTAATGATATGTAAAGTGTATTTTTGAGAAAGATACAAAAGGATATCCTCAGCCCCGGTAATAAGATGATTATGTAACGGTAATGCATTGATATAATCCTCTGCAAGCGCATCTATCATTGTCACTGGATATGATAAATTCAGTTTGCTGAAGGTATCATTTAACCGTCCACGTCGCAAAGCTGTTTTGGTTACTTTCTCTTCACGATACAACTTCCAATAGCCCAAATTAATCGGTTCGTATACACTAAGAAATTGCTCAAGTGCTATATTAACTTCAAACTTTTTGAATATGGTCTCAAACGCTAAGGCTGAGTTTTTATCAAAATCCCATAAGGTATGATCCAGGTCAAAGAAAATATGTGTTATATCTTTTTTATTCATCGTCATAGTTCCAAATCAATTCGTAAACGGATTTCCAATACTGTTGGTGTTGTAAATCACTAAATAAATCATTGCTGAATACAGGCATAAAACATCCATTCACTTTTTTAATTTTATCAATATAAGTATTTATTTTGAACGTTAGGGATGCTGAAGTCGTATGATGGTTCAAAGCTTCTGAAGTAAAATAAAAAGAATGGACTAATAAAGGTGTTTGCACTTCATAGTCCAGATCATAAAACAGAAATGGAGTGCACGTGCCTGCTCTAAAACCAACATGATCAGGGTATCCCATAGAAAAATCGTTTTCTATTTCTAATTCTATGAAATTTCGATATGCTTCGGGAAGCTTTAATTTATAGAAGGAACATACACAATGCTTTAGTTGCCGATTAAAGATGCTTTCGATTCGCTTTTTTTCTTCTTTTAAAACTGACACATCTTCGATTGCTTCATAAGAAACTTTGAGTCCTACATCTATATAATCTGAAACGTGTTTAATAACTGACTGATGCGCCTGTTTATTGAAATTTATATTTTTCTCATAGCTAGAATAGTCTCCCAACCCAAAAACTACTAAAAGATCCCGCTTTTTATGTTTTTGAAATTCAATGAGAAGGTCAAAGGTATCATAAGGGTCTTTCATGAATCCGCTTAGCACCTTTAATCGATCAATCAATCGTCTAAACCGAAGTTTCAAAATGTCTCTTAATGAAGCACCAACGGATCGGACTATACCTTTTTGCTTATAAATAAAGGTTTGAGAAACCTTGACTATCGGACGAATAGAAAATGATCTAAGGTTTATAGCTATATCGGGATATTTACTTATTAAAAGATCACACAAACGATAGGCCCAAATATCTACCACCGGATCTTGAAGAAAATCTTCTGTATACCCAAGACTCTCGGTTGCAGGAAACCTACCTAAATCGTCCTTTACATGTGGTAAGTATTCCTCATACCGTGAAAGCAAGTAAAATGTTGCTGAAAAAATATCAAAGGGTAGAGCAGAAGCTTCATTTTTTACAGGAAAAAAACACTTAGTATCCTCCCAGGAATACACCGTAATGTCGGTATCCGTAATTCCATGTTCAAAAAGTAAGTCAACACTTTGAAAATACAATTCTTTTCCTAAAGGCTTTTTGCCGTAAGAGAATTTTGGTCCATCATGCGCAATAAAAGTCTCAATTTTTGAAGTCAACTCCACCTCTATTCCTAATATTCGTTTACAGATATGCCTAAGCGTATAGGAAACTCGTGGAGTAATTTTGTGAACGTAAATTAACAGCATATATAAAAAATTGCACTACAAACTTGACCAGCTTGCTAATCATCTAGTTATAAATTTTACATCGAATACCTATTAGTCGATTAGATCATGGCTGCGTCTGCAAAGCTAAAATACTCTTTTTCTGTGACTATCAAATGATCCAAAAGTTTAATGTCGAGACAAGCACCACCATTTTTGAGCTTGGTCGTTAATTCCTTATCAGCCTTGCTCGGTTGTAATGTTCCACTAGGATGGTTATGCGCCAAAATCACAGCGGTAGCACCAAACTCTAATGCCGCCCCAAAAACAATGCGAGCATCTACCAAAGTACCTGTTTTACCCCCAATACTAATTTGCTTTTTTTGTAAGACTTTATTAGAATTATTAAGGTAAATCACCCAGAACTCTTCGTGCATAAGATCTGCCAGCTCCGGGTACATTAATTCATAGACATCCTTACTACTTGTTATTTTTTCAATTCTAGACGATACCTCTCCCCGTCGTCGTCTGCCCAGTTCTAGCGCTGCAATAATTGCTATGGCCTTTGCTTCTCCTATTCCTTTAAATTTTGTTAGCTGCTGTACTGACAATTTTCCCAAGGCATTTAATTCATGATCCACATGCAATAATAAACGTTGGCTTAACGCTACTGCACTTTCGTCCCGATTACCGGATCCAATTAAAATGGCTATCAACTCTGCATCTGTTAAGGCATTCTTTCCTTTAGCGATTAATTTCTCTCTTGGTCGATCGTTTTGATTCCATGACTTGATCGAAATCACTGTTTTTTCTGTATTCATTTGTTGGTTAAATCAAGGTTTTAAGACGTAAATTTTTGAGACAATAAGTTTACATTATTTATCTCAAAAACAATACTTTAATTATCAAAAAAATAAAAAAACCTAATATTCTTAATCAATTTAACATTTATATTTGTTTGAAAATGAAACTTTTACTATATTTACCCACCCTTAATTCTAAAAATCTATCATTTATAACTTCAAATTAACCTATTTATGAAGAACATTATTACTATCGTATTATTGATGGCCACTTTCACTTTTTACGGCCAGCAACAGAAAAAAATATCCTTCTTGGATTTAGTAGGAAACTGCATACAAGTGCCAAGAGGATGCGAAGCGAAATCTCAGTATGAGTTACAAGCTTGTAATGGGACATCCATCAAATGGGAATATTATGGTGACGATATGCTGACAGCTGTCTTCGATCAAATCATAAGTACGTTTGAAGAATCAAATTCAAGTAAAACTCCAGTTACATTTAGTTCTTTTGGACATGAACTTAAAGGATTTAAATTTAAAATGGGTACTTCATACCAATATTTCTTAAGAGGAAAAATAAAGGATCAACCTGTAATGATTAATTTGGGAACTCCAACTAATATCTCAGGAAAAGCAGATCTTGATAATTTTCTAGGAATGGTTTTTGACGAAGTTAGCTAGTATATAAAGCTTGATTTAATAATATATTTAAAAGGTTTGATCATCTAAAAGATCAAACCTTTTTTTATTTGCATCTGCCAAATCTAAAATTAATGCTTTATTTTTGATATCAATCACTCACAAATCACAGTTTATGAAATCATTATTTGATATTGCTAGTAAAAATGAGATTGAAGACAGAATCCATATACTTTCAATCAGCAGTCCTGCGCAATGGGGTAAAATGGATGTAGCTCAAATGCTACATCACTGTCAATTCCCTCTACGTATTGCCTTAAATAAAGAAGATTTCAAACTAAAATCGAACTGGATTGCACGTGTCTTTTTTAAAAAGCTATTATATAATGATACCCCTTGGCGAAAAGGCCTGCCGACAGCTCCTAATTTTAAAGTAAAAGAAAATAAAGACTTTGACCACGAGAAAACGGCGCTGATAAATTATATTAATGAGTTTTATCAACTCGATGATTCACAAGAGCTACCTGTACATCCGGTATTTGGTAAATTTACAAGACAACAATGGGGTCAAATGCAATACAAACATCTAGACCACCATCTTAAACAATTTAAGGCGTAGTATGTCACATTATCCTCCGGCACACCATCAAGACACTGTTGACACTCACAGTCATCAAGTGGTATTAGAATATCCGCTTGCAACACTTGTTTCTGTTCAAGATGACATGCCCATGATCACTCATGCTCCGTTGATTCTTCGGGATGATAAGCTTGTTGGTCATATTGACAAAAACAACCCACATTGCCAAGTTTTAAAAGAAAACAAGCCTATAACGGTTATTTTTCAAGGACCGCAAACTTATATTTCACCTTCAATCTATACCACAGAGCAACTACCTACCTGGAACTATATTATTGTTCATGCCACAGGAACAGTCGAGGAAATTAGTGATTCTAATAAAATTAAAGAAAGTATGGTTGCTATGACCTCCTTTTTAGAAGCTCCTCATCACCCTTATCAACTAAAGCTCGATGACCCGAGAATGGATCGTGCCGTAGCATACGTTCACGGATTCACAATTAATGTAAGCAACTGGGAAGGGAAATTTAAATTAAGTCAAGATAAAGTCCCCGCAGATATTGAAAATGCAAAACAGCAACTCATAAAAACAAACCAGCAAAATATAGCGGATTTTGTAGAGAAGATTTTTAGTTCACACTTTTAAAATATTCCGTCTTTAACCCTTGAACCAATCTTTTACCTCATCAAAATCCAACCCACCATAATTACCACTGCTCATTAAAAGCAAGGCTGCATTATCAAAATCTTGTTGCATTAAGTACTGCTTGAATTCGGTCGGATGCGTATATACTATAAGCTTTTTATTTTGAAAAGCTTCTTCAATCTGACTAGATGATACTTCATCCAATTGTTTAATTTGTACGGCATCAGGAGAGTAAAATACTACAGCTTCGTCTGCTGCGTCCAAAGCTCCTTTATATTCTTTAAGAAACTCTGCGTTGAGACTACTATAGGTATGTAGTTCCAAACATGCTATTAACGAACGATTCGGATATTGTTCTTTAACTGCTTTTGTAGTGGCAGCTACCTTTGATGGACTGTGTGCAAAATCTTTATAAGCTACCGCGCTATTCGACTCTGCAATTTTTTCTAAACGCTTTGAAGCTCCCCTAAACGTAGCAATCGCTTCATAAAAATCATCTTCATCTACTCCCATATGCTGGCAAATCCATTTTGCTCCGGCCAAATTACTTAGGTTATGCGCTCCAAAAACTTCGATCGGCATATCACCATCAGGAGTTTCTAATAGTGTTTCCCCGTCTACAACCTGGTATTTTGGAGTTTCATAAGGAAATTTGCGAATTTGCTTTTCTGTAGTTTCTGCCAATTGCGCGACCTCAGCATCTTCATTATTATATACTAGCGCTCCACCGTTGATAATGGATTCTATGAAAATTTGGAATTGCTCAACATACCCTTCATACGTCGGAAAGACATTGATATGATCCCAGGCAATACCACTGATCAGTGCTATATTAGGCTGGTATAAATGAAATTTTGGCCTGCGATCAATGGCAGATGATAGATATTCATCCCCTTCCAAAATCATAAAATCATTATCTTCTGTGAGACGTACCATCACATCAAAGCCTTCTAATTGTGCTCCCACCATATAATCCACATCCTTACCATGATAATGCAAAACATGTAAGATCATTGAAGTTATAGTCGTTTTACCGTGAGAACCTCCGATTACTACACGCGTCTTATTCTTTGCATGCTCATATAGAAACTCAGGATACGAATAGATCTTTAACCCCAACTCTTGCGCCTTTAATAATTCAGGATTATCAGCCTTGGCATGCATTCCTAAAATGACTGCCTCAATATCACCACTCAATTTATCAGGATACCATCCAAAAGCTTCGGGTAATAATCCGTGTTTTTTCAATCTGGATTTTGAGGGTTCAAATATAGTGTCATCACTTCCGGTAACGGTATCTCCTTTTAAGTGTAAAGCAATTGCAAGATTATGCATTGCACTGCCGCCAATGGCTATAAAATGTATGCGCATAGTGTAAACTGTATTGAAAGAGTAAAGATACAATTAACGTCGAGGAATAAAACCTGATTTAATAAAATATTGCAAGCCTGCAACCCTGCCTTACCTTTAATAGTTAACCCTCAAACTTCCTGTTGCAACGATATCTAAACAATTATTTAACAGTTTTACGATAACTTAGCAGTAGCTTTATACGGTAGTAACTGTATACAAAACTGAGTGTCATATTTAGATATATTTTAAAATGTTAAAATTAATGGTACAACAATTGTATTAACAGTTCCAACTCAAAATCTCAAAAAGATGAAAAGGTATATTATTCTAGTATTCTTAATCTCAATATCGACGCTTATGGCTCAAGAATCGTTTACTACGGAATGGAAACAAGTCACCGAGTTCGAAAAAAAGGGATTGCCCAAATCAGCAGCAGAGGTTGTTACCAGCATTTACGACCAGGCTAAAAAACAGAATAATATCACTCAGCTTATCAAAGCGTTGCTACACAAGTCAAAGTACACCCTAACCCTTGAGGAAGACGCACAACTTAAAATAATTAACACCTTCAAAAAAGAAATTGAGCAAGCCAAACCCTTAGAAAAACAAATACTGCAAAATATTCTTGCTAACCTCTATTGGCAATATTTTAAACAAAATCGATGGAAATTTTACAACCGTACGCAAACTGCAAGTAAACCTGAATCCAACGATTTTAGAACCTGGGATTTGCAAACGTTAGTTACCGAGGTACATACCTATTTTAATGCCTCCCTCCAAAACCCAAAACTTTTACAAGGAGCTCCTCTCGAAACTTTAGATCCTATTTTAGCTATCCAAGAAAACTCAAAATTATACCGTCCTACAGTGTATGATTTATTAGCACATCAAGCACTTGATTTTTATAAAACGTCAGAAACAAACATTACCAAACCAGCGTATGCTTTTCAAATTGATGCGACAGATTACCTACAAGACCATACCACCTTTACCAAGCTTGAACTAAAAAGTAAGGACTCCGTATCGCTTCAGCTGAACGCTTTACAGCTCTATCAAGACTTGATTCACTTTCACGCCAATGATAAAAATCCTGCAGCCCTGATCGATGTCAATATTGAGCGCTTATTATTTGTAAAAGAACATACTACCGTATCTGATGCCCAAAGGATGCTACTGAACACCTTCCGAAAGGAGAAAGAAAATGTTGCAACAGATCCGGCAGCTACACTTTATGATTATCAGATTGCTTTAATTTTACAAGGGCAAGCTTCCACCTATGTTCCAGATACAAATGAAACACATCGTTTTAAATTAGAAGAAGCTCTGGCGATATGTAATGCTGCTATCGCAGAATTCCCAAAATCCAGAGGAGCCAAAAACTGCGCTGCCTTAAAGTCTCGTATCCTTGCTCCCGAGTTAAGAGTACAGACTGAGTCAAACGTTCCTGTGCAACAATCGAGTCGTGCACTCATCACTTACAAGAATGCGAAAGACTTTCATTTTAAAGCGCTTAAAATTAGTCAGGAGCAGCTACAAAACTTAGAGAAAAGCTATAAAATCAACGAAAAAATTAAGCTAATTAATTCACTGGCTACGCAAGCAACTTGGCATATCACTACGTGTAGTGACCAGGATTATCAACGACATTCGGCCGAAGTTGTAATACCTCAACTTCCGCATGGCCAATATTTGATAGTTGCTTCGCCTACAGAAAAAATATCGTCTTCTTCACTTTTAGCGTATGGTGAATTACAAGTCACCAATCTCGCTATTGTAGAGCATCGCGCCCCGCAGACCCAAAATTTTCAAGTCTTGGATCGCTCTAGCGGATCGCCGATACCAAATGCAAAAGTTCAATTGACCACTTCAAAAAACAGTGGTAGCCGTAACCCGCTTGATATCACTTTGACAACAGATGATAATGGAATGGCTAAGCTCGACATAGATGGGAACTATTATAATGTTATGGCTACGGTCACGCACAACGAAGACATCGCTTATTTTGACGGGTATTACATCAATCGACAGTATAACGAAAGCCCCGATACCTACAAACCCCTTTTTACCACCTACCTTTTTACAGACCGCAGTATCTATCGACCGGGACAGACTGTTTTTTTTAAAGGTATCATGGTGAACTCTCAAAATGAAAGCAAACCTACAGTAGTTTCAGAGCAAAAGGTAACGGCCACCTTACGTGATATTAACGGACGCGCATTACAATCCTTGGATTTTATAACAAATAGCTTTGGTTCTTTTCACGGACAGTTTATTTTACCAAGCTCAGGCTTAACCGGATTGTATGTGATTGAAATGGATAGTCATCATAATACTACCTTCTCTGTGGAGGAATATAAGCGACCTAAGTTTCAGACAACGTTTAAACCCGTAACTCAAACTTATAAGGTTAATGATAATATTACGGTTCAGGGTACTGCTATTGCCTATGCCGGTAGTTCGATTACCGATGCAAAAGTAGTCTATCGTGTGTATCGCAAGGTGAACTATCCGTACTGGTACTATTGGTCACGCCCGGCGTACACAAGTGAAGCACAAGAAATCAAACATGGTGAAACTACAAGCGATAGTAAGGGTCTTTACACTATAACATTCCCTGCACTACCTGATGCTAGTGTGGATAAAGAAAATCTACCGGTTTTTAATTATGAAGTAGTTGCCGAGGTCACCGATATCTCCGGAGAAACACGGGTAGCTACAACGACAGTTCGTGTAGGTTATCATTCAACCCTACTAACCATACATAGTAAAGAGCAACTGAGTACCGCTCAAAAATCAGACACGATTAATATCAGTGCCAAAAACCTTAATGATGAATACATTGCAATCAAAGGCACAGTAACTATTCATAAACTGATTGCACCAACAAGTCCATTGCGTAAACGCCCATGGTCATCTCCGGATTGCAAGCTGTTGACTAAAGAGGAATTCAAAAAAATGTTTCCGCATGACGCCTATGATAAGGAGCACGATTATCATCAATGGAAAAATGGCACCCAGATACTCAAAACCTCCTTTGACACCCAAAAATCTTCAAATTCGATAAAAGGAGTTGAAGCAATTGCACTCACCAAATTATCCAGTTGGAAACCGGGCGTATACCGTATTGAAGCAAAAATTAAAGATAAGAATGATCAAGAGGTAAAGGCTGTGAATTATATAACCGTACGTGATCCAAAAGCCAAAACCGTAGCAGATCAACAAATGTTTGCAATCAGTTTAGATAAAACCACCTATCAAATAGGCGACAAGGTACAGGTACGCATAGGATCTGCTGCCAAAGATTTACAGGTTACACTGGTAACCGAAAAAGATCGCAAAATTATCGATACGCAAATTATCAATGTATCCAATACTATTAAAACGATAACCATACCGGTGACCAAAGAAGACCTAGGTGGTTTTGCCATCACATATAGTTATGCAAAGTTCAACGATTTTGAGTCTGGCAATATACTAGTTTCTGTACCCTATCCGGCCTCTGACTTACAAATTACAACCAAAACGTTTCGTGACAAGTTACGTCCGGGACAGGAAGAAACATGGAGTTTTACCATTACAGGTCCTAAGGGAGAAAAAGTTGCCTCAGAAATTCTGGCCAGTATGTACGACCTGTCTTTAGACCAGTTCAAACCGCATCAATGGCAATTTTCGCCCATTGCGCAACCTACATACTACTCTGTATACGGTTTACAGGCACGGCAAAGTTTTGGTATTCATAATTTAAGAATATATCAACCGGATAGAGGATTAAATAAGTATAGTATTCAACAATATGATCAGCTAAACTGGTTTGGCTTTACCTTTGATTCCCACGATTATCATGATAAGATGTTACGTAAATCTGCGATGCCAATGGTACAGAACGAAATCATGGAAGAAAGCAAAGCTACTAATTTGGTCGAAGATTCGACTAGACTCGAAGAATTAGGAATGACAGCTGGTTCAAAGGATGAAGATGCAGCTGAAACTGAGCAAAAGAAAACAACGGAGTCCGGTATGATACGGAAGAATCTGCAGGAAACTGCCTTTTTCTTTCCGCAGTTATCGACAGATGAGGATGGAAATGTAACTTTTAAATTCACCACCCCCGAAGCTTTGACCCAATGGAAATTACAATTATTAGCACATACTAAAGAGTTACAATCAGCCCTGCAGTCCCTAGAGACCGTCACACAAAAAGAGTTGATGGTGATCCCTAATCCCCCACGATTTTTACGTGTAGGAGATACTATTCAATTGGGAACTAAGATTGCTAATTTGAGTGCTCAACAACTTACCGGTACTGCAGAGCTTCAGCTAACCGATGCTTTTACTAATAAGTCGATTAACAGTAAGCTTCAGTTACAAAACGCACAACAATCTTTTTCGGTTGATCAAGATGGTAATACGGTTGTTTTCTGGGAACTTGTAGTTCCGCAGGACGTGCAAACCGTTCAATATAGGATTACAGCAACTGCCGGTGACTACAGTGATGGTGAACAAAACGTATTACCTGTACTTACCAATCGTATGTTGGTTACCGAGACTTTGCCTATGTGGATTCGTTCGGGGCAAACCAAAACTTTTACATTAGATAAATTACAAAACACGACCTCAAACACCTTATCGCACCATAAGTTAACGTTAGAGATGACCTCTAATCCTGCGTGGTATGCAGTACAGGCGCTGCCCTATCTGATGGAATATCCTTACGAATGTTCAGAACAGACCTTTTCGCGGTATTATTCCAATGCCTTAGCACAACATATCACCCAGTCTAATCCCAGAATTGAGCAGGTATTTAAGCAATGGAAATCGAGCGATGCCTTATTAAGCAATCTGGAAAAGAATCAGGAGTTAAAGTCACTCATCCTCGAAGAAACTCCGTGGGTTCGTGATGCAGCCAGTGAGCAGGAACAAAAGAAGCGAATTGCCTTATTGTTTGATGCAAATTTGATGCGTCAATCCTTAGAAACCTCATTAAACAAATTGGTGCAGATGCAATATCCCTCGGGAGCATTTCCTTGGTTTGAAGGCGGAAGAGCTAATCGTTATATTACGCAGCATATCGTCACCGGTTTCGGTCATTTACAAAAACTAGGAGTAACCACCCCAAACCCTGCGATACAGAATATGTTGCAAAAAGCTTTGCAGTATTTGGATCAGGAATTTGTAAAAGAATATCAGGAACTGAAGAAGTATACTAAAGGGAAAAAAGCGGAGATGGCTAAAAATCATCTAAGTTATATGCAAATTCAGTATTTATACATGCGCAGCTTCTTTAAAGACGCTAAACCCTCACGTACGGTAACCGAGGCTACCTCGTATTATATGTCACAGGCTCAAAAGTACTGGTTAGATCAAAATCTATACGCCCAAGGAATGTTGGCATTGATAACACATCGTGCTTCACAAACATCAACTGCCAAAGCGATTGTCAAGTCGCTTGAAGAACGTAGTATCAACAGTGAGGAATTAGGTATGTATTGGAAATCAAATACCCCCAGTTGGTATTGGTATCAGGCGCCTATCGAAACGCAGGCCTTATTGATCGAAGCATTTGGAGAAATTACTGAAGGACCTAAGCGTACTGAGATTATCGACAATTTAAAAATCTGGTTACTTAAACACAAACAAACCAATCGTTGGGCTACTACAAAAGCAACCACGCAAGCAATTTACGCCTTGCTGTTACAGGGTACTGATTGGTTATCAATTACGGAAACCATCGCTGTTAAAGTTGCTGATCAAACAATCGATCCGGGTACGTTAGAAGCGACCAAAGTTGAAGCCGGTACCGGGTATTTTAAGACTTCGTGGAATGGCAACGAAATCAAACCTGAACAGGGCAGTGTAACGATTACTAAAAAACAAAAAGGGATTGCATGGGGTGCTTTTTACTGGCAATATTTTGAAGATCTTGATAAGATCACACCAGCCGAAACACCACTGAAGCTCAAAAAGGAATTATTTCTAAAAAAGAATACAGATACTGGAGAGCAAATTACCAAAATCGATGCAAGCACCAACTTACAGTTAGGAGATTTGGTACGCGTACGTATCGAGTTGCGCACAGATCGTGATATGGAATTTATACATATGAAAGACATGCGTGCTTCTGGATTAGAACCGGTCAACGTGATTTCTACTTACAAATATCAGGATGGTTTGGGTTATTATGAAAGCACTAAAGATGCAGCTACCAATTTCTTTTTTGACTATTTACGCAAAGGAGTCTATGTATTTGAATACGATGTACGTGTGAATAATGCAGGTCATTTTTCTAACGGTATCACAACGATTCAAAGTATGTATGCGCCCGAGTTTAGCAGTCATTCTGAAGGAATTCGTATACAGATTGGAGAGTAATTTTTGAAATAGGCACAAGGCACGAGTGAAAAGCCAAAAGGTAAGAGCAAATAGTTTTTTGTATAGCACTATTATGTTGAAGAAAAAAAATCTGGTGCCTTCTGGCTACTATCTCGTGACTACAGAAAAAACTCCTCACCCTGGTCAGGGGGAGGTGCCGATAGGCGGAGGGGGTGGTCTGTATAAAATACTGTGCGATAATTTTGCATACAATTATAGACACAATAGCTAAATATCATCATTTCACATAGTTCAAGCATCCTTCATTTTCTTTGCTTGTCCAAAGAAAACGAACCAAAAGAAAAGACACTTTTTTCAAGGTATTTTTATCTTTGACAAAACCAGATTTTGTTTACTAAAATCTTTCCAAGGCTTCAAGATTTTTTAACGTAAACTAAATCTTATACTAGTGAAAAAAGAATAATAAAGAAGTTTAATAAAAAACTAGTGACTTTTGTCTAGTTACTTTTGGCTATCTACTATTGGCTAAACCAACAAAAACTCTTCACCCTGGTCAGGGGGAGGTGCCGATAGGCGGAGGGGGTGGTTTATTGATTTTAGTCAAAAAAAACATCCATCCCATATCCTCCACTTCAGCTCGCCCATAGCGTCCGCTATGTCGTCTTCCAAGGAAGGGAGTAAATAAAGTCTCCCTTTGAAGGGAGATTTAGAGGGATGTTTAGCGTTTATCCATAGGTGAAAATAGACACACGACACAAGTTAATTTTGCAAATTGCTATTGTCGTAAACATTGAGAACTAGTGGCTAATCTGCAACATTTAAACAAGTCAACCGTTTTTAATGTATAATCAAGATCTTATGACAGCTAAAACTACCCAATGGATTAAAAGAAATTACAAATGGGCACTCCCTGTGGGATTTGCGCTTTTACTTTTAACCTTCTTTTTTAGCATGACAGGTGATGCGACACTACGTGTGGGGTCGATAGTAGCAAATCCATCTCTCATTAATGATGCGATTGAAAAAGCCAACAGCAACGATGCTGTTATTGCCGAATACGGTAAAATATCCCCAACCAATTCTCTAGCTATTATAGAAGGCGAAGTGATATATAGTAACAATAATCAAATGGTTGATATTTCCCTTTGGGTTCAAGGTAGTAAGCGCAGGGGAAAATTAGATCTTACCGCAGTTTATAAAAATGATATTTGGCAGTATCGCATGATTCGTATGCGGGATAAAAAAACTCGTGAGTTATTGATGGTACTAGAATAAAATGATAAGGACTAGGCAGGAGTGAAAAGCTAAAAGTCTTCTGTGCAACATTACTGCTTTAAGATTAACAAGAACTAATGGCTTGTGGCTAAGCACTATTGCCTAAACAGAAAAAACTCCTCACCCTGGTCAGGGGGAGGTGCCGATAGGCGGAGGGGGTGGTTTGTGTAAAGTACTTTGCAATAATTTTGCATACGATTATATAGTGTCTAGTAGCTAAAAAAACAGCCATTGTACCTAATTCAGGCTTCTATTCATTTTCTTTGCTCGTCCAAAGAAAACGAACCAAAAGAAAAGACACTTTTTTCAAGGTATTTTTTGTCTTCGACAAAACCAGATTTTGTTTACTAAAATCTTTCCAAAGCTTCAAGATTTTTTAACGTAAACCAAATCTTATACTGGTGAAAAAAGAATAATAAAGAAGTTTAATAAAAAACTAGTGACTTTTGCCTAATCATTTCTGGCTAATCAAGAGAACTAGTGCTTAGTGGCTACTAACTCGTGACTATACAAAGATCACTTACCCCTTCACGCCATGGGGTCACTCCCCTGTCTGCACCCCCTTTATCCCTCTCGGAAGTAGTTCGATGAATGCTTTTAATGATTATTATGCCTTGTGAAAGGAGTCTTAACCCTTCGTGGCATAGGCTATAGCCCATAATTGACACCTTGCAAGGGTTACTAAAAGGCCTTGATGCCCTCTTCCCAGGGGTTAGAGCCCATATTGGGTGCCTTCGAAGTACTTCGACCACGCATCGAAGTCATCCGATAAGGGCTCTTAGGGATCTTGGATATCCTTAAAGGCTGTAAAACACTTCATATAGCTATTTGCTTAATGGGTATCAGCCCTAAAACGACGCCTACTAATCCATATCTTACGAGCTATGGACTATCATAAAGGTCTTCTGACTATTGTTGTTATCCATTGAAGAGTCCTATAATGGAGTAATGATTATTCATTTAATACGTAGAAGTATTGTTTTATTTGATGGAAGGGGTAATATTTACGATAAACTTTGTAAATGAAGTATAAAATCCTCTAAATACACCTAACTATTGTACATATCGATATAGAGTTGAAATTTTATAACTGGACTTCAAAGGTTTTTGTAATCCCATAGATAGGTATGTATAATAAAAAGTTGTGATCAAATGGAGCTGGGCCTGCTAAAACAGTATATTGCTTTTCTGTTTTTAACTTTTTTAGACCCTTGAAGGGAAGAAGTTGTTTATACTCATCCAAAGTAATATCCTTTTTTTTCCTGAATATATCATAGTTCTTTTTGTAAATCCCCATCCTACTAAAAGCAAAGGATTGTACATCTTTATATTTCTTATCTTTTTCCTGTAATTTTTCAAGTTCAAACAATGAGTAAGCTGTAAATTCCTTTTTCTCATTTTTTGACAAATTGATAATATTTATGTCAGTATCACTTTCGGTCCCCTCTGTTATTATCTTTTCAAGAACAGTCTTATTATCGAATACGTCAATTAATACATATTCATCTGCTCCTAATTTAAATTTTTCTCCGATATTGTTTTTAGATAATTTTATGACCTCATAATCAGTAAGAAAGAAAAATTTATACTGTACTTTTCCCTTAATTACCATTGTAGAATCTATATCAGATAGAATTTGACTTTGCCTGTATAACGTTCTATAATTATAATTAATTACCTTTCCATTGATATTAGAGAAATTGAAACCACCTCCAAAAGCGGTGCCTCCACCTTTCGTTTTAACTTTTATAGTATCCTGTTCTCCGGTCAAAATTTCTGTATTCACTAATTCAACTTCCATAAGCCCATTACTTCCTCCAAACTTACCAATACTAGGAAATTCGGATTCTAAAATAAGATTATATCCAAATGATCCTTTTTCAACTTTTATAGATGCATTTTTTACCACAGAATCTAAAACCATATACATAGAGTCTTGAGGAATTGGATTTTTTTTGAATCTCTCGTTATAATCAAATTTCTTTTCTTGATAGGCATATACTGGAATCTCGAACAGATTTTTATTAACATCATAAGAAAATTGATAAATCATTTCCAGCTGTTCTGCAGTGGGAGTCTCTTGAGAAAAACTTAGGTTATAAAATAACACAAATGATATTAGAAGTATAGATAATTTCATAGTTGTAATACATCAATAAAAACAAAACAATTTACATAATTTAGCCAATCTACAAAGATTATTTCAAATCATCAGCATCAACCTAATCCATGTTCTTGTTCTCAAAATACTAGTGGTTGTCATATTATCGCATCAACACTCCTATAAACAAAACACCCCAAACACAGTTATGTATTCGGGGTGGTGATTTTTATCAACTAAGTAACTTCCTATTCTACGTCAGCAGTGTTTAACATGGTCCACAAGGTATCTTTCAATTCTTGGAGTCCTTGTTGTGCTACAGAAGAGATAAACAAATACGGTACTTTCAAATTTTTATCTAGTTCTGCTTTCATTTCGGCTTTTAGCTCCTCATCCAACATATCACTTTTAGAAATAGCTACCAAACGTTCTTTATCCAGTAACTCGGGATTATAGCGTCGTAGTTCATCTAACAAGATTTCATATTGCTCAGTAATATCCGGTGCATCAGCAGGCACTAAAAACAACAAGGTTGAGTTACGCTCAATATGACGTAAGAATCGATGTCCGATCCCTTTACCCTCTGCTGCTCCCTCAATAATCCCAGGGATATCAGCCATAACAAAGGTTTGATAATCTCGATATTCGACGATTCCTAAGTTAGGTTTAAGCGTTGTAAATTCATAATCAGCAATCTTTGGCTTAGCTGCTGTAATTACCGAGAGTAAGGTAGATTTACCTGCGTTGGGAAATCCTACCAATCCCACATCGGCAAGAATCTTTAATTCCAGGGTTATGTCTAGCTCCTCTCCATCGACTCCAGGTTGCGCATATCTGGGAGTTTGATTTGTAGAACTCTTAAAGTGCCAGTTACCACGACCGCCCATACCACCTTTGACAATTATATATTCTTGTCCCTCTTCGGTGATTTCGGTAATAATTTCCTGCGTTTCGGTATCGCGTATAACAGTTCCCAAGGGTACATCTACGTACACATCTTCTCCATCGGCTCCCGTGCTACGCCCCTTACTTCCATGTTCTCCATGACCGGCTCTAAAGTGACGTTTAAATTTAAGGTGAAATAAGGTCCACATATTTGGATTTGCACGTATAATTACATGTCCTCCGCGACCTCCATCTCCCCCATCGGGTCCACCTTTGGTGATATATTTTTCACGATGTAAGTGCACCGATCCTTTTCCTCCTTTACCCGAGGAGGTGTATAATTTTACGTAGTCTACAAAATTCCCTTCTGTCATAATTCAATACTTAAAATCAGCCATCTAGCTGAAAAACTGGTATAAAAATACCAAAAAATGCAATTGTATAATTGCTATGTATGGATTAGAGCTGATCTATTACTGCGTTTAGGCGTGTAGTAATTTCGTCAATCGCTCCAACACCATCAACTCCATAATATTTATCCTGCTTTTGGTAAAAATTCTTCAAAATTGCAGTTTCGTCGTAATAGATTTTAATTCGGTTACGAATCACGGCTTCGTCGGCATCATCAGGGCGTCCTGAGGTTTTGCCTCGTTCCAATAATCGCTGTACCAATACCTCATCATCCACCTCTAGTGCTACCATTGCACTTACCTCGGTCCCTTTGGATTCGAGCAGTGTTGCTAAAGCTTTAGCCTGTGCTTCGGTTCTTGGAAAACCATCAAAGATAAAACCTTGTGCCTCGGCGTTTTTATCAACTTCGGCATTCAGCATCTTAATTGTAACCTCATCGGGTACCAGTTGTCCTTTATCCATATAGGATTTAGCTAAGGTCCCTAAATCGGTAGCATTTTTAATGTTGTATCTAAACACGTCTCCGGTAGAGATATGTTTAAGATTGTACTTTTCTTTCAAAACTTCTGCTTGTGTTCCTTTTCCTGCTCCCGGAGGGCCGAATAACACCAAATTGATCATGTGGTTTGATTTTAATTGATATACTTCTGTTAAGTTACGTCCTAAACCATCGTAGTCCAGACCGTATCCAACAATAAAACGATTCGGTATCTCGAATCCAATATAGTCTAATTTTATATCCTTTTTATATACTTCGGGCTTGTAAAAAAGTGTTGCAATTGCGATAGATTCACTACCTTTTGCTTCAAGGATTTTGAGCAGTTCTTCTATCGTGTTTCCGGTATCCACGATATCCTCCAGTACCACTACTTTTCTACCCTTGATATCTTCATTTAAGCCGATAAGTTCTCGTACATTCTCGGTAGATTGCGTACCCGAATACGAAGCTAATTTCACAAAACTTACTTCGCAATCATGGTCAAAGCGTTTTAGTATTTCTGAAACGAACATAAAACAACCATTTAAAACTCCGATAAACAAAGGATTATCATCTTTGTAATCCTTATTTAACTGCGCTGCAATCCTGTCAATAGCTTGTGCTATGCGCTCTTCACTAATGTAAGGTGTAAAATATAAATCGTGCAATTTGATCATACGGATCAGGCTGTTTTTTTTACTAAAGGCGCAAAGATAGTGATTACATATTATACTTATCAAACAATCACAACTGCATTTAGCGTGTAAATTACTGGTTAGTGTTCTTTAAAAAATTATTTTTGCTGTCTCAAAGCGATAATTCAACAGTAGCACTATGGTAAATTATTTCTCTTCTGATTTCAAACTAGGAATTTTAGGCGGTGGGCAATTAGGCAAAATGATGCTTTATGAAACACGTAAATTTGACATCCAGACCTATGTGATGGATCCAAACCCACAAGCTCCGGGTCGTCTTGCCTGCGATCATTTTACAGAGGGGGATTTAATGGATTTTGATACGGTATATGCCTTCGGAAAAAAAGTAGATGTGCTAACTTTTGAAATCGAGAGCGTAAATGTTGATGCCCTTGAGCTGCTAGAGAAAGAAGGTACCAAAGTGTATCCTGAAGCAGCTACATTGCGAAAGATTCAGAACAAAGGAAGACAAAAGCAATTGTATGCTGATCGAGATATACCAACTGCCGATTTTGCTGTTTTTGCAACCAAAGAAGAGTTGGTGGCAAGTGTTGAGCAACAAGACTCTAAACTTCCCTTTGTATGGAAAAGTACCCAAGGAGGGTATGACGGCAAAGGTGTTGCTATTATAAAAAGCGAAAAAGAGCTGGCAAAATTACCGGATACCGAATGTATTACCGAAGCGCTGGTTCCTTTTAAAAATGAATTGGCCGTTATTGTGGCGCGCAATGTGGGTGGCGAAATAAAAACGTATCCTGTGGTTGAGATGGAGTTTCATCCTGAAGCTAATCAGGTCGAATATGTACTATGTCCAGCACGTATATCTGACGCTATTGCAAAAAAAGCGATCGATATCGCAACACGCGTTTCTCAGGCTTTTGATCATGTAGGGATCTTGGCGGTTGAATTATTTTTGACACAAGATGATGAGATCCTGGTCAATGAAGTGGCCCCCAGACCTCATAACAGCGGACATTATAGTATTGAGGCTAGTTTTACCAATCAGTTTGAACAACACATTCGCTGTATTCTGGACTTACCACTTGGAGCTACAGAAAGTAAACTTGCCGGTATTATGGTCAACCTTACCGGTGCCGAAGGATTTTCTGGTCCGGTAACTTATGAAAATATAAAAGAAGTGATGACACTTCCTGGCGTAACGCCTCATATTTATGGTAAAAAAGAGACCCGTCCTTTTAGAAAAATGGGACATGTTACTATCGTAAATGAAGATATAAATACAGCAAGACAAATAGCTGAAAAGGTAAAGGATATGCTGAGGGTAATCAGTAAATAACTTTTGCCATATAAGATTTGAACAACGCAACAACACAATAAAACAAAAAGAAATGAGTAAAGTAGCCGTAATTATGGGAAGTACCAGTGACATGCCTGTAATGCAAAAAGCGATTGATATATTAGAAGGTTTTGATATCGAAGTAGAGGTTGATATTGTATCAGCTCATCGCACGCCGGAAAAATTGTTTGATTATGGTAAAAATGCGCATACCCGAGGAATTAAGGTTATTATCGCCGGAGCAGGTGGTGCAGCCCATCTACCGGGAATGATTGCCTCGCTCTCTCCGCTTCCTGTTATCGGAGTGCCGGTTAAATCAAGTAACTCGATCGATGGTTGGGATTCTGTATTATCCATATTACAAATGCCCGGCGGTGTCCCAGTAGCAACTGTAGCGCTTGATGGTGCTATGAATGCAGGAATCCTGGCTGCTCAAATAATCGGAGCATCTGATTCGTGTATCTTAGATAAAATTTTACTGTATAAAGAAGGACTCAAGACTAAAGTTATCAAGGGCGCAGAAGACATTAGAAAATCTTAATCAAATTCTTATTTTGTAAAGGTAAACAACTTGAGAAATGCCTAAAAATAGAAAGAGCTGCCGGAGAGGCAGCTCATTTCATTTAGACCTTACAACAGAATATAACAATATTTATTAACCAACTTAAATATATTACACAAAAAATTCATCGTAAGGTCCTACTCTTAAAACCTGAAACAAAGGTAAAACCTTACTTTGATTACGGCACTATAATACATGAATTTTTTTCATTTTTTCGATGAAATGCAAATATTAACGATGAAATACAATTTATTGTAATTTACTAGCTTACATATTTCGTTTTGAAATTAATTTTAACGACGAAAGGCTAACTTTTAACAAAGAAAAAAGAGCTACCGTTACTGTAGCTCTTTTAAAAATATGATCTTTACCAACAAAAAAGATTAATATTCATACCCCCTGATTATTAATTTAATTGAAATCTTTTGATAAGATCAACACGTATAAACCTGAGACAAATCTAATGCTCTTGTACAGCGTATTGTAAATTCTTATCAAATCTAAATGAAAAAAATCGATAAAAGACACGTTTAATCGATAAAAAGAAAAAATTATATGGATATGACGCAAAATCCTTTACTTCAATCTTTTGATACTGCTCCTTTTTCCCGCATTGAGACTTCGCATTTTATTCCTGCTATTAAAGAAGGTATCAAACAAACCCGCGTAGCTATCGATCAAATAACTTCTCAAACATCACAACCTACGTTTGAAAATACTGTTGCTCAATTGGATTATAGCGGACAGTCTCTGGATCGGGTAACAAGCATCTTTTTTAATCTTAACAGCGCTGAAACTAACGACACCATTCAAAAAATAGCGCAAGAGGTAGCTCCTATGCTTTCAGAATTACGTAATGACATTCAGTTAAACACAACTTTATTTGAAAGAATTAAAACTGTTTTTGAAAACAAAGACAATATAACGCTAAGTGAAGAGCAAAAAACATTAGTAGACAAGACCTATAAATCATTCTCTCGCAACGGTGCCAATCTTAAGGAAGAGGATAAAACCAAACTCAGAAAAATTGATACCGAACTCTCTAAGCTTAGTCTAAGCTTTGGAGAAAATGTTTTGGCCGAAACGAATGCATTTGAATTATTAATTACGGATGAAAAAGATATATCGGGACTCCCGGAAGGCGCTAAGGAAGCAGCCAAAGCTTTAGCAGAAGCGAAAGACAAACAAGGGTGGCTTATAACGCTGGATTATCCCAGTTATATTCCTTTTATGACATATGCCGATAATCGCGACTTACGTAAAAAACTTGCTTTAGCTTTTGGTGCACGAGCTTTCCAAAACAACAAAAACGATAATCAAGAAAATGTTTTGCGTATTGCAAAATTGCGTTACGAGCGCGCACAATTGCTGGGATATGCCTCTCACGCACATTTTGTACTTGAGGAACGTATGGCGCAAACCCCGGAAAAAGTGTTTGACTTTTTAAATGAAATCTTAGTTAAAGCAAAGCCTGCTGCAAAAAAGGAATTTGAATCGCTTGAAAAATTTGCAAAAGAGCTGGATGGTATTGAGCAACTTCAAAAATGGGATGGAGCCTATTATTCTGAAAAACTTAAACAAAAATTGTTTGATCTTGACGATGAAAAGCTAAAACCTTATTTCAAATTAGAACACGTAATCGATGGTGCCTTTACTATTGCCTCCAGACTTTTTGGCCTTAATTTTAAAGAGACAAAAACGGTTGACACCTACCACAATGAGGTTTTAACGTATGATGTTACAGATACTGACGGAAACTATATTGCTTTGTTGTATGCAGATTTTCATCCGCGACCAGGTAAACGCAACGGTGCCTGGATGACCTCATACAAATCCCAAATGATAAAAGATGGCAAAAATGAACGACCCCATATCTCTATAGTTTGCAACTTCACTAAACCCACGCCCAGTAAACCTTCGTTACTAACTTTTAATGAAGTGACTACCTTATTTCACGAATTCGGACATGCACTACACGGTATTTTGGCGGACACCACCTACCCTGGACTCTCCGGTACCAGTGTGTTCTGGGACTTTGTAGAACTACCCAGTCAAGTAATGGAGAATTGGTGTTATGAAGAGGAAGCACTTGCGTTGTTTGCAAAACACTATAAAACGGGAGAAGACATCCCTATGGAATTGGTGAAAAAAATAAAAGAATCTGCTACCTTTTTAGAAGGAATGGCAACCTTAAGACAATTGAGCTTCGGTTTATTAGATATGTCATGGCATGCTGAGAACCCTAATGCTATCGACGATGTCAAGAAGCATGAGACACAAGTCTTTGCAGACACTTCACTTTATCCGGATGTGGCATCGAATTGCATGAGCACTTCTTTTTCTCATATTTTTCAAGGAGGGTATGCTGCAGGATACTATTCTTATAAATGGGCAGAAGTACTGGATGCCGACGCGTTTGAATACTTTAAAGAAAACGGAATCTTTAATAGCACCATCGCTACACAATTTAAAGATTATGTTTTATCAAAAGGAGGAACTGAAAATCCGATGATTCTTTACAAGAAATTTAGAGGACAAGAACCCAATCCGGAAGCATTATTGCGCCGTGCTGGTCTTATAAAATAAAGAAAGTGAGCTTGACAGAATCTTTATATCCTGTCAAGCTCACTAATTACTTCGAAATTACTACTTCTGTAACTAGTTACTTTTTAACAAATTGCTTTGTATAGTTTTTGACTCCATCAAAAAGTGATACAAAATACGTTCCTGATGCGAGACCATTCATATCAATTGATGTAGTTTTTGCAAGAGCTTGAACTTCTCTCAGTACATTTCCTGAAGTATCGTATATCAGTACCGTAAATTGAGAAGGTGCCTCATTCGCAAGCGTAATATTTAACAATTCTGAGCCTACCGGATTGGGAGACAGCGTGAATACTTCCGACAACTCTTTGCCCGGATTCGTTTCCTTTGCCAGCATTGCGCATGTTCCCTGCACAACCCATCCCGTAGCATTCTTTTGATAAATCTTACCCTCGAGACGCATCTGATCCCCTGTTTTATAGGAACGCTTTGAAGAAAATGAGTTCACCTCATTACATGATCTTGAGGATAATGCACTTGATGATGAAACTTGCACATTATCTATCGCAACATCTCCTTGCCATCCAGATCCCGTAACCGTATTAAACCTAAGTTTTAAATTTCCTCCGTCATATGTAGAAAGATCAATGTTTGATGTATTCCAAGCAGAACCCTGTGCACCTGTCTTACTAAATATAGAGGACCAAGATGCTCCATTATCACTACTTGCTTCAACTTGTAAAGTCCCTATAGAACTTCCTGTCATATGATAGGAAAAACTAAGCGAAGCCCCTGTTACTGAACTTAAATCAAAACAAGGCGAATTTAATATCGCTCTTTTATTAGGATATCCTGAACCATTGCCAGAGGCTTCAACATATAAATAGTAGCTCCCCTGCTGTGCCGAGCTTGGACCTGTACCTCTTGATGGCGTTCCATTGGCATCGATAGACCAATTAAGGTTATCTGAGGTATCCTGTGTCCAGGCTCCCAGCGTATTTTCAAAACTTTCTGCATACGGGTAAGATGAAATTACGTTGGTACAACTATCCGATCCTCCCGAAGAAACATCATTTGAAATTTCAATAAGATATTCAAGCGCCAGCTTAGCAAATTTTGCCGCATGAGTAGCATTGGCCGTGGGAGAACGATCAAAGGTGTCATTAGGCGTGTGTATATATGGATTACTTTGAGAAAATGTGGCTTCAAAGGGAAAAGCAACTTCATATCCTTGTTGCGCCCAACTATAATGATCAGAACAACCATAATTACAAATCGTGGTTCCGTAGGTGAACTGATGTGTTCCCGTCGCGTTATAATAATTCATTAATTCGATAAGAAAATTATTTAAACTCGACGAATTATAGGAGTCTGTAGAAACATACACATCCTTTGATGACCCTTTATAATTAGTCATATCAAGTTGCATATAACTAACTACATCAACATTTCTACCTTTATAATCCTGAGCAATTTCTTTAGAACCTCGCAACCCTACTTCTTCTGCTGCAAAGGCCATAAATTCGACCGTTCGTTTAGGTCTATAATCCATAGAAAACAATACCCTTGCCGCTTCTGTTATTGTCGCGATTCCCGATGCATTATCATCGGCGCCAGGAGCGTCACCATTATTTCCTCTTGCTGTAGAATCGATATGTCCTCCTATAATTACAAAACTATCAGGTTCGTCTGTTCCTGTTATTGTCATAACAACCGACGGCATAGCAGTACTGCTATGATTAACGATTCTCACAGATACGTCTGAACGGTTCCCTGCAAGGCTTTCCCATTTCGTTTTTAGATCCAAAACCGCTTGTCTTGCGCTATTTGTTGTGTGATAGCGTGTTCCGTAATTTTCTAATTCAATTATTTGGTTTGCAATATTGGT
The DNA here is from genome assembly GCF_045505135.1 of Aquimarina sp. 2-A2. Taxonomy (NCBI): domain Bacteria; kingdom Pseudomonadati; phylum Bacteroidota; class Flavobacteriia; order Flavobacteriales; family Flavobacteriaceae; genus Aquimarina; species Aquimarina sp. 2-A2. The sequence continues at coordinate 35,367 of NZ_JBJKFI010000003.1, read as the reverse complement.
GTTATTTAGCAAATTTAAACTTTGATTTACCAACGTTTGCTGTGTTATTTGAAAAGAAGTCGCTGCACGTTGCATAGTATTTAACCTCATCTTATCCAAAGAAGCAATTGCAGATTTCTCTGAAGGTTCAAATATGAATCCCGGTCCATGTACAAGTACCTTTTCATGTAAGAATTCGGCAGCATCTTCGGTTAACTTGACAGCACTAAAGCCATTAGCAGCAGTAATAATCTCAATCATTTCAGGATGTTGCTGCTGTAGTTCGTTTGCATCAACAGTCTGAATCGTCGCATAAAACATTGCAGATTCCTGTTGTGCGTAAGTGTTCGATAAAAATGTCAAAGCAATAAGCACTGACAGAAAAGTGTTGGTTATTTTCATGTTTAAAGAGTTTGTGTTTAACAACACTAACTTACACAAAATCCGGGTTTTACCACGATGGGTATCCCACAAAAAAACAACTGTATAAAATTCTGTTTTTGCTTTCAGTTTAGACTGAAACCTTTGCCAATTTTGCTATATTTACTTATGGAATTTATAGACGCCAAAGAAAAACTACTTGAAACCTGGGGAGCACTGGGAGACTCTTGGGGAATAAACAGAACAACTGCTCAAATACATGCGCTGCTCTTTATCGCTCCGAAACCCTTGGCTATGGAGGATATCATGGAAGAATTAAAGATTTCGAGAGGAAGCACCAGTACTAATTTGAGGATTTTATTAGATTGGGGGATTATTTATAAGGAAAATAAAATGGGCGAACGTAAAGAGTACTTTGTAGCCGAAAAAGATGTCTATAACTTATCCAGACAAATTGCAACGGAACGAAGTAAACGAGAAATCGCACCTGCCCTACAGACATTAAAAGAAATAGTCCAAATTAAAAAGGATGGAACCGCCGAAACCAGAGAATTTATTAAACAAACGCAGGCTTTATTAGTCATAACCAAAGATATAAATGCATTATTCAATCTTTTGAGTACTCAAGAGCAAGGTCGTTTGCAAAGAATAATTTTACATTGGCTAGGAAGTAAGAATACTTAAAAAGGTAACGAAACAGATGTTAACAGATTCTTAATACTATAATTCTTAAGAGTCCTTCGAGGTTTTTATTCTATTTTTGAAGTCTAGCTATTCAACATATGCCAACAAACGTTATAGATCCAAATACATGGGTAGATAAATATAGTAATTACTTATTCAACTATACCATAGGTAGAGTGAACAATAGAGAAATTGCTCAAGATCTGGTTCAGGAAACCTTTTTTGCCGGTCTCAAATCCATGAAAAATTTTAAAGGAGAGGCAAGTGAAAGAACTTGGTTAGTTGCTATCCTAAAGCGTAAGATAATTGATCATTATAGAAAAAGTAACAGTAAAAAGGGGAAAGCCGAAGTTCGCATGCAACAAATCGGAGATACTGAAACCGAAGGTGATTGGTTGGAAGAAAAAGTTGCGGATCCTTTTGAATTAAATGCAGAAAGCGAAATAGAGAACAAAGAATTAGGCAAGGCAATCTACCAATGCCTAGATAAACTTCCAGAAAAACACGCGGATATCTTTAGATTAAAAACCATTCAGGGATTTGATACTGAAGCAATTTGTAATGAATACAATATTACAGCGTCTAATCTATGGGTCATTATACACAGAGCACGTACTGCGATGGCTTCATGTCTGGAAAACAATTGGTTTAAATAGTTATTATGAGTAAAAGAAAAGGAATTTTTGTTAGTTGCGACGAAGCTGCGCTTTGTTGTGATAAAAGTCAATACAAAGAAGCCTCGTTGGCAGAAAAGATACGACTGAATATTCATTTGATTTTTTGCAAAGCTTGTCGCCTATATTCTTCTCGTAACTCCAAATTAACTTGGTTGTTAAAGCAAATCAAGACAGAAGAACTTTCTGAAGATGATAAAAGAATAATGAAACAAAATTTGGAGAAGCAAATGCCTGATTAATGAACTTTACTTCTTTCTCAAATTCCCTATCTTATAGCAAAGCGATATAGATAACTAACCAAAAGAGCGGAACACTCTCCACCCAAAAAGAACAATAATATTCAGATTGTCTTTTTTTAGCATTCCATAAAAAGAGCAAAATAAGTATAGTAATCAACAATGTACTATAAATTTCATGTAGCTCAATTTGTGATTTTAATAATGTCAACAACAAAAATATAATCATTAACGCACTACCAAAAATCTTGGTATTTGTTATACCTACCAGCTGCGGAATAGTTTGTAAGGATGTGTCATCATATTGAAGATCTCTAATCTCAAAAGGCAACATTACCACCACAATAAATAAAAAACGTTGCAACGTTTCTACCCATAACGCCAAAGTAAAATCAGCTTCTGCGACTGCCGAAGGAACCACGACGGTGGCTATTGCCCATACCAATCCTATGATATAAATTTTGATTCTAGCCACATTTCGCAAGCTTTTACCTCTGGGAAATATAGGCAGTGCATAAAGTGCAGTTAAAATTACTACCGGAATCATATAAAGTAAGGTTCCTATCTCAAAATACAATATACTTCCTAAGAAAAACAGCGCAGACAGTACTGTAAACCACTGTATCGCTTTCATCGATTTTGTTAAACGGCGATGATACAAATTAGAAACACTAGTATACTTAACAATATTATATCCTACAATAGCACCCGAAAACATAAAAATCAACAGCTCAGGCCTGAACTGCAATCCAAATTTAAATTGTGTTAAAATTACCAATGAGCAAATAGCTATAGCCACATGAATACTGCTATTGATATAAAATTTAAAAAAGATTTGAAACTGCTTCACATTGCAAATTTAACTTTCTCTGTTAATAACCCACATAATTGGTTGAAAACTTACAAATCCTTGTATAAAAAAGAGACTAAATTTTCTTAATTAAATACGTACTTTTGCCGACTCAAACACAACGTTTTTAGCATATGAAAACTGATTCTTTCAAACTTCGCCATATAGGCCCTTCTGAGAAGGATTTAAAAGACATGTTACACACTGTAAAAGCTGAATCTATGGATCAGCTAATTTATGAAACAGTTCCTGACGATATTTTATTGAAAAAACCACTTCAGCTTGATGAAGCAATGAGTGAGCAAGAATATGCAGCTCATTTATTAGAATTAGCTGCCAAGAATAGTGTTTTCAAAACCTATATCGGTCTTGGTTATCATGAAGCAAGTCTCCCTGCAGTAATTCAACGTAATATTCTTGAGAACCCGGGATGGTACACAGCGTATACTCCGTATCAGGCAGAGATCGCGCAAGGAAGATTGGAAGCTTTATTAAATTACCAAACAATGATCTGTGATTTGACAGGTATGGAGTTGGCTAATGCTTCTTTATTAGACGAAAGTACGGCTGCTGCAGAAGCGATGACAATGCTATATGCCGGCAGAACACGTGATCAGAAGAAAAGTGAGTGTAACAAATTTTTTGTTTCCGAAGAGATTCTTCCACAAACGTTGTCACTATTAAAAACTAGAGCTATACCATTAGCCATAGAATTGGTGATAGGCAATCATGAAACTTTTGAGTTTTCATCAGAATTTTATGGTGCATTACTACAATATCCGGGTAAATCCGGTGAGGTATTTGACTATGCCGCATTTGTAGAAAATGCACATGCTGCAGATATTAAAATTGCAGTAGCTGCAGATATTTTAAGTCTAGTAACCTTAAAATCTCCGGGTAGTTTTGGAGCAGATGTAGTAGTTGGTACTACTCAACGTTTTGGGATACCATTAGGATATGGAGGACCACACGCAGCCTATTTTGCAACGCGAGAAGAATACAAGCGTAATATTCCTGGTCGTATTATCGGTGTGACACAGGATACGAATGGTGATCGTGCGTTACGAATGGCATTACAAACAAGAGAACAACATATCAAAAGAGATAAAGCTACCTCTAATATCTGTACAGCACAGGTATTATTAGCCGTTATGGCTGGTATGTACGCGGTATATCATGGCCCAAACGGACTTAAATATATTGCAAACAAAGTTCATACCTCTGCCACGATATTGAGTAAAACCCTTTCAAAACTTGGTTTTACCCAATTAAACGAGAATTTCTTTGACACTATACGCATTACAGCAGATAGCAACAAAATAAAAACGTTGGCCGAAGCAAAGCAAGTAAACTTCTTTTACCCTGATGCATCTACTGTATCGATTGCTCTAAATGAAGCAACTACGGTAAAAGATTTGAATACTATTATTTCAATTTTTGCAGAATCTTCAGGCAAAGAAGCAGTTGTTATTCGTGATATTTCTAAAGAGGAAACCAGTATTTCTCAAAATTTAGCTAGGACTACAGATTTTCTGACTAACGAAGTTTTCAATAGCTATCATTCTGAAACTGAATTGATGCGTTATATCAAGAAATTAGAACGCAAAGATCTTTCTTTGAATCACTCTATGATTGCTCTGGGCTCATGTACGATGAAACTGAATGCTGCAGCCGAAATGCTACCATTAAGTGATCCGCAATGGGGGAATATTCATCCCTTTGTTCCTATTGAACAAGCGCAAGGATATCAAGAACTATTATCTAAATTAGAAGATCAACTTACAGAAATCACCGGTTTTGCCGGCACATCCTTACAACCCAATTCAGGCGCACAAGGAGAGTTTGCAGGACTTATGGTGATTAGAGCGTATCATGAATCACGTAATGATCATCACCGTAATATTTGTTTAATTCCCTCATCAGCACACGGAACCAATCCAGCATCTGCGGTAATGGCAGGAATGAAGGTTGTGGTAACCAAAGCTACTGACGAAGGAAATATTGATGTTGATGATTTACGTGAAAAAGCCGAAAAACATAAGGATAATTTAGCTGCCTTGATGGTTACCTATCCATCCACTCATGGTGTGTATGAATCGGCAATTAGAGAAATAACATCTATAATACATGAGAACGGCGGACAAGTATACATGGATGGCGCTAATATGAATGCTCAGGTTGGTTTAACAAACCCAGGTGCCATTGGGGCTGACGTTTGTCACCTTAACTTACATAAAACATTTGCCATTCCACATGGTGGTGGCGGACCAGGAGTAGGTCCGATATGTGTAGCAGAGCAACTTGTTCCTTTCTTACCCGGTAATCCGGTAATTAGTACAGGTGGCGAACATGCTATTACAGCAATATCTGCTGCACCTTGGGGATCCTCATTGGCCTGCATAATTTCTTACGGATATATTACCATGTTAGGTGCGGATGGTCTAAAGAATGCAACAGAATATGCAATTCTCAATGCCAACTATATTAAAGAACGACTGAACGGTCATTATAGTACGTTGTATTCTGGAGAACGCGGTAGAGCTGCTCACGAGATGATTGTAGATTGTCGCCCTTTTAAAGCAAATGGAATTGAGGTAACAGATATTGCCAAGCGTTTGATGGACTATGGGTTTCATGCTCCTACAGTCTCCTTTCCGGTAGCCGGCACAGTTATGATTGAACCTACTGAGAGCGAAAGCAAGGCAGAGTTAGATCGTTTTTGTGATGCTTTAATCTCTATTCGAAAAGAAATTAGCGAAGCAACCAAGGATAACACCAATAATATGCTAAAAAATGCTCCGCATACATTAGCCATGGTAACAGCTGATACTTGGGATTTTCCATACTCAAGAACTGAAGCCGCCTATCCACTATCGTATATAGCTGAAAATAAATTTTGGCCTTCTGTACGTCGTGTGGATGATGCCTATGGAGACAGAAATCTAATATGTACCTGTGAGCCCATCGAATCTTATATGGAAGAAGCTTAAAAATTAACGAACTCTACATACATAAACAAAGCGGGATTTTCATAAAGATCCCGCTTTGTTTATGTATTACTTTTTATACTGCCAGTTACTCTTCAATCTGCTTAGCAGTAACTATATCTTGGATTTTATTTTTAATATCCTCATCATCAAGATACACCAATAGTGCTTCTTTTAAAAAATCTCGTTTTCCATACAGCGCCTCTGACTCATTAACTCTGATACCATGAGTCTCAAGTAACATATCTCCTTTGCCTGTGAGTAGCCACAGAGGGTTCAACTGTTCGTAAGTAGCTATAATTCGTTCTATAAAATCTCCACCTATGTTACTATTCGAAGACTGCAGCCGATGTAAGTATCCCGGGCTAGCTTCAATTGACAAGCTAAAGCTACGTAAGCTATATCCCAAATACTCTGCAAAAATAATCACTCTATCTAAAATATTATCTTTTTTATCCAAAATAGTAGCTTAAAACTTGTTAATGTACAATATTTTATATATTATTGTATAGCGAAACTTCAACATTTCGTTCACAAAGATACTCATCATTTTAACATTAGCCAACTATCATGATAACGCAAGAAGAACGCTCGGCTATTATTAATAGTTTAGGAAGCAAACACATCAAAAAAATTCAAGAATACTTAAAAAAGAACAACATCTCAACCTCACAAGGAAGGCCCTACTCTAAAGCCACTATTTCTTACATCCTTTCAGGTGAACGAGAGAATGAGGTAATCGAAAATGCTATCTTTGCTTTTGCTCATCAAAAAGTCATTGAGAGGGAAAAACAACAGGAGCTAAGAGAGTTATTAATTGCCAAACAAAAAAAATGAAAAATGATATAATCGGTAGAGATGACTTAGAGTGTTTAATGAATTCATTTTATTCAAAGGTGCTAAATGATCCTCACATAGGTTATATTTTTACAGACATCGCTCAACTCAGTATGAAAAAACACTTACCGATTATTATTGATTTTTGGGAAATGAACTTATTCAGAAAAGTTACATACCGTAATAATGTGGTAAAAATTCATCAGGACCTCAACTCAAAACATCAATTACAAAAACACCATTTCGAAATATGGCTAACTCTTTTTAATAAAACTGTAGATGAATTGTTCGAAGGAATAAATGCCCAACGCATTAAGACGAATGCTTTATCTGTTGCTACGGTGCTTCAAATTAAGCTAAGTCATTAAGAAATCAGGTATTGAATTTAACTAGATATTAACAAATTAGGATAATCATAGATGTTTTATCAGATGAAGGTCTATATTTGCTGAAATTCAAAACTATATTATGAAAAAGATTTTTATTTTATTCCTCCTTTCTTTTATTGGAGCAAGCACTTCAATTGAAGCTCAAAATTTTCAACCAGGGTTCAATGGTTTTTCTAAGAAAAAGACTACCTACCTTCATATGATGGATGGAACTGTACAAAAAGGTAATCTAAAAAGTTTGGATTACAAAAAAGGATTGATTGAAGGTATTAAAATTAAAGATCTTCAAGACAACAAAATTAAAATCAAGCCAGAAGACATAAATTTTCTTTATTTACCTCCAAGTGGACTAGCAAAATTGGGAAGGTTTATGGACATGGCAACAGATTCTCAACAATGGAAAAACAAAGATCTTGATCAAAATTTATTCAAAGATGGATACGCGTATTTTGAAAATTCTGATGTTCGCGTAAAGAAAAAAACCAGAAACCTAATGATGCAGTTGGTAAACCCGGATTTTTCTGATAAAATTAAAGTATACCAAGATCCTTATGCGGGTGAAACTATGAGCATAGGTGTTGGACCGCTTAAAGCTGGCGGGATTGCAAAATCGTATTATGTAAAGAAAGCTAATGAAAAAGTAGCTGTTCGTCTTAAGAAAAAAGATTATGATGAAGAGTTCGCAATGTATTTTGCTGATTGTCCAGAATTGATCGCTAAGTATGGCGAAAATATTAAGTGGTCACAATTTGCACTTCACGTATATGAATACAACAACTTGTGTAACTAGTCAGAGAGTCCATTAAAATATACCAAGGGAAGCAGTACGCTTCCCTTTTTTAATTAATTACGATGAAAAATAAATTATAAATTCTATATTTCGACATCGTTGATTTTTTAACCAAACGCATCTTATGTACGAAGGTACTTTTCCGCATAAAAGATTTGAGAAAACGCTGAGTTTTCTTCGCAAACACGTTCCTACGCCTACTACTGTATTAGACTTGGGGGTTGAAAACCCTTTTTCTGAAATTATGAAAAAAGAAGGTTATGAGGTTCAAAATACAACCGGAGAGGACTTGGATTACGATACCTCAAAATTAAAAGAAAGTACGGCAAGCGTTGTTACTGCTTTTGAAATATTTGAACATCTACTTTCTCCATTTACAATACTTACTGATATCAAGGCAGATAAACTCGTAGCTTCAGTTCCCTTACGTTTGTGGTTTTCAAAAGCGTATCAAAGTAAAACAGATCCCTGGGACAGGCATTTTCATGAATTTGAGGATTGGCAATTTGATTGGCTCCTAGAAAAAGCCGGATGGACGATTATCGCTAAAGATTCATGGACACATCCTGTTAATAAGATAGGATTTCGTCCTTTCTTAAGACTTTTTACTCCACGTTATTATATCGTATATGCTGAAAGGCGAAAAGTATAATTAATTTTAATTGTAAGCTTATTCAGACACTCTTTTTATGTCAAAGATCTATATTGTCATACCTGCTCATAATGAGGAAAAATTTATCTCAAAGACACTTGATTCCTTAGTGAATCAGTCTCTGTTACCCGATAAACTTGTGATAGTGGATGATAATAGCTCAGACAACACTAATAAGATTTTAAAAACATACGTCGATCGATATCCATTCATTGTAATTGTGCACATACGATCTAAAGAGCAACACCTACCAGGTAGCAAAGTTATAAATGCCTTTAATGCTGGCTTAAAAGTACTGGACACGGACTATGATATTCTATGTAAATTTGATGCGGACCTAATTTTTCCATCTGATTACTTAGAGACTGTTGCTTCGCATTTTAAGACTGATCATAATGTCGGTATGGCCGGGGGTTTTTGTTATATTTCAAAAAATAAACACTGGGAGTTAGAAAACCTCACTAACAAAGATCATATTCGTGGCGCTTTAAAAGCATACCGCAAAGAATGTTTTAATGATATTAATGGACTTACTCCTGCTATGGGTTGGGATACTATCGATGAACTACTGGCTCAATTCTATGGTTGGTCAATCAAAACCGATGCGTCTTTAAAGGTTAAACATTTAAAACCTACAGGCCAGACATACCACACATCTTCAAAACTTAAACAAGGGCAAGCATTTTATCAAATACGTTATGGCTTTTGGTTAACCCTAATCGCTTCAATCAAATTAAGTATCTTAAAAAAACAGCCGAAACTCTTTTTTGATTATCTACAAGGGTACTTCAAAGCGGTAAAAAATCGAACTCCCTATTTAGTCACAGCTGAGCAAGGCAGATTTATTAGAAAACTACGTTGGAAGAAAATTTTTGGTAAATTATTTTAAAACCTCTTTCAAAACAGTTCCAGTATTTCCGTTAGGAAACTCAATCCCTAACAAACTAGAGATAGTAGGCGCGATATCGGTTATAAAAACTTTCTCGACACTACTCCCTTTTTGTATCCCTTTTCCAAAAAACAACAACGGAGCATGTGTATCATAACTTGAGCCACTGCCGTGCGTTGATCCTTTTTTTGAATAGGTGATTGTAGCCGGATCCAATACGAATAAAACATCTCCACTACGTTTTTGATTAAACCCTTTTTGTAATAATGCCGGAACTCCGAATTGATAAGTACTTCCCAACATTTGGTTACGAGTATATGCTTTATCGACTTGTGGATATGCAAGGATATACTCTGCTGTATATTTCTGTAAATGGGAGGGATTCAACTCTTTTTCCTGAACCAGTGCATAGTTAAAGAATATCTGACCATTAGAAACGCTTTCAACCAACCCTTGAACTCCAAATTTTTCAGTCAATTGTGCATTAAGCTGTTCAGAAAATTGCTTTAAATCAAAATATCCTGCCGGTATTTTTAAGGCATTTAAATAGGCCGGTACATTCACAGCCCCATGATCTGCTGTCAAAAACACTGTATAATTTCCTACTCCGACTTTCTTATCAAGTGCCATCAGCAGGCGCTCCAGATCTTTGTCCAAACGTACATAGGCATCTTGAACTTCTTTGGAATTTACTCCAAAATTATGTCCAATATAATCCGTACTAGAAAAACTTACCGCTAGTACATCTGTATCGTTGTCTAATCCTAATCCTTCTCCCTCTAGCGCGGCAATGGCAAAATCTGTAGTTAGACTATTGCCGTAGGGAGTAGCTTTTAAAATATCAAAACCGCCATTTTCTTCGGCCAGAGCTGCTAATTCATAAGGAAAAACTGCCTTTTCTTTCCCCTTAAATCCTGCCTCATACATATTTTCATCAACTCCACTAGCACTATATTGTTCGCTATCAACCATAGTGTCCCACGTTTTTAAATAGGATTTTATCGTTCCCGAAGCATTAAATTTTTGCACCCATTGAGGCAGTACATCCATATAATAAGAGCTTGTGATCCATTGCCCTTCGTCACGACCTCTAAACCAATAGGCAGCATTTGCCGTATGCCCCGCCGGTAAAATGGCTCCGCGGTCTTTTAGAGAAATCCCTATGGTCTTTCCGCGCATTTGTGTATGCATACGATTTTGATCTGCAAAACTGGTTGTTTTCATGCGTCTGGGTGACATCTTATCAAATTTACTGGTAGACCCAACCGCATTCACCAGTGTATCTTCGACACAATATACCTTTGTTTTCGCAGTTTTATCATACCAATTATTTGCTATTATGCCATGGTTAAAAGGAGTTGTACCTGTATATACGGATGCATGTCCTGGTCCTGTATAGGTGGGGATATAGTTGAAATGCGCATTCTTGTATTGGAAACCTTCCTTACTAATTCGCTTAAAGCCACCGGATCCAAAGGAAGTATCAAATCGTGTTAAGTAATCATAGCGCATCTGATCTACCACAATTCCTACCACCAGCTTTGGATGATCGTTCTCTGATAGTACTGTCTGTGTATGTCCCTTAAAAATAAATCCTACCGTTAGTATTAAAAAAGCTATTCTCAACATTCCTTTAATTTGTATTTGAATATGCAAAAGTAGCATTTATATAAAACTAAACTTTAGTATAAGGTTAAATGCTGTCGGATATTTTTTTTCTATTTTAGCCGTTCTAATCAAAAATACATGTTTTACCTAGACGATATTGGACGTTATTTTTTAATGATTAAGGGAGTTTTTAGTCGTATGACCAAAGGTTCTGTCTTGCGTACATTAATTTTTAAGGAAATTGATGACCTTATTATCGGGTCTATAGGTATCACCGTATTTCTTGCTTTTTTTATCGGGGCTGTTGTAGCTATACAAACTGCATTAAACCTTACCAATCCCTTGATTCCGAAACAATTAATTGCATTTGCTTCTCGCCAATCCGTAATTTTAGAATTTGCTCCAACGTTTATTTCGGTGATCATGGCGGGTAAAGTAGGCTCCTTTATTACTTCTAGTATTGGAACGATGCGGGTGACAGAACAAATTGATGCCTTAGAGGTTATGGGGATCAATTCTTTAAATTACTTGGTTTTCCCTAAAATTATCGCCATGTTGATGTATCCCTTTGTCATCGCAATCGCAATGTTTGTGGGAATTTTTGGAGGTTACATCGCCGGAGTTTATGGAGGTTTTGTTTCTAGCAGTGAATTTATTACAGGATTACAGGACGAATTTGTTCCCTTTCATTTGGTCTACGCTTTTATTAAGACATTTTTATTCGCATTTCTACTAGCGACGATCCCCTCATTTCACGGATACTATATGAAAGGTGGAGCTCTCGAAGTTGGTAAAGCCAGTACCGCTGCTTTTGTCTGGACAACCGTTGTAATTGTAATTTCAAACTATATACTAACACAATTATTACTAAGCGCATGATAGAAGTTAACGATATACATAAAGCATTTCATGGCGAAGAAATATTGAAAGGTATCACTACTACATTTCACCGTGGAAAAACAAATCTAATAATTGGAACCAGTGGTAGTGGGAAAACGGTTTTTTTAAAATGTTTATTAGGATTATTTACCCCAGAAAAAGGCACGATATCCTATGATGGTGAAAACTATTCTGAATTAGATGAAGAGGAAAAGAGACGACTACGTCAACGAATGGGAATGGTTTTTCAAGGCAGCGCCTTGTTTGACTCTATGACTGTTGAGGAGAATATCATGTTTCCACTTAAAATGTTTACCCGACAGAAAAAATCTGAAATGATGGATCGTGCAAATGAAGTAATCGATCGGGTTAATCTGGAGAATGCTAATAAAAAACTTCCTTCAGAAATTAGTGGAGGTATGCAAAAACGTGTTGCAATCGCCCGTGCAATTGTAACCAGACCTAAATATCTTTTCTGTGATGAACCGAATTCTGGTTTAGACCCAAACACAGCCATGGTTATTGATAACTTAATTCAAGAAATTACAGTCGAAAATGATATTACCACAGTAATCAACACCCATGATATGAATTCTGTGATGGAAATTGGTGAAAAGATCATCTTTTTGAAGAAGGGATTCTTAGAATGGGAAGGTGATAAAACACAAATCTTCAAAACTGATAACGAGGCTGTAACTAATTTTGTATACTCGTCTAACTTATTTAAAAAAGTACGAAAAGCACAGTTGCAAGGTTTTTAAGCCAATCTATTGTAATCCTGACAAGCACATTAGCAATTATAATGAAACGTGCCTATTTCACTATCAGCGTATCTACTCCTATTTGACGTGTTGACCATTTTCTTAGATCAGTTTGTCGCAATTCATGAAGACTATCGGATAGTTGAGATTTCCAAACAGGAAAAAGCATCGGAACCGTATCCACCCTCAGAAAATTAGACTGCAACACTAAACCGTAGCCCAGGGCTGAAAGATCCGGAAATCTAATTTTGGCATCTTTTGCAATAGAATTATAAGGTAACACTTTGACAGGCTCTACTTTACTTGCATCACGCAACTGTAACTCCAACGCCGCAATTCGGTTTTTGAGATCTTCATTTTGCGCAGTTAACCTATCATTAGCATTCTCGAGTCTTCCGAGTTCAACGATCGATCGATCGTAGGCTTTTGAAACTTGTTCCAATCCTCTTGACTTATTTCCGTTAATGGTTAACTCAAAATCTTTTATATGATCATACTTCTTGATTTCGTTTCTCAGATCGCTAACAACAGCTTTATCTATTTCACCATCAAAAAACAGCTTAATGGTTCCTTCATTATAATTATAGAAATCCTTACGCAGGTATAGATTTTCGTTACCTGAAATTTCACTCTCCAAAAAGTTGCGGTAATCACGCTCACTATTGCTTTCTCCCAATACTTTAACAAAAGTAAAAATTGCGGGAATCATGGCCAATAGTGCTATAAAAGATGCTAATTGCGCAGTGCGCTTCCGCTTTGCAGAGTTTGCATATCTGATCATTGGAAAACGCAATAGCTTAGCTGTTATAAACGTCGATAGCGCAATAAAAATCGCATTAATAGTAAAAAGGTATAAAGCACCCCCTGCATAAATAAAGTTCCACTCTGCTATACCATAACCTACCGTACACAGAGGCGGCATAAGTGCCGTAGCAATCGCTACTCCGGCAATCGCATTTGGCATTGTTCCTTTTTTGGACTTGGCAACTATTAAGGCCAACCCTCCAAAAATTGCTACAAAAACATCCAATATGGTGGGTGCTGTTCTTGCTTCCAACTCTGGTGTTAACTCTGTCAAAGGGGATAGTGAAAAATACAAGGTAGCAGTCAGAACACTCAAGCCTACCATCACTCCAAGGTTGATAAGCGATCGTCTAAGCGTGTCAATATCGTTAATTGCGATGGACAATCCTACTCCGACGATTGGCCCCATAAGAGGTGATATAAGCATCGCTCCAATAACTACAGCGGTAGAACTAACGTTGAGCCCTATTGATGCAACAAAAATAGAAAAGACGAGGATCCATGCGTTATGACCTTGAAATGGAATGTCATTCTTTACATCAGCAACAGTCTGATCTCGATCTGTATCTGACCGTATATCTAGTAAATCACTTAAAAACGCACTGACACTCTCAAAAAGACCTTTAGCCTCTTTCTTTATCGTTTCCTTTACCTCCTCTGCATCAATAGGAGATTCTGAGTTTGAATTTTCTTGCATAATCTAATTAGCCGTAATGTTCTCCAAATTTAGTTTTTACCGCCGCCAACACTTCCTTGATTTGTTGTTCTTTGGTTTTTGGATAAATCAGAAGTACCTCCTCATTATCTATGATTATATAATCATCCAAACCATCGACAACTACCACCTTCTCGCTGCTAGTGCGAATCATATTGCCCTTAGCATTTTGAGCTAAAAGTTTCGCGTTAACAACTGCGTTTTGTGCATCCGTTTTATCCAGTTCATTATATAAAGAACCCCAGGTTCCTAAATCATTCCAATCAAAACTAGCAGGTAACACATAGACATTATCAGCTTGTTCTAAAATAGCATAATCTATTGATATATTTTCAGCTAATGGATAATTATCTTGGATAAAACCTTCTTCTGCAACTGTATTGAGCTCTGGCAACCCTTTGACAAACAAAGCTGTCATTTGCTTTTGATAGTTTTCAAAGGCTTTAAGAATACTCGATACACTCCAAACAAATATACCCGCATTCCATAAATAATTTCCTTCTACCAGAAACTGTTTGGCAGTTTCATAGTTCGGTTTCTCTGTAAATTTTGAAACTTCTTTAATAGTATTCTCATCTTCTTTATACTGAATATAACCATAGCCCGTGTTGGGAAACGTTGGCTTTATCCCCAAAGTGATTAACCTATCATGTTGTTCGCATGTTTCAAAACTCTTCTGAACATCCTTTGCAAAAGCTACCTCATCTTCTATCCAGTGATCACTGGGAGCAACAATCATCACCGCATCAGGATCTAGTTTTTGGATTTTTAAAGATGCATACAATATGCAAGGTGCTGTATTCCGCATCGCGGGCTCTCCAATAATTTGATCTTTGCTTATTTGTGGTAAATGTTCCTGAACCAAATCACTGTAGCAAGCATTAGTTAGAATAAATATGTTTTCTTCTGGTATACTTTTAGCTAATCTCTTAAATGTATGTTGAATTAAAGATTCGCCGGTCCCTAACATATCGTGAAATTGTTTCGGGAATTTAGTCGTGCTTACCGGCCAAAAACGTGATCCAACTCCGCCTGCCATTAAAATGGCATAATAATTCTTTTTCATCTGTATATGTTTCTTTTACATCGTTAGATATAAGCGCGAATAATCAACTATCTTGATACTTGGTTATTTATATCTCAGTGTATTATTTCAACTTCTGCATTAGGATTAAAAAGATAGACTCTACCCGTTTTAATTTCTACGCATTCATATCGTTTTATTTTTTTGTTTCCTTTACGGAATAATTTCCCGTTATATAATCTAAAGGTACTGCCAAAAGGAAGTTCAAAGATATAGTTTTTATCATTTGCGGGATCAAATTGTTTCAGAAGAAGCGATAAGTGTGCATCGGTATCACTACTTGCCTTTGGATTTTTAAAATGATGTGCAATTGCCGGAAGCAATGAAGCGGGAAAAATCTGAGGATTGATAAAAGGAAGCATTAACCTTTGAAACGTTCTTTTCCATTCCAACCCATGCGGTTTAATAATTTTACCATAGTGCTCAAAGGCTAATAAATGCGCTATCTCGTGAATCAATGTGATTAAAAACCGGTATTTATTAAGAGACGCATTTACAGTAATTTGATGACTCCCATCTGCTAACCTGCGATAATCTCCGTGGCGTGTGACACGTTCATTTACAATTTTAAGATATACGTTGTTTTGAACAATTAAGTCAAACGCAGGATCGACAGCCCGTTCCGGTATGTATTTAGTCAAAATCTCTTTCACTCGCACAAAATACAAAATAGCGCTATAAGTACAGAAAAATCTTGTTTTAAATTCTCTATTTCGATTGAGACGAGATTTTTAAGGTGTACTACTTGACACCTGTAGCACCTTGCCTTGATAGAACTTTTGACCGGTTTCTGCAAAATCCTTGATATATTTAGCCATTTCGAGTGCTGTCAACGGAGCTTCATAGCCCGGAAAAGCCTCCTCAAGCATTTCTGTCTGTACTGCTCCAAGCGCTAAAGCATTAAATGCGATACCTGTTTCTTTATATTCTTCGGCCAACAATTCGATTAACGTTAGTACTGCACCTTTACTTGAACTATAGGCGGCTAATCCCGGAAACTTGAGACTTCCTTGTATGCCCCCCATACTGCTAATAGCAATAACATGACTCCCTTTTACCAAATATGGCAATATACGACGCGTTAATTCTGCCACACCAAAAACGTTTACTTGATACACCTTCTCAAAATCCTTGGTCGTAAGCTGAGAGAAAGGTTTATTAATTAAAAGCCCTGCATTATGAATTAAAATATCTACTTGTTGCCATTGAGACTTTACAAAATCAGCAACTGTATCCAAGTCTTTCCCATTTTCTAAATCAAAAGAAAAGGCATGAATTTTCTCATGCTTCAATGCAGCAATTGGTTGCTTGTTTCTGGAAAGTGCTAAAATATTATGTCCTTGATCAGCAAATAACCTAGCTAGCTCAAAACCAATACCTCTACTGGTTCCTGTGATTATTATATTCTTCATGTAATTTTTTTTAACTAATTTAATAGAATCTCATTTTCTGTAGTATATGCCATTGCAGTAACAGCCGGAATTATTAGCTCAACCAAATCGCTCATAAAATCGTAGTTCATTTTATCAGCCTCATCATCAACATGATGATAAAAGTCATAGTTAGAAAAATCAAAAGTGGAGAGCGTATGACTAGGCACCTCTAATTCTTTATAAAATGAGTAGTTGTCACTACGTTTGAAAAGCTGGTACTCTTTAGCTTTTGGCAAAAACCCAATCCACTCTCTATTACCATAATCATTAAGTTTTTCTGCCATATTTGATTTGGAATAACCCGTGAGATATGCCACGTACTTCTTCCCAGCCATAGGCACCCCAACCATCTCAAAATTCAGCATAGTATAAATGGGAGTATTAAGTTCCTTAAGTTTATTCGCCAAATGTTTAGACCCTACTAATCCACTTTCTTCCGCACCAAATAACACAAAAATCAGACTACGCTTTATTGATTTCGTTGTAGCAAAATGTTTTGCAAGTGCCAAAACTACGCTAACTCCCGTCGCATTATCATTTGCCCCATTAGCAATACTATCGCCTCCTATAATCTTTGCAGTGCCGATATGATCTAAATGCGCCCCTAATACAATATATTCTTTTGAGAGTAGCGAGTCGTTTCCTTTTACAACACCTACAATATTTTTAGTCTTAGTATCATTAGCCAAAAAGGAATCGTTATATGTTTTAAAAAAAGGTTGAACACCATACGTTTCAAATTTTTTGATTACATAGTCAGTCGCCACGTCATAGCCTACAGTGCCTAAAGCTCTTCCGTTCAAAGAGTCGCTCGCCAGAAAAGAAACATCTTGCGCGAGGGTTGTTTTGATTTCCTTTAAATTCAGAACATCAGATTTCTTCTCAGATTGCTGTCCATATCCTGTAGTTAAAACAAATAATAAAACATAAAACCCTAGAGTCCTTTTAAAAAATTTCATAGCCATGCGTTATTGTAATTAGATTTTTATTAGGTTGCCTTTTGTGCATTCTTACGTTGAACTGCTTGTAGTAAAAGTACGGTTTTGGCGTCACATATTTCACCGGATTCTACCATTTTCATAGCTCGATCCACTGAGAGCTCTAACACCTTGATATGCTCTTGCTCCTCTTCTAACCCTCCGCCAGATCCAACGCTCATGGTTTCATCATATCCCGCAAGAAAAAGGTGAATTTTTTCGGTCAGTACTCCCGGAGATGTAAATACTGCTCCCATAGCTTCTAAGTTACTCACTTTATATCCAGTCTCTTCATAAGCTTCCCGAATAGCACATGCTTCAGGGCTATCTCCATCTAATAATCCCGCACAAACTTCAATACTGGTATCTTGTTTATTAACTAAATACACCGGATATCTAAATTGTTCAGTTAGAATGACAGTATTTTTGGCGCTATTATAGAGCAGTACAGCAGCGGCATGTCCTCTATCAAAGACTTCCCTAGTATGTGTTTCCCATTTAGTTTGGTTGGCAGGCAAAAAATCAAAGGTATATTCATGTAATGTATACTTCTTATCTGATAAGATCCGACTTTGTTCGTTTTTGATCTGTGATTTCGCCATAATTAAATATAAAAAAATCCCGCTTTGGATAAAGCGGGATTGATATTAATTGTATCCTAAATTTAAACTCCTGTTCGGTTGGTTATGCCAACATCGTTACCGGATTTTCAAGATATTGTCTCAACGTTTGTAGAAATTGTGCTCCCGTAGCGCCATCAACTGTTCTATGATCACAAGCAAGTGTTACCTTCATGGTGTTACCTACTACAATCTGCCCTTCTTTGACTACTGGTTTTTCAACGATCGCTCCAACAGACAAAATAGCCGAATTAGGTTGATTAATTATGGAGGTGAATTCCTGAATTCCAAACATTCCTAAGTTTGAAACCGTAAACGTACTTCCTTCCATCTCCTGCGGAGTCAATTTTTTATTTCTGGCTTTGCCTGCTAAATTCTTAACGTTCCCACCAATTTGAGTTAGTGACATCTGATCTGCAAAAGGCAATACCGGAACTACAAGACCCTCGTCTACCGCAACTGCTACTCCGATATGGATATGCTTTGCGTACTTCATTGCAGTATCTGACCATTGTGTATTCACCTGTGGATGCTTACGCAAAGCCATTGCACATGCTTTAACCACCATATCGTTAAATGACACTTTTGTATCAGGCAATTGGTTAATATTTTTACGAGAAAGCATAGCTTGCTCCATATTAACCTCTATAGTCAAGTAATAGTGTGGTGCTGAAAATTTTGATTCTCCTAAACGCTTTGCAATTACTTTACGCATTTGAGAATTCTTAACTTCTTCAAAAGCTTCTTCTCCCGCAGGTGTATACATCTGTGGCGCCGGAGATTCTGTCTTAGTTTCAGCTTTTTGAGGAGCTGCTTCAGCTTTTTTGGAAGGCGTATACGACTCCACATCTTTTTTGACAATACGACCTTTATCTCCCGATCCTTTTATTTCAGAAAGACTAATTCCTTTGTCAGCAGCTATTTTTTTGGCTAGCGGAGAGGCAAAGATTCGTTCTCCGGAAGCGTTTGAAGTTTCTTCAGACGAAGAGGTCTCTTCTTGCTTCTGTGTATCAGCACTATCTGCTGCTGTATCTTCTGATTTCGCCTCAGTTTTTGCGGCTGAAGGAGTAACTTTTCCATCTTTTAATCCGGAAATGTCTGTTCCTTCAGGACCAATAATTGCTAACAACGCATCTACCGGAGCTGTTTCTCCTTCTCCTATTCCAATATGAAGTAACGTACCATTATAGAATGATTCGAACTCCATCGTAGCTTTGTCAGTTTCAATTTCTGCAAGGATATCTCCTTCCTCAACGCTATCACCTACTTTTTTTAACCAAGTAGCTACGGTTCCTTCTTCCATCGTGTCACTAAGCCTTGGCATAGTGATTACTTCAACTCCTTCAGGAACTTCTGAAGAGGATGCATTAGTTGCTTCAGCTTCTTCAGGCTTAGTTGCATCCGAGGTATCAGCTTCTTTATCTTGAGTCTTTTCGGCATCTCGTCCATTCAGAAGATCTGATATATCCTCACCTTCCTCACCAATAATGGCTAAAAGTTGATCTACCGGAGCTGTTTCTCCTTCTTCTATTCCAATATGAAGCAAGGTTCCTTCGTAAAAGGATTCGAACTCCATGGTAGCCTTATCGGTTTCAATTTCTGCAAGGATGTCCCCTTCACTTACTTTATCGCCTTTTTTAACAAGCCACTTTGCAACAACGCCTTCTTCCATCGTGTCGCTCAAACGCGGCATATTGATTACTGTAGCCATATCTTATTGTGGTTTGTGTGATAAAAACGGATAATCCTTTTGATCGTAAACAACGTCATACATAACGTTCTTTTCTGGGAACGGAGAATCTTCGGCGAATTTTTGACACGCTGCTACATTTTCCTTTACGCGTTTGTCAATTGCCGCAATCTCATCATCTGTTGCATGCTTCTCTTCCTTAATTACATCCAACACCTGAGTAATTGGATCAATTTTTTGATATTCTGCAACTTCGTCTTTAGTTCTATATTTCTGAGCATCACTCATGGAGTGTCCTCTATAACGGTATGTTTTCAATTCTAAAAAGGTTGGACCTCCGCCTGTTCTTGCTCGTTCGATAGCTTCATCCATAGCTTCTGCCACCTTCACTGGGTTCATAGCATCTACAGGACCGCAAGGCATCTCGTACCCCAATCCAAGCTTCCATATATCGGTATGATTAGCAGTACGCTCTACAGAAGTTCCCATAGCGTACCCATTGTTTTCTACACAAAAAACTACTGGAAGTTTCCATAGCATCGCTAAATTGAATGTTTCATGTAAAGAGCCTTGGCGCGTAGCCCCATCTCCCATGAAGGTAAGGGTTACTGCATCTCTTTTATGATATTTATCTGCAAATGCTAAACCGGCTCCGAGAGGGATTTGACCTCCAACGATCCCATGACCACCGTAAAATCTATGTTCTTTAGAAAAAATGTGCATGGATCCACCCAAACCTTGAGAGGTCCCGGTTCCTTTACCATACAATTCTGCCATCACACGTTTTGGATCAACGCCCATTCCTATTGGCTGTACATGATTACGATATGCGGTAATCATACGATCTTTTGTCAAATCCATCGCATGTAGTGCACCTGCCAAAATTGCTTCCTGACCGTTATACAAATGCAAGAACCCTCTTACTTTTTGCTGGATATATACTTGAGCTAGTTTGTCTTCAAACTTTCTCCAGAAAAGCATATCTTCATACCACTTCAGGTAAACTTCTTTGGTTATTTTTTCCATTTAGAATGTAATAATATTTCTATTTATTTATAGATGATCTACAGTTCGCATAAAAAACCTATACATTTTACAAACCTGATCCTTCGTGACGACACGAAAAGCAAAAATAATATATTCACCTGTAAGGGAAAAGGAGTTTATTGATAAATATTAACTCTTTACTAGAGATATGATTTATCAAAAATGAGCGGCAACAAATTCGCTAGTGAATTTGAGCACACCACTTTGCCCGTTTCACCCATAAAATAAATTTCTATCGGCTGCTTTTGCTTAATTTCGTACTCAGCTATTGCTTGCCTGCATGCTCCACAAGGTGGCGTTGGTGTAATAAGCTGATGTTTTAAGGATCGTGCAGATAATGCCATTTTTACTACGGGTACATCAGGATAATTAGCTCCCGCATAATAGATCGCTGTTCGTTCTGCACAAAGACCTGATGGATAGGATGCATTTTCCTGATTATTTCCAAGTATTACTTCCCCATTACCAAGTAGTAATGCTGCTCCGACTAAAAACTCTGAATAAGGCGCATACGCTTTATCGCGTATTTGCATCGCTTGCTTCATTAATCCTTGAATGTCGTCAGTGGTTTCTTCTAACGAATTATACACCTGCAACGTGGATTTTATTTCTATCTCTTTCAATGTAAATGCTTAAAAAATTATTGCCTGACAATGTACTACAAAGAAAAAAAGTATCAAACAGTTCGCTTGATACTTTTACTCTACTTTTATTTACTAAAATTAATTTTCAACATATTCGTCTCCAAAATTAAAAGACAATCCAAATCTCAACGTTCCTTCTAATGGACTTTTTACAGGAGAGGTAGAGAAAAGATATGAAATATCGATATTTACAATAGTATATCTAAAACCTGCTCCTAAAGAAACAAATTTACGCGCCCCTTTTTCCTCTGCTTCGTTAAAGTATCCCGCTCTAAAGGCAAACACATCTTGATACATATATTCTGCTCCTAAAGACCAGGTAAATTCTTTTAACTCTTCGCTAAATCCATCGGGAGCATCCCCCCAAGAAGAAAAAATAGCCCCAAACGAACTGATATCCTGATACTCTTCGCTATCGCCTCCATTTATCTCTCCGTCACCATTGAAATCCTGCGGTGAAGGCACCAACAGTTTGTTAATCTCTATAGAAGGTGTGATACGATTAGATTCGTCTAAAAGAAAGTCAAAACCAGCTCCTAATTTGAAGTTAGTAGGAATAAAGTTTTCCTGCCCCGCATCATCGTATTTTATTTTAGGCCCGATATTAGAAATATTTACTCCGGCTCTCCAGCGTCCATTAAACGAATTATAAGCAATTTCTTCACTCTGATAAAATCCGGCAATATCGACACCAAAACTACCCGATGCAGAAATATCTTCTGTCCCATTGGAAAGCCTTAAATCCGAGCGTAAATATCGTCCGGCAACAGCCATCGAAAAACGATCACTTAATCGCAAGGCATACGAGACATCCACTGTCAATTCATTAGGTTTCTCAATTAACCCTAAATCGTTTGGGTTCTCCCGAAACTCTATTTCACCTAAGCTAAAATACTTAAAACTTGCCGCAACAGCACTTCTTTCATTAATACGATTATAGTATGTCAAATTACCAAGTCCTATATCATTAACTAACTGACTTAGGTAAGGTGTATAATTAACCCCAACACCTTGTTTTTTCTCTATAAAAGCATATTTAGCCGGATTCCATTGTTGGGAAAAAGCATCTGCAGTTGTTGCTACACCTTGATCCGCCAATCCTGCAGCCCTCGCGTCAGCAGCTATTAAAAGGAATGGTACTGCGGTAGTTATTGCCCTCTTATCTTGAGAATGTAATTTAGCACCCAAAATCGATATAAGCCCCAAAGCCAGGATGATATTTTTTTTCATAATTGAGTTTAGTTTAGACAAATATAAAGTTATTTCGTTACTAAAAAAGAACAACGTTTTTAAATTAAGAAACGCAATACGTACCTAACGTTTGTTTTTAAGATATCTTATTAAAACCATTAAATTTATTTAGTAGCCTTGCTTTAGTATTTAAGAACCATAACTTTTAGCTAAATCTGAAAAAAAAGCGTTTTTAGTCGGGATTATTTTACACTTTATCGAGGTTAGATTCTTAAAAATTCTTAGAAAAAACTAAAATCCACTATAACGAACCACTCATCTTAACATTTAAGAATGCTAATTTTAAACTGTCAAAAAAAACTCTTTTCCGCTCTATCCTCAGAATTCATAGGTATTTACAAATCATTTCACAATAAACTGATACATCTGTCGTTATTGAGAACTCAGGGCAGATATAATTATTTAAACCGAAATGATAATAATTTAAAAAAATTGGGGTAAATTTAGCTGTAATTATTATATTGCGAGCCCTAATTTCTACTTTAACGAACTTAAGATTATGAAAAAAGCGTTTATTTTTAAGTCGCTAATGTTACTCACCATTAGCACTTTACTGTTAAGCTGTAATCAAAATGATTATGGTGACAGTTCTCGAGCCACCGGCTGGAAATACAATTCCAAAGAAGGTGGATTCCAAGTAAACACAAA
This sequence comes from Aquimarina sp. 2-A2, assembly GCF_045505135.1. NCBI lineage: Bacteria > Pseudomonadati > Bacteroidota > Flavobacteriia > Flavobacteriales > Flavobacteriaceae > Aquimarina > Aquimarina sp. 2-A2. The sequence continues at coordinate 11,855 of NZ_JBJKFI010000003.1, read as the reverse complement.
TTATAAAGAACAAGAGACAGGTCCGGGACTTGTTTTTGTTGAAGGTGGTACCTTTACTATGGGCCGTGTTCAAGACGATGTTATGCATGATTGGAACAATACTCCAACACAACAGCATATTCAATCGTTCTATATGGACGAAACCGAAGTAACCAATATCATGTATCTGGAATATCTTGACTGGTTAAAAGGTGTTTATCCTCCGACAGAGCCTAAATATAAGAATATTTATAACGGAGCGCTTCCTGATACACTAGTCTGGAGAAACCGTCTTGGGTTTAATGAAATGATGACCAACAACTACTTGCGTCATCCCGCCTATGCAAATTATCCGGTAGTGGGTGTAAACTGGATACAGGCAGTAGAATTTAGTAATTGGAGAACAAACCGAGTAAACGAACGCATACTCGAAGAAGAGCAAGTAATTCGCGAAAACGCTCCTTTTGAAGACGTATCAGCAGAGAGCACATTTGACACGGAAACGTATCTAAACGCTCCATCTCAAACCTATGGTGGAAATGATGAAGCTATACGTGGAGGAAGAGCTTCAGAAAAATACGAACAACGTAATGATTCTACAGGATTATATATCCAGCGTAAGGATGGGTTGTTGCTACCAAAATATAGACTTCCTACAGAAGCAGAATGGGAGTATGCCGCTTTGGGATTAGTTGAACTTAGAAGTTATAACATCTACAGAGGGCGTAAAAAATATCCTTGGAACGGAAAATATACCCGTTCAGGCAAGAGAAGAACACGTGGTGACCAATTGGCTAACTTTAAGCAAGGTGATGGTGACTACGGTGGGATCGCAGGATGGAGTGACGATGGAGCGGATATTACAGCACCTGTTAAGTCATACGATCCTAATGACTACGGTCTCTATGACATGGCTGGAAACGTTGCAGAATGGGTAGCGGATATCTATAGACCTATCGTAGATGATGAATATAACGATTTCAATTACTACAGAGGGAATGTCTATACTAAAAACGCTATAAATCCTGATGGTACAGTTAAGATTGTCACTACAGATTCAATCATCTTTGATACCCTGAGTAACGGTAAAATTGTTGCAAGAGTTTTACCAGGAGGTATTTTACAAACTCCTGTTGACGAAAACGAAACCTACCTAAGAACAAATTTCACCCAGAGTGATAATAGAAACTTTAGAGATGGTGACAAGAGTTCTTCACGTTATTATGAAGGTTATCAAGATGAGAACACACCTAATCGCCGAATGTATAACGCTCCAATCCACAAAGTAGGACCAAGTGAAGAAGACAGTACTAAGCTCGATAGAAGTTATGACGAATCTAGCAAACGTACCACCATTGTAGGCGAGAATGTACGTGTTTACAAAGGCGGTTCTTGGAAAGACAGAGCTTATTGGTTAGATCCTGCACAACGCAGATTCTTCCCACAAGACATGTCCACAGACTATATCGGGTTTAGAAATGCAATGTCCCGTGTTGGAACCAAGGCAAAGAACAAGAAAACACCAAGACACCGTAAACCATAATAATTAATTTTATATTAAGAAAATACACAAAAGCCCTGCATAAATTTTATACGGGGCTTTTTACTACCCTATCATTCCATGACTATTGCAGCGTTACATACCATTTTTTTAAAGAGTTCAGGCGTCTGTACTGATACCAGAGCATTAAAATCGAATCAACTGTTTTTTGCACTCAAAGGTGATAATTTTGACGGTAACCAGTATGCCAAACATGCTATTAACCAAGAAGCCTTTTACGCTGTTATAGATGATCAAAACATACCTAGCAACAATAAGTTTATTTATGTCGACAATGTGCTCGAGACGCTACAAAAACTAGCCACCTACCACAGAGAATATTTAGGAATCAAAATCATTGCATTAACCGGCAGTAATGGCAAAACAACCACAAAAGAACTTATCAACACTGTTCTTAAAACAACTTACTCTACCAGTGCCACAAAAGGCAACCTGAATAATCACATCGGCGTACCCCTCACGTTACTGTCAATGAACAAAGAAACCGAGATAGGCATTGTTGAAATGGGCGCTAACCACATAAAGGAAATAGAACTCTTATGCAGCATAGCAAAACCTAATTTTGGATATATTACAAATATTGGAAAAGCACATCTGGAAGGGTTCGGTAGCCTAGAAGGTATTTTGCAAGGTAAAACAGAATTATACCGTTATCTGCAGAAAACGGATAACTTAGTGTTTTTAAATACAGAAGACAACAAGCTTGCAGATGCGGCAGCGAACAACAAAACGTTTACATTTTCTCAAAACGATAGTACCGATACTACTGTTTCGTTTATAGAAGCAACACCAATGGTTTCCTTATGTTTTAAAACATTAACCATACACAGTAATCTTATAGGCACCTACAATTTTACAAATATAGCCGCCGCAATAGCAATTGCAGACTACTTTAATATCCCAGCTGAAACCATAAAAACCGCTATCGAATCTTACACTCCAAAAAATAACCGTTCTGAAATTGTAAGGTTCCAAAATCATGAAATAATTCTGGATGCTTACAATGCAAATCCAACAAGTACCACTGCTGCCATAAACAACTTTGCTACGTTGCCTTACATTTCTAAATCAGTATTTCTTGGTGACATGTTTGAATTAGGCGAATACAGCCTTATAGAACATGAAAAAATAGTAGAACAGTTACTCTCAACGGACATTGATCAAATCATACTTATTGGTCAAAACTTCTATAAAACTACTACTAACCATCCTAAAATTACAAAGTTCCCTTCGTTTGACAATTTTAAAGTACAATGGAACATCTTACTTTTATCTGATGGAAACCTCATTAAAGGCTCCCGTGGAATGAAATTAGAGCGAATAGTGAGCTTACTGAATGATCCTGAGTAACAGTCATTAAAACTGTTCAACTACCACGTTTTACATATCAAAGACATACACTTCTTACAACCGTTAATTTTAAAATTTTACGTTAACTTGGTATTAACACAAATACTTGATTACTAGTGCTTTGTTAACTACTAATTAACAAGAAAAATCCCTTATAATAAATATTTTTACGAAGTCACACAAAATATTTATCATGAAGGAACTATTAATCACGCTATGCCTTTTTGCGTATGCAATTGGGTTTACTCAAACCGAACCACAGAAAGCTGAATCACAGGATACTTTATTAATTCAGATGGTAGACAATCGCGTCAAACTACTACAGGATGAGCTTAATTTAACCAATACAACAGCAAACATCCTCAGAAAAAAAATTGTGGAGTATTCGGTTGAAGCCGATAAGATCATTCAATCGGAGCTCCCATACAACGAAAAAGCACGTAAATTAAAGAGCCTACTATACTATCAGGAAATTGAATTAAAAAATATACTTACGGTTTCTCAATATTACAAATATGTAAACCTCACCGCAAGCAACTAGGAATAACAATAAAATGCGAAGTGTATTGTGGGTCATACTGGATTCGAACCAGTGACTTCTACCCTGTCAAGGTAACACTCTGAACCAACTGAGTTAATGACCCTCTCAATGCTATTTTTTAGAATAAAAAATAAACATTATATTAAAAATAAAACCCATACAAATGTATGGGTTTTATTGTGGGCGATGAGGGATTCGAACCCCCGACCCCCTCGGTGTAAACGAGGTGCTCTGAACCAACTGAGCTAATCGCCCTTGTCATTTTCGCAACAGTTATTCCCTGATTGCGGATGCAAATATAGCACAGTTTTACACTCTACCAAAGCTTTTTGAAAAAAAAATCAAATTATTTCTGCCACTGTAAATGTACTTCCTCCAACAAAAATCAAATCTGAGTTTTTAGCAGTCTGTAAGGCAGCCTTATAGCCCATTTGAACACTCTCAAAAGTAGTCCCATTTAATTTAAATTTTTTTCCAAATTTCTCCAGATTTCTTTCATCCATCCCCCGTGGTATGTCAGGTTTAACAAAATAATAAGTGGCTTCAGTCGGAAACAAGGGTAAAATCTCGTCAAGATTCTTTTCGCTCACAACGCCCAAAACTATATGAAGGTGCTCATAAGATTCTTCAAGCAGTTGTTTTAATACAATTTGTAAGCCATCAAAGTTATGAGCCGTATCCACTAGCACCTTCGGATTTGACTGTAAGCACTGCCATCTACCAAGTAGGCCTGTATTTTCAACTACCTTGGCCAGACCACTTCGCGCATTCTGTTGATTAATTCTCCATCCAAGCCCGTTTAAGACAGCTATAGCTTGTACAACCGTTCGAACATTCTCTTTTTGATAAAATCCTTTTAAATCCGTTTCTATGTCTGTAGAAATATTTTCAGCCAAATACAAAGGGGCTTTATTATTACCTGCGATTGTTTCAAATACCTCTTTGGTTTCTGTAGTAGAAATTCCAATAACTACAGGAGTGTATGGTTTGATTATACCAGCTTTTTCCTTTGCTATTGCTTGCTTCGTCGTTCCCAAAAACTGTGTATGGTCTAACCCTATATTCGTAATTACCGAAACTTCTGGCTTTACAATATTTGTAGAGTCTAAACGACCACCAAGTCCGGTTTCTATAATTGCAATATCCACTTTTTGATCAGAAAAATATTGAAATGCCAAACCCACTGTCATTTCAAAAAATGACAATGCTTTACTTTCAAAATAACTTTTGTGTCTTTTAAAAAAATCAACGACAAAATCCTCACTTATCATCTCACCATTAATCTTAATGCGCTCTCTATAGTCTTTTAAATGTGGTGAGGTATACAAGCCCACCTTGTAACCCGCTTCTTGCATTACAGAAGCTAACATATGACTAGTAGACCCTTTACCATTAGTTCCGGCAACATGTACACTCTTAAATGTAGTTTGAGGATCTCCTAAATGCTTTGCCAGTTCAATAGTATTAGAGAGGTCAGCTTTATACGCATGGTTACCTACACGTTGGTACATTGGTAACCGGGCAAACATCCAATCCAATGTTTCCCGGTAGGTTATTTGAATACTCATTAATTATTCTGAAATTTCGAACTGATATACTATCGTGCCCACTTGTTTTACAGGAGCCTTAGCATCACTATTGAATCGGGTTGCTAGTGCTGCCCTTTTTGCCGGCTCCATTAGACAAGCCGAATTATTAGTTGTTCCTTTAACTCCGGGAGTCGCTCGCACTACCCGACCTTGCTGATCCACATCGATACGAACAACTACAATACCAGACTCATTACAATCCTGAACAAACTTTTCCTTATTTAGCGCTTTTCTACCCCCTAAGCGATAATTACCATCACCATCAAGTCCTTTACCAGTCCCATAATACGATTTTGCATTAGGGTCTCCTGCAGTACTCCCCTTATCTCCAGACTCAATAGTATTACCCTCTCCTCCTTTTGCCTTACCATCAGTCTTAGGACCATTAGAAAAGCTTTCCAAGATATCTAAAGTAGACTTGTCAGGTTTTGGATCAGGTTTCTCTTCAACAGGCTTTTCTACCTCTTTCTTAACTTCTGCCTTCTTCGAATCTATAGTCTTATCAGCAGTTTTTTTCTTCTTATCTTCAGCTTTCTTTTTGACCTCTGCTTTCTCCTTTATCACAGGGGCAGTTTCATTATTCTGAGTCACTACCTTTTCTGACAGCTCTGATGCTTCAGACGTCTGTTCCTTCTCTACAGAAGTAGGACTCACAACTTTGGGTTTAGACGCAGTTCTTATGGGTTCCTTGGGTTGTACATTTCCATTACCAAAATCTGAGGTGCCAAAGTTCACTGCGATTCCATGCTCCGGTGCAGGATCCAGATAACTTAAACTAACATAAAATAATAATACTACAATTGCTACATGCAGCACAATTGTAATTATCATGGATTTACGTTTATGTTTTGTATCTAGATTGAACATACTTTTTATTCCGGCTTAACAGCCAAGATCACTTTAAATCTATTTCTATTTGCTATATCCATAACGCTTACTGCTTTTTCTATGGGTACACCCTCTTCAGCTCTAAGAATTATAGTAGGTTCTGGGGTTCCCGACAGACGCTCTATCAAGGTAGCTTCCAAACTACTTTGACTCACCCGCTCTGTGTTGATATAGTATTGCAATTTATTTGTAATACTCACCGATATGTTTTGAACATTTGAGCTTTTTCCACTAGCTTTTGGCAAAATTAAATCAAGAGCCTCCGGAGTAATTGTTGGAGATGTCAATAAAAAAAACACCAACAATAAAAACACAATGTCTGTCATTGACGACATACTGAACTCCGGACTGACTTTATTTCTTCCTCGTAAATTCATATTATACAGGTTCGTTCAATAAGTCCAAGAAATCTACAGCTGTTGCCTCCATCTGGTGTACCACCTTATCAGTTCGTACAACTAAATGATTATAGCCAATATAAGCCACAATACCTACCACAAGCCCAGCCACAGTAGTTGTCATGGCCGTATAAATACCTTCTGCTAAAGATCCCATATCCGCACTTCCAGCGCTTGACGCTAAGTTATGGAAAGCTAAAATCATACCAATTACGGTTCCTAAGAAACCAATCATTGGCGCAGCTCCTGCTACAGTTGCCAGGATACTAACGTTCTTTTCCAGTTTGTAGATCTCTAAACGACCTGCATTTTCTATAGCTGTATTAATATCATCCAAAGGACTTCCGATCCTGGATATTCCTTTTTCTGTCAAACGGGATACAGGATTATTGGTTTGTGCACATAGAATTTTGGCTGCCTCAATTTTACCACTTGCTACATGATCTCTAATTTGATGCATAAAGCTTTCGTCATACTTCGAAGCCGCTTTGATTGCAAAAATTCTTTCAAAATAAATATACACTGCGACAAAGAGTAAAACGAATAATATTGCAATAATCAAAACTCCGGCAGTACCACCACTAAGTAGTAAATCTATAATAGATAGTGATTTTTCTTCTGCTTCTGGAGCTACTTCCTCGGCTATTTGGGCTAGTGAACCAAGTGTTAATAAATGCATCATATTGTTGTTGTTATTTTAAGGTTACTACAATAACGTAAATTGGATAGGTTAAGTATGCTGTTACAAGATAAAAATTATTCCCAATAACCCCACTGTACCAAGTACTATCGTATAGGGAAGTGCCATTTTGACCATTTTACCATATGATAGTCCGATTAACGGCGCTAATGAGGAAGTAAGTAAAAATAAAAATGCTGCCTGACCATTAGGCGTGGCAACACTTGGTAAGTTTGTACCGGTATTTATTGCAATTGCCAGTTTTTCGAACTGCTCTCTGGAAATAACATTGTTGTCAAAAGCTTGTTTAACTTCGCCAATGTACACAGTAGCTACAAAAACATTATCACTAATCATAGATAGTACCCCATTAGCAACATAAAACATAGCCGGTTGATCTTCCGGTTTTAAAGATAACGCCCAATCGATTATCGGGGTAAATAAATGTTGATCATGAATCATAGCAACCACTACAAAAAAGACAACCAATAAACCGGTAAATGGTAAGGCTTCTTCAAAGGCTTTTCCAAGAGAATGTTCCTCTGTAATTCCCATAAAAGCAGTTTGTACAATAATCAATGCTAAACCAATAAAACCAACCGGAGCAAGATGCAACGCTAATCCTATAATTAACAAAATCGCTGATACTGCCTGCACAATTAAACCATATTTTTCTTGAGGAGAACGCTTTTTATCCTCTTCATCTGTATAACTCTCAATAATTCTTCTAGCTACATTCGGTAATTTCTCTCCAAAGCCAAACCATCCAGTCAATTCTAAAAGAACAGTCGTAAGTAATCCGAAAAATAATACTGGGATAGTAATCGGTGCCATTCGCATAAAAAACTCGATGAAATCCCATCCCATTTTCTCACCGATCAATAAATTTTGTGGCTCTCCAACTAAGGTACAAACTCCTCCTAAAGCGGTACCAACAACACCGTGCATAATTAAACTACGTAGAAAACTTCTAAATTTCTCGAGAGTTTCTCCACTTAATTCTTTTCTATCCAAAGTACCATCATGATCAAAATCAGCATCGGGCATAGAGTGAATTTTATGATACACACCATAAAAACCAACAGCCACACTAATTAATACAGCCGTTACCGTTAGTGCGTCTAAAAACGCAGATAAAACCGCCGACAAGAAAACAAATAATAAAGATAAGATCAGTTTAGACCTAATTCGTGTAAACACTTTACTAAAAATGTACATTAGTAGAGGTTTCATGAAGTAGATCCCAGCAACCATAAAAACCAGCAGTAAAACTACTTCTAGGTTTTGTGCTACTTCATTGTATGCATTTTTTGGTGTAGTCAGATTCAGAATCAATATCTCAATAGCCAGCAATCCTCCAGATTGTAAAGGATAACATTTGAGTGCCATTGCTAACGTAAAAATAAACTCACCAATAAATATCCAAGCAGAGACCGTAGGTCCCAAAATGTAAATGGAAAATATATTGAAAATTAAAAATCCGATCATTATCATTTTGAACCATCTCGGACTGGTTCCTAAGAAATATTTAAACATAATTTGCTTGCTAAATTGGGTTAAATTTATATCAGCTGTTTAAGAGCAATCTCAAAAGCTGTTTTACTAATATTTGTTTTGGTTGGGTTATTTGAGTAGGTATGAGCGATCGCTTTGCGTATTGTTTCAGAAGTATCCATAAAAATAGCCTCATCTGTCATTTGTACACGACGCTCCATAAAATATGCGAAAACTCTAGCCATACCACAGTTAGATATAAAATCCGGAATCAAACTTACGCGTTCGTCTGTATATTCCATAATGGGTCCAAAAAATATCTCTTTATCTGCAAAAGGGACATTGGCACCACAGGAAATAACTTCTAATCCAGACTCAATCATTTTTGTAATTTGATCTTTAGTTATCAGCCTTGATGCAGCGCAAGGAGCAAAAATTTCAGTCTGTAATTCCCAAATTTTATCATTGACCTCTTCAAAAGGAATTAGCGAATCACTAAATAATTTATTACCGACCTTATTGAGATACAGTGTTTTAATCTCTTCAAAAGTAAAACCGTCTTCTTTTATAAGTCCTCCTGCATGATCAATAATCCCGACGATCTTAGCACCCATTTCGGAGAGATAATATGCAGCTGCAGAACCGACATTGCCAAACCCTTGAACAACGGCACGTTTACCTTTAACGTCTCCTCCATAAATTGCATAATAGTGACGAACAGCCTCTGCCACACCATACCCGGTGATCATATCGGCAACGGTTAATTTACGAGATACATCTGGAGAAAACATCGTGTTTTCTAACACCTTGATTACGCCTTGGCGCAATTGACCAATACGGTTAATTTTATCAGCAATTGACGGTTGAAAATGCCCGTTAAACACCCCCTCTTGCGGGTGCCATACACCACAATTCTCTGTAATTGGAATTACCTCATGGATTTCATCAACATTTAAATCTCCTCCAGTTCCATAATAACTTTTTAACAAAGGAGAAACAGCTTTATACCACCGTTCTAAAACACCGGTTTTACGAGGATCATTCGGATCAAAATTAATTCCTGATTTAGCTCCGCCAATTTTAGGGCCTGAAACTGTAAATTTCACCTCCATAGTCTTAGCAAGAGATAAAACTTCATTTTGATCCAACCCCTTTCGCATTCTGGTTCCACCACCGGCAGCACCACCTCTTAATGAATTTATTACCGTCCACCCTTCAGCTTCAGTCTCCGGATCTTTCCAATTAAAAACTATTTCTGGGCTTTTATTTTCGTACTTCTTTAGTAATTCTTTCATAAATAATATTTCAATTCAATTAAAAAACTTGTTTTCCACAATACTGATTCATCTTTAAGTTTTCACAGTTTCCCTCAGGGGAAGTTAGCGCTGCGTCATACTAACAAATTTAACTGTTAATTGAAGTCTGATAAAATTCAAAATTTCACAAATATAAAAAACAAAATATGGGAAATACGTAAATATTTCAAAAATAATGTTTGCTTAAAACAAACTTTCATACTTCTTGAATAACAGAATTAATAAGACAAAAAGTATTGTGTAATTAGATGCAGAAATCATCCCTTCAAAAAATGAAATAAATACTAAAACTATTGTTTTATAACTTATATTTGTAAGATTAATAAAAATACCCTGCGTAACGCAATTTATTTTTATCAAATAGTACAAATCGCGTGTTATGCACGCATAGTAAATTATAATTATATATGGACTTTAAGTTAACCGAAGAACAATTAATGATACGCGACGCAGCTCGCGATTTTGCTAAAGCAGAATTATTACCTGGAGTTATCGATCGTGATAACAAGCAAGAGTTCCCCACTGAACAGGTGAAAAAAATGGGAGAACTAGGATTTTTAGGAATGATGGCTTCTCCAGAATATGGCGGTGGCGGTATGGACACTGTATCCTACGTGTTAGTGATGGAAGAACTTTCTAAGATCGATGCTTCATGTTCGGTTATTGTATCGGTAAATAACTCTTTGGTATGCTGGGGTCTGGATACTTATGGTAATGACGCTCAAAAAGAAAAGTACCTTTCAAAACTAACCACAGGCGAATCGATTGGTGCATTTTGCTTATCTGAACCTGAGGCTGGTAGTGATGCAACATCGCAAAAGACTACTGCTATTGATAAAGGAGATCATTATGTTCTTAATGGAACTAAAAACTGGATTACCAATGGTGGAAGTGCAGATTATTATCTGGTAATTGCTCAAACGGATAAAGAAAAGAAGCATAAGGGTATTAATGCTTTTATTGTTGAAAAAGGATGGGAAGGTTTTGAAATAGGCCCTAAAGAAGATAAATTAGGCATTAGAGGAAGTGATACACATTCTCTAATATTTAATGATGTAAAAGTCCCTAAAGAAAACCGAATTGGTGAAGATGGATTTGGTTTCAAATTTGCTATGAAGACATTGGCTGGTGGACGTATTGGTATTGCGGCTCAAGCTTTAGGTATAGCGTCAGGAGCCTACGAGTTAGCTAAAGAATATTCTAAAGTACGTAAAGCGTTTGGTACAGAAATTATGAATCATCAGGCAATTGCTTTTAAATTAGCAGACATGCATACTTCTATCGAAGCTGCCAGAATGCTTGTTCTGAAAGCTGCAATGGATAAAGACAATCATGAAAATTATGATTTATCAGGAGCTATGGCCAAATTATACGCCTCACAAGTTGCAATGGATGTTGCTGTAGAAGCTGTCCAAGTTCATGGAGGTAATGGTTTTGTAAAGGAGTATCACGTGGAGCGATTAATGCGTGATGCTAAGATTACTCAAATCTATGAAGGCACAAGTGAAATCCAAAAAATAGTAATCTCAAGATCTATATTGAGAGATTAAATTAAAAATCTTTTAATTAAGTACTATCCCAAATAGCTTTAGTTATTTGGGATTTTTTTATATCCTCAAAAAAAAAGACTTCAAAGAATACTATATCGCCTTTAGACATTTTGAGTATTAGGAGACAGAAATTACAGTATTAAAATAATTACAATCCATTAAAGAACTGTTCGAGCTATTCTATACAAGAAAAGTCAACAGTTATAGATCTATAAAATATTGAAATACACGTTTGCCTAGCTCCCGCCATGTACTGTATTAACGTACTAAATCATACACTACCTACACAACGCAGTACCCCAGAGAGATCCATACGACACTCTAAACAGGTAAAACGTATGGATAATCTTAAATAATAAGGAAATACTACGTATTCTATACCAATGTAATAAGTAATACTAACATTTTCAGGCATAAAAAAACCCTTCATCGTTATGATGAAGGGTTTCAAAAAAGGCGGTGACCTACTCTTCCACAGTAGTAGTACCATCGGCGCTAACGGGCTTAACT
>NZ_JBJKFI010000026.1:0-512 GCF_045505135.1 Aquimarina sp. 2-A2 | reverse complement strand
GTTGTTTGAGCCTCCACATTATCTGGAATACCATCACCATCGGCATCTTGGTCCTGGAAGTTAGGAATACCATCGCCGTCAAAATCATTCTCTCCAACAACACCTTCTGTATATGGATTGTTATCACCATCCAGATTCGGATCTTCAACACTGTCTAAAATCCCGTCGTTATCGTCATCTAAATCTGCACTGTCAGGAATATTATCACCATCCAAATCAGTGGCATCTAAATAATCAGGTGTACCATCAACATTACTGTCTGTTGGGTTCGCAGGGTCTGCGCCTACTTCGGTAAGGGTAACAATACCATCGTTATCATCATCCGTGTCTCGGTAATCCAACTCATCTGCTCCATCTGTATTGTTTAAATCTGCAGAAGGTGTGGTAGTGACTTGTAAACCGTTTGGATCTGAGTAATCTGCACTGGAGTCAAAATTGTCATCCAACCCATCATTGTCTGTATCGGTTCCTGCCGGAACTATATCAGCTACGCCATCATTATTTGTATCAAA
>NZ_JBJKFI010000025.1:0-523 GCF_045505135.1 Aquimarina sp. 2-A2 | reverse complement strand
CGCCAATGGTTGTTTTCATGATCAGCTCATACGTCCCTGCCTTTTCAAAAGCAATTTCTGCATAACCTTCTGTACTTTCTGTAATGATCGCTTCTTTAGGCAATAGCCATTCTACAGTATCAGGCAAGGGATTACTTACATCGACCAGGATAAAGCTTTCTGTAGCAAAAAGATCAGATGGCACGACAAATTCCGGTAGAATAGCCTGGTCTAATACGACTACATCAATACTACTATTTATTTCGCACCCTAGCGCTGTGGTTACTGTAACACTATAAAGTCCGGTTTTATCTATAGTGATCTGGGAATCTTGACTGCTAAACCCGTTATCAGCCTGCCACACATAGCGAGCCATCGGATCGGTAATAAAAGCATCGACTGTATGGGTTTGATCTTTACATAATACTTTGTTATCACCAAGGTCAACATTATAGAGCAGCGAAGGATCACTGATGGTTACAATACGTTCTAAAAAGGGATTGATCAGTGCACACAGATTTTCATCGATAATATTCAGAGTATA
>NZ_JBJKFI010000024.1:0-543 GCF_045505135.1 Aquimarina sp. 2-A2 | reverse complement strand
ATAAATGCTTAGTTGTTGTGGTTAGTTTTTATTTTTGGATAATCCATTTTGATTCAAAGCTAAGCGATTCAGGTGTTATCCTATCTCCCCAAACTATCCAATCAGTTTTAGGATTCTTTTCATATTCTAAACTTCTAAAAGCATTAAAATTAGGCAAAGGAATATTCTCCTTGTTCAATAAATTTATGGTTTTTTCAAGTTCTTTGAGTGTTTCTGGCGCTCCGTCTCCGACACCACTGTATAGATACTGAGTTCCAATTGAATGAATTGAATCTGTTATTGTCCAAATAATATTGTTTGATTTTGAGTACAGATTTTTGAAAATCTCGTATTGTTCTTTAGAAATGAATTCAAAATGACTTTTTTCGTAAGGCAATTCATCCATAATACAGAATGGGACACATTCTCCTTCATTTTCGTGCCAAAGTGCTAAGTCTTTTATTTCATTTCCCGTTGGAAATCGCCATAAAAACTCAAATAATAATGACCAGTCTAAGTTTTTTAGGTTGTAAAAAGTTACAGCATTTTCTAAACAACATATAG
>NZ_JBJKFI010000023.1:0-544 GCF_045505135.1 Aquimarina sp. 2-A2 | reverse complement strand
GTACTTGATACATGCCACCGGAAAGCATGGTTGCCTCAAATGTTTGCGTTTCATCAAGGAGTACTGGGGCTCCATAGGCTTCAAAGACGTCTAGTTCATTTTTACGCATCAGTTGATACTGATAAGGCGGAATTCCACCGATAGCTTTGGCGCTTATCGTACCATCATCATTAGCAGTGTCATTATCTCCACAGATCACATCGGTTTTAAGTAGGGTATCAAAAACTAGTGGTGGAGGTTCACTTACAATAAATTCGGAGCTTTCAGTACATCCTTTCCCATCGGTAATATCGAGCGTATAGGTAGCCGCAGGTAAGTCTTCGAGATAAATCTCAAAGGTAGAGGTATCGGGATTCGTTGTAGTTGCAGGCGGGATAGTAACCACAGGATCACTACGCCAGCTGTACGTATACGTAGGTCCGCTACTCACGGGCGTGCCGCCTTGCACAGTTGCAACGATAGCTCCATTAGCGCGTCCTGCATAAGTAGCATCCTTGGTGGATCCATTTATAACAATAGGAGTAGCGGGACTGATGGTTTCTGT
>NZ_JBJKFI010000022.1:0-613 GCF_045505135.1 Aquimarina sp. 2-A2 | reverse complement strand
AGGAAAATTGAGTTTTGGATTGAAAGCAGGTGGTCACTTATTAAATATTAATTTACAGGAGCTTAATAAATATAATACGGGAGATCCATTATTCGGTACTGATATAGATAATAAGTTTAGTCCTAATGTTGGATTGGGAGTATATTACCATACGGATCGCTTCTATTTAGGTGTAAGTACGCCAAATTTGTTAGAGACCGAACATTTTGACGAAAGTAATATTTCCAGTGATAGCGAAGGCGTAAGTTTTTTGGCTAAGGAACGTATTAATTATTATATCATTGCCGGTCATACGTTTGATTTGAGTGATGATCTTAAATTTAAACCAGCGGTATTATCCAAAGTAGTCTTTGGAGCACCTTTACAAGTTGATGTATCGGCTAGCTTTTTATTATATGAGCGTGTAACCTTGGGAGCTGCATATCGTTGGAGTGCAGCGGTAAGCGGAATGGTAGGGTTTCAGATCTCGGATTCAATGATGTTAGGTTTTGCCTATGATAAAGAGACTACTGAGTTGGGTAATACACAATTCAATGATGGGAGTTATGAGGTGTTTTTACGCTTTGAACTCTTTAGAAAATATAACAGAATGTTAACCCCTCGTTTCTTTTAA
>NZ_JBJKFI010000021.1:0-929 GCF_045505135.1 Aquimarina sp. 2-A2 | reverse complement strand
ACCACTGATAAGATTCTTGATGGAACCATTGCTTCTGCGGATATCGCTGCTGATGCAGTTAATGCTGCAACTATTAACGGGGATGTAGCTGGAACTGGACTTGTACAAAATATAACTACCGGTGCTTTAGAAGTGGATCCTACTGCCTTTAATGGGGATGGAAATATTACTTCCGGAGATTTAACTGTAGGTGGTGATGCCAATGCATTACTTGGAGATGTAACGCTTGAGATCGCAGCTGGTGCTGTAGGAACTGCTGAACTTGCAGATGGTGCAGTTACAAATATTAAACTTGCTGCTAATGCAGTAACTACTGATAAGATTCTTGATGGAACCATTGCTACTACAGATATCGCTTCTGGTGGAAACGATAAAGTTTTAACAACAAGTGCTACCGGGGTAGTAACATGGGAAGATAAAACTGCTTTAGACACAGATGATCAAACCGCTGCTCAAGTAGCCTTTACTCCTACTGGTAACACAACCAGTACTGATGTACAAGCTGCTATTGAAGAAATACAAACCGAAGTAGATGGTTTTGCCGCTGTAGCAGGTCAAACTAATACCGCTTCGAATGTAGGTACAGCGGGTGTAGGAGTTTTTAAACAAAAAACAGGAGCTGATCTTGAGTTTAAAAATATCAATTCAACCTCTGGAAAAATAACAGTAACTGATGATATTGCTAACAATGAGATCGATCTAGAAATAAGTGCAAATGCCATCACTAGTACCGAACTTGCAGATGGTGCAGTTACAAATATTAAACTTGCTGCCAATGCAGTAACTACTGATAAGATTCTTGATGGAACCATTGCTTCTGCGGATATCGCTGCTGATGCTGTTAATGCTGCAACTATTAACGGGGATGTCGCTGGAACTGGACTTGTACAAAATATAACTACCGGTGCTTTAGAAGTGGATCCTACTGC
>NZ_JBJKFI010000020.1:0-956 GCF_045505135.1 Aquimarina sp. 2-A2 | reverse complement strand
GGCGATGGTATTCCTAACTTCCAGGACCAAGATGCCGATGGTGATGGTATTCCAGATAATGTGGAGGCTCAAACAACGGCAGGATACCTTGCACCGAATGGTGTCGATGCCAATAACGATGGAGTAGACGATAACTACGCAGGTGGTCTTACCCCTGTGAACAGTGATGGAGCAGATACAGCAGATTACTTAGACTTAGATTCAGACAACGACAGTATAGTAGATGCTATCGAAGGCTTTGATACAAATAATGATGGCGTAGCTGATATAGTTCCGGCAGGAACCGATACAGATAATGATGGGTTGGATGATAATTTTGACTCCAGTGCAGATTATTCAGATCCAAATGGTTTACAAGTCACTACCACACCTTCTGCAGATTTAAACAATACAGATGGAGCAGATGAGTTGGATTACCGAGACACGGATGATGATAACGATGGTATTGTTACCCTTACCGAAGTAGGCGCAGACCCTGCGAACCCAACAGACAGTAATGTTGATGGTACACCTGATTATTTAGATGCCACTGATTCGGATGGTGATAATATTCCTGACAGTGCAGATTTAGATGACGATAACGACGGTATTTTAGACAGTATTGAAGATCCAAACTTAGATGGTGATAGCAATCCGTATACAGAAGGTGTTGTTGGAGAGAATGATTTTGATGGTGATGGTATTCCTAATTTTCAGGACCAAGATGCCGATGGTGATGGTATTCCAGATAATGTGGAGGCTCAAACAACAGCAGGATACCTTGCACCGAATGGTGTCGATGCCAATAACGATGGAGTAGACGATAACTACGCAGGTGGTCTTACCCCTGTGAACAGTGATGGAGCAGATACAGCGGATTACTTAGACTTAGATTCAGACAACGACAGTATTGTAGATGCTATCGAAGGTTTTGATACAAATAATGATGGCGTAGCTGATATAGTTCCGGCAGGAAC
>NZ_JBJKFI010000002.1:0-641630 GCF_045505135.1 Aquimarina sp. 2-A2 | reverse complement strand
ATGGGAGTTATGAGGTGTTTTTACGCTTTGAACTCTTTAGAAAATATAACAGAATGTTAACCCCTCGTTTCTTTTAAGAAACAAAATACGATTAATACAAATCAGTATGTTTAGAATACTACAAATCACCATTTTATTAGCGGCTATTTTAATTAGTTCAACAGCACAATCACAGGAACGTGACCTAAGACGAGCCAAAAAGCAATATGAAAAGTATGAGTATATTGATGCTCAAAAAACGTATTTACAGGTTGTAGAAAAAGGTTATAAAAGCGCTGATCTTTATAAGAATTTAGGAAATAGCTACTATTTCAATAGCCAGTTTGAAGAAGCATTACAATGGTATGAAGCATTGATTACTACCTATCCTGATGATGTTGAAGCAGAATATTATTTTAGATATGCACAAACACTAAAAACTGCCGCGCGTTATGACGAATCAAACCAAAATATGGAGAAGTTCTCAGCGCTAAATGTAGATGATCAAAGGGCACAATTATTTTCTGAAACGCCTGATTATTTAAAAAGAATAGAATTTCAATCGGGACGCTATGATATCAAAAATGTAGCTATCAATTCTCCTTTTTCGGATTTTGGAGCTGCTTTTAAAGATGATACTTTTGTTTTTAGCTCTTCCAGAGATACTTCGATGATTAAAAAATCAATTCATCAGTGGAACAATGAAAGTTTTTTGGATTTGCATAAAGCTTCGTATGATAAGGAAACGGGAACGTTATCTAAAGTTAGTAAGTTTAGTGGAAGTTTAAATACTAAATTTCACGAGTCTACCGCAGTATTTACAAAAGATGGGAATACCATCTATTTCACTCGAAATAATTATAATAATAACACCTATGGTGAAGATAAGGAAGGTACAAATCGCTTAAAAATTTATAGAGCTTACAAAACTGCGCAGGGCTGGAGTACACCAGAAAGTTTGCCGTTTAATGACGAAACTTATTCTGTTGCTCACCCTTCTTTGAACGAAGATGAAAACCTTCTATATTTTTCTTCTGATATGCCAGGGGGACAGGGATTATCTGATTTGTATGTAGTTGCAATCAATGAGGATGGAAGTTTTGGAACTCCTGAAAATTTAGGAACACCCATTAATACAGAAGGGAAAGAGACATTTCCTTTTATTAGTTCTGAAAATGATTTATATTTTTCTTCAAATGGACACTTAGGGTTAGGAGGTCTTGATGTATTTGTTGTAAGTCTGAATCAAGAAGAAGGAAAAAAACAAGAAGTTGTCAATATAGGAAAACCTGTTAATAGTGTGAGAGATGACTTTTGTTTTAATGTGAATGAAACAAACAAGGCCGGTTTCTTCTCGTCCAACCGCTTAGGGGGTAAAGGGAATGATGATATCTACTCATTTATACAATTAGAAGATTTAAAAGATTTCTGTGAAACCACCTTGACCGGAGTAATTACTGATAAGGATACAGGAGAAATGTTATCAGGTGCGCAGGTGTCTATTTTAAATACGAACAATGAGGTAGTTTATAGTGTCTCTGTTGGAGAGGATGCTACGTATTCGTATGTAGCCGATTGTGAGCAAGAATTTTTTGTTCGTGCGGAGATGGATGCTTATGTAACTGCCGAAGAGCTTATACGCACGCCTAATGAAACTCAAAATCAACAAGTTTCAATTGCGTTAGAGCAAAAAGTGAAATCCGCAGATATTGGGGATGATTTAGCAAAAGTTTTATCGCTTAATCCGATCTACTTTGATTTTGATAAAGCAGTGATTCGATCTGATGCCGAAGTAGAATTAGCAAGGGTGATTGAAGTAATGAATGAATACCCTCAAATGCAAATAGAAGTTAGATCACATACAGATAGCAGAGGATACGATCGATATAATATGAAGTTGTCAGAACGTAGAGCTAAAGCAACAATTCAGTATATGATTGATAAAGGCATTGGAGCTGACAGATTATCAAGTAAAGGCTTTGGAGAGGAAAATCCTGTAAATGACTGTAAAGACAATACGAAATGTACAGGAAAAGAACATGCACTTAATCGACGAAGTGAATTCATAATTATGAATTAGATCTATTCCGCATAGAAACTAAACTTAAAAAAGCATCATTAGTGATGCTTTTTTAAGTTTTATACATCATAGAATTGATTTATAATCTTGAATTTTTACTTTTGCGTTGTGATGGATAAAGAACTTTTAGAGTATTTAGAAACCTTTCTAACTCCGCGGAGAAGAACCCTTAATCAACAGGTTTTAGGAGAGCGTACAAATCATTTTGCTGTGGCCGTGGAGGATGTGTATCAGTTGCACAATACAAGTGCGGTTATGAGGAGTTGTGACATTTTCGGAATTCAAAATATTCATGTTATCGAAGAGATCAACGCAAAACGTATCGACCGAGAGATTGCAATGGGTGCGCAAAAATGGGTGGATATCAATCGCTATAACACAACCAGTGATTGTATTAAGTCTTTAAAATCCAAAGGTTATCAAATTGTTGCTACTTCACCGCATAATGATGCAATTACCCTGAACGATTTTGATGTTACAGTGCCAAGTGTGTTCTTTTTTGGACAAGAACAAAAAGGGTTGAGTGATTTGGTCATGAAGGAAGCTGATCAAACACTGCATATACCAATGTATGGATTTACCGAAAGCCTAAATATTTCAGTATCGGCTGCGATCGTATTACAACAATTGACACAAAAGCTTCGTCAAAGTAATGTGAAATGGCAATTGACTGAAGAAGAAATGCTTCAAAAAAGAATGGATTGGGTAAAGAAAATATTAAAGAAACATGAATTGCTTACTGAGCGCTTTTTAGAAAGCAAAAAATAAAAATAATTAGACAAAACTATTATTTTCTGTTAAGAGCTTTGTACTCTTCGTAGCATTCGCTAATAGCATCCAAAATTTGGAGATCATTTGCAAATTTTATAAAATCTGACGAATAATTACAATTTCTTAAAATCTCATCAATGTCCAGACGCTCTATCTGAAGTAAGGCCATTAGTGTCGCACGATCAAATTTAGTTTCGAGTAAATTACGTATTTCGTCATCTTTCTTCATCTTACGCAACTTTTTGAGTTCATAAGATCGTTTGCTAAACATATTATATAGAAAATCGGCAGGGTTAAAAATAGCGCCCAACACTTGATTAACAGCACCTGGTTGTCTGCTACCGCCTTCGTATCCGGAATTAAGTCCGGAAATGCTATATCTGTAATTATTATAAATGGGAATATTTTTGGCGTCTATTTCCAGATAACCGGTTAGTTGAACTTCAGAAACAGTAACTTCTTCTAACGCAATGCCAAGCTCTGTCATTTTTATTTTGACTTGCCCGAATTTGATCCAGTCATTGGTAACTCTAACTTTGAGAGGTTTGTAACCAATATAAGAAAAGTATAAAGTGTCATTTACCTTTGCAGAAATAGTAAATTCACCATCAGGGTTTGTAATAGTACCAACTACTTCGCTAAGATTAACAATATGAACATTTTCGAGTTCTGTATCATTAGCAGCATTAAGAACTTTTCCACTAACGACATTTTCTTTCAAATCTTGGCTATATACCGAGAGTGTGAAAATAAATAGACTAAAAAATAAAATTTTTCTCAAAAGAGTTCTATTAAAATTAATGTATAAGTCTGGCGTAAACTTAATCAGTACTTCAAAAGTAATACCAAAATCTTGCCAAACTTATACTATAAATTTATTTATTAATTACGGTCGCTTCGTTTTCTGCGATCTCTTCTTCCTCCCCCGCTTTCACGACTACTGCCAGAACCTGAAGAATTTCTTTTACCTCTTGGTTTAAAATCATCACTTCTTCGTTTTCCTTTAAAGCCTCCGCGGTTGCGATCAGAACGACCTCTGCTTCCGCCACGGCCTCTACCAGAATCTTTGGATATCTCAACATTGACACTTCTTCCTTCCAGTTTAAAATTCTCAAAAGCTGCTACAACTGCATCTTGCTGTTCTGAACTGGTGTTGAAGAATGAAAAACTTTCTTTTACATCCACACGGCTTACGGCATCTCTACCTAAATCAAGCGTATCTTTTAAGAAATCCTTTAAGGTCATCCAGTCAAAACCATCTTTTTCTCCAATATTGATAAAGTAACGGGTACTTCCTTCGCTATCAGAACCTCTATCACGACCATCGCTTACGGCATTAAGATCTTTAGCTTTTTTGTAATAATTGTGGAAACGGGAAAACTCTACAGAAAAGAATTTTTTGATAAGTTCTTCTTTTGAAAAACTTTCTAATACTTCGTGAATTGAAGGCAGATACGTATCAATTTCATGATTGATCTCAGCTTTAGCAATATCATTAGCTAAGTGAAACAACTGCACTTGGCAAATTTCTTCACCACTAGGTATTTCTTTTTTCTCGAATGTTTTATTGATAATACGTTCGATGGATTTTATTTTTCTTGTCTCACTCTTAGAAACAATTACCATCGAAACTCCACTTTTTCCTGCTCTTCCTGTTCTACCACTTCGATGCGTGTAGGTTTCAATCTCATCAGGGAGTTGGTAATTAATAACGTGAGTGATATCATCTACATCGATACCTCTTGCAGCGACATCTGTTGCAACAAGCATTTGAATTTGACGATTTCTAAAGCTTTTCATCACCAAATCACGCTGATTCTGACTCAAGTCACCATGCAAAGCTGCAGCATTGTAGCCATCTTCGATAAGATTTTCAGCCACCTTTTGCGTATCTCGTTTTGTTCTACAGAAAATTACAGAAAAGATATCCGGATTCGCATCTGCTAATCGTTTAAGTGCTGCATAGCGATCTCTGGAATTTACTGTGTAGTATTCATGCGATACATTTTTTGAGCCGGTATTTTTATGACCTACTGTGATCTCTACAGGGTTGTTCATAAAACGTTTGGCGATGGTAGATACCTCTTTTGGCATAGTAGCCGAGAATAACCAAGTGCTTTTTTGATCCGGAGTATGGGATAGAATTGCTGTGATATCTTCAAAGAAGCCCATATTAAGCATTTCATCAGCTTCATCCAAAATACAATAATCGATATTAGAGATGTCTACCATCTTACGATTAATCATGTCTTGCATACGGCCCGGTGTAGCAACTATAATCTGCGCACCTCTTTTTATTTGCTTGGCCTGATCGGTGATACTCGCACCACCATAAATTGCTACAGTATTTAAACCTGGGACAAACTTGGAATAATTCTTAAGTTCGTTAGTTATTTGTAAACATAGTTCACGAGTAGGAGATAGGATTAATCCTTGTGTTACTCTGCTTTCGTGATTTATTTTTTCGATAAGAGGAAATCCAAATGCTGCTGTTTTACCGGTACCTGTTTGCGCTAATGCAACGATATCCGTTTCCTCATTAAGTAAAATTGGTATTGCTTTTTCTTGTACTTCGCTAGGGGTTTCAAATCCCATTTCATTGATTGCTTTGATAATAGCTTCACCAAGTCCTAACGCTTCAAATTTGTTCATATATTAAAAATAAGCGGCAAAGGTACGTTTTATTATCTGTCTATTATAATAAGAAATCATATATTATAAAGGAGTTATGAAAAAAAGATCTCATAAAATAAATATTCAACTATATTATTTAAGTACTTTAATTTCAAATAGTTTGTCCCAGTTTTTGCCTGTAACAAATATTTGTTTTGTGCTTTTTTGATAAGCGATACCGTTCAATACATCCAGATCAGGATGATCAGTTAAACGATTTCTTAATTTACTAAAATCAATTACACCTTCTAACGCTCCGTTTTTTGGATTAATAATAGCTATGCCATCTTTTTGCCACGTATTCGCATAGATCTTTCCATCAATCCATTCCAGCTCATTAAATTTTGTTTTAACTCCTTTATTGGTAGTAACCTGTATAAAACCTTCTTCAGCCAGCGTATCCGGATTTAGAATCCATATTTTTTCCGTGCCATCGCTCTTGTAAATTTTTCTACCATCATTACATAGACCCCATCCTTCTTTACTTTGATTGTAGGCAAATGTTCCTTCTTCTTCTAAAGTTTCAAGGTTATAGATGAATCCCTGTTTTGCCAGCCATGTTAATTGATAAATTTTATCTTTAAATATGGTAAGACCTTCAGCAAAATACTTGTCCTTTAGGATATGTTTATCCACGACTTTTCCTGTCTTATAATCAACTTTACGCAAAGTGGAAAAACCTTTTCTGCCTGTACTTTCATACAAGGTTTCTCCGTCAAACTCTAGTCCTTGAGTAAATGCCTTGATATCATGAGGGTATTCTGCCACGACATTGTAGCTATAAAGTGAGGGAGATTGATTATTTAAAAATAATAACTTCTTAGATACGATCTGAGAAGTACCTTCATAAAAAACTTTTGCATGCAAGGTATGGTTTCCTAATAATTCATCATCCAGAAGTTCCCGGTAGGTATTTCCTTTTTTATAATGCTGCTCATCATTTAAAAAATAATAAACTGAATCTATTTTTTTATTTTCCGGGTTACTAATTGAAGCTTTTATAGTCTCTGATAGTCGAAATTTCCTCTGATTTTCTTCTGTTTTAATAGAAAAATACTTTTTTTTCTTATCCAAATTACTTCCGCAGGAAAGTAAAAACATTCCTAAAATTATGGTGATTAATGGATTACGATAATTCATCGGGTTAAATTATTTTAAAGCAAGATATTTATTTTAATTGGGTTTAAAAAATGGTTGGAATATTTATGAAAGATTGTATCTTTGCAGCGGCAAGTCCTACACAACCAGCTCCTGTTGAATCCTCCAGGGCGGGAACGCAGCAAAGGTAAATGGTCGTAGCGGTGTGATGTAGGTAGCTTGCCTTTTTTTGTGCCTTAAATTTACTGAAAAAAGGCACGTCTTCAATAGTATAATCCTTTCTTTTTCTTTCTTTACTTTTATATTTCATACTGTATCTTTGCTTTATGAAAAATAACGAACTTGATAAAGTTGTGCTGATTACCGGGGGTTCTTCGGGCATTGGTAAATCTATAGGCATCTATCTTACAAATAAGGGGTATCGGGTATATGGAACGAGTCGCAATCCTGATAAGTATGCTAATTTTACAGATTTTCAGTTAATCACGCTAGATGTTGCAGATAGTAACAGTATTCAGGCTGCTGTACAAACGATAGTTGATAAAGAAGGTCGACTTGATGTATTGATTAACAATGCCGGTGCTGGAATTACAGGACCTTTAGAAGAAATTCCTGAAGAAGAGATTCTTAAGAATTTTACAACAAACTATTTTGGTCCTGTAAATGTAATCAAAGCTGTATTACCAACTATGAGGAAGCAGCAAAAAGGTTTCATAATTAATATAACTTCTATTGCCGGCTACATGGGACTTCCATTTCGTGGCGTTTATAGTGCGTCCAAGGCAGCGTTAGAAATTACTGCTGAAGCTTGGCGTATGGAGTTGAAGCCCTTCAATATTAAAATGAGTAATGTCGCTCCGGGAGATTTTGCAACTAATATCGCAGCTGGAAGATATCATGCTCCGGTAAAAGAAAATTCACCGTATAGAACCACATATAATAACACATTGAATCTCATGGACGCTCATGTGGATGAAGGACAAGATCCGGAAATAATGGCAAGAGCAGTTGCAAGGATTCTTGAGGATGATACCCCTAAAGTGCGGTATAAAATAGGTGCATTTATGCAACGATTTTCTGTACTGCTTCATGGAATTCTACCTAGTAAAATGTATGAGAAACTCTTGATGAATCATTATAAATTATAGAACGATAAACAGGGGATCAGCGAAATAAATTTTATCTTCGCACGATCTTAATAATTACAAACCAAAACACAACAACATGAAATTTTTCATTGATACAGCTAATCTTGATCAAATTAAAGAAGCGCAAGATTTAGGAGTTCTTGACGGAGTAACGACTAATCCATCCTTAATGGCCAAAGAAGGTATTACAGGAGAAGAGAATATTATTGCACATTATAAGAAAATATGTGATATCGTAACAGGTGATGTAAGTGCAGAAGTTATTGCTACCGATTTTGAGGGAATGATTAAAGAAGGAGAAGCATTGGCTAAGTTACACGAGCGAATCGTTGTAAAAGTGCCAATGATCAAAGAAGGAGTAAAGGCAATTAAATATTTTAGCGATAAGGGGATACGTACCAACTGTACCTTAGTGTTTTCCGCAGGACAGGCGCTTCTAGCTGCAAAGGCGGGCGCTACGTATGTGTCACCATTTATTGGACGATTAGACGACATCTCAACAGATGGTTTGAATCTTATCGCCGAAATTCGCCTTATCTATGATAATTATGGTTTCCAAACAGAGATATTGGCTGCATCAGTAAGACATACGATGCATGTTATCGATTGTGCTAAAATTGGAGCTGATGTAATGACAGGTCCATTATCATCCATCGAAGGATTGTTAAAACATCCATTAACGGATATTGGTTTAGCAAAATTTCTTGAAGATTATAAAAAAGGGAATTAAAAACGAATTTTCAAAATACCAAAAAAAATACCGCTTGAAACTTTTCAAGCGGTATTTTTTTTAATTAGTGTTACTTATCATTTCATGATAAAGGTATAATCGTTTTTCGAAAGAAGGAGAAAATAAATCGTTGGTAGTATTAATGATTTTACCATCTTGATTAACTAAAATAACCTTGTTTTTATCATAAATTACAAGCTCTTCAGAAGAGCATTTGGGGTGCTTGAACTCGTATTCCCTTTTAGGGTTGTAGTCATGACGTTTGATTGCTCGTAACCAACTTTTGGTTTGTTGCTCATCCGTATTAATTCCTATAAAATCAATTTTAGGATATCGATCTGTTAACTGTGTAGCTCTTTGATGAGCACTAACATAATGTTTTTGATCTTCTAAGGACCAAAAGAACAAGGCGGTAATAGGTTTTTCAAAGACTGAGGATAGCTTAATCAGATCCCCATTAGAGCTAATAAGATCTTGATTGGGAATGATATTGTTTGGTTTTAATTTTGATGTGGCTTTTCTTAAACGATTCAGTTCTTCTGTAAACAAATTGTTCGAACTTTTTCCTGTATACGACTCTAAGACTTTTTTTGAAGCGATAGTATCTTCATTACCTAATAAAAATTCGCTCGTTATACCACGCAGTAAATTGTTTTTGATGTACTCATTGGTTATCAAACTATCCACTAAGTTAAGTTCATAAAGCGTGACACCAACAGGATCTGTACGGTATGACTTTCCTTTTGTGTAATTCGTATAAGAAGAGTTTGTGATGTAATGATTTAAAAATCTATTATAAGAGTACAAACGCTTTAAATCTTTGTCATTAAAATTAACTTTTCCACGATATGTAAAAAATGATTGAGGGAGTTTGTTGATGTTTGAAATGTCGGTTACTCCGTAATGGCTATAAGAATACATCTCATGGCGTGAATAGAAATCATATTGATAACTAGCTTTCAATATTTTTTTTGCCAGAGGACTCAACTTGATTTTTGTATTGAGCTGATTGAACCTCTTTTTTCTTCTGTTTAGCAGCACATTTTGTTTTTCTTGAAAAGCTTCTGGTTCAAGTTTAAATCCTCTTCTGATTAAATCATCTCGCTCTCTTTCATTAAGCAGAAACATTTCAATTAAAAAAGTATTTTTTTCAGCTCCAACTCCTGTAAAAGCAAGGGATTCATCCAATTCCATCGTATTGAGTCTGAAATAGAGACTATCACCTTTTTCTAAAAGCACAATTTGATTTTCTGGAGCATGCCGGAAGGAGTAAACTCCTGCTTCAAAATCTTTAATTTTATGCAAAAACCTATTATTTTGGTCAAGGTAAATCGTGTCAGATAGTTTGTTTTCTTTGGATAAGATAACAAAATTAGAATTTGGGTTTACGATTTCGCCACCGAGATAAGTGTCAGCTCTATTCGAATAACCGTAGTCATCACAAGAATAGAAAAAACAGGGTATACTCAATATAAAAGCGAATCGCTTTATAAATTTAATATGCATTTGGGAAAAATTACCTTACTTTCTGACTAGCCAAAAATAAAAGGAATGGCGCTCTAGTTTTGTTAATTTATAGTTAATTAAATTTTTAAAGTTATAAAGTTTCTAGGTTTGCGGCTATTTTTCTACTTTTGCGGCAAATTAAAATCTATCTAAATTTTCATATGCTTTCAGTTTCAAATCTTTCGGTTCAATTTGGCAAACGTATTCTTTTTGATGAAGTTAACACAGCTTTTACACAAGGAAATTGCTACGGAATTATCGGTGCAAATGGCGCAGGGAAATCCACATTTCTCAAAATTTTATCGGGGACCATGGAGCCTACCTCAGGTCATGTTCATTTAGAGCCGGGCAAACGTATGTCTGTTTTAGAGCAAAATCACTATGCTTATGACGAGCATAATGTTTTGGAAACTGTGATCATGGGGAATAAGCCACTCTTTAAAATTAAAAAGGAGATGGATGAAATCTATGCTAAACCTGATTTCAACGATGCAGATGGAGAACGTGTAGGAGTTTTGCAGGTTGAGTTTGAAGAGATGAATGGATGGAATGCAGATAGTAATGCTGCCGCAATGTTGTCAAATCTAGGGATCAAAGAGGATTTGCATTATACGCTGATGGCAGATCTTGATACCAAACAGCGTGTGCGTGTTTTGTTAGCACAAGCGCTTTTTGGATCTCCTGATGTATTGATTATGGATGAGCCTACCAATGACCTGGATTACGAAACGATTACTTGGTTAGAGAATTTTCTGGCAAACTATGATAATACGGTGATAGTCGTTTCTCACGATAGACACTTTTTGGATGCTGTATGTACTCATATATCTGATATCGACTTTGGTAAGATTAACCATTTTAGCGGTAACTACACCTTCTGGTACGAATCCTCTCAGTTAGCGATGAGACAAAGAACGCAGCAAAATAAGAAGGCGGAAGAAAAGAAAAAGGAATTACAGGAGTTTATTGCTCGTTTTAGCGCCAATGTTGCCAAGTCAAAGCAGGCGACCTCTCGTAAGAAAATGATTGATAAACTTAATATTGAGGATATAAAACCCTCGAGTCGACGGTATCCTGCGATCATTTTTGAGCGAGACCGTGAGGCGGGAGATCAAATATTGAATGTTACCGGATTGAAAGCGAGTTCTGAAGGAGATGTGCTTTTTAGTAATATTGATATCAATTTGGCGAAAGGAGATAAGGTTGTGGTTTTTTCTAAGGATTCACGAGCTACAACAGCTTTTTATCAAATTCTCAATGGTAAACAAAAAGCAGATGCGGGAGAATACGCTTGGGGAATTACGACCTCACAATCGTATTTACCAGCTGATAATAGTGAGTATTTTCAGAGTGATTTGTCCCTCGTTGATTGGCTACGACAATATGCTACAACCGAAGAGGAGCGTGAAGAAGTTTTTATACGAGGATTTCTTGGAAAAATGATTTTTAGCGGAGAAGAAGCGCTTAAAAAATGTAATGTATTGTCCGGTGGTGAAAAGGTACGTTGTATGTTATCAAAAATGATGATGGTGAGAGCTAACGTTTTAATGCTTGATGAGCCTACAAACCACTTGGATCTTGAATCCATCACTGCATTTAATAATTCGTTGACAAACTTTAAAGGAACCATCCTTTTTACAACGCATGATCATGAGTTCGCGCAAACAGTAGGTAATCGAATTATTGAACTTACTCCAAATGGGGTAATTGACAGATATGCTACATTTGATGAATATATGAGCGATCCAAAGGTTAAAGAACTACGTGATAAGATGTACGCAGTAAGTGTATAACAATTTTATATAGTATACAAAAATCCCGCTTTATGCGGGATTTTTTTTACATCTTATGTTGAGATAAACTAAATTCTAGAAGAATTTTTGAAGTATCTGAAAATTAAATAAGCTCCGTATAGTATAAAGGCCAGCGTGAATATGGACCTGAAACTCCAGTCCTCTTCTGTTTGTAAACGCGTATAGAGTCTAAATGATCCAAACAACACTAAAGCTATACCGATTAATAAATCCCAGGTTTTACGTTTAGGTGTCGGACTATGGTGTTCGTTATTATTCATGAACTATTTATTTTGGTTGATTAGAGTCATTGCTTTGGTTACATCTTCTTTTTCTACAAATAACTGAATGTGATCAGGAATACCTCCTCCAAAACCAGCCATCATACCCGATTTCATGTCATCTCTGGTAATTGAATTAATTCCGTTATCCTGAAGAATTGTTTGTAAAAATTGTATTGTGATCAAACTGCCGGTGTAGACCCGCTCATAATTGCTATCTGGAAACATATAGTATAAAACTAAGCATTAAAATATTTACTGTTCCAGATGGCTGTATTAAAATTTTTACCCAATGCAAAGCCATAAAACAGTACTACTGCTGCAATTGACTTGAATACAAATAAAAACACCATAATAGTAGTAGAAGTGCTTTGTTGTTTACTAAACAGTCCATCCGGAACCATAAAGGTACATAAAACACTAACTAAAAAGGTTAGGAATAGTAAATTTTCAAAGCTTTTAAAAAACCACATAAAAAATTTACGTAGTGGATGTAAGTCTTTTCCCCACTTGTGAATTAAATAAAAATAATCGTTTCCTATCGGCGCAAATAATAAGGGATCATCTGCATTTTCAAGTTTAAAAAGTTTGGAGGGTGCTACAATTTTAAAGCCATTAAGGCTCGTTTTATGTGTTTTTTCTAAATCTTTAATGATGGTTACGGCTTCATAAGGTATTTTACCTTTAAAGAACTTAGTATCCAAGAAGCGCAAACGGTAATCAATACAAATTTTCTTTATCTGATCGAGATGATAGATCTTAGAGGTTTCGAGCACCTCAAAATCAAAGTTATTCTCACTGGATGATGAAACTGTTGTTAGCTTCTCGACTATCTTTTCAGTTTTTCTTGTTTCCTGATCAAACAATAGTGCAACCTGAGATTTCCAGTCATGAGAAGTGTATTGCTTATCTCTGATTTTAGTAAGTTGCTTTTCAAGATTCGTTCGTGGTACCATCATTTCTTTTTCTTTAGCACCACTAAATTAGCGATTTAGAGTATTTTCTCCAATAATTAGGATCAAAACTCAGCGATGGTATCTCAACTTTAACGTTTGTTGATTGTTATTTGTCTGCCGTCGATATCAACAGGTTTATATTAGTAAATAGACTTAAAAATAAGTAGCCTTTCTCAACAAAGGGAAAAAGGCTATTGTTTACTTATTCAATTTATATAATTATCTAAGCTCTGCTTCGAGTTTAGTCTCAAAGTTATGTTGTAGCTTATTCATTATTTTGTCAATTTGCTTATCAGTCAATGTTTTATTCTCATCCTGAAGGGTAAAACTTACTGCATAGGATTTTTTTCCTTTAGGCAGGTTTTTACCTTCGTATACATCAAATAAATTGACCTGTTTTAGCAACTTCTTTTCAGTTTGGTTAGCGATGGTATAGATTTCATCAAATGTTACCTTTTGATCAAGTAGCAAAGCAAAATCTCGACGAACAGCGGGATATTTTGCAATAGGATGATATTTGACAGCAGTATGTCTGACAAATTCTGTTAGCAAGTCCCAATTAAAGTCTGCGTGCAATACTTCCTGATTAATAGAAAAATTCTTTAAGACTGATTTTTTTATCACCCCTAGCTCTACTAATCGTTTTTTACCTATGCTAAAAGCGATCCCTTCTGAAAAAACATCACTGTTTATAGGTGTTATTCGCGAAGCGTTGATTCCTAGACGTTCAAGTATGGAGCTAACCACACCTTTTAGAATAAAGAAATTTGTTTGTTGCGAAGCTTCCGTCCATCGTTCTTCATTTTTATTACCTGTCACTAATAAATTGAGGTGTTTTTGTTCTACACGTTCATCTCCATATTGATGATAAGTCTTACCAAATTCAAAAAGTTTGAGGTCTGCTCGTTTACGATTAATGTTGTAACTAACAGCTTCCAATCCCGAAAAGAGAATGGACTGTCGCATAACAGATAAATCATTACTCAATGGATTTAACATACGTACCGATTGCTCATCATTTAACTGCTCACTTAACTTTATTGAATTAGGTGTAGTTAAAGAATTTGTCATAATTTCGAAGAAACCCTGTCCGACCAATTGACCGGCAATTGTATTTTGAATAGTATGATCAGCAAACTTATCAATATTCGAAATGGATGCATTTAATTTTTGAGTAAACTTGATATTGTTATAGCCATATACACGCAAAATCTCTTCAATGACATCGGCTTCACGTTGTACATCGTTGCGATAAGCAGGAATGGTTAGTCCTAAACCGCTTTCTGTAACATTATTTACTTTTATTTCAAGCGAGGTTAGAATACGTTTAATAGTTTCGGCAGGAAGCTCTTCACCTATAAGTTTTGCGGTATTTTCAAAAGATAGGAAAACTTGAAAATCTTCGATTTTTTTAGGGTATAAATCCGCTATATCACTAGTAACCACTCCTCCGGCTAATTCTTGAATTAATAAGGTGGCACGCTTAAGTGCATACTCGGTAATATTGGGATCTATTCCACGTTCAAAACGGAATGAAGCATCCGTGTTAAGTCCGTGTCTTTTAGCAGATTTTCTTATGCTTACAGGATTAAAATACGCACTTTCAAGAAATATGGACGTTGTCTTTTCTGTTACACCTGATTCTAGTCCGCCAAAAACACCGGCAATACACAAAGGTTTTTCTGCATCACAGATCATTAAATCTTCTTCATGTAATTCTCGTTCCACTTCGTCTAAGGTGGTGAATTTGGTCCCGGTGTCTAAAGTTTTGACAATGATCTTATTACCTTGAATCTGTTGCGCATCAAAAGCATGTAGCGGTTGCCCTAACTCATGTAACACATAATTAGTAACGTCAACCACGTTGTTTTTTGGGAGAATCCCAATAGCTTTCAAGCGATGTTGCAGCCATTTTGGCGATTCGGTAACTTTAATATCAGAGATAGTGACTCCGCAATATCTGGGAGCTAATGCTGGATTTTTAACATCAATATCAATTTTATGCAGACGATTTTCTACTCTAAAATTAGAGACCGACGGAGTTATTAATTCCAGATTAATTTCTTGTTGTATAAGTCCTGCTTTAAGATCGCGTGCGGTCCCCCAATGACTCATGGCGTCTGCACGGTTCGGAGTCAAGCCAATTTCAAAAATTTGATCATTTTCAATATCAAAAATTTTGGAAGCGAGAGTTCCTGCGGGAATATCAGCATCCAGAACCATAATACCATCGTGGCTACTACCTAGTCCCAACTCGTCCTCGGCACAGATCATTCCATGACTGACTTCTCCACGTATTTTACCCTTTTTAATTGTCCAAGCCTCTCCTTTATCGTCATAAAGAGTTGTCCCAACGGTGGCAACAGGTACTTTTTGTCCGGCAGCTACATTGGCTGCACCACAAACAATCTGCACCGGCTCTCCGGTACCAAGATCAACCGTAGTAACCTTTAGTTTGTCTGCATTCTCATGTTTTTCACAGGTAAGAATATGCCCAACAATGATGCCTTCTAAGCCACCCTTCACACTTTGATAGGAATCAATACCTTCAACCTCCAGACCTAAATCGGTTAAGAGTTCTCCTGTTTTTTGAGCATCCCAGTCAAGTTTAATAAATTGCTTAAGCCAGTTATATGAAATTTTCATTTATGATGATTCTGAAATTAGGCGGTAAAGATACTATAATGATCAATGTTGACAAACAAGAAGCTACCCATATCACGAAGAAGAACGCAATTTTTATTAAAACCCTATTAATGCTCTGGTATTTCTTTAATTTATGTTTTATTTGACAACCTGTAAGGATTAAAAACTGAGCAAAAATGTTATCTTTGATTAAATTTTAAACTATTGAAAATGAAAAGCCTCAAATTATTTATTTTATTTTCTACGTTCATGCTAGTAGGTGTTTGTGATGCATTTGCTCAAAATGAAAAGACAAAAAATGATACACCTGCTACCGAAGTTAGTACGAAGATAAAAGACAAGGATTCTGATAAGTCCGAAAAGCTGAAAAATAAATCTTCTAAAGAAAAAACAAAAAGAGCTAAAAGGAAGAAAGGTTCTCAAAGTATCACTTCTAAAGTAGATGAGGATGGAAATGAAATTTTTACTATTGAAGAAAAAGATCCGGTAACGGGTGAGATTAAATTTACTGAGCTAATTGTGGAAAGAAAGGGTAAGGAAGGAAAGCCGGTTATAGGTGAAAAAGTGAAATCGAAAGCTAAGTCAAAAGCAACGGTTGAAAAACAATAGTTATAGCTAAATATTAATTATCAGTAGCCGATTTGATACTTATATCCAATCGGCTTTTGTATTGTATATTACTTAAAAATTAATTTGTGAAAAACACTATTCTAATCCTTATCATTGCCTTATTGGCGTTTGGATGTAAACAAGACAAAAAGGCGAACATAAAAACGCTAAAAGCGGGAGCTTGGAGAGCTACACTCACGATGAAGGATAATAAAAAGGCTCCCTTTTTATTTGAAGTTTTTGACGATCAAACGTTAGAAATTTTTAACGCAGAAGAATCCATTGAGGTTCACGAAATTTCAATAACAGATAGCTTAATAAAAATTAAACTTCCTGTTTTTGAAGGCTATATAAAAGCTAAATTTATTGATTCGACACACATTAAAGGAGATTTTATTATTGAATCATTGAATCGAAAAGTTCCGTTTGAAGCTCAATATGGAGTACAGGATCGTTTTGCTATAAAAACTGAACCAAAGCATCAGATTACTGGAAGTTGGGAGACTGTTTTTAGTCCGAATACAGAGGATAGTTATATAGCTAAAGGTATTTTTAAACAAAACGGAAATGTGGTTACAGGAACTTTTAGAACAACCACCGGTGATTATCGCTATTTAGAAGGTGTGCTTAATGGAGATCAGCTTGAATTATCTACATTTGATGGGGCGCATGCTTTTCTTTTTACAGCTCAGGTTACTGATAGTACCATGCAAGGAATATTCTATTCGGGACAACACTGGAAAGAACCTTTTAGTGCAAAATTGAATCCCGATTTTGAGTTGCCGTCGGAAGATTCACTTACTACCATTACAGAAGAAGGAAAATCTTTTACATTTGAATTCCCGGATACTGAAGGTACTATGGTCTCTAATGCAGATCCGCAGTTTCAAGATAAAGTTCTTGTCATACAGGTCTTAGGCACCTGGTGTCCAAATTGCGTAGATGAGACAAAGTATTATAAACAATTTTATGAATCAAATAAGGACAAAGACTTAGCATTTGTAGGATTGGCATTTGAGTATGCTAAAACAGAAGAAAAAGCAATTAAATCAATACAGCGTTTTAAGAAAAGTCTTGATGTACCGTATCCAATTTTATTAGCACAATTTGGAACATCGAGCAAACAAAAGGCACAGGAAAAACTTCCGATGCTCAATCATGTTCTGTCGTATCCAACCACTATAGTATTGGATAAGGAAGGGAATGTACAAAAAATTCATACCGGATTTAACGGTCCGGCCACAGGACAAAAATATATCGATTTCAAGAATGAGTTTGAGCGTTTTATGAAAACGCTTTTAGAAAAATAGCAAGCGACTAACAGTTAAGTAAGAAATTGATGATACGCTGTCCGTTCAAACCTTTTTGTTATTAAAAAAAAATACTACATGAGTAAAGCAGTATATATAGCGACAATCGAACCCAATAGTGGGAAATCTATTATGGTATTGGGTCTGATGCGTATGTTGTTGGGCAAAGTAGCTAAAGTAGGTTACTTTAGGCCTATAATTGATGACCCAAAAGAAGGAGAAATAGATAATCATATTCAAACTGTTATCTCGCATTTTGAATTGGATATAAATGTAAAAAAAGCATACGCCTTTACCCGAAGTGAAGTACTTAAAAAATACAATCAAGGTAAATCCGGTGAAGTTATTGATGTTATTATTCAAAAATATAAATATCTGGAAGACACATTTGATTTTGTGCTTGTAGAGGGAACTGACTTCTCTGACGAAGGAAGTATTATTGAATTTGATATCAATGTTATTGTTGCAAAAAATCTCGGGATTCCAGCAATTATTATTGCCAGTGGTTTTGATAAATCAATTGAGGATACGACAGGGAATTTAAAATTGGCATACAATCGTTTCGAAGGTAAAGAAGTAGAGGTACTAGCTGTTGTTGCCAATAAAATTTCTGAAAACCACTTGGAAGGTTTACAACAAGCTTTTGATTCAAATTTTGACAAGGACGTCAAGAAAATTTTAATTCCGAAGGTTGACTCTCTAATAAACCCTACCATTAAAGAAATTGTAGATAAATTAGAAGGTAAGGTTCTTTTTGGTAAAGAATTTTTAAACAATCAGGCAGGTAGCTACGGAGTAGGAGCAATGCAGCTACGTAATTATCTTACCCATCTTAAGGACAACAGTCTGGTTATTACTCCTGGCGATAGAGCAGATATTATTTTGGGAGTGTTACAGGCTAATATTTCTGCAAATTATCCAAAGATATCAGGAATTATTTTAACCGGTGGCATTATCCCTGAGCCCTCTATCTTAAAATTAATTGAGGGAGTTTCTTTATCTTTTCCTATAATTTCTGTTTCCAGTGGAACTTTTTCCATCACAAATAAAATTGGTGCCATTAAATCCAGAATATATGCTGATAATCAACAAAAGATAGTTACCTCCATTAGTACTTTTGAAAAATATGTGAATGTCGAGGAACTTGCTGATCGACTTATTACCTTTCAACCTGTTGGGATTACTCCAAGAATGTTTCAATATAACTTATTAAAAAGAGCACTCCAACATAAAAAACATATAGTCTTACCAGAAGGATCCGATGAAAGAATTTTACGGGCGACTTCGAGATTATTAGCTTCAGATGTGGTCGAGATTACGCTGATTGGTGATGAAAAGAAACTTAAGAGCAAAGCAACAAAATTGGACATTCCCATAGATTTTGAGAAAGTGCATATTGTTTTTCCAACCAAATCTCCACATTATGAGGACTATGTAAAAACATTTTACGAGCTACGTAAACACAAAAATGTAAACATGGATATGGCCAGAGATATGATGGCTGACGTTTCATATTTTGCCACAATGATGATATATAAAGGGCATGCTGATGGTATGGTTTCTGGTGCCGTGCATACGACGCAACATACCATCCGACCTGCATTACAGTTTATAAAGACCAAACCCGGAGTTAAAGTGGTTTCTTCAGTGTTTTTCATGTGTTTAGAAGATCGTGTATCCGTATTTGGAGACTGTGCGATTAATCCAAACCCTAATGCCGAAGAATTAGCCGAAATAGCCATATCCTCGGCACACTCTGCCGCTGCATTTGGTATAGAGCCAAAAATAGCTATGCTTTCCTATTCATCAGGTACTTCTGGAAAAGGAGAGGATGTCGAAGTGGTTAGAGAAGCGACAGAAATCGTTAAAAAGAGTCATCCCGAATTGAAAATAGAAGGACCGATTCAATATGATGCAGCTGTTGATATGCGCGTCGGCAAAAGTAAATTACCAAATTCTGAAGTTGCAGGACAAGCCAGTGTGCTTATCTTTCCTGATCTTAATACAGGTAACAATACGTATAAAGCAGTGCAACGGGAGACCGGAGCACTGGCAATTGGTCCGATGTTACAAGGGCTCAATAAACCGGTAAATGATTTAAGCCGGGGATGCACTGTAGATGATGTATACAATACCGTTATAATAACCGCAATTCAGGCACAAGGCCTTTAAATTAGTTTAATAATACTATCCATTCAAATAATCATTCATGAAAATCGTAGTACTGAATTCAGGAAGTTCATCCCTCAAATTTCAACTTTTTGAAATGCCGGAAAAGGCAGTAATTTGTTCGGGTATTATAGAACGTATAGGATTTGGGGATGCTCATATCACTTATAAGACGACGGATAATTCTTTAGATAAAAAGGTTGAAGTAAGTTCGCACAAGAAAGGATTGCAACTATTATTGACTTACTTGTTAGATAAAAATATAGGAGTTCTAAAGTCTCCAAAAGAAGTGGCAGTTGTAGGACATCGTGTGGTACATGGAGGAAGTGATTTTACCGATACAACCTTAATTACTGAAGCGGTAAAGGATAAAATAAAGAGTTTAATTCCTTTGGCGCCGCTGCATAATCCTGCCAACTTGCAAGGCATTTTGGTCGCTGAAGAAATTTTTACAGAGGCAAAGCAGGTTGCTGTATTTGATACCGCATATCATCATACAATTCCGGTAAAGGCTCATAAATATGCTATTCCGAGTAAATTTCTGGAAGAGCATAATATTCGAGTATATGGTTTCCATGGAACGAGTCACAAATATATCTCCAAGAAGGCTACTGAATACTTAGATAAAGAGAATGCTAAAGTAATTTCCATACATCTGGGCAACGGGTGTAGTATGACCGCTATTCAAAATGGTAAGAGTGTAGATCACTCTCTTGGTTTTGCTCCTATGAACGGACTAATTATGGGTACACGATCCGGAGATGTAGATCCGGCGATCATATTTTATATGGTAAATACCTTGGGATATACCCTTGAAGAAGTAAGTGATTTGTTGCAAAAAGAAAGCGGTATGTTGGGACTCACAGGGTATAGTGACCTTAGAGATATAGAAGCACAAGCTGCCGAAGGAAATAAAGATTGCGAGTTGGCTCTGCAGATGAATGCTTATAGAATTAAAAAATTCATTGGTTCCTATATTGCTGTAATGAATGGGGTTGATGCCATTGTGTTTACTGCAGGAATAGGAGAAAATTCTGATGTGATTAGAAATATGGTCTGCACGGACATGGAAACCTTTGGAATTGAGCTAGACGAGGTCAAAAATGCTACACGATCTAAGAGCATTAGAGAAATAAATAGTAAAGATGCGCCCGTTAAGATATTAATAATTCCTACGAATGAAGAATTAGAAATTGCGGAACAGTCTTATGAACTCCTAAACTAAAAAAGTTCTAAGCAGAGTAAATTTCAATAAATATACTTTACTTAGAACTCCTATTGTTATTTGATATAAGCTTAAGCCCAAACGCAATTACCGTTTGATTGGCAGTATCCATAATCACAGAACTCCTGTCCGTTAGCAGTTCTAAAACAGCATTGACGTGGGCCTCCACAATATACTCTATTGCCCCAAGCACCCAAAATTGAACTTTGCTCAGTTTTACTTAGTGTTTTAATCCCTTTTAATTCTTTAATTTTTTTCATAAGTGTATTATTTTTAAATGATTACTATTGTTATCAAATAAATATAGTAGAAATTACTTACATAGTTTGGAGTGATTTACACAAAATAATAACGGTTTTATTGTACTTATAGTTTTAGAGCAATAGATACATATTATATTGTGACAAAAATATTCTTATGATAGAAAAAAGGGTAGAAGAAGCCATTCAGTACCGTCGATCGGTTCGCGTATTTGATGCTGATAAGGATATCTCGTCAACCAAGGTGAAAAAATGTATTCAAAATGCTGTATTAGCGCCTACCAGCAGTAATATGCAATTATGGGAGTTTTATCACATTACTAATAAGGGGACCTTACAAAAAATGACTAAAGCTTGTCTTGAACAGAACGCTGCTAAAACATCAAAACAATTGGTTGTGGTGGTAGCACGCAAAGATTTGTGGCGTAATCGTAAAAAGGCAAATATTGATTTTCTGAAAGAGATGTACGGAAACAAAAAGGCTTCAGACTATACGTCTCGTGAAAAGTTTGCTTTGAACTATTATCAAAAATTAATTCCCCTAGTCTACACAGATTTTCTAGGAATTTTTGGTTGGATAAAGTATGTATTCTTTTGGGTAATTGGATTGTTTAGACCTGTCTATCGTCAAGTTCGTACCAGCGATATGCGAATAGTTGCGCATAAAAGTGCTGCACTCGCTGCTCAGAATTTTATGATCAGTATGGCTGCAATAGGATACGACACTTGTCCGATGGAGGGTAGTGATACTATAAGAATAAAAAACATTTTGAAATTACCTTACGGAGCAGAAATTACTATGGTTATTGGTTGTGGCATTCGAGATGTGCAAGGGGTGTATGGTCCTCAATTCAGAATTCCATTTGATGAGGTTTACAAATATATCGGATAGAATGAGTGATAAAAATCACACAGGTAGGGATAAAAATAGGCTATTACATAAATGTTAACTTTGTGTTAATGTCAGGGTCATTATGGTATTCATAAAATAGTAGTATTTTCGGGCAAATTATTACTAACAAACACACACACAGAATTATGAAGAAATTTTTACCCTTTCTTATGCTTATAGTAGCAGCATTTACCTATAGCCAAGTGCCTGCTTATTATAATGACGTAAATATTAATTTGACCGGTACAGCGCTCAAAAATGAATTAACGAATAAAGTTACTAATACGCATACTACATTTTTATCCTATACTCCCGGAGTATGGGATGCACTCAAACAATCTGATCTGGATCCTGCAGGATCCGGTAAGGTGATACTAATCTACGGATTCAATGACACCGATGGCAATTCTACCACAGATCGTACCCGCGGGGTAAATAATAATGGAGGAGGAAGTACTGATTGGAATCGAGAACATGTTTATCCAAAATCGTTAGGAAATCCAAATTTAGGAACTACCGGGCCCGGAGCAGATGCACATCATTTACGTCCCTCAGATGTACAACGTAACTCCAGTCGCGGAAGTCGTAAGTTTGCAGCCGGCTCTGGTAACTCCGGTACAACAGCACAAGGACATTGGTATCCCGGTGATGAGTTCAAAGGTGATGTTGCGCGTATGATGTTATTTATGTATATACGTTATGGTAACCGCTGCTTACCCACCAATGTAGCGGTAGGGAGCACTGCTGCCAGCGATAGTAATATGGTAGAATTGCTATTACAATGGAATGCAGAAGATCCTGTTTCTCAATTAGAGTTACAACGTAATCCAATTCTCGAAAATATTCAGGGGAATCGTAATCCATTTATCGATAATCCTGCTTTTGCAACCTCGATTTGGGGCGGGCCACAAGCTGAAGATCGCTTTGGTGGAGGTACGCAGACTGATACACAAGCTCCCACAATACCGGCAAATCTTATCAGCGCTTCAACCACGCAAACCAGTACACAACTTTCATGGAATGCTTCAAGTGACAATGTAGGAGTAACCGGATATGAAATTTTTAGAAACGGAAGCTTATCTACAACAGTATCCGGAACCACAACTACAGTTTCTGGCTTGATGGCAGGAACCACCTATACTTTTACTGTAAAAGCTAAAGATGCGGCTGGAAATCGATCTGCTGTTAGTAATACAAGAACAGTAACTACGCAAAGCGGAACGCCAGGCGGAAGTAGTGACGCGGTATTTATTTCAGAATATGTTGAAGGTTCTTCTTATAACAAAGCGATTGAAGTTGTAAACCTAACGGGTGGTACTATAAACCTATCCGGTTATAGCCTTAAAAAACAATCCAACGGTGCAGGAGCCTGGTCCGGAGGCTTGGCCTTATCCGGAACCTTAACTAATGGCGCTGTGTATGTGATCGTAAATAATCAGGCGTCTGCAACAGTTAAGAACGTTGCTGACAAACTTTCTTCTTCAACCGAGATGAGTTTTAATGGGAATGATGCGGTTGGATTATTTAAAAATAATATACTTATCGATATCGTAGGGATCTTTAATGGTGGAACGGCTAACTTTGGCAAGGATAAAACTTTACGACGCAAAACTTCAATAACGACAGCCAACACTTCGTATGTAAGTGCAGAATGGAATAGTTATGCTCAAAATACTTTTGGTGATTTGGGTAGCTATGCTGGAGGTGCACCTGTTGCATCGACAGTAGATGTGAATCTACGTATAACTTTTGATCAATATCCTGAAGAGACGAGTTGGGAGATAAGAAATAGTTCAAATCAAATTGTTTTTAGCGGTGGAACATACGGGTCACAAGCGGATAATTCTACACTAACACTTACAAGAACCTTAGAAGAGGATTGTTATACATTGATTTTTAAAGATTCCTACGGAGACGGAATATGCTGTAGTTATGGTAACGGATCTTATCAATTAACAAATGCCACTACGGGAGCAGTGTTAGCTTCTGGAGGAAGTTATACTACGCAGGACACAAAGAATTTTTGTACTAATAGTACTGCGAGATCTTCTTACGGAATGATTGAAGAAGGCAAAAAGGTAAAGGCACAGGCATCAGAGACAATTGATTTTACTGTATATCCTAATCCGGCTAATGATTTTATCTTTTTACGAAATACAACCCTAAAAGCTTCTGAGTATAAAGTGATGAATCAAAACGGACAGATAGTACGTAGCGGTAAGGTTTCAGGTAAAGAAATTTCTCTGGAACAGTTACCAACAGGTATATATTTTGTCTCGGTAACTACTGATCAAAATATAACGTATAAGCGCTTTATAAAGCGATAACTTTTACAAATAATTTTATTACTAATCCGCATTGCATTATGTAATGCGGATTTTTGTTATTCTTGTCTAATTGTAAATTACAATCTATAATAGACATCAACAATTTTTTATAACACAGCAATTAAAACAACTATAGAATTAATGAAGTATCATTTTGTCATAACTATTCTAGGAGTCTTTTTTTCAATTTGCACTTTGAGTGCACAGCGTACCAACGCTACAGTCGTATTTAAAGATGGCACTCACAGAGCTGGGCTTATAAAAGTAGTAAATACGGATGAGCTATGGTTTAAAAATAGTGGTTACGCAGAAACAGAAGTTTTTTATTTTCGATCCATTGATAAGATTTTATTTAATAGTAATGGGGAAGAAATAGAGATTGTGCGCCGTTACTTAAAAGACTCAAATCGGGGTATTCTTGTAGAACGGGTGTACCATGGCGATGTGGTGTTGTATAAGATTTCTAATGAACTTAGAATCGATATCCCCAATTTTAAGAAAAATAATTTTTTTCAGTTACTTGGTTCCACTTTGGACGCATCTTCTAACGCGTATTTTATAGGTGAAGATGATCAAAACACAGTTCAATATTTGGGACAAGACAGTTGGGCGATGACAGGACTTAGAAAAGCGCTTAAAAAATATCTTGAAAATTGCCCTGCATTAGTAGAAAAAATTAAACGGAATGAATTTACGGAGAAAGAAGTAGTTGAGATTGTTGCTTTTTATGATGAAGAGTGTAATTAGATATAAAACTCTCTCCAAATAACAAATCCGTATATCGTAAGAAAATAAAAATGAGAACGTTTATCTTTGTTTTTAAATCAACAACCCCAAATTGATGAAGTATCTATTTTTTTTGACCTGCACAGTAGTGCTATTAGCAACAACTTGTACACAAGCACAACGAACCACTGCCATACTTACTTATAAGGATGGTAAGCAACTTATAGGATTGGGTAAAATAAGAGCTTCCGGAAAGATTAAGTTTAAAAAGACTAAAAAAGATAAAGCGCAGAATTATAGTTTTGATAGTATAGCCAGAGCAACCATACATGAACCCTACGGTATGGTACATTATGTGCGACGCAAAGTCAGCGGAACCGGAAACTATGCTATAGTAGAATTAGTAAAACAAGGTAAAGTTACATTATACCGTACGTATGATCGCAGTTATCGTACTATGAGAAGCGAACCGGATCAGTTTGGTAACGGATTCGTAATGTCAGGCAGTGCACCTATCAAAAATTACTACGTACAAAAAGAAGGTGAGCCAGCGATCACGCATTTAAGCTCCAATCAACTCTTTAGTAAAAATTTTGAGAAAACAGCAGCTGCTTATTTTGAGGATTGTCCCGTGTTGGTTCAAAAAATACAAGATAAGGTTTATAGAAAAAGAGATTTGAAAGCGATCCTTACTTTTTATATCGATGAGTGTAATGTGGATGGGGAGTGAAGGTTAGCACGAAGTCAAGTAACGATACGAGAAGAGTTTGATGATCATTTTTTGATGTCATTATATTTCATCCAGGATTTCAATTTTCCTACATACATTTTGAGATAATTTTCTGATAAAAATATATTTGACCAGTCAAATCGTTGCGCCTGTACGCCAAGATAATAAACGAAAACTGCTAATCCAGCTTTAGGAATTAAGTTTAGTTCTTTATCTGATAATTGCTTAATACTTTGATAACCATCTAAAAAGGCGAGTCTTTTCATTTCGTATTTACTTTTATCACTTTCAATGTGATAAAGTTGTTTACAGAAATATCCGATATCTAAAACTTGTTCTCCATTTCCACAAAAATCAAAGTCAAAAAGTGTGATTTCATTTTCACTTGTCACGGCCATATTATCATACCATATGTCCAAATGAACAATGCCCTTTTGAGTGTTTTCAAAATCGGTATCCTGAAAAGATTCAGCAAGTTCTCTTATAAAATTCATTTCTGGCAGTTGCTCAGAAAAAAATTGTTTTAAATTTTGATACGGTAGCGTTAGTAGTGAATCTTTTTTATAAGAAATTCTATTAAGAGTTTTATTAGAAGTGATAGTATGGATTTTGGCCATTAGTGAACCGATAGAGAAGCAAGTTTCTTTATTCATATATCGTATTTTCTCACCTTTGGCATAGGAGAACAATACAGCATACCGCTTTCCTTCTGGAGCATTAATTTCTTGAACAAAGACGCCCGTTTTATCTTCAATAGGAAAAGAAATAGCCAACTTTTCTTTCTTCAACAAATTTAAAAGAGCTATTTCTTCGAGAATTTCAGATTTTGACCTCCATTCATAACA
This sequence comes from Aquimarina sp. 2-A2, assembly GCF_045505135.1. Lineage (NCBI taxonomy): Bacteria > Pseudomonadati > Bacteroidota > Flavobacteriia > Flavobacteriales > Flavobacteriaceae > Aquimarina > Aquimarina sp. 2-A2. The sequence continues at coordinate 614,876 of NZ_JBJKFI010000002.1, read as the reverse complement.
GTAAACTCTCAGAACGTATTTTGTTTCTTTGTTCGAAAGAAAATACGTGTGGTTTATCCCTGTTCTAAATAGTTTGCAATCAAAGTCTCCCTTAAGTTGATATACAGTGGTGATGTAAGCACCAAGCTCTTTTGCAGAGAGTGTTGATGTTGTAACTGGGAAAACTTTCATTTATAATAGATTTTTAGATTCCGAAAAAACTTTTGAGTATGTGAGGGTTGTTTTTAAGAGGTCGCTAAACTACAGAAAACTTTTTAGTTGGTTGTTTTAACTTTAATACTTGAGTTAAATGATCTTTTATGATGTTTGATATAAAGAGCGTAAATAGACATCCTTTGTAAAATTCATTGTTATGATGTGTAAGAGGTGCTGTATTCAATAGTTCTCTAATAACATTAAAGTATCGGCTCTATATCCGATTTATTCATTTATCGGCTTTAAAGCCGATTTATTTGGATATCGTCTTTTAAAGCGATATATTTGAATAAAATACACGAGAATGGTTGCTGTTTTAACAGGTGATATTATTAATTCAAGAGAAAGTGATACGCCCAAGTGGTTACAAAAACTGAAAGCGGTGCTAACAACCTATGGTAATACACCAACCCAGTGGGAGCTATTTAGAGGAGATAGTTTTCAATTAGTAACCATGCCACAGGATGCTTTAAAAGCTGCCCTTCACATAAAAGCAGTAATGAAACAAAATAAAAAGCTAGATGTACGCATTGCTATCGGACTGGGTGCAGAGACCCATAGGGCACAACGCATCACCGAATCTAATGGGCCTGCGTATGTAAACTCAGGTGAGGCCTTTGAAGCTTTAGGTAAACAAACCCTCGCTATAAATTCTAATGATGACCATAATGATCAGAAGCTCAATCTTATGCTGAGTCTGGCCTTGCTCACTGCAAATACATGGAGTAGTACCGTAGCCGAGGTTATCACAGCCACAATCGAGCATCCAAAGAAAACACAAAAGGAGCTTGCAACACTCTTAGGTAAATCCCAGAGTAGTATCAGTGAAGCACTAAAACGTGGTGGCTATGATGAAATAATGAATCTGAACAATTACTATCAAAACCTAATTGCTACTCTATGATGTTACTTGTATTAAAATTAATAATTGCTCATGTGCTCGGAGATTTTGTTCTGCAGCCGGATACATGGGTAGCGGATAAAAAGGAAAAAAAGCAGGCGTCGTTGTATTTGTATCTACATACACTAGTACATGCAGTAACTTTACTTTGTATGCTATCGTTTGACAGGCGCTATCTACTGGCAATTCTTATCATCGTGATTAGCCATTTTCTGATCGATCTGATCAAATTAAATCTTGATAAAAAAGTAAATTTTAAGTTACTTTTTTTACTGGATCAGCTTGCACATTTACTTGTTATTGCAGGTGTCGTCTATTGGTATCAACCTTTTTTCATAGATCTGAGTAGGGTGTATTCAATTGAAATCTTACTTCTAGTCTTAGCAATCATCGCGGTGACTTCTATTTCATCTGTTATAATGAAGCTACTAATGAGTACTTGGAACCTCAACGAAGATCATGCTAAAGACTCACTTGAAAAAGCAGGCAAATATATCGGTATTCTGGAAAGATTGTTTGTTTTTGCTTTTATCGCATTAGGTCAATGGGCAGCTATCGGATTTTTGATAACGGCCAAATCAGTTTTTAGATTCGGAGACCTGTCAAAAGCCAAAGACCGCAAACTTACCGAGTACGTTTTGATTGGGACCTTATTAAGCTTTGGTTTGGCTATGATTGTCGGACTTTTATATACGTATGCAATGGGTATATTGAGTGTTACTGAAATCTAGAATTATGTCAATACTTCTCCATAAACAGCTGCTACAAAATTTCCATTTAAAAAAGGAATAGGATCAATTTCGCTTTGTAATAATACGCCTTTATTTGAGGACTCAAGTAATAATTGAGCAGCTTGTAGTAAAGGTACGGCAGTAGTAGTTTGGATAGCTCTCAGGGTATGTTTTCCAATTTTTAGGGGTAGGATTTTCTTTGCAACTTCTCTTCGATGCAGTTTTCCTTTTTTGTCTTTTCCCTCGACAGCAGCATACAAAATGATGTGATCATTTTCAATATGAGGGATGACCCGTTCCATCTCATACTGTAAAGTTTCGATAGTATCTTCGGTGTTTTCTGTGCCAATTAATAGTTTTTCCACCCACGCATAATGACCAGGATGTCGTAAGGTTTTATAGTCTAACCAACGCACTTTACCACTCAATGCATCTGGCAAATCAGCTGCACCACCCGAGGTTAAATCTTCTTCATACGTAATGCCATCAATAATGATACGCGCTCTTTCTGATAAAGAAGGCAGTTCTGTCTTTTTATAATCTCTTAAGACCAGAGCGCATTTCAGATACTCGGTAGCTACACCAACCGGACTCCAGGTAAAACCATAATAGTGCGGAGCCACCGCATGGTCTGTAAGGGCCCCAACTTTGAATTCTAACTTTTCTACCTTATCTACTTCAAAATCCTTACAAAATTTTTGAAATAACATATTCGCTAAGATATCGATGTAACCCGGAGCCAGACCCGTTTGAAGAATAAAACCGGTTTTGGCATCTTTTGCTAAATCGATGATTTCATTAGTTTCATTAACATACTCAGTAAGATTCGCATAATGTAGCTCAAAGTCCTTGGCAAAACGAGCTATTATAGGAGCCATACTTCCCGGGAGGCAGTCAAGAATAATATCACCGGTAGTAAAAACCTCTTTCATCTCATCAGTAAGGGTTGAAGAAAGATGAAAAGCATTCACAGTACATGATTTTGTAGTGCCTTCCTGTATCCATTGTGCTACTTTTTCAGCTTTTGCAAGCGTTCTGTTTCCTATAAAAATGGTAGGGGGCACCGTACTCCATTCAGCTAAGAGTAGCCCCGCCGCTTCAGCAATACCGCCGGCTCCAGCAATAATGAAATTATAATGACTGTTCATATAAGAAAGATACCATTTTTTTAGATTGTTAGCTCTTTTTTTTCAGTTAAAGAAAGCTCTCAAATCAAAGAAAGAATGTAGAAGGGTAACAGATTTTATAGAAAATTAAGTGTCTATTTCGATCCCGTGCTACGAAATATAATTCCAGATATTTTTGTGCTTCGCCATTTGTTGATAGGTGTATAAAAGCACTTTGTGTTTCTCCATTCCAAGGCTTGGATCTTCTTTCAAAATTTTGAGTGCATAGGATCGCGCTAACTTCAAAATATCATTGTCTTTGACAATATCAGCAATTTTAAGATTCAAGACTCCGCTTTGCTGTGTTCCCATAATATCTCCCGGTCCGCGAAGTTTTAAATCTACTTCGGCGATTTCAAAACCATCATTGGTACGTACCATCGTTTCTAATCGGGTTTTACTGTCTTCTGATAATTTATGACTGGTCATAAGAATACAAAAACTCTGTTCTGCTCCACGTCCCACACGACCTCTCAATTGGTGGAGTTGTGATAAACCAAAACGCTCTGCACTCTCTATAATCATAACACTGGCATTAGGCACGTTGACACCCACTTCTATCACTGTGGTAGCCACCATAATCTGGGTTTCGCCTTTTACAAAGCGATCCATCTCATAATCCTTATCAGCAGGCTTCATTTGGCCATGAACGATTGAGATTTGATACTTGGGCTGGGGAAAAGATCTGGCAATACTCTCATATCCATCCATCAAATCTTTATAATCCATAGCTTCTGATTCCTGAATTAGGGGATAGACAATATAAATTTGTCTGCCCTTTTCAATTTCGTCCTCAATAAATTTAAATACTTTTAAGCGGTTGCTATCAAATCGGTGTACGGTTTTAATTGCTTTGCGTCCTGGCGGTAGTTCATCAATCACCGAGATATCCAAATCTCCGTAAAGACTCATGGCTAGCGTTCGCGGTATTGGGGTGGCTGTCATTACCAAAACATGCGGGGGATACTTGTTTTTATGCCACAATTTTGATCGTTGTGCCACTCCAAAACGATGTTGCTCATCAATGATCGCCAATCCGAGATTTTTAAATTTTACTTTATCTTCAAGAATGGCGTGGGTGCCGATGAGTATATTTAATGTGCCGGCTTCAAGTTCTTCATGTAATATCCGTCGTTCTTTGGTTTTAGTACTACCCATTAATAGTTTGACTGTAATCGGCAGCTCTTGCACCAGCTCTTCAATCCCTTGATAGTGTTGATTGGCCAGAATCGCAGTGGGAGCCATCAAACAGGCCTGAAAACCATTGTCAATAGCTAAGAGCATTGCCATAAGTCCAACGATGGTCTTACCAGAACCTACATCACCCTGTAACAAACGATTCATTTGCGCACTGCTACCCATGTCATTTCTAATCTCTTTAATCACACGTTTTTGGGCATTGGTGAGGTCAAAGGGGAGATGATTGCTATAAAAAGAATTAAAATGTTCTCCTACCTCGGTGAACGGATACCCTTTTACCTTTTGTTTCCTGATGAGGTTTTTGGTTATGAGTTGTAATTGTATGTAAAAAAGCTCCTCAAATTTTAAACGAAATTGTGCTTTGGCCAGCAGTTCTTGATTTTTTGGAAAATGAATATTCAAAACCGCTTCGCTTTTGCTGATCAGTTTTAATGATTCCAAGATATCAGTAGACAACGTATCATAAAATCGAATTTTGGTTTCGATAAATACCTGTTGCATCATTTTACTAATCACCCGATTCGTTATTCCTTTGTTTGAGAGTTTCTCTGTAGAAGGATAAATCGGCTGCATTGCGATTTTTAGGTTTTTTTCATGCTCGCTTAGTAATTCCATCTCAGGGTGCGGCATGCTAAACCCATTGTAATAATTTACCTTTCCAAATATTACATATGGCACGTTGAGTTTTAAATTCTCTCTGATCCATTTATGTCCGCGAAACCACACCAATTCCATTTCGCCGGTATCATCAATGAACTTAGCGACCAAACGCTTACCTCGTTTCTGCTCCACTGTTTTAAGATGCACCAGTTTACCTATAATTTGCATCTCAGCACCATTTCGCTGCAACTCGTTTATTTTATAATAGCGCGTTTTATCAATGTATCGGTTAGGAAAGAGATTTACCAAATCCTGATATGCATGAATCCCGAGCTCTGACCTTAATAAGGCAGCGCGATTGGGTCCTACGCCCTTGAGATAGTCAATAGGAGTTTGTAAGATGTTCGGATTCATAAGGACGAAGATACTATTTATTGCGAAACAGATCAAAGTCAATCTTGTCACATAACCGCGATAAAATCGTTATTTTGGCAACCTATTTGAATACACCCGATTATGAAATTTATTGTATCCTATATCTGCATGGCTTTTAGTCTCACAGTAGCTGCACAATCCGTTGATTTTTTAACTGCTGATGCTAATATTTTAATTGATGCTGAAGAAAAAAGTGTTGCAGGAACAGTTGAATATACCTTTAAAGCACTTGAGGCTGCACAAACTATTCGTATTGATGCGCGGGCAATGCAATTGGAAGCCCTTTCGCTTGACGGAAAAAAAATATCATATACCTATGACAATGCTGTTATAAGTTTGTCAACAAATTTGAAACCAAATACTACACATACGATTGTTATCAACTACACTGCAATCCCAAAGAAAGCAGTGTATTTTGTAAAAGACTATCAAGGAAGAAATCAAATCTGGACACAAGGACAAGGCAAATATACATCGCATTGGTTACCAAGTTTTGACGATATGCAAGAGAAAGTAATTTTTGACCTAACCTTAAATTATAAAAAAGAAGCTGAGGTGCTTGCCAACGGAAAGTTGATTGAAAAAAAATTGGTTAATGATTCTATTCAGTCGTGGAAATATGACATGAAGCAGCCGATGAGTAGTTATTTGGTCGCATTCGCCATCGGATCGTATAATAAAATAGAGAAAATGACACAAAGCGGGATTCCGTTAACACTGTATTATTATCCGGAGGATTCAGCAAAAGTAGAACCCACTTATCGCCATAGTAAACGCATGTTCGACTTTTTGGAAAAAGAAATTGGAATTCCTTATCCGTGGCAGAATTATAAACAAATACCGGTAAAAGATTTTCTCTATGCCGGAATGGAAAATACAGGCACTACTATTTTTTCTGATGCTTTTGTAGTGGATTCAATAGCGTATCAGGATCGTAATTATATTAGTGTCAATGCACATGAGCTCGCTCATCAATGGTTTGGTAATTTGGTAACAGCGACTGAGGGGACGCATCATTGGTTGCAAGAAGGATTTGCCACCTATTATGCGCTATTGGCCGAACGTAAAATCTTTGGTGATGATTATTTTGAGTTTAAATTATATGAGAGTGCAGAACAATTAATTACGCTCTCAAAAACAGATCAGGCTACAGCCTTGCTCGACCCAAAAGCAAGCTCCCTTACTTTTTATCAGCGCGGCGCGTGGACTTTACACGCTTTGCGAAATCTAATCGGTGAAGATCATTTTAAAACGACGATACGGGAGTATCTTAAAGAATATCAGTTTAAAAATGTTACAACAGCTGACTTTCTAAAAGTAGCAGAACGGGTTAGTAATATGAAGCTTGATGTATTCAAAAACAAATGGTTGGAGAATGTACGTTTTCCAGCGCGCGAAGCATTAGAGATCTTGACGCAGTCAAACTTTATCAAAGCGTATTTGAGTTTGGCTCAAGAGCGTACCCAACCTCTGGCTGGGAAATGGGGACGTCTAGCTGAAGCATTAGAATTTCCAATTAATGAATATTTAGCACAAGAGGCGATTTATCAATTGGAAGGGCAGACTTCTCAAGAAGCATTGGCTTTGTATAATAAAGCATTTGAGACGAATAATGTGTTGGTAAGACAGGCGATTGCAACGACGCTCAGTAAAATTACACCGGATCTGCAAAAACAGTATGAATCCTTGGTGACAGATGATTCTTATGCTACTATAGAGGCTGCACTTTACTATTTATGGTCTAATTTTCCCGAAAAACGATCGGAGTATTTGCAGCAAACTAAAGATATCATTGGTTTCAATGATAAAAATGTTAGAATTCTTTGGTTGGTCCTGGCATTAAACACTCCCAATTATAATTCGTCAAATCACGCAAATTATTATCAGGAATTATCAGGGTATACTTCTTCAAAGCACCATTTTAGTACGCGAGAGAATGCTTTCACGTATCTTGAAAGCTTACAATTTTTTTCGGATGAGGCTTTATTAAACTTGGTAGATGGAGCTGTACATTATAACTGGCGTTTTAGAAACCAATGTCGAGAAATATTGGATAAACTGCTTCAAAATCCCAAATATCAAAAGAAATATGTAGTTTTAAGGAATAATTTGTCAGAGGATCAGAAAGATTATTTGGCAAAAAAGTTAACCCCATAAATAAAACTATGCGAGCATTAGTTATTTCCGGAGGAGGAAGTAAAGGCGCCTACGCCGGCGGAGTAGCACAGTACTTAATGCAACAAAAAGGTAAAAAGTACGACCTGTTTCTTGGCACATCGACCGGCAGTTTATTGATTCCTCAATTAGCTTTAGGTAATATTGATAAGACCTACGATATTTATACCAATGTAAATCAAAGTACAATTTTTAATATAAATCCTTTTGTGGTAAGACATAAAGGAGATCGAGAGTTTGTTTCCATAAATTTTTTCGCTTCATTTTTACAGTTTGTAAAAAAGAAACGAACCTTTGGCGAGAGTAAAAACTTGAGACGTGCGATTCGACGCAATTTTACTGAAGCAGATTACCGTTTGGCAAGGCGTAGGGCAGAGGACGTGGTTGTGACTGTTTCTAATCTTACCTTAAACAAAACGGAATATAAATCAATTAAAGATTATTCGTACGAGGACTTTTGTGATTGGATTTGGATTTCGTGCAACTATGTACCCTTTATGAGTCTTGTTACAAAAAATGGGTGTGAATATGCAGATGGAGGCTTTGGTTGTATGGTACCAATTCGCGAAGCAATACGAAGAGGTGCAACAGAGGTCGATGCGATCATTCTGGAATCAGAAAATATGGAATACCGCAAAGTACTCGGTAAGAATCCGTTCTCATTGATGGTAAATCTATTTAGTTTTATGCTTGATCAGGTAGAAGGTCACGATACTGTGGTGGGGAAACTGGCAGCAATCAACAAAAAGGTTCCACTTAATTTATATTATACACCCTCAAAGCTCACAGAGAACTCGTTGATTTTCAACAAGAAATTAATGAAAAGTTGGTGGAAGCAAGGATTTGAATATGCCAGAAAGAAAAATGAGCGAGCAGATGATAATGAGTTGAAGGATATTGATATGGCAGGGTAAAAAATGTATAAAAAAATGCCATATCTTCAATCTGAAGACATGGCATGAGTATAAAGTTTAGAATTTTAGATCAACTCGCTAACTTCTTTCTTAACAAAGGCTATTGCTGCATCACTAGGAGCATCTTTTTGAAGTAAACTGGTAAGTAATTTTTCTCTTAATTGATCAGAAGTCTCAATCTCCTCATTCATGGTATTTTTTCTAATGGTAGCGATCGTTCCGTTTTTTGCTGCTTTAATAATGTCCCAGCAATCTGCGGTTATGTAAATTTGCTGACTCAGGTTATGCTCAAATTCCTGTTCGATGGTACCAATCAGCATCATCTCATATCCCTTTTTATTTTGATCTACCGGTGCAATTCTGGTCAAAAGCTGGTTAGGAGAAATCCGTTCCAAGAATAAAACCATGCGTTCATACGCCTGTAATTTTACGGGTAAGGATTGATTTTGATTTTCCTTGTAGATTTGATATTTACGACGACGGTCTTCATTTCTAAAATGTTGATTAAAAAAATAGATGGCTACCAATCCAACGATAAGTGAGGGGAGAATGGTAAGCAGAATGTCTAATACAGTGGTATTCATAAAATTAAAATGAGGGGTTTGTTAATAACGAATTTCTTTTTGATTTAGAAGGGCCGTGGCATTGAGTTCATTATACTCTCCACCCAAGTGCGGACAATCTTTCATGTTTTGTATAGTATCAAAGGGAACCTTGACTTTATTATAGCCGTATGTATTGGCCAATGGTTGTGTTAAGCTTTTGTCACCCAAATTTATGTCGACATCATCCATGGTCATTTCACATGGATGCCTATATCCACAAGCATGTGTAATCTCTAGAACTTCTTTCTTAAAGTTTTTGAAATAAAAACTTACACGTTCAGCTTTATCTTCAATATTGATTCCGGCTTGCATCCATTTATTTTGAGTCGCAATACCTGTGGGGCATGAATTATTATGACAAACTTTTGCTTGAATGCAGCCTATACTTAACAAAGCTTCTCTAGCTACATTGATGCAATCTGCGCCCATTGCAAACGCCATCATGGCTTTGGCCGGAAAACCTAATTTTCCGCTGGCAATAAAAACAATACGATCAGTAAGTTCAAAATCTTTAAATAATCGATAAAAATCACTAAATGCATAGACAAAAGGCAGTGCTACATGATCAGCAAAACTTGGCGGAGCTGCACCGGTACCTCCTTCACCACCATCTATGGTAATAAAGTCCGGACCTTTGTCAGTTTTTTTCATCAGGGTAGCAAGTTCTTTCCATTGATCAAGTTTACCTATTGCGGCTTTAATACCTACGGGTAGGCCTGTTGCTTCGGCAATTTGCTCGATAAAGTCAACTAACTCAGGAATACTGCTAAATGCGGAATGGTTTGGCGGAGAGAGCACATCTTTATTAAGAGGTACATTACGAATTTCAGAAATTTCTTTTGTGATTTTTGAGGCAGGTAACACACCGCCTTTTCCTGGTTTGGCTCCCTGCGAAAGTTTGATCTCAATAGCACGAATCTGCGGGTTATCAAGAACGAGCTGTTTCATTTTCTCCATAGAGAAATTACCGTCATCATCCCGCACTCCAAAATATCCGGTTCCAAAATGAAAAACTACATCTGATCCATTTTTGTGATATGGCGATAAACCACCTTCACCCGTATTATGATATGCAAAAGATTTTTTACATCCTTTGTTTAGAGACTCAACAGCCTTGGCAGAGAGAGAACCAAAACTCATGGCAGACACATTGATAATGGATGCCGGTCTGTAGGGTCTTCTACGATTATTGAAACTTCCCATAACTTTTGCACAGGGCAAAAAGTAAGGATCTTTTTCATTAGGATGGTCTTTTGGAACTTTGTAAGGAATCATCGCATTATTAATAAAAATATATTGCGATTCATAAATATCACGATCCGTACCGAAACCCTCATAATTGTTCTGGTTTTTGGCAGAGGCGTATATCCAGCCACGTTCTATTCGATTGAAAGGTAGCTCCTCTCTGTTATTTGCTACGATGTATTGTCTAAGCTCCGGACCTATGCTCTCAAGCATATACCTAAAATGACCAACCACAGGAAAATTATGCGTGATTGTATGTTTTTTATTAAAAAACACATCTCGTATTGCGAGTAAAATAACACATAATAGCACCCATCCCCACCAAGGTATTATTGTAAGCAACTTTAAAAAATCATTCATATTTTTAATTTATTCAGCGTTGAGATAATCTAAAGCCAATTGCGACATTGTTTTTACTCCAAGGAGCAATCCTTTTTCATCAATATAAAATTCTGGAGTATGATGAGAAGGAGCAATTTTAGTATCAGCGGATTTGCCGCCGAGGAAAAAATAAAATCCGGGCACTATTTCCTGAAAATAAGAAAAATCTTCACCACCCGTAGTTGCTTTGGATGTAACAACATTTGCTTTTCCCGCTACGGCTTCTAAAGTAGGAAGCATTTGCTTCACCAGTTCCGGGTCATTGTACGTAATCGAGGTGTTATTTTGAAAAGTAATGGTCGCTTCGCCACCGTAAGTTTTGGCAATTGCCGGCACCATCTCATTCATTCGCTTTATAATCAGATCTCTCATGTCATAATCTAAGGTGCGTACAGTACCAATTAATTCTGCGGTCTCGGGAATGATATTAAATCGTACACCGCTCGTTATCTTACCTACGGTTATCACAGCAGCTTCATCTACCAATGGTGCTTCACGACTTATAATGGTTTGAAGGCCGTCTATAATTTTAGCAGAAATTAAAATAGGATCTACACCCGTCCATGGAGCAGAACCATGCGTTTGTTTACCTTTCACATTAATAACAAAGCGTTCCACAGCTGCCATAGTACCTCCAACCTTATATCGTAACATACCTACGGGAGTACCGGAGTTAATATGAAGACCAAAAATTGCATCTACATCAGGATTTTTAAGAACTCCTTCCTTGATCATCAGCTTTGCACCTCCTTCTTCTCCAGGTGGCGGTCCCTCTTCTGCCGGTTGAAAAATGAATTTGACCGTTCCTTTAATCTTATCTTTGTGAGCGCTTAATATCTCAGCAACTCCCATTAAAATAGCTATATGCGTATCATGTCCGCAAGCATGACTTACACCAACTTCTGTATCTAGAAATGTCGTTTTTACATTAGATTTAAACGGAACATCTGTACGTTCTTCTACAGGTAATGCATCAATATCCGCTCTTAGGGCCACTGTTTTACCCGGCTGCGCGCCTTTGAGAAGACCCACAACTCCGGTTTTAGCTACATTTTCGGTAACTTCAATTCCTAAGGCTTTGAGATGGGCCGCAATTTTTTCTGCGGTTTTAAATTCTCTATTAGATAATTCCGGATTTTGATGAAAATCTCTTCGCCAATCAATGACTTTGTTTTCTATAGCTTCTGCCATAGATTTTATTTCTGGATCTATTTGTTGAGCGTTACTTGCGACTATGCAAAGAGCAAATAGCGTAAGGGTAGTGAGAACACGTAGGTTCATAGTATTAAAAATTTATGAGTCTGTAATCATTATTTTGTAATTGCACAAGCGCTGTCATTGCTGATAATGCCAATTGGATATCAGGAGACAGTTGGGATGGTTTGAGGTTTTTATGCGCCGCAGTTTGACCACAAAGTATCAATTGTACATTGTTTTGCTTTAAGACAGAAAGCAACTCGGTGTTTGGATTTGCACGCCCAAATTTTAACTGATACTCTTTGTCATTGAGCACATCAAAAGCAGCAGATCCATGAATGACAAGTGCCACTTGAATTTGATTTAGTGGAACCCCGGCTTCGGCGTGCATATTAATAAATCTTGCAGCCGTATTAAAAAGCGGATTCATTTTATCACTCGAATAGGATTTGCCGATATCAAATACAACTTTATAAGGTGCATTTATAGGCGTCTTAAAAGTTGGGGTATCGACCGTAAACGTTTCGCCGTAATTTTTTATCACAGAACCTTTGTGTGCTTTTTGTTGGGCATATCCCAAAGCAGAGAGGCCTATTGTTAGTAATAGGAATGTTAGTTTTTTCAATTTTTTTCAATTTTGAATTCTAAAGGTATCTAAAATAAGTATCCTGAAAAAATTTAAAATTGTTTTTGATATGAGTCAGCTCGTTTTCAGGGCTCTAGTGCGTAACATTATGAAAGTTGTTATGGTTGTTTTTGTTGAAGTTGAATGTTAAACCAAAACTCCCACCATCTAAATAAATAGATAGGGGAGTCAAATTCAAATTGGCAAGCTGAATTTAAGCGATTTTTAAAATCCGTTCCATCGGGATCACTGTAGATTCTTTGAGAATAACAGCTTTATCTGTAATTCCCCAAATGGTAGTTTCAACTTTTTTTGATCCTTGATCATCCATAAAAAGAATTTTAACTTTTTGATGCTCTAGATTTCCTAAGGAGAGTGCACGTTGTAAATCTAGAATTCGATCGATTTGATCTTTACGCTTTTTTAAAACTTCTTCTTTAGGAAACTTTAAAAATTTGATTTGCTCTTTCTCTACTATTGAAACGGGTTGATTTGGGGTCATAAAATATTAAATTAGGTTAGTATTTTTTCAGGGCTTTTAGTGTTTAAAACTACATAAGCTTTGTACAATATAGCGTATTTTATCTTTAAAATATGTTTTTTATCGTGTTTTTGTAAGTAAGCACTTGTTAATAAGTAAGAAAAAACATACTTTAATTTGTGGGATTATCCTTATTTTCCAATACCCGAACAGGATTTTGATTTTATAAATTAGTTGTGAAAATCATTTAATAAGTTCTCTGGTTTCCTTAAATTTCGAACGATAAAAATTGATGACGGTTTGGAAGAATATATTGCTGAGTTAAATGATGCGCAACGTGCCCCGGTATTGCAAAAAGACGGTCCTATGATCGTTATTGCTGGAGCTGGCTCTGGTAAAACACGAGTTTTAACCTATAGAATTGCTTACTTAATGCATTTGGGTGTTGATGCGTTTAATATATTATCGCTAACCTTTACCAACAAAGCTGCACGCGAAATGAAAAAGCGTATAGCAGATATCGTGGGACCCAGTGAAGCTAAGAATCTATGGATGGGAACTTTTCACTCCATTTTTGCCAAAATTTTACGTTTTGAAGCCGATAAGTTAGGCTACCCTTCTAACTTCACCATATACGATACACAAGATTCACAACGACTTATAGCTTCTATCATAAAGGAGATGGGATTGGATAAGGACATTTATAAGTACAAGCAAGTGTACTCCAGGATCTCTTCGTATAAGAATAGCTTAATTACAGTAAAAGCATATTTTCAGAATGCAGAATTGGTGGAAGCCGATGCAATGGCAAAACGCCCCAGACTAGGAGAGATTTATGAAAAATACGTAGAACGCTGTTTCAAAGCAGGGGCTATGGATTTTGATGACTTGTTATTAAAAACGAATGAGTTGCTGAATCGTTTTCCGGAGGTGCTGGCAAAATATCAAAATAGATTTAGATATATTCTCGTTGATGAGTACCAAGATACAAACCATTCACAATATCTTATTGTAAGAGCACTATCGGATAAATTTCAAAATATTTGCGTTGTAGGAGATGATGCGCAGAGTATTTATGCATTTCGCGGAGCGAATATTAATAATATTCTCAATTTCCAGAAGGATTATGATAATGTGCAGCAATATCGTTTGGAGCAGAACTACCGCTCGACAAATAATATAGTACAAGCAGCCAATTCGATAATAGATAAAAATAAAACGAAGCTTGATAAAATAGTTTGGACAGCGAATAATCCGGGACCTAAAATTTTGGTGAATCGTTTACTTACTGATGGAGATGAAGGACGATTTGTAGCAAGTTCTATATTTGAAAATAGAATGGAACATCAGCTTGGTAATGGGCAATTTGCTATTTTGTATCGTACCAATGCACAATCCCGTGCTATGGAGGATGCCTTGCGTAAACGTGATATACCGTATAGAATATATGGAGGTTTATCATTTTATCAAAGAAAGGAAATTAAGGATGTACTAGCTTATTTGCGATTAATAATTAATCCTAAGGATGAAGAAGCTTTAAAGCGAATCATTAATTATCCGGCGAGGGGAATCGGACAAACAACGGTTGATAAATTAATTGTAGCTGCCAACCACTACGAACGTAGTATTTTTGAAGTAATAGAACATCTGGATCGTATTAATTTAAAAATTAACAGCGGGACTAAGACACGTTTGGAAAACTTCATGAATATGATTAGAAGTTTTCAGGTGACAAATCAAACCGCTGATGCATTTGTCTTGGCAGAGACAGTTGCAAAACAAACCGGATTACTTCAAGAATTAAAGAAAGATGGTACTCCCGAGGGAATTGCTCGCATTGAAAATATTGAAGAATTACTCAATGGAATCAGAGATTTTGTTGAAGGTCAAAAAGAGTTAGTTGATAGCTCAGGCTCCTTAGCTGAGTTTCTGGAAGACGTAGCATTGGCTACTGATTTGGATCAGGATACGGGAGATGATGATCGGGTGGCATTAATGACAATACATCTGGCAAAAGGTCTTGAATTCCCGTATGTGTATATTGTTGGGATGGAAGAAGACCTTTTTCCATCAGGAATGAGTATGAATACGCGTAGTGAACTGGAGGAAGAACGGCGTTTGTTTTATGTAGCACTTACAAGAGCAGAAAAACAGGCCTATTTGACCTATACACAATCACGTTATCGTTGGGGTAAACTGGTGGATGCAGAACCGAGTCGTTTTATTGAAGAAATTGACGATAAATTCATAGAATATATCACGCCAATAGACACGTATCGTTATAAACCCTTAGTAGACAATGATATTTTTGGAGAAGTAGATAAGAGTAAGTTACGGTTAAAAAAACCAATTTCAGGATCACCACCACCAGCGCATAAACCTAGCGAAGAACAATTGCGTAAATTAAGAAAGCTACGACCTGCAGGAAATTCGGCATCTACTAATGATACGTCTATGTTTGATGAGAATTTTGGTCCGGGTACCGAAGTGGAACATATGCGCTTTGGAAAAGGAAAAATTTTGAAAATAGAAGGGGTAGGTCAGGATCGTAAAGCCGAAATAAACTTTGAAAACGGAGGAATAAAGAATCTCCTGCTTCGCTTTGCGAAATTGAAAGTACTTTAATTTTTGTTTTCTTAAAATCATACATTTATGAAAATAGATAGAATTTTTTTACGAGAGATAGTATCCGATGATCTTCAAAATGTATTCCTTGGTTTATCCCATCCTGACATTATTGAACATTACGGTGTGCATTTTGACTCCATAGAAGCTACTAAAGAGCAGATGGTATGGTTTAAAAACCTTAAAGATCAAAATAAAGGAATCTGGTGGGCGATTTGTGACACTACCACTCAAAATTTTTTGGGAGCTGGGGGACTAAATGACCTTTCTCAGGAACATAAAAAAGCCGAAGTAGGTTTGTGGCTCTTAAAAGAATATTGGGGACAAGGTATTATGGGAGAGGCGATGCCATTGATTTTGAATTATGCTTTTGATGTATTGCAACTTCATAGAATAGAAGGATTTGTAGATTCTGAAAATTCAAAATGTAAGCGAGCATTGCAAAAACTGAACTTCAATTATGAAGGAACAATGGTTGATAGTGAAATTAAGAAGGATCAATTTATCAGTGTAGATCTCTATGCATTCCTCAGACCGAATAGAAACTAAAGTTATGACTTGGATAGGGTATAATGGCTAAGGTATAAGATGAGCAGATTGAAACCAAAACTGATTATACTCTCAGATATTTGGGGTATTGATACGGACTCGTGGATTGAAGGATATCGTGATTTTCTTGAACCATATTTCCAAATACAGCTACTCGATGCTCGTCTTCTGGGAGGTATCGATCTTTCTGTTAGTCAAATAGACCTGTTACACGATCAATTTATAACCAAAGGTATTGCTAACGCAGTTAACGCGTTGAGAACAATGGATACAGAGTATGTTCTTGCGTTTAGTATCGGCGGAACCATTGCATGGAAAGCTATATTACAGGGCTTGCAACTTCGAAACCTGTATGCAGTTTCATCTTCACGTTTACGTAAAGAACAATACCCTCTGGATTGTGATGTCTCATTGTTTTATGGTAGTCTGGATACGAACATGCCGAATAGTCACTGGCAAAAAAAGTTTGTCAATCAACGTATTGAGTATCCTGGTGAGCGGCATGAATTTTATAGAAAACATCACTACGTCGAATTGATTACCCAGTATATCATTAGTAAGCTTTTGATGTCCAAAAACACTTCTTAGGTTGATCAAGTATTAATAAAACTTTAAAATTTACCAGGTTTTAATGAATACAAGTATCTTTAATGTAGAAATTAAAACTCATGGCAAAATTAATACGTATTTACGAAGATAATCCGAACCCTAAAGAGATTCACAAAGTCGTGGAAGTTCTTAAGGCGGGAGGTTTAGTTATTTATCCAACTGATACAGTGTACGGTTTGGGTTGTGATATAACCAATACAAGAGCGTTGGAGCGTATAGCAAGAATTAAAAATGTAAAGCTCGAAAAGGCGAACTTCTCTTTTATATGCAAAGATCTAAGTAACTTATCTGATTATGTTAAGCAAATTGATAACAGCACCTTTAAGTTATTAAAGCGAACACTACCTGGACCGTATACGTTTATACTTCCTGGTAATAATAATTTACCGACGGTCTTCAAAAAAAAGAAAACAGTTGGTATTCGTGTTCCTAACAACGCGATTAGTCTTGCACTTGTTGAGGCGTTAGGCAATCCTATTGTTTCCACTTCAATACGAGATGAAGATGAAGTAATAGAATATACCACCGATCCTGAACTTATCCTTGAGAAATGGGATAAATTAGTAGACATTGTAATTGATGGTGGATATGGCGATAATATACCTTCAACTATTATTGATTTAACCGAAGGAGAACCTGTTTTAGTTAGAGAAGGAAAAGGCAGTACCGATATCTTTTAAAAAAGAAAAAGCGCCAATAAAGGCGCTTTTTTTTCTTTACTATTTTCGGTATGTGAGCTTATTCTTTGACCAAATTAATCTCTACACGTCTGTTTTGTGCTCTACCTGCTCTGGTTTTATTTGTGGCAATAGGGCGATCCTCACCATAACCAATCGCTGATAATCTAAATTGATCAATTCCGTTTTCAACCAGGTAGTTTTTAACAGCATTAGCTCTGGCATCAGATAAACGTTGATTTAGTTTAGCACTACCTGCGCTGTCTGTATGACCTTCTACCGTAAATTTAGCTGTCGCATATTCTTTTAAAATACCGATGATATCACTAAGAACCTGATTAGATTCTGATTTGATAGATGATTTACCTGAGTCAAACAATATAGTTTTAGCGTACTCATTTAGTGTCTTTTGAACCTCATCTGTAACTTCAGGACATCCGTTATTTGCAACAGTACCTGCGATAGTTGGACAATTGTCGTCTTTGTCTAAAACTGAATCTCCATCAGTATCAGGCCAAGGACATCCACCATTTTCTACCGGTCCGGCCACTTCTGGACACGTGTCATCTTTGTCAAGTAAAGAATCTCCGTCAGTATCAGGCCAAGGACATCCCTTATTTTCTACGGGACCAGCTACTTCAACACAGGAGTCATCCTTGTCAAGTACGGTGTCACCATCGGTATCAGGCCATGGACATCCAAAGTTCTCTTCTGGACCAGAAACCTCTGGACAGTCATCAACTTTATCTAATACACCGTCACCGTCTTTATCTTTTAATCGACCCTGATATACAGGAATTTTTAATCCTACATATAAGTCAGCAGCTTGCGATTCGTCAGAAATTAATAAGGATAGAATTGATCCTGATCCTACATATAGCGGCCCGGCTCTTAGACCAGCACCCCATTGAAATCCACTGTGCTGCATCATACTGATAGGTGAGTAGAAACTAAACCATTTGCTCTCGAATCTTGGTGTTAAAGACAAACTATTTGCTACACGGCTTGTATTTTCATTGTTTTTTGACGTCAAAGAAAGGTCAGAGTTTAAATTCACGTAAAAGTGATTATTAATATTCCAATCTGCTGTTAGATGTAACGCAGTTGGTAATACTGCTTTGGTAGCGTCTTTGACACTCGTTCGTGTATAAAACTGTTCCAGTTTATCTTGAAAGTCATCTTCGCTCTCAAATCTATCTTCATTAATTGTATTCGTAATATTGTAGATCTCTTCTGTAGCATCATCATACTTAAGTGCACCCAAATCAGTTACAGATAAACCAAATTTTACTTTATACTTGTTGATGTCTTTTGGAGCATACGTATTTCCTTTACTGTCGGTGACCATATAACTAGCATGATCAGGTCTCCATTCGTATACAAAACCTAAATCAAAAGCAACTCCGTTGGCGCCACTTAGTACTTCGAATTCGTCAAAGTCATCTTCGACATTACTAGAGTATCCATAGGTTACTTCTCCTGTAGTTGCAATGCTTCCTGTAAAACCGCTACCGTCTGCGTCGTAATCGATGGTTACATCTCTACCACTTGCATAAGCATTTCCTAATCCTTGCATATACTTAACCGAAAGACCTCCTTTTAAAAAGTGTTGTTCTTTATTCATAAGGATACGTGCGTACGATACACCCACTTCTGCCCAGGCATTTCCGGTAAGAAACACGTCTTTTTCGTCTATGTTAAAATCGGAATTATTATCAAAACCATCTTCTATACTTTCGTAGGTTTTACCGTTTACCTCATTTACATTATAAAAAACACGAGCTCTGGAAAATACAGCGATCGAACTTTTGGGATTTAGGTTAAACATAAAAGATGGACCTAACACGTCAACGTTACCCAAAATATTGTTATTGTCACTTGGTGTCTTTTTACCATCATCGTCAAAATCAAATTCGCTATCAAAAACGTTGTCCAATTTTACCGAGTAATAGTCATTTCCTAGAAAGGCACTTACGCCAACTAAATTAATATCAGTTTTGAAACGAGAGTCTGCAATATTAGCCGGATTCACAATAACACTATTTACACCGCTATAGTTATCGGATAAAAATCCGATATAAGATTGTGCATTTGCTGCGATCGAGCCAAAAATCAGAACTCCGAAGAGTAGTAAATTTTTCATTGGTAATCTTTTTAGATTTGGTTAAAATTTTTGAAGCAGCAAATATATGTTAATAAATTTAACAAGGATTTTTTAAATGTTAAATCTATGATTTTCTGATTTTAACCGATAATTGTCAACTTGTAACCTAGTTAATTCCTTTTTATAGAATTTGTTGTATAAAAAAACTGCTAAGAGAAATCTTAGCAGTTTTATAAAAAGTGATGTGTTTAGAATTAGTTACCTCCCTGAGAAGCTTTTTTCATACCATCTTCAATCATATTGTAGAATTGATCTAACTTAGGAAGTACAACAATTCTTGTTCTTCTGTTAGCCGCTCTGTTTTCTGCACTTGAGTTATCTGCAACCGGTACATAATAACTTCTACCAGCAGCAGTCATACGCTTAGGATCAACTTTGAATTCGTTTTGTAAAACACGAACTACAGAGGTAGCTCTCTTAACACTTAAATCCCAGTTATCTAAAAGTACTTTATTCTTGATCGGCACATTATCTGTGTGTCCTTCTACTAAGAACTCGATATCCGGCTTATCATTAACAACTTTAGCAACCTTACCTAATACTGTTTTAGCTTTTTCAGATACGTTGTAACTTCCACTTCTGAAAAGAAGTTTGTCAGAAATTGAAACATATACAACGCCTTTTTCAACGTTGATTTCGATATCCTCGTCATTCAAGTTACCAAGAGCTCCTTTTAAGCTAGTAACCAATGCAAGCGTTACAGAATCTTTCTTGTTGATAGCATCGTTCATGGTTTTGATCTGTAGATCTTTTTCCTTGATGCTTTCTAAAGAACGCTCTAAGTTCTCAGCTTCTTTTGTAGATAGGGTAGCTAAATTACCAACATTATTTAACAATGCAGCATTCGTATTTTTAAGATTACCTACTTGATCCTGAAGAATTTTAAGTTCAGAAGAGGCACTTGCTTTTTCTTCTAAACAGCTATTTAGTTTAACGGTAGCTGTATTTAGTAAATCTTGAGTGTCTTTTTGTTTAGCTTCCATTTCAGCATATTTCTTTTGCGAGACACAAGAAGAAAGAAGTACTGCCATTGAAGCCCCAATAATCATTGCTTTTTTCATTAGAAAATTTGTTTTAGTCTTAAACCTGTTATAAAGCTCAAAATTATTAAAATTGTCCTCCAAACGTCAGGCATTAACAATAATTTATGTAAAGAGCAGATATAAATGGTTATAATTGGTTATAATATTTACGTTTTAAAATAAAGTACTGCCATACAACGGAGGAAACGGTAAAATATTTCTTTTGAATGGGGAAATTTTTTCTTTTTTTTCTAAAGGTGTTGAAATTTAAGTAAAAGTTGAAGTGCGCTTTGAGTATTGCAACAGCATGCTGTATTTTTCCTGATACCACAAATTGAATAGCTGCCAAGCCGTCCAGAAGCATTCTGATAAATAGTACTGAGATAACCTTAGAGCCGCTACAATTTTTGACGAGGTTAAACAGACTGTTTCTGAAATTGAGATAGGTTTTTTTAGGGTTCATACTACTTAGTGTAGCACCTCCAAGATGGTATACGTGAGAGTTACCATCGAAAAAAATGCTATAACCATGATTTTTAATACGCCAGCATAGATCAATCTCTTCTTGATGTGCAAAGAAAGCTTCGTCCAATTTACCAACATCTTCAAAAATATGCTTGCGGATAAATAAACAAGCTCCGCTAGCCCAAAAAATTTCAACTGCATCATCATATTGCCCGGTGTCCTCTTCAATTGTATCAAAAATGCGTCCTCTACAATAAGGGTACCCCAATTGATCAATATACCCGCCGGCAGCTCCTGCGTACTCAAAATAGTTTTTTCGTTTATAATCCAGAATTTTTGGTTGTATGGCAGCTACCTTCGAATTCTGTTGAAACCTTTCTATTATAGGCACTAACCAATTCTCGGTAACTTCGACATCACTATTTAATAAACAATAAATATCGGCATCAATATGCTGTAGCGCATCATTGTATCCTTTAGCGTAGCCGCCATTTTCAGTGTTTCGAATGATTTTAATGTCTGGATAATGTTGCTCCAAAAATGGTATTGAATTGTCAGTCGAGGCGTTATCAGCAACATAGATGGATGCCTGCGGAGAATGTTTGCATACTGAAGGCAAAAATTTCTCCAAAAGGTGTACGCCATTCCAGTTGAGAATTACTACTGCAGTTGTAAGGGTACGTATCGATTCGGGTGATGTAGTAGTCAAGATTGTGTGGTTATAAATTTAGGACAAATATAAAGGAAAGGTCACAACTAACTAAGATATCAAATGACCTTAAACCAGTGATTAGAAATAATCGAAAGTAATTTATGCCAAATAATTCGTCAAACGTTACTGTATTCTGGTATATCTTTTAAAAAATGGTACGCTTGCTCCTTATATCTCATTTGACAATAAAAATGATGCAATCCATTGGTAATCATTAAATAATTTGCATTCAGTTCCAGATTGTATTGTGCGATTTGATCAAAAACGCTTTGAGTAATCGGAATAGAATTTGCTTTACACTCCACAATCAAGTGAATGCTCCCATCAGAATTAAAGACCACGATATCATAACGTTTTCTTCTTCCATTAAGCAAAATCAATTTTTCTACATTAATCAGACTTTGAGGATATTTTTTTTCATGGATTAAGTATGCTACTGTATGTTGTCTTACCCATTCTTCGGGGGTAAGGATTACAAACTTTTTACGGATTCTGTCAAAAATGGAAATTTTATTTTCGCTATTTTTGAATCGAAATTGATATGTCGGAAAGTTTAAAGAAACCATATCACAAATTTGAGGAATTTTTCTGAATGGAAGAAGTAAAGAAAATTGTTAGTGATATTAAAAAAGGTGCAATCAAGCCTATTTATTTTTTAATGGGGGAGGAGCCTTATTATATTGATAGAATTTCAGAATATATTGATACCAATGTTCTGGCCGAAGAGGAGAAAGGTTTTAATCAGATGGTATTATACGGTCGCGATGTAACGGTTGAGGATATAGTATCAAATGCAAAGCGCTATCCCATGATGGCCGAACGACAAGTCGTTATCGTAAAAGAAGCTCAGGATTTGTCGAGAACGATCGAAAAATTGGCTACCTATGCCGAAAATCCACAACCTACTACGGTGTTGGTTATTTGTTATAAGTACAAGAAAATTGATAAAAGAAAGAAGCTTTACAAAACAATTGCCAAATCGGGAATTATTTTTGAAAGTAAGAAGTTATATGAAAATCAAGTAGCTGACTGGATAAAAAAAGTATTGGCGGGAGCAAAATATGCTATTGATCCTAAGGCTTCTCAAATGTTGGTGGAGTTTCTTGGTACTGATCTAGGAAAAATAAGTAATGAACTGGATAAGCTTAAACTGATACTTCCCAAAGGTTCTCAGATCACTCCAGATCATATCGAACAGAATATAGGGATAAGCAAAGATTTTAATAATTTTGAATTACGTAAAGCAATAGGTTCGAGAAATGTTTTAAAGGCGTATAGAATTATTAATTATTTCTCACAAAATCCTAAGGACAATCCGTTGGTAGTAACAATTTCTTTGTTATATAGTTTCTTTTCTCAGGTTTTGCAATATCATGGATTATCAGATAAGTCTCCAAGAGGCGTTGCTTCAGCTTTAAAAATAAATCCATATTTCGTAAAAGATTACACTGAGGCGGCTCATAATTTTCCTATGAAAAAAGTCAGTAGTATAATTAACCTACTAAGAGATGCAGATGTTAAAAGTAAAGGAGTAGGTGCTGTAAGTTTATCGCAAGGTGATATTTTAAAAGAGTTATTGGTTAAGGTTTTTGCGTAATTGCTTCTAGCAATGACATACCTTACCATCTGTTAGTCGAAAAATTAGACCAATATTATATTGAAGATAGTTACTGGCTAATAAATTCTGGGATCCGGGATAAAATTTGGCTAACCCCTGAAGATTTAAACGTATACGCTCAGAAAGATAAATGTTAACCCCAACACCAGCGTTAACGATAGTTGCTCTTTCGCCATCAAAGACGCTAATTCCAGCCCCTGTAGTTAAGTAACCTTCGTACATGGCTCGGTAAGTGTATAACCAATTATTAGTGATATAATATTTGAAATTCGCGTCTACAGCATAAAATGTTCTTTCTTCGTCAAGTATTTGTGCATTAATACGCTTTCCTGCTAAAAAACTATTATGACTCAACATTAGAGAGATACCATAATCATCGTGATATCGCTTTTCGATAGAAACCGAAAGGGGTGCACTGTAATTATAATTTTCACTAAAATTAAATTTACCACTTAGTCCCGTTCCAGAATCATCGATTATATTTATACCAGCTCCTAAAACCCAAGGATTATCTCGCTTATGATATTGTGCGTATAGCGAACTATGAAGGCAGATGGTAATGAGTAAAAGATAAACTTTGTTAACTTTCATTGGTGGTTGATTAGATAATTTGTGTGTTTTCCTAAAAACAAATGTAAATCATAATCGTTCGATACCAGAGCGTGAAGAGATTCGTACGAAAAAAGTAAATGTTACTAAAAACTTAAAATAACAGTTGGCCTGGAAGGCAAGTTATAGCGATCAGGCGCGCAAATCAAACATTTATAAAAAAGAAATTAGTGTAGGTTTGTAATAATATCGGGATACTCCAACATCGATTGAAACAAAACACAAATTTCATTCTAAAGTTAAATCAATTCATAACTCTATTCTCTATGTTAACATTTGCTTAGATGTTACGGCTTTATATTTATAGATACTTTAACTAAGGATGTTTAACAAATTTTTAAGAAAAATCGTCATAAATAGTAATCACAATGGTAAATGGGACAATGTTTTTACTTCAGTCATAACAAACGAGCTCTGTACTTTGCTTATATTTTCCAGAGAAGCCAATTTGTTGGAGAGAAACTGCTGATATTCTTCCATGTTCTTAGCATATATTTTTATTAAATAGTCAAACATACCCGCAACATGATAGCATTCTACAACCTCAGGAAACTGTTGAATATCTTTTTCGAATTTTTTCAGAAAATCTGTTTGATGTAAATTTAAGGTCACATTACAAAATATAATAAGCTGAAGATTTACTTTTTTGCGATCAACCATCGCTTTATAAGAGGTAATAAAACCCTCTCGCTCTAATTTTTTAACCCGTTCGAATATGGGGGTAGTTGTTAAGTTGAGGCGCTCGGCAATTTCTTTAATTGTTATTTTACCGTTTTTTTGAAGTAAAAGAAGTATTGCTTTGTCCGTTGCATCCATAATTTTATTCTAAAATTGTGACAATATAAAGAATTAATCAGCAAAATTTACTATTAAATTAATTTTTAAAGAATTATATTCTTTATTTATCTGTATTTCGGTTTATTATTCTGCAAAACCGTACTTTGAACGGGTATTTGAGGCCGGATTTCCGAGCTACTATAATTTAAATAAAGAGAACAGATAATAAACTACTATAAAAGATGAAAGACCATAAATTCAACCCCGAAAGTTTAATGATGACTTATGGCTATAAGCCCGAATTATCAGAAGGATCGATAAAATGTCCAATTTTTCAAACCTCTACTTTTGTATTTAAAACTGCCGAAGAAGGAAAGGCTTTTTTTGAATTGGCATACGGCTTACGTGAAAAAGACCCTACCGAAGAATTGGGATTAATCTACAGTCGTATTAATAACCCTAATTTGGAAATTTTAGAAAATCGTCTTTCCTTATGGGATCAGGCGGATGGTTGTGCGGTTTTTGAAAGCGGAATGTCTGCTATTAGTACAGTACTCATGGAATTTTTAAATCCGGGAGATTTACTGGTTTATGGTAATCCGGTATACGGTGGGACGGATCATTTTATTCAACATTTTCTGGATAAAATTGGGGTGCATACACTGGCTGTTTTTCCAGATCAGAATATGGATGAAATTCGTAGTATGATTGAGGCTACCGGTAAAGCTGATAAATTAGCTATGATTTATTTGGAAACTCCGGCAAATCCAACAAATGATATCGTAGATATTCAGGATTTTAGTGAGTTGGCTGCTTCGTACAGCACAGATGATAAAAAGGTTTTGTTAGCTGTAGATAACACGTATATGGGGCCTTTATGGCAACATCCTTTACAATGCGGAGCAGATTTAGTAGTTTATTCTGCTACAAAATATATTGGAGGACACAGTGATTTGATAGCAGGTGCAGTTTTAGGAGGAGCAGAGGTGATGCAACGTGTTAGGGTGCTAAGAACATTTTTAGGGAATATGGTGAGTCCGCATACAGCTTGGTTGTTACTACGAAGCTTGGAGACCTTAAAGATAAGAATGGACCAACAGACCAAAAATGCACAAGAGGTAGCTTCTTTTCTAAACAGTCATGATAAAATTGAAAAAGTTCATTACTTAGGATTATTAGCAAAAGGGACACGTCAATATGATATTTTTAAGAAGCAGTGCTCTGCACCGGGAGCTATGGTTTCTTTTGATATCAAGGGAGGTGAGAAGGAAGCTTTTAAATTTCTTAATAGTTTACGATTAATGAAACTGGCTGTAAGTTTAGGTGGAACCGAGAGTTTGGCTGAGCATCCAAAAACAATGACCCACGCAGGAGTAGAAGAGGAGCACCGTAAAAAACTTAAAATATCAGATAAATTGGTTCGTTTATCTATCGGAGTAGAAAATCATGAAGATATTATCTGGGATCTAAAACAAGCTCTGGATAACGTATAGTAACTAGTATTATAAGTAAAAAGCAGTCTAAATATCATGTTTAGACTGCTTTTTATATTTTAATTACTAAGTGTTTATTTCAACTCACCTACCATGTTTTCAGGTCTAACCCATTGGTCAAACTCTTCTTCAGTAACATATCCTAAGGCAACAGCCTCATGTTTCAAAGTTGTACCATTTTCATGTGCTGTGTTTGCAATTTCAGCAGCTTTATAATATCCGATTTTGGTATTTAACGCAGTAACGAGCATGAGTGAGTTGTTTAATAACTCTGTAATTCTCGCTTGATTTGGTTCAATACCTTGCGCACAATGCTCATCAAAAGATACACATGCATCACCAATTAATTGAGCACTTTGTAATAAACTAGCAGCCATTACCGGTTTGAAAACATTCAATTCAAAATGTCCTTGCATACCGCCAACACCGATAGCAACATCATTTCCTAACACCTGAGCACATACCATTGTTAAGGCTTCACACTGTGTAGGGTTTACTTTGCCTGGCATAATGGAACTTCCTGGTTCGTTGGCCGGGATGATTAATTCTCCGATACCGCTTCGTGGTCCAGAGGCTAACATTCGGATATCATTTCCAATTTTGTTCAATGCAACTGCCAGTTGTTTTAAAGCTCCATGCGTTTCAACAAAAGCATCATGGGCTGCCAAGGCTTCAAATTTATTTTCTGCAGTGACAAAAGGAAGACGCGTAAATTGCGCAATAAATTCAGACACTCTTTTAGCGTATCCCTTAGGCGTATTAAGTCCGGTTCCTACAGCAGTACCACCTAGTGCAATCTCTGCCATATGTGGCAACGTATTTTCTAACGCTTTAAGTCCGTGATCCAATTGAGAAACATATCCGGATAATTCTTGTCCGATAGTTAAAGGTGTAGCATCCATAAAATGTGTACGTCCGATCTTAACAACTTTTTTAAAGTCTTCAGATTTTTTCTTTAGCGTATCTCTTAATTGAGTAACTCCCGGAATGGTGACTTCTACCAATTTTTTATAGGCAGCAATATGCATTCCGGTAGGGAACGTATCATTAGAAGATTGTGACTTATTTACATCATCATTAGGCTGTAATGTTTTCTCACCTTCTCCAATAGTTTTACCAGCTAATTGATGTGCTCGGTTAGCTATCACTTCATTTACATTCATATTACTTTGCGTACCAGAACCGGTTTGCCAAACTACTAAAGGGAATTGATCATCGTGCTTTCCCTCTAAGATTTCGTCACAAACCTGAGCGATTAGATCTCTTTTTTCGATAGGTAAGACACCAAGTTCACAGTTAGTAAAGGCAGCTGATTTTTTAAGGTAAGCAAAACCGTAAATAATTTCTAAAGGCATGGATGCAGGAGCTCCAATCTTAAAATTATTCCTTGAACGTTCTGTTTGTGCGCCCCATAACTTATCTGAAGGAACTTTTACTTCCCCCATGGTATCTTTTTCTATTCTAAAATCCATAATTTGCTAATTAATTTTTAGAGTGCAAATTTAAGAATTTGTTACACTAGATGTTTAGAAAACTGGTGTTTATTCGTTTTCAATAATTTTATTTTGGATAGACCGAAATATTTTGAAGTAATTTTATGAGATAAACTGAAGAGTTACTATCTTTGACAAAATTGTAAATTACTATAGCATTATGTTTGAATTTGATCAATACTTAGGTTTTTTAGCTTTTTTAACCATCCTAACCATAGGTTTTTGGTTAATGATCTTCTTATTAACCTTTGTAGTACCTTACTGGATCTTTGGAGCAACAATTGAGAATTTTAAATTAAAGCGAGAAGAAAAGCGAAAAGCTAAAGAAATGGCATAATTGTTATTTAAACTATATTAAAAAAAGGGAAGTCCAATGGGCTTCCCTTTTTTACATTATAATTACCCTTCAAATTCTTCTTCTCCATTACCATCTCTAGCAGGTCGCTCGCGTTTTTTCTTTTGATTAAAACGATAGGTGAACGAGATGTTAAAGCTTCGTTCTCTCCACTGAAACTCGCTATAGGATTCAAAAGTATCAGTAGTGGAAGTTCCTGAGCGTTTTCTGGAATTGAAAAGATCACTAACATTAAATGTTACAGATGCTTTTTCTTTGAAAAGATCTTTGCTAAAAGCCATATTCGTACTCAATATTCCTTCATTTTTACTTTGAGCAGTTTCGCTGGGACCCCTATAAAACAAACTTGTTTGCCAATCAATTTTTGCAGGCAGTGTAATTTTATTACTAAAACGGGCAAACCAACTGAAATTGTCGTTATCAAAATTGACCCCTTCATACGTTCCACGGGTATTGTCTTGAAAAGCATTAAAATTTGCGTTCATTCTCCATTTTTTGCTTGGATTATAAGTAACTGTGAACTCAAAACCATAGCGATCTGCACTGGCTAAATTTATTGGTGTTCTACGAATTACGGGAACCACGGTTTGTGAAGTGTCAGTATTAGATATGACAGCGGTTGTTCCGGTATCTTCTGATATAAAAGTAAAAACCTGAGTCGAATGGTTATAATATAGCGAAGTGTTTAAAGTCACTTTACCCATACGATTGAGATATCCTAAATCAAACGCATCTGCATAACTGGGATCCAAATCAGCATTTCCTTGAAATACATTCGTAATACTAGAGCGTGAAGGAAACGGATTGATGAACCTTGATCGGGGTCTCCTTAGTCGACGATTGTATCCTAGGGTCAAACTTTGTTTTTCTGTCAGTTCGTAACTTAGATTAATAGTTGGAAAGAAATCTAAGTAATTTTTTTTGCTATAGTCTCCACTAGTGGTTTGATCAATAGTTATTCTGGTCTCTTCTAGACGAAGCCCCAACAAAAATGAAAAAGCATTGATCTTACTTCCGAATTGAGAATAAAAAGCATTCACATGTTCTGTGTATATCAAATTATTGGAGACATCGGTATCAACAGTAACTTCTCCATTGACTTGATTGCTTACGAGATAATCAGTAGCCAATGTGTTAAAATTACCACGATATCCTAATTCAAACTGACTTTGCTCTCCTATAGGTAAAACATAATCACTTTGTAAAAGTATGCGATCCTGATCTTCAATAGTATTGACAAGTTCAATTGCAGAAGTATTGTCCTGTGTGATTGCAGAATTTTCCTCTTCTATATTATTTTCAATCTGAAAGTCAAAAGTTAGTTTATGCCCGGATTTTTTGAAGTTTTTGACATAATTTAAAGAGTATTGTGTGGTGATATCGTCTTCTAATTCTGGATCAAAACGTGTATTCCGGTTTAAAATATTACCATCACTGTCAGGTTCTACGATAATATTAGTGGTATTGCTTTCATTATTACTATCGCGATATAAAAACGAAGTGGTTATTGACGAAGTTTCATTAACATACCATTCAACGCCGATGTTTGTATTAAAACCTTTACGAATTCTATCAAAATCCCGGGTTTCGTTTAAAAACGAATCAGGTAAATCTTCTCCGGTAGTTGGATCGATATTAAAGTATCTTGTTTCTGTAAGAGAATTTCCGGGAACCTCGCGATAGTTGTATCCAGAAGTTGTAAAAAAGTTGAAGTCGCCTGTTCGATAATTTATATTTCCCGAAGCACCTGCTTGAAAGGGATAGCCTGAATTGATCGTTATCGCGCCATTGAGTCCCTGTAGTTTGCTTCTTCTCAAAATTATATTCAGAATACCTGCAGTACCCTCCGCATCATATCGGGCAGAAGGTGACGTTATAACTTCTACGCGCTCAATAGATTCTGCTGGTAGCTGACGTAGAGCCTCTGTGCTATTCAATCCAACCAAACCCGAAGGTTTACCATTTATTAAGATTCTAACGTTGTCATTACCACGTAGTGCAACATTGCCTTCTACGTCCACAGAAACCGAAGGAACATTGTCAAGTACATCACTTACGGTTCCTCCACTTACAGTTAAATCTTTACCAACATTATATATTTTTTTGTCTAAACGAATATCCACTGTAGTTTTTTCGGCGATAATGACAACATCCTCCAAGGACTCCGTATCCAAACTTAACGCTACTGTGGGGAGAGAGGTGTCTGCAAATAATTTCCTTTTGGGTAGCGTAATGGTTTTAAATGAAATAAATTCAATAGTAACATCGTACAACCCTTTAGGAACCTCTATATTAAAAGCTCCGTTTTGATCAGTGATTCCTCCCGTGATAATTTTTTGTTTTCGTGGACTATAAAAACTAACTGTAGCATATTCTAAAGGTTCACCCGATATTTCATCAACCACTTTCCCGGACACTTGAATAGTGTTCGTTGAAGGTTGTGCATGTAGGAAGGTTAAACTTAGAAGGCAAAAGGCAGTTGTTACCAGTAATTTGATTTTGGACATTTTTTTTGACCATTTGACCAGCAAAATGCCACCAAGGTTTAACTTGAAAAAGTTAAGGTCATGTTAAAAACACAACTGTTTATTTAAATAGATCACTATGAGATTCTTATGATCCTTTTTTTTGTTTAAAACGGTAAGTAAAAGAAAGATTGAATGTTCGTATGCGCCATTGGTATTCACTATACGATGAAAAAGTCGTGGCTGAAACGGTACTTTTACCTACGTTTGAATTAAAAAGGTCATTAATACCAAATGTTAGCGTAGCCTTGTTTTTGAATAAGTTCTTGCTGAAGGCAAGATTGGCTGTGAAAACCCCTTCATTTTCAATTTGACCATTACGTATAGGACCTCGGTAATCTAAGATAGTTTGCCAATCAACTTCGCCAGGTAATGTAAATTTGTTATTCAAACGTGCTGACCAGCTAACATCTGAAGCGTCAAAATTTTCATTTTCGAAATCTCCTTTGATATCATAATATGATCCGTTGAAATTCCCATTAATTCTCCATTTCTTAGTAGGATTATAAATGGCGGTAAATTCCACTCCGTAACGATCTGATTGGTCTAAATTTACCGGTGTTCTTGAGATCACAGGCACAAACGTTGGATTATTATTAGCATCTGTCCCAATTGCTACACGTTCTCCTGTGTTTATGTCTATAAACGTAAAAACATCAGACGTATGATTATAATATACCGA
This sequence comes from Aquimarina sp. 2-A2, assembly GCF_045505135.1. Lineage (NCBI taxonomy): Bacteria > Pseudomonadati > Bacteroidota > Flavobacteriia > Flavobacteriales > Flavobacteriaceae > Aquimarina > Aquimarina sp. 2-A2. The sequence continues at coordinate 583,650 of NZ_JBJKFI010000002.1, read as the reverse complement.
AGCATTTAGTGTGAGCTTAGGCATTTTATTTAAGTAGGATAACTCCACTACATTGCTGTAGCTGGGATCAAGATTGGGATTTCCCTGAAAAATATTTGAAATACTTGATCGTGCAGGAAAAGGATTTAAGAATGCAGTTCCGGGCCTTCTGATTCTTCTATTAAACCCTAAAGTAAGTGTATGTTTTTCACCAATTTCATAACCAATGTTGGTGGTAGGAAATAGATCGGTGTATTTTTTCTTGTTAAAATCGTTGCTTGTTTTTTGCTCAATTGTGATTCGCGTATTTTCAGCTCGAACTCCCAGAAGAATAGAGAATTTACCGAATTTACTTTCGAATTGAGCATACCCGGCATTCACATACTGTTGAAAATCTAACGTATTGGATAGGTCCGTATTTGTGATGATAGTATTGTTTCTATCTTCTTCCACCAAATATGCTGTTTCTCTATTATTAAAAATACCTCTATACCCAAGTTCAATTTTATAGTTGTCAGATAATGGTAAATTATAATCTGATTGCAATAAGATATTCTGTTGATCGATAGCTGTCTCGACTAACTCTTCGATGCTTGAATTTGTTTGTATGATACGAGTATTGTCGTTTTCTTCACTATTCTCAAATTGAAAATCAAATGAAAGTCTATGATCTGTATTTTCAAACTTTTTATCATAGTTTAGAGAATACTGACGAGTGATATTTTTTTCCTTATTGGGATCAATCCTTACATTATCAGAAACTGCATTTCTATTCTCGTCAAACTCCGTAATAAAGTTGGTAGTTTTATTATCTATATTGGAAGCACGGTATAAAAACTTATTGGTAATAGAAGAAGATTGATTCACAAACCATTCGATTCCCGAGTTGATGGTAAGACCTCTATAAATTCTATCATATTCTCTATCTTCCTGAATGTAAGAGTCCGGATCATTTCTGACCCCATTAGGCGCTGTAGGGTCTTCAATTAAATTAAAAAAGTGATTTTCGACAAAGGAGTTACCAGGCGTTTCGCGATAGGTATAACTAGTAAAATTGGTAATATTCACCTTATCTGTTCGATAATTAAAATTTCCTGAACCTCCACCTGTTTCTGGATAACCGGTTTTAGCAAGAAAGGTTGCATTAATTCCTGCTAGTTTGTTTCTCTTCATTATTAAATTAATTATCCCTGCAGTACCTTCAGCGTCATATCTGGCGGAAGGGGAGGTGATAACTTCAATGCGATCAATAGATTCTGCCGGGAGTTGTCTTAGTGCCTCTGCGCTTCGTAAACCTACAAGTGCAGAAGGTTTACCATCCACCAAAATGCGAACATTCCCGTTACCTCTTAGCGCAACGCTTCCTGATGGATCTACAGTTACAGAGGGAACATTATTCAAGACATCACTCAATGAGCCGCCTGCAGCAGTCAGATCTTTTCCAACATTGTATATTTTCTTGTCCAATCGAATTTCTACAGTGGTTTTATCCCCTTGTATAACTACATCCTCCAGCATCTCAGAGGATGGTTTTAATTCGAGATTTCCCAGATCAGTATTCTTAAGATAATTAGTGTGTTCAATTATTCGGGTTTCACAAGAAATATACTCAAGATGGATGGAATATATACCCGGGTTAATTTTTATCTGAAATTTACCCTTTTTGTCTGTGATGCCGCCAAACGCTATGTTTTCGGTATTCTGTTCTATAAAAGCAATAGTGGCATATTCTAGAGGTATTGAACTACCAGCTTCCGAAATCTGTCCGGATACCGTTATTTCTTTTTTGTTTTGCGCATATATTGACAAACTCAAAAGCATTATAGTAAGCACAATAACTTTCTTCATTATTCTATGGGTTCAAGAGTTTTTTTACTGTTTGGGGTTGGTAATTTATTTCAAATAATATACTAATGACTAAAGTGTTGGCTTCTTTAGTGACTACAATTTTATGACTATACCCCGTAATAATCAAGAAATAATTAACTATTCTTTAATAAAAATTAGGTTTAAAGTTTAAATCTTTTTGAAATACGTAATTAAACTATTTATCGTACGGCAAACCCGTATGATTTTAGGATTCTAACAAAAAAAGCGATATGCATTTAACATGCGTATCGCTTTTTAATTTTTTTTATTTATTGCATTGAGGCTTTAGAACAGCTTTTTTACATTTTCTGGAGGTCGACCAATCACCCCTTGACTATCTTTTGTGACAATGGGTCGCTCTATCAATTTTGGGTGCTCAATCAAAATTGAGATGAGTTCATCATCAGTCAATTGCTTGTCTTTATAATTTTCCTTCCATACGGCTTCGTTTTTGCGCACTAGTTCATGGGGAGCCATCTGTAGCTTTGTCAATAACGCTTGCATTTCCTTTTTCGTTAATTTTTGATCTAAATATTTGATGATTTCCACGGGCGCTGTTTGCTCTTCCTGCAAGATAGTTAATGTAGCTCTTGATTTACTGCAGCGGGGATTATGATAGATTGTGTACATAAAATATATAATTTATTCTTCTTCTTTTTGTCCCATCATCATAAGATAGGCTTTTAAAAACTCATCAAGATTCCCGTTCATAACAGCATCAACATTTCCGGTTTCATGAGCCGTACGTACATCTTTTACTAACTTATAGGGGTGCATCACGTAATTACGTATTTGTGATCCCCATTCTATTTTCATTTTCGAAGATTCAATTTCATCACGCTGAGCTTGTTGTTTCTTTAGTTCTATTTCGTAAAGCTGAGATTTAAGCATTTGCATTGCTTTTTCTCTGTTTTCTAGCTGCGAACGTGTTTCAGAGTTATGAATAACGATGCCAGTTGGGTGATGGGTAAGAATGGCTTTAGTCTCTACCTTATTCACATTTTGTCCTCCCGCACCACTCGATCTTGCAAAATCCCAATTAATATCAGCAGGGTTTATTTCGATCTCGATAGAATCATCGACAAGTGGATATACATAAATAGAAGCAAAGGATGTATGGCGTTTAGCATTGCTGTCAAAAGGTGATATACGAACTAACCGATGAACACCATTTTCACCTTTTAACCAGCCAAAGGCGTAGTCTCCTTCAATTTCAAGCGTAACGGTTTTAATGCCGGCTACATCGCCTTCCTGGTAATTGAGTTCTTTTATTTTATAACCGTGTTTCTCAGCCCACATGAGGTACATTCTCATGAGCATACTGGCCCAATCACAGCTTTCAGTACCTCCGGCACCGGCAGTAATTTGTATAACAGCACTTAAAGAGTCCCCTTCATCACTAAGCATGTTTTTGAATTCCAAACCTTCAATAAGCTCCAAGGCAGATGAATAACGTTCCTGAAGTTCTTTCTCTGTAGCTTCTCCTTCTTTGTAAAATTCAAATACTACTTCCAGATCATCCACAAGTGATTCACTCTTAGTATAATCTGCGACCCATTTTTTTTCGGTATTCAATTCTCGCATCAATTGTTCGGCTTTGCGAGCATCGTTCCAAAAATCAGGAGCAAATGTTTTTTCTTCCTGATTGGTGATTTCTATAGTTTTGGCATCAATGTCAAAGATACCTCCTTAACGCTACCTGGCGCTCTCTAAGATCAAGAATTGTCTCAGCTGTAATCATATATTCGATTTTTAGGCAAAAATAGGATTTAAGCGACTAGAATAAAATGATTTTGGTATTATTTTTATAGATTTAAGGTCTTAAATATAAACCTATACTCATGAGAATACTTAGCTTTTGCTTTTTAGTGATGCTATGTACTGAAGTAAGCGCTCAGTTTTTAGAGAAGCAAGAAGAACTAAAATCATACAAAGGATTTTTTACTTTTCATTATAATGAAGCTAAGGATGAGTTGTATTTGGAAGTTAATCGTTTAAATGAAGAGTTTTTGTATGTTCATGCTTTAGTAAGCGGTGTAGGTTCTAATGATATAGGACTAGATCGCGGACAATTGGGAGGAGGAGATATCGTAAAGTTTCAAAAACGAGGCAATAAATTACTTTTAGTTCAAGAAAATCTAAAATACAGGGCCAATACTGATAATATGCTTGAGAAGAAAAGTGTAGCTCAGGCATTTGCACAATCAGTTTTGTTTGGTTTCCCTATCAAGGAAGAAAAAAACGGGAAGTACGTTATTGATCTTACACCTTTTTTGTTGCAAGATAGTCACGGTGTAACTCAGCGGCTAAAAAAAATGAAAGAAGGAACGTATGCTTTGGATAAAAAACGAAGTGCTTTACTACTTGATAAATTAAAAGCATTTCCGAAGAATCTGGAGTTTGAGAGCCTGCTTACTTTCACAGGGACGCCCACCGGCAAATATCTAGCAAGTGTGGTACCAGATACAAAGGCAATTACCGTTGTACAGCATCATTCCTTTGTAGCGTTGCCGGATGCTGGTTATAAAATGAGGAGTTTTGACCCGCGTAGTGGGGCTATATCAATGTCATTCTATGACTATGCAGCGCCGATTGAATCTCCATTAAAAAAACAATTTATTCTACGTCACCGGTTAGAAAAAAAGAATCCGGATGCACCATTGAGTGAAGCAAAAGATCCTATTATTTATTATTTAGATCCGGGTACACCAGAACCGGTAAGAAGTGCTTTGTTAGAGGGGGCCTCATGGTGGAATACAGCCTTTGAAGCGATTGGATATAAAAATGCTTTTCAGGTTAAAATGTTACCACCTGATGCTGACCCGTTGGATCTACGATATAATGTTATACAGTGGGTGCATCGCTCGACAAGAGGGTGGAGTTACGGAGCCAGTATTATTGATCCTCGAACAGGAGAAATACTAAAAGGTCATGTAAGTTTAGGAAGCTTGAGAATTAGACAAGATTTTTTAATCGCCCAAGCGCTGCTTAATAAACCTTTTGCGGCTAGTGATGTTAATCATCAACCCATGTTGGACATGGCTTTATCCAGAATCCGACAACTGTCGGCTCATGAGGTTGGGCACACCCTTGGATTTGCTCATAATTTTGCTGCAAGTACATTCGAGCGCGCATCCGTCATGGATTATCCGCATCCTTTGGTGCAATTAAACGGAGGTAAAATTGATTTGTCAGAAGCGTACACACAAGAAATTGGAGCATGGGATAAAGTAACTGTCGCGTACAGTTATGCTGATGCCAGTGAGACTAATGAGAGTAAAGTTTTGGATTCAATACTGAATACCGCCTATGCCAAAGGTCTCCGTTTTATTACTGATAGCGATGCACGGGCCAAAGGAGGTGCACATGCTAAGGCACACTTATGGGACAATGGGGCAGATGTGAGCGATGGACTAGAAGAGGTGTTGGCTATACGAAAAATAGCAATGCACAATTTTTCTAAGGATAATATTCGTGTTGGTGAATCCTATTCTGTGTTAGAAGATGTTTTTGTTCCTCTGTATTTCTTTCATCGGTATCAAACAGAGGCAGTCATAAAGTCAATTGGCGGATTAACCTATAATTATGCAACTAAAGGTGATAAGCAACATATCACGTCGGTAGTTTCATCAAAAAAGCAGCGCAAGGCATTACAGGTTTTAAGTAAAACCTTATCAGCAGACGTTCTAGCGATTCCGGAAGATAAATTGAATTTATTTCCACCAAGAGCGTATGGCTTTGCGAGAACGAGAGAATCTTTTAAAAGTAAAACCGGAGTCGCATTTGATGCAATTAGTGCGCCTGTTACTTCAAGTGAAATGACCTTATCATTATTGCTACATCCGGAACGTGCTTCTCGACTTGTTCAACAAAAAAGTTTAGATGCAGATCAACTAAGTTTATCAGAGGTGCTTGATCAGGTAATAGCGACAACTTTTTTAAACAAGGCCTCGAACACTTATTATATGGAGATTCAAAAGAGTATACAGTTCAGTGTCATAAAGCATTTACTTCGTTTGAGCAGAGAATCTACAGCCTATCCACAGGTTAACGCCATTGCTCTGGCTCAATTGAAGGCATTGCAAGTAAGGCTTGTAAATAAGACATTAAAAATGGATGATGCATACAACACATTTTTAATCCATACCATAAAAAAGTATACAGAAAAACCAGATTTAATTCTAAAATCGAATACTATAGAAATTCCTGATGGATCTCCAATTGGGAGCTTTCAATGTACCTTTTAAAAACAAATTTTATAATAGCATTATAACGAATGAGAATAGATTTACGAAGTGATACCATAACCAAGCCCACTAAGGGGATGCTTCAAAGTATGATGAATGCGGTAGTAGGAGATGATGTGTATAAAGAAGACCCATCAGTTAATGAACTGGAAGCTTACCTGGCGAACCTTTTCGGCAAAGACACTGCTCTGTTTTTTCCAACAGGAAGTATGGCGAATCAGGCAGCTATAAAATTACATACACAACCGGGAGAACAATTGATAGCAGATCACTATGCCCACGTATTTAATTATGAAGGGGGAGGGGTCTCCTTTAATAGCGGAGTGTCTTGTAAATTAATAGAAGGGAATCGCGGAATGATTACTGCTGATCAGGTAGAAGCGGCTATAAATCCACCGGATTTTTATCACAGTCCGTTAACTACCTTAGTTTGCGTAGAAAACACAACGAATAAAGGTGGGGGAGCATGCTATGATATAGAGACCTTAAAAAGTATAAAAGATGTTTGTGAAAGACATGGGTTAGGCTTTCATCTGGATGGAGCACGTTTATGGAATGCCATGATTGCAAAAGATCAATCGCCAAAAGATTTTGGTAAGCTTTTCGATACTATATCGGTATGTTTAAGCAAAGGTTTAGGAGCCCCAATGGGATCAGTTCTTATCGGGGATACTGACCTAATGAAAAATGCGATACGTGTGCGCAAAGTTTTGGGAGGAGGTATGCGTCAGGTAGGTTTTATGGCTGCTGCAGGACTCTATGGGGTAAAACATCAGTGGGATCGATTAGCAGAGGATCATAAGCGTGCTCAAGAAATAGGAGAGGTATTAAGTACATTGCCTTTTGTATTGCATGTTGAACCGACCGATACTAATATTGTAATTTTCAAAATAGCTACAAATGAAGATGAATTTATTGCTAAAATGGCAGAAAAAGATATTCATTTTTACAGTATGGGGCAAGGTAAGCTAAGGCTTGTAACACATCATGATTATTCAGAACGAATGCATCAGTATTTTTTGGAAGTCTTACAAAGTATGGATTAAACTTTAGTGTATACAGGCTGAAACTGATATAATTTCAGCCTGTATATATCAAAATTAATTATTTAAATAGAGGTCTTTGTTGCGTTAGACGCATTTTTCTTAACCGATGCAATGCCATTTTCCATACCTGACTCAGAGGTATACATTTGGCTGCTTCCTATGACTTGACCATTTGAGGATTTCAAATTAAAATAAAAGCGACCATCCTTAGCAGTTTTTCTCTCGTAACGAATATCTTCTACCGAATTCTTCTTTACGGATTCGATACCGTTTTCAGCAGCACCTTTACTGGAATATAGTTCACTACTTAAAATAATCTGACCATTTTTGGCTTTCAATATAAAGTGATACGTATCATCATCCTTTTTTGTTAATTCAAACATATAAACGCTTCAAGTTAAAGTTAATCCTATAAAAATATGGAATTAAATGATGAATTAAAAGGAAATGGTCGTAACAGTGTTTACATGAATTTATCCAGTCCAGGGATATTTGGCATACCATCTTTTGCAACGGCTGCCAATTCATCTTCATTTACTTTTGTTGCCTTTGCAATAGCTTTGTTCAGTGTTAGAATCAAATAATCTTCTAATTGATCTTTATCCTCCATAAGTTCATCAGCAATAGTGATTTTTTTTATTTCTCGGTTAGCAGTTACGGTCACTTGTAATAAATTATCTGTACTGTTTTCATCGATAAGTACAGAGCTCATTCTCTTTTTAGTTTCTTCTACTCGAGCCTGGGTTTCTTTTAGTTTCCCCATCATTCCCATCATGTCTCCAAACATTTCTTTTTCTTTTTAATTAGTATTAAATACAAAATTACTATTTTGCTATGATAAACTAGACAGGATTTTTATTAAAAACTATGCATTACTTTTAATTGAGTGGTAAATCTTAAATTTTACTACAATGCTGTTGTTTGCTAAATTTCTGAAAAACCAACATTAGATGAAAACCTTTCAAATTATCTGCGTAGTATCGCTTATTTTTGCAACTTCGTGTACCAAAAAAGAAAATAAATTGAATACAAAACCAACGCCTCCAGTCGCAGAAAAAAAGGAAAATCAATTAGAGAAATTTGATGACATTCGACAGGATAATTATTTTTGGTTAAATGACCGAGAAGACCCTGAAGTTATTGATTATCTTGAAAGAGAGAATGAATATAACGATCAAATGACCGCTCATACCAAGGGGTTGCAAAAGCAACTCTTTGAAGAGATGAAAGCGCGAATAAAGGAGGATGATGCTTCGGTTCCATATAAATATAATGGCTACTGGTATATTACGCGTTATGAAAAAGGAAAGGATTATCCAATATATTCAAGAAAGAAGGAAACGCTGGACGCGGAAGAAGAAATTTTATTTGATTGTAATGAAGAGGCAAAAGGTCATAGTTATTACCGTTTAGTTGGTTTAAATGTAAGTCCGGACAATACCCGTGTAGCTTTTGGAGTGGATACGGTGAGTCGTCGTAAGTATACCATTCAAATTAAGAATTTGGTCGACGGAACCGTGTATGATGACACCATAGAAAATGCTACTGGTAGTAGTACGTGGGCTGCAGATGGTAAAACTTTGTTTTACACAAAAAAAGACGCTGAAACGCTTCGATCTTATAAAATTATGAAGCATACATTAGGTACTCAGGTTTCTGATGATGTTGAAGTTTTTAGAGAAGATGACGACACCTTTAATACCTTTGTTTATAAAACTAAATCAGACAAATATATTGTTATAGGATCGACAAGTACGCTTACCTCTGAGTATAGAATATTAAAAGCAGATGAACCTGATGGGGAGTTTAAAATTTTTCAACCCAGAGTGCGTGGTTTAGAATATGGGATTTCACACTATAAAGATCATTTCTATGTTCTGACCAATGCCGATAATGCTACCAACTTCAAACTTATGAAAACTGGAGAGGGTAAGACAAGTAAAGAAAACTGGGTAGACGTTATACCACATCGAGAAGAAACTTTACTTGAAGATATTGAGATTTTTAAGGAGTATTTGGTAGTAAGTGAACGTAATAACGGACTTAATAAAATTCAAATTAAACGATGGGATGGTTCACAAACCTACTACCTTCCTTTCGATAATGAAACGTATACTGCTTATGTAAGCACAAATCCGGATTTTGACACCAAAGTTTTGAGATATGCATACAACTCTTTGTCAACACCTAATTCGGTAATTGATTTCAATATGGAATCAAAAGAGAAAGAAGTTAAAAAAGAGCAAGAAGTATTGGGAGGAACATTTGATAAAAATAATTATACCTCAGAACGTATCTGGGCAATAGCATCAGATGGAACTAAAATACCGATGTCTCTTGTCTATCGCAAAGGCTTAAAAAAGGACGGAACTAATCCTATTTTGCAATATGGATATGGTTCTTACGGAGCGACGATTGATCCCTATTTTTCTACAGTACGATTAAGTTTACTTGACAGAGGATTTGTATATGCTATTGCGCATGTAAGAGGTGGGGAATATCTTGGACGTCCCTGGTATGAAGACGGAAAATTACTAAAGAAGAAAAACACCTTCACTGATTTTATAGATTGTTCAAAATTTTTGATTTCTGAAGGGTATACTTCAAAGGAGCATTTATACGCTATGGGAGGCTCAGCCGGAGGGTTACTTATGGGAGCCGTTATTAATATGGCACCCGAATTATATAATGGGGTAGTAGCAGCTGTTCCATTTGTAGATGTGATTACAACAATGCTAGACGATAGTATACCATTAACAACTGGAGAATATGACGAATGGGGTAATCCAAATGATGAGGAGTATTACAATTATATGAAATCGTACTCTCCTTATGATAACGTGACTGCGCAAGAGTATCCAAATTTATTAGTGACCACAGGTTTGCATGATTCTCAAGTACAATATTGGGAGCCTGCAAAATGGGTGGCAAAAATGAGAGCGACAAAGAAAGGAGATAATTTATTGTTATTACATACTAATATGGAGGCTGGTCACGGAGGAGCTTCAGGGCGCTTTGAAGCCCTAAAAGAAGTAGCCGAAGAGTATGCGTTTTTGCTAGATTTAGAGGGGATAACCGAATAATTGAAAAAAATAATGTAACTTCGTGGCGTTTTTTAGCCGTTTATCGACACCCCAAAATACTGTTCGATAAACTGTAAAAACTTACTTTATGAAAGAAAAGATACAGGCGTACAATAGTATTCTGGAGCTTATCGGCGACACTCCACTCATTAAATTGAACAGAATAATAAAGGATTTCCCCGGCAATTATTATGCAAAGGTTGAATCTTTTAATCCAGGACATTCTTCTAAAGATAGAATTGCTCTTTATATTATAGAACAGGCAGAAAAGAAAGGAATCTTAAAACCGGGAGATACTATAGTTGAGACTACCAGCGGAAATACCGGATTCAGTCTGGCTATGGTAAGTGCAATTAAGGGATATAAGTGTATTTTGGCAGTTAGCTCAAAATCATCGAAGGATAAAATAGCTATGCTTCAGACTATGGGGGCTCAGGTGCATGTTTGCCCTGCACATGTAGCTGCAGATGATCCAAGATCCTATTATGAAGTTGCCAAAAGGATACACAAAGAAACAAAAGGTTCGGTTTATATTAATCAATATTTTAATGAGCTGAATATTGATGCACACTTTAAGTCTACGGGACCGGAAATATGGAAACAAACCAACGGACATATTACTCACTTGGTAGCTTGTTGCGGAACAGGAGGAACAATATCCGGTACAGCACGATATTTGAAATCTAAAAATCCGGAAGTTCGCGTATTGGGAATAGATGCCTATGGCTCAGTTTTGAAAAAGTATCACGAAACTAAGGAGTTGGATGCAAATGAAATTTATCCATACCGTATAGAAGGTTTAGGAAAGAATTTAATTCCAACAGCTACTGATTTTGATAGTATTGATAAATTTGAAAAAGTTGGGGATGAAGAAAGCGCACTTACTGCAAGAGAATTGGCTAGATTAGAAGGTTTGTTTCTGGGATATACCAGTGGTGCTGCCATTCAAGGAATTAAACAATTAGCTGAACAAGGAGAATTTGATAGCACAAGTAATGTTGTTGTGTTGCTGCCGGATCACGGATCCAGGTATATGAGTAAAGTTTATAGTGACGAATGGATGCAGGAGCAAGGCTTTATGGATAGCAAAGAAACAACGACAACTTCAGATATCGAAGTGGTTAAATAATAGTACAAGTTAAAAACAATAGGCATCTGATCATTTTTCAGGTGCTTTTTTGTGAAATACTATTTTTTGTAAAGTGATGATAAATATTATTATGTCATCACATCAATTTTCAGTATTTTCGCAGACTTATAAAATCAAATTTAAGGTAGATGAGAGATTTATTTGATAAAATTTACAAGGATAAAGGTCCTTTAGGAAAGTGGGCAGACAAAGCAGAAGGTTATTTTGTATTTCCAAAGCTTGAGGGCCCTATATCAAATAGAATGAAGTTTCAGGGTAGAGATGTAATCACCTGGAGTATCAATGATTATTTAGGATTGGCTAATAAAGCTGAAATAAGAGAAGTGGATGCTCAAGCAGCAGCTGATTATGGTTCTGCATATCCTATGGGGGCCAGAATGATGAGTGGTCATACAGATCTACATGAAAAGCTTCAGGATGAATTAGCAGCTTTTGTTGATAAAGAAGCGGCCTATCTTCTTAACTTTGGTTATCAGGGTATGGTGTCTACAGTAGATGCATTGGTAACAAAAGATGATATTATAGTCTATGATGTCGATGCACATGCATGTATTATTGATGGGGTAAGACTTCATCAAGGGCAGCGATATACGTATCGTCATAATGATGTAGAGAGTATAGAGAAAAACCTGATGCGTGCCACTAAGATGGCAGAAAAAACCGGTGGAGGAATTTTATTGATTTCTGAAGGGGTTTTTGGTATGCGCGGTGAACAAGGAAAACTAAGAGAAATTGTAGCGCTAAAGGAGAAATATAACTTCAGGCTTTTTGTAGACGATGCTCACGGATTTGGTACCTTAGGTAAAACAGGTGCAGGAACTGGTGAGGAGCAAGGTGTACAAGATCAGATAGATGTTTATTTTGCTACATTTGCAAAATCAATGGCAAGTACAGGAGCATTCATTGCTGCTGATAAAGAAATTATAGATTTCTTAAAGTATAATTTAAGATCTCAAATGTTTGCAAAGTCTTTGCAAATGCAATTAGTTATCGGAGCGTTAAAGCGTTTGGATATGCTTAGAACAATGCCAGAACTTAAAGATAAGTTATGGGAAAATACAAATGCGTTACAAAACGGATTGCGTGAAAGAGGCTTTGATCTAGGTACAACACAAAGTTGTGTGACGCCTGTGTATCTCAAAGGAAGTATTCCTGAGGCAATGGCATTGGTGAAAGACTTACGGGAAAATCATGGGGTTTTCTGTTCGATTGTGGTATATCCCGTGATTCCAAAAGGATTAATTTTATTGAGATTGATCCCAACTGCGTCACATACGCAACAGGATATAGATGAAACATTGGTTGCTTTCTCAGCCATTCGTGAGACACTGGAAAACGGTACTTATAAAAGAATTTCTGCTGCAGTTGCAGCAGCTATGGGGGAGTAACCTTATTCCCTCCGTCATATATTATAAGAAAAAGCCACCGATCGGTGGCTTTTTTTATGACAAACTGTTCCTGCGCTATCGCACAGTTAAAATGCTAGTTTTCGATACTTTTACGATACGTTCTACGCATTTTGTGTTGTTCATGGTCATAATCGTTCCAAAGTGCTTGTATTGCCTTGTTTTCTTCTAGTTCTGGGTTTGTCTCAACTACTTCAATTCCATTACGTAAGAAAACCTCATTCATTTCTTTAAAAATAAGAGCTGTAACCCCTTTGTTTTGATATTCTGGATCGATACCAATCAAATAAAATGCGGCGGTGTTGTTTTTTCGCTGTGCTTTGAGAATGTGGAGGAAGCCTAGAGGATACATCTTTCCATTCATTTTCTTTAAAGCTTTAGAAAAAGAAGGCATCACAATTGAAAAAGCAATTAATTTACCTGTTTTGTCAGCAATACAAGTTATGTATTGCGGATTGATGTAAGGTAAATATTTCTTTTTGTACATATCAATCTGATATTGCTGGATAGGTACAAACGTTTGAAGCCCGCTGTATGTTTTATTGAGTAGGTCAAACATCTCATCTGCGTAACCTAAGATCTCTTTACTATTATTGAATTTTATCAAACTGAGCTCATAGCGTTCTTTGATAATGTTAGAAAACTTAATTACCTTTTCTTTTATTTTTTTAGGGACCTGTATTCTATATTCCACCCATGTTGCAGCTTTTTCAAAACCAAGCTGTTCCATATGCTTTTGATAGTAGGGATAATTATACCAAGTAATCATTGTATTAAGCTCTTCGAACCCTTTGATTAAAATCCCTGCTTTATCCATGATCGAAAATCCAGCCGGACCCTCCATGTACTCGAGTCCATTTTCTGCTCCATACATAGCTACTTTGTCTAAAAGTGCTTTAGTTACATCAACATCATCAATAACGTCATACCACCCAAAACGGACTTTAGATTTTTTTTGTTCTTTGACCTCAATCCAATTGATTATTGCTGCCACACGGCCCACAACTTTATTATCTTTATATGCTAAAAAGAATTTAGCTTCAGAGTTTTGAAAAACAGGATTTTTCTTAGGATTCAATACATCTAGTTCCTCTTTAATAATTGGGGGAACGTAATAGGGTGAGTTTTTATATACTTCAAAAGGAAATTTAACAAAGGTTGTCAAATCTCCTTTTGAAGTAATTTCTTTAATCGTAATCATACATCTTCTCTAGTTCGTAGCAAATATATATTCTTTTGTTAAATATACGGACTAGTTCCTATATCAATTTTCTAAAAATAAACGGGATACCGATTTCTTACTTCAATTATACAGCTTCTATTTCTTAGAATTATCTAATCCATTGCTATAAGTGGTGAATACAATTGGTTTTTGCAAAGGCCACTTTATTTGCATTGGGAATTAAAAAACCGAGGTTGTGTTATAGAAATTATTATTTCTAGTTTCCGTTATCGTCTTTTTTTTGATCCTTTTTCTTTTCTTCCTTTTCTTTTTCTTTTTGCTTCTTTTGCTCCTCTTTCAGGCGCATTTTTTCTTCTTTTTCTCTTCGTTTTTCTTCCTCTTTTCGAGCTTTTTCTTCCTTCTTCCGGCGCTTTTCTTCTTGTTTTTTCATTTCCTCATACGCCTTATCAATATCTATATCTTCCTCAGGAATAGGTTTTGCTTCTGTCTCTACGGGTTTTGATGGTTGCTCAGATTCAATTTCTTTTTCCAGATCTTCAAGCTCTTTTTCTATCTGCTCCAGTTCTTGATCTACATCTTGGGGTGCTTCCATTTTATCAAGTTCAGAGTCGATATCCTCAATCATTTTTTGACGTTCTTTTTCAGCTTTTATTAGCGCTTTTTCAGCCTCTTTTGCCTCTTTTGCTTCACGCTTTGCACGTTTTCTTTCTTCTTTTCTGGATTTCTTTTCGTCTTTTTTAGCTTGTTTCTCGCTTTCAATTCGTTCGCGTTCCAGGCGTTCGGCAGTACGTCGTTCATCCAAGTCTTGTTCTAAAGCCTGACGGAAATCTTCGTCTTCAAAATCATTGATCATCGGTATTTTACCTTGTTTAAGGCTATCTGTTTCATCCTCTTCATACTCATAACTATCGATATCCTTCTTTTCTTCATCAAGGATTTCTTCTTCTTCTTCCTTCTCCTTTACACCACCTTCAAGTCCGGGTTGTTCGATTATTTCATCTTTGGTATGCCAATCAAAACGATAAGATCCTCCGAAACTAAAATTGAATATAGAAGGAGTGTCCTTAAAATTGGTAGCAATATGGGCATCTAGTTGAAGATTTTTATCCCAGAGATAGGCACCACCAACTCTTAAGATATCATCACTATAAAAATCACTTTTTTGACCTTGATACTCTCCAAATACAGCCCATTTATCATTAATTGTATGGGTAGAAGTGATAATCCAACCATATAGTGGCATCTCGGTAGTGACCTTGTCAATTATAAAATTTGTTACTAATACCCAATTGCCGATACGACTTGTTGTCCAGTTGTTTTGAGTCATAATGACTACTTTCGGACTTATGGCTTCATCTTCAGGAAAAGTAAAGGGATTGTCTTTTGTGACATAATTAACCCCAATATATGCAGATACTGCCGGAATTAATGTCTTCCATTTAAAGCGATGTTGTGCTTTCCAGCTATTTAAGTTTACTGAATCTTTTTTAGGATTTTTATAGGGATCAAATATAAGATACTTTGCACCCAAAGTATTGTACTCAAAATTTGTGCGTGTCGTTTTTTCTTCAGAGCTTCCAATAGTTTGTCGAACCCCATCACTACGTAGTCGACCGTCTAATCTAATTTCTAACTGCTCTATCAAAAGTCCATAACGAGCAGAGTAATCAAAATTGAAAAAATTGGTTTTTGTGTTAAGTAGATTATGCTTTTCTTTTCCAAAACCAAATCCGCCTTCGGCTTGCAGTACATTAGTTCCTACAGAGTAAGCTCCCTGCGAAGTTCCTGGTCGATTGCTATTTATCTTTTCGGTATACTGGGCTTGCGAGACAAACGCGCTAAGTATTAGCACAAGAAAAGGTAGAATAGATTTTGGGCTCATATTCAATTGATTTGGCTCAAATATAGTAGATTTTATCATTTTTTTAATGTAGGATAGCGGTAATTCTAACACGAGTTCTTTATTTTTGCAAAAAGACAAAATGCAAGAAGCTTCTTTATCAGGGGTATTAAAGGTTATTCTCATTATTTTGCTCATCTATTATGGGATTAAGATACTAACGCGTTTATTTGGTCCTCTATTGCTTAAATATATTACAAAGAAAGCAGGTCAAAAATTTCAGCAGCAGTTTCAGAACTTTCAGAATCAAGATACTTCTCAAAAATCGCCAGAAGGCGAGGTTACTATCGAAAAGAAATCTAAAAGTAAATCTTCAAATAAAGATGTAGGAGAATATATCGATTATGAGGAAATTGATTAATTTGGCTTTTTATTCGTAAAAATGACCCAATGAAGCCATATATTCGTAAAGTTTTACCGCATCTAATTGTTGTTCTTGGATGCGTGATAGCATCTTTAGCTTATTTTAGCCCAGCAATCAGTGGAAAAAAAATTCGACAAGGTGATATTGTACAGTATAGTGGAATGGCTCGGCAGCAAACCGATTTTAGAAATAAAACCGGTGAAGAACCGTATTGGATAGATAATGCTTTTGGTGGAATGCCTTCCTATCAGGTGGGCGCACAATATGATCACGATTATGTTAAAAAACTGGATCGTTTAATACGTTTTTTACCACGCCCTGCAGACTACCTTTTTTTATATTTTATAGGATTCTACGTGCTACTATTGGTTCTTAAAGTGGACTATAAGCTCGCGTTTTTAGGAAGCCTTGCCTTTGGGTTCTCTACATATTTCATTATAATTCTCGGGGTTGGACACAATGCCAAAGCCCATGCGATTGGTTATATGCCTTTTGTTCTTAGTGGTATCATTCTTACGTTCAGAAAGAAATATTTTTGGGGTGGAGTACTCTTAGCGATAGCTATGGCCTTAGAAATAGCTGCAAATCACATACAAATGACCTATTATTTGTTACTTCTAGTTGTGGTTTTAGGGATAGCATATTTTGTTGATGCGTTTAAAAAGAAAATGATTCCGCATTTTTTTAAAGCAATCGGCGTTATGATTGTCGCAGTTTTCTTTTCTATATTACTCAACGCGACTCCGCTGTTAGCAACTAAACAATATGCGCAATACAGTACCCGTGGTGATACGGGTATCACTATAACTCCAGAAGGTAGGGAAGAAAAAGCGACCGGGTTGGATTATAGCTACATTACGCAATATAGTTACGGTATTATTGAAACGTTTAATTTATTTATTCCTCGTTTTATGGGAGGTGCCTCCTATGAAAATGTGGGTACCAGTTCTAATATATATAACGAGTTGCTCAAGATGGGTGCAAGTCCTTCTCAGGCTAAGGATTTTACACAAAATGTTCCTACCTATTGGGGAGATCAACCGATTGTAGGGGCTCCTGCATATATCGGTGCTGTAGTTATATTTTTGTTTGTGTTGGCGCTATTTTTGGTAAAAGGACGATTAAAATGGTGGCTTGTAGGCGGTTCTATTTTGGCCCTGCTTCTATCCTGGGGTAAAAATTTGGATATTGTAACCAGATTCTTTATCGACTATGTACCTATGTACGATAAGTTTAGAGCAGTTTCTTCTATACAAGTGATTATTGAACTTTGTTTGCCAATATTAGCAATTTTTGGCTTACATCGTTGGTTTAGTGGTTTTGTTTCTAAAGAAGAAAAACTGAAAGCTCTCAAGATGAGTACAATAATCGTAGGAGGAGTCGCATTACTATTTGTATTATTCAAATCTTTGTTCTTTAGTTTTAAAGGGGCTCAGGATGCGATGTGGATCGAACAATATGGACCTGATTTTGTGCGTGCTTTGCGCGAAGACAGAAAAGCTATTTTTACTACCGATGCTATACGGTCGCTAGTATTTGTATTAGCAACAGCCGCCGTTTGTTGGTTATTTGTAAAAAATAAACTGAATCAAAACTTGACGATTTTAATCTTAGGAGTATTGATTCTAACCGATCTTATAACTGTAGATAAAAAATATGTAAACAATGATAGTTTTGTGTCTGCCAGAATGTTGGACAAACCTTTTAGAGCTACCGCAGCTGACCAGGAAATTTTAAAAGATACCACCCACTATCGTGTTTATGATGTAACCGGAGATCCTTTTAATGGAGCAAGAACTTCTTATTTTCATAATGCTTTGGGAGGATATCATGCGGCTAAGCCAGGTAGGATACAGGATTTATTTGATTTTTATTTAGCTAAAGGGGATATGAATATCCTAAACATGTTTAATGTCAAATATTTTATTGTTCCTGATGAAAAACGTGGAGCATTGGTACAACAGAATCAGAATGCCAATGGTAATGCATGGTTTATTGATGAACTAATTACTGTAGGATCTGCAAATGATGAGTTACTGGCCTTAAATGATATTAATACAAAGACTACCGCAGTAATTAATAAAAGTTATTCTGAAAAATACACACAGCGCAAATTTGTCGTCGATAGTGTTGCTACGATCCAATTACTTTCCCATCAGCCTAATAAACTTGAATACGCTTCCCAGAATACAAAGGAAGGTTTTGTGGTATTTTCTGAAAATTATTATCCGGGATGGCAAGCATATATTGATGAGAAACCTGTAGATCACGTTCAAGTAAACTTTGTTTTGCGTGGATTGCAACTACCTAAAGGAAGTCATACCATAACTTTTAAATTTGAACCAAAGGTTATTCAGACGGGAAATTCTATTACGAGTATAGCTACCTTAGTCTTTTTAATATTAATAGGTCTTGGTATCTATTTTGAATTTAGAAAGCGAAAAAAGACGGAGAACTCCAAACTGCAAGCTTAGAAGTATGTTGAAGGTATTGATCATAACATATTATTGGCCACCTGCCGGAGGGCCAGGCGTTCAACGTTGGTTGAAATTTGTCAAATATTTACGTGATTTTGATATTGAACCTATAGTTTATTGTCCGCAGAATCCTAGTTATCCTTTACTTGATGATACTTTGGAGAAGGACATTCCCAAAGATATCACCATACTTAAACAACCTATTTTTGAACCCTATCGTTTTGCGGAAGTCTTTTCAAAATCCGCATCCACGACTATAAGTAAAGGAATCATTGTCAACGAAGAAAAACAATCCTTGATTCAAAAATTGCTGCTCTATATACGTGGTAATTTTTTTATACCCGATGCACGTAAATTTTGGGTTAGACCTTCGGTTAAATATTTAGATCAATATTTGCAAACTAACCCTATTGATATTCTCATTTCCACAGGCCCTCCTCATAGCGTTCATTTGATAGCAAAAGAGCTTAAAAAGAAAATCGGATTGCCTTGGTTAGCAGATTTTAGAGATCCATGGACAACCATTGGGTATCACAAAAAATTAAAATTATCAAAGAGGGCTGCTGCTAAGCACAAAAAATTAGAGTCAGATGTTTTAAGTGCTGTAGATCGACTTCTGGTGACCAGTTATACCACTGCAAAAGAGTTTGAAACACTTACTAACAACCCTATTTCAGTTATTACTAACGGATATGATGAATACAATTATTCTGACGTTGAATTAGATAAGAATTTCACGATTTCGCATATTGGTTCGTTGCTATCCGGAAGAAACCCTATTCAATTATGGCAAGCGCTATATGACCTTACTATCGAAGATGAGGACTTTGCTAAGTTTTTTAAGCTTCAACTAATCGGTGCAACAAGTCCGGAAGTTTTAGAGAGTCTACAAGCAATTGGTTTATCAAAGTTTATAGAGGATAAAGGCTATGTTTCACATCAAGAAGCATTAAAACTGCAAAAGTCTTCACAAGTACTATTGTTGATAGAAATCGATAGTAAAGAAACCGAATGTATCATCCCGGGCAAGTTATTTGAATATATGGTGTCCAAGCGGCCTATACTGGCAATTGGACCAAAAAATGCTGATATAAGAAGTATAATTATGGAAACAGAAACAGGTTCCTTTTTTGAATATGATTCTTATAACGTTATAAAAGAAAAATTAAAGAAGTATTTTGACATGTATCAAAAACAGGAATTATCTACCAAACCTGTAGGTCTTGAAAAATATAGCAGAAAATCATTGACACAAAATTTAGCACAAGTCTTAAAGCAGATGATTTAAATTATCTTTGGATCAGCGATGTAATCACAAATATGGGAATAGTACTTAATCAATCGATACGTAATGGACTTACTACAGTCGTAGGCTTTGGTATCGGAGCGATCAATACTTTATTTTTGTTTACCCATCTATTAGAAAAAGAGTATTATTCGCTGGTTACCTATCTTATTGCTGTATCCAATTTACTTTGGCCCTTTATCGCGTTTGGTATTCACAACACGCTTATTAAATTTTTTACTGCTTACAGAGATAGAGAAGAACAAGATCGATTTTTGAGTATAATGCTGGTAGTTCCAGGTGTCCTTGCAGCAATTTTGAGTATACTATGTATACTATTTCAAGAGCCGATTCTCTCCTATTTTGAAAATGACAACGCCATTGTAAAACCTTATGTCTGGACAATACTCATCCTAGGACTATCAACTGCATATTTTGAAATATTTTTTGCCTGGTCTAAGGTTAAATTGCGAAGTGTATTTGGGAATATTCTAAAGGAAATCTTCGTACGATTATGTACGGCACTTTTACTACTGCTAGTGTATTTTAAGATGATAACAATTCATCAATTCATCTACGCACTTGTAGGGGTGTATGTACTTCGTTTATTTATTATGATGGGCTATGCATTGACACTGCATCCGATCAAATTTACTGTTGCATTACCACAAAATTATTTGAATGTTGGTAAATACTCAACGCTTATCTTAATCGCTGGGTCAGTTGCCAGTTTACTTATTGATTTAGACAAAGTAATGATCGAAAGATTGTGGTTTTTTGAAAGTGTTGCAGAGTATAGCTTGGCTGCCTATATAGCAAGTGTTATCGTCATACCATCGAGAGCTATGCATCAAATCACCTATCCTTTGACTGCTCAACTTTTAAATGATAAAAACTTTGTGGGGCTCAAACAGCTTTATAAACAAAGTTCTATTAATCTCTTCACCATCAGCGGACTCTTATTTATCTTAATTATTTGTAATGTACAGGAATTATACCAAATAATTCCTGATGAGTATCAGCTGTATCTATGGGTAACCCTATGGATTTCATTTTCTAAATTGTTTGATAATCTTTTAGGAAATAATAATGCCATTTTATATAATTCTCCATATTATAGATTGGTCTTGAAGACAGGAGTATTGATGGCAGTTCTGGCCGGGGTATTGAATTATATTTGCATTCCCTTGTATGGAATTGATGGAGCAGGGTTTGCAACATTTACAGCGATTAGTGTTTATAATGGGATTAAATTGTGGATAGTTTATAGGAAATATAAAATGCATCCTTTTGATAAAAATACATGGTTAGTTTTAGTGATAGTTACAAGTTTAAGTTTTGGTTTTTTTTATTGGAATTTTGATTTTAATCCAATCATCAACATTGGACTTAAAAGTATAGTGATTGGTATTTTTTATTTGATCATTATTTTCAAATTGAAGATTTCAAATGATATCAACTTGTTAATAAAGAAAATCCCCCGAGGTGCCTAAGCATACAACTCTGGGGGATTCTCCAACTAACCAACCAAAAAAATTAAAAATCAACTATATTTTAACTTCTACTTCGGGCCGACCTAGAGTTAGTATCCCTAGTCGATGATCTTGTAGAAGATGCTCTTTTTGTTCTACTTTGTCCTTTTGAACCTCTGTCTACAGTACTAGACCGTTTACTTCGTGTAACACGCTCATTCGATTTAGAAGGTGCACGATTGCCTTTATAAGAAGGACGATGCGTAGAGCGATTTGTTACAGAAACTCCTCTTTTTTTTGAGGCATTTTCAGTATTTCTCTTATAAACTCTACTTGAACTTGCATTTGCTGTTCTTGATGCAGCACTTCGTTGTCTATTCACAGTAGATTTATAATTACGACCTTCGTTTGCTTTTGAATTGCTTGAGCGGCTCGCAGAAGCTTGTTTGTTAGTAATACTGCGACTACGCGTATACCTTTTAGAAGCATCAGAACGTTGTTGTTTTACAGTGTTACTAGTTCTACTTCGTGAATTTGCTGCATAATATCGATCATTTCTCTTCTGAGATTGCACCCTTCTGCTTCTATCTTGATAAGCAACTTTTCTAGCTGACTTAAGATGTGCTCCCCGATTGTAATGACTTACTCGTTGAGAAGGGCGATAATAAGATCTTGATCGATAAGGGTTCTGATAATACCCCTTGTTATACGACGCTCTGTAGACATTGTAAGAATATCTATACGGATTATAATATCTACGATATGGACGCTCATACACTATACATCTGGATACTACCGGTACAGTAAAATATGCATGATGAGGGCGATATACATAATGTCTGTTGTATCTGTTGATATATCCGGTAACATTTACATAATGGCCATATCTATTATAATTAACATACAGCCCACCCAAACGAGCTACACGACCGTAACGATTATATGTTATATACACATCTCCTGCTTGGGTAATTCTTCCGTAGTAATCATAAAAAATTGGAACGTTTTCGACCTGTACAACAGCACCATAATCATCATACTGTACATAAGGATCATAATTGTAACCAGAGTTAAAACTTATGTTAACACCAGGGCGATTTACCGATATGCTAACATTACTGCGTCGGTGTGCACTTGGTAGATAAAAGTCAAACTGACCATCAGGATATATCGAAAATTCTACCCCACCTTCAGAAAAAATAAAAGAATTATTATTTCTTGTCACATAGCTTGATGTCGCACTCTCAGTATTTGCGTTAATGCTTGGGGTCATTAGAAGGACACCTGTTAAAAGTAAAATAAAATTTCTCATATCTATTGATTTAGAAAGAACTAATCAGCTCTAAGTTCATCAATTAGTAATCAAGCAGCGTGCCAAAAATTTAAACAACTGAAAAACAAATGTTTATGATTAAATGAGTCTAGATATTAATTTATTAAACATGGTTTTTACTTGTAATTTATAGTTTTTTTAACTTTTTTTGTTAAAAATTGAAGTTATATGTCATATAAGTTAAACGTTAAGTCGAATTGGTTGCTTTTTATAATACCACTATTGCCACTATTAATTTTTGGAGTTCCTGAAATCTATAGTAGTATAGAGAATCATTACAGACGAATTGATGTTTTAGAGGAACGTTCCGCGGAATTAGAAGCTTTAAAAGAACTCAAAAATCCTGATCGTATTACAGAATCAAAAATAAAATCGCTTACTACACAATTGAAGTGGGGGCAGCGGAGCTTACACGGCAGTACCAAGGTGTTTTTGCAAACAGCCGGGCTTTTAATTGTGTTAGCAGGAATGTTCTTGATAATGGCATGGGAATCATCTAAAATGAAAAATTTAAAACTCAAAAACACTGGTTGGTCCGGCTCTCAAAATTTTTCTGATCCTACTCAGGACACTATTGCTCAACAAATTGATTGGTCTCCTGCAAACTCCGGCGGGAGTAACTTTGTTTCCCATAAAATTAAACAAGTTTCATCTTCCATACTTAAAGTGAAAAAAACATCTACGCTTAACCTTTTTGGCGGAGTTTTCTTCTTGGCGGGTCTTAATTACGTAGTACTGGCCTATTACTTCGCTTACATAGGTGGTATTTTGGAAGAACAAAGTATTTTAAAAAATATACAATTGTTTTTTAGAGAAGGAGGTATTTTTCTTCTTCTTGGTTTAGTCTTTTTAGTAATGTTTGCGGGTACAGCAACTTTTAATAAGCATTTGAATCGCTTTAATAAAGGAAAATTTGAGATTTCTTTCTCTGAAATTTATGCAATTCAATTGATAACCGAATTTGTCCAGAGTAGTGGAGGAAGTTCGGGATCCTATCTTAGTCATGAGCTCAATTTAGTTTTGACAAATGGTAATCGTATCAACATCATGGACCATGGGGTAAAAGCACACATAGAAGAAGACGCTATACTACTGGGTAAATTTCTAAATATACCAGTTTGGAATAAAATTTCTACCCTATAATTGAAGCGAGTGTAGCAACTTAATTTAAAAATAAAGCCCGTTATCCAGATCTGATAACGGGCTTTTTTGTGAACAGTTACAAAAGTTTTAATCATCATCGTAGTCCTGTGATTTAGATTTCTTATGACAATTTTTATAGTGTTTTGACTCTTTCTTTTTCTTATGCTTTTTTGCTTTTATGTGGCCTCTGTTGTAACCATCAGTTCTCGTATGCTTACAAACACGATGATGTATAGCACCCTCAGTAAAATTAATAGTATTATATCGTGAATAATACACCTGCATGCCTCCAATTTGTCTCACCAGACCCCTACGGTTATAAGTGACATTAATATTGCCAATCTTTTTTACCCGATCAAAGCGGTCATATGTTATTCGGGTTGACCCTACACGTTTTAATCTCCCATACTGATCATAACGCATATAATTAGTGTCAGTTCCGTACATTGTGTTGTAACTATAAGAAGCTCTTCTATTTGGTGAATGTGCATATCGCCTATCAAAGGCTGATTTTTTTAGTCGAATACTTCCATCAGAAAAAAGTTTAAAAACAGCGCCTTGTTCAAGTATCTTGAATCCCTGTGATCGATTGTTTTTAAACGTTGTGCGATCTTCATTGTGATTATTATGACCTTTTGCGAAGATCAAACTACCACTTGTCAATAAAATAATGGTAAAAAGTATTAATTTCTTCATAATCCTATAGTTTAAGGTTGTGCCTACTCATTAGCATTTCGGCTTCCGCTACAGGAGGTTTATTTTCAAATGATGTGCCAGAATTTTGATTACATCATGATAAAATATTTAAAATTATTACATTAATCTATAAATCAATTAATTATACCCTACAGTTTTTCTTTCAAAAAGTGTCCGGTATATGATTTCTTAACTTTTATAATCTCCTCAGGAGTGCCTGTTGCAATAATATGTCCTCCATTTTTACCTCCATCAGGACCCAGATCAATGATATAATCTGCACATTTAATTAAATCTAAATTGTGCTCAATTACTAATACGGAGTGTCCTTTGTCTATAAGCTCATTAAAAGATTTAAGTAGTTTTTTGATGTCGTGAAAATGCAAGCCTGTGGTAGGTTCATCAAATATGAATAAGGCTTTATCTTTGGTCGTACCTTTTACTAGGAAGGAGGCTAATTTAATACGTTGCGCTTCGCCCCCCGATAAAGTTGATGAGCTTTGACCTAATTGAACATACCCTAACCCTACGTCTTGTAGCGGTTGCAGCTTTTTGGTAATCTTGGACTGGTCATGAGCAGTAAAAAAAGCAATAGCGTCATCTATAGTCATGCATAAAACATCATCTATATTCTTATCATGAAATGCAACTTCTAGCACTTCCTTCTTAAAACGCTTACCATTACAGGTCTCGCATGTTAAGTGAACATCAGCCATAAATTGCATTTCGATGGTTACTTCGCCTTCGCCCTTGCAAGTTTCGCAGCGTCCACCATCTACGTTAAACGAGAAGTGCTTTGGCTTATAATTGCGTATGGTCGATAATTTTTGATTAGAGTACAATGCCCTAATATCATCATAAGCCTTTATGTAGGTAACAGGATTAGATCGAGAAGAGCGACCTATCGGATTCTGATCGACAAATTCTACATGCTTGATATTACTGAATTTACCTTTTAATTCAGAAAACTGTCCAGCTTTCTCTCCGTAGCCTCCTAATTTCTTGAGTAAGGCAGGATAAATTATTTTTTTAACTAACGTACTTTTACCACTACCTGAAACTCCGGTGACAGCCGTAAAGACGCCCAAAGGAATGGTTACACTAACATTCTTTAGGTTATTTTCCCTAGCCCCAATTACTTCAAGAAAATAGGGCGAAGTTCTACGTGTTTTGGGAACTTCAATTTGAAATGCGCCATTTAAGTACTTTGCTGTTAACGAAGAAGCCTTTAAAATTTCATCATACGTTCCATAAGCGACCAATTTACCTCCGTGAGTACCTGCTTCAGGACCAATGTCGATGATTTCATCTGCAGCTTTCATAATATCCTCATCATGCTCAACTACAATTACTGTATTACCCAGATCACGCAGAGATATCAGAACTTGTATTAGTTTTTCGGTATCTTTAGGGTGTAAGCCAATACTGGGCTCATCCAAAATATACATAGAGCCTACAAGGCTACTTCCTAAAGAAGTAGCAAGATTAATTCGTTGCGATTCTCCACCGGATAAGGTGTTTGATTTTCTATTTAACGTAAGATAATCTAAACCTACATTACTCAAAAAGCTAAGTCTGCTATTAATTTCTTTTAGAAGTCGTTTTGCTACCTGTGCGTCGTATTCATTAAGTTCCAGGTTTTGAAAAAACGGTATTAGCTCGTCCAAAGGCTTTTCTACCAGATCCGTGATGGTGGTACCGGCAATTTTAACGTAGTTCGTTTCTGGTCGTAAACGTTTCCCGTTACAGCTTGAACAGCGTGTTTTTCCTCGATAGCGTGATAACATCACACGATTTTGAATTTTATACGCCTTTGCCTCTAATTCTTTAAAAAAACTGTCTATTCCTTCAAAATAACTGTTTCCTTTCCAAAGCAAATCCTTTTGACTTTCGGATAATTCGAAATAAGGTTTATGTATAGGAAAATCAAACTTATAAGCAGATTTAATCAGTTGATCTTTGTACCAGCTCATGCTTTCTCCCCGCCATGGGAAGACAGCTTCTTCATAAATGCTCAAACCGGTATTGGGGATCACCAGATCCTCATCAATGCCTATGACATCACCATAGCCTTCACACTGCGGACAAGCACCGTACGGATTATTAAAGCTAAAGAGATGTACATTGGGTTCAAGAAAGGTAATTCCATCAAGTTCGAATTTATTACTGAATTGGCGGAGCTTATTATCTTTTAAAGTTTCTATAAAACACGTGCCTTTTCCCTGAAAAAAAGCAGCATCAACTGCATCAGCCAATCGATTATAAAAATCCTCATCCTCTCTTTTTATAATACGATCAACTACCAGGAATAGTTCATCATTTTCTGTAACTTGAGAATCCTCAATACGAACAACCTGATCGTTCACCTTTATTCGAGCATACCCTTGTTGTTGTAAAACTTTTAGCTTTTCTTCTGTGGTTCTTCCTTCTTCTACAACTATGGTAGCTAACAACAACATTTTTTCACCATCGTCAAATTGCTTCACATAATTAATAAGATCAGTTACCGTATCCTTTTTTACTTCATCACCAGAAACTGGCGAGTAGGTTTTACCGATACGCGCGTATAAAAGCTTGAGATAGTCATAAATTTCGGTGGTAGTACCAACAG
Organism: Aquimarina sp. 2-A2; assembly: GCF_045505135.1. Classification (NCBI taxonomy): domain Bacteria; kingdom Pseudomonadati; phylum Bacteroidota; class Flavobacteriia; order Flavobacteriales; family Flavobacteriaceae; genus Aquimarina; species Aquimarina sp. 2-A2. Next base: position 556,406 of record NZ_JBJKFI010000002.1, on the reverse strand, counting down.
TTGATCTGGGATTTGTAGAATTAACTTTTTGCTCGATAGCTATTGCGGGCGCAATACCTTTAATATAATCAACTTTAGGTTTGTTTAAACGACCCAAAAACTGACGGGCGTACGATGAAAGACTTTCTACATATCGCCGTTGTCCTTCTGCATACAAGGTATCAAAAGCAAGGCTGGATTTACCGGAACCTGATAAACCAGTAATTACAACCAATTTATTACGAGGGATCGCAACATCTAAATTTTTGAGATTATGAAGCCTGGCTCCTTTAATTAATATATTCTTTTTTGGGTCTAAAGTTGTGATATCTTGAGTCATAGTAAATACGCAGTCTACGGGCAAAGATAAGCAATCCGTAATAAGATTAATAACGTACTTCGGGGATATGTGCAGTTAAATAAATTAACAAAAATGATTTGTTTTTCGCGCAGAGTTGCTATATTAGCCACCAGTATAACAACCCAAAACTAAATTAATAGCCTATAGAATACCATTACTTTTTAAGTTTAACATAGCCCGAGCCCCAAGCTTGTTGGTACTAAAATTAAGTAAAGGTATGAAAGAATACACGCTATCTGATGCGGTTTTGGTAAGCCGTTATATTCAAGGAGACGAAGCTGCTTTAGCAACTCTAATAGAGCGCCATAAACAACGTATTTACAGTTTTATTTTTTCCAAAGTTTTTGATCGAGATATCTCTGAAGATATTTTTCAGGACACCTTTATTAAGGTTATCAAAACTTTAAAGAGAGGAAAATATAATGAGGAAGGTAAATTTTTACCTTGGGTAATGCGAATTGCACATAATCTTGTGATAGATCATTTTAGAAAAGGCAATCGCATGCCTAAATTTGAAGATAATGGAGAGTTTAGTATCTTTTCTGTAATTAGTGATAGTGATCTAAATGCCGAGAAACAACTCATCAAGGATCAGGTAGAGGAGGAGTTACGTAATCTGATTCAGGAGCTACCAACCGATCAGCGAGAAGTGCTAGTCATGCGAATGTATAAAGACATGAGTTTTAAAGAAATTAGTGATAAAACAGGCGTAAGCATTAATACGGCTTTAGGCAGAATGCGTTATGCATTAATTAATCTTAGAAAAGTAATTGATAAAAATAATATTGTCTTGACAAATTAACATTTTGAAGAGACAATAAATAAGGTTTTACTGTCGTTATATTCTTAAATAACCCTAATTTAAGTTTATAATATGGCAAAATTTTACTTTAAAGACGCTCGTAAAAAAGATGAAGCGTATCTGCAACCTCAAGAGCAGACTATTGATTTCTTACTCAATTACTCTAAGTCGCTTAATGTAATCGAAGTAGGAACGCTTCAGTTTGAGACTTCGTTAAATTAATTAATAAAGAAAAAGACCTGTTTTATGCAGGTCTTTTTTTATGGTATTCGTTGAGTACAGTTTTTCTTCCAATAGTACTGGTTATAATATCTTTTGATAAATCCCATCCTCTGGCGGGAGAATATTCTCTACCATACCAAATCATTTGAAGATGCAAGTCGTTCCAAGATTCTTCAGGAAATAGACGTTTGGCATCTTTTTCTGTCTGTATTACATTTTTTCCGTTAGTAAACCCCCAACGGTACATCAATCTATGAATATGTGTATCCACAGGGAAAGCCGGTACTCCGAAGGCTTGAGACATGACCACACTCGCAGTTTTGTGACCCACGGCAGGTAACGATTCTAATGCCTCAAAACTCTGTGGTACTTCTCCATCATATTTGTCAATTAGAATATGGGATAATCCATGAATACCTTTGGCTTTCATCGGGCTGAGTCCAACCGGGCGAATGATATCTCTTATTTCATCAACCGTAAGGCGAATCATTGCATGTGGATTATCTGCACGCTCAAATAGCAACGGCGTTATTTGATTTACACGTACGTCGGTACTTTGAGCGCTCATGAGTACTGCTATCAATAAAGTATAAGGATCTTTGTGGTCCAAAGGGATTGGTATAGTGGGGTATAGGTCTTTTAGAGTTTTTATAACATACGCAACCTTTTCCTGTTTTGTCATTTTATGTACTTTTAGGCTAAAATTAAACAAAAATAGAAATTTAGAGTAGTAAATTTCATAATCTATTGTATATCATGACTACACTTAAAGAAGGAGATAAAGCTCCGGATTTTTCAGCTTTGGACCAAGATGGTAATACCGTTACCCTACAAGATTTTAAAAATAAAAAACTGGTTGTATTCTTTTATCCCAAAGCAAGTACACCGGGATGCACTGCAGAAGCATGCAACCTAAAGGATAATTATGAGACTTTTAAAGCGCAAGGCTACGAAATTCTGGGCGTTAGTGCCGATAGTGCTAAGCGTCAGCAAAATTTTAAAAACAAGTACGAATTACCGTATCCATTATTAGCGGACGAAGAAAAGGAAGTCATTAATGCCTTTGGTGTTTGGGGACCTAAAAAATTTATGGGTAAAGAATACGACGGTATACATCGTACAACTTTTGTAATTGATGAGAAGGGTATTATAGAAGAGGTTATCTCAAAAGTAAAAACAAAGGATCACACAGCTCAAATTCTGAAATAATCAGTTTGTTAGGTAGTATTTTGATGTCGTATAATTGACGTGAGGCTTGAGAGAAGGGCAATTAAATTGCTGATTATGCGTTAATTGTTACATCAACCATCAAAATCTACCCAATGAATGCAAAATTAATTATGGCTATTAGAATAGCTTTTGGTTTAACTATTTTATTTTTTGGATGTAATAAACTTTTCTACTTTATGGATCCTCCCGCTCCCGAAACCAAAGGAGCAATTTATTTTTTGAAAGCCCTCACCTCATCCAAGACAATGATGTTGGTGGCTATTGTAGAAGTTACAGCTGGAATATCGTTATTAGCAAATAAGTTTGCTGCGCTTATGATGGTGATTCTAATGAGCATTTCTGTCAATGCTTTTTTATATCATATTAAACTAGATCCCAAAAATTGGTTTATAGGGGTGTCTTTGCTAGCAATGAATGTAGTAATGTTATACTTCTATAGAGATTCCTATAAAGAACTGTTGCAGTCAAAATAAGTTAAAAAGCAAAGGATGTATGAAAGATTTCATACATCCTTTATACTTATGTTTAAACTGTTTTGGTTGCTTCGGCGGTATAACCAAAAAGGTTGTTTTCTTTGATTATATCAGCGATTCCCTCTGGCAACATATTTTCCCATCCGGGTTCTCCTTCATGTATCATTTGTAGTACTTCTCTAGAAAACACATCCATAATATCCGGATCGTAATCTGTAATATCCTGCAGCTTACCATTGTATTTGAAGAATTTATACAATTCCTTCATTCTAGGATGAACTTTAAGGTTATCACTATTTGTGACTTCTCCGGTTGTATGATCTTTTAAAGGGTACAAGTACACTTTTAAATCCTTAAAGAATAATTTACCGAAAGCTTCTAAAATACCACCACTAAGATGACGATAATACTTTTCATCAAAAATATCTACCAGGTTATTGACGCCCATTGCCAGTGCCATGCGCTCTTTGGTATAATTTGAAAAATATTCAACAACCTTATAATATTCCTGAAAGTTGGAGATCATTACAGTTTGACCCAATGAACATAGCAATCGTGCTCTATCCATAAAATCTTTTTCGTCAATCTCACCTTCTGCTCTTAAATTCGAGAGTGTAATTTCAAAAATTACTTCAGTTTTCTTTTTGTCAACCTTATTTTCGTCCAGAAATCTATTTAACGATTTCTTATAGATATCCATATTAACTTTGGTCACAGGTCTAAAACTACCTCTCAGAGCCAAAATATTCTTTTTATATAGTATTCTTGCAGGCAAAATATTATTACCATCAGGCCCAAAAATTACGGCTTCAGTCATACCATTTTTAACCAACTGCAAACTCATTAAACGATTGTCTACTTTATTAAATCGTGGACCCGAAAAGTTAATGGTATCAATCTCAATCTGATCTTTGTCTAAATGATCATATAAATATCGCAAAAGTTTTTTTGGATTATCATATTTATAATACGCTCCATAAATTAAATTAACGCCCAAAATACCTAAGGTCATTTGTTGTAAGCGGGCATCATTTTCATGAAAACGGATATGTAGAGAAATCTCATTGTATTCTTCGTTAGGTACAGTTTGATACCGAATTCCAACCCAACCATGTCCTTTATACTTCTTTGCAAAATCAATGGTTGCAACTGTATTGGCGTAACTAAAAAATAGTTTATTAGGATGTTTTTCTCTGGAAATTCGCTCTTCCATAAGGTTTACCTCATGAGACAACATTTTTTTTAGGCGTGCTTCGGTAACGTAACGTTTGTCGCTTTCGATACCATAAATTGCATCACTAAAGTCCTTATCATAAGCACTCATCGCTTTGGCTATAGTACCGGAGGCACCACCTGCTCTAAAAAAATTACGTACGGTTTCTTGACCGGCTCCAATTTCGGAGAAAGTCCCATAAATATTTTGATTGAGATTAATTCGTAATGCTTTACTCTTAATTGAAGGAACTGATTCGAATTCCTTATCTCCCATTATGGTTATAGGCATAGCGCTAGGGGCTTTTTTTGTTCAATGTAAAATTAATAATACCCATGTATTATAAAAAATATGAACGACAAATTTCTGAATTTTATATCGGGTTTAAATAACATTTAACATAAATGAATTCGTTTTTGGCAAAAAAAATATAGCTACATTTGTCCATCAGCTATATTATGGAAGTAACTTTTTTAGGAACAGGTACATCACAAGGGATACCAATTATTGGTAGTAATCATCCTGTCTGTTTAAGTAATGATCCTAAAGATAAGCGATTACGTGTTTCTATAATGGTGCGTTGGGATGCTTATACTTATATTGTCGACTGTGGACCAGACTTTAGACAGCAGATGTTAAATCAGCAAGTTTCTGAAATCAACGGTGTACTTTTTACACATGAACATGCCGATCACACCATGGGACTTGATGATATTAGACCCTTCTTTTTTAGGCAGGGAGATATACCCATTTATGCACATAAGAGAGTTCTTAAAGCATTAAAAAAGAGATTTGATTATATTTTTGCTTCCGAAAATAAATATCCGGGGGCTCCTAGCGTTATTGAGAACGAGATAACTAGCCAACCGTTTACACTGGGAACCCTGGATATAATTCCTATTAACGCCATGCATAACCGATTGCAGGTGTTTGGCTTTCGGTTTGATCAATTTGCGTATTTAACAGACGTTAAAACTATCACATCCGCAGAAATTGAAAAGCTCAGAGGGGTCAAGGTTCTTGTAGTAAATGCGCTGCGAATAGAACCACATCACTCGCATTTTAATTTGGAAGAAGCTTTAGAATTTATAGCGCTTATTAAGCCGGAAAAGGCGTATTTAACCCATATTAGCCATATGCTGGGGTTTCATAAAGAAGTTCAGGCCCAGTTGCCTGAGGGAGTATATTTAGCTTATGATAATTTAAAAATTACCTTGTAACATGAGAAGTAAAATATTTTTATACTTATTTATTTTTTCACTTTTATTCATTCTGTATCAATTTATGAATGGTAAAAAGGCTCAAGAGTCGTATGACGCCAAAATTGAAAATATGAATAAGAAAATTGCTCATAAAGATGTTCAAATTGATTCTTTAATTAGTACAAATATGGATATGACTTATTTCTCGTTGGATACCAATGAGGATGCGATGAGTTATTTTGAAGAGCAAGGTTATAATGCTATCAAATTAGCCAATACAATTAGTGATCAGATTATTGGACAAAATAAAGCTGGTGCTGACAATCCAATTATTCCTTATGCTGGGATGGAAGGCAATATGAGTATTAATAAAGTCAGATTACTTAATCATAAGTGGATTATAGCAGATTTTACTGATGGCACGTATTGGGGAGAGCTTTTTATATCTTATGAGGTAAATGAAGATGATACCGTTGATTTTGAAGTTGAAAAATCATTTTTATACCCTAAAAATTAAAGAACTATAGTCCAAAAGATTAGCGCTGTGATACTTCTGCATCTATTACTGCTCATATGTCTGCTACATACAATTTCAAAATTAACGATTAGTACTTGTGGATTATTAATTTTTTAGTGAAAATTGATTCTCTATGATGATATCGTAAAAGTTTTCTTATATAAGTGTTTATAGACAACAGCTTCCCAGATTCTTATATCTTTGGGAGGACTATTATAATCACTACACATGACTTTACAATTATTTCAAAGATTAACTACGGTACTTTTTTTAATATCTAACCTTGGTTTATTTGCACAACAGAATGAGTATTTCAAAAGTGTTCAAACTCAAGAGCATCATTTAAAAGTACAGGTAGAAAATGGGATGTATCATTTTTCTATACTTTCTGATAAAATTATTGAGACCAGCTTTATTCCTTACGGAGAACAGTTAGACACCATTTCGCATGCCGTGGTGCTTAACGCGATGGATGACAATACACAGTTTGTAGAATCAGAGAATACACTTTCCTATGGTTTAAAAGATGGAATTAAAGTTTCAATTAAGAAACAACCTTTTCAGATTTCGTACGAATATATGGGAAGATCGCTTATTGCTGAAGGTAAAGGGTATATAAAAACAGATTCAACCGAAATACTTGATTTTGAAATAGGGAAGGAGGAAGTTCTGTTTGGGGGAGGAGCAAGAGCTTTAGGGATGAATCGTAGAGGACATCGATTAGAATTATACAATCGCGCCCATTATGGCTATGAAACGGAATCGGCGTTGATGAATTTTACAATACCGTTAGTTATTTCTTCAAAAGGCTATGCGATTCACTTTGATAATCCTGCAATTGGTTTTTTAGATTTAGATAGCAAAAAGGACAACTCCTTACAATACGAAGTCATTGGTGGTCGCAAGACTTATCAAGTTATCGCAGGAAACAACTTAAGAGATGTAACGGTTGCGTACACAAAACTTACAGGTAGACAACCCATGCCTCCAAGATGGAGTTTTGGTAATTTTGCCAGTCGGTTTGGGTATCATTCAGAGGAAGAAGTTCGTAATGTAGTGGCAAAATTTAAAGAAGATAGTATACCACTTGATGCATTGGTTTTGGATATTTATTGGTTTGGTAAAGATATTAAAGGGCATATGGGAAATTTGGAGTTCCTGAGTGATTCTTTTCCAACACCCAAAAAAATGATTAAAGATCTCAAAGAAGATGGTGTTAAAACAATTCTAATAACAGAGCCATTTGTACTTTCAACATCAAAGCGATGGAAAGAAGCTGATACTAACGGGTATTTGGGAAAAAATAAAGCCGGAGAAACCTATGCTTATGATTTCTACTTTGGAAATACCGGGATCATTGATATATATAATCCTAAGGCAAAAGAATGGTTTTGGTCATTTTATAAAAGGTTTACTGATGAATATAACGTAGCCGGTTGGTGGGGTGACCTGGGAGAGCCCGAAGTGCATCCTTCAGATTTACTTCACGCAACTGGATCTGCAGACGAGGTTCATAATGTATATGGCCATGATTGGGCACGTTTGGTTTATGAGGGCTATCAAAAGGATTTTCCCAAAAAACGCCCTTTTATCCTAATGAGAGCAGGTTATTCAGGATCCCAAAAATATGGCATGATTCCCTGGTCGGGCGATGTAAGTCGTAGTTGGGGAGGATTGCAATCACAAACCGAAATAGCGTTGCAAATGGGGATGCAGGGTATGGGTTATATGCATTCTGATCTGGGAGGTTTTGCCGGAGGAGAAAAATTTGATGCAGAATTATACACACGATGGTTACAGTATGGGGTATTTCAACCAATTTTTAGACCTCATGCACAAGAACATATCGCACCAGAGCCTGTTTTTCATGATAAAAAAACACTACAGCTAGCCAAGCAGAGCATTGAACTACGATATAAGTTATTGCCCTACAATTACACTTTAGCATTTATAAACAATCAAAAAGGGCTTCCTTTGATGCGTCCCGTGTCTTTTGATACAGCAGCTGATTCTTCGGATCTACTAATTCATACAAACTATTTATGGGGAGAGAACCTACTCGTGGCACCTGTGACAAGCTCCGGACTGAAAACAATGGACATTAAATTTCCTGAATCTGGTGTTTGGTTCGATTTTTATACAAATAAACGTTATGAAAGCGGTATGAAAACTGTGGAACTTTTTGAAGATCATATTCCCACATTTGCCAAGGCGGGCGCCTTTATACCGATGATAGATGTCGTTATGACTACGGATGCGTATACCACCCGAAAGCTAAATCTTCATTATTATCATGATGATAGTGTAGAAAAGGCTTCAGGAATTTTGTACGAGGATGATGGTATAACGCCACAGGCTTTTGAGAAAAACCATTATGAGCTTATGAAATTTAACGGTATAAATAATAAAAAAGAGCTATCTTTTAACTACTCAAGTACTATCGGTAACCAGTATACCGGAAAGCAAAGAGATATTACATTAGTAATTCATAACGTGCAAAATAAACCGAAAGAGGCTCTGGTGGACAATTCAACGCATGCATTTGAATATAACCAAGAGCAGCGACAATTGATAATAACTTCTCAGTGGGATTCTCAACAGAAGCAAGAGATTACATTGAAGTTTTAGCTATAATCATGAAAAAGTATACATCAGTCGAAGCATATATTGAATCCCATGAAGAAAGGAGGGAGGCGTTAGAGCTTTTAAGAAAGATAATGCTATCAACATCCATGGATGAAACGATGAAATGGGGTGCTCCAGTGTATACAATCGATAAAAAGAATGTTATTGGATTAGGAGCGTTTAAATCGTATGTGGGAATATGGTTTTATCAAGGAGTTTTTTTAACAGACCCAAAACAGGTTTTAGTGAATGCTCAGGAAGATAAAACGCGAGGTCTAAGACAATGGCGATTTGAAGGATTGGATGATATTGACAGCAATCTTGTCAAATTATATGTGGAAGAGGCGATCTTTAATCAAAAGCAGGGAAAAGAGATTAAGATCGTAAAATCAGTATCGAAAACTCTTATTATCCCTGAAATTCTTAAAAAAGCCTTGTCAGAAGACGCGATTCTCTCAGAAAAATTTGAAGCATTCACTTTCTTTAAACAAAAAGAGTTTACAGAATACATAGATTCAGCTAAGCGTGAGACTACACAAGAAAAAAGAGTAGCTAAAATTATTCCTATGATTTTAGTTGGAATAGGCTTAAACGATAAATATAGGTAGTTTTAAATATAGTACGCTTTTGTAAAGCTCACCGGTTACAGTTTTTCCTTCAACCATTCTTTTAGTTGATAAAAATTTTGAGGAGCCACACCATGACCAACGGGAAATTCTTGTAGAGACGTTTTAATTCCCACAGAGCTTAAAAAATCAGGAGCCTTTCTCGCCCAATCGATAGGGATCACCTGATCCACACTACCATGAGAACAATATACATTCAAATTGGTATGATCTTTATTCTCGTAACCGTTAGCAATAATAGCTTCATTTATGTAGCCACTCAGAGCAATAACATTATTAACTTTTTCTGGATAAGACAACGCAACAGCGTAACTTAAAATAGTTCCCTGACTAAACCCTAACAAAGTGACATTAGATGAATTGAGGTTATAGGCCGTTATAGCTTCATCAATAAAATTTGCAATAGCGTCTCTGGATAAGACAGCTTGCTTGTCATCGCTAAACTTTCCATCTGCTGCGTCAAAATAAATAGCGTACCAAGCATTCCCGTAGGGTTGCATAGGGTAGGGAGCTCTTACCGAGATAATGCATAGTTCATCAGGCAATTCTGAAGCAAACGAAAATAAATCATTTTCATCACTACCATACCCATGAAACATAAAAAGGACAGGTGGCTGGTCAGAAGTTACTTTTGGAGCTCGAATTATATGATGAAGAGAAAGGGATTGTGTTTGCATTGAGATTGAAAAATTTGTTAGAATTGTAAGTGAGGTATATTATTTAATAAAAGTGAACCATTGTTGAAAATAAGGTCCTAGTATCGGTGTTGATTTTTCTTCACTTTGTATTGCTGTGATTAAACCAAAAACCCATAGCACAAGTATGAAAATGTAAAATGCCGATGTGATAGGCCAAGAGTCAAAAAGGCTTACTAAAGCACCCAAAAGATAAAAAGAAATATGAATGCCTAAGGCTTGTCTGATATGAAAACTGGCTAACGATGTTTTCTTTTCATCTTGATTCAAATAAAATGCGATGATGGTGCCAAGAATTGTTAGATATGCAATTATGGCGGGTGTTTTTCCTGTGCCGGATGTGTTATTTGTTTCCATTAAGAATTTATTTTTATGTGTGAACCCAAGAAATAGTAATGTGATTATTTAAGTAAGAACATTAAAAAATCAAGTATTTACAATAATGTGACTGTGTGCAATGATACCATAGACCTCTCCTTGTGTTTCTTTCCCAAAAAACGCACTATTTTTTGAAGTAGACAATACTTTTTCTTTGGTAAATTTTCCTTTTCCTTTTGTATTGAATAGCGCTATATCCACAGGGTTTCCTATCTCAATTGGTACAGGTTTGATACCAAATATAGTTTTGCCTTGCGTTAACATCTTGAGAGCTGTCGTAGTTCCTATAAGATTATTAAGTATACCAAAAGCACTCTCTAGTCCTAAAGTTCCGTATTTTGCATGATCAAATTCTACCTTTTTGTTTTCAATATCGATAGGTTGGTGGTCTGTAGTAATCATATCGATGGTACCATCCTCAATGCCATTAATCAGTGCAGTCGTATCGGAGCTTGTACGTAAAGGAGGTAAGACCTTATAACGCGTGTCAAAAGTAGTCAACTCCTGATCGGTCAATATCAAATGGTGAACCGTTACCGAACAGCTTACTTGCAGACCTTTAGCTTTAGCATCTCGTATTAACTCAACTGACTTTTGGGTGGATATGGTTGGAATATGTAATTTCCCACCCGTATATTCAAGTATAGATAAATCTCTAGCTATTTGAAGTTCTTCTGCCAATGCAGGGATGCCTTTTAATCCTAATAATGTACTTTGCTCTTCTTCATGTACCATCCCATGACCGGCAATAGCATTGTCCTGTGGATAAGAAATTACCAAACCGTCAAAATTTTGTACATATAGTAAAGCTAGTTTTAGGAGTGTAGGATTTTCAATTGCCTTTTTGTGATCGCCAAAAGCGATGGCGCCGGCTTGACACATATCATATAATTCTGCAAGATCCACACCATCAGATTTAACAGTAAGTGCTCCTATGGGATAAACCTTTACAGGATTATGCACGGTTTTACCTGTGATGAATCCTACCGCGGCGTTGGTGTCTATGATTGGGTTGGTATCGGGTTGAAGCGCTATTGATGTAAATCCGCTTCGAGCAGCAACGTTTAAACCGTGTAAAAGCGTCTCCCGTTCTTCATACCCTGGTTCTCCAAAACTTACACTACTATCAAACCACCCTTGAGAGCAAGATAAATTAGGAAATGTGATTACCTTCATATCCTCAGATGCCTTTATTTCTTTTGCTATTTGCTTAAAGAAACCGTTTTCAATTAAAATATCAACAGACTCTTCGTGATATGGAGATAGTGGATCGAGTACAGTAGTATCTTTTAATAAAACCTTCATTTTAGATATTTTAGTAATAATATTTCTAGCAATAAGAAAACTAACGCAAAAATAACAAACCATTTCCAAAACTCTTGTACGCGGTTGTTTTCTTTTAATTCATAAAATAAAAGCGATATAGTATCCGCCAAAGTGTAGTCATTTCCTGGTTTCAGTGTATGATATTTTAGTCTACTTTCTGATGAACCGTAGTTGTAGGCCAGATGATCGAAAAACTCATCACCTTTGGTAAGCGTATACATTCCGGCACGGGTCGGAGTTTCATCGGTTGTTATTCTAACTTTATTGGAAAAATTTTGTTGCAACGGGATGATAGTTTCTCGTTCAGAATACAGGGATATAATTTCATCCTGATCCAATGAGATCTGTACATCATAGCTATTTAATTTACCTACCTGATAATACAAAACAGGTTGTTGTAAGCTTTCTTTTCCAATATTGTATAAGACAGGTACGATTAAAGAGGTATTTTTAAAATTACTTTTATCAGAAGCTATGCTTGCAGTAAAAACATAAAGATTTTTATGGTTGTATAAAAAAGTACGTTCATCGGTATACGATAAAATGGATCGTGTCGAATTTACTGGAAAATAAGAGTTTACCTTTGGATATTGAAAATTATCAATTTTTTTGTCAAAAACACCTTTAAATAGCGGGTGATCAAAATGAATGGTAGTAATTAGATTTTCTGATGGTATGAGAGCGTTAAACGGAGTAGCATCTAGTTGATTGAGTAGTTCGTTATAATCTTTTAGGTTTCCCTTTACAGACGGTATAAAGCAAAGTACACCTTTACTCGCTACAAATGTTTTAAGCGCGTTAAGGAGCGTGACAGGAACTGTTTCAATTTCGTTGAGGATAATTAAATCTGATTGACTTAGGGTGTTATAGTTTAACGCATTTAAATTACTTTGTGTGAGTATAAATTCATCGGGAGTATAAATATATTTCAAAAAGGCATCATCGGAACCGGATATTGTGAGGACCTTTATTTTCTTAGGTGAATTAATAGCCAGATATCTTGTGTTATCAAAAGAAAGCATGGGATCCTGCAGAACCAATTTACCTCGTAAGTCCTGTCCTTCTTTTAAGCTAAAACTTATTTTTTGTACTGCTTGTTCATTAAAGGAAACAGAAGATTTGGCGATCAATTCATCATTATCAAACAATGAAATAGGGACGCTTGCCGATGACAAGTTTGTGGAGGAAACCGAAGCAGCTAGTGTAAGGTCATTATTTTTATTGCGCTCAAGATACAGAGTGTCGATAGCAATGTTATTTTTAGACTCCGGCGTGAGCTTAATAAGTTTTGGCACAATAGCACCATCAAAACTTACCTCCAACGGATTTTGCTGGATTTGAAAATCCGAAATCAATACTAAATTTTTATTTGATTCCTGATTTTTTGAGAAAAATTGTTTTCCTTTTAGGTAAGCAGTGCGATATGCTAATTGATTGGGACTGTATTCAATTTGTAAAAGGTCATTGAGAACGTCCTTTTTAGTTACTTCCTTAAAAACCTCATCATTTGTGAATAGTGTAAATAGTTGCTGCTCCGGAATAGCTTCTGCTATTTCCTGCACTGCACGCTTTAGCAAAGGGCCTTTTTTTCCTTTGGCTTCCATACTAAATGAATTGTCAAGATAAATAACCAATTCTTGCGGGGCATCAAAATCTTTGTCATTAGTAAAAAAAGGCTGCGCAAATGCAAGGATAATACAAGCAAGCAAAAGCATTCTGGTGAGTAAAATTATAAGTTTTTTTACAGTCGAGCTTTTACGCGTTTGTAAACTTACAGCTTTTAAAAATTGAACATTACTAAATTCAATCTTTTGAAATTTTCTAAGTTGAAACAAATGAATCAGAAGAGGAATTAGTAATGCGAAAAGTGCGTAAAGAAATTCAGGGTGTTTAAAATGCATTCTGTTTCTTGATTCTTATGTAAGGTAAAGATACTATAAGATTTGAAATTAAGGTTTAAGAAGGCTTTCATTTTTTAGAAAAATATAGCAATATATTGAAGTGCTATCTTCATATTTTTTGACCTGAATTATAGTTTATAATAGGTGTATAGAATGCACTTAATTCTTAGAATGAGTGTTTGTTTAAAAATAGATGTACCTTTACCCTCAAATAAAGAGCTGTCAGTAAACTATTTTATTGTAAAGCTCTCAAAAATTATTTATGTCATTTACTGCCTTAGGATTATCCGACGCATTGTTAAAAGCAATTAGCGAAAAAGGATACACAAAACCATCTACTATTCAAGAAAAAGCAATCCCTGAAATTTTAGAAGGTAAGGATGTGTTAGCATCCGCACAAACAGGAACCGGAAAAACAGCCGGATTTATTCTTCCTATTTTACAAATTATTACAGAAACAAAAAAACAAGGTAAACGTCCTATTCGAGCATTGGTATTAACACCAACAAGAGAATTGGCTGCGCAAATCTTGGATAATGCAGAAGCGTATAGTAAGCATCTGGATATTAGATCAACAGTAGTTTTTGGTGGAGTCAATGCCAAACCACAAATCAGAGCCTTGCGCAACGGAGTTGATATTTTGGTAGCTACTCCTGGTAGATTACTTGATTTACATAGTCAAAAAGCGTTTTCACTTGGTCGGGTTACTACGCTCGTATTGGATGAAGCTGATCGTATGTTGGATATGGGATTTCAGCGAGATATCAATAAAATTCTAGATTTACTTCCATCAAAACGCCAAAATTTATTATTCTCAGCTACCTTTTCAAAAGAGATCAAAAAATTAGCAGGAGGAATTTTACATCACCCTGTGACGGTAGAAGCAGCCCCAGAAAATTCGACAGCAGAAAAAGTAAAACAGCGAATGTATTTAATGGATAAAACCAATAAAGCAGCTGCAGTGATCAAATTAATTTCTGATGGTAACTGGAAACAAGTATTGATCTTTACACGAACAAAACATGGAGCCAATCGACTCAGTGAAAAGCTATCAAAAAGGGGCATTTCTGCTGCTGCAATTCACGGTAATAAAAGTCAGGGAGCAAGAACCAAAGCATTAGACGGTTTTAAAAAAGGTAAAGTACGGGTGTTGGTTGCGACTGATATCGCAGCAAGAGGTTTAGATATCCCTTTACTTCCGCATGTTATTAATTACGAATTACCGAATATAGCTGCAGATTATGTACATCGTATTGGTCGTACGGGTAGAGCAGGTGCTAGTGGAGAAGCTATCTCGATGGTTTCTCATGACGAGATGGAATATGTATGGGATATTGAAAAATTATTGGGCGATCCAATTGATAAGGATGCTATTGAAGGTTTTGAACCGTTAACACCTTTTCCGACTACCCCAACTAAAAATAAAAATTCTGCAAAGAAGAAATCCGGATCTAATTCCGGTCGAAAACCTCAGCAACGCAGATCACGTAATGCTAATCGCAGGCGTTCGTAATACGTAGTAATTACGCGAAATAATAAAAAAAAGGCGGAAGTGAAAACTTCCGCCTTTTTGCATAATATGATTGTTACCTTAAAAGATATAGTATCCTACAGATACTTGGAAGGTAGCATTTTTAGCTTCAGCACCATCTACCACATCAGTAAAACCAATATTGTAACGCACTTGAGCAAAAAAGGAACTGATTTCTACTCCGGCGCCCACGGCTCCACTAAAATCAAAGCTCTCTGGCTCTCCACCATCCTTAAAATCATCATTTACAACAAAACCAAATTGAGGCCCAGCTTCAATACTAAAAAGCTTAGCAAATTTGTACTTTAATAGAATAGGTACATTAAGATAATCAATATCTGTATCTTTTGCTCCCTGTGCAGAATACAAAACTTCCGGTTGAAGTGCTAACATGTCCATCAGGCTTACTTGAGCAACCGCTCCAATATGGTACCCTGTTCTCCCGTCTAAATTGCTGCTTACATCATCACCATTAATGGAAGCAAAGTTTACTCCACCTTTAAAACCGAATTTTAAATCTTGTGCCTGTGTTGATACAGAAAATCCGATGATTGCGATAGCAACTAAAAATAATTTTTTCATAATCGTAAATTTAAGGTTGTTTAAGTTCAAAGATAACTCAAAAAACAACATATTATTGTTGTTCTATTAGAGAAGTATCATGGCAGTGCTAATAATCTTTAAGAGTTTATTGTATCTTCGTCCCCAAAATAGAAACAAGATTGTGCAGCACGAATTTAGTATACAAGTATCACCAAAAACTGCAGCAGATACCACGTTATTAAAGCAGAAAATAGCAAAATTAAATGCATTGCAGGTAAATGAGATTACTCATGTGCAAGTCTTAAAGCGATCTATTGATGCCAGACAAATTGCTATTAAAATAAACTTAAAAGTAAGAGTTTATATTAATGAAACGTTTATTGATGATCCTATACAATTACCTCAATATCCAGAGGTTTCCCATGCTAATGAGGTAGTGATTATAGGAGCAGGGCCAGCAGGATTATTTGCCGCTTTACGAGCTATAGAATTAGGATGCAAGCCTATCGTTTTAGAACGAGGTAAGGATGTTAGAGCCAGACGTCGAGATTTAAAGGCAATAACCAGAGATCATTTGGTAAACGAGGACTCCAATTATTGTTTTGGAGAAGGAGGCGCAGGTACCTATAGTGATGGTAAGTTATATACGCGATCAAAGAAAAGGGGAGATGTTAATCGCATTTTGAAGCTGTTAGTGGGGTTTGGTGCTACAGATCAAATAATGGTTGAAGCACACCCTCATATCGGGACAAATAAATTGCCCGATATTATTGCTGCAATGCGTAACAAAATTATTGCTCAAGGAGGACAAATTCATTTTGAGACACGCGTTACCGACATACAAATCAAAGATGATGCTATTGTAGGCGTTGTAACAAAATCAGGAGATGTAATTGAGACTAATGCAGTAATTTTAGCCACGGGTCATTCGGCCAGGGATATCTATGAATTGTTGCATAGGAAACAGATTCATATCGAAGCTAAGCCTTTTGCACTGGGGGTTCGTGTCGAACATTCTCAAGAGCTTATAGATCAAATTCAGTATAAATGCGCTACAAGAGGACCTTATTTACCACCGTCACCGTATAGTATAGTAAAGCAGGTTAAGGGTCGTGGGATGTATTCTTTTTGCATGTGTCCTGGCGGAGTTATAGCGCCTTGTGCCACAAGTCCGGGAGAAGTGGTTACTAATGGATGGTCTCCGTCAAAAAGAGATCAACCTACCTCAAATAGCGGAATAGTGATAGAACTTCGTCCGGAAGATTTTAAAAACTTTCAACAACATGGGCCTCTGGCCGGAATGTATTTTCAAAAAAGTATAGAGCAAAAAGCGTGGCAACTTGCCGGTGAAACGCAGCGTGTACCGGCGCAACGTTTGATTGATATGGTGAGTGGTAAGGTTTCTCAGGATTTACCTGAAACCTCCTATAAACCCGGGCTCACTAGTATTGATATGGGGACTGTATTTCCATCTTTTCTTCATCAAATTTTGAAGGAAGGATTTAAAGCGTTTGACCAAAGCATGAAAGGATATCTAACTAATGAGGCCGTTGTACATGCACCAGAATCAAGAACTTCATCACCAGTTCGTATTCCGCGAGATCGTAGAACCTATGAACATGTTCAAATCAAAGGTTTATACCCAAGTGGAGAAGGAGCAGGGTATGCGGGCGGAATTATCTCTGCAGCAATTGATGGCGAAAAATGTGTTGAAGCGTGTATTCGCAATATGAAATTAATCTAAAAATAGAATGTAAACTAATTAGGGGTTATTATTTTTTTACTGTAAAACTGAAAACAGTTCCCTCATTTTCTATTGAAGCAACTTTGATTTCGCCACCAAGACTATCGATGAGTTTTTTCACTGTACTCAGACCAATGCCATTCCCCTTATTCCCTTTACGATCAGATTCTGCTACTGTAGTAAATAGATCAAAAATTAAATGTTGCTTGTCCTCGGGTATGCCAATACCATTGTCAGAAACTTCAAAATAGTATGCTTCCTTTGTTTCTTTACATCCAATGGTTACTACGACTTCGTCTTTGTCATTATATTTAAGACTGTTGCCGATTAGATTGAGAAGAATCTGCTCAAGCGCTGCACGGTTGCAATGTAGGTCTATATTTTCTTCTGGAAAATTTATAGTTACTTTATGATCGATACCTAAGAGCTCTACAATTTCTTCCAATAAATTATTTAGTTCAAATTCTTCTGGTTTGCTTTTAGAGAGACCGTCTGATTCATAATAAGCTAGTAGATTACCCACATAATCACTTAATTTAAAAGAGGAATGTTTTAAGTTATCCAAATAGGATATACCCTTTTTATCCAAATGATTTCCATATTTTGCCCGTAGCACATCGGTAGTTAATATCATATTAGCCAACGGCATTTTCATATCGTGCGATACGATTCCTGCAAAACCTCTAAGTAATTCGTTTTTCTGAGTGAGCTCAGACTGTAACTTTTGGAGCTGTTCGTTTTTTTTCCGTAAAGTAAGCAATTTCATTATTTGCCTTGCTAGCACTTGCAAAGAATTGATTTGTTTTTTGGTAATTGTATTCGGTTTATGGTCAATTACGCAAAGTGTACCGAGCGCGTGACCGCTTTCATCTTTTAAACTCACCCCTGCATAAAAAATTATAGGGGTTTCACCTTCAGTATATGGATTCCCGGAAAACCTTGAGTCTTTATTGGAGTCTTCGACGATCAATAATTCATTTTCTTCAAGTATCGTATGACTACAAAAAGAATATTTACGTTCAGAACTACAAATATCCATTCCTGAGGTAGCTTTGAGCCATACTTCTTCCTGATCCACAAGTGAGATGATTGCTACTGGCTTACCGGTAATTTCTGCAGCAAGATCTGTAATTTCATTATACTCGGCTTCTTTTTCGGTATGTAAAATATTATAACTGTGAAGCGCGTGGAGTCGTGCTTCTTCGTTTACTGCTTTTGCGGGGTTCAGCATAATATAATGAGAGTCTTAATATATAGTAGACAAATATATAAAAATAAATAGGAGTACATCTTATATTTTGATGTTTCAAACTTAAAAAACTATTTACTTCTGAGATTGTTTTTTAAGAGAAAAATGAAAAGAAGTTCCTGTTCCAATTTTTGAAGAAAGAGTGATGGTTCCGCCCAAACTTTCGACCAGATTTTTCACAGTATTAAGTCCAATTCCGTTTCCGGTGTTACCAGTACGATCTTTATCCACGGCTGTTTTAAATAAATCGAAGATTTTGTCTTGTTTTTCTTCAGAAATACCGATTCCATTATCAGTAACGCTGAAGTAATAATAAGTATCTCCTTCACCTGCCTTTATTTCTATTTCGATATGATCCTTATCATTATATTTCAGGCTGTTGCCGATTAGATTTAAAAAAATCTGCTCTAAGGCTGCACGATTTACGTAGAGATCCATTGATGTCTCAGGAAAGTGAATTGTTACATCATCGTTAATTTTTAAAAGTTCTACAATTTCATCTAGTAATTGATTTAATTCAAATTTTTCAAGATTGTCATTGCTGTTATGGTCAGATTCATAATGCGTTAATAAGTCATTGATATAGTCACTAAGGCGGAAAGCTGACTCTTTCAAGTATGATAAATATTCTAAAGCTTTGAAATCAAGTTTATCAAAATATTTACTTCTCAAAACCTCGGTAGTAAGTATGATGTTAGATAATGGCATTTTTATATCATGAGAGACAATACCGGCAAAATCTCTAAGTAAGGCATTACGCTTCTCAACTTGTGCTTGATTCCAACTTAATTGTGTATTTAATTTATTCAGCGTTAAGATTTTTATTATTTGCCTGGAGGTAACTTTAAGAAATTCGAGATGTTCATCAGATATATGGTTAGGTTTAAAGTCATATACACACAACGTGCCCAAAGGAAAACCCTGCTCATCAATCAAGCATACACCCGCATAGAATCGAACTTCTATATCACCAATTACCGACGGAAAACTGGAAAACCTAGAGTCTAAAAGGGCATTCTCAACAATTAAGAACTTCTTCTTTTCGGCAATAGCATGACTACAAAACGAATGAGCTCTCTCATCTTTCTCGTTATCATATCCAGTACTGGCTTTGTACCAAGTATAATCTTTGTCTACAAAGGAGATTAAAGCAACCGGTTTTCCCGTTATTTTTGAAGTTACTTTTGTGATTTCGTCATAAATGGTTTCTTTAGGCGTATTTAATATGTGGTAACTATGTAGCGCCTGTAATCTTCTACTCTCGTAAGCTGTAGTTTGGTTTGAAATCATAAGTATAAAATAAGCCCGTGTGTTTTACATAAATTTAGTGATTGTTAACATAATTTTTAACAATTAAATGTTAATTGTTTACTATTAAACAATGAATTCCTAACCTCATTCTTTAACGATTCCGTAATCTAAGTAATCTCTAGATAAAAGAAACGTAACCCTTTAACGATATTTAGTTAACGATTAAAAAACTTGTCAAGGATACTTTTGTTGGAGTATTTATAAACATTTAATCAGACAAATTATGACAACATTAGTAAAGGGGCTTTTCAAATTTATGATATTCATGTCACTCATTTTAAGTATTAGCTGTGATGTAGAGGATGGAATTGATGGAACAAACGGTAAAGATGGAATAGATGGCGAGGACGGAATTGATGGTGAAGATGGCAAAGATGGTAATGATTTTGTGCCAGAACCCACCATGTTTGCCAACAAGTCAAGCATGGAACCATTAGTAGCTATGGCACCACAATTTAACTATGTAAAAGCGTATTCCTTAATTAGTACACCAGACATCATAAATGAATCGTTTCAGTTAGCAGGTTCTGCAGATGGCGCCGGGTTCTTAAAAGAAGGAGATGGCTATATTTATGTCGTTAATTGCGAGGACAGTTATTCCGTTGCTCGTATTAGATTGGACGAGAATTTAATTCCGATAGCTGGAGATTATCTTCTTAACTCAGGAGTCTCTGATTTTGCAAGACAATGTTCAGGAACTATGTGGGAAGCAAGTATTCATGGAGGTACCAGCGATCTGTTCTTATCAGCATCAGAGAGTATCAATTACGATGTTAAAGGAATTGATCCCAGAATAGCAACACCAACACCTAATGCTGATTTTGGATTAGATGCTCTAGGTGAATTCTCATGGGAAAATGCAGTACCACTGCCAAAAGACGCTTATTCGGGAAAAACTGTTATTGTGGGCGGAGATGATGACTCTAGTGGATCCGAAGGTCAGGTCACTCTATATTATTCTGAAAATGGTGATGCAGATTTAGAGAATGGTAAAATATATGTATTACGATTTAAACAAATCTCTGACGGAGCGAGCGGTGTTCAGAATGTTGTTGCTAATACAACATATAACGAAGCTAGTTTGGATTTTGGAGTATCCTATGATGTGGAGTTTGTTGAAATAACTGACGGAAAGAATCTGACCAAAAATGAAATGGAAATTGCTTGCCAGGATGTATTCGCTTCGCAATTTATGCGAGTAGAGGATGTGGACTACCAGAAAGGTACAGATGCCAATGGTAGAAATGTATTCTTTGCTGTAACGGGGAGAGGTCCGGGAAGAGGAACGTATAATGATTGGGGTACTGTATATAAATTAGAATTGGATGAGAACGCACCGCTAACCGGTAAATTAACTCAAATAATCAGTGGAAATACAGATACTAATAACATGGATGGTAATCTGTCAGAGTTGCAAAGTCCTGATAATATATGTGTAACCGAGAATTTTGTGTATGTACAAGAGGATCCTAACTC
This sequence comes from Aquimarina sp. 2-A2, assembly GCF_045505135.1. Classification (NCBI taxonomy): domain Bacteria; kingdom Pseudomonadati; phylum Bacteroidota; class Flavobacteriia; order Flavobacteriales; family Flavobacteriaceae; genus Aquimarina; species Aquimarina sp. 2-A2. The sequence goes on along the minus strand of NZ_JBJKFI010000002.1, from coordinate 535,002 downwards.
TTTTGATCGGGGTCATGCAGCGCAAATATATCAAACTGATATAAATGGGAACAATCCTACTAAAGTTTTAGAATTAGTAGTTCGTCAGGATTTAGCACAAGGAAATAGTACAGGCTTCAGTGGTGAATTTGGTTCTTTGATCGACGTATCAGACAAAGTTGGGGTATCCAACACATTTATTCTTGCAGTTCAGCCGCATTATTGGAGAAATGAAAACTTTAAAGGTTTAGATGGTGATATTAATGCGACGTACGAAGATAATCAAGCCTCTCAAATAGTCATTTTAAAAGGTTTACCAAGGTAACCTGGTATTTGTAATTAGCAATAGAAAAGATCTTTATCGTAACAGATAAAGATTCTTTTCTTTTTAGTCATTTCTATGAAACAAAAACACATGAAAGCATATATTGGTCTATTTTTAATATTTTGTTTTTTCTCTTGTAAAAAAAAAGAAGCGCATTATGAACCTAATTGGACAGCTATACAAAATTATTATTCGAATAATTTAACGAAGGCTATCAGTTTGCTTAATGAATTGCGGAATGAAGACTTAACAATAGAAGAAGCAAAACGACTCTTTGAGTTGACCAGACATGCTTTTAAGAAAGCGGAACCTTATGCTTCATACCTCAATCCCGACGTTGGACATCGTGTAAATGGTCCGGCATTACCAATATTTAAAGAAGATAATCAAAAAGTGTTAAATCCTGTCGGATTACAAGCACTTGAAGAGTCAATTTATCAGGAGCAGTTAAACAGTCAGCAGTTTATAAGGGAGTTGGATATAACCATTGGCTTACTGGAAACATTAAAAAAAACCGTAATAAAAAAGTCATTGAATCCGCAGCGATTTTTTATTGCAACGCATCAGCAACTTTTACGTATTATAAGTTTAGGGATCACCGGTTTTGATACCCCTGCAAGTAATTTGGGAATAAAAGAAGCTGGAATATCCTTACAAAGTTTAGCGTATGTATATAAAAAAAGTATACAGCACGATTTGAGGATGAAGGACAAAAAATTAGATGAAAAATTGCTTAAGGAGATAGAAGCGGCTATTCATTTTATAAACGAACAACCATCATTTGAGGATTTTGATCGCTATACATTCATTAAAGATTATATGAACCCAATTACCAGATCTTGGGTTGCTATCCGTCAGAAAAGTGGTTTGTGGAATGGAAATTCCAGTTACCCTTTCAATTTTGATGCACCTACTTTTTTTGAAAGTAACTCGTTTAATGCAGCCTATTTTACATCGTCTATAAATCGCAATGCATCTGTAGACCAAATAGCGCTGGGAGAAAAGTTGTTTTTTGATAAGAATCTTTCCAAAACTAAGAATATGGCTTGTGCAACATGTCATCATCCCGATAAAGGCTATAGCGACAATAAAATCAGTAGTTTAGATAATAAAGGAAATCCGTTGCAACGTAATACGCCTACACTCATAAATAGCGTGTATCAACGTAGTTTTTTCTGGGATGGAAGATCTCAAACCCTATTAGATCAGATCTCTTCGGTTTTTACAAATACCAAAGAATTTGATAATACGGTGCATCAATTTTCTGAAGACATTTTACAAGATAGCACGTATGTGAGATTATTTAAAAAAGCTTATGGTGGAATTTCAAATAAAAATACTGAGGTGATAAAAGCAATTTCGTCATATATCAGTACACTTAATGGATTTGATTCCAAGTTTGATAAAAACATAAGAGGAGAAGAAGATACATTTACCGATCAGGAAAAACTGGGTTTTAATCTGTTTACAGGAAAAGCGCTTTGTGCTACCTGTCATTTTATCCCATTGACAAATGGAACAGTACCACCTTTTTATACAGAGACCGAGAAAGAAGTAATCGGCGTTCCAAAAAATATGGATAATAAAGAATTGGACAATGATTATGGTTTCTATTGGAAATTTGAGGAGCCTTTACATAAAGGGATGTTCAAAACGCCTACTGTTCGAAACGTGACATTAACAGCACCTTATATGCATAATGGTGTATATGAGTCATTAGACCAAGTAATGGAGTTTTATAATTTGGGTGGTGGAGCAGGATTAGGTTTTAATGTAGCACATCAAACCCTGCCGTTTGATAAGTTAGAACTTGACGATGAAGAATTAGATGCGCTGGTAGCTTATCTCAAAACCTTAACAGACAATCCGGAAAATACCAGTAAATTAGTGACAAACAATTACTAAGTATTAAAAGATGTATGGGTAGAGCTTTGTTATGACCTATTTAAAATTTTTCAAAAACTCCTAATCCAAATAATGCATAATCATATTTGACAGGATCTTCCGGACAGAACAATCGTAAGCTTTGGTCTAGTTCTGATAAGGCTTTACCATCATTTTGTTTGCGATTGAGCAGACCAAGTTTGCGAGCAACATTTCCAGAATGTACATCCAACGGACATGATAAAATACTGGGTGAAATTGACGGCCAAATACCCAAATCTACACCACGATTTGAATCGCGAACCATCCATCGTAAAAACATATGAATACGTTTGGCAGCAGAATTTTTTAAAGGATCGCTTACATGTTTTTCTGTACGGGTGGGATGGGGTAACGAGAAAAATTCCTTTTTAAATTCATGAATTGCTCGATTGAGGTCGGATTGGTGCGCAAATTTCGAATAAAACGCTTCCATATCGGAATAGTTAGTATATAGTGCTTGTAATGCCTTAATAAAGTATGTGAGATCAATCGCATTAAAGGTTCTGTGTACAAATCCCTCCAAATGATCTAAGGAATCTTCAGAATGGTGCATAACAAAATTATAGGGGTCATTACCCATGAGCTCCATCATGCGGTGTGCATTTTTAAGAATACTTTTTCTATTTCCCCAAGAAATCGTAGCAGTTAAGAATCCTGAGATTTCTATATCTCGCTTATTACTATAAAGATGTGGTATTTGTATAGGATCTGTTTCAATAAACCTAGGTTGTTCATAATAAGCAGCTTTTTGATCCAGAAATGTTTTTAATTCGGTTTGAGTTTTCAATATGTAATTGATTTTGAAGATAAAAGTAAGATAATTTTTAATTCTAGAATCACACAAAACAGTTTAGCCACATCAGCACAAAGTTAAAACCATAAATACGAGGTGTTATCAGTTGATTTTCAGTAAATAAGGTGTTGAGAGATCAAACTTTTCCTATTTTTAATCATTAAAATTATATGTTCCTTCTTTATCAATATTTCTGACGTTAATTTTTTACAAGGCTATGGAAACTAAAGAATTTATATTTCTGTTATTTGGGGTACAAACCTTTATGATCTCGGGAATTTTATTTTTTTATAGATCAGAAAAACGTAGGCTAAATAGATATTTAGGATTTTTCTTTCTGACTTTGCTGGTGGAGATTGTTTTTTGCTTCGTTTACAGTGATAAGGTGCATCCATCTTTATATTATCTGCCTTTTCGTTTCAATTTACTTAGCATGAACTTTCTATTTCTATACGCTGCTGAAACTTCCGGTAAAGAAATTAAAAATAAATGGAAAACCTATATCCCTGCATGCATAGAAGTTGTGGTGTTTTCTTTACTTTTTATTTTGGTCACAATAAATCCTGCAATTCATGAGCGCATACAAACTACGTTTTTTTGGAACCTTGTATCACTGGCTTCTGCATCGTATATCATTGTAATGTGTATTTTAATTATCAAGGTGGTGTGGTATCACCGTAAAATACTTGGTAGGTTTTATGCCAAAACACGATTCAAATCTATGCTATGGTTGGGGATCTTTTGTGCCTTATGTATAGTATTTAATATTTTGGCCTATATCAAATTGAATTATTTAAATAATGAATATTTAACGTTGATTTTTGATATAATGTACCTTACACTAATGTATTATATCACCATTGCCAGTCTTGTCCAGATTAACATTATAAATACGACCAAAATAAACACAACTCAGGAAAATACTTGTAATTTGAGAAAAATATATGCAATTGTCAAACGACATATGGAGGTGGACAAGGCGTATCTGGATCCCAATCTTAACTTGAGTAAGATTTCAAGGAGTGTTGCACTACCACAACGTAATATTTCTAAAGCAATTAATGCAATTGAAAATAAAAATTTAAACTCTTTTATCAATTCATATCGAATAGAAGAATTTAAAAAGTTACTGCGATCCAATACGCATCAAAAGTACAGTATTTCAGCAATAGCTGATGAAGTAGGTTTCAATTCACGAGCTTCCTTCTATAAAAATTTCAAAGATATTGTTGGGGAGTCACCTACCGCATATGTCAAAAATATAAGTAACTGATTTTAATGGTTTTAAATGTTTAAAATCTTGTTATGAGACGTCTTAATACAGGATTTGAGACACTTGATTGTTGTTATTTTGAATTTAATAACAGAGCTTTGAATTCATAACACAAACTCAATTTTAATAATTATGAAAAATGTAAAACAAATTGCACTATGTGCACTTGTGACTGGTGGTCTGTTATTTACGGCCTGTCAAAAAGAGGACATTTCGAATGAAGTCCAAGAGATTAACAGCGAACCAACCAAAGAACAGTTGAGCCAATTGTTTGATATGGGGGTGAACATCCATGATGTTACTATTCAAAAACTTTCATTGCTCGATGGGAGCAGTGCAGACTATTTTGTTTCTGGAGATATTACAGTTCCTGTGGAGGGTTTTGAGAACCTACCGAAATTAAAAACTAATAGCAACGGAACTAAACAGTATCACACCAACAATTTAATTTCAAGTTCGAATAGGACCATCGATGTATTAGGATACACAGGCGGTGGAGGTCAAGGATTAAACAGTACGAATCGAGAAGCTTTGAGACGAGCGGTAGCAAACTTCAATAATGTGAACTCAACATTAAACATGAGATTATCTTTTGGAACAAATTATCAAGCGGCAGACTTAGTAGTGTATGTTCGAAGGGACTTAGGAGGTGGCGGTCTTGCCGGTTTCCCTTCTGGCGGTAAAGCATACAAATGGGCCAGAATCGGACCTAGGGTTTCTAATAATGGTGTTACGTATGCTACACATGTAATTACGCATGAAATGGGACACTGTATTGGTCTGAGACATACTGATTGGTTTGCAAGATCATGTGATGGTAGTAATGAGGGAGCTGGTTCTGTGGGAGCAATTCATATTCCGGGAACTCCTACGGGCATTGACAGAACCTCTATTATGATATCGTGTGCAACAGGTAATGAGAACGGTGTACTTAACAGTAATGATGTTACTGCTATTGAGTATCTGTATTAAACTAAGAAGATTATCAAAGTATATAAAGCTGTTCTTAGGGACAGCTTTTTTATAACCCAATGTTACCATCTACCATGACTAACTTGCGATCAGCCATGTCTGCAAGTTCTTCATTATGAGTTACAATAACAAAAGTTTGACCAAACTTATCTCTTAGTTCAAAGAAAAGATTATGTAACTTTTTTGCAGCTTCGCTGTCCAGATTTCCCGATGGCTCATCCGCAAAAACTACCTTAGGGTTATTTATCAAGGCGCGAGCCACAGCAACTCGTTGTTGTTCACCTCCTGATAGGGCTGATGGCTTATGGTCATAACGATCAGATAATCCCAAAAAATCTAATAATTCTTTGGCACGTCTAATGGCTTCAGCCTTAGGTGTATTTTTGATAAAAGCGGGAATACAAACATTTTCTAATGCTGTAAACTCCGGTAGTAATTGATGAAATTGAAAAATAAAACCAAGCTTTTCATTTCTGAATTTTGCCAATTGTTTTTGAGAAAGTGATTTGATAGAAGTATCATTTATAATAAGTTCACTTTCTTTTGTAGTATCAGCTTTGTCCAACGTACCCAAAATTTGCAGTAAGGTGGTTTTACCTGCTCCAGAAGCACCCACAATAGATACCACTTCACCTTCTTGTATGTGCAAATCCACACCCTTAAGCACAGACAGTGTACCATAGGTTTTAAAAATCTGGGTCGCCTTGATCATAAACGTAATTTAAACGGTGAAAGTAAACATTATTCGATGATATTACAATCTAAATTATTAGGTAGAACGTTTAAAATTATTGATATCCAAAAAGTAAACAATACGCAATGAAAGTGTGTGTTGGATAGGTTGATCGAATAAGTTGTCCATACTCTCTGTATAATTTATTGTTGACAGTTCATCCTGATTAAATATCTGATTACGATAGAGAAGTGTCGCTTCACTACCTGGAGCAAAGCGCCAGTTGAAACTCAAGTCCAGATTCCAAATGTTGAAATTTCTATTAGGGTCATCATCTTCTTCATAAATATAAGCGGCTTGGGTACGTGTTCCATCTTTGTTTAGGGTAGAGAAAATATTTTCAGAGTAATCGGCAGTACTCCAGAAGTTTCTAAATTTTAAGTTGACCGCTTTAAACGGATCAAAATTATAGCTTAAACTAATCGAATTTTCAAGCGAAGTAATATCACGTTGTCCGAAATAAATAATATCATCTTCATTATCAACATAACCAATATTTTTATTTCTAAGACGATACTCAGATCGTACGATCATCAATAATTTGTCCGAAAAGCGATACCGTGGAGCAAGTTCTAACTCAAAATTTTGGCGATCGTTGCCTAACCATTCTCTTAAACCAATACTAGCATCGTACGCAAATTTTTTGCGATAATCAGAAGAAACCCAAAGTCGACCTCCTACATTTTCTTTGAACGTTATAAATCTGCCGTCCACACGTGGCTCAAAGTAATCATCGTTATCAGAGTTGTAATTCATAAATCCTCCAAATGCAAGACGTTCCTTAGTAACAAAAAACCACTCCCCTCCAATAGTATTTTGAGTAGTCACACTTGGATCATATAACCGTCTATGCCGAATAAACATCCCGATACGATACTCATTAAACAAGTCTGTTGGTTTAAATATTTGATAGGATGCGCTTACTCTAAAATTATTATAATTATTTCTGAAGTTAACACCGAAATCATTAATATCATACGTTTTATTCGCTAAATCATGACCAAAACCATAGCGGAATTGTCCTTTAATGCGATCAAAATCAATTTCTGATGAGAAACCGGAAACGTTAGAGTCTACCAAATTTAATCGACTTACAATAGCACGCCCTGTCAATCGATAACTATTGGCACGGTTAGTTAAATTCCATGCTAAGGCTGAAGTGTTGGCATCTCTAAATTCACTTCCACTTCGCGTCACATTTGTATTGATCAGTGATATGGATGAGTTTTGATTAAATAATTGATCCACAACAAAAACATTGTAATTTGTCAAAGGCTCTACTACTTTTTTACGTGTGTTTTCAGATACAGTATCTGTAATAGTCACAGCTGTTTTCTCTGTAATAGCGTTGAAGAAGCCAATTCCTAAATTATCTTTTGTGCGACCTGAGATTTTTAAGGCATTTAAAAGATTCACTTTATCGGGTGTATCTTCGGCAACTTCGTGTTGTGCTAAATCGTCATCTGTTACCCTTTGCGAAGGTTTACTGCCTACTCTTCGCGAAAAGAAAATGTTTCCTTTATTAAAGAGTTCCGTTCCCTCAGTAAAGAATTGACGATTTTCATCAAATGTTTGTTCAAAAGGTCCCAAGTTAAGTCTCACATTATCAAAAGAGGCCTGACCAAAATCGGGAATTAACGTAGCATCAAGTGTAAAACTATCATTCAGACCATATTTAACGTCCATACCGGCGCTAAAATTTGTTTCTGTTTTGCTGTCAAAGCTGGAGACACCACCTTGAACAAAAGGAAAAAATGTCAACCGTACCGGAGGGTTTATATCGCTGACTCCTTGAACCAAACCATTGTATTGAGTTTGTTGTCCTACCGAGTTATCAATGCGGGACCACGTATGTGTTTCATTCTGTCGAGTAAGCTTTCTATAAAAATTCACGCTCCAATCCTGTACTTCGGATTCAGGAAAACGAAGAGCATTATACGGAATTTTAAATTCTGCATACCATCCTTTGTCATCAAAGGTTGTTTTAGCCTCAAAAACAACGTTGTAACTAAAATCTTCATTGAATTGATCAGCTCTGGCATCTCCAATTGTACCAGCACTGGTTATAAAAAAACGAGTTTCATTAATACCATCATTATACGTATTGAGTGCGATGGCAAAGAAATCAGCCTGTACAAAAACATCATCTCGTTGGCTAAACTGTCTTAGTATTTTTTCCGGATCAAGATCGTACATATAAGCAGCTACATAGACCGCTTTGTTATCGTAGGCAATTTTAACTTCAGTACGGGTATGTTCGGGAATGACTCCTTCATTACTTGGTTCGTACATGGCGAAATTACCAGAAGGAGCTATAGCATTCCACACGGCATCATTTGGGTTACCATCTATTTTTGGAGGGTTTGAAATACGGTGTGCTTGTATAGTCTTTTGATTTTGGGCGGAGGTAAGCCAAATGCAGCATATTGAGAATAAGCTTAGCATTAAGCGCATAAGTATAGTCATAAAGTCTGTTAAAAAAATCTTACTTTCTAGGGTGAACTGCAAACTTATAACTATTATAAAGATTTTAGCTACTAATAAAAAGTTAAAAATGAGGCTAATTGTTTATTATTAAGGTAATTTCGTTAAACAAAAAAGAATTATGGAAAAAGTTGAAAATCTTCAGACTGCAGTGCTTGCAGGGGGATGTTTTTGGTGTACCGAAGCGGTATTTCAAAGGTTGGAAGGAGTAAAAAACGTTCTGTCGGGGTATACCGGAGGAACTATAAAAAATCCTGCTTATAGAGAAATAACTACAGGAAGAACCGGACATGCTGAGGCAATACAGATACAATTTGATTCAGATGTTATTACTTTTAAGGAGTTGCTGGAGGTGTTCTTTTATACGCATAATCCTACTACTTTAAATCAACAAGGAGCCGATAAGGGAACGCAGTATCGTAGCGCTATTTTTTATGTTGATAACAGTCAAAAAGAAATAGCAGAGGAATTAATAAAGAAGCTTAATGATGATGAAATTTTTAATGGTCAGATCGTGACAGAGGTTACTGAGCTAGGTCCATTTTACATTGCAGAAAAAGAACATCATGATTATTATAATAGACATGAAACACAGAGATATTGTCAGTTAGTTATAGATCCTAAATTAGCGACGCTCAATAACACATTTAAGAGTAAATTGAAAAAGGAAGTTAAGAACGTAAACTAAGACGAATGCCGTATACTAAATTAGAAGAGTATAATATTGAGGTAACTGATGAAGTTAAAAACAAGTTTGAATCAATAATTACTGACCTGGGCGAAGATATAAGTAGAGAAGGGATTGTGAAAACACCGGAAAGAGCTGCAAAGGCAATGCAATTTCTAATGCAGGGCTATCATCAGAATGCTGCTGAGATTCTAAAAGGTGCTATGTTTAAAGAGGATTATAATGAGATGGTTATAGTGAAGGATATTGAACTCTATTCCTTATGTGAGCATCATATGTTACCATTTTTTGGGAAGGCACATATTGCATACATTCCCGACGGCCATATTGTGGGTTTAAGTAAGCTACCCCGAATTGTGGATGTATTTGCGAGACGTATGCAGGTGCAGGAAAGGCTTACCCATGATATTCTAGAATGTATTAACAATACTCTACGGCCCAAAGGTGTGGCAGTGGTAATAGAAGCTCAGCACTTGTGCATGATGATGCGAGGCGTGCAAAAACAAAACTCATCGACCACAACTTCTGGTTTTAGAGGGCAGTTCGAGAAAATTGAAACCCGTAATGAATTTTTGAAATTAATCAGTTCTGACCTCAAATAATACTATTTTGGCATTTTATTTGTTATACTAGTAATAAACTTAAAACTATGGATAACAAATATAAATTACTTCGTCAAGGGATTTTGTTCGATATTCTTGGTATGGCTTCTATGGCAATACCCTTCATAGGTCCATTTCTAGACATTCTTTGGGCTCCCTATGCGGCAAAAAAGATGAGAGCAATGTACCCCGGACGTAAAGGTAAGATAGCATCTATACTTACATTTATTGAGGAAATCATTCCGGGAACAGATATTATACCTTCATTTACCTTGATGTGGATGTATACTTTTGTTTATAAATCAAAATCTGTTGAAGAGCCGGAAACGATAGATGTTGAAGCAGAAATTATTCAATAATTATAGTGTGATTGGGATATTTGCTATGATTCAAAGAATCTGGCAAAGCCCAATCGCGATAACATTTTCTTTTCAAACTCCCAGAAAAAAGAAAATTGTCCAAATAACCAGCCCACGATTACCAATAATACTTGGTAAATAGGGAAGATCAAGATTATTCTCAAAGGCCAATAGATGTAACCAAGGGTCGTTTCTCTGGTGAGTCCCAAGATACTCAAAACAGGATCAGAAATTTTGGCTGAGGTAGAACCCGTTATTGCAAATGCAATAAATATCGCAATCAGTTCCCAACGATACGTAACCTTCCATTTTTGCTCCAATTTTTCAAAAATCTTCAACGTTACCCAAAGAAAAAAGACTGCAATTACTAGGGTTAATAATATTTTAGCCAATATTAATAAGGTGTATGAGTCAGTAAAACTTTCTGAATTGTTTAAAATTTTATTAGCTAACAAGTATCCGGAAAGGAGTAATCCAATAATTCCCAAAGCAGGAAATATAAGTTGCCAATCCTTCTTAATTTCCCATCGATCTTTAAAATTCTGCATGATGCAAAACTACTACAAAAAGATGAACCTCAAAAGTATCAGTGCTGTAAAAATTTTACCCTCTTGAAAAGAAAAATCGCTGGTTATAGCGTTGTTCTAAAAACAGGAAGTAGTTATATAAAAGGTAGTTGACCTCGTATCCATAATGAATTGTAGGTTCGTAGTTTATTTCTTGCATGTATATGTTGGGATCATACCGGAATGGTTGTCGTACACGCTGATTATAATCTATCACATTGCGACGATTGCGGGTTTCTAAAAACTGTTCAGTGTAAAAACCTCTTGGAGGTTGAGTCACTAGCCATGCGTTAAATCCAGGTTCTATAATGATAATTTCGTACTCCAGACTATCATTTGCTATACGTACCGTGTCTTGAACCGCATCCTTATCTTTTTTTATTTCGCTAGTATTCTGAGTGGAACTACAGCCGATTACTGTTATGAGTAAGACGATGACTAAGATGAATGTTTTCATATTCAAAAAGTACGAAAAAACCGAAGTACTACCTTCGGTTTTAACAAATAAATCACATTCAAATTCTCCTTTTCAAATATTTTTATGAGGTCTGTTTTTTTGACAGGATTATTTAGTTATTTACCAAAAAATCCACCGATCAAGCTTCCTAAACCACCTTTTTTCTTACCAGAACCTAGAACAATATCTGCGACATCATCTAATACACTACCATCACCATCAGAATCAATCAGAGACATAATTAAGCTTTGATTTTCTTGTGGCTGTCCGCCTAACATACTACCGAGTAAAGAACTTATGCCATTCGAATCAGATACATTATTAGCTCTTTTTTGCTGACCTAATACACCCATTAGAATTGGAGCAGCAACCTTTAAAATTTCACTTACAGATCCACTATCGACTCCTGATTTGGCCCCAATGGTTTGCTCAACTTGGGATTGCTTACCTCCCAGAACATGATTCAGGATACCTGCACCGTCGGATAAAACTGTATCATCAACCCCGTTTTGAAATAAACCTCCAAGATTATTTAAAATACTACCGTCGTGTTTATTTGAAAGTGCACTCATCAGTCCTTGAGCTCCATCATTAGAAGACGCATTTTTTTTCATAGCCCCCATAAGAACCGGTAATCCCATGCTTAGTACATTTGCAGTTTTACTTTCTGATTGTCCCGTTTGGTTGCTTAAGCCGCTAATCATTTGTTTTCCGATATCGCTATTTAATAAATCTAATAATCCAGACATGTATCTTAGTGTTTTTAAAATTATGAGTTAAAAGTACTATTTACTAAAGTTGAAGTATTCTAAATTTAAAGAAATATTTGCTTAAAACACGTTAAAAAGCATTTAAAATCGACAAAGCGTAATTTTAAACTGATAAAACATGACAAGAATATAAATAAAAAAAAGCTCTGCAATTCTTAATTACAGAGCTTTTGGAGTAGATTAAAAACCTTCTTATTTTAGAATACTTATAATTTGATCAGCAAGTTCTTGCCCAATGCGATCCTGAGCTTCCCCTGTTGCCGCACCGATATGCGGAGTAAGAGAAATTTTATGATTCATAAGTACCTTTATTGCAGGCGTAGGTTCGTTTTCAAAAACGTCTAAACCGGCAAAGCTTAATTTGCCTTTTTCTAAAGCGGCTACTAATGCAACTTCGTCCACCACGCCGCCACGTGCGGCATTTACGATTCCTGCGCCATCTTTCATTTTTTCAATTTCTGAAGCTCCGATTACGTATTCCTTTTGCGCTGGCACGTGTAAGGTAATAAAATCAGCATTTTTCAATACGTCATTTTTTGAAATTGTTTTAATTTTAAACGTAGTTTTCTGACCGTCAAAAAATTCTAACGGAATTTCAACATCTTCAATATAGGGATCATAGGCAATAACTTTCATTCCAACGCCAATAGCTATTTTTGCCGTTGCTTGGCCAATTCGACCAATTCCAAGAATTCCCAGTGTTTTTCCTCTTAACTCAATACCTCCTGCGTAGGCTTTCTTTAAATTCTTGAACTTACTGTCACCGTCTAATGGCATATTGCGGTTAGCGTCGTGCAAAAACCTTACTCCGCTATATAAATGAGCGAATACCAATTCGGCAACAGAACTTGAGGAGGCTGCGGGAGTATTGATTACTTCAATACCTTTTTCTTTGGCGTAAGCCACATCAATATTATCCATACCAACCCCACCACGTCCAATTACTTTTAGACTTTTACAATTGTCGATGATGTCTTTTCTTACTTTGGTGGCACTTCTAACCAATAGTACTGTAATATCTTTATCGTTGATATAGTTTACTAATTGATCTTGCGCTACTGTAGTGGTGATAACTTCAAAACCGCTGGCTTCGAGAGCTTTTATACCGCTTTGAGATACACCGTCGTTTGCTAACACTTTCATAGTAAAATTTTATTTTTTAAACCTACATTCAATATAGGGGAAATGAATTATTAATTATGCTTTTCGTTCCAGATCACTCATGACATCCACAAGTGCAGCCACACTATTTAAAGAAAGTGCGTTGTACATACTTGCACGGTAACCACCAACACTTCTGTGGCCGTTTAATCCGTTGATTCCAGCATCTTTCCACATGGCGTCAAAAGTTTCTTTGAGATCCTCTTCGATAAGTGAAAAGGTTGCATTCATATTCGAACGATCCTCAGTAGCCGAGAATCCTTTAAAAAGAGGATTGAGATCAATTTCTGAATACAAAAGTTTAGCTTTTTTCTCATTTTGCTCTTCCATAGCAGCCACACCACCATTTTCTTTGATCCAACGCAATGTAAGCATAGAGGTATAGACCGCAAAAACGGGAGGCGTATTAAACATACTTGCTTTACCAATGTGTGTTTGATAATCGAGCATTGAAGGGATATGCCTAGATACTTTACCTAAAATATCCTCTTTTACAACGACCATAGTCGTTCCTGCAGGGCCCATATTTTTTTGCGCTCCCGCATAAATCAAATCAAACTTCGTAAAATCTAAGGTTCGAGAAAAGATTTCACTGCTCATATCACAAATTAGAGGTGCACTCGTTACAGGGAACGTTTTCATTTGTGTACCAAAAATGGTGTTGTTACTCGTGCAATGCAAGTAATCCAATTGTTCAGGGATTGTGTATCCTTTAGGAATGTAATTGAAGTTTTTTTCTTTTGATGAAGCAACTTCGATAACCTCACCAAAATGTTTTGCTTCTTTTATGGCCTTATCACTCCAGGTACCCGTATTGAGATATCCAGCCTTTTTCTCTAACAAATTATAGGCCACCATCAAGAATTGAAGACTGGCACCTCCTTGTAAAAAGAGTACTTTGTAGCCTTTTCCTTCAAGATTTAAAAGTTCCAGAACCAAATTTCTTGATTCTTCCATTACATCAACAAAATCCTTACTACGGTGAGATATTTCTAGTATCGACAGTCCCGAATCATTAAAATCTAAAATAGCTTGTGATGCTTCTTTAAATACATCTTGTGGTAAGATACAGGGTCCCGCGCTAAAATTATGCTTTTTCATCAGTAGTTTTTCTTGGTGTTTATAAATTATTCTAAATAAATTAAGGGTATATATGTACCCTTAACTCCTCCTCACAAAGGTGCTAATAATCTAATAGATATACATTGTGAATGTGATAAAATATTTAGTTAATTTTTATTAAAAATTCAACAATATCCTCTCCGTCAGCATAATCTGCAAGTGCAGGATATTGTGTTTTTCCGAAAGGTACGGTGGTTATTTTATGGCTACCCACAATACATTGCAATAGATTGCGATCACGATGAAGTCGGGATGTCAAATCTTCTTCACCATCATAGAATTCATAAAATAACGTAGCAATGGGAGAAGCATACCGATCATCTTCTTTTAACATCAAAAAACCGTTGTCGAGTAGTTTGTATTCACTCATTAAGTATACAGCTTTGTTATAATCGTAGTTATTAGCATACTTTGCATTATTTATGATGTCGTTGTAACCATAGATTGCCTTAAAAAATTGATCAAAATCGTAACCCTTGGGTACCAGAAGTTTAGAAACGCTACGGCATCCTAAACCAAAGTATCTAAAAATATCCTCTCCTAAATCAGTCAGTTGGGTGTTAGATTCATTACCTGTAAGGATCGCTACAGAATTTCTATTCTTTCGAATGATATTTGGGACTTTTCCGAAGTAGTGTTCAAAATATCGAGCGGTATTGTCACTGCCCGTTGCAATGATGGCATCAAAATCAGTAAGTTTATTTTCATGAAAAACGATACGGTCTTTAAAACCTGGTGAAACAGCGATTAGATAGTTGCTCAACAAAGGCAACAATTGGTTATCATGAGAGGATAATTTTATAAGTGCCGTGTTTCCTGTAATAAGTACGGATAAAAAATCATGAAAACCTACCAGCGGTATATTACCAGCCATGATAATACCGATTTTCTTAGGTGATGTTTCTGAAAGCGTATAGGGAGCTAACCAATTGTTCAGTTCTTCCTCGCTTAGTAAAGTGCTCCATTGTTGAATTGAAAATGCTACGTTTTCTGGTGTAAACCAGCCATTATGATGTACCATTCGCTCGACTACCGTGTGCATTTGGTCAAAAAAAGATTCATTGTGTGGCACTGAAGAATCTCTAATAGGAGTAGGAGAGGAGAATTGATTTAAAAACTGACCCAATTGAGAAAAAGCTGCTATTCGATCATCTTTAGTCATATCTGATTTGTTTATCACTTGTATAGGAGTTATTTTTGTACTGCAAATTTAGATAAAAAAGAGCTATGGCAATTATAATAACAGACGAATGTATAAACTGTGGTGCGTGTGAGCCAGAATGCCCTAACACTGCAATTTACGAAGGTGCAGATGATTGGAGATATGCAGATGGTACAAATTTAAGTGGAAATGTTGTTTTACCCGGAGGTAAAGAAGTGGATGCAGAAGAAGCTCAGGAGCCTATAAGCGATGAGATTTACTATATAGTGCCGGACAAGTGTACAGAGTGTAAAGGTTTTCATGAAGAACCACAATGTGCTGCTGTATGTCCTGTAGATTGTTGTGTACCGGATGAAGATATCGTAGAGACGGAAGAGTTTTTGTTAAAAAAACAGGCATTTATGCATCCGGAGTAATAAATTTAATTTCTAAAGTACAGCCTATCGGAAACGATAGGTTTTTTTTTACTTTTTAAAATTTAGTACTTTCGCCGGCGTTATAGCTATAAAAAAATCTACGATCATGAAAAAAAATCTATTATTTATTTGTTTAGCATTTGTTCTCTCGGGGAGTTACGCTCAGTATCGATGGGAGGTATCTGGTGGAGCTACGTTTTCTAAATTAAACTTAGATAATGTGGATACAAATCGAGGAACCGGATTCTATTTCAATGCCGGTTATGGTTATATGCTGGACGATAGAGCTAAAACGAGTATAGTTTTTTCTTTGGAGGCCTTACAGCGTAGAAGTACTTTTGCTGATACGGCTTCAGAAAGTATAGAAATTAATGGAGAACCATTTACAGTTAGGTATAATGAGGGTGATGAGATCAAGGCATTTCAAATTGGTTTTTCTCCAAAATTTAGAGTCATTACCGGACAAAATACAGATAATTTTAGAGCGTTTTTTCAAGTGGGACCTTCCTTTCGTGTAAACGCGAAGGTAGAAAATGGAGATAAAAAGCTTAGTACTCAGGATTATGAACAGATCGTTTTGGGAGGAGTGTATGGAGCTGGCTTCTCTATTGCTACCGGAGAAATGTTTGATTTTATGATCGATGTAGGTGTTATGAACGATTTTATAGACAATCTAACTGATCAGAACAGTAAGTTTTTTGACATATATGCTAGAGTTGGAATCAGATACAGAGTATATGATGCCAGACGATAGTTTTTAAAACAGTAAAAAAATAAAAGAGCTTCAAAATTTGAATTTTGAAGCTCTTTTTTATTATTTATTTAAATAGTTTACAATTTGTAGTTCAGCGATAAGGTGAACATAGCACCCAACTGACTAAAATGATAACCATCATAGGTCATTTGTGAATACCTTTGATTGAAGGTAATTAAATTAGACTCTGACTTTACTTGGGCTGGATCATTTAAAATAGCATCTCCAGCAGAATTTAAAGAAACAAATTCCCATTCTGGCAATACATCTAAGATGTTATTAACGTTGAGAGAAATAGTGAATTTTTCTGTAGCATCAAATCCAATACCAAGATCTGTAACAACTTTAGGGATAAACTCGGTTGAAAGATTCTTATTTAAACCTTGCTGTCTAAAAGTTGTTTTCCCAAAATAGGTATTGTTCAAAGAAAAATCAAATTTACCAATTTCATAAGTTGCCCCTAAAATCCATTTGGTTCTGGGTCTTGAAGTAAAGAATAATGCTTCCTGAGTTTCGTTAACTACTGACTGCCCTGTGCCATTTAAGAATGAAGGCTCTTTAACACCTCCGTCACGTTCATTTTCGATTGTATAGTTTCCTGATAAACTAAAGCCAAGTTCACCACTTCCTAATTCTATGTTTTTGTAGTTTGCTACGAAATCAATTCCTGAAGTTCTGGTATCGATTGCATTTACAAAGAAACTTAAATCATTTAATCCTTCAAAATCTTCATTTGCAGGTGGAGCAACCTCTGTACTTAAAACGATTCTGTCTTCAACTTGAATGTTATAGTAATCTATGGTAAAATTGATTTTACTATTTAATTTGACGCCTAATCCTACCGTAACATTAAAAGATTCTTCAGCATCCAATTTAGGTAGCCTAAGTAGTCTGGCTTGTGGTGATACATTACTGACTAGACCTCCTACTTGAATCCCTTGTCCCGGGACAAAGCTATACTGTGCTTTCTGTGTATAAATTTGGTGTAATGTGGGAGCTCTAAATCCGGTCGAAGCCGATGCTCTTAGCGTGATTTTGTCTTCCAAAAATTTATAACGAGAGCTAACTTTCCAAACAAATGCTTCTCCAAAATCACTATAATCTTCTAAACGTACCGTACCGTTAATTAAGAAATCTTCAGTAATATCATAGGCGATATCAAAATAACCACCAAAATTGTAGCGGTTGAACTTCCCCGAATTTTCCGGACTGTTTCCTGCAAAAGAATCGGCTCCGCCACCTTCCCAAGATGCCCGATCGCCTTCTATAATTTCAAAGGTTTCCGCTCTAAATTCAGCTCCAAAACCAACACTAATTTTGTCAGAAAGTAGTTTAGCTATATCGATGTTTCCCACATGATGAGAGAATTTGGTGCCTCCGGGATCAAAGGCGATAGGACTGTTTCCTCTATATTTGAAATCTCCTTGAATCAACTCCACACCTTCATTTTCTTCAATAGTACCGTCTCCATTAAGATCATAAGGAGTTATATCGACATTCCCGTTTCCATTAATATCACCTAAGTACGTGTCAGGATTTCTTTCGTTACTACTATTGTGAGAGTTATTCACAGTATACGCTTGCGAATTTCCACCAGTAGTGTAACTAACATCATAATTCCAACCGTTCTTTTTAGTCTTAAAACCAAGAGAAGCATTGTAATCATTTAGGTCTCCTTCAAACGTAGGAACATAACCGATATACTCGCCATTTTCTCCATTTGGAAAGAAATTCGATAAATACTCGGTATCTCCAACTGCAGGTTTCCAATATGGTGTTCTGTAATTGGCAAAACTGTTTACCTTTTTGTAGACATACGCTGCATTCATATAAATTGAAGAGGCTTCATTAAGATCGTAACCTCCGTTAACTAAAAATTTAGCCACTGCATTTTCTGGAGAACCATTAATATTATTAGCATCCGGATACTTGTTTAAAAAATCTCTAACATCAGCAATATCCGCTTCAAAATCGATGGCTTCACCCTCTGCATCTACAGTCCCCGGACGATTTGCCAGGTTTGTTTTAGAAAAATCAATGGTGTAATTAAAAAAGCCATTATTCTCATTTCCAATGGAGGTACCGTTGTTTAGGCTAACACCAATAGTTTCACCGTCACCTTCTGAAGTAATTCCTGTTCTAAGTGTTACAGAACCTTCATCATCATTGTCTTTTAATATAATGTTCATTACTCCTGCGATGGCATCAGATCCATACTGTGCAGAGGCTCCATCTCTTAATATCTCAACTCGCTTGATAGCATCAGTGGGTATTGCAGAGATATCAGATCCTGTTTCTCCACGTCCGGGAGAAGTCTGGGTGTACAGTAAAGAACTTAAGTTCTTACGCTTTCCATTAATTAGAATTAAAGTTCGACTAGGTCCCATGTTACGAATTTCATAAGGATCCAACAATGATGTTGCATCATTTACCGGAGTTTGAACCGTGTTAAAGGATGGAATTTTGTATTGTAATGCTTTGTCAAAAGTTAGTTGTCCTGTTGACGCTAACTCTTTTGCGGGTAAAACGTCGATTGGCAAAGAAGAGGTTGTGTTACTTCTAGGCAATGCCCGAGAACCTACTAACAGCACCTCTTCTAACTGGGCACCACTATCCATCGTTACATCAATTGTTGATTTGCCGCCAACTGGAATTTCTTTTGATGTAAAGCCTACGTAACTGAAAACTAAAATAGCATCTGCCGGAACTTCAATGCTGTATTTTCCATCAAAGTCCGTCGTAGAACCATTATTAGTGCCTTTTTCAATAATGTTTACACCGGGTAATAATTCACCGTCTGCGTCCTTAACGGTACCTGTAACGGTTTGCTGAGCAAAACTTACAGTAGTGAGTAAAGTAAATAAGATTAGTGTGAGTTGTTTCATGTAAATTAATTTTAATTATTAGTCCTTTTGAGCAAATATACTTTAAAACCGTACTTTTTTAACATTTGAGTTAACAATTTTTTACGGTTTTACCACATTTAACAATTTTTATTTAATTTTTATTCTGTAGGATTGTATCGACATCTTTTACATTTGAGTATGAAAATTTGTTGATCCTTTGAGTGAAGGATCCTCGATTTTGCTAAAGTGTGCCAGCCTATTGTTTTGTTACCTCTAATAACATTATATTTGCGCTCGCAAAATAGGATCTTTGTGATCCTAATTAACCTATTATTATGAAAGCTGGAATTGTTGGATTGCCCAATGTAGGTAAGTCTACTTTATTTAATTGTTTATCTAATGCAAAAGCACAGAGTGCTAATTTTCCTTTTTGTACGATCGAACCTAACATTGGAGTTGTAAATGTTCCGGATGTGAGGTTAGAAAAATTGGAATCGTTAGTTAATCCAGAGCGCGTATTGCCTGCTACTGTAGAAATTGTTGATATTGCGGGATTGGTAAAAGGAGCCAGTAAAGGAGAAGGACTTGGGAATCAGTTTTTAGGTAATATCAGAGAGACTGATGCGATTATACATGTATTGAGATGTTTTGAGAACGATAATATTGTTCATGTTGATGGATCTGTAGATCCAATTCGTGATAAGGAAACCATTGATATCGAACTTCAGTTAAAAGATCTTGAAACTTTAGAAAAGAAACTCGATAAAATTAAGAGAGCTGCAAAGACTGGCAATAAAGAAGCTCAAAAAGAGGAGGCTGTTTTATTAAAATTAAAAGAAGGTCTAGAGGCAGGAATATCTATTCGTGCAATAGAAGTATCAGAGGATGATCACGAAGCTTTTGTAAAACCCTTACAGTTTATTACAGACAAACCGGTTTTATATGTATGTAATGTGGATGAAAATTCAGTAGTTGAGGGTAACGAATTTGTTACTAAAGTAAAAGAAGTAGTTGCTCAGGAAAATGCCGAGGTAATTGTTCTGGCAGTGGCTACAGAAGCAGATATAACAGAGTTGGAGGACTTTGAAGAACGCCAAATGTTTTTACAGGATATGGGGTTAGAGGAAGCAGGAGCTTCGGTTCTGATTAGAGCAGCTTACAAATTGTTGAATCAGCAAACATACTTTACTGCAGGTGTCAAAGAGGTTCGTGCTTGGACAATCCCAATAGGAGCTACTGCACCTCAAGCAGCAGGCGTTATTCATACCGATTTTGAGAAAGGATTTATTAGGGCTGAAGTCATAAAGTATGATGATTTTGTTAGCTATGGTAGCGAAGCAAAAGCAAGAGAAGCCGGTAAACTTGGAGTTGAGGGTAAAACATACGTTGTAAATGATGGTGATGTGATGCATTTCTTGTTCAACGTATAGATAAAAATATTTTTATAAAAGTTAAGCTGATGTATACACTACATTGGCTTTATTTTTTTCGGATAAGAGCTTTAACGATTTAATAAATCACTAGTAAAAATGAATTATTTTTTTCATTTTACTGGTATTTTAAGGTTTTTACTGATATCTTTAAACAGGTTATGCATAAATTCATGCGATGTATGCATTCTTCCCGCAAATCATAAATTACATTTCAAAAGGCTAAAATCTTGAAAACCATATCATTTTTATTATTTTTTGTAGTCTTTACCCTTAGACTGGCGTTCGCTCAGCAATCTGTTGATCATATAGTCAATGATAGTTTACAGCAATTGATAGAGAAATCAAGTGATCTTTCTTATCAATATAAAATCAAAGAATCTCTTGAACATGCTATACAAGCAGCAAAATATTCAAATCGTATTAATAGTCATTATTATAAAGGACATGCTCATTATTTGATGGGGTATAACTATCAGATATTGACGGATTATGAAAATGCAGAAAAAAACTATACGAAAGCTCTGGAGTTGGGTAAATTGGCAAACGATTCTATCCTTATTTTGTGGGCTGTCAATGGATTAGGAAATGTTTACTCTGAAGGTTTCAAGAATGTACCTAAAGCAGTAGAATTTTATTCTGAGGCGGTTGCCTTGGGAAAAAGCATAAATGACCCGTATGAATATATGTCTCCTATAATTAATCTTGCCTGGACTTATATTGACGCCGAAAACTATAAAGAGGCTTATCCATATTTGCAGGAAGCTGATAGCCTGTCAAAAGTGACGAAGGATATCGAAGCCTTTTGTGAAATTAATTACTTAAAAGGAAGGTATTTTCTACATATGAATGCCTTAGAAAAGTCAAAAGATCACTTCAACCAAGCTTTAACGATGGCTAGGGATAACAATATGTTACTTGAGATGTCGTATATCTATGAAGCGCGTGCCGAGCTTTTCAAAGCATTAAATAATATGGATAGCGCGTATTCTGATCTTAAAGCCTATCAAAAATATAAAGATCAATTATATACCAAGGAACAGCTTAAACAGATTGAAACGGCAAAGGTTGGTTTTGAAGTCGAGGAGTACGAACGAGAATTGGAGCAGACCAAAAAAGAGAAAGATTATCAAACACGTATTGCTAATAACAATCGGATAATCAACATAGTATCGGGGATTTCACTGGTGTTTTTATTGGGAGCAGTTTTCTTTTTTTACCGAGGCTATCACTCCAAGAAAAAGTTGAGTGACGTACTTAGTACTAAGAATAAAGAATTAATTGCCGCCAAAACGGAAGCAGAAGAACTTACTCGTGTTAAATCTCAATTTATATCAACTGTTAGCCATGAGTTGCGCACACCTTTATACGGAGTAGTCGGTATTACGTCACTGCTTTTGGAAGAAGAGGATATACATGAAAAACACAAAAAGTTATTGAGTTCATTAAAATTTTCAGGAGATTATCTTCTTAACTTAATCAATAATGTGCTTCAAATCAGTAAAATAGAGGCAAAAAACATCAAGCTTACTAATACCCCGACAAATCTGTTTAAGCTTTCACAGAACCTTCTCAACTCTTTTGAATATCAGGCTAAGAGTAAGAATACCGAACTTATTTTGGACACCCCAAATGATCTTCCGGAAACCGTAGATGTTGATTCTTTGCGTTTATCAGAGATTTTAATTAATTTAATAGGTAATGCGGCCAAATTTACTGAGAACGGAAAAATTTGGTTGAGAATTAGAATTATAGGTCAGAAAGATGATATGATTCATCTTCGCTTTGAGGTAGAAGATAACGGACCGGGAATACCAGAAGATAAGCAGGAATATGTTTTTGAAAAATTTTCTCAGGTCAATCGGGAATCAAATAAATTAGAAGGTACAGGTTTGGGGCTTTCAATAGTAAAAAACCTAGTTCAAATGATGGGGAGTACAATTCATTTGAATAGCAAAGAGAACAGAGGGACTCGCTTTTATTTTGATCTAAAACTACAGGTCATTCATGAAGATGCTCAAAAAAATCATTTCAATAATGATAATGGGGCGACAGAGGTGTATCGCCGAATTCTAATAGCAGAGGACAATAAGATTAATCAAATTGTGACAAAAAATTTATTAAATCTAATAGGATATGATTGTACCATAGTTGAAAATGGATTTAACGCATTACAAATGGTCAAAAAAGAAGATTTTGATCTCGTATTAATGGATTTAAATATGCCGTATTTAAATGGGATTGAAGCGTCCAAGCGAATACGAGAATTTGATCAAACTACTCCCATCGTGGCACTCACAGCCTCAGAACTCGAAGAGGTACGACAAGAATGCATGGATGCCGGGATGAACGATATCATCAATAAACCCCTTAATAAAAACGATTTAAAAAATATTATCACCAAGAACTTACTTCCTTAAGAAGTTTTAACTCATTGTAAGTTAGCTATAAATTCACTCACTTTTTCTAGTACAAGGTTCGGACATTCTTTATGAGGGGAGTGACCGATATTTGGTATAATATAGGCTTCTGTATGCTTGCTAGAACTGTAGTTTACTATAGCTTCTACTTGTTTATTGGTTCCGTATTCATCCTGAGCACCCTGTATGATTAATGATGGACATTGGATACGTTTTAATTCCTTAGTTATGTCCCAGTCCTGAAACTCTTTGGATAACCAGGTTTCTGTCCACAGGGTAAAGACAGCTTCAGTTTTTGTACCATGATACCTTTCCAATTTTTGCTTCAAATTTGTTGTTTTATAGGCTTCCTTTGCTGTGAGGATACCTTGAAGCGTTTCATTTTCTACAAAAACGTGGGCCCCTTCAGTAATAATTGCTTTAAAAGTAGTTGGATAGAAAGAGGCTGCCAGTAAAGCAATACTTCCGCCATCACTATGACCAAATAATATGCAGGATGTAAGTTTTAACGCTGTAAGTATTGTATTCAAAGTATGCGCTTCTTTAGCTAAATAGTCACGATCCCGATGCGCAATTGTAAACGGGTCTGATTTGCCATATCCCTGTCGGTCATATATCACTACGTTACAGTTCGTTCTTTGTGCTAGTTGTATAGGAAAATCTCTCCAGAGTTCAACGCAGCCTAGAGAGTCATGCAAGAATACTAACGTTTGCTTTTGACTGTCCAGAGGTAATGGTATGGCCACATTGTAGGTGACCGAATCGAGTAGTAGTTTTTGCATAGATTCTGATATCGAATCCCAAAATTATATTAAAAATTAAACTAATCGATATTTTTCTCACCAAACCTGTAACACTCTTGGTAAAGCTTCGTCCAATATAATACAAGCGTAACGCTAACCAACAATACAATTTTTTTAAAAATAAAAATTTCTTATTAAGACAGAATTCATGAAAAAAACATTGGCTACCGCGTCTCTGGCAATCTTATTGTTTGGATGTGGAACAACTAAGCAAAATAACGATTTAGCTATAAACACACCTATTCAAACTTCAATTGATTTGGTGGATATACAAGAGGACAAAGCACCGGTTCAAATAAACCCCGGGCGTTTTACACAGGATACGGTAATGTACCGATTACCAAAAGTCGTCCAGGGGACGTATGCGGTAAGTGATTTTGGATCATTTGTAGAGAACTTCAAAGCTTTTGACTATGCTGGTAAAGAAATTACTGCTGTAAAAGTTGATACAAACTCATGGCAAATTCCTAATGCGCGTCAGTTAGATGTGATCCGGTACGAGGTGAATGATACGTATGATATTGAGCAAACTTCCAAAAAGACTCCTTTTTCACCTTCAGGAACTAATATAGAGCCTGATAATTATGTCTTAAACTTACATGGTTTTATTGGGTATTTTGACAATTTGAAGTCGAATCAATACGCTTTAAGCGTGCATACGCCGTCTAATATGAAGAGAACCTCGGCATTATCGTTAGTCAGTTCGATTACTAAGGACGATGCCACAGTGGTTGATAACTACATGGCTACCCGATATTTTGAAATCACGGATAATCCCATGATGTATGGAATGCTCGATGTAGAGGAATTCGAAGTGGGGGATATCAAGATTGTTTTGAGTGTTTATTCTCCGAATAAAACGCATACGGCTAAGGGTATAAAAGAAACTGTTTTCAAAATGATGAAGGCTCAAAAAGCGTATATGGGAGCTATCAACAGTACGCCACGGTATGATATTTACCTCTATTTGTCACCGGGAACAGAAACCGCTCCTACGGGTTTTGGTGCTTTAGAACATCACACTTCTACCGTAGTAGTTTTGCCTGAACAGATGCCCGAGGATGCGTTAGCAAGTGCTATGATAGATGTGGTTTCTCATGAATTTTTTCATATCGTTACCCCATTAAGTGTTCATTCAGAAGATGTACATTATTTCGATTATAACGCACCGACTTTTTCTAAGCATCTTTGGATGTATGAGGGAGTAACTGAATATTTTGCCACCTTATTTCAAGCAAATCAGGGATTGGTTGAAGAAAATAAGTTTTATGACAAAATTTTAGATAAAATAGTTGCCTCAAAAGGCTTTGATGATGAGATGAGTTTTACTGTAATGAGTGAAAACATTCTTGACGCTCCATATGCTGCAAATTATATTAACGTATATCAAAAAGGTGCGCTAATTGGTATGTGTATCGATATTTTGATGCGCGAAGAGAGTAACGGAGAAAGAGGGATTTTGTCATTAATGAAAGAACTTTCCAATAAGTATGGAAAGGAAAAACCATTTAAGGATGATAATCTGATAGCCGAAATTACAAAAATGACATATCCTTCAATTGGCAAATTTTTGAAAAATCATGTAGAGGGGACAACACCAATAGATTACGAAGACTTTTTTAATAAAGTTGGTTTAAAAATCACGTCAAGCAAAGTAGAAACAAATTACATTCAAAATGCAGGAGCTCTTATCGTAGCTGGAGACAAAGATAAAGGCGGTATTTATTTCAATGAATTGGTACTGGATAATAGTTTCTGGGCTGATAACGGCGTGTTACCTAATGATTTTATAGTTTCTGTAAATGGGGAAGCACTTACTTTACAAAACGCTAATACGGTCTTGCGAGGTTCATTACAGTGGAAAGAAGGAGATCCTCTTAAAGTTGTATTAGATAGAGCAGGGGAAGAGGTTATTCTTGAGACGACCCTTAAGAAATCATACACGCAAGGCAAAACTATTTTGCCAGTAGAAAATGCAACTGAAAAACAGTTAGCATTGCGAAAGGCGTGGGTAAAAGGGTAGTAGTATTCTTTTGCAAATATGCCATAAAAGAGGATTGGCATTCAATTTAAAACAATAAGCTCGGGCAAATTTGCCCGAGCTTATTGTTTTATACTATGTTTACTACCGTTTTACAGCGGATCAGCAGTAACCTGATATTTCATTGCCGCGTTTACTTTAACCGTATTTGTAAGTGCTTCTTTTGTAACTACCTCTGTTCTCAAATTGTAAGAGGCACCTTTTACATAGACATCCAGAGCAGCATTCGTAGTTTCTAAATCCAATGTTTTTACGCCTTCCGGAATGGTATCAAGCGAAGCCAGTTCTATTTCATTCTCATCATTAGTATCGGATATAAAAATTCGAATGGATTTTAGAAAATTAAAAGTTTGTCCTTCGGGAGAGGTGATGTTAAGTTTAAGAGATGTAAGCTTTATCTCTTTTACAAGGTCTACACGACTGTCATTTTGCTCAAACTCACTTTGTGAATTACTCTTTACCGGTGGTGTAGCGATATCAAAAGGAGTAGCAAGCGGAACACCCGAGCCTATTTCGATATCTGTATCATCAGAAATAGTAAACGTTAATAAATCATCAACTACATCACAAGCAACCACACTAAGTGCTACAGTGAAGAGCGTCAGAAAAGATTTGGGAAATTTCTTCATCTTCATATATTTTTAAAATTAGTTTGTAAAGATATAAAAACAAATCTTATACCATTTATTCGGGATAAGAAGATACCTTACCGATGTATAACGAAATAATTTTTGTATGAATTGAAATAAGATGATCATAAGATGAGTTATAAGGGTAATAAACTGTTAATCAGTTAATCAACAATATCAAATTTATATTTGTTAATTACTTTGTAATTGGCTAGTTTTAAATTTGTAGGTGAAGTCTTATCTTAGCGAGCATTCTACCCAAAATTTATGAGCAACGAAACGAAGTATACAGAAGATAACATACGATCTCTTGATTGGAAAGAACACATCCGTATGCGTCCGGGGATGTATATTGGTAAATTAGGTGATGGTTCTTCTGCCGATGATGGTATTTATATCTTATTAAAAGAAGTTTTAGACAACTCTATTGATGAATATGTGATGGGAGTTGGTAAAACCATTGACATCTCTATTCAGGGCGAAAAAGTTATTGTACGTGATTATGGTCGTGGAATCCCTTTAGGTAAAGTTGTGGATGTAGTTTCCAAAATGAATACCGGAGGTAAATATGACAGTAAAGCCTTTAAAAAATCCGTTGGATTAAATGGAGTAGGAACCAAGGCGGTTAACGCACTATCGTCATTTTTTAGAGTAGAGTCGACCCGAGATGGTAAATCAGCGTCTGCAGAGTTCGAAAAAGGAAATCTTACCAATCAGGATGGGCTGGAGGAGACCTCAAGACGACGCGGAACCAAAGTTTCCTTCATTCCTGATGATTCTATCTTCAAAAATTATAAGTACCGTACCGAGTATGTAGCAAAAATGCTTAAGAACTATGTGTACCTAAACCCTGGTTTGACCATAGTATTCAACGGTGAAAAATATTTTTCTGAAAACGGACTTAAAGATTTGTTATCAGAAAGTATAGGAGAAGAAGATCGATTGTATGATATCATACACCTCAAAGGAGATGATATAGAAGTTGCGATCACACATAGCAAAACTCAATACAGTGAAGAATATCATTCTTTTGTGAATGGTCAAAATACCACACAGGGAGGAACGCACCAGGCAGCGTTTAGAGAGGCCGTAGTAAAAACCATACGCGAGTTTTATGGCAAAAACTATGAGGCAAGTGATATTCGAAAATCAATCGTTTCTGCAATTAGTATCAAGGTAACCGAGCCGGTTTTTGAGAGTCAGACAAAAACGAAGCTGGGGTCTACTGATATGGGAGACGGGATGCCTACTGTAAGAACATATATTAACGATTTTCTTAAAACAAAATTAGATAACTACCTACACAAAAACTCTAACACAGCAGAACAGCTGCAACGTAAGATCTTACAAGCTGAACGAGAACGCAAAGATCTTTCAGGTATTCGTAAGTTGGCTAAGGAACGTGCTAAAAAGGCCAGTTTGCACAACAAGAAGTTAAGAGATTGCAGAGTGCATTTGACCGATAGTAAAAAGGATCGCAATTTAGAAAGTACCTTATTTATAACCGAGGGTGATTCGGCGAGTGGATCTATTACCAAGTCTAGAGATGTAAATACACAGGCAGTATTTAGTTTGAGAGGAAAGCCTCTTAACTGCTATAATATGAGCAAGAAAATTGTGTATGAAAATGAAGAATTTAATTTACTTCAGGCAGCGCTCAATATTGAGGAATCTATGGAGGATTTACGATATAATAATATTGTAATCGCTACCGATGCCGATGTTGATGGGATGCATATTAGACTACTATTGATCACATTCTTTTTGCAGTTCTTTCCTGAATTAATAAAAGAAGGACATCTGTATATACTACAAACTCCGTTATTTAGAGTTCGTAACAAAAAAGAGACAATATACTGTTACTCAGAACAAGAGAAACGTGATGCAATTCAAAAGTTATCCGGCAAACACGAGATTACTCGATTTAAGGGATTAGGTGAAATATCACCTGATGAGTTTGTTCATTTTATCGGAGAAGACATTCGACTGGACCCGGTAATGTTAGACAAAGAACAAACAATTGAAGAATTACTGTCCTTTTATATGGGTAAAAACACTCCTGATCGCCAGGAATTTATCATTGATAATCTCAAGGTAGAATTAGATACAGTTGAAGAGCAATAATTTTAAGAGAACCCCTAAATTTATATGAATACAGACAAGGAAAACGAATCTGATCCGTTAGAAAATATTCCGGCAGAAAACCAAGAGCCGCAGCATGAGCCCCAAGAAGTTATCACCAAGGTCTCTGGGATGTACAAAGATTGGTTTCTGGATTATGCCTCCTATGTGATTTTAGAACGTGCCGTACCGGCAATTGAGGATGGTCTTAAACCTGTACAGCGACGTATCTTGCATTCTATGAAGGATTTGGATGATGGACGCTATAATAAGGTGGCTAACATTGTCGGACATACGATGCAGTATCACCCGCATGGAGACGCAAGTATCTCGGATGCGATGGTACAAATAGGTCAAAAAGATCTGTTGATCGATATGCAGGGTAACTGGGGAAATATTCTGACAGGAGATCGTGCTGCTGCTGCAAGATATATTGAAGCGCGTTTATCCAAGTTCGCGTTGGATGTAGTGTATAACGCCAAAATAACGGATTGGCAATTATCCTATGACGGACGTAAGAAGGAGCCTATAAACTTACCTATTAAGTTTCCTTTACTATTAGCTCAGGGAGCCGAGGGTATTGCGGTGGGGCTAAGTACCAAAGTACTCCCTCATAATTTTATTGAACTTATAGACGCTTCAATCAAGCATCTACAAGGAAAAAAGTTTACAATTTTACCGGATTTTCCTACAGCGGGAATAGCAGATTTCACGAATTACAACGATGGACAGCGGGGCGGTAAAGTGCGCGTGCGTGCTAAAATATCGCAACTGGATAAGAACACGCTGGTAATAAACGAAATTCCATTTTCGACAACTACGAGTTCCTTAATCGATTCTATTTTAAAGGCGAATGAAAAAGGAAAGATTAAGGTTAAAAAAATAGAGGATAATACAGCAGCAACTGTTGAGATCCTCGTACACTTGCCCGGTGGGATATCTCCGGATAAAACCATTGATGCACTCTATGCATTTACTAATTGCGAAGTTTCTATTTCGCCCCTTGGCTGTATTATCGAAGATAATCGCCCTAATTTTATAGGAGTCTCAGAAATGCTACGTAGGTCTACAGATCATACTGTAGAATTATTAAAAAGTGAGTTAGAAATACAACTCAATGAGTTGCAAGAACAATGGCATTTTGCGTCTTTAGAGCGTATTTTTATTGAAAACAGAATCTATCGAGAAATCGAGGAGGAAGAAACCTGGGAAGGGGTCATTAGTGCCATAGACAAAGGATTACAACCACATATTAAGCACTTAAAGCGCGCTGTTACCGAAGAGGATATTGTACGATTAACCGAAATTCGTATTAAAAGAATATCAAAGTTTGATATCGATAAAGCACAACAGAAAATTGAAGCCCTTGAGGCAGATATCGCTCAAATTAAGCACCATCTTGATAATTTGGTAGCCTACGCGATAGATCACTTTAAACGCTTAAAAACAACGTATGGTAAGGACCGTAGTCGATTAACTGAAATCAAGATTTTTGATGACATTGAGGCTACCAAAGTTGTAATACGAAACACTAAACTTTATGTGAATCGGGCAGAAGGGTTTGTTGGGACCTCCTTACGTAAAGATGATTATGTAACCGACTGTTCTGATATAGATGATGTCATTTGTTTTACCGCCGAGGGTAAAATGATAGTAACACGAGTAGATGCCAAAACCTTTATTGGGAAGGATATTATTCATGTAGCGATCTTCAAGAAAAAGGATAAACGTACGATTTACAATGTAATTTACCAAGATGGGAAAGGAGGAGCGTCCTATGTTAAACGCTTTGCCGTAACCAGTGTTACAAGAGATAAAGAGTATGATCTGACCCAAGGAAAAAAGAACTCAAAGATCTCTTATTTTTCAGCAAACCCGAATGGAGAAGCCGAAATCGTGACGATACATCTAAGACAGGCCGGGAGTATCAAGAAACTTAAATTTGATCTTGACTTTGCAGATCTTTTAATCAAAGGACGCGGAGTCAAAGGAAATATTGTGACTAAATACAATATTAAGAGAATCGAATTAAAGGAGCAGGGTGTTTCTACCTTAAAACCTCGCAAAATATGGTTTGATGAGACTGTACAACGTCTTAATGTGGACGGAAGAGGTGAACTTTTAGGAGAATTTAGAGGCGATGATCGTTTATTGATCATTAACCAACGCGGTGTTGCAAAAACAATTGTTCCTGAAATTACAGCGCATTTTGATTCTGATATGGTCGTATTGGAGAAGTGGAAGCCCAAAAAACCAATATCTGCAATCTACTGGGACGGAGAAAAAGAACGCTATTTTGTCAAGCGTTTTTTAATCGAAAATCCTGAGAAAGAAGAGATTTTTGTCACCGAACACCCCAAAACGCAACTGGAAATTCTTTCAACAGATTATAAGCCTCAGGTTGAAATAGTGTATAATAAAATAAGAGGTAAGGAGCAAAAACCAAGTGATCAAATTGAATTAGAAGAATTTATTTCGATAAAAGGAATCAAAGCGTTAGGGAATCAATTAACCACAGAAAAGGTGAAGCAACTCAATATGTTAGATCCAATTCCGTTTGAAGAGCCTGAGCCAATAAAACCTGAAGATATGGAGGTTAAAGATGAAGAGTCCGTAACGTCCGAAGCAAATAAAAAAGCTGTAGATTCCTCAAATAATGATGATGAAGATGCTGATGATAAAACGCAAACAACATTGTTTTAAATTTTAATGGAAAAGTTTTTACAAAAATATATCGATGTATCTACTGTAGAGGGAACGATTCTTTACAGTTTGGCAGTGCTCTTAATTTGTTGGGGGGTGTCATGGATATTAGGATTTATTTTAGGTAAATTTCTTTATTACAGACAAAACAGAGCATTACGAGGCGTCACGCAAATAAAATTCTTTAAGAATGCGCTTCGTTTGATGTTATTTCTTTTAGGCCTCTTCATTATAATTTTAACCGTGCCCGGATTACGAGAAAAAGCTGCGTATATTTTTTCGGGTGCAGGAATTTTAGCTGCTGTGATAGCCTTTGCCGCTCAAGCAGCGGTAGCCAATATTATCGCAGGTATATTTATCGTTATTTTTAAACCTTTTAGAGTTGGAGATTACATAAAATTGGACGAGGAGCGCTTGGGAATCGTTGAGGATATCAATCTTAGACAAACCGTGATTCGTACGTTTGAGAATAAGCTATTAATCATCCCTAACTCTGTAATCAGTAATGAATCCGTACTCAATCACAACATTCGAAACTCTAAAATTCTAAGTTTTAATAACTTTAAAATTGGATTATTCGCTGATATTGATAAAATAAGAGGCATTATACAGGAGGAAGCCAGGAAACTACCGCTTTATTTTGATAATAGAACCAATTACGAAAAAGAAAACGAGCTGCTTAGCGACGTCGAGGTTCGCGTAATTGATGTCTTTGACACCTACATTCATATTCGTGCTTATGTATGGATATCTGATCCCTTTATGGAGTTTAAAATGAAATGCGACCTCAAAGAGGCTGTTCAAAAGCGTTTTATTGCCGAAGGGGTTGAGATGCCCATACCATTACGTAAGATTATTCAGTAGCTACAATTTGTTGATTAGTGGCTCGAACGCATAAGAAGCAAATTAAGACTAACGTCAAATAATAGAATCTACAAAGGGTGCAGTTCACTATTTTTATTAGACGATTACAGTATCCAAAAGGTTAGTTAAGTAAGTAGTGTCTACCAACAGTTGATATCCTTAAATGATAAATATTAGGTTTGAAATCCTATGCTTTGCTTCATGAGTATGAGATACATAACAGAAATAAAGTAAAATATCTAATGGCACTGCTATCTTATCTATTTAAACTAGTAAAAAACGGCAATAACACTGTGTCGCATCAGCATGGTACAAATCACATATTTTGCTAAACCCTTGCTACCACTGCTTGGAAAGTTGCCGCCCGTGTCCTGAAGCTTTCCCGGAGGTGGGAAATGTTGCCGCCCGAGTCCTGAAGGTTTCCCGGAGGTGGGAAACGTTGCCGCCCGTGTCCTGAAGCTTTCCCGATGGTGGGAAATGTTACCGCCCATGTCCTGAAGCTTTCCTAGTGGTGGGAAAGTGTGCCGCCCGTGTCCTGAAGGTTTCCCGATGCTAGGAAAAAAGAATGTATTTTGAATACTGACTATAAAATATTGAATATTGAATACTGAAGGACTGAACAATAAATATAAAATCATAAAGGCTAAATGTAAAAGTGTCTCCTTTAATGCTAAATTTCACGTGAGATAAAAACGTCCTATAAAAACTTTAGCGTAAAAAATGAAGTGAAAGTAGTGGCTACAGGAAATTCGTTTAAAACGAAAAGTACATATTGTACTCAGAATAATGATAGCATGTATAAAGTTTAAGTTCGTAAACCTGTTTTAATTTCATGTAACGTATTGAACGTTATTTTTAGCAAAAGTTTTTAAGACTAGACTTTTCCCGCCTGCCTGAACGATTTATCGTGTAGGAACCTAAAATATGCGTTCGGGCGGGTTGGTTCTTTTTTGGGAGATGCAAAAAAGAATACATAGTATTTGAATACCGAATATCGAATGCAAAACATCGAATGCTAAAGGACTAAATAATAAATGTAACATCGTAAAGGCTAAATGTAAAAGTAGCGACTATAGAAGATTTGTTTTAAATGAAAAATAGGTTGGGCGATGCAAAAACGAATACATAGTAGTTGAATACCGAGTATTTAAATAAAATTTGTAGCTTAGTCACAATTAAAACCCACTACCAACCCCACTTCGTATCTTAAGGGTAGTGATTGTAAAAGGTGACTGCATAACATTGTTAGCTGTCATATAAAAACAAACCTGTGAATTTTATTAAACGTCTTTTCAAAAACTTTAATTCGGACTCAGAATCCAAAGGTGAATTGAATAATGAAGTTAAAGAAAAACGAAAACCTATTGAAAAAGTAAATGAGCTTGACTTTGCTTGGGAATTATTTAAAAAAGAAGAGTTTGAAAAAGCAATTGAAGAAGCTGAAAAATATATAGGCGATCCCAATATTAAAATAGTTCTTGAAGCCAAAAAAGTCATTGGTTTGTCACTTTTTAGACAAACTAAATATTCTGAATCTGAACTTATATTCCAAGAAATATCAGAAAAATCCAAAAATCCAGATGATTGGTTTAACCTAACTACTTCTGCAACTCTTAACAAGAATATTGAATTGAGTGATAAGGCTTTTGATAAAGCAATTGAATTATATAAACAAAACGGAACACGAGAAAACCTATCTATTCCAAATATGCATTGCTATTATATGCAGGGATTAACTGATATCGGAAAGTTTGAAAAAGCATTTATTCATTTTAAGAAAATGAAAGAATTCTATGGTCAATATGTAATTACTGATAGTCATTTTTTATATATGCGAGGTATGCCATTCTTTGAACATTTCTTGGAATCAAGTGAACCGATTTTAAAAAACATCAATTTGGAAAATGCTAAAAAGGAATTAATCGAACTTAAATCCAAAGTGGATGAGTACGGAAAGGAATTAGTAACTGGATTGGAAAATAAAATAAACGCCAGCTAACAACACCTATGCGATAATGCGGGGTTTAGATTTAATCGAAAGGTTGTTGCTTATTTGGTAAGTCGCCAAAGATTTAAATTTAGTATTTTAGAAAATATAAAAACAAAACATAAACTTTGGCTAAGTGTTGGCACAAAAACCTGTGATTTTTTGCTCCCGCACTACGCATAGCTAAACGTTAGCATTCATTAAAACACAATGAAAGGAAAAAAAATTATTGATTCTTGTATAGGAAAATCATTAAATACTGGGAAAATCCAATCATTTGTTTTAAACGGTGAACTAATTGACAAAATCAATGTTACGTTTCTAAAATTTGACAATTGGATTAAAATAGTATCAACAGACGAAATAACAACTGTGGAAAATGAGGATAATTCCTTTGATAAAATTAACTCATATGGAGATGATGAATTTTATTATCCTATAGAAAAAATTGAAATTGAGTTTTCTGATTTCAAAAAATATAAAGGAAAGCGATTATTGAAATGGAAAGAACTTGTGTGGAAAAATGACTCTAATATGAGTTATGGAATTAATCTATACTTTGAAAATGACTTGAATTTAATAATTCACAACGAGACAATACCTGACGATAAAAACAAATATATTTTCGAGAATAATTTACCAAAAGATTTGGAAGAAAAATAAAAACGAAATGCTAACACGGTATAAAAAACATAGGGCGGTTTTGGCTTTCCGAAAGGTCTGTGTTTCTTTATAAAGTCGCCTAATCTTATGGATTTATCTTAGGGCAAGAAAAAATAAAACAAAATATAAAAATTCGGCTCTGTGTTAATCCGAAAAGTTAGTGTCTTTTTGCACGCTACGTTTCATACGCAAGTCCGTTGTGCTTAATTCGAAATGAAGAAAATAACCAAGAATCATAGAAAGGAGATAAATGAAAAACTTCCTTATCTCCGAAAGCTAATCGAGAGGGAAGATACTGATTATCAAATTATTTTTGTTAGTGTTTTTGACCGTTGGTTGACTCAGGACGAATTCGAACCTGAAATTCATACTAAAGACTCAAGGGAAATTAGTATAAGACGAGACAACCTGCAAAATTTCATAAAAGGACTATTCAATATGACTCCGACTTTTACATGGAGGATTAAAAGAAAGAACAGATTTATCATTTATCCGTTTGATACAGAAAAACAAATTTTAAACAAGGTTGATATTCAGAATCAACATAGTGAATCTGGTCAGCGATATGACTTAATACTACCTGAATTTGAAGCAGTCTATAGCGAAGAATGGGATTGGACAAATATTATCTGGTTTAGAAACCAAGAAAAATTAGAACCACTGATAGAGCTGGCTGAAAAATCGGGACTTTATATATTGAAAAAATGAAAAACTAAGCACAACAACTAAGCGTTCATGTGGTCCTTACGACCGAGCGTGAATGCGGTGTTGATTAAACCGGTTTGCTAGTCTTTTATATGGGATTTGGAAAGTCTTTTTTAGAAATGTATTTTTAGGTTTCTTTGATGAGAGACATCTTAGAAATAAACAACAATCGACAAGGTTAGAAACTATTTTAGTGTAACGCTTAATCTTTAACTTGTGTAAAGGATGTCCCTTAACGAACAGCTGAAAAAAAAATGAAATCCGAAAAATATATACGTTTAGGAAAAGGAACTGCAATAATATCATTCTTTATCGGAGCTTTGATTTTCGGAATTTACTTTCTAACCTCAGACAGCGATTTGTTGTTTATCGGATATGGATTTATTGTTCTCGCAGGAATTACAAATTTAATAATTTTAATAGCAATTTTAGCTAAATCAAAAACGGACTTGATCAATCGGAAAAGACTTTTAAAAACAAGCAGATTAATATTGATTAATCTACCTATAATGTTCCTTTTTATTTGGTTTTCATTGATTTTAATTGGGAATATGAGAATCACGTTCACTAACTCAACTCAAAACAAACTGACTGATATTAAAATTGTAGGTTGCGAAACTGAACATATTTCGGAATTAAAACCTAATGAAAGTAAAACTGTTTGGGTGGGCATTACTGGAGATTGTTCAATAACCTTGGAATATTTGGAAAATGGAGAACAAAAAAAAGAAATGGTTGCTGGATATGTGACAAACGGAATGGGACAAAAAATGAAACATAAAATTGACGGAGAAGACAAAGACATATTATAAAAAACTATTTACAACACTAGTAACCCTTGCACAAGCCCTTAAAAAAGATAAAATAGGTTAAAAACCTTGAATCTAAACGCTAGTTTTCTAGAACGATATACTAATAACTACTTCCATATAAATTGCTTTAAAGGCTTTGTTTCAGGTCTTAGAAGGCATTCTAATCGAAAAAGATGGATCAAAACACTCCCGCTTTGTCCGTTTCCCGATATATTTTGTGAGCAACCTAAAAGTTGCTCCTTTCCCTAGATAGGGAAAGGTGGCCAAGCAACGCGCGGTCGGAAAGGGTAAAAAGTGAATAGAGAATTTTAATATATGAAACTCTAAATATAATAGCATCCTGTTTCCTATCATCTTGTTTCTTCCTACCGTTCTATCAACTTTTGCCTTCTGCCCAGTGCCTAACATTAGCTTATTCAAAATAAAATTATTAGTTTAGTCATCATTAAAACCAAAATCCCACCCCACTTGGTAACTTTTTTAGTTGCCATGATTAGCATAGATAAATAAGAAATATAGTTACCAAAGGTGACTGTATAACAGTGTTGTAAAACATTATGAAAAATAGCCTGCTAACAATAATAATTACTGTTTTAATTTCAGGTTGTTCTGATTTTGAAACTAAAACCGATATAAATAATAAACTCAAAATCGACGTTCCGAAAGGTTGGGCTTTCCAAAATGCTGGAGAAGAAATTATTTCTATAATGAGATTTACTGACACAACTGTAAATTACAAGGACCGATTATTATTTGATATTTCGTGGGAATCGAACAAGACCGAGTTTACGCCTGAATTTAAAACTTTAATGGATTAAATTGCAATTGCGAAAGTTGGTATACCAAAAAATCAATCTTTTCAGAATAAAAACGGATTTGACGCCTATTATTTTGATGTTGTTGGAAATGATAGTTTAGGTAATTTTGATTTCATAGTTGATAATAGATATTTAAATCAAAAAGATAAAGACGGAACTATTTTCTTGTCAATTACAAGGTGGAAAGAGAAATTAAACGAATCTGACTCGCTACTTGTGGAAAAAATATTCGGAACATTAGCGCGAAAATAACGTTTTACAACAATATATAACCGCAATTACGGCGGATTCGACTACGTCCGAATCCACTCGGAATTGCTAAAACCTGTGCTAAACCGAAAATTAACGCATATTAACCCGTAACTGACGGTTATACAAAACCGTTGGCAACCATTTAAGAAAAATGAACGATATAATTGAAAAGCAAAATAAGAAAGAATTTATTGAGTACTTAAAAGCTCAAAGGGTTGCCTATAGCCAATGTAAAATATTCCAAATATTTGATTTAGTTAGTATTCTTATCGCTATTATTCTACCAATTATCGGAATTATCAAAAAAGATTTTGTCAACTATTTAGGTGCCTTTGGTGTCCTGTGGACGATTATATATTTAATATCTGAAAATTACAGACGTAAAAAAACCGAACAAGGAGCAAAACTTCAAGAGCAATTTGATACAGAACTCTACGATATTCCTTGGAACAACATTTTATGTAAGAACAAAATATCTTCTGATATCCGAATTGATTTGGCTGAAAAATATAAGGATGGCGGTTTAAAAAATTGGTACTCTAAAGAAGTTGATAAAACATTGCCAAAACCAATAGCAATCTTGCTTTGTCAAAGAATAAACTTTTCTTGGGAACTTAAATTAAGAAAACTCTTTGTAACCTTTTTAGTTTTCACTTCAGTACTGTATTACGGTGCTTTTTTAGGATTCTTTATTTATAAAAATATCGGATTTTATGATATTCTATTACTTCTTGTACCTTCATTATCTTTTCTAATTTACGGAATTCAGAATAGTCTTTCACTAAAAAGTCATATTGTTGCTAAACGAGAAACATTAAATCAAATTGATGGATTTTTAAACGCATATTCTTCAAATAGGGATTTACCTAATGAAAGTATTTTAAGGCAAATTCAAGATGTAATTTATTCAGAAAGGACTTTTCCAGAAAAAATTCCTGATTGGTTCTATAAATTAAATTTGGCTTCTAATGAAAATAGAACAGATGCAATTATAAAATCAATAAAAACTAAATTTTAATGTCAGTTTTAACTTATCTAACGGAAACAGCAAGTACAATAACCATTGCTGATTGGGAAAGAAATTCAATCAATACTTCAATAAACAGTTTATCAAACAAACTTGACAATTATTTCAATAATATTGAAAGTAAATTTGTTTTTGGCTCGTATGAGAGAAAAACCATTTTGCGTAGATCTAAAGATCCTAATTCGGACGTAGATTATATGGTAAGTTTTACAGATGGTTCAGATTGGACACCTCAAACTTTAATGAACAGGTTAAAAAGATTTGCAGAAGCAAGTTATTTAAAAAACCAAATCTACCAATCTTCCCCTACTATTGTTTTGGAACTTGGTCATATTAAATTTGAATTGGTTCCAGCTTACTATACATATGGTCAATATCATATTCCTGCACCTGCTTCGAGCTATTCTACTTGGATAGCATCATACCCGAATGCTATGCGAAGTGAATTAAATGATAAAAATAAAAACAATCATTATCAAATTAGAAAACTTGTTAGATTATTAAAATATTGGAATGTAAAGAACGGAAAGGTTTATTCTTCTTACGAGTTAGAAAAGTATGTAATTGACAAAAACTTCTTTTTCTGTACTAACATAAAAGAATATTTCTATCAAGCTGTAGAAGGTTTAAGCTCATACGGTCTTCCATATTATAAAGAATCAAAAGTAAATGCACTCAAGACGATAGTTATTAATACAAAAAATTATGAGTCAGAAAATATGCCATATAATGCTGAAGCGGAAATCAAAAAAGCATTCGAATGAAAAACGGTT
This sequence comes from Aquimarina sp. 2-A2, assembly GCF_045505135.1. Classification (NCBI taxonomy): domain Bacteria; kingdom Pseudomonadati; phylum Bacteroidota; class Flavobacteriia; order Flavobacteriales; family Flavobacteriaceae; genus Aquimarina; species Aquimarina sp. 2-A2. Next base: position 495,566 of record NZ_JBJKFI010000002.1, on the reverse strand, counting down.
GCCAACAACGTATCCTATGTAAAGCCTTTTTCTAAGTCATAGTCTAAAAATACGATATTTTATTATTTTAATTATCTCATAATAATGATTTTATATGGTTGAATTCTTGGCAACGCCATTAAAGCGTTGTCAATATTTCAACGATAGCCTTTTAGTAACTCCGCATCCTATATGTGGTATGATATTTCATCATCCACCAGCATCATTATGATTATGATTGGTAAACAAGGCAACTTGCTATAAAATGTGATAACCTATATTTAAATTTCACTTACGATGTTTAGTTGTCCTCTTTCTGTGCCAAAAGTATTTTCGAGTTTTTAGGCTTATATGTTATATTCTTAACTAATTAATCCTTTCTGATAAGGAATCTCTGTACGTACTACTTCATGGATACGACTCAGGAGTTTCCTGACTATCTTGATTAGAATTCTTTTGACATCCTTTCCTTGCATCACTGTATCAAAGCGTAAAGCTTGCCAAGTAGCTTTTCTCATAATCCGATTAATCCTAGGAGTGAGTCTCGAGGTGGCAAGTTATCTCCACTTTGATGTACGGGTGAAATTAATTCGACTTAACTTGGCTAATTGCTTAATGTTCTTAAATCTACTTAAACCTCCAAGTTCACAATTAATACCATAAGCTACGATAGGACATACTCCTAGTACAGGTCGCAGTAGGTAATAAACTTATTATAGTATTGTTTCCGGGAAGACTCAATTTTTGCAAAGTCTTATCATCGCTTAACATTTAGTTATATCATATTCTTGATAATTTTAGTTTTCTAAAAAATAATCACGAAATGGCAAAACCAGAAAAATTTCCGACACAATCTCAGACACTACCGGGACAGGAATCTAAGATGAAACCGCAACCTGAGATTATACGATCCAATTATAAAGGGAGTAACAAACTTGAGGATAAGGTAGCACTCATAACAGGAGGAGATAGCGGTATTGGACGAAGTATCGCAGTGCATTATGCAAGAGAAGGTGCCGATGTAGCTATTGTATACCTAGCTGAAAATAAAGATGCATCACAGACTAAGCAATTGGTTGAAAAAGAGGGTAGAAGATGCCTTATTATTTCCGGTGACCTTAAACAAGCATCTTTTTGCAAGGAAGTTATTGACCAATGTATCGCTACATTTGGTAAACTTAATATTATTGTAAATAATGCAGCTGTTCAGTTTCCTAAAGGTAAAGTTGAAGCTATAGAGTTTACGGATTTTAAGAAAACTTTTGAAATTAACATCTATCCTTACTTTAATATAGTTCAGGCGGGTTTACCGCATTTAAGCAAAGGAGATGTGATAATTAATACCAGTTCGGTTACTGCGTATAGAGGTAGTGAACATTTGTTAGATTATTCTTCTACAAAAGGAGCAATCGTAACTTTTACCAGATCATTGAGTAAAATGCTCGCAGAAAAACATATTCGGGTAAATGGTGTAGCTCCGGGACCTATTTGGACACCTTTGATCCCCGCAACCTTTGATGATGTTGAGGATTTTGGTCAGGATACTCCGCTAGGAAGAGCTGGACAACCAAGTGAGGTAGGACCGGCATATGTTTTCTTGGCAAGTGAGGACAGTAGCTATATTACAGGACAATTTATACACGTTAATGGAGGAGAAGTAGTAGGAGCTTAAAATACTCGTGTCAAAGTTAATTGATACAAGTATTATTTTAAAAAACTAAAATAAGGAATGGAATTTTTAGATACTGATACACTTTTGTTTGGAACCAAAGTTATTGTAGCTCTTTTTGCAGGTCTTTTAATTGGACTGGAGCGAGAATATAAGGGGAAGAGTGCTGGATTAAAAACAAATATGTTAGTTGCTATAGGAGCAGCGGTCTTTGTAAGCACCTCGCTCCAATTCAGATATGAGGATGGTGTTGATATTACTCGTGTTTTGGGTCAGGTAGTGATAGGTATCGGTTTTTTGGGGGCAGGTGTAATTGTTCAAAAAGGGAATAAAATAAAAGGTTTAACGACCGCAGCTACTATATGGTGTAGTGCAGCTGCAGGCTGTTTGGCAGGAACGGAAATGTATGGGGAGCTTCTTTTATTAACGCTGTTGGTTGTTTTTATAAATATTATTTTTGGTTATGTGGACTCTAAAATTGGTAAGGAGTAGTGCTAAAAGTTAAGACTGATTAGTAGGGACATTATTTATTTTAAGCTGATTGGTGTGTATAAAGGTGATTAATTCTCGTACATACTCATCCATTTCAAGTGTTGAAACTTTGAAAAATGCAGCAAATCGTTTCACGTCTTCTTCAACAAGATGCTCTTTCTCAAGAATATTAAGAAGTCCTATACAAGAGGTTAATGGCCCCCTTATTTTATGAGATAGACTAAATAACATATCCTTGAGTGTTTTTAAATACAAAGTGCGTTCGAATTCGGCACGCTTCTTAGTTGTGATATCCTGACCGGTTCCATAAACTCTGATTACTTTGCCCGTATCATCTATATCAGATGCTCCTTGTCCCAACATCCAAAGATCTGTACCATCTCGCTTTATAATTCTATATTCTACCGTATGATGTGATTTTTTTTGAAGCAGGTTTGTCAAAAACTCATGAACCTTACTCAAATCTTCGGGATGTACGAAAGATTGCCATTTATCCACTGTTATTTTATTTGACGTAGGGCTTTTCATTTCAAATAACCTGAATAATTGCGGAGACCAATACAATTGATCGTCCTGCAGATTCCAATCCCAACTTCCAATTTTTGCCGTTTCCTGAGCTTCAAGCAGTCTTGAGAGCGTAGTTTCAAAGCGTTCATTTGCAAATTTGAGGGCTTTATGTTGCTTTACATTCTCCTTTCTTAACTCTAATAATTTCATGACCTTGCTCGCCAAAATTTTTAGCATTCGTTTTTTTTCATCACTAAACGTTCTGGGAACCGTGTCGATAACACATAGCGTTCCCAAAGCACATTTATTAGAAGTTATTAAAGGAGCACCGGCATAAAAACGCATATTGGGGTCGTCTGTAACTAGCGGATTAGAAACAAATCGAGGATCTAACAAGGTATCGTTCACAACCATCACATCATCAGGGTTCTGAATCGCATAATGACAGAAGGCGTGTTCCCGGTTTGTTTGATCCTTTGCAAGCCCTTGTTTGGATTTAAACCATTGTCGTTTAGAATCGAGAAGTGTAATTAGTGAAATTTGGGTGCCAAATAATGCGGAAGCAAGTTCTACAATATCATCATATTCTTGTTCTGGTAGCGAATCCAGTATTTGATATTCCTCTAATGCTAATAGTCTATCGTGCTCAATCATATCTAATTAAATTTAAGAGTAGAATGTGTCGAGATCTTATCATCTGTTCCATCTCACAAGGGGTAACAAAAGGTAAGTCAATATTTCTTAAAATTATAAAATATTCTGCGAAACTTTAAAAAATTAAGATTCAAATCGTCTATAAAATAAGTTTTAACATAAAAAGGAGCTAATTTTTTAGCTCCTCAAAAGTTATAAGAATTTTCAAATTTGTCAGTTCTTGGATTGTACTGTATCCGTGTCTTTTCTATATTTAAGCAATCCAATTCCGGAAAAAAAGAAAATAATTCCGAGAATTAGCAATGCCCAAGGACTTAAACCCAAACTTATGCTTCCAAACGCACCCAGAACGCCAAGTACTAATGAAATTGCACCTCCTATAGTAAGAATAAAGCCTAGGATCTTAATCATAATATTGATTTTTTAGTTATTGTGTTAAAATTACATTTTAAGCGAAACTAAACGATCCCTATTAACAGTATATTGATATAAATTTTAGAAAGAATTATTGATATTTTGCTACTGAGGATAATTTAATTATTTTTTTTAACATATTTTGTTAATATAACTATGTGCTGACCACTAACACGACCTTCTATCTGATCAGCATTATCATGAACCAGGGATATGTTGCGTACGGCCGTTCCTCTTTTAGCAGTAAAATTAGCTCCTTTAACATTTAAATCTTTGATCAAAACGACCGTATCTCCGGCCGTTAACACAGCACCATTTGCATCCAGATGTACGAGAGAATTATCATCATCATTGCCAATACCGGTTGCTTTGGCCCAAGTCAAAGTTTCCTCGTCCAGGTAGAGCATATCTAGTAAATCCTGTGGCCATCCCTCGGCACGTAGTAAGGTTAGCATTCTCCAAGCCATTACTTGTACAGCAGGTACCTCGCTCCACATACTATCATTAAGACAACGCCAGTGGTTTGGATTAATCAGGGCTGGATCTTCAATTTGTGAATTACAAGTTGCGCAAATTAGAATGGTTTTATCTAAATTATCTCCGTTGGTAGGTGGTACCGGATATGCAGCTAAATTTTCCTTTTCTGCACAAAGTTCGCATTGAGAATTACTTCGCTTGTCTAATTCTTTCAGAATATTCATACTATTTGGTGTGTCAACTATAGTTTGTTATTGAAAAATCACGACACAGGACTCGTAAAATTTCTAAATGGATAAAATTAATTTATTTGGATACCTGTTCTGCCTTATTTTTTTTACGAAGTTTAAAATTTAAAAACTCAATAAATAAAGAGAATGCGATTGTAAAATATAAATATCCCTTAGGTATGGTGCCTACAGTAGATTCAAAAATTTCCAAATGCGCAAGGTGGGCTGCTTCGGCAATCAACATAAAACCTATCAAGATCAAAAAGGACAATCCAAGGATTTGAACGGATGGATGCTTGTTAACAAAACGTCCTACCGGGGTAGCAAATATCATCATAATTAAAACAGAAATCACGACGGCTATAACCATTATTATTAAAGCATCATTGGGATTATCACTCAAACCATTTGTCATTCCCACTGCTGTTAGAATAGAATCAAATGAAAAGACTACATTGATCAAAGTAATTTGAACAATAGCATTTGATAAGGTGGAAGAGCTTTTGGCCTGAATATCCTTTTCTTCTTCACCCTTCTCATCAACTTTTTGGTGGATCTCATGAACACTTTTATAGAGTAAGAAAATTCCACCGCCAAATAAAATTATAGATTGTCCACTAATGCCTGCTTCAACCCATGGGAGATTGATATGCCAGAACGGCGCCTCCATTGCAACTAATAATGAAATTCCAAACAGCAAAACTATTCTCATTAACATTGCCAGAAACAAACCAATATTGGTTGCTTTTTTTTGTTGTGCTTCCGGAAGCTTACTTGAAGCTAAAGAAATAAAAATTATATTGTCAATTCCTAAAACGATTTCTAAAAAAGTTAAAGTTAGTAACGCAACCCATGCGTCTGCAGAATAGAAAATTTCAAACATTAGTTAATTTTTTTGGCGGTTCCTTTTTGTTTTTCACTTGAGCCTACAAGTCCATATTCAAAAGTATAGGTATTGGAGGTAGTGGTTAATATTTTCATATGAATAGCTTTTTCTTCGGCTCTGTTTTTTGGGTGGATTTTTTTAACAATGTATTCGCACGCATTAATCCAACGAATCGAAGAAGTGTCTTGTTTTCCCAGAAAAGAATCTATTTCGATTGAATCATTACGAACAAATGTAGTTTTTGCCAATTCGCCATTCAGATAGGTTTCAAATTCGAATGTTCCAACATGAAAATTTTCGCAATCACGTTTTTGTTCAAAACACCCTGTTGCGATCAGTAATGTCAACCAAATAAAATAAACAGGTTTCATAAATAAAGACAGCTAATATATGCCAACGAAAATAATTGTATTTGGAGAAATAATATAACTTAAGCGCTAAAAGTTTTTTTTAATTTTCATAAGCGCTAAACGAACCATCGCTATAAAAAATCACAATTCGTTCAATTTTCTTTTTATCTGATGTTTTAAAATTAGGTGATGCTGTTGGAGCTATTGGAGCTACCTTTTCATTTTGTTCAATGGTTTCTTTTTGATTGAGAGTTGTTTCATTTTGAGTAAATAAATCATTCTCATTTTCTACCTGCTGCTTCTCTTCAGGAATTGGTTTTTCTATCTTTTTATTAGAAGAGGGAACAGGAGCTAATTCTTCTTTTTCAGAATTTGGAAAACTACCTTCTCCATATAATAACCACCGAAGTTGAGCATCAGGATATGCCTCAGTGATTTTCATTACAAAATCTAAACTCGGTTTATTTCTTCCCGAGAGAATATGAGATATGGATGATCGACCTACACCCATAGCATCTGCAAATGCAGAAGCAGAAACCTGATAATGATCCATAATTCGTTGTATTCTTTTTCCAAACTTTTCACTGTTTACCATTGTAAAATCTATAGAGGATTATTTGATTATACAAATGTAAACATTCTATGTAACATATGCAATTTACAATTGTAACAAGAACTAAGCACTATTTAACAACAGCTTTAGGTAAACTCGATTAAAATACTGATAATTAATTAATTATTCTTAATTAATTGAATGTTTTTGTTAATTTATTAAACTGTAATAACATATGTTTACACAGGTAAACATTAACCTGATAGTATCCTGTATACATTTGTAAAACATCATCTGTTCCAAATGTAAACACAGGTCATTTTTACAGTTGTAAACCTTATAATAAATTGCTTTATTAGGAATCTATTTGTAACAATAGTAGTTTTGCATTTTACTTTTTATGGATATAACTAAGCTTAAAAATCTTTGGATACAGTATCAAAACCAATCATTATTTGGTAGATATTTACCTTCTCAAACCGTAGGGGAACAATTACAGTTCTTAAAAATCCCTCACGATGTTATAGGGTATTCTGAGTCCGAAACGCCTATTCACTTACTTAAATTTGGAGTTGGAAAACGTAAAATTTTGATGTGGTCTCAAATGCATGGAAATGAAAGTACGACCACTAAGGCCGTATTTGATTTAGTTACTATGTTGATGGATGAATCATGCGAAGTCACGCAATCTATTTTAAGTAATTGTACACTTTATATCATTCCAATGCTTAATCCAGACGGCGCTGATGCTTATACCAGAGTTAATGCAAATCAAGTAGATCTTAACAGAGATGCGCAGGAACGTACACAAAAAGAAAGCTTAGTTTTACGTTCGATTATTGACACAGTTAAGCCTGATTTTGCATTTAATCTTCATGATCAGCGTACAATCTTTAGTGCAGGACCTAATAATCATTCCGCAGTAGTCTCTTTCCTATCTCCTGCCGGCGATGCAGAACGATCCGTAACTAAGAGTAGAATTCAGTCAATGCAAGTGATTACGGCTATGAATGAGTTATTACAACAACTAATTCCGAACCAAATAGGTCGTTATGATGATAGTTTTAATATAAATTGCATCGGAGATACCCTGGAGCATGAAGGTATCCCTACTATTCTTTTTGAAGCGGGACATTATAAGGGCGATTACGATAGAGAAAAGACGCGTAGTTTTATCTTTTATGCCTTAGTCAAAGGGTTAAACGCTATTTCTTCAAACACCTTTACTGCTAATGATTACAAGGAGTACCTGGCTATTCCTGAAAACGAGAAGCGCTTTTACGATATTATAATTCGCGAAGTCTCTTTAAAAGGACATATTAAAGATATCGCGTTGCAGTTTACCGAAAAACTATCGGATACGACTATAATATTTATTCCAAAGATTGCCGCAGTGGGAGATCTAAGTAATTTTTATGGACATCGAGAGATTAAAGGAGCAAAACGAGCAATACGTCACTACAACGATGTAGTAGAGGTAGTTCCAGAGGTTGAGATGTTAAAATTTTATCTAAACACTGAATTATTCTCAGTATAATCGGTAAAAATGTAAATTTATATACTTTTATACGGTATTTTTCTGTTATTTTTGCAATATAAATAACCGGGAAACTATTAAATATACTATGGCAAAGTTTAAATTAGATGAAGTAGATCATCAAATACTGGATATGTTAATTGAAAATACACGTACTCCTTTTACAGATATCGCAAAAAAATTGTTGATTTCTGCAGGGACGGTGCATGTACGAGTAAAAAAAATGGAAGAGGCTGGAATCATCGAGGGTTCTTCTTTGACATTGGATTATACTAAATTGGGGTATGCTTTTATCGCATATGTTGGAATATATTTACAAAATACTTCACAAACCAAGTTTGTGTTAGAACGTATTGCTGAGATTCCTTATGTGACCGTTGCGCATATCACTACAGGTAAATTTAACATCTTCTGTAAGGTGAGAGCAAAAGACACAAACCATGCTAAGGAAATCATTTTTAAACTTGATGATATTGATGGAGTGTATCGTACAGAGACAATGATTTCATTAGAGGAAAGTATTAATGATAAGAAAAGGCTTATGCATTCAATCTTTCAGGATATGTAACTTATTCGAGAATACTATAAAACCCTCTGTACTTTTATTAGTGTAGAGGGTTTTTTGCTTTTTTGTATACATGATAAAGCTATGTTAAACGTTATTTATAATATATTAGATGTATTAAATTTCTCATCTTATTAAAATAAACCTATGATTACCGAACTAGCCCAGAATGAATATAATCCGTATTACCTAAACTATATAAAGAAAGCCAAGCACGATGATATTGTTTTAGGTTTGCAACATAGTAAGGAAGAGTTTGCTTCTTTTGTAACTAATTTGCCAGAGGACAAATGGTTGTTTTCCTATGCTGATGGTAAATGGACCATAGCAGAGGTTATGCAGCATCTTATCGATACTGAACGCATATTTAGCTACCGTGCCCTTTGTTTTGCTCGCAATGATAGAAGCGCATTGCCGGGATTTGATCAGGACGATTATGTACCGTATTCTAATGCAAATAAAACAACAAAGAAAGAGATGTTAGCGGACTTTTTAGCGGTTAGAGAAAGTACGATCTCACTCTTCAAGCGATTAACGCCGGATATGAGCGCTCGTATCGGAGAGGCGAGTCAGAGTCCAATGAGTGCTAGAGCAGTTGGATATATTATACCGGGACATCAACAGCATCATTTTGAAGTAATAAATGAAAGATATTTATGATTAAACTCCTTAGACATATAGGACGTTTATTAAAATACACTTATCTCAGTTGGGATAAAAATCAACCCTTTGCCAGAAGTGCTATTATTGCGTATTATACACTTTTTTCTCTGCCGTCTTTATTAATGATAGTTGTAAGTATCGCGGGATATTTCTTTGGTAAAGAGGCGGTACAAGGCAGAATAACAAATCAAATAGCCGGTTTTATTGGTGAAGGAAGTGCTAAAGCAGTGGAGGGGATGGTTAAAAGTGCCGCGCTCAATGAGAGTGGTACCTTTACTGTTATATTTGGTTTTGGTGCCTTATTATTTGGTGCTACGGGAGCTTTTTTTCAGCTAAAACATGCTATGAATACCATTTGGGGTGTGAAAGCAAAACAGCAAACTTTTCTAAGAACTATAAAAGATCGTGCAATATCATTCGGAATGGTATTGGTCATAGGAATGATGCTGCTGACCTCACTGACCATATCTGCCATGCTGAGTGCGTTTAGTGAATATGTTGAACGCTATTATCCCGATATGACCGCTATAGCTGTAGATCTTTTGGACTTTGTCTTCTCATTTGTATTTATAACTTTATTGTTTGCGTCTATCTTCAGACTATTACCCGATATTGTAATACGATGGAAGATAACTTTCCTGGGAGCCGGAATAACAACGTTCTTGTTTTTAATAGGAGAGTATCTTATAGGTCTTTATTTTGGGAATGCAAATCCTGCTTCAGTATACGGAGGAGCCTCCTCGGTAGTTTTGATTTTACTTTGGGTATATTATACCTGTCTGATTTTGTTCTTTGGCGCAGAATTAACGGTTCAGTATGCAAAGTCCTACGGAGAAAATATACAGCCCAATAAACATGCCGATTTTATTGATAATAAAAAGTAAGAATTGGCATCCAGCCTAATTAACACAAGAGTTCTTTTTTTAAAGAATTTATAACAATTTTCAGTTCAAGTTTATTATTCTTTTATTACAGTTACGGGATTGATCTCTTTAATTTTATATCAAATAAAATGTATAATTAAAAAAGAAAATATTATGGCAAAGAGAATTGCAATTTTAGCAACAAACGGATTTGAAGAAGTTGAATTAACAAGTCCTAAAAGTGCATTAGAAAAAGAAGGATGGCAAGCGGATATTGTAAGCTTGGAAAGTGGAAAAATCAAAAGTTGGAAAGATGGTAACTGGGGAGGTGAATTTGATGTGAACTATACATTAGATGAGGTTTCTGCATCAGATTACAATGCTTTGGTGGTGCCTGGAGGTGTTATTAATCCGGATAAATTAAGAAGAGAAGAAAAAGCGATTAATTTTGTAAAAGACTTTTTTAAACAAGAAAAGCCTGTTGCATCTATCTGCCACGGACCACAAGTGTTAATTGAAGCCGAAGTTGTTAAAGGAAGAAAAATGACCTCCTTTCCTTCAGTGAAGAAAGATTTAATTAATGCGGGAGCTAATTGGGTAGATGAAGAAGTGGTAGTAGATCACGGATTTGTAACAAGTCGCTCTCCAGAGGATCTTGAAGCTTTCAATCGCAAGCTGGTAGAAGAAGTACATGAAGGAAAGCATGATGAACAACATGCATAAGATACCATGCCGATAACATAGAATAAAAAAAATCATCTCCAACGAGATGATTTTTTTTATAATTAATCCGCTAGGGAGTTACAAGCATTTCTAACAGAATCGAGATCTAATTCATGTCCTCCGGAATGTGTGTAAAAATTGATTTGTGGTAATATGTCAACAACTCTTTCCTTTTCGGCAATAACATTATCTTTTTCAAAATATGGATCGTTCTCACCAACAATATGGCTGATTTTGGTAGATTCAGGCAAAAAATCAAAATCTTTATTGGTGAGCTCTTTTGGAAAAGCACCTGAGATTAGAATCAAATGATCACATTTGAATTTACGACGAGCGATATATCTACTTGCAATACTGACTCCTTGAGAATATCCAAGCATAATGAGCTGGACATCGTTGGGTAAATTTTCAGACAGTATCACTGCGTCAATATAACGTAATACATTTTCAATTTCTGTCTCAGTATTTTCTTTAGTCAACCAACTCGAGCCTACGCGACGGTACCCGTCATCTTTATAATATTTTGATGGAGCTTGCGGAGCAATTATATAGTTCTCATTTTTATCCAGATCCTCAAATAAGCGAATAAAATACTTGCTCAAATATCCAATCCCATGAAAAACGATCCAGATATTTTTTGTAGTAGCGGATATTGTATTTAAGGTGTCGTAGGTATTAATAGAAGTATAGTCGACTTGTTTTTTACTCATAAGGTTATATTTATTCACCAATAAGGGTCACAATATATTTGGATTTTATTGGATTTAAAACTGATTTAAGATTTTCTTTTTACTTTCTGTAAATTATCAGATATGCGCAAATAGATTTACATAGTATAGTATAAAAATATTATTATAGAATTTAGGATTATTTAGAGCCCTCGCTACTAAATCACTTCATAATCCATATTTTTGTTAAAAATAGAGAGAATGCTGGATAAAGATAACATACTTACACAATGCAATACGATGTGTAAAGATACGCTGATGGAAACTTTGGATATCACATTTTGCGATGTGAGTGAAAGTTTTTTAATAGCAAAAATGCCGGTTACCCCAAAAGTTCATCAGCCTGATGGTGTTTTACATGGAGGAGCAATGGTAGCTTTAGCTGAGAGTGTGGGTAGTGCGGCTACTTATATTTTCTTAAATTCAAAAGACTTTTACATTCGCGGTATTGAAATTTCAGCAAATCACGTTAAAAGTATACGAGAAGGTTTTGTGTATGCAAAAGCTGTAATCGTGCACAAGGGTAGGACAACGCAGCTGTGGGACATCAAAATTACTGACGAAGAGAATCAATTAATATCTGTAGTTAAGTTAACTACCATAGCTTTACCAAAAAAGAAATAAATTGAAGTCTCTTTCCTTATATAGTCGAGCTCATAAACAAATTAACGAGGTCAAACCTTTCGTTTTATTTCGAAGACCTGATAGTGAAGTTCTGGAGAGTTATTTTCAAACTGATAATAGCTTAAATTATACAGAGGATCTAACTGATCAGGGTTTTGTAATGGCTCCTTTTGATATCCAACAAAAATCTATACTTTTCCCATTATCAAAATCCATCAAGGAAGTCGAACGTATTGTCTCAAGGGATACTGAAGGATATGATCAGATTAAAAGTAAACCAATAGACCCTGCTTCAGATAAACATGTCGCACTTGTTGCTCAAGGTATTCAAAAAATAAAAGAAGGTCTTTTTGATAAGGTAGTACTTTCAAGAGAAGAATGCCTGACTGTTGACAAAAAAGATTGGATCAAGGTTTTTGATAAACTATTACATTTTTATCCTACTGCCTTTGTTTATATATGGTTTCATCCCAAAGCAGGTCTGTGGATGGGAGCTACTCCGGAAACTTTACTGTCAGTTAATAAAAATAAGCTTTCGACAATGGCCTTGGCTGCGACTCAGCCACATACGAAAACAAGGCAAGTAGTCTGGAATCCAAAGGAAAAAAAAGAACAACAACTAGTTACTGACTATATTCGCGAAGCTTTGGAGCCTTTGGGAGATCATTTAAAAATCTCTGAACCCTATACACATCGCGCTGGAAATCTAGTCCATTTAAGATCTGATATAAACGCCGACATAGATTTTAACATCATTACCCTGCAAGAGATTGTGCAAAAACTACATCCCACGCCTGCAGTTTGTGGTTTACCCAAGGCAACTGCTTTGCAGTTTATAAAAAAACATGAAGGTTATAACCGCGCTTTTTATACTGGTTATTTGGGTGAGATTGTAAAAGATGGTACATCAAAGATTGATGCAGATCTGTATGTGAATTTAAGATGTATGCAAATTTTTGATGAAGAAGTGAAAATCTATGTAGGAGGAGGAATCACAAAAGATTCAGTTCCCGAAAAAGAATGGGAAGAGACGGTAAGAAAAACACAAACAATGAAAAAAGTTTTGTGGTAAATATTCCTTTATTTTCTAGGATAGCATGAACTGAATATTGTAATTTTACAGGAAGTAAGAGTAGAAAAAAAAATGGGTCTCATTTCAATACTTAGTTGGGTGTGGGTCGATAATACTAAAATTTTAAACGTGTGAAGGAACGTTTATATTCCAAAATTCCCTTAGCGCAAACGATCGTACATCTTTGTGATATAAAAGGGATTCATCATATAGTCATATCACCAGGATCACGTAACGCTCCGTTAACAATCGGTTTTAGTGAACATCCCGGATTACAATGTTATAGTATAGTTGATGAGCGTTGTGCAGCTTTCTTTGCATTAGGATTGGCGCAACAACTTCAGCAGCCTGTAGCGCTTGTTTGCACTTCGGGCAGTGCATTACTCAACTATTACCCGGCGATTGCAGAAGCATTTTATAGCGATATTCCGTTAGTTGTTTTAAGTGCAGATCGCCCTATAGAGCGTATAGACATAGGTGATGGTCAAACCATTCGTCAAAGAAATGTCTTTGAAAATCATATTTTATATTCGGCCAATTTATATTCAGAGCTTATTGCAGCCGAACAAATTACTGACAAACGAATTCTACAGAAACAAAAAGAGGCTCAAAAGCATAATGAGCGTGAGATTAATCTAGCCCTTAATACGTCAATTGAACAACAGGGTCCGGTGCATATCAATGTTCCATTTTATGAACCGCTGTACGATAAAATTAAGGCCTCTACGGTGAATCCTCAGGTTTTACCTATAGAGAACCATACGTATTCCTTACAAGATTTTGCTCAGGATGATATTATTGAGCAATGGAACAATGCTGAAAAAAAGCTTATTTTGATCGGAACAAATACGCCGGATTCCATTGATAGTAAATATTTTGATTTGTTGGCAAAGGACCCTTCTGTACTTGTGTTGACAGAAACTACTTCTAATATTTACCATCATACGCATATAGATAGCATCGATCAATTAATAACCTCACTTAATCCAGAGGAATTTTTGGCTTTACAACCTGATATTCTCGTGACTATCGGAGGTATGGTGGTGTCTAAAAGGATTAAAGCGTTCTTACGTAATTTTTCGCCGGGTACTCACTGGCACATCGATGAGAAGAAGGCTTTTGATACGTATTTTTGTTTGGATTATCACGTTAAAATGAATCCAGAGGCATTTTTATCAGAAGTATTGTCTTTAACAAAGACGGTAACTTCGAAGTATAAAGAGCAATGGCTCGCGGTTCGTGAACTTCGTAGAAAACAGCATAAAAAATACCTGCTAGATATCCCATTTAGTGATTTAAGAGTGTTTGAAGTTTTGATAAGTAACATGCCAAAAATTCAACAGTTACAACTAAGTAATAGTTCTACCATTCGCTATGCACAACTTTTTGAACTCTCCCCCGGTTTACAAGTATTTTGTAACCGAGGAACCAGTGGTATTGATGGGAGTACATCAACGGCTATCGGAGCAGCAATAGCATCTGAGCTTCCGACGACGCTTATTACAGGAGATTTGAGTTTCTTTTATGATAGTAATGCACTTTGGAATGATTATTTGCCAAATAGTTTCAGGATTATCGTTATTAATAACGGAGGAGGAGGTATTTTCAGAATTTTACCCGGTAAGTCAGATGATTATAATTTTAACACCTATTTTGAAACGACTCATAGTTTAAGTGCCGATCATTTGTGCAAGATGTATGGTATTGAATACCATCAGGCAAAATCATTATCCGATACGAACAAGGTTTTGAATTCTTTCTATAAACCATCGGATCAACCTAAATTATTGGAGATTTTTACGCCTAGATTAGTTAATGATGAGGTTTTAATCGATTATTTTAAGCATTTGGTCTAATTTTTTGCAGTAAATGTTTTGACTTTTTGTTCAATTCGTAGAGATTTACACTATATTTGGTAGTATAATCAATTAACTAATTATAAAGTAATTACCCTTATGAGCAAAAGAGACGAATTAATTACAAAATACGCAGCGGATATCAAAGAGAAAATTGGCGAGAATCCTGATATGGATCTTCTTACCAAAGTTACTATCGGTTGTGGACCTTCAATTTACAACAGTGATGCTGCTACAGTATCAGGAAGTGATGCAAAGGAATTAGAAACTGTTAAGAAAAATTTCTTAATGAAGAAATTAGGTTTATCTGATGGGCCAAAGTTAGATGAAGCTATTAATGCAGTTATTGAAAAATACGGTAAATCAAACAGAAATAAGTATAGAGCCGTGATCTACTATATGCTTACAAAGCATTTTGGTAAAGAAGCAATCTACAAATAAAAGTATAACATTTATAGATGTTAAAAAGGTGACTCAAACGGGTCACCTTTTTTTATTAAATATATTTAATAGCAGCTATAAAGAAGTATCTTTGCACAAACTTTTTATAGCATGTTGAATTTAGGAACATATAATACTTTAGAGATATTAAGAGAACGAAGCCCGGGAATATACTTAGGTGATGATGAGGGGAATGAAGTCTTAGTTCCAAATAAATATGTACCTGAAAATTTTGAGATTGGTGATAAGTTACGTGTTTTTGTATACTTGGATAATGAAGAGCGCGTAGTAGCAACAACTCAAGAGCCTTTTATTACCTTAAATTCCTTTGCCTATCTAAAATGTACCAGTGTATCTGATATTGGAGCTTTTATAGATTGGGGCCCGGACAAAGAATTATTTGTCCCATTTAAAGAACAGGCTACACAGATGAGAGCAGGTAGTTGGTACCTAATTTATTTGTATCTCGATAAAGAATCAAATCGATTGACCGGTTCTAGTAAAACCAATCAATTCCTCGATAATAGTCTGGTTTTGCTTTCGCCATTTGAAGAAGTAGACCTTATTGCGAGCCATCCATCTCCTATTGGCTGGAACATGATCGTTAACCAAAAGCATCTAGGCTTAGTGTATACCGACGAAATTTTTCAAAAAATAACCGTTGGAGATGTACTTAAAGGATTTGTTAAGAAGGTAAGACCGGATGGTAAAATAGATTTAGTGCTTCAAAAACATGGGTATCGGGGTATTGAGCCAAATGCTCAACAAATTCTGGAAGAACTTGAGCGAAGCGGAGGCTTTATTGATTTAAATGATAAATCAAATCCTGACGATATCCAGCAAGTTTTTCAGATGAGTAAAAAGAGTTTCAAAAAAGCCATTGGCAGCTTGTACAAAGCTAGAGAGATTTCTATTGAAAAGGACGGTATCCGACTCCTCGAAAAAGAATAGTTTATACAGGAAGTTTTTATTGCTAATTTAGCCTAAAGCACTATTGTCTATAATAAAAAACATTAGGCCGTGCGTAGTAGATACGATTGTATCTGGACATGTCCTGGTAGGCAGAATTTTTGATGTTACCAGAATTCACATCATTAAGAGTTGCTCCACTACCTGTAACCTTGAGAGCTGATGGTTTAGGTTTTGTAGCGATCGAAAAGTTATATTTTCTCACGGGTGCGGGTCGTTTTTCAACTAAAAGGATCGACCTGCCTTTTTGTAATTCTTGTCTTCTCAGGTCCTCATCAAGATTAACCTCAAGTAATTCGAATATCGAAGATTCAATAGCAGAGTTTAGTATCGAAAGAGAAGGTGTCTCTATTTCCCATTCTATACTATAATTGATAGTTTCCTGAGCATATGACAGGGAACTTATAATACATAGAATAACTAAACTTATTAATTTCATGAGGCTAAGATAAGATAATGGTATCGAGATAAAAAATATAGACCCTACTACTACATAATTTCATAGCTATAGATCTTAAAATTCATTGAGATTACTCCGATTTAAAAGCTTATTTTTGAATATAAAATGAATTATAATGAATACTATAGATTGGAAAACAGTTAAAGAATATCAAGATATAACGTATAAAAAATTTGAAGGGGTAGCTAGGATAGCTTTCAATCGCCCCGATGTGAGAAATGCCTTTAGACCAAAAACAGTTGGGGAGCTTTTTGAAGCCCTGTTAGATGCAAGAGAAGATACCTCGATTGGGGTAGTTCTACTATCAGCCGAAGGGCCTTCCTCAAAAGATGGAGTATATTCATTCTGTAGTGGCGGCGATCAAAACGCTCGTGGTCACCAAGGATATGTAGATGACGATGGTATGCCGCGTCTTAATATTTTGGAAGTTCAACGTTTAATTCGGTTTATGCCAAAAGTTGTAATCGCTGTTGTACCTGGTTGGGCAGTAGGGGGTGGTCATAGTTTACACACGGTCTGTGACCTGACGTTGGCTAGTAAAGAGCATGCAATATTTAAGCAAACAGATGCGGATGTTACAAGTTTTGATGGTGGGTATGGATCAGCATATTTGGCAAAAATGGTTGGACAGAAACGTGCAAGAGAGATTTTCTTTTTAGGAAGAAATTATTCTGCTCAAGAGGCTTTTGAAATGGGAATGGTAAATGCAGCAATTCCTCATGATGAATTGGAACATACTGCGTTTGAATGGGCTCAGGAAATTTTAGCTAAATCTCCAACATCCATCAAAATGCTAAAATTTGCTTTCAACGCTACAGATGATGGTATGGTAGGTCAGCAAGTTTTTGCCGGTGAAGCGACACGTCTTGCTTACATGACAGACGAAGCAAAAGAAGGAAGAAATGCTTTCTTAGAGAAGCGTAAACCAGACTTTAAGAATATTAAATGGATACCATAATATAACATAATTAAGACAGATCATTAGTGTCAATACATTTCGCTAATGGTCTGTTTTAACTATAAGCTAGTTAAAAACTTGAATAGTGTATCTCTTATTTAACGCAGTATTCGATGGAAAAGAAAGAAGAGGAATTATTAGGAATCAATTATAGACTTGAGAAGGCTACTGTCAAACTTCAAAATTTTGAAAGAGAATTCTCATCGATTGCTAAAAATCTTAAAAAAGCTAGACGACACCGTTTTTTTCTTACCGTGTTTTTTATTTTACTGTTGTTATCAGCGGTCACCTATCTTTTTGTAAGTGAAACTCTTTTTTTGGAAAGCGATAAAAGTGATGATGTACAGGTCTTACAATGGCAAAATGATTCGCTGAAAGAAGTGGTCGAAAAGCTAAAAGCTAAAGTTTCGGAAAAGGAGCAAAATACTAGTATTCCCAATACCAACGAGCATAACACCACTTATAGCAGTGACGACTCTATTCTAAAGGAAGAAGAAAACGTTGCGATTCCTGACTCACTCGAGGAAGATATAAGGTACGATCGAAAGTATGCTTATGTCAAAAATGTGAGACAAAGAAATAACGTGAATTTTATAGAAGTTGATTTTATTGAATTTTATGAAGGAAAGAAGGCGGTTTTGAAAGCAACTGAAATGGAAGAGGCAGAGTATGAAATTGATAAAAATAACGATACATTGTTCTTTTTGTTTAAAAATTACTATATTCATAATCCTGAATTGAACACGATCATTTTAGAATTAGCTGAAAATGTGCGAGTTAACATGATAAATCAGAGTAAAAATGGTTTTTCTATAAGAGCCTTTCAGGAGATTATAAAAGATAATCCGGTGATGATCCTAACGGTCAGTAACGGTATTGTATATGCTATTAAAAAACAAGATATGCCGTAAAAATTAAACGTAAAACCTAAACCCCAACATTCTTATGCCTATTATTAAAGAAGAAGACTTGCTCTCTCTTCACGATCAAATTGAGCAAGCAGAAAAAAAACAAAAAACCTTAGAGCAGCTTTTAGATAAAAAAACAGAAACGTTACAAAAAACTTCGGTTTCTAAACGAAAATGGAAAATAGCGAGCTCTACGTTATTAATGACCACCTTACTTTTGTTTGGTTATTATCTATATGTTGATGTCACCAATTCACGCATCGATTTCATTTCAGATGGTTCTTCAGCAAAAATGAAAGATTCGACAAATATCACTAGCATTGATAAGTCAACTTTATACCAAAAGGTAAGTTTAAAGAATTCATCGTATGAGTCTGATCTTTACGAGAGTAGAGAGCTAATTAATAAAGGTGTGGTGTACTCTGTTCAAATTGCAGCATTTATTCCCGAAGATCATACAGAGTTTTCAGCAGATCATATTAACGGATTAAGTTATAAAGATCCCGCTTACAATAAATTGAGTCTGGGAATTTTTCCTAGCTTGGAAGCGGCACAGGATTTTAGAAAGATATTAATAGCCTCCGGTTTTAGTAAGAATATTTTTGTAATTTCTTACCAAAACGGAGAACGATTAGCTATTGAGGATTATAAATAAATTTATAATCTGATTTTATCTTAATTGTGGATATTGTGATGGATTTACTTCATGCATGATATCATATACCTTTTCAAAAATGTCTTCTGCTGATGGTTTGCTAAAATAGTCACCATCTGTACCAAAGGCAGGTCTGTGTGGTTTAGCACTTAGTGTTTGTGGCTTACTGTCTAAGTTTTTATAGATGTTTTGGTCATCAATAAGCTTGTGCAATATATAACCAGAAGCACCACCTGGTACATCTTCATCTATAATTAAAAGGCGATTTGTCTTAGCAACACTTTTTGCAATATCATGTGTTAAATCAAACGGTAACAGGGATTGAACATCAATAATTTCAGCATTGATTCCTGTACTTAATAATTCTTTTGCTGCTTGTTCTACAAGTCGCAATGTTGATCCATACGAAACCAGTGTGATATCAGTACCTTGCTTTATGGTTTCAACAACTCCGATCGGTGTTCTAATATCAGATAGGTTGGCAGGCATCTTTTCTTTTAGACGATAACCATTAAGACATTCTACCACAATTGCTGGTTCGTCGCTTGCTAACAAGGTGTTGTAAAACCCTGCAGCTTTAGTCATATTACGGGGAACTAATAAGTGGATACCTCTCAGTAAATGTATCATGCCTCCCATTTGTGAACCAGAGTGCCAGATCCCTTCTAAGCGATGTCCTCGTGTTCTGACAATTAAAGGAGCTTTTTGGGTTCCAAACGTACGATAACGTAAGGTAGCAAGATCATCGCTCAACCCTTGTATACAGTATAAAATATAGTCTAAGTATTGGATCTCAGCTATGGGCCTTAATCCTCTCATCGCCATACCAATTCCTTGTCCTAAGATAGTGGCTTCTCGTATACCTGCATCAGAAACGCGCGTTTCACCAAATTTATCTTGAAGTCCCTCTAAACCTTGATTCACATCACCGATTTTCCCACTGTCTTCTCCAAAAATTAAAGCTTCTGGAATCGTGTCAAAAATATTATTAAAATTATCTCTCAGTATAACCCTTGCATCTACTTCCTTCGAATTTTCGTCATATATTGGTGCAACTTCTTCTATTTGAGTAACTCCGGTTTCAGTTTCGTTATAAAGATGCTTACTATACTTTGGTTGAATTTTTTCAATGTAATTTGTGACCCATTGTTGTAGTGTAGCTTTTTCGGCAAAATTCTCTTTCGTCAAGTAACGAAGGGTTTTACGGGTAGCTTCTAGGATATCTTTACGGATCGGCTCATCTTTGTCTGCTAATTTATTTACCAGAGGTGTGATGAAATTTTTATTTTCGCTTTTAGCTTCTACAGTTCTTAGAAGTGCAATAGCTTCTTGTTGCTCGTTAACAATTTCAGCCAAATATTCTTTCCAAGCGTTTGTTTTGCTTTGACGTACTTGTTTTTTTGCATCTTTATCGATGGCAATCAATTCCTCATCTGTAGCGATGTTGTGATCGATTATCCATTCCTTGAATTTTTTAAGACAATCATGCTCACGTTCCCATTCCAATCGCGCTTCATCTTTGTAACGCTCATGAGAACCGGATGTTGAATGTCCTTGTGGCTGTGTTAATTCTTTAACGTGAATTAAAACAGGAATGTGCTTCTCACGAGCCAAGCGGTCTGCAGTTTCATAGGCATCGATTAAAGAAGGGTAATCCCATCCTTTAACCTTTATAATTTCGTAACCGTCATGTTTTTCGTCTCTTTTGAAACCTTCTAATAAAAGAGAAATATTTTCTTTAGTAGTTTGATGTTTAGCATGCACAGAAATTCCATACTCATCATCCCACACACTAATTACCATTGGGACTTGTAATACGCCTCCCGCATTAATGGTTTCCCAAAACAGTCCTTCACTTGTACTTGCGTTTCCTATAGTTCCCCAAGCTACCTCATTTCCTTTAATCGAAAAATCAGTATGGTCGTGTAAGTTTTGCTCTGTTCTATAAACTTTTGATGCCTGTGCTAAACCAAGCAGTCTAGGCATTTGCCCAGCTGTAGGAGAAATATCTGAACTCGAATTTTTTTGTGCAGTTAATTTTTTCCAGCTGCCGTCTTCGTTAAGACTGTGTGTAGAAAAGTGTCCACCCATTTGTCTCCCTGCAGCAAATGGCTCTCTTTTAATATCTGTATGCGCATACAATCCAGAAAAAAATTGCTCTGGAGATAACGCATCAATAGCCATCATAAAAGTTTGATCACGATAATATCCTGATCTAAAATCTCCGTTCTTGAAGACCTTAGCCATGGCAAGTTGCGGTAACTCTTTACCATCACCAAAAATTCCAAATTTTGACTTACCTGTAAGTACCTCTCTACGACCCAAAAGACTACATTCTCTACTTAATAAAGCAGTTTTATAATCATTAAGTATTTGATTTCTATATTCTTCAAATGAAATATTAGATGTAGAAAGTGTTTCAGGCTGCATGTGAACGAGTTTTAATGTTTGCAAATGTAGCTAAAATTAGAGGTTTCTGCAAGTGTAAAAACCTTAAATGTTTTATCATATCTTTATTGATACAAGCTTTTTATTGAAAGATAAACTTAAAATGGATGTTTTTTGAAGATTTGTTAACAAATCTTCAAAAATTTCACAAATGATAGAACGCTGATTTCAACGGTTAGTACCATTCGCGAGTAAAGAGTTTTATAAGCGTTTGAGGACTTAAGGTAACAATAAAACGTATTTTCTCTGAATAATTTGGTTGAGAAATTTCCCATCCGTTATTAGAAACTATCGGAAAGAAAAGTTCAAAATAGTCTGCCACCAGACTTAATCGTACCCCGGCGTCATAAACAAATTTTGGCGAGACATTTTTACTTTTTACAAAACCTGCATCTCCATATACAAAAATCCAATTCCATATATTCGTATCAGCGTTTATGGTAGTCATCCATTGGTTGGCAAATTGATATGCTAGTTTTGATTTAAATCCGCCTTCTGCCAAAATGATTTGTTGGCTTACTAACCCAGTTTCTTCACTACGTCCCAAATAACTATAATCAAATAAGTAGTCTGTAGGACGATCTAAGGCAAAACTGAAGAAATTTCCATCTTTTTCTGTATCATTGAATAAAAAAGCGCCGGCAAATAATCTTACATTTATCTGTCGATTGTTTAAAAACATCTTTCGATAGTTGAACGTACCCGATATCTTACTAAAGTTTTGAGCTAATTGATAATCAAAAGAATAGTTGGTTAGATGTAATAGATTAGGATTTGAATAGGTGTAACGTGCATTGAAAACGCTGTAATTAGGAGTCTCAACCGGGTTATTTTTATCTAAGTCTCTATAGACATTAACGCTTCGTAAAGCTAGGCGTTGCCGCTCATTCGATCTTCTATTCTTAGTCCTATAGTAAAAACTGACTGATGGAGATAGTCGATAATACAATAGATCTTCGGCGTAACTGAATACATTTCCACTAAGCCCATATTGTATTACGTATAGCCCATCTTCGGCTACGTTATCACGATAGGAAAAGCCTGCGGAACCTAATAATGTTTTAGATTCTGTGCCAAACGTCGGAGTTATTTTATATTCGAAAGGTTTTCGTATAAAAGTTTTGTTGTAAAATTTTGAACCAATCGTGAGACCATCATACACATTAAAATCAAACTCTGGCATAAAAAAGATTTGATTGTATTTTGGATCTTCAAAGTCCTGCAGTAATCGAAACTGAATTGGTTTGTTAAATATCCATTTTAGATTACGATAATTATTACGTTGATTAATTTCCGGTATTTTTTGATCATAATCCAATACGAGCTTGGTAATATCATCATTTTTTATTTTGACTTTCTTTTTACCTTGAATATCTTCTATCCACGTTTTTGAAACAAAATCTTTGCCTCTCAGTGCTATGAGAGAAACCGGCATTCCGCTGTTCCTCTTATCAACAACTGTTACGGTTAACGAATCCTTGCCTCTTCTTACACCTTTTATTTTAAAATCTATTTTTGTATCAGTAGCTACAAATTTGTCAAAAAACCAGTCAATGTTTTTTTGTGAATGGCGTGTTAGTATATTTTTGAATGATTCTGGAGTAGTAGGTTGTAAAACGTTCTCTGAATAAAACTCCTTTATGCTTTTGGCTACAATATTATCGTCTTCCAGGTAATCTTCTAAATATTTTAAGCCAATACCGGCTTTATAGGCATTCGCTATATTTTGATTAAATTTTATAAGACTATCCTGAGGTGTGTTTAATGATTGATCTAAAAAAAGACGAATCATATTCTTGTAGCCTATAAAATATTGATCGTTAAAATCCAAATCAGCGGCGTGAAACCAACGCAAGCCAATTACCTTGCTCAGATTACCAATCAACTTCATTTCTGGGTAATATTGATCCGTATAACCCATCATCAAATAAATATGAAAGGCGTCCTTGATCCAGGCATCATGTCTGGGATCAATAACAAGGGTACGTTCAAGATAATCCTCTGTAATTGTTTTTAGCTGTTTTATTTCATATTGAAATCCATCTGGAAAGGGGCGTAAAATATCGGGAAGCTGATTAAGACCGTATACAGGATTGCTTTTATAATCACTCTCAGAAACCACAATTTTATTAAATGGATAGGGGCCTAGTTTATTTTTTAAGTAAGAAAATATTTTATTGATAGCGACAGACTTCATCTCGGGCATCAAATCATTATCTTCAATATTACTTACAAATTGAACACCATTGGAAGCAAATGTATAGAAGGAACTTTGGGTTTCAATAAACAAATTTACTTTGTTTCTGTTTTGTCCTTCCAATAGTACTGTTTTGGAATTCTGCGCTTCGTTAAATGATATGTTATTTTCATTTAGCGAAGTAGTTAGTTGATATGCTTGTGGTAGTGTAAAATTTATGGTGTAGTCAATCAAAGGCGCGTATAAATCATCAATATCCTTATTACTATATACTTGCCAGTCAGAAGTGTACATAGCAGGAATGATATGCCAGTAACGAAGGCTAAAGTTCTGATTATCATGATAGCCGAAACGGGTAAATTTATCACTGGGAATTTTTACTTTATAATGAAAAATTACAGTATACGATGCTCCGGGCGCTAGGGGCTCGCTCGGTGTTAATTCGATAATATCCGCTATATTTTTATACCGCCGCCATACAAGAGGTTTATTTGTTTGCTCCACAACGCTTTCAATAGTTGTATGTCCTCTTTCTTCGTTTTTAGCGTAATAAAATCGTTTCAAATACTCCTCTGAAAAACGCTTACCTAAAGGAGTAGTTTTACTTGAAAAACTATTTGCCCAGTCATGAAATAATAATTGATACAATGTATCATTAGAAGTATTTTGATAGGTTATTTCTTGTTTTATCGAAAGTGTTTTTTGATCCGTATCCAATCCAACATCCATGGTGATTAGGTGCTGACTCTGAATTTGAAAGGACAGAGCAAACAGGAATATACAAGAAATGAGTGTTAAGCTTTTCAATGTTTTATGGATTAGGTACTTGTCTCGATACTATTGATTTTAAATCTTTTAACGAATTAAGTAGAGTAAGGTAATTAAGAGGGTAGCATTTAAAATAAAGGGAACCATAATCTGAACTATGATGATTCCCTTTATCTTTTAGACTTTTAAAAATTAGGACTTAGATTGTATTCCCCATAGAATTTATTGAGGATATCCAATACTTCATCAGGAGTATCAACCACGTGCACTAAATCAAGATCTCCCGGACTTATATTTGTAAAGCGATCCAGCAAGGTGCTTTGTACCCAATCCATCAAACCACCCCAAAATTCAGTGCTCACCAATATAATCGGAAATTTAGCAATTTTCTTTGTTTGAATTAGGGTGATAGCTTCGAATAGTTCATCCAGTGTTCCAAATCCACCCGGCATTACTACAAACCCTTGAGAGTACTTGACAAACATAACTTTTCTGACAAAAAAGTAATCAAAGTCAAGACTTTTATCGCTGTCAATGTATGGATTATCATGTTGCTCAAATGGTAGGTCTATATTTAGTCCTACAGAGGTACCTCCACCCAAATGTGCTCCTTTATTTCCTGCTTCCATGATTCCCGGACCACCGCCGGTAATTACGCCATAACCGTGATCTACAATTTTTTTAGCGACGTCAACGGCTAATTTATAATATTTGTCATCTGTTTTGGTTCTGGCTGAACCGAAGATGGAAACGCAGGGTCCGATTTTACTCATCTTTTCAAAACCATTAACAAATTCTCCCATGATTTTAAAAATAGCCCATGAATCATTTGTTTTTATCTCGTTCCATCCTTTATGACGTTGTTCTTTTCTCATATTTGATATGCTTGATTATTTGATTAGTTGGTTGATAGTGATATTTTAACCTCAAATTCCTTTTTCAAAAATTTTGCGGTATAGCTTTTTTTGTCTTTTATAATTTGTTCAGGTGTACCTTTGGCAACAACTTCGCCGCCATTTTTACCTCCTTCATATCCGATATCAATGATGTAATCTGCTGTTTTTACTACATCAAGATTATGTTCTATAATTAGTACTGTGTTCCCTTTGTCTACCAGTTTATTAAGCACGTCCATGAGGACACGAATATCCTCAAAATGCAGTCCGGTTGTAGGCTCATCAAGAATATAAAAGGTATTACCTGTATCACGTTTTGAAAGCTCTGAAGCTAATTTAATTCGCTGTGCCTCTCCGCCGGATAGTGTGGTGGATTGCTGCCCCAAGGTAATATATCCTAAGCCAACATTCTGTATAGTTTTTAGTTTTCTGAATATTTTTGGAATATGCTCAAAGAAATGACAAGCTTCGTTGATAGTCATTCCCAACACATCTGCTATTGATTTACCCTTATAACGAATCTCTAAAGTTTCTCTGTTAAAGCGTTTACCCTGACAGGTTTCACATTCTACATAAACATCTGGCAGAAAATTCATTTCAATGACCCGTAAGCCACCTCCTTTACACGTTTCGCATCTTCCGCCCGTAACATTGAAGCTAAACCTACCGGGTTTGTACCCTCGAATCATTGCTTCGGGTGTTTTTGCAAATAAGGAACGTATTTCTGAAAAGACGCCTGTATACGTTGCAGGGTTGGAGCGCGGTGTTCTTCCAATTGGGGATTGGTTGATATCAATGACCTTATCCAGATTTTTTAACCCTGTGATGCTTTTATACGGCATAGGTTCCTTAACACCGTTAAAATAGTAAGCATTAAGAATAGGATAGAGGGTTTCATTAATTAGTGTGGACTTACCACTTCCTGAAACACCTGTAACTGCAATCATTTTACCCAAAGGAATTTCGATAGAGACATTCTTTAAATTATTGCCCGTAGCTCCTTTCAGGGAGATTTTCTTACCATTTCCTTTTCTTCTTTTCTGCGGAATGGCGATTTCCTTTTTACCGCTTAGGTAATCAGCGGTGAGGGTATCATGTGTTAGCAACTCCGTTGGAGTACCTTCGCTTATGATTTCTCCTCCATGTTTACCTGCTCTTGGGCCGATATCAATCACGTGATCTGCGCGCTCGATCATATCCTTATCATGTTCGACAACGATCACAGAATTTCCAATATCTCTTAATTGTATTAATGAGTTTATCAGTTTTTCGTTATCCCTTTGATGCAATCCAATACTTGGCTCATCAAGAATGTAGAGTACACCGACAAGCTGTGATCCTATTTGCGTTGCTAATCGTATACGTTGAGCTTCACCACCGGATAATGACTTACTACTTCTATTAAGTGAAAGGTAGGTAAGTCCGACATCGATTAAAAATTGTAATCTCGCGTTTATTTCTTTTAAGATTTCTTCAGCAATGGTAGCTTGCTTATTACTTAGATGTTTTGGAAGCGAGCTAAACCAATCAGCAAGCTCAATGATATCCATCTGTGCGAGCTGCGCAATGTTTTTTTCATTAACTTTAAAATATAATGATTCTTTGCGTAAGCGTGTGCCTCCACATTCAGGACATTTTATATTGTCCATATACTCCTTTGCCCAGCGCTTTAACGATGTTGAATCATTAGCGTTATACGTGTTTTCAATAAATGTTGCAACACCTTCAAAATCTATTTTATAAGCTCTCGATACTCCCAGGGTACTGCTGTCTACTGTAAATGAATCTTTACCTCCATACAGAATCATCTGTAAAGCATCGTCGGGAATATTAGCTATTGGATCTGAAAGTTTAAAATCAAATCGCTTAGCTATTAAATCCAGTTGCTTAAATATCCAATTATTTTTTTGTGGTCCATGAGGACTTAGCCCACCACTTTTAATTGATTTTGAGTTATCGGGAATAATTTTTTTAATATTCACTTCGTATAAGCTACCGATACCGTTACATTTTGGACAAGCGCCTTTTGGTGAATTAAATGAAAAGTTGTTAGGCTCAGGATTTGGATATGATATTCCAGATGTGGGACACATTAAACTACGACTAAAATAACGAGCTTCGTCAGATCCTTCTTCTATCACCATGAGCACGTCATCTCCATGATACATGGCTGTATTGATGGTTTCCATCAAACGTTTAGAATTATCCTGTTGGTCCGTAATTTTGAGACGATCTATGACAATCTCTATATCATGAACTTTGTAGCGATCAAGTTTTAACCCTTTTGTAATATCAACAATCTCACCATCCGTTCTCACTTTTACAAAACCTTGCTTACCTATTTGTTCAAATAGTTCGCGATAATGCCCTTTACGAGATCGTATGACCGGAGCTAAAATATTAATTTTTTTTCCTTCAAAATCCTGTATGATTAAATCTCGTATCTGCTCATCGCTGTAACTTACCATTTTTTCGCCCGTGTTGTAACTGTAAGCATCGCTTGCACGAGAGAATAACAATCGTAAAAAATCGTAGATTTCGGTAATGGTTCCCACAGTACTACGCGGACTTTTACTAGTCGTTTTTTGCTCAATGGCGATAACAGGTGAGAGGCCATCGATTTTGTCTACATCAGGACGCTCTAAACCTCCAAGAAACTGACGGGCATAGGCCGAGAAAGTTTCGATATAGCGTCTTTGACCCTCGGCATAAATTGTGTCAAAAGCTAATGAAGATTTACCGGATCCCGATAACCCCGTAATCACTACTAGCTTTTCTCGAGGTATTGATACGTCGATATTTTTTAAATTATGCACACGAGCACCAAGTACTTCTATATTATCTTCTGAAACCACCATAAATTTTAAACCAAGATTGCAAATGTAGGTATTTGTTGTGTTATTGTAAAATACCCGAAGTTTGTGTTGTGTTAAAGCGGTGTTATAATTAGTTTTAGCATGGTTAAGCGTGTTTCAAATTTTTGTAATACTCAAAAGCTTCTTTAAGTAACGCTTCATCCACCGTGCAGTTAAAAGCTGCTTTTCCAATAGCTTCTAAAAGCACGAAATAAACGGTATCGTTTTCATTTTTTTTATCATGAATTAATAAAGAAAGGATAGCATCATAATCAGATGAATCTATGGATATTTTAGGGAAGGTTGTAAGTATAATTTTTGAAATCTCTTCCAGAGCGGTGGAGGATAAGGTTAAGCATTTTGTAGATAAATATGCCTCCATAATCATACCTATGGCAATAGCTTCTCCATGTAACAGCGTTTCTTTTTGAGGATGTGTAAGATAAAAAGATTCAATCGCATGGCCTAAGGTATGCCCGTAGTTTAGATATTTACGAATACCTTGTTCGGTAGGATCTTGGATTACTATGTTGTTTTTAATCACGACAGACTCGTATATTAGATTCTCTAGATCATTAGAAGAGAGTTGCGATAAATCCGACAGCTTTTGCCAATAGCTTAGATCCTGTATAAGACCATGCTTCAACATTTCTGCCAACCCGCTACGCATTTGATTTGCAGGAAGTGTTTGTAAATAGTTGCTATCTATCACTACCATTTCTGACTCACTGATAACACCTACCATATTCTTTAGATTGCCTAAATCCACACCGGTTTTGCCACCTACAGAGGCATCCACCATAGCAAGTAGCGTGGTAGGTACATTAATGTAAGGGATTCCTCTTTTGTACGTGCAGGCAACAAAACCGCCCAAATCTGTAACAACCCCACCTCCAAGATTGATTAGTAAACTCTTTCGGTCAGCACCCAATTCAGACAAAGCGTTCCAAACACCCGTGCAGGTATCAATCGTTTTATTGATTTCACCAGCTTCAATTTCGATAACCTCAATTGATAGTTCTGTTTGTAGAAAGGTTAAAAAGGTTGCCAAGCAGAATTCCTGCGTATTACTATCAACTAATATAAAAATTTTGGAAGGCTTGTTTTTGTTTAGATATTGATTGATTGCATCGTATCCTGAAGTGTTAAAATAGACGACGGAATCTTTGGAAACTATGGGTGTCATAAAAAGAATTATTTATGTAACGAAATTAAGGAGAAATAATAATAATTATTTTGATTTAGAATATATTTGCACGAATTATAATAACCATTTATAAAAAGTGTTTTAATTTGGTTATTCATAAAAAATTACTATTTATTTTTAGAATTTTCTATTGTAATGAAGAATATCACTACACTTTTTGAGAATACCAAAGTTGCTTTTGCACTAAAAAGTGATTCAGAACTTGAGCGAGCTTACTTTTTATTCAAGATGATCGCTAACGAACCTTTGGTGCGTATTGGAACAGCCATGACAAATTTTGCATTGAAGGCACACTTGCCTGTAAAAGGGTTGATTAGAGCAACTGTTTTTGATCATTTTTGCGGAGGCGTTAATGAAGAAGATTGTGTGAACGTTATCGATAGTATGTATGAAAAAGGAGTGGCATCGGTATTGGATTATTCTGTAGAAGGAAAAGAAGAAGAAAAGCATTTTGATGCTACCTTAGATAAGATTCTCAAAATTATTGATTTTGCAGATGAAAAGGATGCCGTTCCCTTTGCTGTATTTAAACCTACAGGATTTGGAAGGTTTTTGATTTGGCAAAAAAAGACAGAAGGTACGGCATTAACCGAAAAGGAAGAGCAAGAGTGGGAGAGGATCGTTGCTCGATTTGAAAAAGTTTGTCAGAAAGCATACGATTGCGATATCGCACTGCTGATTGATGGAGAGGAAAGTTGGATGCAAGATGCTGCAGATGAGCTTGTAGGGGTGATGATGCGAAAATTTAATAAAGAAAAAGCTATTGTATATAACACCTTGCAATTATATCGCCACGATCGTTTTGAATACTTATTGAAGTTACATGAAGAGTCAAAAGCTTATGGATTTAAAATAGGGATGAAGATTGTGCGCGGGGCATATATGGAAAAAGAAATTGAACGTGCCGAAGAAAAAGGATATCCATCTCCAATTTGCGAGAGTAAAGAAGCGACAGATACAAACTTCAATTTAGCGTTGCAATACATATTGGAACACAATGAGGACATAGCGGTTTTCATAGGAACACACAATGAAAGAAGTAGTTACCTGGCTTTGAGTATTATGGAAAATTTGGGAATAGATAAAAATGATCCAAAAGTGTGGTTAGGACAACTTTACGGGATGAGTGATCATATTAGCTTTAATTTGGCTAACGAAGGTTATAATGTGGCAAAGTACCTTCCATTTGGCCCTGTGCGTGATGTAATGCCATATTTAATACGTAGAGCAGAAGAGAATACATCGGTTGCAGGTCAAACCAGTAGAGAACTAAACTTGCTGTCTCAAGAAAGGAAAAGAAGAAAATTGTAAAAAGAAGGTATTTTGATTATAGATCAATTGTTTGAAAATAAAGATTATTCTGCTTCAAAATTAGAAAGCAAAGAATACGATTCCTGTGTCTTCAAGAATTGTAATTTTACTGAAGCCGATTTTGCCGGAGTTTCATTTTTAAGCTGTGAATTTGTGACATGTAATTTTACTTCAGTTCAGCTAAAACAAACCTCGTTTCAAGATGCTTCTTTTAACGAATGTAAGATGTTGGGATTTTCATTTGATAAATGCAATTCGTTTTTATTCTCAGCAACTTTTGAGTCCTGTCAGTTGGATTATTCTAATTTTTCAAATTTTAGCATTAAAACTACAGTTTTTAAGGACTGTAGCTTACTCGGGAGTGTTTTTACAAATGCCAATATCTCTCAAGTAGTTTTTGACGCTTGTGATTTAAAAAATTCAATTTTTGAGAATACCGTTGCAAAAAAAACTGATTTTACAACAGCTCGCAATTACATTATTGACCCCGAAAATAATGTGTTGACTAAAGCAAAGTTTACAACAGATGGATTACCGGGATTACTTGTAAAGTATAACTTGGATCTTAAAAAATAAAAACAAGTAAGCTGGTTTTATTTAGATACGTTCTGTATCGTAGCAATGCTATCGCAATTTTTTACTTTTATAACGATTTCTTGCGCTTTTGTTTCTCCTTGTATGTTATAAATATTACAGGAATCAAGTTTTGTAATACTTGACGAAAAATCCACATTTCCCTCGGCCAAAATGGTCGAAATATCTGAAGTATCAAGGCGCATCACCTGCATTTGTTTTATAGCTTCTTGAGAAAAAACACGCTCTTTGATTCTTATATTTTTGAGCACTCGGGCATTTGGACTATAATCACAAGAAGTACGTTTGCCTCCCAAAAAAAAGGCTAACAAAATCAAACCAATAGTAAAACCCCCTAAATAATACCCAATTCGATGGACTAACTTCATTTTTCAAAATAAATAATTGAGGTCAAAAGTAGGGAAAGTTTTTAAGGTGCTAAAGAATTAACAAGGCGATCTTTTATTAAAATTTAGTATTGGATCTTATTACAATATTAGTAAATTAATATCTCTGTAAGAGAGATCAAACCATTCGGCAACGGGTTTGCTGGTTAAAATTCCATGATAAAAATATAATCCGTTTTTGAGTCCCCTGTCAAATCTCACTGCGTTTTCGATGCCTCCTGCATCACCAATTTGTAGTAAATACGGGGTAAAAATGTTACTAATGGAGAGCGAAGATGTTTTAGCATACCGAGAAGGAATGTTCGGTACACAATAGTGGGTTACACCATGTTTTTCAAAGGTTGGATGATCATGTGAAGTGACCTCGCTGGTTTCAAAGCATCCACCCATGTCTATACTCACATCAATGACAACTGCTCCGGTTTTCATGCGTTCTACCATTTCTTCGGTAACAATAATAGGAGAGCGGTTTTTACCTCGCACGGCACCAATTACGACATCACAACGACGTAAGGCTTTCATTAAATTTTTTGGTTGTATAGTCGAGGTGTATAATGGGCGACCAATATGCGTCTGCACACAACGTAATTTTGTTATTGAGTTATCAAAAACCTTAACATTAGCTCCGAGACCAATTGCAGAACGAGCTGCAAATTCGCCAACGGTACCTGCTCCAATAATAACAACCTCTACAGGAGGAACACCACTAATATTACCCATCATGAGTCCACTTCCTTTTATGGCACTACTCATCAATTCTGAAGCGATGAGTACGGCAGCCGTTCCTGCAATTTCGCTTAGCGCTCTCACAGCCGGATATGCTCCGTCAGCATCTCTAATAAACTCAAATCCTATAGCGGTTATTCTCTTTTTTGCCAGTTCTTGAAAATATTCTTTGCACTGTGTCTTAAGTTGTAAGGCCGATATAAGTACTGTTTGAGGATTAAAATGTTTAAGTTCTTCAGAGGATGGTGGTTCTACCTTCAATACGATAGGACATCCAAAAACTTTACTTTTGTCATTGGTTATTTCGGCACCGGCTTCACTGTATTCCTTATCAGTAAAGCTGGCACTTAATCCTGCGTTTGCTTCGATAAGTACACGATGGCCATGTGCTGTCAATGCGGCGACTGCATCTGGAGTAAGACAGACTCTTTTCTCTTGATAGTGTGTTTCCTTGGGAATTCCGATAAATAATTTACCTTGTTTTCGCTCTACCTCGATCATTTCTTCCTGTGGAATCAGCTGTTCTCGAGTGAAAGGGGATGTGGGTCTGCTCATTTGTGTGATGTTGTATGCTTCAAATTAAGAATAAAAAAGGAAATAAAGCAAATATCATTGCAGAGATTATTGGTAGATAGGTAGTAAAACTTTTTTTATAAAATTTTTTATCGGAATTTATTCCACCAGCGCTTCCGGTCACGAGGCAATAAGGAATCCATTTCACTAATGTCAATATTATGAATTTTGTCGAAGACTTTAACTCGAATAGCATATAGCAATGCTAATATTATAATGATAAAGGGAGCAATATAAAATATTTCAACCTCATCAACATTTGATATATCGTCCCTTATTACAGAAATAAGTTGTAAAATGTACATGCTAAGGGGAATGAGGATTACAAGATACCACCAATGTCTGCATGTAAAAAACCAGATAAGTAAAAGGATTATGGGTATAAACTTACCCATAATCATCCAGCCAAAAACACCTACATTTTGATAGTACGGACTTTTGTAGGTAAATAAAAACGTTTCCCATACATCTCCATCCGGCAAACTTTGGTACAGATAGAAAATGTATGGAGTAAACGAGATGAGAATGACCGCGATACTACCCGTTAGTAGGTATCTTGATTTTTGATTTCTCAACTGATTGGATGGTTCTTTGCTGGTTGGAATCATTTTGTGAGGGGTTGGGATTGTCAATACGATCACCTATAGTGTAAAATGTATAGGTGCTAGCAGCAAAAAATAAACTAAAAATAATTGTTGTAATCTTCATCTCTTAGGTTTTAAAAATTATTACACAAACGTATAAGAAATGAAATTATCAAGCTTTGAGAATTTTTGAGTATCTTTGCACCCGTTTTAGAAGTATATTTTTCTACTAAAAAACGTTAATTTTAACAGGAAGTTCTGTTAAAATAATGTTTTCTTTCGTTAGAATACAAGTAAAAAGGGTTTTTAAAGATATAAGTTTTATCACGTAGGAAAAAACATATATTCGTTAAATTTTGATATCGTATTATTTTTAACTTTATCTTAACTAATTTTTAGTACTCTAAGTCCGTTTTTTTGTATTTCTACCCTCAAATTGTGGTAATGATCTGGTAAAAACTCTTGCATTTTTTCCGGCCACTCAATAAAAACAAAAGCATCCTCATATAGATAGTCATCTAAGCCGGAATCTAAAATTTCATGTGTATTCTCAAGACGATATAAATCAAAATGAAAAATTTTGCCCTGCGTTCCGTGATATTCATTTACGAGAGAATAGGTTGGGCTAGAGATAGTGTCTTTGACACCAAGCTGTTTACATAATTCCTTAATTAATGTTGTTTTACCCGCACCCATAGGTGCATGGAACAAGAAAATTTTTGAAGATGCATTGTTTAAAATTTGATGTGCTACTTCTTCAATAGTATCTAAGGTATATTCAAATGTCATATACGATTACATTAACTAGTTACTTATCTCGGTTTAAGAACTACAAAAGGAATAATCATTTCTTCTAGTGAAACTCCCCCATGTTGATAGGTGTTTCTGTAGTAACCTACATAGTGATTATAGTTGTTTGGATATGCGAAAAAATAATCTCCTTTTGCAAAAATAAATGAGCTACTCATATTAATGGCAGGTAAATGTATTTTTTTTGGGTCCGTAGCTGCTAGCACTTCTTTATCTTCATAGGTTAGGCTCTTTCCTGTTTTGTATCGTAAATTTAGACTAGTATTTTTATCTCCGATCACTTTGGATGGATTCTTTACATTTATTGTTCCGTGATCAGTGGTTATTAATAATTTAAATCCAAGTTGCTGAGCTTGTTGAATCATTTCCAAAAGCGGAGAGTTTTTGAACCAACTTTGAGTTAGGGACCTATATGATTTATCGTTAGAAGCTAGTTCTTTGATGACCTCAAGTTCGGTTTTACTGTGCGAGAGCATATCCACAAAGTTGTAAACAACTACGGTAAGATCGTTATCCTTTAATCCTTTAAAATTTTCGGCTAGCGTCCTTCCAGATTTCTCGTTTGTAATTTTATAATACTCGTGTTTGATAGTGAGGCCTAATCTTTTTAGCTGACGTTCTAAAAATTCATTCTCATTCATGTTTTTTCCTCCCTCATCCGTATCATTGAGCCATAAGTCAGGGTGTAGCTTTTCCATATCTGATGGCATAAGTCCAGAGAATATGGCGTTTCGAGCATATTGAGTGGCTGTAGGTAATATGCTATAGTAAGAGCTTTCTTGTTCTTTTTTATAATAGTTGTTCACTATAGGCTCAAAGGATTTCCATTGATCAAACCGTAAATTATCAATTACTATCAATAAAGTAGGCTGCTCCTTACTTAGCTCAGGGACTACTTTTTCTTTGAACAGCGTATGAGACATTATAGGAGCTGGGTCACTACCATCAAACCATTCTCGATAATTTTTATCGACAAATTTGCAGAACTGAGAATTGGCTTCCGTTTTTTGAGACTCTAAGATCTCAAACATGCCGGTGTCCTCAATGTTTTCTAGTTGCAATTCCCAATAGAGTAGTCGTTGATATAGTTCTGCCCATCCTTCATAGCTATTGACCATGGCCATATCCATCGCAATTTTTCTAAACTCCTGTTGGTAGTTAGAAGTGGTTTTTTCTGAAATTAGCCGGGAATGGTCCAAGTTCTTTTTGAGACTTAACAGAATTTGATTAGGATTAACAGGCTTAATAAGATAATCTGCAATTTTGCTTCCAATCGCCTCTTCCATAATGTATTCTTCCTCACTTTTGGTAATCATTACCACAGGCAAGCTATCGTTTTTTTCTTTAATCTCGGCGAGGGTTTCTATACCTGAAAGGCCAGGCATGTTCTCATCCAAAAAGACAATGTCAAACTGGTTGTCATCTAAGATTTCGAGTGCTTCGGTTCCACTTTGACATTTGGTAACTTCATAGTTCTTTTTCTCCAAAAAAAGGATATGTGGTTTTAACAAGTCAATTTCATCATCTACCCAAAGTATTTTAATTGTATTCATTGTGTGTCTTTTTTTATTTAAATAGCTCTCATTCTTCTTTTCTCAATCCTAAAATACAAACCTCATGTATAGCTCGTTACTTTGAAGCTAATCAGTATATTTGTCATCCACAAAAGATATGGAATTTGAAGAAGAGAAATAAGCTTAAAATATTAAACGATCCAATTTACGGATTTATTACGCTCCCAAATGAACTAATTTTTGATTTAATAGAGCATAAGTTTTTTCAAAGATTACGAAGGATTTCACAAATGGGACTATCCTATCTTGTGTATCCCGGGGCACATCATACAAGATTGCATCATGCCTTAGGATGTATGTTTCTAATGCAAAAAGCAGTGCGAGTACTTCGTTTTAAAGGAGTTGCTATTTCTGACGAAGAGGAACAAGCATTGTATATCGCAATTTTATTACATGATATTGGACATGGTCCATTCTCTCATGCAATGGAGCATAGCATCGTAAATGGTATCAGTCATGAGGCTATTTCTCTCAAATTCATGGAAGAAATTAATTCAGAATTTAACGGGAGTTTAACGTTGGCAATCCGAATTTTTAAGGGAGAATATCATCGTAACTTTTTGCATCAGCTAATCTCGGGTCAATTAGATATGGATCGCTTGGATTATTTAAAGCGAGATAGTTTTTATACAGGTGTTTCCGAAGGGAATATTAATAGTGAACGTATAATCACCATGCTGACGGTTGTCGAGGATGAGCTCGTGGTTGAGGAAAAAGGTATTTATTCTGTTGAAAAATTTCTGCTTTCTCGAAGATTAATGTACTGGCAGGTATATTTGCACAAAACCAGTCTGGTAGCAGAAAATTTATTGATCAGGGTACTTAAGCGGGCCAACGAGTTAGTTGAAGAAGGTTGTACCTTGCCGGCTAGTAATGCACTAACTTTTTTCCTGCAACACACAATAAAAGAAGAAAATTTTACGAGTGAGGTGTTGAGCTTATTTGCAAAGTTAGACGATTATGATATCGTAGCAGCAATGAAAGCATGGACCACTTGCGATGATTTTGTGTTGTCAAAGTTATCGTCTATGTTGCTAAATCGCGATCTGTTAAAAATAAAAATTAAGAAAAAACCGTTTAAATCAGAGAAAATTGAGAAATTAACTATCAATATTGAGCAAAAGTTTGGGATATCTGAAAAAGAAGCACAATATTTTGTCTTTACCGGAAAAATTTCAAATCAAGCATACGATCAAAATAAACAGAATATTAATATTTTGTTAAAAACAGGTAAAATAGTTGATATAGTGAAGGCTACGGATCAATTTAATCTAAAGGCACTATCAAAACCGGTGGACAAATATTTTATATGTTACCCAAAAGGTCAGAATTAACACATTTTTTATACTTTTGCTAGAATGATTTTTACAGCAACACAAATTGCAGGAATTCTAAACGGTGAAATCGAAGGCGATGAAACTGTAGAGGTATCCAAACTTGCCAAAATTGAAGAAGGTACAAAGGGGTCGTTGACTTTTTTGTCCAATCCAAAATATACCCAATACATTTATTCTACAGATGCATCCATAACAATTGTAGATAAAAATTTTGAAGCAGAGTCTGAGATTTCTACAACTCTTATACGGGTAGAGGATGCTTATAAGGCTTTCTCGCAACTTTTGGAGTATTATAATATGGTAAAGATGAATAAGGTCGGTGTAGAACAACCGGTCTTTATTTCTGGAACTGCCAAGTATGGAGAGAATATTTATTTAGGTGCTTTTGCATATTTGGGAGAGAATGTTGTAATTGGCAAAAACGCAAAGATCTATCCAAATGTGTACATTGGAGATAATGTTACTTTAGGAGATAATGTAGTTGTTTTTGCAGGAGCCAAAATATATTCTGAGACAAAAATAGGTGCTAACTGTGTGATTCATAGCGGGGTTGTTATTGGTGCTGATGGCTTTGGTTTTGTGCCTAATGAGAAAGGGGAGTATAGTAAAGTCCCTCAAACAGGAAATGTTATCATAGAAGATAATGTAGATGTTGGAGCAGGAACTTCGATTGATAGAGCAACATTAGGATCTACAATTATACGTAGAGGGGTTAAAATGGATAATCAAATTCAAATAGCGCATAATGTTGAAATAGGAGAGCATACCGCAATAGCTGCTCAAACCGGAATTGCCGGATCTACTAAAATTGGCAAATTTTGTCTTATTGGTGGACAAGTGGGAATTGCCGGTCATCTTACTATTGGAGATAATGTTAGAATACAAGCGCAATCAGGAATTGGTAGAAATATAAAAGAAGGTGAAGTAATACAAGGTTCACCGGCGTTGGCATATGGGGATTTTAATAAATCCTATGTACATTTTAAAAATTTGCCAAAGATTGTTGATAGAATTTACGAACTAGAGAAAAAGACAGATAGCAATGAGTAATGCCGTTGTAAGTAAACAAAGAACTATAGAAAAGGAAGTGGAGCTTACAGGAGTGGGTCTTCATACCGGTAAAGAAGTTAAACTAACCTTTAAACCAGCACCAGCTAATCACGGCTATGCTTTTTGTCGTGTCGACCTTGAGGGGAGCCCGATTATAGAAGCCGATGCCAATTATGTGGTGAACACGCAACGAGGGACTAACCTTGAAAAAAACGGAGTAAGTATACAAACCTCAGAGCATGTATTGGCAGCATGCGTAGGGCTTGAGATCGATAACTTGTTGATAGAGCTCAATGCATCTGAACCTCCAATAATGGATGGATCCAGTAAATATTTTATCGAAGCTCTTGAAAAAGCCGGTATTGTAGAGCTTGAAGCACCTCGTGATGAATATATAGTAAAAGACGTTATTTCTTATACGGATGAGGAGTCTGGAAGCGAAATAATCGTTATGCCATCAGATGAGTATCAGATTACTACGATGGTAGATTTTGGAACAAAGGTACTTGGAACCCAAAATGCTTCGCTGAAACATCTGTCAGAATTTAAAACTGAGATAGCTGATGCAAGAACTTTCAGTTTTCTTCACGAATTGGAAATGTTATTAGAACATGGGTTAATTAAAGGTGGGGATCTTAACAATGCTATCGTGTATGTAGATAAAGAATTGAAACCGGATACGATGGAAAAGCTAAAGGTAGCTTTCGGCAAAGATTCTATAGCTATCAAACCAAATGGTATTCTTGATAACTTGACTTTACATTATCCTAATGAAGCAGCACGTCATAAATTACTCGATGTAATAGGTGATCTGGCACTGATAGGAACCCGTATTCGCGGAAAAATAATCGCAAACAAACCTGGGCATTATGTCAATACTCAGTTTGCAAAAAAAATGGCTAAAATTATTAAAATTGAAAAGCGTAATAAAGTGCCGCATTTCGATCTTACTAAGGAGCCTTTGATGAATATTAATAAAATTATGGAAATGCTTCCGCACAGACCTCCATTTTTATTGATAGACAGAATTCTTGAAATGTCAGATAAGCATGTTGTCGGACTAAAGAATGTTACAATGAACGAACCGTTTTTTGTAGGTCATTTTCCGGGAGCACCTGTGATGCCAGGAGTTCTACAAGTTGAAGCGATGGCTCAAACAGGTGGTATATTAGCGTTGAGTACTGTACCTGATCCAGAAAATTATCTCACTTACTTTATGAAAATTGATAAGGTGAAGTTTAAACAACAAGTTTTACCAGGAGATACTTTAATATTTAAATTAGAATTGATTACGCCAATACGAAGAGGTATTTGTCATATGCAAGCATTTGCGTATGCAAATGATAAACTTGTAACCGAAGCAGAATTGATGGCGCAAATCGTAAAATCCAAATAACAAATAAATGAATCAACCTTTAGCATATGTTCATCCCGGAGCAAAAATAGCAAAGAATGTTGTTATCGAGCCATTTACAACTATTCATGGCAACGTAGTCATTGGAGAAGGAACTTGGATCGGCTCTAATGTAACCATTATGGAAGGTGCACGTATCGGGAAGAATTGTAGTATTTTTCCTGGAGCTGTAATTTCCGCTATTCCACAGGATAAAAAATTCAATGATGAAGATACAGTAACCGAAATTGGCGATAATACAACCATTAGAGAGTGTGTGACTATCAACAGAGGAACTACTGATAGAATGAAAACTAAAATCGGTAAGAATTGTTGGATTATGGCTTATTGTCATATTGCACATGATTGTATCATTGGAGATAACTGTATTTTCTCCAATAACAGTACCCTTGCCGGACATATTAATGTAGGCAACGATGTGGTGTTAGCAGGCATGGCTGCCGTTCAGCAGTTTTGTAGTATAGGAAATCATGCATTTGTAACCGGTGGTTCTTTAGTTCGTAAGGATGTGCCACCATACGTAAAAGCAGGTAGAGAGCCCTTGTCGTATGTTGGAATCAACAGTATAGGTTTACGACGCAGAGGATTTTCAACCGAAAAAATTAGAGAAATTCAGAACATATACCGAATTTTATATCAACGTAACTATAATAATACGCAAGCGGTAGCAATAATTGAAGCAGAGATGGAAGCTACACCAGAACGTGATGAGGTATTAGAATTTATTAAGAATTCTCAAAGAGGAATAATGAAAGGTTATTTTTCGAACTAAGTAATAGACAAAATTATAATTTAGAAGACAAGCAACATGGCAAGTACAAGTGATATAAGAAATGGATTATGTATCAAATATAATCATGATATTTATAAAGTAATAGAGTTTTTACATGTGAAGCCGGGAAAAGGTCCTGCCTTTGTAAGGACTAAGCTCAAAAGTGTTACGTCTGGAAAAGTAATAGATAATACATTTTCTGCTGGACATAAAATTGATGATGTACGCGTTGAAACACACAAATTTCAGTTTTTATATGCAGAGGGAGATACGTATCACTTTATGAATACAGAGGATTACAATCAAATTACTCTGCAAAAGTCTACGTTGGATGCTCCTGACCTTTTGAAAGAGGGAGAAGTAGTAACCGTGATTATTAATTCTGAAGATCAAATGCCTTTATCTGTAGATATGCCGGCAAGTGTAATTCTGGAAGTAGCAAGTACAGAGCCTGGAGTTAAAGGTAATACGGCTACCAATGCTACAAAACCTGCTGTAGTAGAGACTGGTGCAGAAGTTATGGTGCCGCTTTTTATCAATGAAGGGGATAAGATTCGCGTAGAAACCGAAAAAGGCTCTTACAAAGAAAGAATTAAAGAATAATTCGCTCATATGAAATTCTCTCAGGCGCATACACTACAGCAAATCTCGATGCTACTATCTTGTGAATATGTAGGTGATGCCGATTTTCCTGTCTTAGGAATGAATGAAATTCACGTGGTGACCGAGGGTGACATAGTATTTGTGGATCATCCTAAATATTATGATAAAGCTTTAGAGAGTGCAGCAACCATCATTTTGATCAATAAAAAGGTGACATGTCCTGTAGGCAAAGCACTACTAATTTCGGATGATCCATTTAGAGATTTTAATAAGCTAACGCAATATTTTAAACCTTTTGAAAAGGCTTCAGCTTTGGTGGCGAAAAGCGCAATTATTGGAGAAAATACGATAGTACAGCCTGGTGCTTTTATTGGTAATAATGTGCGTATTGGTACCAACTGTATGATTCATGCAAATGTGACACTTTACGATAATGTGCGTATTGGAGACCACGTAACTATTCATGCCGGTAGCGTCTTAGGATCAGATGCATTTTATTACAAAAACAGACCCTCTGGATTTGATAAACTCAAATCAGGCGGGAGTATACGTGTGGATGATCATGTAGATATTGGTTCACTTTGTACGATAGACCGAGGTGTTAGTGGTGATACTACCATTGGAGCAGGTACCAAAATTGATAATCAGGTACACATTGGTCATGATACGGTTATAGGAAAAAAATGTTTAATAGCATCACAGGTAGGTATTGCAGGCTGTGTTATTATTGAAGATGAAGTGACAATATGGGGTCAAGTTGGTGTTACTAGCGGTATAACCATTGGTCATAAAGCTATTATCTCTGCGCAGTCCGGGATCAGTAAGTCTCTAGAGGGACATAAGAGTTATTTTGGAACTCCGGCAGACGATTTTAGAAAAAAATATAAAGAGATTGCTGCTATTAGAATGATACCAGAAATTATGGAAAAATTGAAGAAAGATGAGTAAAACAGAGAAGGAAATCGTAAAATCATTTTACGAAACAGATTTGATTCGCAATTTTGACTCGTTATCAGAGTTTCTACATCCAGAAATTGAATTATACTGGAATAGTAGTTTTGGTTTTAATAAAAAGGATTTCAAAGGTATACAAACAATGTTCAAAGAAATGTCGGCATCGTTTGAGAATTTTAGATGTGAAATTAGCCATTTGCTTTCCGAAGGAAATTCTGTTACTATACGATATACGTATTTTGCGAATATAATTGAGCAACCTGATAAAGAAGAAGCGATAGCGCATTTTATAGCGATATGGGAACTTAAGGATATGAAATTGTATCGAGGATATCAAATAAGTCAACAAGGAGACAATACACCTGAAAGTATGAGGTCATTTCTTTCAAAATAATTAAATTTTCATTTTAACTATCGTTTTCAAAAGCTTACTTTTGGGAACTTCAAATAAAAACAAAAATCATAACGCAATGAGTGTTTTAGTAAATAAAGATTCAAAAATTATTGTTCAAGGATTTACGGGAAGCGAAGGTACGTTTCACGCCGGTCAAATGATTGAATACGGCACAAATGTAGTTGGAGGTGTAACCCCTGGAAAAGGTGGTCAAAAACATCTTGATCGTCCAGTATTT
Source organism: Aquimarina sp. 2-A2 (assembly GCF_045505135.1). Classification (NCBI taxonomy): domain Bacteria; kingdom Pseudomonadati; phylum Bacteroidota; class Flavobacteriia; order Flavobacteriales; family Flavobacteriaceae; genus Aquimarina; species Aquimarina sp. 2-A2. Next base: position 452,642 of record NZ_JBJKFI010000002.1, on the reverse strand, counting down.
AATACCGTTAAGGAAGCGGTAGAGGAAGCTGGGGCAGATACCACTATTATTTTTGTACCACCTGCTTTTGCAGCCGATGCAATTATGGAAGCAGCCGACGCAGGTATAAAAGTGATCATTACTATTACTGAAGGTATTCCTGTTGCGGATATGATTAAAGCTGCAGAATATATTAAGGATAAAGGTTGTCGTTTGATAGGACCAAACTGTCCGGGTGTTATTACTCCGGGTGAAGCGAAAGTGGGTATTATGCCAGGTTTTGTCTTTAAAAAAGGAAACGTTGGTATTGTTTCAAAATCAGGAACGCTTACGTATGAAGCAGCTGATCAGGTTGTGAAGCAGGGATTAGGTATTACTACAGCTATTGGTATTGGTGGTGATCCAATTATCGGAACAACAACTAAAGAAGCTGTAGAATTGCTTATCAACGATCCGGAGACTGAATGTGTTGTTATGATTGGAGAAATTGGGGGGCAGTTAGAAGCTGAAGCTGCACAATGGATCAAAGATAGCGGTACGAAGAAACCTGTCGTAGGATTTATCGCTGGTGAAACTGCACCTGCCGGAAGGACTATGGGACATGCTGGTGCTATTGTAGGTGGTAGTGAAGATACTGCCGCTGCAAAAAAAGCTATTATGCGAGAATGTGGGATCCATGTAGTTGATTCTCCAGCAGAAATTGGTAAAAAAGTAGCAGAGGTATTAGGATAATATTTGCTAAGATTTAAAATACATAAACCCTGTGAGAAATCACAGGGTTTATTATTGGTAGAGAACTGGTAATTCTTATATTTGATAAACATAAATTAACAACGCCAAAACATAGAGCACATGAATCTCTTACAAGGTAAAACAGCTATAATCACAGGTGCAAGCCGTGGGATAGGTAAAGGAATAGCAAGAATTTTTGCACAAAACGGTGCAAACGTAGTATTTACATATAGCTCCTCTGTAGAAGCTGCAAATGAGTTAGAAAAGGAACTGACTGATTTAGGAGTAAAAGCTAAAGGCTATCAGAGCAATGCAGCTAATTTTGAAGAAGCTCAAGAATTAATTAAAAATGTTCTGGAAAACTTCGACAGTATCGATATTCTAATCAATAATGCTGGAATTACTAAGGATAATCTTTTGATGCGTATGAGCGAAGAGGATTTTGATAAAGTAATCGAAGTAAATCTAAAGAGTGTTTTTAATATGACTAAAGCTGTTCAAAAAACCATGTTGAAGCAGCGAAAGGGGAGTATAATTAACATGAGTTCTGTGGTGGGAGTAAAAGGAAATGCCGGTCAGGCAAACTACGCAGCCTCAAAAGCGGGAATTATAGGGTTTTCAAAATCGGTGGCCTTAGAACTTGGATCACGTAACATTAGAAGTAATGTGGTCGCTCCAGGATTTATTGAAACTGAAATGACAGGAAAGCTCGATGAGAAAGTTGTCGAAGGATGGAGAAATGCCATTCCATTAAAAAGAGGAGGAACTCCAGAAGATATCGCAAATGCCTGTTTATTTTTGGCCAGTGATTTAAGTGCGTATGTTACAGGACAAGTTCTTAATGTCGACGGAGGAATGCTTACCTAAGATTATTAACACTAATTATAATACGTAGCGAAGCGTGTAACAAAGATTTTTTATGTACTGCTTCTTGATATGCAAACAGAAACTATATTATTAATTGTAGTCGCATTCATAATTGCAATTTTTGTTGCGATGTTTCAGTATATCTATAAGTCAAAGCAAAGAACACGATTGACCGTGTTCTTTGCATTTTTGCGTTTTATAACTATTTTTTCTATTTTAATTCTTTTAATAAATCCCAGTATAAAAGGTCGAACTTTCTACACTGTGCGTCCTACGTTGTTAGTGGTTGCAGACAACTCTTCGTCCATAGAGAATTTGGGGTATCAGGAGCTGGCAAAAGAAACCTTACAACGATTCAAAGAAAGTTCGGCGTTACGTCAACGTTTTGAAATATCTCATTTTAACTTTTCAAACAGTCTTCATGATAGTTTACTTCTGAATTTCTCAGGTAACCAATCTAATATAGATCATGCGCTTACCGAACTTAATCAGGTATATCGTAATAGCAGGGCACCCATAATACTTTTGACCGATGGTAATCAAACCTTTGGGAATGCGTATCATTATCCCAACGCGAATTATAAACAGCAAGTATTTCCCATAATATTAGGTGATTCCTCAAAGATTGAAGACGTTCGTATTAAGCAGCTCAATGTTAATCGATATGCTTATCTCAAGAATGATTTTCCGGTAGAAGTTTTGGTAACCTATAATGGGGATACTCCCGTGAGTACAACTTTGGAAATCAGATCTAAGGATCGTGTTTTAAAAAGTAAGAAAGTCAACTTTAGCAAACAAAACAAGTCGATACGAATTCCCTTTAATCTTTCAGCAAATAAGGTGGGAGTCACTACCTATTCTGCAACCATACTTCCGTTAAATAAGGAAAAAAATACAATTAATAATCAAAAGATTTTTGCAGTAGAAGTTATAGATCAAAAGACAAATATCTTAGTGGTAAGCGATATTATTCATCCTGATCTGGGAGCTATTAAAAAAAGTGTTGAAAGCAATGAGCGAAGTAGTGTCACGATAAAGAAACCTGGTCAAGTGAGCAATTTGGATGGTTATGCAATGGTGATTCTGTTTCAACCTACTTCTCAGTTTAAAAAAGTTTTTCAGTTACTCGATGATACAAAAACTAATCGATTTACTATTGCAGGACGTCATACCGACTGGAATTTTTTGAATGCTGTTCAATCACGTTACAAGCATGACTATTCTAGACAAACGGAGTATTTTATACCTGAGTTTAATAGTGACTACAGAACTTTTTTAAGTGAAGACATAGGATTTGATAACTACCCTCCTTTATTAGGTAGATTTGGAGAATTGAAGATAAATGCGAAGTATGATGCATTATTGTACAAGGTAATTGGTTCAGTTCCTAAATCTTCGCCATTATTAGCAACCATTGAAGAACAAAATTCTCGAGAAACTATTCTTTTAGGAGAAGGACTTTGGAAATGGAGAATGTATTCGTTCAAAAATGATAAAAGCTTTGAAACGTTTGATGATTTCTTCAGCAATCTGATACAGTACCTTTCTTCTTCTCAAAAAAGAAGTCGCTTAATGATTTTTGCAGAATCATTTTACTATAGCAATGCTCAGATAGTTATTAATGCAGAATATTTTACAAAAAATTACGAATTTGATGATAGAGCTAGTTTAGCTATTAATCTCAAAAAGGAAGAAACAGGTCAAGAGCTTACGTTCCCGATGATTCTTTCTAAAAATGCGTATCAAGTAGATCTGAGTAGTCTGAGTCCGGGTACCTACCAGTACACAGTGACTGTAAAGGGTGAAAGCTTACGTAAATCAGGAATTTTTAAGATTTTAGAATATGATGTTGAAAAACAGTTTTTAAATGCTGATTTTTCAAAGTTACAAGCATTGGCCGAGAATACAGATGGAAAACTATACACTGCCACAGGATTTGAAAGCTTACAGAACGACCTTTTAACGGATCCTCGTTATCAGCCGATACAAAAGAGCAAAGAAAATATCGTATCTTTAATCGATTGGAAATATTTGTTACTTATCATGGTTTCCAGTCTCTCGATAGAATGGTTTCTAAGAAAATATTACGGAAAAATTTAAATTAAATTTATATATAGTGTTATGGAAAAATTACCCAAAATAGGCATTCCTATTCTAATATTAATAGTTGTACTCATCATTTTTATCTCCAAATCTACCGAGACTATAGGTTCTGGAGAAGCTGGGGTTTTATATAAAACCTTTGGTGGGGGAGTTGTAACTGATCAACCTCCACTGGGAGAAGGTTTTCATATTGTAGCTCCATGGAATAAAGTAATTACCTATGAAGTTAGACAGCAAGAAGTGTTTGAAAAGATGCAGGTACTATCTTCAAACGGTCTGGAGATTAAATTGGATGCTTCGGCATGGTTTCAGCCTAAATACGAGAAGCTTGGTTTGTTGCACCAGCAAAAAGGTGAAAATTATGTGGCAAGAGTTTTATTACCTACTATTAGATCCGCAGCAAGGAGTGTCGTAGGTAGATATACTCCGGAGCAATTATACTCAAGTAAGCGTGATGCAATTCAAAAAGAAATTTTTGAAGAGACTAAAAAAATTGTTGATGATCAATACATTCAGCTTAATGAAATTTTAGTACGTGATGTTACATTACCGCCAACTATCAAAGATGCGATTGAGCGTAAATTAAAGCAAGAGCAAGAATCTCTTGAATATGAATTTAGATTAACAAAAGCTGCAAAAGAAGCAGAGCGTCAAAAAATTGATGCCGAAGGTAAAGCAGAAGCCAATAGAATACTAAGTGCTTCTTTAACTGATAAAATTCTACAAGAAAAAGGAATTCAGGCTACCGTAGAACTAGCCAAATCAAGTAATAGTAAAGTAGTGGTTATTGGTTCGGGTAAAGATGGTATGCCATTAATTCTAGGGAATCAATAAAAATTCAAGAAATTTATCTTATTAATAAAAACACCCTGCTAGCGTCACGTTAGCAGGGTTTGTTTTATACTAGTTTTTTAAATCAATAGCTTGTTGTTTCCAATTGTCCCTTTCAATCCGTCCCGGAAAAAATTGAATCAATTGAGTGACTGCGTCAATATCCTCTTTGCTAAATTTACTAATCTGATCGAAGGTGTAAATTCCGATACTATTGAGTTTTCCTTCTATAAACGGACCCACTCCGCTTATGAGTTTCAGGTTGTCTTTTTGTGAAGGATCTGCCTTGCCAAAATTGTCAAAGTTTAAGGTTGGTTTTTTTGCCTCTGCCGGCACACCATTTCTATCTCGGGTTTTTACAGCTTTAATGTTAGAGGCAGGAGTCTCTGTGATTGCCGGATCGTTAGAAGTGAAGGTGGTATTTGCGATAGGTGTCTGCACGCGCAGTGCCTCCTTTTGGCGTTCGGTTCTTTTATATTTGCTGTTATTAACCCATTTTGAAAGGAACCAGCCCAAAACAAAAGCAAATAATAAGAGTGCAAAAAGACACCACCAATTGGACTCATTTAAAAAATCAAGCATAGTAGTAAAGTTTAGTTGATAATGATTTCTATTCTTCTATTTTTAGCTCTATTAGCTTCGGTATCATTCGGGACGATGGGGTTTGTTTCTCCTTTACTTTGAATTATAATTTTTCTTCGGGTACGCCTTGGGAGATCAAATAATTCCTTACATTTTTTGCACGCTGTTTACCAAACCAGACATTGTCTTCGTTGTTTCCTGTTGCATCGGTATGGCCTATAACTGTTATACTCTTAGTTGAATATTTCTTGAGATATATTAAAAGCTCTTTGGTGTACGCTATAAGTGCAGTGTCTGGTTTAAAATTATGAGCTCTAAATTTTGAATAGAGTATTTTTGTACGGATACTGTTTTCGTAAACTTTTAAACGAGCAGTGTCCATTTTTACTAACCTAATATCCAACAACTGGTTTTGATTAAGAGGATTAGTAGTGAAAAAGATACGCTTATCGTTGATTTGATTTTCTACGAAGTACTTTCTCAAGCGCATTCCGCGTTTATTTTTCAAAATTGAATCCTTGGTAGATTCCGAAGCAGCACTTTTAGATGCTATTTCAATCGCGGTGGCTGGATTTTTTTTAAGATATGCCTTTAAATCTTTCACCACAGTGTCGAACGCAAGTGGTAGCACAATACTATCCGTATGAGGAATGATTTTGATGCCTGCGGGATAGGTTAAAACAGTGTCAGATGCATGGTTGAGAACTATTAATTTGTTAGAAAATTTATCAGTTGGGGGAATGAAACTGTCAGTGGCTTTGTCAAAGTATACAGTTTCGGAGGTTTCCTGTTTAGTAGTGTTACACCAATTGCAATTGTAATATGCCCACAAAGCAACAACAGAATATAGCAGAAAAACTAGGCAAGCGAGTATAGTTTTCATAATATAGTAGATAAATGGCACTTAAATGTAGGGATTTTTTTTCAATTTATCAATTGTAAAAATTTAGATATCATAAGGTTATGAGTAGTGTTTGATGTTTTCGTAAAAAAAATAAGAAGAATATTCTGTTTATATTTCTAATTTTTTTTACTTTCGCAGAGTATTACAATAACAATGATAAAGAACAACGTACATCATCATCATCTTAACTATCTCGCTCCTGCGTGTTAGCTATGATTTTGTGTATGTAACAATCATATTTTATAACCCGTTTGAGCTAATCAAACGGGTTTTATTTTTTTAATTCGTTTTGTATTTGCTCAACTAAACAAAGAAAAATGTCAAAAATTAAGATTGCTATTCAAAAAAGTGGACGCCTCAATGAAGATTCTGTCCAAATTCTCAAGGATTGTGGTATTTCCATAGATAACGGAAAGGATCAATTAAAAGCAGATACACGTAATTTTCCCATGGAGGTAATGTTTCTGCGTAATGGAGATATACCGCAGTACTTAAGAGATGGAGTAGTTGATATCGCGATTATCGGTGAAAATGTTCTTATTGAGAAAGGACAGGATATTACCGTAGCCGAGCGTCTTAACTTCTCAAAATGTAAAGTATCTCTGGCGGTTCCCAAAGATTTTGATTACAAGACTATCAATGACCTTCAAGGTAAAAGAATTGCAACTTCTTACCCCAATACGGTTAACGCATATTTGAAGGAAAAGGGAATAACTGCCGATTTACACCAAATATCAGGATCTGTTGAGATCGCTCCAAATATTGGTTTGGCAGATGCTATTTGTGATATTGTTTCCAGTGGTAGCACGCTATTTAAAAATAACCTTAAAGAGGTAGAAGTGATGTTGACTTCTGAAGCTGTTCTTGCAGTTTCACCAACTATCTCGGATGCTAATAAAGAACTTTTAAAGAAACTTCAGTTTAGAATACAAGCAGTGCTTAAAGCAAGAGCCTCAAAATATGTTTTGCTAAATGCACCGAATGAAAAAATTGAAAAGATTGTAGCCATATTGCCTGGTATGCGCAGTCCAACAGTATTACCACTAGCCGAAGCAGGTTGGAGCTCTATTCATACGGTTGTGGATAAACACAAGTTTTGGGACATTCTCGACGAATTAAAAAATGAAGGTGCAGAAGGAATACTGGTGTGTCCAATAGAAAAAATGGTTTTATAAAAACAAAAACATGAAGACAATTTATAATCCATCCAAAGACACGTGGTCAGAAATTTTAGAGCGGCCTACGCAAACTTTTGAAGCGATTGAAGATACTGTTAAGAATGTTTTCAAAGCGATAAAAAGTGAGGGCGATGTTGCGATAAACAAGTATACCAAGCAATTTGACAGGGTTGAGCTTGACAAATTACAGCTTACAGATAATGAGATTAGTGAGGCTCAAAACCTGGTCAGTAAGGAACTAAAAGAAGCGATACAGTTAGCCAAGGCTAATATCGAAAAATTTCACGCTGCTCAAAAGACCGATCCGGTACAGGTAGAAACCACTACAGGAGTAGTGTGTTGGCAAGAGAAAAAACCAATTCAAAAAGTAGGGTTGTATATTCCGGGAGGTACAGCACCACTTTTTTCAACGATATTAATGTTGGCTATCCCTGCTAACATTGCAGGCTGCAAGGAAATAGTACTGTGCTCTCCTCCAAATACTGAAGGAAAGATACACCCGGCAATAGTGTATACAGCCAACTTATGTGGAGTAACCAAGATTTTTAAAGTCGGCGGAATTCAAGCAATAGCAGGTATGACTTTTGGCACAGAAAGTATACCGCAAGTCTATAAAATATTTGGTCCCGGTAATCAATTTGTAACGGTGGCTAAGCAAGTAGCAACGCAATACAATGTTGCTATCGATATGCCTGCAGGTCCCAGTGAACTTTTGGTCGTTGCAGATGATAGTGCTGATGCTGCTTTTGTTGCTTCAGATTTGTTAAGTCAGGCAGAGCACGGTAAGGATAGTCAGGTTATTCTGGTGACCACATCCAAAAAATTAGTAACGGATGTAGCAAAAGAAATTGAATTACAACTAGCGGTGTTGCCAAGACGGGATATAGCTAAAGAAGCCATAAAAAATTCAAAGTTGATTTATGTTGATACTGATGTAGAGGCATTAGCATTGATTAATGAATATGGACCTGAACACTTTATTGTGTGTGTCGAAGACGAAGATTTTTATGTATCAAATATAGAAAACGCGGGTTCGGTTTTTATTGGTAATTATACGCCGGAGAGTGCAGGAGATTATGCCTCGGGGACGAATCATACCTTACCAACTAATGGCTATGCAAAGCAATATAGCGGAGTACACTTGGATAGTTTTTACAAAGCAATGACCTTTCAAAAAATATCAAAATCCGGTATTCAGGCTATAGGAAATGCAATTGAATTGATGGCAGCGGCAGAGGGGTTAGAAGCTCATAAAAATGCTGTTACCTTACGACTCAAAAGTTTAAAAAATAATTGATATGGCGAATTTTAAACTAGATAAGATTCTACGGGAGAATATAAAAGGGTTAAAGGCATACGCTTCGGCCAGAGATGAATATGTAAGTGATGGTTCGACGATGGTTTTTCTTGACGCTAATGAGAATCCTTATGAAAACGGTGTAAATCGGTATCCTGATCCGCAACAACGGGGAGTAAAATCGATCTTATCGAGTCAAAAAAATGTACCGGCTGCCAGTATTCTTTTAGGAAATGGTAGTGATGAAGTATTAGATTTATTATTTCGTGCCTTCTGTGAGCCTACTCAGGATAATATCATTACGTTACCTCCTACGTATGGAATGTATAAGGTATTAGCTGATATCAATGCGATCGAAAATCGCGAAGTACTTCTCGATCAGAGTTTTGAACCGGATGTTACTGAAATATTAAAAATCGTTGATAAACACACCAAGATTATATTTTTGTGCTCTCCCAACAATCCAACCGGCAATACTTTTTCTGAGGAACGAATGCTAAAAATTCTGAAGGAATTTAATGGAATTGTCGTTATTGATGAAGCTTATATTGACTTTGCATCAGGAGCTAGTTGGATGCAAAGATTAGAGGATTTTCCGAACTTAGTAGTTACGCAAACCTTATCAAAAGCTTACGGAATGGCGGGTATTCGATTGGGGATATGTTATGCATCTCCAGAGATCACAACTGTACTTAATAAAATAAAACCTCCGTATAATGTAAATGAACTGACACAACAACGCGCGATATCCAGATTGTCTGCCAGAGACGAAGTGTCAAAGGAAATTGAAAATATTTTGCAGGAAAGAACAAAACTGGAAACCTCATTGGCGGCTATCGATTTTGTGAAAGAAGTCTATCCCAGTGAAGCTAATTTTATTTTAGCAAAAGTCGATGATGCAAATTTACGGTATGATCAATTATTAAATAGAGGAATCGTAGTACGTAACCGTTCCTCGCAACCTCTGTGTAACAATACGCTGCGGTTTTCTGTTGGGACACCAGATGAAAATAGCGTATTAATAAAAGCGTTGGAAAATCTTGCGCTAACACCTGTAAAATAAAATACCAACAAAGAACTCAACAAGTATAATGAAAAAGAAAGTATTATTTATAGATCGTGACGGAACGATAATAAAGGAAACGGTTGATGAACAAATCGATGCCTTTGAGAAAATGATATTTTATCCTAAAGCTTTCACTTATTTAGGTAAAATAGCGCAAGAATTGGATTACGAATTGGTTATGATAACCAACCAAGATGGATTAGGCACTGATTCCTTTCCCGAAGACACTTTTTGGCCGGTTCATAATTTTATTTTGAAAGCCTTTGAAAACGAAGGTGTTGTATTCGATAAAATATTTTTGGATCGTACTTTTCCGCATGAAAATGCACCTACCCGAAAACCGGGTACAGCTTTATTGACCGAATATTTTACCGAAGCATATGATTTAGAAAACTCCTATGTGATCGGAGATCGATTGACGGATATCGAATTGGCAAAAAACTTAGGGGCCAAAGGAATATTTATTAACGATAATACAAACTTGGGTACAGCTGAGATTAATGTTTCTCAAAAAGAGCTGGATTCGGTTATAGCAATAGAAACGAACGATTGGCAGAAAATTTATGAATTTTTAAAACTTAAGGAACGTTCTGCAGAGATTATTCGTAAAACCAATGAAACAGACATTGAAATTAAGTTAAATTTAGACGGAACCGGAAAAAGTGAAATTAGTACCGGATTAGCCTTTTTTGATCATATGCTGGATCAGATAGCCCGACATGGACAAATGGATTTAAAGATCAATGTAAAAGGAGACTTAGAGGTTGATGAGCACCACACTATAGAGGATACGGCAATCGCACTAGGCGAAGTTTTTGCAAAGGCATTGGGTAATAAATTGGGGATTGAACGCTATGGTTTTTGTTTACCTATGGATGATTGTCTGGCGCAAGCTGCTATTGATTTTGGAGGTCGTAATTGGCTGGTATGGGAAGCAGAGTTTACTAGAGAAATGATTGGTAAGATGCCTACCGAAATGTTTTATCACTTTTTTAAATCCTTTACCGACGGCGCCAAGGCGAACTTAAATATAAAAGCCGAAGGAAATAATGAGCACCATAAAATTGAAGCTATTTTTAAAGCTTTCGCGAAAGCAATAAAAGTAGCCGTAAAGCGTGATCCCGAAAAGATGATTTTACCTAGTACTAAAGGAATGCTTTAGAAGTACAATTTAGGTTTTGAACAGTTTACAAAAAATCAGCTAACATATTATCAAAGTAAAAAAATGAAGATTGTTATAATCGATTATGGTGCAGGAAATATTCAGTCCATAAAATTTGCTATTCAGCGATTAGGATACCAAGCGGTGCTGAGCAAGGATCCCGAGGAGATAAAAACTGCTGACAAAGTTATATTTCCCGGTGTAGGCGAAGCGCGCAGCGCCATGCGTAAACTCAAAGAGTCCGGTTTGGATAAAATTATTCCGCAATTGAAACAACCCGTACTTGGTATATGTCTGGGCATGCAACTAATGTGTGCGCATACTGAAGAAGGAGATACCACAGGTCTGGGTATTTTTGATATTAGTATTGTGAAGTTTACAACATCAGTTAAAGTACCGCAGATTGGATGGAACCAGATAACCGATTTAAAATCTTCCTTGTTCTCCTCTGTAGCTGAAAATGAGCATGTGTATTTAGTGCATAGTTATTATGCACCTGTAACGTCGCAAACAATTGCTAAAACCAATTATGGAGGTGAATATAGTACGGCAGTTCAAAAAGATAATTTTTATGGCGTACAATTTCACCCCGAAAAAAGTAGTGTGGTCGGAGAACAGATTTTGAGAAATTTCCTTAGTCTTTAACTAAAACATACTTTTTAAAGTTAACTTTAATTAAAAAATATACAATGAGAATCATTCCGGCAATTGATATCATAGATGGTAAATGTGTTCGTCTGTCTAAGGGAGACTATGCGACACAAAAAATATATAATGAACATCCTTTAGAGGTAGCTAAAATGTTCGAAGCACATGGCATAGAATATTTACATTTGGTTGACCTTGATGGTGCAAAATCCAAACATATTGTAAATCATAAAGTGCTTGAGAGTATTGCTTCTAATACACGTTTGAAAATCGATTTCGGTGGCGGACTTAAAACTGAGCAAGATTTAAATATAGCCTTTAATAGTGGAGCTGCACAGATAACAGGAGGTAGTATCGCTGTCAAGGACCCTGAGGTATTTACGAGCTGGATAGAACGGTTCGGAGCTGAAAAAATAATCCTAGGTGCTGATGCTACTAATGAAAAAATAGCTGTCGCGGGTTGGTTAGAAGAAAGTGATCAGGAAGTGATGCCGTTTATAAAAGCATATCAAGATAAGGGTATATCCTACGTAATCTGTACAGATATTAGTAAGGATGGAATGTTACAAGGTCCTTCTTTTGATCTTTATCGAAAAATTTTAGAAAATAATACAGGAATTAAATTAATAGCCTCTGGCGGTATTTCTACCTTTGATGAACTTCCTCAATTAGAAGCTTTGGGCTGCGAAGGAACGATCATAGGAAAAGCTATTTATGAAAATAGAATAAGCCTTAAACAATTGGAAAATTATATTTTAGGAAAGTAAATCGCTATGTTAACAAAAAGAATTATCCCTTGTTTAGATATCAAAAATGGTCGCACGGTTAAAGGAGTCAATTTTGTGGATTTGCGAGATGCAGGAGATCCTGTAGAATTGGCAAAATTATATTCTGAGGCAGGCGCTGATGAGTTAGTTTTTCTTGATATTTCTGCAACCGAAGAGCGACGTAAAACGCTTGCTGATTTAGTATTGAGAGTTGCAGAGCACGTCAATATTCCGTTTACGGTGGGTGGCGGAATTTCATCAATAACCGATGTAGATATTTTATTGAAGAATGGAGCCGATAAAGTTTCAATTAACTCTTCAGCGGTTAAGAATCCGGATTTAATTAATGAATTAGCAGGAAAATTTGGCAGTCAGTGTATCACCGTTGCTATTGACGCAAAGCAGATTAATGGCGAATGGATTGTTCATTTGGTGGGAGGTAAGGTGCCTACTACCCTTAATTTGTTTGATTGGGCAAAAGAAGTAGAGCAAAGAGGTGCTGGTGAAATACTATTTACTTCTATGGATAATGATGGTACCAAGGATGGATTCGCTAACGAGGCTTTGGCTAAGTTATCAGAAAGTTTGAACATACCTATTATCGCATCTGGAGGTGCCGGATGTATACAAGATTTTACCGATACGTTTAAAATAGGAAAATCGGATGCTGCATTAGCGGCCAGCGTATTTCATTTTAAACAAATCGATATACAAGAGTTGAAATCAGCCCTTGATGCCGAAGATATTCCCGTTAGGATATAAATACAAGCAGCGAAAACTGTAAATAAAACAAAAAAGACACAAAAAATATAACAATGAAAATAGATTTCACAAAAAGTAGTGATGGATTAATACCTGCAATCATACAAGATTCGATTACTAAAAATGTTCTGATGTTGGGATACATGAATGAAGAGGCTTTACAGGAAACCAACAAATCGAAGAAGGTTACTTTTTTTAGCAGAAGTAAACAACGCTTATGGACAAAAGGAGAAGAAAGTGGAAATTATTTGGAAGTAGTGTCCATTAAAAATGATTGCGATCAAGATACACTTTTGATTCAGGTACAACCGGTTGGCCCCACATGTCATACAGGCGCTGATACTTGTTGGGATGAGAAAAATGAGGAAACCTTCGGTTTTATTTCTAAATTAGAAGACATCATTAAAGATCGAAAAGAGAATTCTGAAAATAAAGATTCTTACGTAGCATCCTTATTTAATAAGGGTATCAATAAAATTGCACAAAAAGTCGGAGAAGAGGCTGTTGAGGTGGTGATTGAAGCAAAAGATAATGATGATAATTTGTTCTTAAATGAAAGTGCAGATTTGTTATTTCACTATTTGATCCTCTTACAGGCTAAAGGATTTACTATGACCGACATAACTAAAACGCTTCGTGAAAGACATAAATAGAGGGTAAAACCTTAACATTTAATACGTTCTTACCTTTTTTTTAAGATTTTTTTATACTTTAGCAGCTTAAACCTAACCACCTGTGAAACAACTTTACTATCTGCTAATCAGCGGCTTTCTCTTATTATCCTTTTCAAAACTTCAAGCTCAGTGTAATATTATTGCAGACATTGAGACTTGCGACATGGAAACCATCGATTATGACAGTGATGGAACTCCTGATGGTGTTATTAATCTGTACGATGAAACTGGTCTAATTCCTGAACCGGGAGAGGTTTGGGAATCATCCGGATCAGAAAACGCAACAATTGCATTAGATCCTACTTCAGGTGAATTACGTCTTTGGAAGTTAGTAAATGCATCGGATAAATATCAATTCAAGTTAATATCCCCTAGTTGTGGCACTGATCCACGTGCGGTTGTAAACTTTATTCTTGGACCTTATGCTGGAAAACCTGCGACCGTCGGATTTTTCAGTGTTTGTGATATTAACGACGACTGTACACCTGGTATAGAAATTGACATTGATCTTTTTGAAGCACTAGAGGCTAGAGAGCAAGAAGCGCCTCCTCATTTAAATGGTGAATGGTTTTATACAGGTAGTCTACCTTCGTCAGAATATCTTTTAGATGGACACGAATTTGGTGGAACTATTCCTTATAGCCCAGAAGATGGCTCGCCTATCGATAGCCAAGATTATACATTTGAGTATGTGGTTTCTCAAGAAGGATCTTGTATTACCGATCGAGTAGATGTGAGGATAACTTTAGTAAGACCTTCTTTTGCGGGGTATGCTTCTGAATATAATATTTGTTATGAAGATATTGATGCTTGGGATCGCATTATAGATCTCAGCAATGATGAATATCTTAAAGACGAAGACTTAAGTGGAGTGTGGAAAGATCAAGATAACAATTTGATTTCTAATCAGATTAATTTAAAAGATTATGTAGATGATTTTTATAATTCTCCGGAATATTATCCTGGTTTCGATTGTCATAAGTTTTCATTTTCCTACACAGTAGAAAGTAGAACTGCTATATGTAATGATGATACTTCGAGAGTAACCTTTACTATTTTTGAGGAACTTAAACAATTTCAGCAAGAAAATCCTATTGATATTGTATGTCCTGCTTCTAATCCATTGTCAGAATTGAGTTTGTATAGTTTAATAGACTTTCAACCAGGATTTTCATATCGCAATCCGAATGATGAGGATGAACTGGTTTTTTGGAGTTTTGAAGATGGACCAGCAAATGGAGATGATCTGGGATTAGGGCAATTTTTAATAGATACGGAGATTTCAGAGAGACACATAGGTACAATAAATTTAAGAGATGCAGTTCCTGGTCGGTATCGATATAAATTTACTGTATATCCTGATATTTTTTGTGCAGATTATAGTGATCAATTTTTGTATGAGAATGATGTGTGTAGACCTCTTAGAATAGTTGGAAATCCATGTAAGTCAATTTCTACAATAGTAACAGTTGATATTTTAGATTTTGATTATGCTGGAGAAGATACTGAACTGGAATTTTGTGAGACAGATAATAATGGCAGTGTAAGTTTAAGGAGTTTTTTACAGACAGATGGCAAAAATATAGATGTAGGAATTTGGACTGAAACAGGAACTACAAACGTCATAAATGATTCATTTATTTTTCCGGAAACTGTTGACAATACATCTCTTTACTCATTTACACATACTACAGATAACGGTAATGGATGTATAGATAGTGCAGTTTTAGAATTTTCAATTTACCCCGAAGCAAATGCGGGTATAGATGGATCCGTTCAGTTATGTACAAATGATCTTACGGTAACTTTATTTGATCAATTAGGCGGAACTCCGGACACAACAGGAATTTGGAATGGACCTTTTGGTTACGAATCAACAAATCATTTAGGAGTTTTTGATACAGCTGATGTAATGTTACCGATTCTTGGACCCGGTACTTATATCTATACAGTGCCTGGCAACGATGGTTGTCCCGATATTGATCAGGCGTCAGTCACGATAAGTATAGTTGAACCTATAGCTATTGGAAATGATCGTAGTGATACTTTTTGTAAATTAGATGGAAGTGTGAATCTTTACTCGTTATTAGATCGAGATACGCCAAGAATTGGTGTTTTTACAGATACGGATAATACCAAGGCTCTAAGTGCAGAGGGAGTTTTGGATTTTGAAACGCTTACCAATCAGATCTATAACTTTGAATACAGCATACCCAATACAGCGCCTTGTGATAATTCTACGCTAATGGTTTCTGTTCAGATTGTGGATTTACCGATACCTGTAGTGCCAAAGCAAGAATTTTGTATTCTTGATGCGAAGCGATTGGATGATGTTGAGGTAGATGTTCTCAATTATAATTGGTATGAAACGCAAGATAGTGATACCCCAATAGTAGATAATCCGTTATTGTACGATAATCAGATATATTATATTGCTAATGTTGATACAGACAATTGTGAATCCGAGCGTTTAGCGGTTTCTATAAATATACTCAATACTGGAGAACGTTTTTCTAACGGAGAATTGTGTACGCTTGAATTTCAAGATGGGGTCTCTCCTAATGGTGATATTCAAAACGATAGCTTTGCTCTTTTTATTGAAGAAGTATATAATATCCCAATAGCCTTTCCGGATTTTGATTTACAAATTTTTAATCGGTATGGAAGTCTAGTTTTCGAGGGGAATCGTAATACCGAAGAGTTCCGTGGTGAGAGTAATGTATCTATCCGCTTAGGAGACGATTTACCTTCAGGAACCTATTTCTACATTTTCAATCCTAATTTTGATAATAATTTACCAATACAGGGTAGTTTTTACTTAAGCAGATAAAACGTACATGAAAAAATATTTACTTTTAAGTATAGCATGGGCATATTGCACGATTGTTTTTGCACAGCAAGATCCCCAGTATTCTCAATACATGTATAATATGAGTACTGTGAATCCGGGGTATGTTACTAATTTGTCAGGAGTGATTTCTACAGGTTTGTTGTTTCGTAAGCAATGGACAGGCGTAGAGGGTTCTCCACAAACAGGAAATCTCTTTGCTCATGTTCCTATTCGTGAAAATATAGAGCTTAGTGTAAATTACGTTAATGATAGAATTGGAGATGCTATCCCGGTTGAAACGCATTTATTCAATATCGATTTTGCATATATAACGAGCATTTCTGATGATTTTAAGTTGTCCTACGGACTTAAGACTGGACTTAGT
This sequence comes from Aquimarina sp. 2-A2, assembly GCF_045505135.1. Taxonomy (NCBI): domain Bacteria; kingdom Pseudomonadati; phylum Bacteroidota; class Flavobacteriia; order Flavobacteriales; family Flavobacteriaceae; genus Aquimarina; species Aquimarina sp. 2-A2. Next base: position 435,875 of record NZ_JBJKFI010000002.1, on the reverse strand, counting down.
AGTTTCAAAATTGATCCCTCTGGTTCCAATGTGGCAGATGATCCTGCCTTTGCCGATACCAGTGCTCAATTAGAACTAACCATAGGTGCAGGATTATTCTTATTTTCCAGAAATTTTTATGCGGGAATTTCGTCACCAAATCTTTTACCTAATAATGTAGAATTGGGAGACGTAAGTGTTTCAGAAAGCAAAACTCATTTATACGGTATTGCCGGGTACGTTTTTGATTTTGTAGACGATGTCAAACTAAAACCTTCCGTAGTTATCAAACAAGTGGTAGATTCTCCACTAACTTTTGATGTCTCGTTAAACTCGTTGATTTATGATCGTTTTGAACTCGGAGTTTCGTATAGATATCAAGATGCGCTAGTCGCTTTGGCAGGTTTTCAGATTACGCCTAATTTAAAAGTAGGATATGCCTATGATTTCAGTATTAGTGAATTGAGTGGTTACAACAATGGAAGTCATGAGATAATTCTGTTATATAATTTTGATTTATTAAAATTCACAAATAATTACGCTTCCCCACGATTTTTCTAAAAATTATCAGAAGATTTCCGGTAAAATGAGCTGTTTTATAAATTATACAAGAACTGACTGCCAGGAATAAAATAAAAGTTTATCGATGAAAAAAATAGTAGTTTTTATAGTCTTGCTTTTTGGAATTTTTACAGTAAGCGGACAGAAAAAAAGCAGAGCCGATCGTTTTTTTGAAAAAGGTGATTTCCTCAATGCAGCAGTTGAGTATGAAGAAATTCTAAATGAAAATGGATACTCAAAACCTGTTCTCTTACATATATCAGAATCCTATTATAATACATTTCAGTTTAAACAGGCTTATCGGTATTTGAGAATTCTTACCGAAGGAAAATTTTATGCAAGGGATAAAACTTATGATAACAAATTTAATTTTATGATGTACCAAGTCCTTTCAGTAATTGGTGATTATGATAAAGCTGTCACGTACTTAGCAGCATATAATAAAAATAACAATGCGTCAAATTTTAGCGTTCAAGATGCCATCAGTACCATAGAAGCTTTTAAACTTAAAGAGGATGACTACCAAATTAAAGAAGGAGCTTTCAATTCGGATGCTTCAGAATTCGGAGCGGTAAAGATGGATAGCTTAATTTATTATACATCCGATAGATATCCAAATGGATTGACTGATAAACACTATCGTTGGACCCATCGCCCTTTTCTGGATATTAGAAAAATTCTGGTAACTGATAAGAATGTTCCAGTAGGGGATAGTGAAGAAATTGAAGGAAAGATTAACGGAAAGCTGCATGAAGGTAACTTCTGTTTTAGTAAAGACGGTAACACGCTATATCTCTCTAGAAGTAATTATGATAAAGGGAAAAAGAAGTTTGATAGTTTGCAGCAAAATGCGATTCAGTTATATAAATCAGAGAAAATTGAAGGGGAGTGGTCGATTCCGCAGAAGTTAGCTTTTAATGATGTTTCGTATAGCATAGAGCACCCGACATTAAATGCTGATGGCTCCAAATTATTTTTCTCATCTAATATGCCGGGAGGGTATGGTGATTTTGATCTGTATTATGTTGAAATTGATGCGGCAGGCATATTTGGTGATCCTGTTAATTTGGGAGCAATGATCAATACTGTCAATAGAGAGCAATTTCCATTTGTATCGGATGATAATCATTTGTTTTTTGCGTCTAACGGACATTTAGGATTGGGCATGTTGGATCTTTTTGTTTCAGAATATACTGATAAGGGATTCAAAGCTCCTGTTAATTTAGGAGCACCCATCAATTCTCGATATGATGATTTTTCGATAAGTTATTATAATGATACGGATGGCTTCTTTGCATCAAACCGTAAAAAAGGAGGTGATGATATTTATGAGTTCAATCAAATAGGAGAGATTTTTACCCGCGAATATGTAACCCAATTCGAAGTACGTGATTTTGCGACCGAAAGATATATTGAAAATGCAGAGGTTAGTATTAAAGATGGACAAATGAATCAATTATATAGTAACACATTTGATTCGATCGCATCTTTTAGTTTGACTACGCTTCCCGGAAACTTTGAGTTTACAGCAAAAGCAACTGGATATAATGAACGGACAAAACCTATAAAAATATTAGAAAAAGAAGATCAGCTAATTGTGCTGTATCTTGAGAAAAATTTGGTGACTGATTCCTTAACTAAAACTAAAAAGAATGAAGACGCTTTGGCGCTTGAAGATTCAGATACAAACACCAATCCACCTAAAATAACATCTGCACAACTCAAGGAACAGTTGTTAAGAGATACAGAGGGCCCTCCAGTGGTAGAGAAGAATGGAAAATTATTTTTTGAACTCCCCCCAATCTATTTTGATTATGATAAATGGAATATTCGAGCAGATTCAAAAAAAGTATTGGACGAGTTTGCAAAAAAGTTGGAAAAATATAAATCGGTATATATAAAGATCAGTTCACACACCGATAGTAGAGGGACCGATACATATAATCAAGTCTTGTCTGAGAAGCGAGCCGAATCAACGAGAAATTATTTGGCACTTGTAGGTTATGTGAATGCCAGACGTATGAAGTTTCAAGGATTTGGAGAGTCGCAACCTTTAATTAGTTGTAAGGACAAAATTTGCAATGAAGAGGAGCACCAAACGAATCGACGGAGTGAATTTGAAATAATTAAATACTAATCAAAGGTATTGTACACAATTGCTTGTGAAATAATATTTTATATTGTAATTTTGCACTCCTTTTTAACGAGTGAGAGAATGGAAAAGGGTTCATTTATTTCAACTAACGCTTCTGTAAACGTTTTCGTTTTGATTCTCAAATAGATACAGAATACAAATTTTATCTTCAATGTCTGAAGAAACAAAAAACACAGATGTTCAGGAAGTAGAAGCTCCTAAGGCAGCTAAGACTACTTCTCCACAACAAGAGAATCCTGAGCAATTTTTACAAGAATTTAACTGGCACAACTACGAAGAAGGAATTGATCCTATCGAGGATTCAAAACTGGAAGAGTTTGAAAAGCTGGTTGCAGACAACTTCGTTGATACATTAAATGATGAAGTAGTAATGGGAACTGTAATTAACCTTACAGATCGTGATGCTATCATCGATATTAATGCAAAAAGTGAAGGTGTAATCTCATTAAACGAATTTCGTTACAATCCTGACCTTAAAGAAGGTGATAAGGTTGAGGTTTTAATTGATGTTAGAGAAGATGCTACAGGTCAATTAATTCTATCTCACCGTAAAGCTAGAGTAATCAAGGCTTGGGATCGCGTTAATAATGCACACGATACAGGTGAGATCGTAAATGGTTTTGTTAAATGCAGAACTAAAGGAGGAATGATCGTTGATGTTTTTGGTATTGAAGCTTTCTTACCAGGATCTCAAATTGATGTGAAGCCAATCCGTGATTACGATGCATACGTTGGTAAAACGATGGAATTTAAAGTTGTGAAAATTAATCACGAATTTAAGAACGTTGTAGTATCGCATAAAGCACTTATCGAAGCTGATATTGAAGAGCAGAAGAAAGAAATTATCGGTCAATTAGAAAAAGGTCAAGTATTAGAAGGTACTGTTAAGAATGTTACTTCTTATGGTGTATTTGTTGATCTTGGTGGAGTTGACGGACTTATTCACATTACAGACCTTTCTTGGTCAAGAATTAATCACCCGAATGAGATGGTGGATCTTGATCAGAAATTGAATGTTGTAATTTTAGACTTTGATGAGGCTAAAACACGTATTCAATTAGGTCTTAAGCAATTAAAACCACATCCGTGGGAAGCGCTTGATAAAGAAGTTAAGGTTGGAGACAAGGTTAAAGGTAAAGTTGTTGTAATCGCTGATTACGGTGCATTTATCGAAGTTGAAGAAGGTGTTGAAGGTTTAATTCACGTTTCTGAAATGTCTTGGTCTACACACTTAAGATCTGCACAGGATTTTGTTAAAGTTGGTGACGAAGTAGAAGCGGTAATCCTTACACTTGATAGAGAAGAAAGAAAAATGTCTCTTGGTATTAAGCAATTAACGCCAGATCCATGGACTGATATTACTACCAAATACCCAGTAGGTTCTAAACACACAGGTATTGTACGTAACTTCACTAACTTCGGTGTGTTTGTTGAATTAGAAGAAGGTATCGACGGTTTAATTTATATCTCTGATCTTTCATGGACTAAGAAAATCAAGCATCCTTCTGACTTTACAAACGTTGGAGATAAGCTTGATGTTGTAGTACTTGAATTGGATGTTGAAGGTCGTAAACTTAGTTTAGGTCATAAACAAACTGAAGATAATCCTTGGGATAAGTATGAAGGTGATTTTGCTGTAGGTACAAAACATACTGCAACTATTGCTGATATTGTTGACAAGGGTGCTACTATCGAATTTAACGAAGATATCGTTGCTTTTGTTCCTTCTCGTCATTTAGAGAAAGAAGATGGTAGTAAACTACAAAAAGGTGAGGAAGCACAATTCCAAATCATTGAGTTCAATAAAGAATTCAAAAGAGTAGTTGCCTCTCATACTGCAATGTTTAGAGAAGAAGAAGCTAAGATTGTGAAGCAAGCAGCTAAGAAAGCAGCTTCTACAGGATCTGCAGAAAAGACTACCCTGGGTGATCTTGATGCCTTAGCTGATCTTAAAGCTAAAATGGAAAAAGGGAAGTAATTCTTAGTTTTCTATACATATTAAAAATCCTCCTGTTTATCAGGGGGATTTTTTGTTTTAGGTTGTTATATAACTGTAGAATATGCCTTTTGTCCTAAAAAACATACGTTTTAGCTGTTCTTGGCATGCTTTTAGCACATTATAAAGTGTTTTTATGTCTTTTAATTTTGTAAAGACAGAAATAATTTTTAAGTTAAATAAAAATAACTATATGAGAGAATGTAAATGGAGTATTGTTTTAATGTTAGTAACGGTTTTAAGCCTCAAGGTCGGATATAGTCAGACTGCACTTCCAATAATTATAGAAGAGGAGGTTAAGCCAATTGACGATTTGTATGATGATAACTTACAATATTTACTGGAGGCAGAAGTCCTTAATAATAAAAAATGGAAAAGATTAGTTGACAGCAAAAAAATGTCTATTGGTATTGTAGATTTGAGCGATGCTGATCATATTCGCTATGCTGGCCTCAATGATAATAATATGATGTACGCGGCTAGTTTACCAAAGATTGCAATTTTGCTAGCTGCTATGGATGCACTCGAAAAAGGAGAGTTAGAAGAAACTCCTGAGATTACAAAGGATTTGCGCTTAATGATAAGTAAATCTAATAATCAGGCTTCTACGCGTATGATAGATCGTCTGGGATACGAAAAAATTGAAGCGGTACTAAGAGGGCCAAAGCATAAGTTTTATGATGAAGAAGTTGGAGGAGGACTCTGGGTTGGTAAGCGCTATGCAGCCGGCGGGCGTCGCCATCCTGAACCTTTAAAGGGGCTAAGTCATGCTGCTACAACACGTCAGGTATGTAGTTTTTATTATCAACTTGCTATGGGTAATCTTATAAGTACCGAACGCTCTGAGCAAATGTTAGATATTATGAAAAATCCTGCATTGCATCATAAATTTGTGAATACACTGGATCGTATAGCTCCTAAAGCCGATCTTTTTAGAAAATCAGGTTCCTGGAGAAATTATCACTCAGATTCAATTTTAGTTTGGGGTCCTAATCGTAAATATATACTGGTTGCTTTATTAGAAGACTCATTAGGGGAGCAAATAATTAGAAGTTTAGTAGTTCCTTTAGAAAAAGTTTTAAAGAAATCCCGTTCTTTAGCTAGTAAGTAATACGAACTAGATAGCGTAAAATGATTCGGTCTACATTTAAGAAGATTTTTGATATAAGAGATGGTGAAATATACATCTCTTTTTTAATGCAGTTTTATATCTTCCTGGTAATTACAGTATTATTAATCGTGAAGCCAACGATTAATGCACTATTTTTATCAACGCTAGGAGCTGACCAACTACCATATGGATATATATTAGTGGCTGTTACAGCTATAGTAAGTTCCTATTATTACAATCGTGCGATTCAACTTTTTTCCATTAAACGAATTGTTATAAGCACCTTATTAGTTTTTAGTACATTTTTTTTAGTACTAAGTTTTTTACTACATCTGGCAATTCTCAATATCTGGATATTATATTTTTATTATTTGAGCGTGTCCTTATTTGCGGTTCTGGTAACTTCACAATTTTGGATTTTAGCCAATATGGTTTTTAATGCTCGCGAAGCGAAAAGACTGTTTGGTTTTATTGGATCGGGCGCAATCGCTGGCGGAATTTTTGGCGGATACCTTACCACAATTATCGCCTCAACGTATGGGAATAAAATCGCCATAGCTGTGGCGGGAATCCTCATATTATGTTGTATTCCCATTCTTAATTCAGTTTGGAAATGTAGAATTAAGCGACTTAATCTTTATCAGCGTAAACAGCGTAAAACAAGGGAGTATGAGAACTATACTTCTTCTTTCCGAATAATTTTGAGTTCGGATCATTTAAAATATTTGGCCTTAATCACAGGAGTTGGGGTTATTGTTGCAAAATTGGTAGATTTTCAGTTTAGTGATTTTGCGAATAGTGCAATACCTGATTCTGATGACTTGGCGTCCTTTTTTGGGTTTTGGTTTTCAACTTTTAACGTAATTGCCTTATTGATCCAATTGTTTTTAACTAATCGACTGTTGTCTTTCTTTGGTGTTACCTCTACCTTGTTAATTCTGCCGCTTGGTATAGCATTAGGATGCTTGCTATTTTTAACATTTCCTGAGTTGTGGGTACTTATAATAATCAAGGGAATGGATGGAAGTTTCAAACAATCAATAAACAAAGCTTCTTTAGAACTTTCGATTTTACCGATACCGTACCAGATAAAAAATCAAGCTAAGTCCTATATTGATGTGGTAGTGGATAGCTTAGCTACCGGTATTTCAGGATTTCTATTAATTTTTCTAATTCGTAGACTGAATCTGCCAACGAGTTACATAACCATTATTATTTTACTTTTTTTGTTTGTATGGATCCTTTTGATTTATAAATTGAGAGAAGCATATTTCAATTCTTTTAGATCTAATATTCAGAATTCCCTATCTGGTGATGACACTAAAAAAAGAGAATTAAAGAAAGAATCCACAGTAAGCACTGCTATACGGATTTTGAGAAGCGAAAACGAAAAAGATATTCTCAATCTATTGGACCGTATTAATGATATTCGTTTAAAATCATTGAAGATTCATATCATTCAATTGCTGAAGCACCCGTCAGAAGCTGTAGTATCCGCAGCTATATCACAGTTGTATTCTTATGATCGAGGTACAGCGGTGGCACAAGTGCGTAGTTTAATTACTAGTAAGAATGACGAAATTGTTTTTGCTGCAATGCAATATCTCTTACTGCATACAGATTTAACCGGAGATAAGATTTTTCATAGTTATTTGGATCATCCAAGCGATTACATTGCTAATGCAGCTTTGTTATGTTTAGCAAAGGAGGCAGTGGACAATCCGAAAATAGCAGAAAAGTACCAATTGACACATAGGGTAGAGGCAAAGGTAAATGAGTTGAGCTTACCTGAAAGTGATCATAGAAAACAAGAGATTGCAGAGATCTTGATAACCATTGGATATACAGGTCTACCCAAATATTATTCTTTTATTTCTGCACATCTCTATAATGTAGATCCCTACATAACCAGACATGCAATTAGAGCAGCTGGCTTAACTCAAGATGAACGATTTGTTACTAGTTTGATGGATTTTCTGTCAGAAGATGACTTCAATGAAGTTGCCATCGAAGCATTAAAAAATTATGGAGGTGAAATAACCAAAACTATCTTGAGATTAGATCAGAGTGAAGGGCTTAAGGATAATGTTCGTCAATACATCCCAAAGGTAGTGCAATCTTTTAAAACCAGATCTTCAATAAAGGTTTTACTGCGACTGTTAGGAAGCAAGGATATTTTGATTCGTTTAGAAGCTACTAAATCTTTGAACCGACTGCAACAGGATCCAAATCGTTTGCGACTTGATCAAAATAAAATTACGCGTTTTATTTTAAAAGAAAGTAAGTATTACAAAAATACAATACGGGCGATTGCGACGCTTCAAAATGCCATAGGTAAGGAGGACACCTCCAGAGATTACGACAGCCTAACAGAGTTAAATATTGCAAGAGAAAATTTGGTAGAGATTCTTCAAGTTCAATTAGATCAAGGGCTACAATGTATTTTCAAATTGCTAAGCTTAAAATATGATCATTCTGATATCGAAGTGGCGTATTACGGATTAATAAGTGAACACAAAGAAGCAAAGGTAAACGCAGTTGAATTTTTAGATAATTTACTCCATGCTAAACTCAAAAATGCAATGCTCTCATTGATCGAATACCACGTTATTGAGAGTGACCAATACCTTCATACGAGCAGCGGGACTCATATTATTTCAGAATCTGCCTGCATAAGTAATCTCATGAAAAATCGGGGTAAAAAAGTGAAGTTAGCTGTATTGTATTTGATAAGGCAATTACAAGAGCCACGCTATATTACCTATCTGAAACCCTATCGAAAACAAAAAAACAGAGAGGTGCAAAAAGCGCTTGACGCTACTATTGCATACCTCTCAACTTTATAATTCTTACTAATCTTTGTTGATTACTTTATCTATCTTGCTCGCCAAATACATATGAGCTCCTGCCGAATTTTTATTAAGCACATTAGTCATTAGACATACCATATATTTTTTATTATTGGGCTGCTCAACAATGATCACGGAATTCATATAATTAAAAACATTGCCTGCATAATCTCCGCAATTTGGATCTTTTTCACGATCACATTTATAGAAACTTCCTGATTTAAAATACACCGCAGCGCTATCAAGTCGGGAGGAATGTGCATATCTGATTCTTCGATCAGTTAAGTAGAGAAGACGCTTCATTTCTAAACTTGATTCTTCATCTACCACCTTACCTTGTTCAAGTTTAACAAGAAATTTCATTAGGCCAACCGGTGTACCGATACTACCTCCCTTACGACCAATGTACTTGCCGGCTGGTCGGGTAAATAAACTTCCTAGTCTCCATTCATCTTCGGTGATTCCCAGGTCTCGTAATGGATCGTTTACTAAATTTATGGCCATGGTAGTCAATGAATCTCTAGGCATTTCTTTAAAGTAATTTTCGGCTTCGTCGTCTTGCAGCGTTGCATATTTATCACCAAAAGCAGACATCAATAGAGCTTCTCTCCAAACAATACTTGCTGCACCGTTATTACTTACTGATACCATATGGTCAATCCACTCATATAGTGAGAATTCATCACTTGAACGAACAGTTCTTCTTGTAAGCTTATCATTTTCTATGTCATAAACAGGTATGGTATGGTGATCACCTGTACCCCAATATCTCGCGGTAACTCTTTTATTCTTTAGTAATGCTGTTCGAGCGTCCCAAGAATCCGGGCAGAGCTTTCCCAACTCAGTAAATAGTGCGTTTAGCACTGCCAGTTTTCCAACACTTCCTGGTTGATAGCCAATATTTTCACGATAGGCAGCATATTTTAAGCTATCGGGATTCGACATGTCTAAAACCGTGGCAGAATATCCACTACCCGGAAATAGGCGATTGATATTTTTTTCAAACTCGGCATCCGGGGATAATAAGGTTTGTGTACTATCCGTTTTACGACTCAAAAGATTGAGCTTGATATCCGCTAGGTTTTTATAAGCACCAACAGGAATTCTCCTGTTTTCTACACTATCAAGTAGTTGCTTATGTAAGCGGTAGAGTCTTGCTATTCCGGTATTTTTATATCCATCAATTGGATAGTGTCTGGAGAAGCTTAAAGAAATTAAGATTCCTGAAAGTATCAAGAGTTGAAATAAACGTGTCATTTGATTATATTTTGGTGGTTAACGCTAGTTTGCGAGAATAATCTATTTCCGGTGTGATAGATTGTAAGTATGCTGAGCTAAGTGCTCGTTTGTTTTCTACGAAAGGTCGGATTTGAAACAGCCATAATTTATCATCCTTAAATCCAAGCTCTACATCATAAGCACCCTTATAATCTGAAGCTGTTTCCTCAGGAATAGTTTTTTTAATAATGGATGCTATTTTTCTAAGTTCTTTGATATTCTTTGTGTTTAAGATAGGCGTTTCAAAGGTCGTATGATATTTCTTAGTGCCTCCTGATGATGGTAATCTGATATAGTGAGTTTCTCTGGAGGGAGCAAGTAATTTATCATCAGACTTCGTGATCAATCGTGTTTCTGCCGCTTGTCCATCAACTGCGCCTCCTGCACCTTTACTAAAAGCTACAGTTAGATCATTGTTATTACCCGAATTAATCCCTTTGGTAATCATAACACCGGAGTACTCTACATCTACACTGGGGATAATTAGGATAGAAGGATAAACATTCTCCGGATTGGATAAATACTTCTGTCGCCATTTAAAACTCCTTTCGGTGTATGGTGAAGCCCACACTTTTCTAATTCCTTCAATAATATTATTTTCGGATATAATGTTGAATAAGGTGAGATTAAGACCTGCTCCGGTAAACTCTTTTAGATCTTCCATGTTGGTATCACTTCGCAAAAAGACCGGAACGGAACCCATGGCACCTCCAAATATTGTCGTAAATTGATTTTTTAGTTGATCGGTAAACTCTTTACTAAGAGGCATTTTTATGATCGCTTCTCTTAGTGTTTTCAATTGTTGAAGTTGATATTCTTCTATCAATTTTTCATCTTTAGCATTGCTACGCATTGTGGATGCCTCTGCGAACATAGTGTTCAGAAATTCCCAATAAGATCCTTCGGTATTTGGCATCTTTTGATCCATATGAGTTCTAAAAATACCAAAAGGTATAACCAGCCCTTCGACTACGTGATCAGGAAACATCTGCTTTAATTGACCTAAGTTGGCTGCTTTAGGACCGCAGAGTTTCCCCGAATCCTTTGCGTTTACATTACTCATGCTAAGTACAGCAGTATTTTTCAGCTGAATTTGATCTACAGGAACTTCAATCAAGTCCGTATTTCTTTGCTCTTTCTCAAAAAGTGCCAATTCTTGCGGACTCATGTTTTTTTCCAATTTTAAAATGACATTTCCTTTATTTGAAACAGCATAAAATACCTTTTGACCACTGTAGGCTTCTAGTTCTTGTAAGTTAATGTCAGATAATGCTGCATTAGGTATACCTAAGTTTCTTGCCAGTAATTGTACATGTGATACCAGATTTCCTTCGGCGACCGTCATAATCCCTGCCACAGGTTTGAGATCTGAAGGAGGCTTCTGAAAGACGTAAATTTTATCTGAATTTACCTCAACCTCTTCGGTACCCTTAACCACTACTAACTCCCCATAAGCATAACCCGGATTAAGCCCTCTAAAACTACTCTGATTAGACAACGTGAGAACGGCATTTGTCAATGATGTCTTTTCTGCTAATAAGATACCAAGTCTACTTATGCTCTCTCCCATACTTAAGGCAATAGAGGATCGAATTCTATCGTCTATAAAACCATAGGCTTTAGGTTCAAAACTTCCATATGTGTTTACGTCATGCTCATATTTGGATTTAACCATAGCGGTACTCCACTCCAGAATACTCCTTGAAGTTTCCAGAAAATTAGTAAGATCCCCGATGGATAATTTGTCTTGAGAGATGTAAGTTTCTAGTAGTGAGTTTATCGAGGTGCACTCCCAAAGCTCTACAAGTCCGGTTCCGGCTGCAGCATAACTTAATGCATATATTTTTTTAAGAAGCCCTTGTAATTCATCGGGTTTCCACTCCTGAGATTTACGTAACAAAATATTTTCCAGTTCATTTGAAAAATCCAGAAGAATCAATCGATTTGCACCGCCTTTAAAATCTATGCTATGTTCTCTAATAGCATACAGAAGATCAGCGATTGCCGGAACCATATTTTCTGGTCTTTCGTCGTTTTTATATTCCTCAAGAAACGTCAGAATTTTTTGCTTTGTTGGAGTATCTGTAGTAATCTTATTGATCTGTCTTGTTAAGCGATCAAAATCAACCGGCGCATAAAAATCCAGTAAAGTTTTTTCCAGTTTTTCAAATTCTTGGTTTAGCTCCGGAGTTAATTCGGTTGCGTATTGTTGTCTAAAATTTCGTACCAGCGCTATATCTTCTCTACCCGGTTGGCCATGAATTTTTACTCTTAGATCCATAAAATCGGGAAACTCATCAGCGATAACTTTTGATTCACTACGCATCTGTTGTGCCAGATTGTTGTCTCCGTCATGCGGAATATCTCGAAGCGATTGACGTATAACATAGTAGTTGTTGATTATACGTTTGTTATCAGCTAATAACCATTTGTAAAAATCGATACCCCAGGCTTCTTCATCTTCTGATTGTACGGAACCTCTGTAGTATCTTCCTTTGCGTAAAATCCAACCATCATCTACACTTGATAAGTACCTTGCTAACTGATATTGTTTTAATCTGCTTTGGGCATTTTTCTCATCCCAAAAACTAGAGGGATCGGTAAAGGCTAAAATATCACCAAAAAACAGATGATGTTCTTTGGCGTTTTTTTCTACAATATCCTTATAACTTGCGTGTTGTATACCACCACCAATACTATCTGGACAAGGATCTCTCGGTTCTCTTATAGAACCGTCCTTACAAAACCATTTTATTCTATGGTACGGACCTCTACGGTCTTTTTTTAAATCTTCAACGAGCTGACTTATTTTATTAGTCGGTAGATCTTGAGATTGAAGTAGTGATGGGAAATAGATAAGAAGTACAGATAACGTAATTAAAATCTGTTTGTTGATCATTATAATCGTTTTAAAATATTGTATATTATGGTTATAAGTAATAAGGTAAGCGACAGGAAAATAAAAAACCTGAAAAGATATTCGAATTCACCTGCAAAACCAGTAAAAGCTAGAGCAGAAAATACTATGGCTAACAATCCAAACGCAAAACAACGCATGCGATACGATGTAAATTTGAAATTAAAAAGTGACATTCTCTTTGTCATAGAATTCAAACAATACGCTTAAGTTAAAATGATATTTTATGAAGAAAAATTTGACCTTTTTTCCCGATTTAGGTGTTTTAAAATGCTGATTAACTCTATAAGAACTTATTGAAGGTAAAACTATCAAATGTTAAAACTCAGCGGCTTTTGATTAACTAATTTTAACGATACAGCGTTAAACTTCTGTTACAGCAGAAATGGCTTGATAATAATTTACAATATTTATACAAGCAATCTTTAACAACCACATAAAAAATGAAACTAAATACCTATACCACCAGGGCACTTGTAGGCGGAGTTTTTGCAACTTTTGTTACCGGTTTCGGTTCTTTTCTCTTAGGTAATTTGAGTGGCTACGAAGCCAAATCCCTTATCGAATCATCTTTACCGGGAATAAACACGCTTTTTAACACCGTAATATTGGCATCTGCTACTATTTTAGCATTGATGTTAACTTTGTTAAGTGTCAGTGTGGGATCCAATTCTAAACTTAAAAATGCACATTATTCCTATGTCTTACAAATCGCTAAACTGGACACGGCTGTTTTTATAAGCTCAATGATTTCTTTTTTGCTTTTAAATTTGCCAATTACTGAGTCAGATAATGTTCCTTCAAATTGGTTTAACATCATCTATTATATTTCTTTGGGAGTGGCATCAATCCATTGTGGTGCAATTATTTCGGTAGTACTAATGTTATATAATACGATTAGCAATATTATCAATATAATTGGTTTAGGAAACAGCGAACATCCATTGGTCATGTCTGATGATAATGAGGATGACGAAAACGAGGGGTGATTACAAAGAGTAAGTCCTTGATTAATTAATTTTTAATTTCGAATTTAGTACATAAAAAGTATGGGATAGCCGAAGCAAAATCCATTTTTTGCTTACTTTTGTTAACCAAATCCATAGTTGGAAAGCTTATGAGTCAGAAATTACTACTTGGTGCTAAAGAAATTGAAATTATATTGCATCGTTTGACTTGTCAATTAATCGAGAATCATGATGATTTTAAAAATACAGTGCTCGTTGGGATACAGCCAAGAGGGATTTTTGTAGCCAATCGTATAGCTAAACTTTTAGAGGATGCCTATGCCATTCCCAACGTATCGGTAGGACAACTGGATATTACATTTTATAGAGATGATTTTAGAAGAGGTCAAAAACCACTAGAAGCGAATAAAACAAATATTAACTTTATAGTTGAAGATAAGCAAGTAGTTTTTATTGATGACGTATTGTATACAGGGAGAAGTATCAGAGCTGCTTTAACGGCTATTCAATCCTTTGGACGCCCATCTAACATCGAGCTTTTGACATTAATAGATCGAAGATTTAGTCGTCACTTACCCATACAACCAAATTACAGAGGTCGTCAGGTAGATGCGATAAATCAGGAGAAGGTGAAGGTGTACTGGAAGGAGAATGAAGGAGAAGACGCAATTTATTTGATCAACGAGTAACAATTCATAATAAAACGACATAGTCAAGGAGTACCATAGTTTTAAACATAAAAAGAAAACGAATGCGCGAACTGAGTGTAAATCACTTGTTGGGGATTAAATATCTAAATCAAGGAGATATCGATTTGATTTTTGAAACAGCGGATCATTTTAAAGAAGTAATCAATCGTCCTATAAAGAAGGTGCCTTCATTACGAGATATTACCATCGCAAATTTGTTTTTCGAAAATAGTACGCGCACACGACTATCTTTTGAATTAGCAGAAAAAAGGTTGTCAGCAGATGTTATCAATTTTTCTGCAGCTTCCTCCAGTGTTAAAAAGGGGGAAACTCTCATTGATACCGTGAATAATATTTTGTCAATGAAGGTTGATATGGTAGTCATGCGACATCCTAATCCCGGAGCTGGTATTTTCTTGTCAAATCATGTAAAAGCAAGTATTGTAAATGCGGGTGACGGTGCTCATGAACATCCTACACAAGCTTTATTGGATACGTACTCGATCAGAGAGCGATTAGGAGAAGTAGCCGGCAAGAATGTAGTGATAGTAGGAGATATACTGCACTCCCGTGTGGCGCTGTCAAATATATTTGCTTTAAAACTTCAAGGAGCCAATGTAAAGGTATGTGGCCCAAAAACCTTGCTACCCAAATATATTGAGCGTTTAGGAGTTTCGGTAGAAACTGATTTGCGAAAAGCGTTGCAATGGTGTGATGTAGCAAATATGCTACGCGTTCAAAATGAGCGTATGGAGATTAGTTACTTTCCTTCAACCAGAGAGTATACACAGCAGTACGGTTTAAATAAAGAAATTTTAGATAGTTTAGATAAAGAGATTGTAGTAATGCATCCCGGACCTATTAATCGAGGCGTAGAAATTACCAGTGATATTGCCGATTCAGATCAAGCCATTATCTTGGATCAGGTTCAAAACGGGGTAGCAGTGAGAATGGCTGTAATATATCTTTTAGCATCCAAAATAAAACAGTAGAATATGATATTTGACACAAATGGAACAACGACCATCATAACGCAAGAAAAGGCAACGATTACAGAATTTGTAAAAGGGGTAGAGGAAGCTTATGAAAATTTAAAGAATAACAATTTGATAGTTAATCTTTTTTCGATGAAGGGGATTACAGCTTCAGATATCAACGAATTCTTACGCGTTTCTAAAAAGCATAAAGCCGCAAAACATTCTTTTGTAATAGTTACGGATAGTATCACCTATTCAGATGTGCCTAATGAACTTACACTGGTGCCATCTTTAAGAGAAGCGCATGATCTTATAGAGATGGAAGAAATTGAACGTGATCTTGATTTGCAAGAATAGATGAGAATCAGTAATTATACCTATTGCTTTAATTTTCGTTTTATTTAGCTTTTTGCCAAGGAAATTTTCCTTCCAATTCGACTTGTAACGAAAAACTTAATAGGGTTCTTATGAGAATAATTATACCAAGCGTCAGCACTTTATCCATTGAGGGTTCTGTGATAACAGTAGCAATAATATCGGCGCCTACAAGGATCTCTAAACCAAGGAGAATTGATTTTCCAATATCCTGACGTAGCGTATCAAAATCACGAGTTTTTTGATCTTGTAATTTGAAGATATATTTGAATAAAGCATAACATATGCCGGCGGTAATAAGCAAAACACCTAAAAATTCAAGAATACGAGCTATAAGGTCTATGTAAGAATGCATTTGATCTTTATTTTATTTGGATTAAGTTACAAAAGTTTTTTTGCTTGATAACAGGCGTACTTTGCATCTATAAATTAAATTTAAATTCTGGATCATGTCTTTTTTATAAAAAGGTGAAAATTCTAAAATTCTTCGGTAAGAATTTTTATTTTACAGCGTCCTTAAAGAATAAACAATTTTGAAGCTTACAATACTTGGCTGCTATGCGGCTACTCCCAGAACGCTAACCAACCCAACTTCTCAAGTACTCGAGATCAACTCTCATGTTTTTCTGATTGATTGCGGAGAGGGCACGCAAGTTGAATTACGACGGAAAAAAATAAAGTTTTCACGCATTCGGCATATTTTTATATCCCATCTTCACGGAGATCACGTTTTTGGACTTATTGGGTTAGTTTCTACCTTTAAAATGTTGGGTCGCGAAGCACCCTTACATATATATGGGCCTAAAGGAATTAAAGAGTTTATAACACTCCAGTTGAAACTCTCTAACTCTTGGACAGATTATCCACTTCATTTCCACGAGTTAACATCTAAAAATTCTGAGATAGTCTTTGAAGATGAAAAGATATCTGTTCGTACCATTCCTTTACAACACCGGGTATACTGTAACGGTTACTTGTTTGAAGAAAAGCCGGGTGACAGAAAGCTTATACTTAGTAAAGTAATGAATTATAATATTGATGTAGCGTATTATCGCTCAATTAAAAAAGGTAAAGATGTACTGCTAGATGATGGAACACTTATTAAGAATGAAACAATAACAGCCCCCCCAAAACCTACCAAAAGCTATGCGTTTTGTAGCGATACCAGATATGACGAGGCAAAAATAAGTTTACTACAAAACGTAACGGTGTTGTATCATGAGGCTACTTTTCTGGAGAGCCACAAACATCTAGCGGCGACGACAGGACATAGTACCGCTATTGAAGCAGGTATAATTGCTAAAAAAAGTAATGTAGATACACTCATTTTAGGTCATTTTTCTACCCGATACAAAGATATTAGTTTATTTAAAGAAGAAGCTGAAACAGTATTTGATGCTGTAATGGTGGCTGATGATGGTAAAGTTTTTGACTTCTAAAAATAGTTTATTTTTATAGTAAATTAGAACTAGCAGTAGTAAATTGCATTAAAATCACTGGTTATGAATCGAGACCTCACAGATTATCGAAAATCTTATAATAAAGGTTATTTAAACGAAAACGAGATTTCAGACGCTCCTTTGTCTATATTTTCAGATTGGTTCAAGGTGGCAGAAGAAGATGAAGCTATTGATGAGGCAAATGCTATGACCTTGGGAACTATTGGATTGGATGGCTTTCCTAGAACAAGAATTGTTTTATTAAAGCATTATGATGACAAGGGATTCGTTTTTTACACAAACTATACATCCGAAAAAGGGGAAGCTATTTCAAATAACGGTAGAGTTTGTATATCGTTCTTTTGGCCAAGTTTGGAACGACAGGTTATCATACAAGGAATAGCTGAAAAGATATCCGATGAACAAAGTACAGCATATTACAAATCACGTCCAAGAGGTAGTCAGTTAGGTGCTTGGGTATCCGATCAAAGTGCGGTGATTGACTCACGAGCGGTATTAGAAGAAAAACTACAAATTTTGGAAACGAGATATCAAGGCAAATCAATTCCTAAACCGGATTTTTGGGGGGGATTTAGAGTTAAGCCTGTGTCGTTTGAATTTTGGCAAGGTCGCGAGAATCGTTTACATGATAGAATACGTTATACACCGACTTCAAATTCGTCTTGGAAAATAGACCGGTTATCTCCTTAAATTTTGGGAAGTAGCAGTTGTAGTTGTAAGTGGCGGCATGATTATAAAGTTTGATCTTCTATTGACCTTATACTCATCCTCAGAGCAATCCATACCATCACCACAGTTGTTTAATGGCTTGCTTTCGCCAAATCCTGTATAGGAAAGAATGCGATTTGCAGTAATATGGTTGCTTATCAAATAGTTGTATATTGACTCAGCCCTTTTCTTTGATAGGTTTAAGTTATATTTATAATCGCCTCTGCTATCAGAATGTGTTTCTATTTTGATAACCATGTTGGGATAACTGTTGATCATCAGATCAACAATTTTATTTAATTCTTCTTCTGCACGTGGTGTTATATTCCATTTATCAAACTCAAAATAAATCTCATCAAGAGCAATTAAATCACGAAGTGTCTTAGACAACTCTGTTGTAGATTGTACCGAGGCGATGGGAGCGGGGATTGATGGTTTTATGTCAATAGGGTTAAGACCCGTTGCCTGTGTTTGCTCAGACCCCTTATCATCACGTAGATCTTTCGGTGTAAAGGCTATATTTTTCATGGCTTGTTGCGAAGCTCTAAACACTAAGCTCTCTGCATTGGGACACTTTAGATCCGTAATATCCAAAGCCAATTTAAATGAATAAAAATCAGGTAGCTTACATTGATTTATATAATTGTAGCCTTGTGATAACTTAATGTCTTCATTCAGCGAACCGGTAAATTCGGCAATTACAGGCTGATCTTCTATGAATAAATCTTCAATTTCATTAATTGAGGTACAGGATGCGTTAACCTTAACTTTGTACCTTATGGTAAAAGGCTCACTTTCCATGGTGACAAGTTTATCCGGAACCTTGAAATTTAGGGTATTGGTTGCAGGATCAAAAGATTTTTTAATTTTTCTCGGAGCTTCAATTGAATTTTCCACCAGAGAAACATTACTTGGAAGTTGATCTTTTATAAGTGTATGTTGAGAATCGTCATTACCATCATTAAAAATGGTTAAACTATAGGCAATTTCCTGATCGGGAGATACGGTATCATTAGGATAAACAAATGAATTATCAGCATAGCGGGACCGTTTGATCATGTGGATAGCAGGTTCATATATTTCAACACTAAAAGCTACGGCTGTAACCGAATAACCATCACTCTCTGTTAAGAGCCTGAAATTTGCTTGGGTCTGATTATTTCCGATAAAACTATTGCGTGTATTTTTAATATCAAAAACATCAGCATCATATCCCAATGTATTGGAACTGGCAGGCTTACGTGTTCTTACATTCTTTCCATTTTCAGTAATATTGGCGTTAAAGAAGTTGTTCATCGGATTGCTACCATCAGTAATTCCTTTGAAACTACGGGACTCATTCGATTGCATTTGCAAACGATCTCCTTTTATTCCTTTATCTCCTTCAAAAGCTATGATACCTAATTTTCCATGAACAGCACCTTTTGGAATAGTTTGGAAATTATCAAAAGTAAATTCAACGGGAGCTGCCTTCGTGTCAATATTTACAAAACCATCGTAGACATAAAAACGTTTTCGGGTAGCTGTATCATCTTCATAAATCACAATCATCGTCCATCCACCGGCTAAACCATTACCTAAATTCTCATCGCTGTTAGATGCGGTAGTAGAAGCAGGTATATTGGCGACTGTATAGGTTCCTTGAGGGTTTGAAAGAGAAGTTACATAACTCGTAATATCTTTGTAACACGAATATTGTTTGAATTCTGATCTTTCATTTGTATAATAATCATGTATTACCGTAGCGTTATCTAAAGATGTATAGGTTTGTGCATTTGGGAATTTTATTTTTACTGCGGTGATATCATTTTCACGAGTAGCATCAGCATAGGCAGCAGTCCAGTAGAGTCCGACATGTTTGATCGTAGCGCAGGGGTTTAGCAAGGTAAGATCTGCACTGCTAGAGTTGAATGTATCGGGATCATTATCAATATCGATAAATCCCATTTGAAATTGGTTGTTTAACCCACCATCGTTATAATCCATCGTAGGATCAAAGGGTTGGGTGCCATCGTCATGATTGACCTTTCCAAGTATAGTATTGGAAACAAATTTAAAATCTCCTTTTAACGTGAACTCAGAACGTTTACTTAATGGTACTTCTACCTGACCGTAATGAAAGGTATAACAAACTATAGACACCAAAAGTGTTAAGTAAAAGTTTTTATTAGTATGTATCAGAGTTCTGGAGTTCATACCTATAGTATAGTATTCATATTCAAAGTATTGTTGTTTTAACATCTAACCAACAGTAACAACCTTTTTTATTATTGAATATTGTAAGTTAGCTGAGAGTAAAATTAGATTTTAACAATTAATTTTATAAGAAAAAAAACGCTTTTTCGACATAAAAGCGAATTTTATCGTTTAACGGTTTGTTAGTAGTCACTTCATTGTCAGATATTTAATAAGTATTAACAGGAATGTTTTATAAGTAGGTGTCAAGTCATCCGAATGTTATTTATTTGCCTAAATAATTATTTTTATTGCTTATTATTTAGAAGTGTGCTATCGAATTCTTAAACTTGTGTATCCAAAGTACAGTAGATTAAATTAGAAGCTGTTTTATGAAAAAACTCATCCTTATTCGTCATGCTAAGTCGTCATGGAAGTTTGATGTAACAGATCATCAAAGACCCTTAAAAAAGCGAGGTAAAAATGACGCCAAGCTTATTGGTAAACGTTTGCGTAAGCTTGGTATAACAGCGGATAAGATTATTTGTAGTGATGCAAAGCGAACGCAAATGACCGCAGCGATCATTCTAGATGAATTAGAGATAAAGAATACTGATTTTTCATTAGATCATGCTTTATATGATTTTGAAGGCACTCATGTATTCGAGTCTATAATAGCAACAAATGCTGAAATTGATACCTTGATGGTTTTTGGTCATAATTACGCATTAACTGCTTTGGCTAATACCTTAGGAGATCAGGTAATTGACAATATTCCTACAGCCGGGGTTGTAATTATTGAGTTTGCAAATAAACGATGGTCTAGCATTTCTGTAGGAAAAACCCTACTAACACTTTTTCCTAAAGAGTTAAGATAATGCCAAAAAACTATAAAAACAAGTATATAAATAGGGAGTTAAGTTGGTTACAGTTCAATGCAAGAGTGCTTCAGGAAGCTTCAGATGAAACTGTTCCTCTCTTAGAACGTCTGCGATTTATTGGTATTTTTTCGAATAATTTGGATGAGTTCTTTAAAGTACGTTATGCGACAATAAAGCGAATTGACTTAGCGGGTAAGGATGGGAAGAATGTCTTAAAAGGACGAACAGCAAGTGATTTATTAGAGCAAATAACCAAGATCGTAATTAAACAACAATCTGAGAGCTTAAAAATTATTGATACCATTAAAAATAGATTGACGGATCACGGGATATTTATAATTAATGAGAAAGAGGTGTCTGCTGATCAGGATGCTTTTATTCGTAACTATTTTATCACCAAAGTCAGTCCGGCACTGGTAACTTATATTTTAAATGATTTAGAAGAGTTTCCTCATTTAAAGGATAGTGTAGCCTACCTTGCGGTACGATTAATTCTCAAAAATAAGTCCATAACTTCTGGTATTAGTGATAGTGCGATGGATATTGATCGCCGTGAGCGTATTTATGCTTTGATCGAGATACCTAAAAACACAGAACGCTTTGTTGTCCTTCCCGAAAAAGACGGAAATAAGTACATCATCATGTTGGATGATCTTATCAGGTACTGTATGCACATCAACTTCAGTATTTTTGATTACGATACTGCAAAGGCGAATATGATTAAAATTACCAGAGATGCCCAATTAGATTTTGATAATGATCTTAGTAAAAGTTTTATTGAGAAAATATCCAGTAGTGTAAAATCACGTCGGGACGGAGAACCTGTACGTTTTGTATACGATAAGAATATTGATCAAAAAACCTTAGATTATCTAATGAATAAAATGGGAATTGACTATACAGATAGTATTATTCCCGGTGGGCGATATCATAATCGCAGAGATTACATGAACTTCCCTGATTTGAAAAATCCAGAATTGGTGTATCAGAATCTAGTTCCATTACCAATTCCGGGATTAAGTCTTCAAGGGAGTTTATTAGATAAAATTGCAGAGAAGGATTTTTTACAATATACACCATATCACACCTTTTCATATACGGTAAAGTTTTTGAGAGAAGCAGCAATCGATCCAAAAGTAAAAACAATTAAAATTACTATTTATCGCCTTGCTTCAATTTCGCACATTGCCAGCTCTCTAATAAATGCCGTAAAAAACGGAAAAACTGTTACTGTTCAGATAGAGCTACAAGCCCGGTTTGATGAAGAAGCAAATATTAAGTATGCCGAACAAATGCAACGAGAAGGTGTTAAACTTATCTTCGGAGTACCGGGACTCAAAGTGCATTGCAAAACTTGTGTTATAGAAAGAGAAGAAGAGGGTAAGTTGAAGCGTTATGGGTTTATTAGTACAGGTAATTTTAACGAGTCCACAGCCAGAATTTACACAGATTATACGCTATTTACGACAAACGAAGAAATTTTAAAAGAGACGAATAAGGTTTTTAAATTTTTTGAGATTAATTATAAAGTAACTCGGTATAAGCATTTATTGGTATCTCCACATTACACGCGCTCTTCGTTGATGAATATGATTAATGTAGAAATAGCTAATAGTAAAGCCGGAAAGCCTAACGGAATCAAACTGAAGCTAAATAGTTTGAGTGATTATGACATGATTGACAAACTTTACGAAGCCAGTTGTGCCGGAGTAAAAATTGACTTAATTGTACGAGGAATATGCAGTCTCATACCGGGTATTCCAAATATGAGTGAAAATATTAGAGCGATCAGTGTGATTGATAAATTTTTGGAACATCCAAGATTGTATGTTTTTGAGAATGGCGGAAATAAGAAAGTGTATATATCATCTGCTGATTGGATGACTAGAAATCTGGATCGTAGGGTTGAAATTTCCTGTCCAATCTATGATGAGGATATCAAACAAGAGCTTTTGGAAACTTTTCAAATTTGTTGGAATGATAATGTAAAAGCAAGAAAGCTGTCAGACGACCAAAACAATGAATATGTACGTAATAATAAAACAAAAATAAGATCTCAGGTAGCTACCTATGATTACTATGTTGAAAAATTAAGAAACTAATTACTTTGTTGACAATAGAAAAATATGGAGCCATTGATATTGGTTCAAACGCAATTCGGTTACTAATCAGCAGTGTTCATGAAGAGAACGGCAAGGAAACTCGATTTAAAAAAACAAGTCTTGTGCGAGTACCTATTCGTTTAGGAACAGATGTTTTTATTTCAAAAAGAGTGTCTGATGAGAATATTGCCAGAATGATCGACACCATGCATGCATATCAATTGCTTATGCGAACACATAAAGTAACAAGATATAAAGCATGTGCAACTTCGGCGATGAGAGAGGCAGAAAACGGAGTGGATATCGTTAATTTAATTGAGGAGAAAACTGGAATATCGATTAATATCATTGATGGTAACGATGAAGCAGCAATGATTGCTATGACTGATTTACATCAGCTCATTAATACCGATGAAACCTATTTATATGTGGATGTTGGTGGGGGTAGTACAGAGTTTACGGTATACCATCATGGACATACCGTGACCTCAAAATCGTTTAAATTAGGTACCGTTAGGTTGTTAAACGATATGGAATCGCCAGAAATATGGGAAGAAGTACGTGTATGGATAAAACAAAACCTTTCTCAATATCCACGAGTGTATCTTATAGGTTCTGGGGGGAATATTAATAATATTTTTAAGAATAGTGGTAAAGCATTAGGAAAACCTTTATCTTATCTTTATCTAAGTTCTTATTATCAATTACTTAATTCTCTTACATATGACGAGAGGATATGGGAACTCAATCTGAATCAGGATAGGGCAGATGTTATCATTCCTGCGACAAAAATTTATCTTTCGGCGATGAAATGGAGCGGAGCCAGGAAGATTTTTGTTCCTAAAATTGGTTTATCCGACGGAATCATAAAATCTTTATATCAGGATAAACTAAATAATCGTTAATTACAGAAGACTTTGTTTATATTCTTGTTAATATTGAATAATGTAAAAAATAAAAATGTCACCAGAAGTAAGAACTAACGGTGTATATGATATAATTAAAACTAACACAAATGAAACATAATTTACTTTTTCTTTTCATAACAATAGCATGTTTTAGCTATTCATCATATGCTCAAATGAATAGCTATGGGATGAGAATAGGAGCAAATTACAGCACGCTAAGTGCTGATAATATTCCGGAAGAATTTGAAGAGAGTCGTATTGGGGTGGCCGTTGGTTTCTTTGCTGAAATTCCGCTAAACGAAAATTTGAGCCTACAACCTGAACTGCAGTATTCAGCTCAAGGAAATAAGCAAGAAAATTTTCGTATTAACTACCTTCAGGCACCTATTATATTTAAATATGAGTTAAATCGTTTACTCAACATCCAATTAGGACCTCAAGTAGGTGTTAAAATTTGGGAATGGGAGGATAGAAGTAATTATAAAACTTTCGATTTTGCAGCGGTAGCGGGAATAGGGGTCAATATTACTAAAAACGTTTTTGTGGATCTGCGTTATGCACATGGCCTTAGCAATGTCATCGAAGAAGAGAATTTTGCTTCTATTAAAGATGGGAACAACAGAAATATTCAACTTTCTATAGGCTATAAAATATAGCATCAATGGCTAAACATTTATATAAAAAGAGACATTCTATCCATGAATTGTCTCTTTTTTACTTAATGATTGCATAATTTCGGCTTCATAAATGAGTAAGTCCTGCCATTTTTGATCAACTTCTGTACGGTCGCCATAGGTTCGAGCAAAGTTCAAAAACATTGTATAGTGATTAGCTTCACTAACCATCAAGCTACGATAAAATTCTGCCAATTCCTGATCTTCTAATTCTTCTGAGAGTAATTTGAATCGCTCACAACTTCTGGCTTCGATAAGTGCAGCATATAAAAGTCGGTGTACCAATTGTGTGGTTCGGCTACCTCCTTTAGGAAAAAATTTTAATAATTGTAAAACGTATTCATCTTTTCGATCCCTGCCTAAAACAAAACCTCTGGCAATAATCTTATCATGAACCATTTTAAAATGGCTGATTTCTTCTTTTACCAATTTTGTCATTTCTTGTACAAGTTCGGTGTATTCAGGGAAACTTACAATTAAAGAGATAGCAGTAGATGTTGCTTTTTGTTCACAATAGGCGTGATCGGTCAAAATCTCTTCAATATTTTTTTCTACGATATTGACCCATCTTGGATCTGTGGGAAGTTTTAAACCTAACATATATGAAAATTTTAAAGCTGCTTTATAATTTGAATTTGCTACAAAGCAAAGATATTGAAATAAATGTTCTGCTGAACCTACAGGTCCAAATCAAAGGAAGAACGTAGCTTATCTATTAATGGATTTTTTTCTCTTAACTTTTCATATTTATCCTGAGGCGTAAACGCATACTTTTTAGATAACTCCTCGTTGACATGAATATGGAGTGTTATGCCGTAATTCTCTAACTTTTTAAAAAGAAACTGCAGTAGTCCGGATTGTGCGTTTTCTAAATCAATCTTCATCGACTGATTGGGTAACGTAAGATGTATTTCATCTTCTTTACTAGTTGGAATATTCATTGCGAACATAGAACCTAAAATACGTTCTCCCTTTTTATCTTGTAATTTACCGTACTCCATCCATCGAGCTTGCATTTCGGCTTCAGTAAAAGGCTGATATGGCAAGTTTTTAGGATCAATAACTTTTTCAGCTTTCTTTTCCTGATGCTCCTTTTTCTTACGAATGCTGGTTAACGATAGCCCCGAAGTTCTTCGTTCTCTGGTAGATTGCATAACAGGAGGCGTTGTGTTAGTTTTGCTCTCCTCAGGTTTTGAAGGTCTTGAATCATCTGAAGTCAAAGCAGATGCTTCCGGTTGAGATATTTCGGCCTTTTTAACCTGAGCAACAGTCTCTGTAGGTGCAACAGCTTCAGTTTTTGGTGGTGGTGTTACTTTTATGGGAGCAATTCCTTTATTGCGAAAATAGGAGGGAGGAATTATGTAGGGTTTGTCATTTTTTTTTTCTCCATTCTGAGTAAGAATAGAGGCAAGTTGCATGAGACATAATTCGACGAGAAGCCGTTGATTGCGACTCGTTTTGTATTTAAGATCGCAGTCGTTAGCTAAATCAATCCCTCGAATCAAAAATTCGGAAGAAACTTTTTGAGATTGTTCGTGATACTTTTGTTTTGTTTGATCTCCGACTTCTAATAATTGTATTGTTTCAGGATTTTTACAAACAAGAAGATCTCTAAAATGAGAAGCTAGGCCTGCTATAAAATGGTGGCCGTCAAATCCTTGAGCAAGAATTTCATTAAATGAAATCAATAAAGCAGGAATATTATTCTCACTAATTAAATCAGTGGCTTTAAAGTATGTTTCGTAATCAAGTACATTTAAATTTTCTGTAACTGCTTGACGGGTTAGTTCTTTACCACTAAAACTAACTACACGGTCAAATATTGATAAAGCGTCACGCATAGCGCCATCCGCTTTTTGTGCGATTATTTGCAATGCATCTTCTTCTGCGTTGATTCCTTCACTTTTGGCAACCTCCATCAAATGAAGTTTGGCATCTGTTACAGTGATTCTTTTAAAATCAAAAATTTGACAACGCGATAATATTGTGGGAATAATCTTATGTTTCTCAGTGGTAGCAAGAATAAAAATCGCATGCTTAGGGGGCTCTTCCAGAGTTTTAAGAAAAGCATTAAAAGCGGCTTGAGATAACATATGTACCTCGTCAATAATATATACTTTGTATTTACCGACTTGCGGTGGTATACGAACCTGATCTATTAGATTACGTATATCATCAACTGAGTTATTAGAAGCAGCATCAAGCTCAAAAATATTAAAAGCAAAATCTTCATCTGCATGATCATTACCATCCTGATTGATGGTCTTAGCTAAAATTCGAGCACAAGAAGTCTTACCAACGCCTCGCGGACCTGTAAATAACAATGCTTGTGCAAGGTGGTTATGATCAATGGCGTTAAGAAGCGTATTGGTAATCGCCTGTTGCCCAACAACATCTTTAAACGTCTGCGGGCGGTATTTTCTAGCTGATACAATAAACTGTTCCATCACCACAAAGGTAAAAATTGTACAGTCAATTCAAATTTTTATCTTTTGTTTTTCGGTATAATTATCAACAGTATAAATTAAGGTGGAGTTTATTTGACTTTGCATAGTCAATTGGTTTACTTTTGCAGAAAGTAGACCACCTTATCGCTGTGTGCAGAACTTATTTCTGCAGCTGCTTCTTTTTGCTGCGAAGCTCAAGAGAAAAGGCTTTCAAATTAAGTTTGAAGCAAAGAGGAAAGTCCGGACACCGTAGCGCAGCATAGCGGGTAACGCCCGTCCGTTGTAAAACGAGGACAAGTGCAACAGAAAGTATGTACAGGTAGTGCTGTAGTGAAACCAGGTAAACTCTATGCGGTGCAACGCCATGTAAACCAGCGCTCGAGGGTTGCGCGCCTGATGTTGGAGGGTAGGCGGTTTGATCCAATGAGTAATTATTGGACTAGATAAATGATAAGGAATTGTGCATTAGCA
The DNA here is from genome assembly GCF_045505135.1 of Aquimarina sp. 2-A2. NCBI lineage: Bacteria > Pseudomonadati > Bacteroidota > Flavobacteriia > Flavobacteriales > Flavobacteriaceae > Aquimarina > Aquimarina sp. 2-A2. Next base: position 408,194 of record NZ_JBJKFI010000002.1, on the reverse strand, counting down.
CTCTACAGAATCCGGCTTATGGTCTACTTTTTTTATCATCTCACTTTACAGGTTTTTAATTTTCCCGTACCTTGTCGCAATTATAGTTTGTCGAATATTTTGTCAGTTTTCTGCGCAATAAACGACATCTAGGGGGGTGATATTACCGAGGCACAAACTAGAAGTTTATCGGTAAGGAGAAATTCTGAAATTTATAATCTTAAAAAATAAGTACGTGAAAATAGCTATTGTATGTTATCCAACTTTTGGAGGAAGTGGAGTTGTAGCAACCGAATTAGGAATCGCCTTAGCAAAGCTAAATCATGAGGTTCATTTCATTACGTATAAACAACCTGTGCGATTAGAATTATTGGGTAAAAACGTGCATTTTCACGAGGTGAATGTTCCTGAATATCCTTTGTTTCATTATCAACCATACGAACTTGCATTATCTAGTAAACTGGTGGACACTATAAAAAAGCATGATATAGATCTTTTACATGTACACTACGCTATACCGCATGCATATGCAGGATATATGGCAAAAAAAATGTTAGAAGAAGAAGGGATATGTGTACCGATGGTGACTACCTTGCACGGTACAGATATCACATTGGTAGGAAACCACCCCTTTTATAAACCGGCGGTGACCTTTAGTATTAACAATAGTGATGTTGTAACCTCTGTTTCACAAAGTCTGAAAGACGACACCTTACGCCTATTTAATATTAAAAAGGAGATCAAAGTTGTTCCTAATTTTATAGAAGCAGATGATCGTAAAACAAGTTTTACTGATTGTCAACGAGATATAATGGCTGAACCTCACGAGCGAATTATAACACATATCAGTAATTTTAGACCTGTAAAAAGAATAAGTGATATTATTGATATTTTTAATAATATACAGCAAGCTGTTCCAGCAAAATTGTTAATGGTAGGAGATGGACCTGAACGATTACCAGCAGAGCAGAAGTGTAAAGATCTAGGAATCGAGGACCGTGTTGTTTTCTTAGGTAACAGTAATGAGATCGATAAGATACTTTGTTTCTCCGATCTGTTTTTGTTACCCTCAGAGCGGGAAAGTTTTGGATTGGCTGCGTTAGAAGCTATGGTGAATAAGGTACCTGTGATCTCAAGTAATGCCGGTGGAATTCCAGAAGTTAATTTGGAAGGTGTTTCGGGATATCTCAGTGAGGTAGGAGATGTAGAAGATATGTCAGAAAAAGCACTATTAATATTAAAGGACGATCAGAGGTTGGATCGATTTAAAGAAGGAGCTTTTCAACAAGCTATGAAATTTGATATTTCCAACATCGTCCCATTATACACAGACTTGTACGAAGAGGCTTTGGCCACCTTCGAAAAGTGTAAATCTTAAACAATAAAATACATTTAAATAAAATGGCTGCTTCGCAAGGTAGAAAGCAGCCATTTTTTATGTATTAGAAATGTTGTAAGTGTTCTTAAAACTGATATCGAGCACTTAAACCTATGTTGAAGTTTACATCATCGTTGTTGTAATCATCAAAATATACTTCAGGTCTAAAATCCAGCGATATCAATAGCGGAAAATCAAAATTATATTCAATTCCCACGGTACCGGTAACAAAGCCAAAAGAGTCGGTGTCATCTCTTCTCAGATCATCATCATAATCGATAATACCACCACCAATACCAGGTCCTACGTACCAGTTAAGTCCGCCCTCTATTGGAAACACCCACTCGTATAAACCGGTTAACTTTACAGCGTTATAAAAACTCTCTCCTTGAGCACCTAGATTCAATTCAATTCGATTATCAGGACTTGTTGCAGCTTGGTATGATGCCTCAGCCCAAAATCCATTACTATCACTTAAACGTAGTCCAAGCGCATGTTTTGAAATTTCTTGAGACTGCATGGTTGTGAAACCTCCCAAGGTTAATGCGAAGATTAATAAAACTTTTTTCATCATTATGTTTGATTTTTAATATTCAAATATAACGTCACAAATCGGGTTTTAGTAAGTCAGCGATATAAGTTTTTGTTAATTTGTTAGGGTATTATTTTTGCAGGTTCATATCTGTACTTTCAAAAATCTTATCAGCGGAGTTAGCTATAAATCCGGTAAAGAGCTCTCCGTTGTTTTTTTTGTGTCTAAACGCAAACTCGTAATAGCAAGAGGTTATATTATAAACTCCTTCAGCGAATTGAACGGGAATAATATCAGCTAAAATACTGGACTGTTCCAAGAACTGCTCTGCATTTCCTTTGATTTCGCCCCCAGAAGTGTTCATTTTAAAACCATGTTGTTTTAAAAATTCATTAACTTCAGATAAGGTTGTAAACGTTTCAAGCTTATTGACATCTACTGTAAAGTGATTGGAGCAAAAACCATTGACATACATCCACGCTGCGTATTCAGACTCCTCTTGTAGAGCTGTATAAGTTTTATATGATGGCGTGTCCCAAACTCTACCTTTTAGAATCAATTCGTCATCCGAAAAAACTGACGGACTAACACTGTCTAAAGTTTCTTTTATATGTCGTTGTAAATCTTCAGAAAACTGATCTAATAACAATTCACTTATAAAGATTTTGGGTGCATTGCTGTCCGTTGGATGCTCAAAATGTTTTGCGTACAATTTTTTAGCTTCAAAGTGATACTCACCTTTCGCTTCATAGCCCATAGCCAAGAAGGGTTTGGCAATAACTGAGATATTGGTCCGAGGATCATTAAAAGTTCTGATAGCGATATGATCATTATATACCGTATTTCCTTCCTTTTGCAAGAGTGTTTTTACTTTTTGAGCTGATGGTGTTTTTTCACTATAGGTATCCCAAAGTTTTTCAAAGAATGAGGCAGTATTCATAGGTTTCTATTTTTTGTTTCTTACAAATTTATTAGTTTTGATATTTTAAAACATTAAAAAATACTTAATTAATTGTTTAAAGTTATTTTTTGTGTCAATTTGATGATGTTTATGACTTAACATCGTAATTTTGATTTTATTAAAATATTTTTTTAGAAGTGTATGGATCATTTTGATTACATCGATCAACAAATTTTATTGCAAATAAGAAAAGATGCACGTAAGCCCTTTTCGCAAATAGCAGAAGAGCTTAAGGTTTCAAACTCTTTGGTGCATCAACGCATTAAAAAACTGAAGCAGCAAGGAGTTATAAAGAATGCTGAATTTATCGTAAATGAAAAGCAAATTGGTTACAGAACCAAATCTTATGTCGGAATACGGTTAAGAGAAGCCCGGTATGCTGAAGAAGTTGTTCAGGGATTAGAAAAAATAGAGGAAATAGTAGAATGCAACTATGTATCCGGATATTACGCTATATTTATATTGATTTATGCTTTCGATAATCAGCATTTAAGGAAAATTCTTTATGAACAAGTGCATAAAATCGATGGGGTTGCAGGAACAGATAGCTTTATTTGTTTTGACACCAATTTTAAAAAACCTATTTCACTAGATGCTATAGTTAGCAAACATGCTCATGATTGATCGACCGCTATTAGATACCCTAAAATCCAACCTCGAAGGTGATTTTAAATTTGATAAACTCTCTAAGGCTTTATACGCGACAGACGCTTCGGTATATCGTAAAATTCCGTTGGGCGTAGCATTTCCAAAACATAAAAAAGATCTACAAATTTTGCTGACGTTTGCCAGAGAGCATACCATAGGATTGATTCCGAGAACTGCGGGTACTTCCTTGGCGGGACAATGTGTTGGCGATGGTATTGTTGTAGATGTTTCCAAACACTTTACGAGCATACTGGCGTTAGATGAGAAGAGCAAAACGATTACGGTTGAGCCGGGTGTGATACGCGATGATCTTAATAGGTATTTAAAACCCTTTGGATTATTTTTCGGACCCAATACGTCCACTTCTAACCGATGTATGATTGGAGGAATGGTTGGTAATAATAGTAGCGGAACTACGTCCATTCAATACGGAGTCACACGGGATAAGGTGGTTGCTTTGAAAACGCTACTATCTGATGGATCCGAGGTCCGATTTTCGGATGTAAGTACTACAGAATTTCAAGATAAATTGAAGCTGCAAACGCTAGAAGGAGACGTGTATCGTACAATCTATAACGAATTATCACCTCCAGCAGTACAGCAAAGAATTAAAGAGCTATTTCCTAAACCTGAAATTCATCGTCGCAATACAGGATATGCGATCGATGAACTGTTAGCTACAAATATTTTTGGTGCCAATGATGTACCTTTTAATATGAGTACCTTATTGACAGGAAGTGAAGGAACCTTAGCATTCACTACAGAGATTACCTTGCAATTGGATTCGCTTCCACCAGCCGAAGGGCTTATGATAGCAGCACATTTTAATAGTATAGAAAGCTGTTTGCAAGCAGTAGCGCCTGTGATGCGACATACTTTATATACATGTGAGATGATGGATAAAACCATTCTTGACTGCACAAAAAATAATATCGAGCAGCTTAAAAATCGGTTTTTTATACAAGAGGACCCAGAAGCAATTCTGATGATCGAAATCAGAGATGACTCTTTAGTAGCTTTAGAAGAGAAAAAAGAAGCTATTTTGACAACATTGGCTCTGGAAACTCAAAATTATGCACAACCTGTGCTCACCGGGAGTCAAATTGATCAGGCCCTGGAACTTCGCAAGGCAGGTTTGGGGTTATTAGGTAATCTAGTGGGAGATAAAAAAGCCGTAGCGTGCATAGAAGATACTGCGGTTGCCGTGTCAGATTTAGCAGATTATATCAAGGAGTTTACCGCACTGATGAAACGTTATGATCAAAAGGCAGTGTATTATGCCCATGCCGGCGCCGGAGAATTGCATTTGCGCCCAATATTGGATCTCAAAAAAAGCGAAGATGTAAGGTTGTTTAAGCAAATAACAGATGATGTTGCAGAGTTGGTTAAAAAATATAAAGGATCCATGAGCGGAGAGCATGGAGACGGAATCGTTCGGGCAGGATATATTCCGTTTATGATTGGTGCTGAAAACTACGAACTGATTAAGCGTATCAAACATAGTTTTGATGCGCAAAACATTTTTAATCCCGGAAAGATTGTAGATGCCTATCCGATGGATCAAAATTTGAGATATGAGGTTGATAGAGAAGAACCGATGATTGAAACCTTTATGGATTTCTCGGATTCTCAGGGAATCCTGCGTGCTGCCGAAAAGTGTAACGGAAGTGGAGATTGTCGTAAATCGGTTGAAGCAGGAGGTACTATGTGCCCCAGTTATCGTGCTACCAAAAATGAAAAAGACACAACTCGTGGTAGAGCTAATACATTGCGCGAATTTTTGACAAATTCTGAGGAGGTTAATAAGTTTAATCATAAAGAATTAAAAGAAGTATTTGATTTGTGTATCAGTTGTAAAGGCTGTGCCAGTGAATGTCCTTCAAACGTTGATGTGGGGGCTCTAAAAGCTGAATTTGAGTATCAATACCAGAAAGTAAATGGTACTTCTTGGCGAACTAAACTTTTTGCCTACTCAAATACCTTAAACAGTTTGGGTAGAACAACTACAGGGGTTACAAATTTTATATTTAACAATTCGGTTACCTCCGGGCTAATCAAATCCATGTTCGGTATCGCTAAACAGCGCAGCTTACCCCTACTAAGTAAACAATCCTTACGTAGCTGGTGTGCCAAAAATTTGGATGCACTTCAACCCAAAAGACCGCTCAAAACTGTATGCTTGTTTGTAGATGAATTTACCAATCATTTAGAAACTTCTATAGGAATTGATGCGATTCTCTTACTAACTACTTTAGGCTATAAGGTACAAATCGTAAAGCATAAAGAGAGTGGGAGAACTTTTATTTCTAAGGGTTTATTAGAGCAAGCCAAAATGATCGCCAATACTAATGTAAAGATTTTTCATCCTTTAATTTCGTCGACTACACCCTTACTGGGAGTCGAACCTTCAGCAATTTTGACTTTCAGAGATGAGTATTTACGTCTGGCTGATGATAAAGAAAAGGCTAAATCAGTTGCAGATAATAGTTTTGTGATTGATGAGTTTTTATTTAGCGAAATAGAAAAAGGCATTATCACTTCAGCTCAGTTTACCCAAGAAGCACGAACCATAAAAATTCACGGACATTGTCATCAAAAAGCATTATCCACAATTCAGACTACCTTTACAGCACTAAATTTACCGAAGAATTATAACGTTACTATCATCCCTTCAGGATGTTGTGGTATGGCAGGTTCTTTTGGGTATGAAAAAGAGCATTATGATATCAGTATGAAGATTGGCGAACAGACCTTGTTCCCTGCAGTGCGCAAAGCACCCACAGATACAATCATTGTAGCCTTAGGGACCAGTTGTCGTCATCAAATTGAAGATGGTACACAGCGAATTGCGGTACATCCGGTAACAGTTCTTAAAAATGCTTTAGTATAGACTTATAATGCCGTATTAACAATTTTAGCTTTAGTATTTATTACGGGATACGGTAATTTGAGGTATGTATCTGTATAGTGCATTAACGACCATTTTTGATCATGATATTCTAGAGCAGTTAAATTTTCGACCCAATCTCCGGAATTCAAATAGGTACAAGCTCCATTCTTATGAATTTTATGCATTATTTGGGGTTGATGAATGTGACCGCAGATTACATAGTGATAACCATTCTCTATAGCTAGCTCTATGGCGGTATCCTCAAAGTCGTTAATATATTTAATAGCCTTTTTGACACTATTTTTGATTCGTTTGGATAAAGAGTATTTTTCTTTGCCTAAATGGGTGAGAAACCAGTTGATCATTCGATTAATCAGGATAAGAATGTCATATCCCCAACCACCTAATTTGGCTAACCACTTGGCATTTTGGATAGATACATCAAAAACATCGCCGTGAAAAAACCAAGCTTTTTTGCCATCTAGTGGTAGTATAAGTTTGTCCACAATCGAAAAATCACCAAGTTGAATATCACTAAACTTACGTAACATCTCATCATGATTACCGGTTATATAAATTACCTCGGTACCGTGGATGGCAAATTCCAGAATTTTTTCAATTACTTTGAGATGAGATTTGGGAAAATATCGTTTTCTGAATTGCCAAATATCGATAATGTCACCATTTAAAATTAACGTTTTTGGTTTAATTTGATTGAGATAATGTAATAATTCTTTGGCGTGGCACCCAAAAGTTCCAAGATGAACATCAGATAGCACTACTAAATCAACAGATCGTTTTTTCATAGAATGAATATGATTCTCACAAATAAAAGCACTATGCTTTTAAATTTATTTAATTCATTATCAGATTATTGTTAGCCTAAGGTTAAGTTTTTTATAAACCTTAATAACACTAATCAATACATTTGATAGAAGTTTCTACGTGTTATAAAACGTTTTGAATAGCGTACTTTGATTTAAAATTATAGCTGCTTCTGAAGATTACTTGCTACATTTGTTACAAACTTTTAGACTATGGCGGGTAATACGTATGGAACTGTTTTTAGAATCACAACTTTCGGAGAATCACATGGTGCAGCAATTGGTGGTGTTATTGATGGTTGTCCTGCCGGAATCACTTTAGATTTTGAAGCAATACAGCAGGAACTAAATCGTCGTAAGCCTGGACAATCTGCTATAGTTACGCAACGTAAAGAACCGGATACAGTAGCGTTTTATTCCGGTATTTTTGAAGGAAAAACTACGGGGACCCCGATAGGTTTTGCCATAAAAAATGCTAATCAAAAGTCAAAAGATTATTCGCATATCAAAGATTCCTTTAGGCCATCACACGCAGATTATACCTATACGCAAAAATACGGCGTTCGAGATTATCGCGGGGGCGGAAGATCATCGGCACGAGAAACCGCCAGTAGAGTAGTGGCCGGAGCAATCGCTAAACAAGTGCTAAAAGACATTACATTTAACGCCTATGTAAGTGCTGTCGGACCCTTAAAAATAGAAAAACCGTACGACCAACTGGATTTTGCAGAAACAGAAAAGAATGACGTGCGCTGTCCGGATCCGGTAATGGCCAAGGATATGAAAACCTTCATCAAGCAAATCCGAAAGGAGGGAGATACTGTTGGAGGTGTGGTAAGTTGCGTGATTTCGGGAGTACCCGTAGGATTAGGAGAACCTGTTTTTGATAAACTTCATGCCGAATTGGGTAAAGCGATGTTATCTATCAATGCTGTAAAAGGTTTTGAATATGGTAGTGGCTTTGACGGTGCACAGTTGCGAGGTAGTGAACACAATGATTTGTTCAATACTGACGGAACCACAAAAACCAACTTATCTGGTGGTATTCAAGGCGGAATCTCTAATGGAATGGATATTTACTTTAACGTAGCGTTTAAGCCTGTAGCTACCATTATGCAGGATCAGGACACGATTAATGATAAAGGAGAAGAGGTGGTGATGCAGGGTAAAGGTCGTCATGACCCATGTGTGGTACCAAGAGCTGTGCCCATTGTTGAAGCTATGGCAGCCTTAGTTCTTGTGGATTTTTACTTACTCAATAAAACAATTAAGTACTCATAATATCAGATTTTATTCATATCGTAAGGATTCGATAGGATCTTGTTTAGCAGCTTTTAAGGCTGGATACAATCCGGAAAGTACGGCGATTAAAAATGAGATCGTCGTTGCCGAGATGATTGCCAACCAAGGGGTGCTGAATTGAAAATCGGCAGCCATTGATATTCCGCCACCAATCAATATGCCAAAAATAATACCTATAAAACCACCAATCTGTCCGATAATTATGGTTTCCATAAAGAATTGACCGGCAATGGTGTTCTTCTTGGCTCCCAAAGCTTTGCGTACCCCAATTTCGCGTGTGCGCTCCGTTACCGATACCAACATGATATTCATAAGAGCAATCGACGATCCGAAGATGGTTATAATACTTATTATCCAAGCAGCAATGTAGAGATACGTGGTGATATCAGCGATACGATTGAGAAGATCATCACTACGCTCAATTCCAAAGTTATTATCTTCAACAGGATTAAGACGTCTTATCTGTCTAAAAGTAAGCGTTGCGGCATCCTGAGCTCCTTCCATATATTGTTTGTCATCAACTTTGACACTGATAGTATAATCAATATTGGCTAATGTAAAAATGGACCGAGCTAGTTGCAAGGGTAAGAGTACCCGTAGGTCTTGATTATTTCTAAACGTAGCCCCTTTACTTTCGAGCACCCCAATGACTTTGAACTTGACACCTCGAATACTGATTGTCTTTTGTAAAGCACTTTCGTTCTTAAAAAGATTCTTTTTAAAATCAGAACCAATTAAACATACCCGATTGTTATTTTGTATATCAAAGAGATTAAAGTTTCTTCCGGCTTCAATCGCTGTACCAGTATTATCTAAATAATTTTCATTGACACCCAACACCTGGACTTCCGGATCTGTCTTTTCGTTTTCATATTTAACTTCCGCGGTACGCGTACCTATAAAAGAAATTGAGGTTTGCGAAAATGGATATTCGAACCGATCGTTGAACTCACGTACATTTTTATAATCTATGATAGGATTTATTTTTTCGCGTTGTCCATTTCTCACTGTCTGGAACTCGTAACGTTGAATATTAAAGGTATTTGCACCCATAGAGGCAAAATCTCCTGAAATAGTATTCTCAAGTGCACCTACCAACGTAAGAATTCCTACCAGGGCTGTGATGCCGATTGCGATAATCAAAATGGTTAATATCGTACGTAAAACCTGCCCTTTGATAGAATCGATAGCAATGCGAATATTTTCTCTAAATAGTGAGAACATAGTAAAAATGATGTTTAGTTACTTCATAAGACTATAAATGTACTTTAAAGTTACTATAATTTTGATTTTTCTGTGGTAATGTTAAAGTCTTTACCTATAGCATACGGGATTTTTCTTTGGTTTTTCTGATATTTGCAGCCTTAAACACGATTATGGCACAAAAACCATCTATACCAAAAGGAACACGAGATTTTTCACCCTTAGAGGTCGAAAAGCGAACCTATATTATAGAAATAATAAAGCAACAATTCAAATTATTTGGTTTTCAACCTATTGAAACGCCGAGTTTTGAAAATAGTGATACCCTAATGGGAAAGTATGGAGAAGAAGGCGATCGTCTTATCTTCAAAATACTAAACAGCGGAGATTATTTATCCAAAGTTGATGATGCGTTATATACTGCTAAAGACAGTGTGAAAATGACATCAAAAATTAGTGAAAAAGCATTGCGTTACGACTTGACCGTTCCTTTTGCTCGGTACGTGGTACAACATCAGAACGAAATAGATTTTCCGTTTAAGCGCTATCAGATACAACCGGTGTGGCGAGCAGATCGACCTCAAAAAGGGCGTTTTAGAGAATTTTATCAGTGCGATGCAGATGTTGTAGGGAGTAATTCACTGCTGCAAGAGGTGGAGTTTATTCAATTGTACGACCGCGTTTTTAGGCAGTTGGGGTTAGATGGAGTGACCATTAAAATGAATAACCGTAAAATTCTATCTGGTATTGCTGAGGTTATTGGCGCTAGTGACAAGCTTATTGATTTTACAGTGGCGTTGGATAAATTGGATAAGATAGGAGAAGCGGGTGTGAAGAAGGAAATGATGGAAAAAGGTATTTCTGAAACCGCTATCCAAAAAGTACAGCCGCTCTTTAATTTTGAAGGAACCAATGACGAAAAAATTGCGCAGCTTAAGGAACTTTTACAGGATTCTGAAGAAGGTAGTGCCGGGGTAGAAGAGTTAGCATATATCACTTCTTTTATACAAACGATGCCTTTAACCACCGCCACACTCACTTTGGATGTAACCTTGGCACGCGGACTTAATTATTATACGGGTGCTATTTTTGAAGTGGCAGCACCCGATACCGTAAAAATGGGATCTATTGGTGGCGGAGGTCGCTATGATGATCTTACCGGTATTTTTGGACTCAAAAATATTAGTGGCGTAGGAGTTTCTTTTGGGTTGGATCGCATCTATCTGGTACTTGAAGAGCTCGGACTCTTTCCGCAGACAGTTACAGCCACCTCAAAAGCCTTGTTTATTAATTTTGGAGACAAAGAATCGCTGTATGCATTACAAACGATTGAGCGTTTAAGAGCGGAAGGTATTACCGTAGAATTGTATCCGGATAGTGCCAAAATGAAAAAACAAATGGGATACGCAGATAAACGTAGTATTCCTTTTGTAATCTTAGCCGGCACCAAAGAGATTGAGGGTGAAAACTTTACTGTTAAAAACATGCAATCAGGGGTGCAGGAGACGTTAAATTTTTCTGAATTAAAAGCAATATTAACGCAATAAAGATGTTACATTGCTAGAATTATTTAATTTTATTATCATTATATCCCAAATTTAAGACTATGAAAAACTTTTTAAAAATCACATGTTGTTTGCTTGCTACTACTGCAATCGTTTCTTGTAAACAAGATCCAAAAACCGATAAAATGGAGCTACAGGAACAGGTAGAAGATACCCTGCCGGCTGTTGTAGAACCGGTAGTTGAAGAAAAGCCTGTGGTAAAAAAGAAAGAAGTTGTTAAAAAGAAAAAAACAAAAGCACAGATTAAAGCTGAATCTGTTAAAAAACTGACACTTGAGTTGAAATCAAAAGGGTTGCCTACATTTAATGAAACGCCCGCTATGATTTATATCAAAAACTACGAAAAGTACGTAGCTGATTACAGAAAGGCAGTTGAGGCCAATGATATGGACTCATTTTTAAAACTTAGTGACGCCAGTAGTGCTTTGACAAGACAATATAGAACTTTACTGAATTCACTCGAAGGAGAAGAGGTAGCAAAGATGAGCAGATACATGCAAGAAAAATCTAAGCAAATCGATGCCTTGTCTGCAAATATGTAAGGCTTTAATAATAGTTTGATAAGGAACCATCTCGTAATTGAGGTGGTTTTTTTAGTACGTAGAATTTACAATTTTAAATAAGATAAGAAGGGTGAGAAAAATAATTCAAGAGTTTAAAGACTTTGCAGTCAAAGGAAATATGATTGATATTGCCATCGGGGTAATTATAGGTGCTGCATTTAACAAAGTAGTAGATGTATTGGTCAAGGAAATATTCTTACCGCCTTTATCCTTTTTGACCGATGGTGTTAATTGGGAAAATAAGCGATGGGTGTTGCGCAGTGCGGTAACCGAAGAGGGAGTTACCAAACCCGAAGAGATTGCCATCGGTTATGGAAAACTTATTGAAGCAACGGTTGATTTTTTAATCATTGGTTTGACTGTATTTCTTGTGGTAAAATTTATGAATGCGCTTAAGCAAAAAGCTGAGAATCCTAAAGATGTAACAGTCAAAACGCCTAAGGATATTGAACTTTTGGATACTATCGCAGATTTGCTGAAAAAGCAAAATGATTTATTGAAGAAATAGCAATTTGGTAGAGGCTTAAAAGTTTGCAAAGCCTATTCTCATTGCTCCGGGGAGGTAAGGTAGGCTTCCCGGGAGGTTGCATGGTCATCCTGCGAGTACTTTTAGGTTTCCGGGGGAGTTGTGCTAGGTTCTCAGGGCAGTTAATGAGATGTCCGGTGAGTGGTAGTACTGCTCCGGGGAGGTGTCATAGGCTTCCAGGGAGTAATTTGCTGCTTCCTGCGAGTATAGTTGAAGTTTCTGGGCGGTTGTGTTTGTCTCCGGTTACTAATAAGCCGTGTCCCTGCGGGCTGGAGCGTTGGTTAAGTAGTATGGGTCGTTGGATGTGCCTACGGGAGACTGAGATGTGCATCCTGCGAAGCAGTTTACTGTCGCGGTATAGTGTTGGGCTTAGCTGGAGAGGTATAACATCTATATCATGAAGAGTATAAAAGAACTTTATACATACTTTGCAGCGATAGAATAATTGATGTTGTGATTATCCTAACATCAATTAGGAATTGTTTAACTGGTTATATCATTCCAAACTTTGTTAATAGGTTATTTTTATAAATAATAACTCTAAAAAACCTAATTATGAAGTTAAAACCAGCTTATTTAATATTATTATTGGCAGTATTTATTTCGTGTCAAAAAACTGATCTTCCTGAGGAAATAAATCAAGAAGCTTTGATAGATGAAAGTACTATCGCATATTTACGATCAACAACTCCTTGTGCCGTAAACCTCGAAACTATTCCAGCTAACTCTTCTTATTCTGTTGATTGTCTATTAGATCTAGGAGGTCAAACTGTACAATTAGCACAAAATGTAAATTTAGATTTTAGCGGAGGAGATATTATTAATGGTACCATTATTTATAATGGAGGAACAATTGATGGTAGATTGCTTAATTTATCCTTATCCATTGAGGGCACTGCTTCCCTTAAATCGTCTAGATTGGATCTAGATGCCTCTAGGTGGGAAATTTTAGAAGGTACAGTCACTTCGAATCAAGCCTTAGCAAATAGAGACAATACAGAGTATGTATTAAATCTAGTCAGACAATTGCAAGGAGATACACTTAAGATTAATCAATTGGATGCTTTTTTTGAAATAAGTAAACATACAGAAGGTCCTAACTTTTACGCATCGCTGGAAGCAATCAATATTCCTACGGGATTAACTTTATCAATGACGGATCAAGTACATTTACGTGTTTTTCCTAATGATAGAGAACGATGTTCATTGTTAGCAATACGCGATGCTTCTCAAGTTTCTATACTTGGAGGTAATCTTTACGGTGATCGAGACACACATGATTATTCATCAGGTGGTACACATGAATGGGGTCATTTACTTGAACTTCATGCGGCGGTCAATGTTCTAGTATCAGGTTTAAAAATGTATAATGCTACCGGTGACGGAATGGATATTCATAGCTTAAATTTTACTTTTTCTCCTGATTACAAACCCTCCAGAAATATTACTGTGACAAATTGTTTATTTGATAATAGCAGACGAAATAACCTTTCAATCACAGATGGATATGATATGCTAATTGATGGAAATACATTTCTAAATGCAGGAAAAGATACTTCTTTGTCACTAGGAACTGATCCAAGGTATGCTATCGATGTTGAGGCTTATAGAGAAAGAAGTACGACTACAGGAGAATTGGTTTTTTATGAAAAAGCCTATAATATTACTATTTCTAACAATATTGAACAGGGTAGTGCAGGCAGAAGTTTTGCTGTAGTTATTGGAGACTATGTTACCATTGATAATAATACTGTAGAAAACGGTATAGATTACAGATATTCAATTGGATCTAAAATTATCAATAATACAATAACAGCTACACCAGAAACCAGTAGGGGAATAGGTATTGGTGGAGGTAAACCCGGAAATATAGCAACATCATATAATAATGAAATTTCACGTAATATAGTTTCAGGTTTCACGACAGGTGTGGTTATTTATGGAAAACAGAATAGGGTGTTCTTAAATCAAATATTAGATTTTGAAGATAATGGTATTTTTATCCCAGACGAGACTGAAGATTCAAATATTTATGCAAACACTATTCGTAGTGCAGTAGCAGGTAGCGTTGGCGTGTTTATCCATACTGCATCATTGAAAAACGTGGGAGTCTATAACAGCACTATTGAAACATCTTCTAGTGCTTTTAAAATTGTACAAGCGAATTATGCTTTAGGCCAGGAAAACAATACTTTTCATATTACAAATAACAACACAAATTCATCAAATAAATCTGAAATATCCAATAGTACGGGTGTTACTATTGATAGAAATACAATGCAGTCGCGTATTCGAATTATTGATATCAATAAGTCAAAGTTTTTGGACAATATAATAACGACGAATAGTACTCTGCCCGGTCTTGATTTTGAAGGTGCAAGTACTGCTATAACTATTTACAGAAACACCATTTACTCAAGTAACCTAAATTGTATTCAAATTGACAGTACTAATGATCCTAACGAATTTGATTTGATAGGTAATTCTTGTCTTAATTAATAACACGACTTATTTGTTCTTACAATCTGCGAACCATTATTTATATATTTGAGTATTTAATTATCTATATGAAAAGTCGAGCTATGATGCTCGACTTTTTATTTAACTCTGACTAAGAGGGTGGGGATCAAAAATCAACCTTAGTAATTGTGGTTTCGCCAATAACGATTCCTTTATTCAACTCCGGACTGCCAGCATACGTTATTGTTGCCTCTCCATACGAGGTGATTTTAAGCTTTTTTGATACGTTAAGTTGAAAAGAGCCATCTCCATAGGCGGTTAATTTGGTTTCTTCACTGGCTACGTTTGATGCATTGATCTTACTTTCACCATAAGCGGTAAATTTTTGACGCTCAATAGTACCTTTTTGTATATCCAGATAGCTTTCACCGTAAATAGACACAAATAAACTTTCTAGATCGACCTCCTTGATATACACCTGAGACTCACCATATATATTTAAAACTAACTTTTCAGCATCCAGAGTGTTTGCGAAAACAAACTTTTCTTCGCCTCTTAAATCTAACGCGTTTATTTTTTTATAGGTAACAACGGCTTTTACAATCGTTCCTTTATAGATAGATTCACTTTTTTGGTAATTGTACTTGCTCTGTTTCTTTTTATCTGCCGTTATCTTTGCTCCGTCCAGGTATATTTTCAGCGTATTATTTTTGACCTCAATATTCAGTTTTTCCCTAGGAACGGTTATAGACTCAACGCTAACAGATTCTTTGTCTCCTTCTTTGAAAGTAACTTCGATATGTGGACTAACCACAACCTTATCAAAAGATTGTACCTCAGTCGCTTTAGATTGAGCAGTCGAATACTTTGCACAAAGCAATAAGGTGATACATAAAAAAACGGATACACTCGTTTTTTGAGTTAATCCTATTGATCGAAAATTAAGTTGATTTTGAAACATTTTGTTGGATTTATAAGTTATATCTAGTATAAGGATCCCTTGATTTTTAAATTGTTACACTTTTAGTTTTTTTATGTAAATAAAATTATGTGAAATAGAACTTGCCGTAAGCCAAAGATCAAGGTGCTAAACTAAAAAGTATATATGTCGGTTATTTCTATTAGTTATTTTTCGCTTTTCATACTAACTTCTTCTGAAGATAATCCAAACAAAGGAGGCGTTTTGATTTCCAGTAATGACAGATACATATATAGTTGTGCTCTATGATGAACTTCATGTTCTACCATTGCTCTAAGCCATTTCCAGATGGTTATGTCTATGTTCGCGGGCGTGGTACATTTCTTAAATAAATCTTCGTTACTAAGTGACTCAAAAATCTGTAAGGATTCAAAACGCTTTCTATTATAATAATCGATTACATTACTTAAACCGGTAGCATAGGTAATTCCGCAAACCGCATATTTGCTCTTTTTGCGTTGTACAGTTTCTGCATACATGAATCGTTCAATATTGGCAAGATGTCTAATCTGATCTCCTATGGTAAATGCACCCTCTCTATAAGTCCATTCCAGTTTATCATCCGGAATGTAATCAAAGAGACGTTGCGTCCTCTTCTTTATCTTTATATAGTAGTCAATAAATTCATGGATATCGTCAATTTTCATGGCTCAAGATTTTAGTTGCGGTAAAGATTAAGCTACGTACAGAAGGAGTGAACAAGTAAGTATATAAGTGCGTGGTGAGATGTATGGGATACTTACTAAAAATACAAAAATATTTTAATACTACAGGACGCAAGGTCTGTTTGCAGTTTAATGTAAAGTATACTTTTCTTACACTTCTATTTTGTAACTACCAGTCTGTCACGCAGGTGTTATTATAATAAAATCATATGATTGTCCTACTATTCTTTTTAGAACAGCTATTTGACTAAAATGTCATAGTTTGTGTTTTGTATTCTTATCGATGGCTTCAAATTTGGTTGTAGCCACTGGATGTTCAATTTGTCCAGCCACTAGTTTTGATATAAGTGCTGCTTGAGGTAATGAATTGATTGTTTCAAGAGATCTTTTCTCAACAATGCTCAAAATGATCTCGTAATTGCGATGGGGTTATTTTGTCGATAGCATTTTTTGGTGTTGTGCCAAAAGTATACAACTCGGAGTATAGATTTAATGGAATTTGTTCTAATACTTCTTTTTGAAGACCGGAAATGACTAAGATGGAAAGATAACAAATACGGATAATAAGGTATCCAACTTACCGAGTTATATTAGATTCGACAACATCGACTTTTTCATTCCATTTTTCATCGGGTACAGTGTCAATCTACTTGTGAATCTACTCATAGGAATCTTTTGTTTGCTTATCAAGAATTAGAATTTCGTTCATAGGCTTATTGTTTGAAGTTTATGGGATCCTAACTAAAATCTTTTTTAAGACCTTTTAGCCGAATGATAAATAAAGTGATATAGTAAGCTAGACTTTGCTTCATTAAATATAGTTAATTATAGCTATCGAGTCTAGAGATAGGTTTACGGTTCAAAATTAATATCTACTACGTTTTGCGCTGCTTTTTATGAATAGTAATAATATAAAGCAAAGTTGGCTCATGTGATATAACCATCCCAATACATTATCTAAGGAGCGATTTTCTAGCATTAAGTATACAATATGTTTAATATTTTTCATTACAGTTTCTGTTTTTGGCTTGAGTGAGTTCTACTATGTGTGTAACAATTTCATAAAGAATATGCTTCTCTTATAATTAGGTATGGGGATTAAAAAATATGAAGGCTTTAAGTTATTAAGATACAATAAATTAAAATAAAAAGAGAAGTGAGTTATATAGACTTTGGTTAAACTCATTAAAAATGCAATAGACGTGATGTAGTTTCCATGAAAAAAATTAATTCACAACTAAGATTGAATAGAATCATGGAGTCATCATCATGGAATATTATTAGAACTCTGTTTTAATAGAATAGTTAGACCGCAAAGATCATGTTCTTTTTAAGAGATGTTTTTTTTGAATTAATTAAGCTAACTTCTCAAAGAATTTTTTTGCTATAATTATTTCATTTTTAACGTTTTATTATATTAAACTTTTTGTAAACATTGCCGTCAGTCTTAAAAGAGACGTAGCTTTACTTCTAAAAAAAAATATTTATGAAAAATAAAACAATAATGATTACCGGTGCTGGATCTGGATTAGGAAAAGGAATGGTTTTAGGATTAGCTAAAAATGGACATCATGTAATCGCAGGAGTGCATGTTTGGGAACAAAAATCTAAATTGCTCGAAGAACTGGAGCGTAAAAATCTAATGGATAATGTAAAAATAATCAAGCTTAACATTACCGACGATATGGATTGTCTTAATGCTTACAGTTATGATATTGACATACTAGTTAATAACGCAGGCATGGGATATTCTGGACCGGTTGCCGAAATGCCTGTAGGGCTTCTTAGAGAAGTAATGGAGATAAATGTGTTTTCAAGTTTAGAATTTTCGCAACCGTTTATTAAACAAATGGTAGATAAAAAACAAGGCAAAATTATTTTCCTATCGTCGATTGCAGGGTTAACAACGTCGCCTTATTTAGGAGCTTATAATGCGTCTAAACACGCGCTTGAATCTATCGCTCAAAGCTTACGTGATGAATTACACGAGTTTGGCGTGCAAGTAGCTACTATAAACCCGGGCCCATATGAGACCGGCTTTAATGATAGGATGTATGAGAATTTTATGCAGTGGTATGATGACGAAATATTTTTTACTTCTGCCGAAAAAATTAAAGATGCAAGCAAGCAACTTTTAGAAAATCAATTTGATCCGCAGGAAATGATAGATAAAATGGTGGAAATTGTTCCAAAAAAATCACATCCTTTTAGAACAATATTTCCAGAAAAATTCGAAAAGAAATGTAAGGAATATCAAAATGCTCAATATGAACTTAACTGTGATGAAATTTTAGAAAGTAAGAAATAGGAGAATGTAAAATATAGATTTCTAAGTAGATAAAATAAAAAAAGTCGAGATATAAATCTCGACTTTTTATTGCTATTAATGTAGCGAGAGGGGGGCACGATCCCCCGACCTCCGGGTTATGAATCCGACGCTCTAACCAACTGAGCTACCTCGCCAAACTAAAACATCTGAGTAATGCCTCAAATGCGGGTGCAAATATAGAAACAAATTAGATTGCTGCAAATAAAAAGAGAGATTTAATTTTTTTTTCATTGTCCTTTTAAAGTCCGTAATTAATCTATATATTGGCTTGCTAACAACTATTAGAATGTCAGAAAAAATAAAATACGAACTCGAATTTGTGGTTCAATCTTCTCCGCAATTACTATATCAATATATATCAACACCTTCCGGACTCTCAGAGTGGTTTGCAGATAATGTAAATTCAAGAGGGGAAGCTTTTACTTTTATTTGGGATGACTCTGAAGAGGAAGCTAAATTATTAAGTAAAAAGAGCGGAGAGCGAATAAAATTTAGATGGCTGGCAGATGAGGAGGAAGGAGATGATTATTTTTTCGAAATTAGAATTCAGGTTGATGAAATTACAAAGGATGTTTCCTTAATGATAACTGACTTTTCTGAAGAGGATGAAATAGAAGAGAATAAAATGTTATGGGACAATATGATTAGCAACCTAAAACAGGTTTTAGGTTCAGCATAATTCCTGATAGAATATCTTATATTTGCCCTTTTTAAATAAATTTTGAAAAGGGCTTTTTTTATGATTAATAGTAACGGAGTTCACGTGAGTGAAGATCAAGCAGTACTAACAGTTGATAATAGAGGGTATGCGTATGGGGATGCCATTTTTGAAACAGTTCGTATCAATCAGGGAACCCTTTTATTTTGGGAAGATCATTATTTCAGGATGATGGCCAGTATGCGAATGCTGCGTATGCAGATTCCGATGAATTTTACTCAGGAGTTTTTGGAACAGGAAATACAATCCCTTATTGAAGTCAATAAGCTGAAGGATCAGGTAGTGCGTGCTAAAATTATTGTTCATCGCGTGAGCGGAGGTTTGTATACACCGGATTCTAGAGAAGTAGGATATACAATTACCGTTAAATCACTTGAAAAGACACCATTTTATACCATTAGCGAAGCTCCATACGAAGTAACATTGTTCAAAGATTATTACATTGCAAATGATCTGTTGTCAACCTTAAAATCAAATAGTAAACTACCTAATATTCTGGGCGGAATTTTTGCGCAAGAAAATGGTTTTGATAACTGTATTTTGTTGAATACCAATAAAATGGTACTCGAAGCTACGAACGGAAATTTGTTTTTGGTCAAGGATAATAAAATAAAAACGCCACCTTTATCAGACGGTTGTTTACAAGGAGTATTACGAACACAGTTACTAAGGATTTTAGAAAAATTTCCTGAATATGAAGTGGAAGAAAGTTCTGTTTCACCCTTTGAGCTACAAAAGGCGGACGAGTTATTTTTTACGAACGTTATTGTAGGGATTCAGCCAATTACTAAGTTTAAGAAAAAGGAATATAAAAATCAGGTAAGCAAAAGGCTTTTGGGAATTTTGAATGCCCAGATTAGATTAGGTAATTAATTGTACGCTGGATTCTCCGGGGCGTTGGACCATAACATATAATCACCGCCAAGTTCGATCATTTTTTCTTTCCAGAAAGTATCATACGCTTTGCTAATGATATTTTTTTCGTAAGTATTCTTTACGATAACCCAAGAATTAGCCTTTAATTCCTCATCCAGTTGTTGAGAATCCCAACCTGAATACCCCAGAAAAAAACGAATTTCGCTGGGAGTAATTTTTTGCTGAAGAATAAGCTCCGGAACGCTGCTGAAATCTCCTCCCCAGTAGATACCATTGGATATTTCTACACTATTAGGGATAAGATCAGGTACTTTATGGATGAAATATAAGTTATCTTGCTCTACGGGACCACCATTGTAAATAGTGAATTCTTTTTCAATTTCCGGAACTAAATCAGATAGAAGATACTCTAATGGCTTATTCATAATAAAACCAATAGAGCCTTGCTCTGTATGATCTGCAAGCAATACTACAGACCTATTAAACGACATATCTCCTATGATAGAAGGCTCGGCAATGAGTAAATGTCCTTTTGAGGGTTGTAGTGATATCATGTATAAGTTTTGTTTATACTAAAGCTAAATAATAATTTTAAATAATCAAAGTAGTTAATCAATTTTGTTGTATTACCTCACTTCGTCTTTTTATATGTTGACTATAAGGAAGCGTATCAAATAGCATCCTAATAATCCATAATAAGTTTATATAATAAAAAAAGCTCTCATTGTTGAGAGCTTTTACTATAGAAAACTAATTAGTTTTAGTTTACTGAATTTTGCAAATCTGCACCAGCTTTAAACTTCACAACGTTTTTAGCAGCGATTTTGATAGTCTTACCAGTTTGTGGGTTTCTACCTTCTCTTGCAGCTCTTTTAGAAACTGACCAAGAACCAAATCCTACCAATGAAACACGATTCCCTTTTTTAAGAGATCCTTCTACATTACCTAAGAAAGACTCTAGGGCTTTTTTTGCTGCTGCTTTAGTGATTCCAGCATCAGCTGCCATTGCATCGATTAATTCTGTTTTGTTCATAATTCTGTTTTTAAATTAATTGTTGGTTAAACCAATTTTATGTTAAACGCTCTACAAATTTATACGGATTTATGATTCGTGCAAGGATTAGCCCAGTAAATACGGGCTTTTGTTAATAACTATAAAGGATTGTTAATAAACATCACTGTTTTTTTTGGAATTTCTTGATTTTCATGAATACTTCAAGCTTAACTCAGTCGCGCATCACTATCAAATTTATAACCATTAAGAAGCGAAACCGTGTCCATAGCTCGCTTACCGGGTAATTGTATTCTCAACAGTTTAATAAATCCATCAGATACGGCTACCTTTAAAGTAGATTCTTCAACAATCAAAATTCCGTTTTCATGGGTATGACTTTCCTCGATAAATTCTGTATCATATATTTTAATCGTTTGTAACTGTCCTTTATTATATAAATTACTCCAGGCAGTGGGATATGGATTGAGACCACGGACTAAGTTGTAAATTGTCATTCCTTTGGCATTCCAATCGATCTTGGTGTTTTCTTTATTTAACTTATAGGCAGTCTTAACTTCCGGATCATTGGGTTGGTAGGTTAGATCTACCTTTTCTTTTTCGATAAGTTGTAAGGTGTCAATCACTAAACCAGCTCCGATCACCATCAGTTTATCATGAAGCATTCCTGCATTATCATTCTTATCTATAAGCACTTCTTTTTGTAGAATTATCGCTCCTGTATCTATCTTTTCGTCAATAAAGAAGGTCGTTACTCCGGTTTTTTCTTCTCCATTTATTAATGACCAATTAATAGGTGCAGCACCACGATATGCGGGAAGTAAAGATGCATGCAAATTAAAAGTTCCGTGCTTAGGCATGTCCCATATTACTTTTGGCAACATTCTAAAAGCCACAACGATATTTAGGTTAGCACCAAGTGCTTTTACTTCAGCTACAAAGGCTTCGTCCTTTAGATTTGTAGGCTGTAGTATAGGTAGATTTTGTGTAAGCGCATACGTTTTAACGGCAGACATTTGTAGCTTACGACCTCTACCTGCCGGTTTATCAGGTGCAGTAATAACCCCAACGACTTCATACTTGTTCTGTAGAATCATCTTAAGGGTTTCGACAGCAAAGTCGGGGGTACCCATAAATAAAATTTTTAATGCGTTCATATAGTTGTAAGTTGATAGGTGTTATCAGGATTGATTTTGATCACACCGTGAATGTTCATTTCTTTAATAATTTCTAGAATCACCGTTTCAGGATACGCTAACTGCTCAACCAGCGTTCTTGATGATTGATTTTTATTCTTTAGTAACACCACAATTTGATGCTGAATCGCTTTAGTATCAAATGATTTTTTATTTTGTTGATTTGTGTAACAATAACTGCAAATTCCGCACTCATCCGGTTTTTTTTCTCCAAAATACTCCAGTAATTGCTGACTGCGACATTGTGATGTATTCTTTATAAAAGACACCATAGCGGCTACCTTTTCAACTTTTGATTGCGTATACTCTTTAATATGATGTCTGATACGATTTATAGTCAGCTCATCTTCTCTGGGAACTAAAAATATAATTTCTGCATCCGATTGTGCGTAGTTAAAGATAAGAAGGCCTTCATCTTGCAAGGTAGTAAGTATATTGACTATGAGCGTTTCTTCCATGGCTAGCTTCGAAGCTAACAGAGGAATATTAATCGGAGTTTCATCATCAAAAACACCCCCATAAGTTCGTAAGATACCTTTTATAATTAAAGCGGTAACTTTTTGGTCCGCACTGTAATTTAGTAATTGGTTTTGGGTAGAGGTGATGTGTATTGCGCTCTTTTTGGAGAAGCGTTGCACAAAACTTATAACACTGCATCGGTCTAGCAGCAATAAGGCATTATATGTTATAGTCGTATTGAGATTATAGGTTTTACAAAATGTATTAAAATTAAAATCATGTGTAGACTGTTCACCTTCACCATAGGATATCTGAAAATAATTGGATAATTTTCTATATACAAACTGTACATACCCACTGTCAGGAAGTACTTTTATGAATTGATTGTCCAGTCGAATACTATCATTTTCATTATGTAATAAAAATGCAAGTGCTTGTTTATCATCACGACCCCCTCGTCCTGCTTCCTGAAAATAGCTTTCTATACTTTCTGGAATATGGTAGTGAATGACAGTTCTTACATCTGGTTTGTCTATTCCCATTCCAAAAGCATTGGTGGCGACCATCACACGTGTCTTATCTTGCATCCAGCTGTTAAAACGTTCGGTTTTCAATTTGCTGTCAACTCCGCCGTGATAGTACTCGGCTTTTATATGAGATGCTTTTAAAAATTCGGTAAGTTCAACTGCAGTCTTTCGATTACGGACGTAAAGAATAGAGCTTCCTTCATACTTCTTTAAAATACGCAAGAGTTGATAGCGCTTATCTGCAGCTTTAATCGTCCAATATCCTAAATTATTGCGATAAAAGGAAGCTTTATAAATATTCGGCTGAAAAAGCTCCAGTTCCATTTTAATATCCTCAATAACTTTTGGCGTTGCCGAAGCAGTTAAGGCGATGATAGGAACGGTAGGATGTAATTGTCTTAGAATTTTAATCTTCTTGTAAGAGGGTCTAAAATCATTACCCCACTGTGAGATACAATGCGCTTCATCTACCGCGACATAATTGACTTTCATTCTTTTGATACGCTCTTGAACAAGGTCTTGCAACAGTCTTTCTGGGGACAGATATAAAAAACGATAATTGCCATAGACACAGTTATCGAGTAAAGTATCCAAATCTTTATATGAAATACCACTAGGTAACGCAAGTGCTTTTATACCACGATCATTTAGATTTTTAACCTGATCCTGCATAAGTGCTATTAATGGTGAAATTACAATACAAATACCTTCCTGCATAAGTGCAGGAACCTGAAAACAGATAGATTTTCCACCCCCGGTTGGAAGTAGTGCCAAGGTGTCGTTTCCATCGGCGAGAGAGGTGATGACCTGCTCCTGACTTGGTTTGAAACTCTCGTGTTTCCAGTATTTATGTAATATTTGTAGTGCGCTACTCATTATATAGTTTAGTCGAGTTGCTCAAGAATAAAAGTTGAACGTTCCTCAATAGTACCAAACGGCACCTCAATACAAGCATATCCAAGTTCTGTATAGGTTTTCTCTAAGCACTCATGAATTTTTTGTGCTTGTTCAAAATCTTCATAACGTTCATTATCCGTTACATGAATTTCTTTCCACGGGGGTAGTAAGAAAACATAATCATACCGATGTGTGGCACACGCTTCGAGAAAGTTATCCGGATTATTAGTGTTACTGTAATTCATATACGCTATCACATCAGGAATACCTCTATCCAAAAAGATTCTGGAGTGCTTTATATCAGTCGCTTCATGAAATTGCTTGATGCGGCCATCTAATAATCGTTGACTAAATAAAGTGGGATTCTCAAGAAATAATTGAGTGATTCCTTCTTCCTGAGCCTTTAAGGTAACAGCACGTGATATCTCATGAAGACATACTTCTCCAATACTGTCCAAATAATCGATAACGGTAGTTTTTCCGGTAGAAGGTCCTCCGGTAATAACAATTTTTTGTTTTGTCAATGGGAAAATTTTAATGCAAATTTCGTAATATTTGACAGAATATGAAAATATTGCGTAAATCTATAGGATTAAGTAATTTAATTTTTTTTAATAGTGCAGGATACCATGTATCTTTGACAAAAATTTGCATAGATGAGTAATCCTGACGGAAGTGAAGAATTTTATAAGAAATTAAAGAAGCAGTTAGCCGAAACAGCCCTTTGGCCAAGTGCATACCTTTATAAATTTATAGTACCTACAGAAGCGGAAAAAATTAATAAAATTGAGGGTATTTTTGACAATATGGGAGCTGTTATAAATAAGAAAGTATCTAAAAACGGCAAGTACACCAGTGTGTCAATAAATTTGAGAATGAAAAATCCGGATCATGTTATAGCAAAGTATCAAGAAGTTGCTAAAAATGTAGAAGGTGTAATATCATTATAGACTTTAGGTTCTTTTTATTATTTATTTTTTAATATGGGCCAAATACTTGCTATAAACTACGTACACTTATATTATTTTAGTATTTTGCGACAAAATAAGCACAACAATATATCCATCACATCGCTTATAAATTAAATTACACTAATTACCACGTATATTTAATTTCTTCAAAAGAGAGTACGTTTGAGAGTGCAATGTGATACATACATAAACTATTTATGGAAATCAACAATTTAGAATACAATACTGAGCGAGAAAAGCTCATCATTCCTGAGTATGGTCGTCATTTACAAAAAATGGTAAATCATGCTATGACTATAGAAAATAAAGAGGAACGAAATAAGGTTGCCAAATCTATCATCGATGTTATGGGTAATTTACAACCTCACTTGAGAGATGTGCCTGATTTTCAACATAAGCTTTGGGATCAACTTTTTATTATGAGTGATTTCAATTTGGATGTAGATTCACCATATCCACCATTGACCAAAGAAAAACTTGAAGAACGTCCTGAACCTCTTGAGTATCCGCAAAATTTCCCTAAATATCGTTTCTACGGAAATAATATTAAAAGAATGATCGATGTGGCAAATAGTTGGGAAGACGGTGATCTTAAAGATGGCTTGATCCTTACGATAGCTAATCACATGAAAAAATGTTATCTTAACTGGAATAGAGATACGGTAGAGGACAAAGCAATTTTTTCACACCTGTATGAATTAAGTGGTGGAAAAATTAATTTAAAAGGAAGTAACGAGGATTTAAGTACACCTTCTGATTTATTAAAAGGAAAGAAGAAATACACGAATAAAAAGACAAATAATTTCCGCGGACGCAAAAAACGCTACTAATACTTACCCCATTTATAGAATATGAGCACATTTCAAATAGAAGGAGGACATAAACTTAAAGGTGAAATTACACCACAAGGAGCAAAGAACGAAGCACTACAAATTCTTTGTGCAGTACTGCTAACCCCTGATAAGGTTACCATTTCTAATATACCAGATATACGAGACGTCAATAAATTGATTGAGATTCTTGGTAATCTTGGTGTAAAAATTCAAAAATTAGGTAAGGGTAAGTTCTCGTTTATAAGTGATGAACTTAACTTGGACTATCTTGAGAGCGAACAGTTCAAAAAAGAGGGGAGTGGCCTTAGGGGATCGATTATGATCGTCGGTCCTTTGTTAGGACGATTTGGTAAAGGGTATATACCAAGACCAGGTGGTGATAAAATTGGACGTCGGAGACTAGATACACATTTTGAAGGTTTTATAAAGTTAGGAGCCAAATTTAGATACAACCGCGAAGAACGTTTTTATGGAGTAGAAGCTCCAAAAGGTTTAAAAGGTAGCTATATGCTGCTTGATGAAGCTTCGGTAACCGGTACCGCTAATATTGTTATGGCTGCGTCCCTCGCCGAAGGTACAACAACTATCTACAACGCCGCTTGTGAGCCTTATCTTCAGCAATTGTGTAAGATGCTGAATGCTATGGGAGCTAAAATTTCCGGTATTGGGTCAAATATGCTTACGATTGAAGGTGTAACCGCATTAAATGGTTGTGAACACCGCGTACTTCCTGATATGATCGAAATTGGTTCATGGATAGGTTTAGCTGCTATGACACGTAGTGAGATTACTATTAAAAATGTAAGCTGGGAAAACTTAGGTCAAATTCCGGATACTTTCAGAAAACTTGGAATTACGCTTAATAAAGTTAATGATGATATTCATATTCCTGCACATACTGAGGGTTACCAAATTGAAAGCTTTATTGATGGATCGTTTATGACCATCTCTGATGCGCCTTGGCCCGGGTTTACTCCTGATCTGTTGAGTATCGTGCTAGTGGTTGCAACGCAAGCAAAAGGAGAAGTAATGGTGCATCAAAAAATGTTTGAAAGCAGACTGTTCTTTGTAGATAAACTTATCGACATGGGTGCCAAAATAATTTTGTGTGATCCACATAGAGCTACTATTATAGGACATAATTTTGAATCAATTCTTAAAGCGACTACCATGGTGTCTCCTGATATCAGAGCTGGAATTTCTTTGTTGATCGCTGCATTGGGTGCAAAAGGAACTTCAGTTATTCACAATATTGAACAGATTGACAGGGGTTATGAAAATATTGATGAACGTCTGAGAGCTATTGGAGCTAAAATTATTCGAACTGAATAAGGTATCATGACCTGCGATATATGACCGATTAGTATTAATATACTAATCGGTTTTTTTTATCCATAATCCTGTATGATATAGTTTTTTTGAAACCTTCAAATTTTGTGAGGTAAGGCAAATCCATCCATTATTTCTTAAATCCTCTTAAGCTCATATTAATAGTTGGTTAAACCACGGATTATATTTGATTTCATGCTAAAAGCGAAGTATCTTTTGAGAAAAGAAAAAATAAAAATTATGGAAAAGATATTAATTGCAGGAGCGAATGGAACTACGGGAAAACAAATTGTGGAGTTCTTAAAAAATACTTCAAACTATGAGCCGATAGCGATGGTTCGTAAAGAAGAACAAAAGAAGGAATTTGAAGCACAAGGCGTGAAAACGATTCTAGGTGATTTAGAGAAAGATGTATCTCATACAACCAAAGGTATAGATAAAGTTATTTTTGCCGCCGGATCTGGGGGTAAAAAGGTGGTAGAAGTTGATCAAGAAGGAGCTAAGCGACTTATAGATGCATCAAAAAAATCTGAAATCAAAAAATTTGTAATGCTGAGCTCAATGGGAGCAGATGCGCCAGAGAAATCTGAAGATTTACAGGAATACCTTAAGGCTAAACATAATGCTGATGTGTATTTAAGAGAAAGCGGACTAAATTATACAATTGTTCGACCAGGATCTCTTAATAATGAAGGTGGAAATGACGCTATAATATTGGATGCACATCTGGACAAGATGGGCGAAATTCCTCGTTCGGATGTTGCAAAAACATTGATTAATGCGTTGGAAAATGATCGTGCTAATAATATGACATTTGAGATTTTGGAAGGAGATACACCAATTGCTGAAGCAGTTGCCTACGCCAACTCTTAGTTTTTGAGTATTCATAATAACACAAAACCTCTTAAATGTTAATTTAAGGGGTTTATTTTTTAGGTCTAGTTTACATTCTATTAGCATATACTTAATTCTGCCTTAATGATTGAATGCAATGACTAGGCGCATCTTTGTCCAAAAAAAAATGAACTTGTTTTTGATAACATTCGGTGCGCTTTTTACAATTATGAATCCCTTAGGTACCGTACCTGTTTTTATTGGTTTAACTGATGATAATACAAAAAAAGAAAATGCCAAAATTGCACTGGCTACCTGTTTTAATGTTTTACTAATTCTGATAGTATCATTTTTTGCGGGAAGTTATATTTTAGTATTATTCGGGATAACACTTGAATCTTTAAAAATTGCAGGGGGCTTAATAATTGCCTCTTCTGGGTTTGCGCTCTTAACCGGTAAGTTTAGTGAACATAAAGGAATGAAAAAGTCCGGTGTAAAGAAAGATTTGAAAACCAGAGATGAAATATCGCTAACACCCCTCGCAATTCCCATGTTGGCCGGACCCGGAACCATCTCGTTACTGATATCGTATAGACAGGAGTATGATGCTATGACTGATATCATTTGGATTTTATGCGCTATTGTCGTCACAACAATTAGTATTTACGGAGTTCTACGAAGTTCTCAATTCATAGTGCGCATGTTAGGTGCATCCGGAATTAACGCATTGTCCAGAATTATTGGTTTTATAGTAATAGCAATCGGAATTGAATATATGACTTCTGCAATTTTAACCGTAGCAGAACGTATCAACTTCTAATTTTTGAACTATTAATTATGCTTTCTCTGACTGGGATATGATAAAATATGCCAATTGTGAAACCAGCTTTGCAGTACGATTATCAATATCAAAGAGGGGATTAAATTCTACAATATCAGCACTTACAAGCTTTTTGGATACACAAATATCTTTTAGAACCCTTAATACAATGTCGACACTAAATCCTATTGCTGATGGAGCACTTACACCGGGAGCATACGCAGCCGAGAAGCCATCCATATCAATAGTTACATATACGTAATCGACCGAATTCACAAAGCCATCAAGCATTCTTTTAATTGCCTCATAGTTATTCATTGTAAACTCGTAATCTTCAATATATTGTACTTCTAATTCAGTAGCTGTTTTAAATAGCTGCGGAATATTAGCTGTACGATTAATCCCTAAACAGAGATAATCAATAGTATTAAAGCGCTTTGCTATTTGATTGAACGGCGTTCCTGAATTCCCTACGGTTTCCAGGTTTCTCAGATCAAAATGCGCGTCAAAATTGATTATTCCAATTTTTTTATTAGGATAGTATTCTTTAATGCCCCGAAAATGCGCAAAACTCAGATCATGACCTCCACCAATAATTATCGGAAAGATGTTGTGTTTATGCAACTGAAAGATAAGGGTAGCCATTTCATCCTGAGCCTGCTCCAAGTTCTGATTAGTACATTGTATACTTCCTATATCCAGAAGGTGTGTGTTTTCCCGCAAATGATTGGCCATGGACCCAAATACCTTTCGCACAACCTGGGATCCATTAGCTGCTCCAACCCGTCCTAAATTTCGACGCACTCCCTCATCACAAAGATATCCTGCCAAAGCATACTTTTTTATCTCCTTAGGAGTTTCCAATACTATATCTTTTCTCAAATCCAGACAATGAATTTTTTCGTGTAGATACTGTTGCTCCCCAGACCGTCGACCACTGTAAATGCTTGCGTCCGATTGTAGGTAGTTAGAAAGAGAAGTTGCTATTTTTTCTGTCATTAGGAGATTGTTTTTAAAATTTCGTCTGATACAAGATTAGGTAATGTTACTTTTAAATTAGGGGTTCTTTCCATTTCGCGACGTATAGCAAACAAGGCTTCTTCATTTCTTGCCCAACTTCTTCGAGCGATACCATTGTTTACATCATAAAAAAGCATGTTCTTTAATTTTTTAGAAGCTTCAACAGAACCATCTAATAATAAACCGAATCCACCATTGATCACTTCGCCCCAGCCAACACCGCCACCATTATGAATAGATACCCATGTAGCACCTCTAAAGCTATCTCCGATAACATTATGAATCGCCATATCGGCGGTAAATTTACTACCGTCATATATATTGCTGGTTTCTCGATAAGGAGAATCTGTACCACTCACGTCATGGTGGTCTCTGCCCAAAACGACCGGCGCTGACAATTTTCCTGATGCTACGGCATCATTAAAGGCGTCAGCAATTTTGGCGCGTCCCTCTGCATCTGCATATAAAATTCTAGCTTGAGAGCCTACCACTAATTTATTAGCTTTGGCTTCTTTGATCCAGGTGATATTATCTTGTAGCTGCTGCTGTATTTCAGGAGGAGCAGTGGTTTTTATATCTTGTAACACCTTCATCGCAATTTGATCGGTACTATCGAGATCTTTTACATCTCCAGAGGTACATACCCAGCGAAAGGGACCAAATCCATAATCAAAACACATCGGACCTAAGATATCCTGCACATAGGATGAGTATTTGAAATCAATTCCATTCTCATGCATTACATCGGCCCCTGCACGTGAAGCTTCTAACAAAAAAGCATTTCCATAATCAAAGAAATAGGTTCCTTTGGCTGTGTGTTTATTAATGGCTTCAGCATGTCTTTGCAGGGAGGTCTTTACCAGCTCTTTAAATCGTTCGGGTTCCTTACTTATAAGTTCATTTGCTTCCTCATAGCTAATACCAACAGGATAATAACCACCAGACCACGGATTGTGAAGCGATGTCTGGTCTGATCCCAAGGTTACAGGAATGGCTTCTCTATCAAAAATTTCCCAAACATCCACAACATTCCCTTGAAACGCGATAGACACGGTTTCTTTTTGTTGTATTGCCAGTTGTACCCGAACGACCAGTTCATTAAGATCACTTAAAATTTCGTCAACCCATCCTTGATCATATCGTTTTTGAGCGGCTTCCGGATTCACCTCCGCGCAGACGGTGATACAACCGGCAATATTTCCAGCTTTGGGTTGTGCACCACTCATTCCGCCCAACCCAGCGGTCAAAAATAGTTTACCCGCTGCCGATTCGTTGGCGGGTAGTGTTTTTCTAAATGCATTCATCACGGTGATCGTAGTTCCATGAACAATTCCTTGCGGACCTATGTACATATAGCTACCTGCGGTCATTTGACCGTATTGTGTAACACCTAATGCATTATATTTTTCCCAATCATCAGGTTGAGAATAGTTGGGTATCATCATACCATTAGTAACAACTACTCTGGGAGCTTCCTTTGAGGATGGAAACAGTCCCATAGGATGACCCGAATAAATATGTAAGGTTTGTTCATCACTCATCGTCGCCAGATACTGCATGGTCAATATATATTGCGCCCAGTTCTGAAAAACTGCTCCGTTACCACCGTATGTAATCAATTCGAGTGGATGTTGAGCTACTGTAGGGTCCAGATTGTTTTGTATCATAAGCATAATACCGGCTGCTTGTAATGATTTTGCCGGATACTCTTCTATGGGTCTCGCATACATTTCATAGTTTGGCATGAATCGATACATATAAATGCGTCCCAAAGCATCGAGCTCTTCTTTAAATTCCTGAGCTAATTCGCTATGCCATTCTTTAGGAAAGTATCGCAAAGCATTGCGTAACGCGAGTGTTTTTTCATCTATAGATAAAATTTGTTTGCGTTTGGGAGCGCGGCTTATAGCTGAGTCAAGAGACCGTTTGGCGGGTAAGGTTTCCGGAATTCCTTGTAGTATTTGATCTTTAAAAGTCATAAATATATTCTTAGCTACTAATTTTATAAACGTGTTTTTAACGAATCGTTCCGTATCAGTTCTCCGTTTTTGAAAACAAAGGAGGGTTTTAATTTACCTTGTTGGTAAAAAATCTCATTAAAATGATTTGTCTGAAAAAGATTAAAATCAGCTAAATTGTCAGGTACCAGAGTACCTCTATCCTTAAGATTTAATGCTGCAGCCGCACGATAGGTAATTCCGGCAAGCAGTTCAGCATTGGTCAATTTTTCAAACGTTCCTAATATACATGCCTGGAGTAAAAGGTCTCCCATAGGAGCAGATCCTGGATTCCAGTCACTGGCAATAGCTAATGCTCCTCCTTTGTCAAGTAGTTTGCGCGCAGGAGTAAAGTCACAACCCAAACCTAATGAAGCCCCTGGTAAGGCTACAGCTATAACATCACTCGCTGCTAGCATTTTTATTTCTACATTAGAACTAGCTTCGAGATGATCTGCACTCAGTGCCTTAAACTCAACCGCAACTTTACTACCTCCTGTTGTAAACTGATCTGCATGAACTGTAATATCAAAACCCATTGCTTTGGCTTTTTCAAAATACGACCTGATCGTTGTTTCAGAAAAAGCACTTTCTTCAATAAAAGCATCAATACGGTAGGTCAACTCTTCTTTTACAAGTATGGGAAATAGTTCGGTACTGACTTCGTCAAGATAGGCTTCTGCAGTTCCATCGTAATCTTTGGGAAGCATATGAGCTGCCAAACAGGTACTTACCAAATCAGCTGATGTATTTTGATTAGCTTGGTTAATAGCCCTTAACATTTTCAATTCTTCTTTCACTGATAAGCCGTAACCACTTTTGACTTCGACCGTTGTTATACCGGATTGTAATAATGTATTTGCACGTGCTGTGGTAAGTTCCACTAACTCTTTTAGTGAAGCTTCTCTGGTCTGTGTAACGGTATCCCAAATACCGCCACCGGCTTTGGCAATTTCCAGGTAAGTTTTACCTGCATTTCTCAAAGCATAATCACGAGCTCTTGAGCCTGCAAAACATATATGTGTATGTGCATCGATAAAACCGGGGGTGCAAACATAATCACCTTCTAGGACTATAAATCTTGCATTGATTGTTAATGCTTCTGATTTTAACTCTTCATATTCTGCTATTTTTTTAATTTTATTGCCTTGACATAAAATTCCAGCATTTGAGATTATCGGTAGATCCTCATCCTTCAATACTCCTTTAACATCCAAAGATGTCATAGGTAAACATTGCATTAAGGGGCCAATAAATAGATACGGTGAGTGCGATTGTGTATCATTCTTCATAAAATCAGATTTAATAGGTTTCAAAGAATTCAGAAAACTCTGTTTTTAATGAATGTTTACTCTTTGTAATCATTTCATCCACTGTTTTGATAATAGCACGGGATTTAATTAACTCAATTCCGATTTCGATATCATCCGAAAAAACTCTATCCTTTGCGGCAAAGCTTACATGAGATCTTACCATTTTATGAACTTCGTCCAGAAGAACACCCGACTTGAGTGGTTTTCTAAAATCGAATGCTTGTGAGGCAGTTAGCAATTCGATCGCTAATATTTTTTCAACATTTTCTAATACCTGTAATGCTTTGCGCCCACTAATTGATCCCATACTTACATGATCCTCCTGTCCTAAAGATGTTGGGATACTATCTGCACTGGAGGGAAAACACAACCCTTTATTCTCACTGGCGAGGGCAGCGGTGGTATATTGCAGAATCATATAACCTGAATTAATACCCGTATCATGCATCAGTAATTTAGGAACTCCGGGGGAGTTACCTTCTAAAGATAAATAAATTCTACGATCCGAAATATTACCAACTTCAGAAGCCGCAAGGCATGCATAATCCAACGCCATAGCGAGGGGTTGACCATGAAAACTACCTCCGCTTATAGTTAGAGCTTCGTTAATTATTATAGGATTATCCGTAACTGAATTCAATTCTACTTCCAAAAGTTCTTTTAAATGAAGCCAGGCATTGCGAGAAGCTCCATGAACTTGAGGGATGCATCGCAGCGAGTAAGGATCTTGTACCCGATCACACTGACTATGGGCCTCCATAATCTCAGAATCTTCTAATAATGCCTTTATTCGCTTTGCCACGTGTATATTTCCCTTAAACGGACGAAGTTGATGTAGCTCTTCAAAAAATGGTTTTACCGATCCCTGTAACCCTTCGATCATCATAGCACCAATAATGTCAGCTTGGGAGAGACAACTTTGCAATTTATCAACGACTTTTACAGCGTGCGCAGCTATAAACTGAGTTCCGTTAATCAACGCCAAACCTTCTTTAGGCCCCAAGTCTAAAGTTTCTAAATGATGTAGTGTGAAAAGTTCGCGAGTCGTTATAATCTCATCTTTGTGAATAACCTTACCCAAACCAATCAAAGGCAAAAACAAATGGGAGAGCGGAGCTAAATCCCCCGATGCTCCAACAGATCCCTGTGAGGGTACGATAGGTATCACATCATTATCAATATGCCATAAGATTCGATCTAATGTGGATTCAGCAATTCCGGAGTATCCTTTTGATAGGGAGTGTAATTTTAAGATGAGCATTAACTTTGCTAGCTCCGTTTCTATTGGAGTACCTACACCTACACTATGGCTTTGTAAAATATTAGTTTGTAAAACTTTAGTTTCATTTTTTGATATTTTGGTTGTACATAACGGACCAAATCCGGTATTTATACCGTATACCGCATCTCCTTTTTCGACAATATTTTTTACTACTTGAGCACTAGCTCTAATTTTTTGGCGTGTTGTATCTGTGAGCCTTCCTTGGCATTCTCCACGAGCAAGTCTAAGTGCCAAACTTGCCGTTAAGAAATCTTCTCCGTAATTAAAGTATTCTATTGATCTCGACATAGTTGTAATTTTCTATAGCTATGGTCTAAAATACTACCTATATTTAATACTTATAAATACTATTTTTGTCATTAATTAATACCTATGAAGCATCAATTAGAGTTACGTCATTTTAAGTATTTTATTGCAGTTGCAGAAGAATTACACTTTCGCAGAGCTGCAGAACGTTTATTTATCTCTCAACCGGGTTTAAGCCGACAGATCAAACAGATGGAAGATATCATTGGAGCTAAGCTTTTTATCCGTGATAAGAGAAATGTAGTATTAACCACTGCTGGTGAATACTTGAAAAAAGAAATTAATTATATCTTGAATCATCTCGATGTTACGCTTAAACAAACTGAGTTAATAGATAGGGGAGACCTGGGAGAAATTAGAATAGGTTTTTTAGGATCGGCCATGCAAAAAGTTATTCCAGATGTACTAGTCCAAGCCAATGCCCAATTTCCGAAAATTAAATTTTCTCTCGAAGAAATGAGCAACTATGATCAGGTGGAGGCCATATTGGACGATAAACTCGATGTAGGTTTTGTGCGCCTGGATTATGTCCCGGATACCATTGATAAAAAAGAAATGTATACAGAAACATTCTCTATAGTACTACCCAAAAATCACCCTTTAAACAAGGAAAACTTCCATTCGGTCTCACAACTATCAGAGGAAAATTTTATCCTATTTTCTTCAGATTACAGTTCGTTATATTTTGCTCAGATTATGAGTATTTGCAAAGATGCAGGCTTTTCGCCAAAAGTTTCACACAAATCGGTGCATGCCCAAACCATTTTTAAACTTGTAGAAAATGGATTAGGTGTTGCTATAGTTCCAACATCACTTCAATACGGATTTGACCTTGCTATTAAATGTTTAGAAATCCCAAACATAAAACAGCGAGCGGTGCTTTCAATTATTTGGAAAAAGGAGAATCGCAATCCCGCCTTGCCTCAGATCAAATCTTTGTTGTAAGCATCATGCGGTTACCGGCATTGCATAATAAAATTGTTCCTCTACAATTTTTCCATTATTCACGGTAAAAACGCCTAACTCTTCCATTTGCATGCGACCTTGACCTTTAAAGGTACAATCAAAGCTCATCTTACAGCTAAAATGATTTTCTGCAACGAGAGGGTCAGAGATATCACCTCCATGATATTCTTCTACATTATCGTACCAATCTTCACTTTTTTTGGTAACAGCGTCCTTTCCTTTAATCACCTCATTGGGCAACCCAGGCATTTCTCTGCTTACGATATTTTGATCATACAGCTCTTTAATAGCCTGCATATTTTCTCCTTTCCGGCAGAGTTCAACGAGCCGGTGTGCTACTTGATTTGTGTTCATCGTGTTGTATTTTAAAAGGTTGTTTTCGAAATATTCTTGCTTTATTTCATGCCTTTAAAATACAAAAAAAACGATTGAAAATCAATAGATTATATCAAGTTAGTTATTGCAAAGCTTTTTTATAGGTGGTCAAACAACGTTCTCTTGCCTCTTTATGATCGACTATCTTGTCCGGATAATCCTTAGTACCAAATTCTTTAATCCAGTTTTTGATATAATGCTGTTCTTTGTCAAATTTATCAATTTGAGTAGTAGGATTAAAAATTCTAAAATAAGGAGCGGCATCTACGCCACTGCCCGCTGCCCATTGCCAATTACCGACATTACTAGACATTTCGTAATCTAAGAGTTTTTCAGCAAAATATGCTTCGCCCCAACGCCAATCTATCAATAAATGTTTACATAGAAAACTCGCTGTCAACATACGAACACGATTATGCATATAACCGGTTTGATTCAATTGTCTCATTCCTGCATCAACCAATGGATATCCTGTTTGTCCTTTTTTCCATTTGTCAAATTCGTTCTCGTTATTTCGCCATTCAATACGGTCATATTTCTTCTTAAAAGCTTCATTCTGAGTTCTCGGAAAATGCCACAGAATTTGCATAAAGAACTCTCTCCAGATTAGCTCTGACCAGAATACTTCATTTTTTTCTGCAATTGCCTTTTTCATCATTTTCCTAATACTTACCTTCCCAAAACGTAGATGAGGTCCTAATCGAGAAGTGCCTTGATTCTTGGCAGGATAATCACGAGTGTCCTCATAATTTTGGATAAGGGTGGGAGTGACCGTATACTCAGGTATTTCAATTGATGATGGTGTAAAACCCATATCAGAAAGACTTAAATTTGGTAATCTTGAATTTTTATACAGATTAGACAAATGCTGACTTGTGTAATGAATAGTTAGGGCATCAGGGTCGAAGTGTTCTTTCCACTTATTTTTATATGGGGTGTAAACGACATAAGGGTCGCCATCGGCTTTTACAATTTCATCTTTCTCAAAAATTACTTGATCTTTAAAAGTATAGAAGGGTATATTCTTTTTATCGAGCAATTCTTTTAATTCCTTATCACGTTGTAAAGCGTAGGGCTCATAATCATGATTGGTGTAGACTTCTTTAATCTCGTAAGTTTCTAGTAATTCTTTAAAAATATCATTGGGTGTACCGTAATGTATGCCAATAGAGCTTTGGTGAGCATCCTGAAGCTCTTGTCTCATTTTTTGAAGCGTGTCAAAAATAAACGTAACTCTGGGATCATCTTCAACCAACTCCTGGAGAATTTTTTTGTCGAAAATGAATAAAGGTACTACTGGATAGTCACTTTTTAGAGCATTAAGAAAACCAATATTATCATCTAAACGAAGATCTCTGCGAAACCAAAATATAGCTACTTGTTTTGACATCTTAGTTGATGTTGAGCGTTGATAAACCTCCGTCTACGCCTAAAACCTGACCGGTAATCCAGCTGCTTTTATCGTTCAATAAGAAGGAAGCTATATTGGCTATATCCTGCACGTTACCTACGCGTTTTAGAGGATGACGTTCATCCATTTTTTCACGTTTTTTTTCGTTGCCTAATAGGCGTTTGGCTAGTGGTGTATCTGTGAGAGATGGAGCAATAACATTAACTCGCATGGACGGAGCGTACTCGGCAGCAAGCGCCTTAGCGAAGCCTTCAATAGCCCCTTTGGCCGCAGCTACACTTGTGTGAAAGGGCATGCCAACTTTTACCGCCACCGTACTAAAGAATAATAAACTTGCCTGATCAGATTTTTTTAGAAGAGGCAATACGGTATGTAACGTCTTAACAAGTGATAGAAAATTGAGATTCATATCATCCTCAAAAGTGTCAGGGCTTAGCATATGAAAAGGTTTCAGGTTGATATTGCCCGGACAATATACAAATCCATCCAAGGTATCAGGAAGTTGCTCCAAACTTAGTTGATCCGTGGTACTATCAAACGGAATGTAAGTAACTTCGAGCGAGCCTAAGTTTTCAGAAGTTCTTGAAGCAACAAAAACCCGGTGTTCTTTTATGAGTTGACTTGCAAGTTCAAAACCGATTCCGTGACTTCCGCCTATTAAAAGTATATTTTTCATTGTAGTTAGTTTAAGATATCTTGTTTGAGTATGGGATCAACGGTATTTTTGGTAACTTCTTCATACGTTCCAAAAAGTTCGATTAATTTTTTTTCTCTGTAATCAAATATTTCCTTCAATTTGGGTTGCACCAAAAACGGATGTACAAGACGACCTAAAAAACCAAAGGGTACTTTGTAGTCAATAACATCTTCCATTAACACGCCTCCCGGAATTTCTTTTATAAAATGCTTGTGATGCCACAAAGCATAGGGTCCAAATCGCTGTTCGTCCACAAAGTATTCATTTTCTAGAACATGCGTAATTTCCGTCACCCACTTAGTTTTAATTCCGGCTACGGGAGTAACTAAATATTGTATAATTTGCCCCGGGAACATAGCACGATCGGCGCCACTAAGTATTTCAAATCCCATATAATCAGGGGTGATAGTTTTTAGATTGGCAGGGTCCGATAAAAAAGCCCAGGCTTGCTTAACTGATATAGGCAGCTTTTGCTTACTTTTTAAGGTATAAATTTTCATGATTGTACACTTTGATGTAAATGTAGCGACATTTTGTTTAACTATAACATCATTATTGTTAAACAAAAATTAAATTTACATTGTGACTCTTTCATATTCTTCACAGCAATGATCTGATTTGATAAGTTTGTAAGTGATCACAGCTTGAAGCGATTCAATGATCTGAGTTGGAAAATAGAGCTACTGATGTACCTAATTTTATTTGAGAAACATCGAAAAATAGATAAGTAAAAGTTCTATTAAACTCTGCGTTTTTATGTGTTTTTCAGCACTCGTAAAGCATCTGAAAAACCAGGATTTTTATTTTAAGTTTTTGTTAACCTTTTTCGGGAGATTGATGAGTATTTTCGTTAGACCATAAATAATTAACAAAATCTAAACACAATGAAAAAGATCGTCTTACTTTTAACAGCAGCACTTCTTAGTACAGGTGTTTTTGCTCAGGTAAAAACTCCGCAACCAAGTCCAACCTCAAAAATTGAGCAAGTAGTTGGTTTGACAGATGTAACCGTATCATATTCCAGACCCAGTATGCGCGAGCGAACTGTTTTTGGATCTCTGGTTCCATTTGGAAAATTATGGAGAACAGGTGCTAATGAAAACACGAAAATTACTTTTAGCGACGATGTTAAAATCAATGGATCAGACCTAAAAAAAGGAACCTATGCTATTTTTACAAAACCATCTAAAGAGAATTGGGAAGTAATTTTTTATAGCGATGCTAATAACTGGGGAACTCCGCAAAAATGGGATGATGCTAAAGTAGCTTTAAAAACTACAGCTAAAGTAGGGACTTTACCGATGAAGGTGGAAACATTTACAATTATGTTCAGCGATTTTAAAATGGACAGTGCTAAATTAAATTTTATTTGGGAATCTACTGAAGCTATGTTAGATATCGAAGTGCCTTCTAAAACAATAGCTGAGGAAAGTATTCAAAAAACACTTGCTGGTCCAACGGCTAATGATTACTACCAGGCGGCAGTATTTTATAAAGAAACCGGAAAGATGGATATGGCTAAAGAATATATCGATAAGGCTGTAACTATGCGCAAAGAACCGGCATTTTGGTATCACAGACAACAGTCGTTAATTTATGCTGAAACGGGTAATAAGGAAAAAGCAATTGAGGCAGCTAAAAAATCTTTGGAATTAGCAGAAAAAGCAGGAAATGCTGACTATGTAAAAATGAATAAAGATTCTCTGAAAGAATGGGGAAGCTAAGATTTTGGTAACTATAAGAAAAAAATGCGGCCTAACAGCCGCATTTTTTATATCAATATTCGAGATTAATTCTTTTCCGGATTGTATCCAACGTAGTTATTAACTCCAAACTTTTACTCAAAGGCATAATATCACTTTCTTTGTTTTCTTGTTGCAACATTTTGTTTACGTGCTCAATTTCAAAATTATACCCAAAAGTTTCTACAGGAAAATTAAATGTTTCGTACTTATTTCCTTCGGTTACAGTAACACTTGAAGGTTCATGAAAGCGTCCGTTTATCACTATTTCTGCACGCTCTAATTTAATGATTGCCTCGGTTGCAGTTTTCTTTTTAATAGAAGAGAATAATTTCGAAGTAACCCTATTATTATGCTTTAATTCGACTTCACAATCCTCGTCAATCACTGTTTTTCCAATAGTAGCTTTAGCACTAATTTCTTTGGGAACACCTAATAAGTCCAGTGCTAAAAATATGGGATAAATACCAATATCTAATAAAGATCCTCCTCCCAGTTCCTTGTTATAAAGTCTGTTTTCTGTATCAAAAGCCACGTTTATCCCAAAATCTGCTGTAAATTCAAGAATCTCTCCGTATTTTTTGGATACAATTAGTTCTTTTACAAATTGATAATGTGGTAAAAAAGCCGTCCATAACGCCTCCATCAGAAACACTTCATTTTGCTCAGCAAGGTGTATCATTTGTTGAACCTGTGCAATAGAAATACCCATTGGTTTTTCACATAGGACTGCCTTTTTATGTTTTAGACATAATAAGGTATGTTTAAAATGAAAAGTATGAGGCGTAGCAATATAAATCACGTCGATTTCCGGATTTGACACAAGTGCTTGATAATTATCATAACATGTTGTCGCATTATGAGTCTCGCCAAAACTATTAGACCTATTTTCATCTTTGCTCGCTACAGCTTGCAAAACCGCGCTATCTACAGTTCTCAGATCACTTGCAAATTTGTGGGCTATTCTTCCACATCCTAAAATTCCCCACCGTATCTTATTATTTTTCATGAGACTATTTTTATTTTATTTGGTCGTTTAGTTATGGATTGGATAATCAATGCGATGGACATAAGTAATAAACAACCTAAAACGTTAAGCCATAAAAAAGGCATTACATCAAATAGCCAAACGATAATTATAAGTATCTGGGTGATTATCGCAGCGATAAAAGTTGCATTGGACTTTACGTATTTTAAAAAGAATGCCAAAAGAAAGATACCAAGAACATTACCATAAAATATCGAACCGATAATATTTACTAGTTGAATTAAATTATCAAATAAATCTGCCACACAAGCTACAGATATTGCAATAACTCCCCAGAGCAATGTAAATAATTTAGAAGCTCTCACATAATGAGTTTCACTCTTTTCGCCACTGACATTTCGCTTGTATAAGTCAATTACCGTTGTAGAGGCGAGAGCATTGAGTTCTGAAGCTGTCGAGGACATTGCAGCAGAGAGAATTACTGCTAATAACAGCCCTATAATTCCGCGAGGTAGATTATTTAAGATAAAGTGAATAAAAACATAATCCTTATCATTGGTTTCGATTATTGGATCGGCTTGGTTTATTAACACTTTAGCCTTTTCTCTATTTTGTTGTTCTTGAATATTTAAAAGTTTAAGATCGTTTTTTAGCGCTTGTTGTTGACCACTACCCACATACTCAGTAATAAGGACTTTTTTTTGTAGATGAATTTCAGCCTGATCTCGTTCTAGTTCCTGGTATTCTTCCGAATAAGAGGAGTTGGTTACAGCAGCTTGTGCAGCAGGATTAAAGTTAAGCGGAGAGGTATTGAATTGGTAGAAAACAAAAACCATCACACCTACCAGAAGAATAAAGAATTGCATGGGCACCTTCAAAATTCCGTTGAAAATTAAGCCTAGCTGACTTTCTCTAATTGATTTTCCGGTTAAGTATCGTTGTACCTGACTCTGATCGGTTCCAAAGTATGAGAGCGCTAAAAAGGTTCCTCCAATTATACCACTCCAAAAAGTATAGCGATTTTCAAAATCAAAGGAAAAATCCAGAATTTCCATTTTTCCACTAGCTCCTGCAATATCAAGCGCATCTGTAAATGATATACCTTCAGGCAGGTAAGATAGAATAATATAAAAGGCTATAAACATACCTAAAAATATAATACCCATTTGTTGTTTTTGAGTAACACTTACCGCTTTGGTTCCCCCGGAGACTGTATAGATAATAACAAGAATACCTATTATAACAGTTAACAAAGTCAAATTCCATCCTAAAATAGCTGATAATATGATCGCGGGAGCAAAAATTGTAATTCCT
The DNA here is from genome assembly GCF_045505135.1 of Aquimarina sp. 2-A2. NCBI lineage: Bacteria > Pseudomonadati > Bacteroidota > Flavobacteriia > Flavobacteriales > Flavobacteriaceae > Aquimarina > Aquimarina sp. 2-A2. Next base: position 365,507 of record NZ_JBJKFI010000002.1, on the reverse strand, counting down.
GCCGCCAGCCCTCGTTGCACCAAAAATAAAACAGCCGTTAAGGTTCTGGTCTTTTGGTCAAACCTACCTTCTAAAAACTCATAAGCGGTATATACATTCATCTTATGATATAGTGGAATAAATATCATACAAATGATGATCATTGCAATAGGTAATCCAAAATAAAATTGAACAAACCCCATGCCGCTGTCAAAAGCCTGACCCGGAGTAGATAAAAATGTAATAGCACTTGCCTGAGTAGCCATAACTGATAATCCTATCGTCCACCATCGGGAAGTATTATCACCCTTTAAATATTGTTTTACGGTTGTACTTCCTTTAGTTTTCCATACTCCATAAAGTACGATAAAAGCCAAAGTTCCCAGAAGGATTACCCAATCTATTAGTTGCATAGCATAAATTAAAATTGATAGTCTTTTGACATGAAGAACTTACGCTCCATAATGTGAAGAAATTAAGTAAAATGCCAAAATATAGATAGTATTTAGGACGAGGACCAGTGTATATTCTTTTTTCCAAACAAATTTCTTTTCCATAGCAGGATAGTTTTTAAGTATTCTATTTATTTCCCCAATGATATTAAGTTTGCAAATAATCTGTACGCTCCGGAAACGCCTGCAGGAAATTCTCTAAAAAAGCTTAAGCCCGTATAGATGTAATTACCTTTTCCATAGGGGGTAACCAATAAACTTCCCTTTTTGGAAGATTCTCCTTTATCATTAATTGCTAAAATGGGACTATATTCTTTGGACCACTCATTTGGAAAATATAGGCCTCTTTCTTGAACCCAACCTTCAAAATCATCGGGTGTTATTTTATTGGGGTAATTAAGTACGGGATGTTTCGGATCGATAAAGGTAACTTTTGCATTCTCATCGGTTACACGATCACGGGAAACATTGATAGGGTAGGGCCCCAGATTTCCATTGACTTTCAATCCTCTATTAGTGTTATACTGGACGATTAGATTCCCTCCGTTCTTCACATAATCGAGCAAGACATCTTGTTTGAATTTTAATTCTTCGACGATATTATAAGCGCGAATTCCCATGACGATGGCGTCAAATTTTGATAAATTATTCGCGGAAATGTCATTGGGTGCGATAGTAGTTACCGTATATCCTACTTGGGCTAAGCTTTGAGGAACCACATCACCAGCACCTTCAATATATCCGATATGCTGACCTTTTCTCTGTATATCTAAACGAACAACCTTGGTTTTTGCCGGCAGTATTACAGTTTGATTAGGTATATGATCGTATGTTATGGATATAAGCTCCTTGTCATATTTTTTTTCATTTACCGTTGCTACCGGTTGAATAAAACCCTCACTTTGATTAGCGGGTGGTGACAACTTAAAAGAAAATTCTTGTACTTGTCCTTTTTGAGTATTGTTAAAAGAATAATTATTGGGTTTCACGGTCCAATCCGGCGGAGTCTCAAGCTGAAGAGTTCCCGATAGATTGTCTTGTTGTGGAAGAAGGTTTACCCGGATCTCTTGTGAATTATTGTTGTTGTAAATGACAACTTTTTCATTTAATGAAACTGCAACCTTTGGTACTACCTCTAAGGGTTGATATACTTCGCCTTGTACAGGATCATTTTTTTTAAATACAATCTCTCTAGCAATTACTAAGCTGTGCTCTCCAATTTTGACAGAAAAGTTAGCTCGTAGATTTTTTAAAGTTTCCGGTTGGCCTATTAACTGTCGGTCTTCAACATTATACATACCCAAGGTTCCCTGTTTGTTAAGCCAATAAGGATTAGTACTTAAGCTGTTTTTGGGGAGGGTTATCTCCTCTGTAAATGTATTCGGTTTATTATTTTCTAAATTTATACCAGCAGTAATTTTTTGAGTTGTAGGGGCTAGCGTTACTTCTTCCAGATAAATAGGTTGTTTGCTTCTATTAATAGCTTCAATCTCAATTTTTAAGGAAGACCCAGGAGTAATAAAATGATTTTCAGCAACTGCTTCGAGATAAAGTCCACTGGCAGCCACTATAATTTCTGTAATTTCATCCAGTTTGATAGTTCGCCAATGCTCATCTTCCAAATTTTTAATTAAGTCATATGCCTCAAGTAATTTAGGAACTGATTTTTCAGGATGATTAAAATCAAATTCCTGCTGAACAGTCGTTAAAAGTTGGTAGAGTGGTTTACCACCTTTAATGCGATTCCATGTGGTATCAATACCTTCAAAAATAGATTCTTTTTTGGTTGGCATAGTACCGTTAATTAGTTCTATATATTCTAAAGTTTCACCCCGGGTTCCTGTACTGCCAAAACCTTGAGATTTATGTTGACTTCTACTCAAAGCGGCAATTTCTGTATTAGAAAGACCAGTTTCGGGGTAGTAGGTCCCCGTATCCAAACTCATAAGTCCTTTTTTATCAGCTTTATCAAATTTTTCCCGACTGCCATAAAACCACCATGAGGTATTAAAGAACTGTCTTGCAGGTTGCCAGGTCTTTGTATATTTTAATTGATCAGAAAACGATTTAGAATCAGCTGCTAACTCATATGCTTCTACGCTAAGCATTGCAGAGGATGTATGATGACCATGTGTTGAACCAGGGCTTCTATGATCAAATCTGTTAATTATTACATCGGGCTTAAATTTTCTAATAGCCCATACAACATCGCTAAGTACGTCTTCCTTATTCCAAATTTCTAATGTTTCATCAGGATGCTTAGAATACCCAAAATCATTGGCTCTGGTGAAGAGTTGCTCACCGCCATCAATCCGTCTTGCTGCGAGTAATTCTTGTGTTCTTATTACTCCTAAAAGTTCCCGTATCTCAGGACCAATTAAATTCTGTCCACCATCTCCACGAGTTAGAGATAAATAGGCCGTTCGAGCGTTTTGTTGGTTTGCCAAATACGAAATTAGACGCGTATTTTCATCATCCGGATGCGCTGCGACATATAAAACAGAACCTAGAAAATTTAGCTTTTCAAGTGCATTATAAATTTCAACGGAATTTAACTTTTTGGGTTGCTGAGCGTTACTATCTGTAATTCCAAGTGATAAGAGGATACAAATCGTAAGATAAAATCGCATAGTAGTAGTGTTTAGGATGTCTTCAAATATATAAAGATATTGAAGGAGCCTTAATGCTTTAAGGATTCTTTAACAATTAAGAAATTGGTAACGCCATTGTGATGTCACTTTTTACGCTCCACAAATTCCAGCTGATCCAACGTAACATTGGTTGTGAAGATACCGTAATTTACTATGGCCTTGTTCTTTTCTATAGTGTCGATAGACCCCACAGATTTTCCATCGATCATACGAACTCGGTCTCCAACCTTAAGCGTAACTTTTGGTTTCTTTATCTCTTCTTTCTGCTCTTTTTTCTTTTCTTCTTTCTTCTTTACACGAATAACCTCTACCTTCTTTTCGACTTCTTTTTCAATCTTTTTTGCAGCTGCTTTTTCCGCATTCTTCTGCTTTAAAGATTGTCTTTTTCGCTTTGAATTTTCTACTTCAACAAGCTTCATGAATTCGTTGATTAAATCACGTTTCTTTTTGTTGTTAAAATATTTTTCACTCAAGTCATTGATTTTCTGCCCTAGATAGATCATTCGTTGATTACTATCATAAAGTTCCTGATAGCTTTCGAGCTTTTGTTGAATACGCTGGTTTGTTTTATCCAGTTTTTCCTTTTCTTCCAAAGCTTTTAGTTCTTTGCTTTTGAGAGAAGAGGTAGTTTTTTCTAGCTTAGATCGTTCTTTTTGCAGATCGGCAATACTTTTGTCAAAACGAATTTTACCACGTTCAACTTTTTTCTTAGCCTTATTGATGAGACTGTAAGGTATTCCGTTTTTTTGTGCTACTTCAAAAGTAAAAGAACTCCCTGCTTCACCTAAATGTAATTTGAATCTTGGTTCCAATGTTTTTGCATCAAATAGCATATTGGCATTTGACATATAAGGCAGTTCATTAGCTAACATTTTTAGATTAGCATAGTGGGTGGTTATAATCCCGAAGGATTCACGTTCATAGAAAACTTCTAGAAATGCTTCTGCCAGTGCGCCTCCAAGTTCAGGATCACTACCTGTACCAAATTCGTCAATTAGAAATAGGGTTTTATCACCACATTTTCTTAAAAAATACTTCATATTTTTAAGACGGTAGCTATAGGTGCTCAAATGGTTCTCAATGGATTGGTTATCACCGATATCAGTAAGAATCGTATCAAAAAGACATACTCGGCTGTACTCATGTACAGGGATGAGCATACCACTTTGTAACATGAGCTGTAATAGTCCTATAGTTTTAAGCGTGATACTTTTACCACCCGCATTGGGACCAGAAATTACTATGATACGGTTGTTTTCATCCAAGGTTATACTTTGCGGAAAAGTTTTTTCACCTTTGGCTTTATTATTAAGGTATAATAAAGGATGATATGCATCTTTTAATTGAAGTTCTCTGGTTTTGGAAATCTGTGGTAATATCGCATCCAGTTTTTTGGCAAATTTAGTCTTTGCTGCAACGATGTCGATGTCACTTAAATATTCCTGATAATCAATTAACAATTCACTATGTGGTCTTAGTTGATCGGTAAGCGCTTTTAAAATCTTAACGACTTCTTCGCGCTCTTCATATTCGAGGTTAGCAAGTTCTCTGCTATATTGTAGCGTGGCTTCAGGTTCGATGTATACGATACTCCCTGTTTTAGAGTTTCCCATGATAGCGCCCTTGACCTTACGTCGGTACATGGCTTTTACAGCAAGTACTCTCCGGTTGTCAACTACGCTTTCCTTGATTTCATCAAGGTACCCCAGATTATTATATCTCCCTAAATCTCTTCCAAAACTTCCATTTAATTTGCCTTGAACAGCGTTGATGTCCTTTCTTAAATTTGCTAAAACCGGGGATGCATCATCTTTTATTTCGCCAAACTTATCCAACACCGATGTTATTAATTTGTGAATGATATCGGTAAAAGCTACAAGTGAAGAGCGGTCAAAGAGTGTAGGATACAGTTCTTGACGTTTTTTAAAAAAGGCTAGTAATACGTTAGCTGTATCACTTAATCCAACTAATTTCTTAAGATTGAAAGCTTCAAGAAAAGCGTTTTCGATTTTTAAAAGTTTTAATTCCCCATCGATGGTGTCAAATCCGTGATTAGGGATACGACTCTCTTGAAGGTAGGAACTTTTATATTCATTTACTTGATATAAAGCAGCTCTACGTTCTAAAGAAGTTTTAAAAGGTTTAATATGTTGAGCCTTGAGTTTACCTTGATCTGTGGTACATAATTGGGTAATATGCTCCAAAATCGTGTCAAATTCAAGATCTTGTAATGTTTTATCAGAAATGCGAATCATATAGTTGTAGCGCCCCTTTTTTTAAATTATCTTCAGGCTTGGAAATTAACAGATACAAAAATAAACAAATCCCATTATTATACAGCTGATATATGGACGTAAAAATTGAAAAGAGTTGGAAGCAAATTTTGCAAAAAGAGTTTTCAAAACCCTACTTTGGAATTTTGAGTGATTTTGTTAAAACTGAATATTCAAATTATACCTGTTACCCAAAAGGGAGCGATGTTTTTTCTGCTTTTGAATATTGTCCATTTGATGATGTGAAAGTAGTTATTATTGGCCAGGATCCATATCATGGGGTTGATCAGGCTAATGGACTTTGCTTTTCTGTACACGATCACATCGCAAAACCGCCTTCTTTGATAAACATTTTTAAAGAAATAGAGGAGGATCTTCAAATTAAACCACCGGAGACAGGTAATTTGGAACGTTGGGCTAAGCAGGGAGTTCTTTTATTAAATGCAACCCTTACAGTTCGCGCGCATGAAGCGGGTTCTCACCAGAAAAAAGGTTGGGAACAATTTACAGATGCTGTTATTGGAGAAGTATCCAAAAAAAAAGAAAACGTAGTGTTTCTTCTTTGGGGAGGCTATGCTCACAAGAAGGGAAAAAAAATAGATGTGTCCAAGCATAAGGTTTTAAAAAGCGGACATCCCTCACCATTAAGTGCGAATCGCGGATATTGGTTTGGTAATAAGCATTTCAGTCAGGTAAACGAATATCTCGAAACTATAGGTAAAACGCCTATCGAGTGGTAGTTAAGCTGCTTTAGCGATTTCTATATCTTTTGCTACTGTAGGAGCTACTTTTGTGGTGCGCATTTTTTTCTGAGGTTTTTTATTGTCTCCTTCTACAGATTGAATACTAAACTTCAATAAGATAAAATTGATCAATAAAAGACCACCAAGAATGCATAAAAACGTTGCCATAATATTTTGTTTATTATTAATTAGATACTTAAACTACAATATGGTTGCGTGTACGTTAGTAAAATATTTTTGGGGTAATGGTGTGCAAATTTAATATTAAAATTCATTTATTAAAGAATTACAACAATTAATTTTAATAGCGTAGTATTTTAAGTTCGTCTAAGGTTCAGTTGAACTTGTTAGATATCTAAAACTATACCATTATAATAAACCAACAATTATTATCTCTAACAAATGAACCTTACGATATGACAAATAAATAAAAAGATGTCAATTTAATCTACTGAATTACAACTTCTTGTGTGTTTTGTTTTTAGAATTGAAATACTATCTATTTGACAATATGTACTATATCAGATGCAGGTAACGTATTCTTTATGATATCTAGTTGTAATAATTTTTTTTGTACGTTTTCCAATATATGTGGAGAAAGTGTGGATTGACTCCACGTAGTTAAGTCCAACCATTTTTGTATATCGGATAATTTTTGATTGTAGCGTGCTGCTAAGAGTTTATCAATGTCCTTACGGTTTTTGAAATTTTGTGTTTCGTCATTAATAACTCTTAAAATTGTTTTTACCTCTTGTGCGTTGCTTATAAGAACTTCTTCCCGTACAGCAATAACAAAACAAGGCCAAGGAGTAGGGCAGTCCCCTATATGACGAAAAGTACCATCATCAACTAAGGGTTTTGTAGTAAAATGTTCCCACATAAAATAATCCGAAGTTTTGTTTGCTAAGGAATTTACGGCACCATCTAAATTTTTGACTACTTCAAATTTTAAATTATCTGTTTTCCAATTATTATTTTCGGCATTCACATATGCCATCAAATGAGAACCGGATCCATACCGACTTATGGCTGCAGTTTTATTTTCTAAATCTGCAATATTGGTATACGGAGCATTAGCATCGACATGGATTCCCCAAATTAATGGAGATTCAATGTAGGTTTGTACAATTTTGGAAGGGTTACCCTCTATGCGATCTTTGATTATACCTTCGGTTAAGATGATCGCCATATCAATCTTTTTCTCCCGTAGTGCCTGGCACATAGCACCTGTACCGCCTGGAAAATCTTTCCAATTCAGGTCGATACCTTGCTCGGTAAAATGACCCTCTTCAATCATAAGATGCCATGGTAAATTAAAATGTTCTGGTACGCCGCCTACGGTAATTTGCTTCATGATAGTGTACTTAATTAGCTATATTTTTGTATTTAATCGATTTTAAATGCTTAAAATCGATTAAATTAATAATTTTAAATTATATTTGGAGTATTATTCTTATTCAAGAGGTTGTGTCCTCTTATCTTTTAAAACCAATAGTATGATCAAAAATTACATTAAGAATACATCCATTATTTTCAAAGAATTTAAATTAAAGAATATTTCAATTGAGATTGGTGTAATCATTATAGTAGCAATGCTTTTAATTACTAACTTACTGGTTAGTTTGCAAGTTTTGTTTGGTTAGAATACGATCTTAATCCGCATGTATTTCGGATAGATATTTTATAATTTCATATTGAGATCTAATAGCTTTTTCTCCTTCATTTCGAATCATGTACTCATTAGTCTCCTCTGCATCTTGATACCTGGCTTTCACGTTATCATTAAGCTGAATGTTTAAGATAGTTTGTAATTCATTCTTTAATTTAGAACTCAGTATAGGAGTTAAAACTTCAATACGATTATCCAAATTTCTAGTCATCCAGTCGGCACTACCCATGTATAGAATGGGGTCTCCAGCAGACTTAAATTCATAAATCCTACCATGTTCTAGAAAACGATCCAATATACTAGTGATGGTAATATTCTCGCTAATACCATCGAGACCCGGTACTAAACACGAAAACCCTCTGACTAATAAGTCTATTTGAACCCCCGACTGACTAGCATCGTAGAGCTTGTTGATTATTTTTTGATCTTCTAAACTATTTAGTTTTGCTTTTATGCCCGAGGGCTTTCCATTTTTTGCATTCTCAATTTCTAAATCAATGAGATTTTCAAACGTTGATCTTGTGTTGAAAGGAGAAATTAAAAGTTGTTTTGGTTTAGGAAAGATCATTTTACCCGAAAGTATTTTGAATACTTGGGATAGATCTTTTGTTATTTTTGAATTTGCGGTAAATAGCCCGTGATCACAGTATATTTTGGACGTTTTTGCATTAAAATTTCCAGTTCCTATATACCCATATTTTACAGTCTTATCGTTCTCTTTTCTTTTAACGAGTAAAATTTTTGAATGTACTTTTATCTTTGGATAACTATAAAATACATTTGCTCCCTTTTCTTCAAATTTCTTACCCCATTTGAGATTATTTTCTTCATCAAATCTTGCTTTAGCTTCCACAAAAACGGTAAGTTTTTTTCCATTGTCTAGAGCATTAAGAAGTGCTGTTGTTAGTGCAGACTCATCGGCAACCCGATATAATGAAATTTGAATTTGAATTACATATGGATCACTAGCCGCCTGGTTAATGAAATTTTGAACATAATCGAATGACATGTATGGGAAATGAACCATTTGATCTTCTTTACGAATGATATCGAAGTAATTTTTCCCTGATTCAAACGCGCTATGTTTTATTGTCTTTAATTCCGGATGGGATAAAGTAGGATTATTTTTTGGATTAGGAAAAGTAAAGAAATCACTAAAATTATGATACTTACCTCCTGGCATCATATCCACCTTGCCCAATCCCAAAGCATATCTTAAGTCTTTCTTAACAGCTTTAGGCATTTTTGTGTCGTAAAGTAATCTCGTAGCTTGGCCATCTTTGCGTCGGTTCAAAGATTTTTTTATTTTCTCGGCAAGAACCCCTTCAAACTCATCTTCTATATATAATTCGGCATCTCTTGATAATTTGATCTCGTAGCAATCGCTAATTTCCTCTTCATCAAAAAGTTGACTGATATTCGCTTTTATAATATCATCTATAAAAGTGATATAAATTTTTTCATTTTCTGATGGAAAACAAACAAATCGTCCTATCTCTTCGGTGGGCAAATTTACTATTCCCAGATTTTTAGATTCCTTGAAGGTCACTACAAAGTAAAGGGAGTTGTTATCCAAAAAAACTGATTCTTCCTGAGAGGGTAAAAAAGTTTTTGCTTCAATATGTGGTAATACCTTTCTTATAAAAAATTCGGTTGCATACGCTGACTGATTAAAATCGAATTTTTTTTCCGAAACTAAATAAATCTTATTCGTTGCTAGTTCAGGAATAAGCTCCCGATAAAAAATATGGCCAAAACGTTCTTGCTGTTCCTTGACTCTGTTAAGTATTTCTTTAACTTGTTTATTTGGTTTTAATGCGAGCCTTTTTCGAATTTTCTTATCAATTTTTTTAATTTGACGTAATCGTGATACCCTTACTCTAAAATATTCATCTAAATTGGAGGAAAATATTGCCAAAAACTTTAAACGTTCATATAACGGATTTTTCTCATCTTCGGCCTCCTGTAATACACGCTCATTAAAACTTAACCAATTAAGATCTCTGTGTTTGTAAGGATATTTGTCTATCATATATTTAATTCAAATTGCAACAGCCTGTAAATCATCAATAATGTATCGCACTTAATGCCTCAATAGAAACGTCAAAATACTAACTTGCAAATTACAAGTTCAGAAATGTTTTCCTTATAAGGTTACGTTAAATTCTAATTAGAGTAGTGCAATTTTGTCTAAAGCATAGCGAATTAAACGATCGATAGTTTTTGTCGAATCCTTGCTAAAATCTCCGGTTGCTCTATTAGCAACAATCGCATTAAGTGATATTGCTTTGTGACCTAACAATTTTGATAATCCATAAATACCGGCAGTCTCCATTTCTAGATTGGTAATTTTTAAATTATTATCAGTAAAACTAGTTATTTTATCATTTAGTGATGCATCCTGCAGAGGTAAGCGTAAGACTCTGCCTTGCGGACCATAAAATCCAACATTGGTTATAGTAACACCTTGTTGTATGGTGTCATCGATAAAATGAGACAATAGCTCCTGGTCGGCTTCTACTGCATAGGGTGAAGATTTATCTTGAGCCCAATCCAAATGAGTTTGTAATGCTTGAGAAAGCGATTGATTTTGCACGTGTTTACTATCATAAAAATGGAGCAAACTATCAAAACCAATTCCGTAACCGGATGCAATAAAACTATCAACTGCAATATTTGATTGAATAGCTCCGGATGTTCCTATTCTTATGATAGTTAAGGGTTTAAAAGTATCTTTTTTAGTCCTGGTTTTTAAGTCCAAATTTACCAAGGCGTCTAGTTCGTTTAAAACTATATCAATATTGTCAGTCCCTATTCCGGTAGAGATAACAGATATTTTTTTGCCTTTGTATGAACCGGTTTGCGTATGAAATTCTCTTTTTCGTACTACATAATCAATAGTGTCAAAGTATTTAGTAACCTCTTCTACACGATCCGGATCACCAACAGTAATAATCGTCGATGCTAGTTGTTCAGGTAATAAATTGAGATGATATATACTCCCATCGGAGTTGAGTATTAATTCTGATTCTGCTATTTTCATATTATAATTTCATCAAATTACGTGTATCAGTATTATATAAATAATGATATTTGTTAACGCCACCGTAGTACCAATCGGCAGCTGTGGTATTGTAAAAATTCTTTTTTTCTTGTAGGGCTAATTTTCCTCTTTCAGATAAGATTAATTGGTCTCCGGTTTGATCTAGAAATTGAAAAAGTTTAGCAATAATTCTTTTCATTTGCATATCACCATATCCATAAAACCCCTGATACTCTAAAGCATATCCCATAAGTTGTTTCATGTTTCTGATTTGATAGGTGTCAATCATTTTCAGAATATTAGTTTCTAGGGTATTTAACCCGGATTTGGCATTCGGAAAACGTTCCAAATGTGCTCTTAGACATATTGATAAATACTCAAAAGAAGACGAAGCTTTAATTTGTCCTGCAATCTTATTCGGGTTTTCCTCACAGTATAAGGTCCAGATGTGTGAGGCTAATTGTAAATCATCAACCGTAAGTTGCTTTTTATTTTTAAAGTGGGTGATTAGCTGTGAATCGTTCAATTCATTAAGCCCAAAACATTTAGATTCACCCTCTATACGACCACTGCAGACTAGAAATATTGGTACTTTTTCAAATCCTTTACGCAATAAAAGACTTATGGCTGCTACCATATTCATATGACAAAATAAATCATATTCGAACCATAAAATTACCTCCTTATAGCGTTTACGATCGTCCAATTTTGACAGTTGCGAAACAAATTTTTGCTCATAATCATTTGGCGTTATTCTATAATATTTTTCTAAAAATTCTTTTCTATTTTGAAGTGACTCTAACGATTCAGTACGAATAAGGGTAGGACCTTCACATAGCATTTCTCTCCAAACAAAACAATCTCCATCAATTAATGCAAGTTGATGGAGACGATCTGTTAAGCTATCACCATTGGTAATATGTAATATGTCCTTTGTCAAAGTATTTACTTTCTTAAACTGTTATATGCAACACCTTCGTTATTATAGTTATCCACCAACGCGTTTTACATTGAATCCTTTTTCTTTCAAAATTTCCATAATCTGACTACGATAATCACCTTGGATGATGATTTGGTCATTTTTAAAACTTCCTCCAACACCCAAAGTAGTTTTAAGTTCTTTGGCAAGCTTCTTAAAATCACTGTCTGCTCCGGTATACCCTTCTAATATAGTAATAGGTTTACCTTTACGTTTTTCATACTTACAAAGAATAGGATCGTCTTGTAACCAAAGTTTATTTTCTTTAGCCATTGTCTTTTCTTCATCTTCAGACACTTCATGATCCGGAAAAAGATTTTTTAATTGATCCTTTAAATCCATATGCGCACAAATTATTTTTTGATAAGTCCGATTTCGACAAGACGTTGGTGCAAAAATTCACCTGCAGTAATATTTTCGTATTGTTTGGGGTTATCTTCTGAAATACATTCTTCCAAACAATTTAATTTCATCTCACTGCGAGGATGCATAAAAAACGGAATAGAATATCTTGGATTGGACCATTCTTCTTTAGGAGGGTTCACAACTCTATGAATCGTAGATCGCAGTTTATTATTAGTCAGTCGTTCTAACATATCCCCTACATTAATTACTAATTCATCTTCTTCTGGGATAGCATCAATCCACTCACCATCTTTGCGTTGTACCTGCAATCCACCTGTGGAGGCTCCCATTAGTAATGTTATTAAATTTATATCCCCGTGGGCTCCTGCTCTCACAGCACCTTTAGGTTCTTCGGTAATTGGAGGATAATGGATAGGACGCAGTATACTGTTACCGTTACTAGCCCAGTGGTCAAAGTAAAACTCATCTAAACCAATATAAATAGCTAAGGCTCTCAAAACGTAAATTCCTGTTTTTTCTAGCATACGATATGCTTCCATACCGGTATGATTAAAGTCCATCAATTCTTCAACCTTAACATTTTCAGGATACTTTTCAATTAGGTTAGCATCTTCTGTGGGTTCTTGACCAAAATGCCAAAACTCTTTTAAATCCCCTTCTTTTTTTCCTTTAGCATGCTCTTTTCCAAAGGAGATATAACCACGTTGACCACCAAGGCCTTCAATCTCATATTTCTTTTTTGTTTCTACAGGAAGTGCAAAAAAGGAGGTAACTTCTTTATACAATTCGTCGACCAGAGCATCGCTTAAAAAATGATTTTTTAAAGCAACAAAACCAATTTCCTCGTATGCCTTACCTATTTCATTGACAAACTTCTCTTTACGGCTTTTATCTTCTGATAGGAAGTCCGCAAGATCTACACTTGGTATATTATTCATGCTATTATAATTATAATTTGAAACGAAAATAACTGTATTTTGATAAAACCACACCATGTTCACATAAAATTATGGACTAGTTTAGTATAGTATTATGTACGGGTGTTCACAGTATAGATTTGTTAGGATTATAAATTTACTTAATTAAGATTGTCTAACGATGGTATTTAACATGTAGTTAATACTAACGAATTTGTATATATTAGTAGGTATAAACAATTAATAGTTTTTAATTTATTTTTTTATGCATTAACTATCTTATTGTGTAAACACTGCAACCGTCAATCATACTTTATGAAGCTACAAAATAATCAAGTCAAAACATCGTACCCGTTGATACCATATGAATTGGATACTTCTATATTTACAAATGATCTATTGCTGAGTTTATATGAGAAAATGCTGCTTTCCAGAAGTATTGAAGAAAAAATGCTCATTTTGCTACGTCAGGGTAAAGTTTCTAAGTGGTTTAGTGGTATAGGACAAGAAGCCGTTTCTGTAGGTATCACATTAGCTATGGACGCTGAAGAGTACATCCTCCCTATGCATCGTAATTTGGGTGTGTTTACATCCAGAGATATTCCATTACACCGACTTTTTAGTCAGTGGCAAGGTAAAGCAAGTGGATTTACAAAGGGAAGAGATCGATCCTTTCATTTTGGCACTCAGAATTATAAAATAATAGGAATGATTTCTCACTTAGGACCTCAACTCGGAGTCGCCTGCGGTATCGCTTTAAGTGATAAAATCAATAATATTGAACGTGTAACAGCTGTTTTTACGGGGGACGGTGGGAGCAGTGAAGGAGATTTTCACGAAGCTTTAAATATAGCTTCTGTATGGCAACTTCCTGTGTTGTTCTGTATTGAAAATAACGGTTATGGCTTATCGACTCCGCTATCAGAACAATATAACTGCAAGGATCTGGCAGACCGCGGAGTTGGTTATGGGATGGAGTCTCATATTATTGACGGAAACAATATTCTGGAAGTTTATAAGAAAGTTAAGGAATTGGCAATTGACCTCCGTAAAAATCCCAGACCTGTATTGCTGGAATTTAAAACATTTAGGGTACGCGGACATGAGGAAGCGAGTGGAACTAAGTATGTTCCTGAAGAAGAGTTGTCATTTTGGAAAGCGAAGGATCCTCTGTTGAATTTTGAGCATTTCCTTCAAAAAGAAGGTGTTTTAAATGAAGAAATGAAAAGTGATTACAGCAACCAGATACAGTCCAAAATTGATGCAGATTGGAAGGTTGCAAACGATGAATCGGCTATTACATCGACGGATGAAGCAGAATTAAAGGATGTTTTTAAAGATTTTTCATCGATAATTGACCCACCCGATACAGCTATAAAAGAAAAACGATTTATTGATGCGATATCTGAAGGATTGTATCAATCGATGGAAAAATACCCTGAACTTATTATAATGGGTCAGGATATAGCAGCTTATGGGGGCGTATTTAAGATCACAGACAATTTTGTCGCTCGCTTTGGAAACGATAGAGTACGTAATACGCCGATTTGCGAATCGGCTATTATTGCGGCAGGATATGGTTATGGACTTAATAAAGGAAAGGCTGTGGTAGAAATGCAGTTTGCGGACTTCGTGACATCAGGTTTTAATCCAATCGTCAATTTACTCGCTAAATCACATTATCGTTGGGGTCAGACTGCAGATGTTGTAATACGATTGCCTTGTGGTGGTGGCGTAGGGGCCGGACCTTTTCACAGTCAGACAAATGAAGCCTGGTTTACCAAAACACCAGGACTAAAGGTAATATATCCAGCTTTCCCGTTTGATGCCAAGGGCTTATTAAATCGAGCTATATCGGATCCAAATCCCGTATTATTTTTTGAGCATAAGGGATTGTATCGTACCATAAAACAAGAGATACCGGAGGCATATTATGAATTACCGATCGGAGAAGCAGCCCTACTTAAAGAGGGGACTCAGATAACCGTAATTAGTTATGGAGCCGGAGTACATTGGGCTATCGAAGTATTAAATGGATATGAAGAAATAGCTGCTGATATTATTGATTTAAGAACGCTACAGCCTTTGGATACTCAAACCATTTACAAATCGGTAAATAAAACAGGCAAAGTAATCATTTTACAAGAAGATAGTTTGTTTGGAGGCATTGCATCAGAAATTGCTGCAATGATTATGGAAAACTGCTTTGAGTCTTTGGATGCTCCCGTTAAGCGCATTGGGAGTCTGGATACACCAATTCCTTTTGATGCCGGATTAGAAGAAAATTATCTGGCAAAATCAAGATTTGAAAATGCTTTGATTGAACTAGTACAATTTTGATAAATATCTTGATATAATTAGAATCGTTAAAGTTATCTAAAGAAGGTTGTGTTATTTTCTTGTTAATTAAAGCTAAAAGTTGTTTAAATACTACAAATTTGATCGATCAATAATTAACTGATTTTTAATTATTTATACAATACTGCTCGATGAAGGGGTATAAAATGGTGCTGAGATACTAATGCGAAAGTTTTAAGTAATTTTGGGACTTGATTGACTCAGTTGTCTAATCTATTGTGATATGTTAATTTCGCACCAAGCGTTTGTAAATCTACATGCGTTATTGGGAACTAAATTTTTAAAATGAATACTAAACAACTAGAAGTATTACGTGCATCAAAAATACTTGTGACAGGTGCAGCGGGTTTTATAGGGTCTAATTTATGCGAACATTTGTTAGGGTTAGGAAGCTCAGTTGTAGGTTTGGATAATTTTGCAACAGGTCATAAAAAAAATATAGCTCATTTAGAAAATGATGAAAACTTCAGTTTTATAGAAGGAGATATTAGAGATATCGAGGATTGTAAAAAAGCATGTATCAATGTTGATTATGTGCTCCATGAAGCGGCTTTAGGTTCTGTTCCGAGATCAATTAATGATCCAATTACCAGTAATGATGTGAATGTTAGTGGTTTTTTAAATATGTTGGTAGCAGCAAATAATGCCGGAGTAAAACGCTTCATATACGCAGCTAGTTCTTCAACATATGGTGATTCTAAAAATATGCCAAAAGTAGAAGATGTTATAGGGAAACCTTTGTCACCTTATGCGATAACAAAATATGTAAATGAGCTCTATGCAGATAACTTTAAAAAAACATATGGCTTGGATACCGTAGGGCTTAGGTATTTTAATGTTTTTGGCCGCAAGCAAGATCCGCAAGGGGCGTACGCCGCGGTGATACCGAAGTTCGTAATGCAGTTTATGAATCACGAGGCACCGACTATTAACGGAGATGGTTCTTTTTCACGAGATTTTACATACATAGATAATGTGATACAGATGAATCTACTTGCTATAACTACGGAGAATAAAGAGGCACTCAATAATGTTTATAATACTGCCTATGGAGAGCGAACATCTCTCAATGAATTAGTTAGTTTACTAAAAGAATATCTCGCTGAATTTGATCCGGAAATCGCTTCTATTGAGGTGGTGAATGGTCCTGAAAGAAAAGGAGATGTACCACATTCATTAGCGTCTGTCGATAAGGCTAAACGACTATTAGATTATGACCCTAAGTTCGATATAAAAACAGGGCTTAAAGAAGCTGTTTCCTGGTATTGGGAGAATCTCAGGTAATTGCATCACGAATAACCACAACCACCAATTTTAATAAATATTCATGGAAAACATAAAAATAGCTATCATTGGCTTAGGCTATGTAGGATTACCTTTAGCACGTCTTTTTGCAACCAAATATTCTGTAGTAGGATTTGATATCAACCAAGGAAGAATCGATGAATTAAACAGAGGAACAGATAGTACACTCGAAGTAGAAGATAATGTTTTAAAAGCTGTTCTTAAAAATTCAGCAGATAATGCTGTCGGATTGATCTGTTCTTCAGATCTTAAAGATATAGAAGATTGTAACTATTATATTGTAACGGTGCCTACTCCTGTAGATAAAAATAACCGTCCGGATCTAACTCCACTTTATAAGTCGAGTGAGACGGTAGCGAAGGTTTTGAAAAAGGGAGATATCGTCATATATGAATCTACGGTATATCCAGGCGTAACCGAAGAAGAATGTATTCCTGTATTAGAGAAACACAGCGGATTGCTCTTTAATGAGGATTTTTATGCAGGATATTCTCCAGAAAGAATAAATCCGGGAGATAAGCTACATACAGTTGAAAAAATTCTGAAAGTAACTGCAGGTTCGACACCTGAAATAGGTAAAAAAGTAGATGCCTTGTACAATTCGGTCATTACAGCTGGGACCCATTTAGCCCCTACAATTAAAGTAGCTGAAGCCGCAAAGGTGATCGAAAATTCTCAGCGTGATATAAATATTGCCTTTGTAAATGAACTGGCCAAAATATTCAATTTGATGGATATTAACACTAATGATGTGTTGGAAGCAGCGGGAACAAAGTGGAACTTTCTACCCTTTAAACCAGGGCTTGTAGGCGGACACTGTATTGGAGTAGATCCGTATTATTTAGCACAACGTGCACAAGAATTTGGGTATCATCCAGAGATAATACTGGCCGGTAGAAGATTAAATGACAGTATGGGGCAATACGTAGCCTCGGAAATAATAAAGCTAATGGTTCGAAAGGATCATAAAATCAAAGGAAGTAAGGTGCTGGTACTGGGAATAACCTTTAAGGAGAACTGTCCGGATGTTCGTAATACGAAAGCAGTAGATGTTATTAGACAATTAAAAAGTTTTGGTACAGAGGTAACTATTTTTGATCCTTGGGCGAATCCAAGCGAAGTGATGCACGAGTACGGGTTAGAAACTACTCAGAATCTGCCAAATGAAAAGTTTGATGCTGTTGCGCTTACAGTAGCTCATGATGAATATAAAAAGCTTGATTTACAGTCTTACCTAAATACTAATGGTATTATCTATGATGTGAAAGGTTGTATTAAAGAAAAAGTAGACGGTAGATTATAACCGATAATAATTACTAGAATTTTAACCTAAAACACACTGAAACTTTGAGTCAGATTAAAAAAGGAGCTGTATTAAACTATGTGACCATTATTATTACAAATGTGGTAGGCTTGCTATTAACTCCTTTTATTATTCAAAAACTTGGAGATGCAGAGTATGGAGTATATCTAGCTATTGGTGCTCTTGTAGGGTCTATTTCTGTTTTGGATTTCGGACTTAATAATACTATTGTCCGGTTTGTAGCTAAATATCAAGCCGAAAAAGATATTAAGGCCGAGGAGAACTTTCTAGGGACGGTTATGCTAATCTACGTCTTTATATCTGCCCTGATTGTAGCTTTTGGTACTGTTTTTTATTTTAATATTGATACGTATTTTACTAAGATGTCGACTGAGGAAATAGATATAGCCAAAACTATGTTTTTAATTCTTCTTTTTAACTTGGCTATAAGATTACCAGGAGGATCGTTTACAGGTATATGCTCTGGTTATGAACGATTTGTGTACCCTAAAATGCTAAATATAATCAGATATATTGTACGGTCTGTCATGGTTTTGGCAATTTTATTTTTAGGAGGCAAGGCTATTTCTATAGTAATTATAGATACAATTATGAACCTGATCATGATACTTTTAACTGGTAAGTACGTTTTCTATAACTTACGAGTGAGGATAAAGCTACATACTCTCGATTATAGTTTTATTAAACAAATTTTGAGATATTCGATTTGGGTTTTTGTGTTTTCATTAGTAAGTATTTTTCAGTGGAAAGCTGGTCATATTATTCTTGGTAACATCGCAATCCCGGAAGTTTTGGCTATTTATGGTGTTGGCATCATGTTAGGAACATACTACGGTGCCTTTTCTACAGCAATTTCGAGTGTTTTCTTACCTCGTGCAACACAAATGACCGCTTCAAATGCAACCAGTAAAGAATTGACAGATATGATGATTAAGATAGGTCGAGTGTCGTTTATTCTTCTCATTTATATTCTTGGAGCTTTCATCTTATATGGTAAGCAGTTTGTGTATTTGTGGGTAGGAGAAAATTATCACGATTCATGGTTAATTGCGCTTTTTATTATGATCGCGTATACTATTCCTTTGACTCAAGGTTTCACAGGGTCATTGATTGAGGCTCAGAACAAAGTGGCGTTTAAGTCCATTGTGTATCTTTTATTTTTATCGGTAGGTACGGGTCTGGGTTATTTTCTAGCTCGTGAACATGGGGCCATCGGAATGATCGTGGGCACTGTAATCGGTTGGCTCATTGCTCAAAATGTTATGAACTACTTTTATCATAAAACCTTGAAATTAAATATCTTTCGGTTTTTTAAGGAGTTGTTTTATAAAACTTTATTTATACAAGTCATTATAGTTGTAATTGGATTGGGGATTAATTTTATTCCTGGAAATGGCTGGGTTAATTTTTTTGTAAAATGTTTATTGTATACGCTTACTTTTTCAATTTTAATGTATTCATTTGGAATGATTTCTTATGAAAAACAAATTTTTAAAACTGCATTTGAAAAATTAAAAACAAGAAAATAGTATGATACAGAAGATAAGACATTTTTTATGGAGAATCTTAGGTATAGATTATAAGCATGCGCTACAAATCCATGACTATATTTTTTTGAAGAAGGACCGCTTTTGTAAGTTAGGCAATAGAACATACGACAATGGGGCTCTCGTATGGAGATGGACTAACGCTCCACTTATAATTGGTAATTATTGTAGTATCGCTAATAATGTTCGTTTTATAATGGATGAAGGCTTTCATAAAGCCTCAAAAATCACTTCATTTCCTATTATTAATAATCATTATAAAGATGATTCTGTGTTACCCGGGAATATCAATAAAAAACTTTTTCTTGATACTATAAAACAAAGGCAGGGCATAAGTATTGGCAATGATGTCTGGATAGGTATGAATAGTATCATTATGCCTGGAGTATCTATAGGAAATGGTGTAACGATTGCAGCAAATTCTATTGTTACTAAGAGTGTCGATGATTTTATGATTGTTGGAGGTAATCCGGCAAAACCGATTAAACAAAAACATAATGATTCAGTTATTAAGCAGCTTAATGCCATAGCTTGGTGGAATTGGAATGATAAAACTGTTAAGGAACGTGCTATGGATTTTTATCAAAATACCGAGAATTTTATAAAAAAATATGGAAAGTAAAAAACATGTTCTTTTTGTCATTGACTCCTTAAATTCCGGAGGTGCAGAAAAAAGCTTGGTTACGGCGTTGAATCTCTTAAACCAAAATAAGTACACTATAGATTTATTGACTTTTAAAAGGGGAGGTCTATACGAAAACCTGGTTCCGGAATATGTTAATAGAATTGATCCTTCCGGTTACCCTTATTATGTAAACGGGAATAGAAACTTTAATAGTAAACAAAAATTTCTGTTTAGCATACTGAGAATTTTGGCAAGTATTTCTTTACGACTTTTAAAAGTTTTAAAAATATTATTTCCAAAACTGAAAATTCATCCAGCACAAGTTAATTGGTACATCACAAGGATTGGGTTTTCAAATGCAAAAAAAAAATATGATAGTGCGATAGCGTATAGTCAAGGCTTACCTACGTATTTTGTAAGTTCAAAAGTAGAAGCCTCAACAAAAGCATGTTGGATTAATACGAACTATCATCTCGCAAGGTACGCTCCATCCTTGGATTACAAGTATTATAAAAACTTTGACAAAATAGTTTGTGTTTCTAAAATAGCAAAAGAAGTATATATTGAGATATTCTCTGAGTTTGAAGATCGAACTACTACAATTTATGATATTCTGTCAAGTCAAATGATAAACAAAATGGCGGAGGAAGATGCAAGTAATAATTACAATTTTGATGGCATCAAAATATTAACTATTGGTAGGCTGGTAGCTCTCAAAGGGTATGATATTGCAATAAAGGCAGCAAGTCTATTAAAGGATAGAGGTATCAATTTTAAATGGTATGTAATTGGTGAAGGAGGTCTGGAGGAAGAATTGAAACAATTGGCAATAAAGATGCAAGTTGCTACTCATTTTGAGTTTTTAGGAACGTATCCCAATCCTTATCCATTTATGAAAAATTGTAATATTTATTGTCAAACTTCAAGATTTGAAGGTTTTGGTTTAGCTGTTGCTGAAGCACGAATTTTGGGTAAACCTATTGTAACAACAAATTTTGATATTATCTACGATCAACTGGTTGACGGTCATAATGGATTAATTTCAGATATGAATGCTATATCAGTAGCAAATAATATTGAACGCTTGCTCAAAGATGTTGCTTTAAAAGATCGACTTGTTGCAAATTTAAAAAAAGAAGAAATAAGTAATGAATCCGAAATATTGAAAATAGAAGCAATATTAGATTCTTAAATTCTAAAGAATGAAAATTAAAACGATAACTTGTCATGAAGTATATAATCACGGGGCTAGTCTTCAAGAATACGCGCTCCTTAAATATTTACAAGAATTAGGACATGATGTTGAGACGATTAGTTATAAACCAGATTATTTAGGAGGACACTTTGATTTTCTTAAGGTTTCAAATGATAAATACGCAAAAAATATCTTACTCAAGATAGCTTATCTAGCAGTAAAATTTCCTACTAGACTAAAAAATCTTAAGCGTAAACGTAGTTTTGATGCTTTTTCTATGAAGTATATTAAATCTACAGAAAAAACCTATTATTCGAATCAAGAATTACTGAATGATGTTCCTGTGGCGGACACCTATATTTGTGGTAGTGATCAAATTTGGAACTCCTTTTTCCAAAATGGAAAGGATCCTGCTTTTTATTTAGATTTTGTGCCGGACGGCAAACGTAAAATATCATATGCAGCAAGTTTTGCAATAGAGAAATTGGCTCCTGAGTTGACGGATTTTGTCAAAGAAAAAGTTTCTCGTTTAGATAGTATTTCTGTAAGAGAAAGTTCGGGGGTAGATATTTTGAAATCATTAGGTTTTCACGATGTTACTCAGGTATTAGATCCGGTTTTCTTATTAGATAAAAATGTGTGGAATGACTTAATGGAAACTCCAGAAAACAAGTGTAGCTATGTATTTATTTACGATTTTGATTCTAATCCATTGATTAAGGACATGGCATTTAATCTTAAGGATAAGTTTGGCTATGACATAATTACAGTTAATGAGAACATTACGTATGCAGATAAAAATTATTTTCTGGATGGTCCATCTAAATTTTTAACACTGGTCAAGAACGCAGAATTTGTCATTTCAAATTCTTTTCATGCGGTTGCTTTTTCAATACTATTTGAAAAGAAATTTGTGGTGTTCAATCGAATGTATAAAATCAACACTAGGATGAGAGATCTTTTAAAATCTATCGATCTACCTGAATTGTTAATAGAGAGTGAAGAGCAAATGAAGAAGTTTGATAATTCTTTGGTAGACTATACAAAGAGTAAAGTTAAGCTTAATGGCCTTATTGAGAAGTCCAAGCATTTTTTGACACTCGCTTTAGCTGATAAGAATTAGAAGATGAAAGTAGTTTATTTAACCAATCAGATTTGTGGAGCAGGAGGACTGGAGCGTGTACTTTCGATCAAAGCGAATTATCTAACAGAGGCTTTAAACTACGAAATTCACATCATAACATTAAATCAAAAAAATGCGAGTATTTTCTATCACTTCAGCGATAGAATTAAGTTGCACGATCTAGAAGTTGAGGGAAATAGTATAACCTATATTCTTAACTATATAAAGAAATTAAATGTTTGTATTTCTAAAATACAACCTGACTTAATTTCTGTTTGCGATGATGGCTTAAAAGGATTCTTTGTGCCTAAGGTGCTAAGATATAAGTGTCCTATGATATACGAAAGACACGCATCCAAGATGATATTTAAAAACAAAAAAGATCCCTCTTTTTTTGATAAAATTAAAATATCTGCAGTTGAAAAACTAATGGATTTTGGAGCTAAAAGTTATGATGCATTTGTGGTACTTACACAGTATAATCTATCTGAGTGGTGCTTGAAAAATATTAAAGTCATACCCAACCCTTTGTCTTTTTATCTTGAGAAACAAAGCAGCCTAAAGAATCTTAAAGTGATAACTGTAGGTAATCATGGTTATCAAAAGGGTTATGACCTTTTATTGCAGATTTGGAAAAAAGTCATAAATCAGCACCCCAACTGGACCCTAGATATTTACGGTAAAGTGGATTCAAAAAAAAAGCATTACAAATTAGCAGAACAGCTAAATATATGTGAGTATGTAAATTTTTATGCACCTGTTAAAGATATTGAAGAGAAGTATCAGGAGGCTTCAATATATGCGATGACATCCAGATCAGAAGGCTTTGGGATGGTGCTTATTGAAGCTATGGCCTTAGGACTACCTTGTATCGCATTTGATTGTCCTTGTGGTCCCAGGGATATAATTGAAAATTTGCATAACGGTTTTTTGATAAAGGAAGGAGATATAGAAGGATATGCTAAGCGATTAATAGAGCTTATTGTAGATGAAGAACTTAGAAATCGTTTTGGATCAAATGCTCGTAAGACTGCCAATAATTATGAGGTTGAAAAAATTGTGGCTCAGTGGGATTTGTTGTTTAAAAATTTAACAAAATTGTAAGATGAAGAGAATATTATTGCTGATGCCTTATGGAAGTGTTGGGGGTATGGAAAGGTTGGCCTACTCTTTTTATCGATTCTATAAAGATAATGGATATCAGGTAAAGGCTGTTAAGTTTATTAAATTAGAAAGTGATATTATTCATTTTGACCATGAGGGTAATGATGAGTTCTTTTTGAGTAATAAAGATTTTTCTGAAATGTCCAAATTACAACGTATTCAATTTTATTTTGAAGCTCCAATACGATTGGCTAAACTTATTAAAAAAGAAAGGATCACGCATTCTATTGCCTTCGGTGATATGGCTAATTTATTTAGTTCATTAACCTTTACGAATGAATTTAAAGTAGGGTCCATACACGCACTTAAGAGTGTAGAGTTTGCGAATAAGTCGTTTTTTAATACGATTTTCAAAAAAAGTTATCGAACATCATATAAAAATTTAGATAAAGTAGTTTGTATAAGTAAGGATATTAAAACAGATCTTATTGATAATTGCAATTTTAAGTTTGTTGAAAAACTAGAGGTTATATATAATCCTCACAATTTTGAAGAAATTAATAGATTATCAGATTTACC
Organism: Aquimarina sp. 2-A2; assembly: GCF_045505135.1. Classification (NCBI taxonomy): domain Bacteria; kingdom Pseudomonadati; phylum Bacteroidota; class Flavobacteriia; order Flavobacteriales; family Flavobacteriaceae; genus Aquimarina; species Aquimarina sp. 2-A2. The sequence continues at coordinate 341,275 of NZ_JBJKFI010000002.1, read as the reverse complement.
AATAACTGATAAAAATGAGGTCGATATTTTCAATAATCCAGTGGTATTATTCATAGGAAGAATTTGTATTCAGAAATCTCCGTGGCATTTAATTAAAGCGTTTTATTTGGTGTTGAAAGAATATCCCGAAACAAAACTTGTCTTTATTGGTGACGGTGATAAAAAAGTTGAGAATTATGTGAGGTCGTTACTTTCAAAATATGGCATGGAAAATTCTGTTATTTTTTTGGGAAGAAAAAATAATCCTTACAACTATTTGAAACAATCAAATGTATTGGCATTATCATCGCACTATGAGGGTACACCAAATGTTATTGTTGAGTCCATAGGAGTTGGAACCCCCGTTGTATCCTCCTTTTGCACACGAGGAATCACTGAACTTATGAGCCTGACAAATATTACAACAGTTGATTCAAATATTGAGGTAGCATCGGGAATAGTTTCTCCCAATTTATTTAAGGGTGATTTAGGGATCCCTGAATCTGAGGAATTCTTAGAGGAAGAGAAGTATCTTTCTGAAGCTTTAAAATCAGTTTTGAAGACTTCAGATTTTAAACAAAATCTAAAAAAACATAGATTTGAATTAATCCAAAAATTTGATTTGGAAGTAGTGTCTAACAGGTATCTTCAACCCATTAAATAATTTTATTAATTATAATTTTGCTCTAGCACTTATTTGATGATAGATTTTGTCCCTTTAGAATATTATTTTTCATTGTACATCAATTTGATGCTACTTGTGGTTGTTCTTACCTTATTGCATAGTGTTTTGATGAGAGTGGACGATACAGTTAATCTAAGATATACTCAAATAACAGGCTATATTTTACTGTTTTTTTCGATTTTTTATATAGGACTTCGCCCAGTTAGTGGGGCATACTTTATTGACATGATTACCTATGCCAGATATTTTGAATACTATGCGATTGGTGGCGAGGTTGTTGTGGAGAAGGATGCTTTCTTTCATTTTTTTATGAAATTTACTTCTGGTTTTTTACCAATCCATGGCTTTTTTCTATTGTGTGCAGCTATGTATATTTATCCAATGTATCGAATATCCAAGGTACTTTTTAAAGAGTATTGGTACTATTCTTTTCTAATGCTTATAGTCTCGTTTTCATTTTGGCCGTACGGTGTAAATGGCATACGAAATGGTATCGCAACTTCAGTTTTTCTATTGGCTATTACATATCACGACAGAAAATTTATAATGTTCTCATTATTTGCGCTGTGTAGTCTTTTTCACCAAACTTTATTATTGCCGATTTTGGCCTATTCTCTTACAATCTTTTATAATAAACCTAAATATTATATCGTAGGATGGCTTGTAGCTATCCCTTTATCGCTTGCCTTTGGCGGAATGTGGGAAACGCTATTTACAAGTCTTGGTTTTGCGGACGATCGCTTAGAGAATTATCTAACTTCAACCGAACTGGGAGGTCGAACTAGCTTTAGATTTGACTTTTTATTCTATAGTGCATTTGCAGTTTTTACCGGATGGTATTTTATATTTAAAAAAGGGTTTAAGGATAGTCTGTATATCCAACTATTCAACACATATTTGGTAGCAAATGCATTTTGGATATTAGTTATTAGAGCTAATTTTTCTAATCGATTTGCGTACTTATCATGGTTTCTTATGGCCATTATTATAATTTACCCATTTCTTAAAAAACATTTTTTTGTAAAGCATCATGTAATTATTGGGAGGGTTGTACTGTTCTATTTTGCCTTTACTTACTTAATGTATTTTGTCTACTACGCTGGAAAATAAAATTTTATGAAAACAATTACAATTATTATACCGATGTATAATGTGTCACAATATCTACATAAATGTATAAATTCTGTAGTAAATCAGAATGTGGATAACGGAAGTGTCGAAGTCATTATGGTAAACGATGAGTCTCCTGATGACAGTCTTGAAGTAGCCAATTCCCTAGCTCAGAAATATAATTTTATCAAAATTATTTCTCAAAAAAATAAAGGTTTAGGTGGCGCCAGAAATACTGGGATCGATAATGCTACAGGTGATTATATTCTATTCTTAGATGCTGACGATTGGCTAATTGAGAATTCGTTACGGGATTTAATTTCTATACTTACTACAGAGGATCTTGACATCCTAGAGTTTGGTGCAAATTTAGTTTCTGAACAAGGCCACGTTGTAGGTGCAGTATCCAAACATTCTGAAGGAAACATAACAACTGGTATTGACTATTACAACAATATTAAATATTCTGGCTCTGCGTGCAATAAATTATACAATGTAGATTTTTTGAATCGTCATGAACTTCGTTTTTTAGAAAAAATTTACGGAGAAGACTTTGAGTTCAATACAAGAGCGTTCTATTACGCTAAGCAAGTTTTAGCCATAGAAAAAATTTGCACAGAATTTTTGCAAACTACAAACTCTATTACTAGAAATAATGATAGAAGTAAAAAGGATAAGTATTTAAGTGATTATATTAAAATACTAAAGAATATTAAAAACTTTTATGATGAAATAGAAAATCCTACGCAGGCTATTGAAGCTTTTTTTAAAGAGCGATTTACAATGATTAATATCAATGCGTTTTACATGATGTTCAAGCATCGATATGCTTTTTCAGAGGTGTTGAATTATAGAGATAGATTAATAGCCGAAAATGTTTTTTACAATGATTTTCCCGTTGCGATTAAGAAAAAAGATTTCTTTAGGAAGCTGTTTTTGAAAAATTTTGCATTATTTAGAATAGCCGGAGCAATAAGAAAAGTGATGTCTATCTGAGAATAACCTGTGAATATTTTAAAGCTTCTCTTGAAACCAATGCATGATGAATATGAAGAAAAGAATTTATCAAATAGATTTGTTAAGGTTTATAGCTGCCTTAAGCGTGTTACTTTACCATTATCTTTTTAGTGGTCCTTCTGCCAATTATATAACAGATATAAATTTTGAAGAAATTGACGAATATTTCAAATACGGTTATTTAGGAGTAGATGTTTTTTTCATCATAAGTGGTTTTGTAATAAGCCTTTCTATAAAAAAGCGTTCTATAACTTCATTTCTACAATCAAGATTTATTCGTTTATATCCGGCTTATTGGTTTTGCGTTACCTGTACTTTTTTGGTTATGGTTTTAGCAGGTTCTTCTTTACAACATCAAGTTACCATAAAAGAGTATTTAGCGAATCTTACAATGTTTCAATATTTTATCAATATTGAAAATATAGACGAAGTGTATTGGACACTGCTGGTTGAGATCAAATTTTATATTTTGATTGCATTTTATTTAGTCTTGCTGAAGTTTCGAAAATTTAACATCACAGTATTTGCTTATCTCTGGCTAACTGCGAGTTTTGCCAACATTTTTTTGGAAGAGTTTTATTTTTTCAAAATTGCAAATTTCTTTTTAATATTTAAGTGGAGTTCATATTTCATTGCTGGCATATTTTTTCATGAGCTCTATAAAAGCGATAAAAAAAACAAATTTATATTGCCTTTAATTCTTTGTTTAGTACTCTCAGTATATTATAGAATTACCAGCATTACGAGTTTAGAGACTTTATATAACACTTCTTTTTCTCCTTATATTATTAGTGTAATAATTAGTGTCTTTTTTATTATTATGTATTTGATTAGCAGGGAAAAGCTGAATTCTATAAACTCTCCTAAACTGTTAAAATTTGGAGTTTTGACGTATCCATTATATTTAATACATCAAAATATAGGTTTTATTCTTTTTAACCAATTAGATGAATACGTAAACAAGTATTTACTCTTCTTTTTGATCTCATCCTTAATGTTACTTCTAGCTTTTTACATAAATAAACTTATCGAGATACCGGTTAGTAAGTTTTTAAAATCACACACAGACAAACTTATAGTATTATTACCGTCGAAAAAAAAATAGTAATTCTAGCTAGTCTTTTTTGTTGCTTTTTTAGAACCCTTGTGTAAGGAAAAGTGTTAGTAGAAACACTACATCAGCTTGGGTTGTATGCTAATGTTTTTAAAGACCTTTTATTTGTAATGTGAAATAATGTATGGCTTTATATGATATGTAGCATATTCCAACTCACAAATTATTTTTCTTAGGACTTTAATTTAGAGTTTTTGTTAGAACATTTTAGTCCGAAATGAGCCGTAGTTTAGATAACTTTTACCTCGGTAAGTTATCATAATTACCTCATATCCGGTTTTGAGAATTCCATTGACCTTGTGACGTATCAGTTTCTATTATAAAAAGAAATATAGTAGTGTTACTTTATAAGAAAATATTTTAGACGTCAGGAATTTAAATTCTTTTACAAAAAAACCTGTGAAACTTCAAAGTTTCACAGGTTTTATTATCATCATTCAAGCAATGAATATTGTTAGAATACGTTAGTTTATATTCTCAAAAGATGTTTTATTAATTACATGAGTTGTTTGTAAAAGCAACTGAAGAATTTAAGTTAACATCCTCTTTGATACATTGTATTCTACTATATTGACTACCATTAATTGTAATATCATTATCCTTGATCTTAGAGTTAGTCGTAGCCTTACTTATAAAACGAATACCATGTGTCTTTTCTGAATAAATTTTGTTGTTGACTATATCCAATTTATTTGAGCCATTAATCTCAAAGCCTCCGTTGATATTGTTTTGCTCAAGAACTATTCCATTTGAATTCGAGATAGTATTCTTTTCAAAGCCATACGCACTACCATTTCGTTTACCTCTCAAAACATTATTTTTAACATATAATTTTTGATTTGATTGTCCTGCGTCAATGTTGATACCACTTAAGACTAAAGGACCAGATTCTGATTCTATTGTATTATTGGTAATGTATACTTTGTCCAATGATTTTCTAGCAGAAATACCGTATTTAGTAACTTTTATAGTATTATTACTAATAGTAGTATTATGTAATCCAATTCCTCTACCGCTAGACAAAACGATTCCGTTGTATCCTTCAATATAGTTTTCGTATATTTTAGTATTTTGCCCTCCTGCATTTATACCAGTATGATAGCCGGTAATTGTATTACCGTAAACTTCATTGTCAAATACTAGAGGATGTTCAGTGGCGTATGCAACACCAGCCGTGATTGCATTCCCATTAGCTGCTTCGGCATCACTAGCCTCAAACGTATTATTTGCTATTCTTACTCCATTGGCTACAGAGAAAGAAATAGTAGCCTCCATTTTATTACCCTCAATCACTATCGGGCCATCACCATGCGAAGCATAAAAATCACCTCTTCCGATCTGCGTATTGTTACGAATGTAAATGTGGTGAACTTTTTGATATTCTCTTAAAGTACCTCCAACGATTCCGTTGTTCCACTCTCTGTGAGGTTCAAGGTTAATATTCGCTCGCGGTGCAGTTCCTTTAGAGTATCTTGTATCAATTCCTCCATCAACAAAAGTATTATTTTCAATGGTAACATTATTTCCCGATACAATAGTTAAGTTTATTCTTCTACTTCTTAAGAAAGAATTGTCTACAATACGAATATTACTACTCTCAATGTGTCTTGAATCAAAAGCGTGATAAAGTTCAGAAATATGCAAAGCATCTCCAGTAGCTTGTTCAAATCGGACACCTTTGATAAGTACGTCACTCGCACCTTTTATTCTAATGATATGTCCCCATTCGTGGGTGCCTCCACCACTATAGTTGTGCTTGTCTCTATCTCCATATAGATTCCCTCCCTCTATTGTAACATCACTATTTCCATTAGTAATTGAAATCAAGGCCGTTTTTTTATAGTTATTTGGTTGCATACGGAGATGTGTGTTTTCCCCCATCTTTAGTTTAAAATTAGATGGTAAAGTTATCGCCATATTCTCAGCTGTAATTCTACCAGAAGGGTCATCTATTTTAAAATAGGCATCAATGGCATTTAAGCTCACCACAGTAACATTTTCTCTAGCGGCTTTATCTATAAATTCTTGAAGGATTTTTTTGTTTTCACGAGCTACAGCATCTGAAACTACACCTTGTACAATCCCTTCAGCATTTGGATCAAACACTCTTCCTTCATTGTTAGTAGCAGGTGTGTCCTCTACAACATCTTCCTGATGTGTAAGAGTGTAAGTACCTGTAAGGCGTGCGGTAGAGGTCATTAAGCGGCTGTCTATTTCTCCACCTGAGACATTAATCGTTCCATTAATGAAACTTCCTCCTAGATATTTAATTTTCACGTTGGGAGGTAAGTTTAAGGTTTCATCCTTTAAATCTAGAATACAACTCAAACCAATCGAAGCGTTTGGTTGGAGACCTGCTAGTGTAAACCTACAAACAGTAGTACTTCTAACTATAGAATTAGTTTCTGAAATATTTTCAAGAACGCTTTCATCAAAGCTATCTTCGATTTCTTCCTTTTGACAGGATATTAATAGAATTAAGAGTAAAAAATTTAAGGTAAATAATCTGGATAGTCTTTTCATTTTAGAAAAAATTTAAATTTTGAAAGATTTGTGTGATTATGTTAGATAAAAGAAGAATCAAAGTTTTCTTAAAAAATCCAACAACAAAGAATTAGCAAAGTTAATGCCACGTTAAAAATTATTTATCCGGGAATATGAATCACTTTTTTTCGATCAAAAAAGTTACATACGGTGTAGTAATTTCAAATAATTTGTTAATTCTTTATGAAATCGATAGCTCAGGAGGTGATTTGCCATTCTTAGAATTTAAGAATTTTTAAGAATTGACGAAAATTTCCCCAGATTGTTCCACAGGATTCCCCACATTTGAAATAAAATGACAAAAAAAATCCGATTCTAGTAAAGAATCGGATTTCAATATAAAATTTGATTTTTCTAATTACAGCTGTTGTTTGACATAACAACTGAACTATTAAGTGTTACATCTTTTTTAATACATTCAAAGTTACTACTCAAATTGAATTTATTGTCTGTAATTCTTGAGTTTATGGTAGTAGTTGTTAGAAATCTAACACCATGCATGTTTTGGGAACTGAAAGTATTAGTATTGATTAGTAGATTTCTTGATCCTACTACTTCAATACCTCCATTAACCTTATTTAATTTAAAATCAATTCCGTTAGAATTTCCAATTTTAGATTTCTTGGAAGGATATGTAGTATTACTTAATTTTCCTCTTAAGGTATTGTTAGTCACAATTAATTTAGCATTTTCCTGACCAGCATTTTTGTTTATATCAACTAGGTAAAGTGGAAGAGAGTTTGCATTCACAATGTTATCCTTAATGGTAACATCCTTTAATAATTTTCTAGCTCTGATACCATATTTGTCGGCGTTAATCGTATTGTTATTAATTACTGCCTTGATAAGTCCATCTCCACGACCATCTCCAATTACCATTCCGTTGCTCGCACTAATAACGTTGTTATAGATCTTTACATCATGACCTCCGACATTGATTCCTGTCATGTACCCTGATATTTGATTTCCATAAACTTTATTTCCGAAAACAAGTGGATGTTCGGTCGTGTTTGCAACTCCGGCAGTGATCGCATTTCCATTCGCAGTGCTAGCCTGACTACCTTTAAATGTATTATTTTTTATTTCTACACCATTTGCATATTGAAAAGATATTGCACTTTCCATGTTGTTTCCTTCATAAATAATCGGACCATCACCATGATGTGTTAAGAATCTTCCTCTACCTTTTTGCGTATTATTTCTTACATACACATGGCTCACTTTTTCGTATTCTTTTAGCGTGCTTCCAACAACTCCGTTCTCCCATCTTCTGAAGGATTCAATATTAAAATTACATCTTGGAGCAGCACCCTTTGATTTATCGGTATCGATACCCCCATCAACAAATGTATTGTTTTCAACCGTAATATGATTTCCAGAAGTAATCGACATGTTAATTCTTCTACAATTATAAAATTTGTTGTTTTTAACTAAAATTTGTTGAGAAGCAATATGTCTTTGATCGAAGTAATGATAAATTCCCGAGATGTTTAAGCCATCACCTGTAGCATTTCTGAAGGTAACACCCTTTATTGTAGAATTTGAAGTACCCTTAACTTGTAAAATATGTCCCCATTCATGAGTTCCGCCACTACTATAATCATGCTCATCTCTGTCTCCATAAAGATTTCCACCTTCTATCACTACATTGTCATTACCACCGGTAATTGATAATAAAGTGTGCTTTTTATAATTATTGGGCTGAACACGTAAATGTGTATTATTAGTCATCTTCAAGGTAAAATTTGAAGGTAACTTTATTGCTGCATTTTCTGGAACAACGCGACCTGTAGGATCACCTATTTCGAAATATGCATCAAAACTGTCTATTTCAAATCTTGTAGCACCGTACGATTTTGCATCGTCTATTAAATCCTGCAAAGTTTCTTTATTAGTTTTAGCTGACGCTTGAGAAACTCTACCTTCAACAAAATCCCATTGAGACGGATGTAATATAAATTTATTGTCTCTAAGCATAAAATCACCTTTGATAGTGAGATTCTTGTTCATCAGTCTACTATCGATAATTCCACCGTCGAGGGTAAGAGTTCCATTGGTAATACTTCCGCCACTATACCTCAATTCTACATTGGGTGGTAGTTTAAGATTATCACCATTTAAATCTATAACACAGGTTAGACCTATTCTAGCATTGGCTTGAACTCCATTTAAGTTAAATTTACAAAAAGATGAATTTCTCGCAGTGTAATTAAGTTCTGTAACATTGGCAGCAGTTGCCTCTTCATTGATATTTTCCTTTTCACAGGATATTAGAAAAATTGATAAGAATAAATTAAGATAAATTAAAAATGATAATTTCATTTGTTTTAAAAATTTGGGATTATAATTCGGTTTTATTTTTGAGTGTGCTATACACTGTATCACCAATACAGTCAGAAAAATTTCTTCTAACTATAGTGAGCGATTTGTTGAGTTTGTGTTTGTAAATATTCTTGCACAAAAGTCTTAAGCTCATTAATTGGTTTCTTTCAAAACACTGTAAAAAAGCTTATTAGGTTTAACTGTGTAGGATGATTAAATCAGCTACTTACGGGCATACTTTTTATAGATAGCTGTAGGATGAGTTTTTTTAGACATTACAACAGACTTTGATAGTATTAAATTCAATAGTATCTATATCTGTTGTAATGATAATCTGTTTAAAAAAGATGTTCTAGTTACATCTATTACTGCTGCTAATTTCTATTGTATTATTACGAGTGATCTCAAAATTAAAGCACTCGAAGTTAGAATTAAGGTTAAAAGAGTTTTCCGAAAAATTGGAATGTGTTGTAGCTGTTTCTCGAAATCTAAAACCATCAGTACTTGTAGATTCAATTTCATTATCTATTGCGCTTATGTTTTTTGATCCCTCAATGCTAAAACCACCAATTACAACATTTCGATTCAAATTAACTCCGTTAACATTATTTAGGATTGAAAGTTTAGAGCTATACGTGTTGTTTTGATTAGCTCCACGCAAAATGTTATTAGAAAGCGTGAAGGTCGCTGAAGCCTCATCAGGGTTTTGATTAATATTGCTTATATGCAAAGGGTTTGTTGCAGCAGTTACAGTATTTCCTGATATATCAACGTTTTTCAAAAGCTTTCTAGCTCTGATACCGTATTGATCTGTTTTGATAGTGTTGTTAGTTATAGAAGAATTAATCAATCCTTCACCACTTCCATAACCTATAGCAATACCACTAGTTCTCGCCTCGATGTGATTATCATATATCTTGACATCTTTTCCACCTGTATTTATTCCTGTATGGTATCCGTAAATTTCGTTTCCAAAAACTTCATTCCCAAATACTAAGGGGTGCGCTGTTGTATTAGCAACACCAGCGGTAATTGCGTTACCGTTTTCGGCACTTTCAGCATTTGCATTGAATATGTTGTTTTTTATTTGGACTCCATTGGCATATTGAAAAGAGATCGCTGATTCCATTTCGTTCCCTTCATATATAACAGGACCGTCACTATGATGTGTTAAAAATCGACCTCTTCCTTTCTGAATGTTATTTCTAACATATACATGTGTTACTTTTTCGTATTCCTTTAGAGTACCTCCAAATTCTCCTTCCCATCTTCTAAAAGACTCTATGTTAAAATTACAACGTGGAGCGGCTCCTTTAGATTTATCAGTGTCAATACCACCATCAACAAACGTGTTGTTTTCCACAGTAATATTATTACCAGAGGTTATTGAAAGATTTATTCTTCTACAATTATAAAATTTATTGTTAGTAATCAAAATCTGTTGTGATGGGATATGTCTTTCGTCAAAGTAGTGGTATATACCGGAAACATTTAAACCATCACCAGTGGCATCCCTAAAAGTTACACCTGTAACGGTGGTGTTTGAGGTTCCTTTAATTTGAAGAATATGACCCCATTCATGAGAACCTGCTATTGAGTAATCGTGCTCATCTCTGTCACCATGTAAATTACCACCATCGATTACCACATTATCATTACCCCCGGTAACAGACATAAGAGTATGCTTTTTGTAATTGTTTGGTTGTACACGTAAGTGCGTCTCGCTCGACATTTTGAGAGTGAAATTTGCCGGCAAACTGATGGCTGCATTTTCCGGAACAATTCGTCCGGTAGGATCACCAACTTTAAAATAGGCGTCCATCTTATTTATGATAAAGGTATTGGCCTGTAATTTACTAGCTTTATCTATAGAAGTTTGAATTATTTCCTTATTCTCTGCTGCTATTTCATCAGATACCTCCCCTTGAATTATACCCCAACGTGAAGGAATAAAATAAAACATATCATCTTTTAATTTGTAATCGCCGATAACTGCTAACTCATTGCTAAGTAATCTACTATCGATGGTTCCATTTAAAAATTCAATACTTCCATTTTTAATATCACCACCATCAAAATCTAAGGTTACATTGGACGGTAACGTAATGGTTTCTCCATTTAAGTCTAAAATACAGTTAATTGTTACCACCGTGTTCTCGGAAACATCATTTAGGGAAAAGTCGCACGGAGCAGTAGCATCGTATGCCTCTTCACTTTCATCCTCTTTAGGAACTTCTAAATCTTTTTCATTTTGTGCTATTACAACTTCATCGATACTTTCGTTACTGCATGATATAAAAATAAAAGAAAACACAAGTAGGTAATAAGGTAAATTTTTCATTGGGCAAACATTTAAACTTGGGGTTAATAATTTGATTAAGACAATATTAAGTTAAAACTTTTATAATACGTGTTAAGAAAAAAGAAAATATTGTTAAAGTTATCGATCAAATACACGTTTTATACGTTAAAAGGTCAAACAAAGGTAATGCCATAACCTAAAAACTGGCATACTCATGTTAATATTTTCTAAAATTTTCTGAATTTTTCCTTAACGAAGCACTAGTTTTAAAGGAATTATGAATTTTATCGTCGGCTATGGTACGAAATATTTATTTTTTTAGGATTTTTTTTGGAAGCTATTCGTTGCTAATAGATTTATCTTTGTGTGGAATATTTCCACAGAGACATCTACATTTTCTACAAAATACTTTATGAAAAAAATTATAAGAGTTACTACCGTCCCTATTTCTTTAGGAGGCTTACTGAAAGGACAACTTAATTTTATGACCAACCATATGAAAGTAATTGGAATTTCGAGTAATGGTGATGGTAAATTAGCAGAAGTTTCACAAGAAGAAGGAATAGAAGTTATTCCTGTAGAAATGACCAGAAAGATAACACCTATTAAAGATTTAAAAGCGGTGTATCATTTGTATAAAATCTTTAAAGAGGAAAAACCTGATATAGTTCATAGTCATACGCCAAAGGCAGGGACATTATCGATGCTTGCAGCAAAATTAGCGGGCGTCCCTAATCGATTACATACAATAGCAGGAATGCCTTTATTGGAAGCCACAGGTGTAAAAAGAAGTGTTTTGGATTTTGTAGAACGCATAACCTATTCATGTGCGACAAAGATATATCCTAATTCATTCGGGTTGTATGATATCATTGTAGATAACAATTATACGACACGAGATAAATTGAAAGTAATTGGTAATGGAAGCTCAAATGGTATAGATACCTCACATTTTGACCCGGCATTATTTTCGTTACAAGATAAAGAGGAGTTAAAAAAATCTTTAGGAATTGATGAAACGGATTTCATTTACATTTTTGTAGGTCGATGGGTTAGAGATAAAGGTATAAATGAATTAATCACTGCTTTTAAAAGAATCAATAATGAAAATTCTAACACAAAACTTCTACTCTTAGGGAGATATGAAAAAGAACTTGATCCTGTATTGCCCGAAACTGAAAAAGAAATTGAAACTAATCCAAATATTATTAATGTCGGATGGCAAAATGATGTACGACCTTATTTCTCTATAGCAGACGTTTTAACTTTCCCAAGTTATCGAGAAGGCTTCCCTAATGTAGTAATGCAGGCAAGTGCGATGGGAATGTCAAGTATTGTAACAAATATCAATGGTTGTAACGAAATTATATCTGATAGAGAAAATGGACTGATAATTCCTGTTAAAGACGCCGATAGTCTTTATAATGCAATGCGGGAATTGGCTCAGAATCAAAATTTAGCACAGCAACTTGCAATTGGAGCAAGACCCAGGATAATGGAACTGTACGAACGCAAAGCTGTCTGGAAATCTTTATTGAATGAATATAAAACCTTATTAACCTAGCATTTTAATACGTGATGATTTGAAAAATGATTCTCAAAAAATTTAATCAATATTATAAACGATTCGATGTAGTTCTGCGGGACACAGACAAGAAGCCCTTTATTCAATTAATTTTTGAAGCAATTCATTTTGGAATCAACAAAAGAGAATTTCCCTTTTTCTATTTTGGAAAATATCTGTATCGCAAGGGGGTTAACAATTACAACCAATTCCTTTCCAGTAAAGAAGTTGATTTAATCACTTTATCAAAAGTGCTTCATAATCCTGTATTTAAACCGTTATTAAGAAATAAACTTATATTTTATAACTATTTAAAACATTTTAATACCTCAATCATAAAGATTATCGGTTACAATTTCAAAAGAAAATTCTATGTTTTCAGTGATGATTCAACTCAAGTAGATCAAGTACGAATGGATGTCAATTTTTTTTTGAACACATTGCTATCAAGATCTAAAAAGCATTCTATTTTCATGAAGCCAATCGATGATATGGGAGGAAGTCACTGTCATATCCTTGATAAGAATTTTATTGAGAGCAATATCAGCTTCTTAACTAATATTTTATTTGAAAGATGTTTTATTTTTCAAGATTGTATTGCGCAACATAAGAGAATTAATGATATATATTCTAAAAGTATAAATTCTATTCGTTTTGATAGTTATTTAGATGACAATGATAAGGTCCACATCCTATCTGCATTTATGCGATTTGGTACCGGAGGTGCTTTTGTTGATAATAGTTCTGCGGGAGGGATTTATGTGCCGATTGATATCGAAAAAGGAATTTTGATGAAACATAGCTTTCAATTAATGCAACATGGGGGTTCATCTATGACATCTCACCCTGATTCTGGTAAGCTATTTCAGGGCTTTAAAATCCCTTTTTTTGAACAAAGTTGTATCCTTATTGAGGAACTGGTAAGACTAATTCCAGATAAATTGATAGGATGGGATATCGCTATTACTCCTGATGGTCCGGTAGCAATTGAAGGTAATGATAATAACTCTATGATCGGGCCGGATATAGCTTACGGAGGTTATTTAAAACATCCCTTGTTTTCTGAAATTTTAACGAAGACATAAGATGAGAATATTAAATTTATTTAGTGGATTAAGGAATAGTTCCTTTTGGACTCTGGATACATTAAATGGAGGAGTTAAAAGAAAATTCTTATCAGAAATTGAGTTTGTATTATCTAATCCAAATTCTGTGGATGCAGATAACTATAAATCTGAAAAGTTGAGTAATATCCTTCAACACGCGATTAAAACTACTAACTACTACAAGGATTTTAGAAATTATAAAAATATTCTTGATTTTAAAATCATAGATAAGAATACCCTTAGAGATAATTATGCTGCGTTTATTTCTAAAAGTGATTTTAAACAGAAGAGAACCGTAACTACAAGCGGATCCACAGGAACACCATTAAAAATTGTTCAGGATGCTCAAAAAGTGCAACGTAATCAAATGGACACACTCTATTTCTCTTCTCTGGCAGGATATCGTATGGGTACTCCTTTGTATTATTTCAGATTTTGGGAAGCCTTTAAACAACCTAAGTGGAGTCAAAAATTAATGCAGAATTTAATTCCGGTAGACGTTTTTTCATTGAGTAAGAAAGAAGAGATTGTTGGATTGTTACAAACAATTAAAACTAAGCATAAAACAGTCAGCTTTTTAGGATATGCTTCTGCTTTTGATACATTGGTAGCATCCTTTCCTGAGGATTTTTCTACCGAAGGCTTATCTATAGAATCTGCAATAGCTATATCAGAAAGTTTAAATCCGTTAACCAAAAAGAAATTCTCACAGAACTTTTCAGTAGAACTTCTATCAAGATATTCTAATATAGAAAATGGAATTATCGCTCAGCAACCATTAGGTAATCACGACCATTATATAATTAACGAAGCAAGTTATTTTGTAGAAATTCTGGAATTGAATTCTAATAATTCTGTTAATGTTGGTGAAGTCGGAAGAATAGTGATTACTGATTTATTTAATTATGCAATGCCCTTAATTAGATATGATACTGGTGATTTGGGTTCGTTTTCAATCCAAGAAGGGCGAAAGGTGTTTTCTACGGTTTATGGACGCCAAATCGATGTTTTGACTGACACTTCAGGAAGATTAATTACTCATAACTTAGTTCTCATAGTAAATAAGTATTTAGAAATTAAACAATGCCAACTAATACAGAAGAAAGAAGGTACATATCAGTTCAAAATAAACATAAAAGGAACATTTTATCGTGAAAAAGAGTTCGTTGAAGAATTTAAGAAATATTTAGGAGCAGATGCGGACATCACAGTAGTGTATGTTGATGAAATTCCCTTACTTGCATCAGGTAAAATGCGTATGATGGTGAATGAAAGGCTGTCATCACAGCATAGAATAGGTAATATATATGAGAAAAAATAAGGAGGTGTACAGACGATATTTTAAACGTTTTTTGGATTTGTTCTTCGCGTTACTTTTGCTTATAATCCTTTTTCCATTATTATTTGTAGTTGCATTATTGTTATGGATAGTAACCTCATCGAACCCTTTCTTTACTCAGTCAAGACCTGGCAAAAATGAACGTATTTTCAGGATAATCAAATTTAAAACCATGAACGATCGTAAGGACGAAAGAGGTCGGTTGCTTCCGGATAAAGATCGACTTACAGGTATCGGTCGTGTTATCAGAAAAACTTCTATAGATGAATTACCGCAGTTGATCAATGTAGTGAGAGGAGAAATGAGCTTCATTGGTCCCAGACCATTACTGATACGCTATTTGCCATTTTATACGGAAAATGAAAAGAAACGCCACAGCGTCTTACCCGGTATTACTGGGTTGGCACAAGTTACAGGACGCAATTTATTGAGTTGGGATGCAAGATTATCAGCAGATATAAAATACGTTGAATCGATCTCTCCCTCATTAGATTTTAAAATTCTGATAAAAACGATTGAGAATGTGATCACATCCAAGGACATAGCTGTAGACCCTAATACTGTAATAAAAGATTTAGATGAAGAACGTAAAAGCGCATAATTGGGCAATTTTGACGACCGGTTGGGGCAAAAATGCTTATGATTTAATCAAAGAATACAAGAATAATAAACTTGGCAATCATTCCATTGCTCTACTAATTTATGAAGCTGAACCTTGCGGAGCAGCAGAATTCGCTAAGGAAGCAGGAATTAGAACGCTTCGCATTGAAAAAAAACGTTTTAAAAACTCAGAAGCTTATCAAATAGAAATTTGTGAAAAACTAAAGGAGTTCGACATAGATTTTATCTTTTTACTAAATTATAGATACATAGTAAAAGAACCTATGTTGAGCACTTTTGAAAATAAAATTTTAAATATTCATCCTTCCTTATTACCAAGCTTTAAAGGGACTAAAACGGCGATTCAGGATGCATTAGCTTACGGAGTAAAGATTACCGGAATTACTACGCATTATGTAAATAAAGAATTGGATGGAGGAACAATTATAGACCAAACCGCAATTAGCATTTCTTCAGGAGATACGTTTGAGAGTTTATATCCAAAATTTAGTATTGAGGGATTAGCCTTAATAAAAAGATCAATTTATCTAGTTGAAAATGAGTATAACCAATCGGAACGCACTTCTGCTTAAAATGAACTTCTACATAATTTTATGAGTGAAAATATTTCCATAAAAAAATTAACTAAAAAAGATATTAGTCTAGCCGTAGTAGATGGTTCCTTTTTGCAAAACAATATTGACATACCGTTTACTCCAGCTAAAGCAGCATGGTTAGTACAAAATAGTAGAGCAGAGGAGGAGGATGTTCTTGCCGTATTAGCGTACAGTGACCATAGGCTGATATCATACGTAGCATTGGTGCCGGATTACGTACAAGATGCGAATGGTAATACCGCTAAAGTATCCTGGTGCTATCGCTGGTGGATAGCTCATGATTATAAGGATTCTATTTTAGCTACTTATACCATGAACGAGGCTCTTAAATCAGTTGGTAATCAGGTGGTCATAAAATTCTTGGGCAAAGAGGTAGAAGGGTATTATCAAAAACAGCCATTTGCAACGTTTGCAGAGCGATATCGATATTATTTTATCTTTAGTCTGGATCCCGATTTAGTTATAATGAAGTTTCCTATACTAAAAAAGTTTCGAACGATTCTTTCTTGGGTAGATACTTTCTCTAAGTCGGTCACAGCATTTTTCAATTTGAGAAAAATAAAGGAAACCATAGAGCCTCTCAAATATGATTATATATCCAGCCTTGATAACGAATTATGGTCTACACTAGCACCTTATTTGACCAAGGATTTGGTTCCTAAAACAAAAGAATTAATTAATTGGCAAATAAGTAATAGTCAATATCAGAGAGCACCTGTAGCTAACAAATACCCTTATCACTGTTTGATTGCCAGCGCAGCCAATAAAATTTTTAATTTGAGCTACACAGTTAAGAATAAAAACAAACTTTTGGGATTTATATCCGTTTTGGTAAGAAATAAAGAATATAACGTCAAGTATTTTATTCCGTTTGATGGATGCTTTGAAGAGTGTTTTGGAGCTTTAATAGAAAATTTTTATAGTGTAGGAACTTCAATGTTATATACTGAAAATGAAATGTTAGCTGCGGCTATTAAAGAACGTTTAACAACAACATTTATTGATGAGAGAAAGTTATATGCGCTAAAGCATAATCAAGTGGCTCTTGACTTAAGTCCTTTTGTTGTTCAGGATCATGATGGACATTACTTATAGTTTAAATTTCTTATGAATATACTATCCAGATTTTTAGAAAGTTTGCAAAATAATGCTGCAAAGAAATCTTTTTGTATTCGCGATCAGTACTATACATATAATCAATTTGCTCAGGTAATTTCGGGTGTTCGAGATAGAATCAAAAGCGGATTTAGCGAGACACGAAATAACGTTGCAATTGTGGCAAATG
The DNA here is from genome assembly GCF_045505135.1 of Aquimarina sp. 2-A2. Lineage (NCBI taxonomy): Bacteria > Pseudomonadati > Bacteroidota > Flavobacteriia > Flavobacteriales > Flavobacteriaceae > Aquimarina > Aquimarina sp. 2-A2. The sequence continues at coordinate 323,691 of NZ_JBJKFI010000002.1, read as the reverse complement.
ATGATATAGAGACCTACGCCTCGATTTTTGCATTGTGGTTAGAGGGCAAGGCATATATTCCTATAAGCGAACATACTCCGGCAGACCGTATTCGATATATTCTTAACGAGACTAATTGTACAACTATTTTAAATTCTGAAGTAGGATTTAATCTAGATATTTTTGAGACTATATGCACATCTGGGGCTAGGAAAGAAATTTTAGATTTGGATCCCACATCTTTTGATGAGGAACGTTTGGCTTATATTTTATTTACTTCTGGTTCGACCGGGGTGCCAAAAGGGGTTCCCATTACATTTCAAAATTTGACTGCATTATTTACAGCAATGGATACCCAAAAAGAGCACCAAATTCAAACCACCGACAAGTGCCTGCAAATGTTTGAGCTTACTTTTGATTTTTCTGTGGTAACTACACTATATCCCTTGCTATATGGAGCTTGTTTATATACAATACCAAAAGATCAAATCAAGTACTTTTATATTTATAAGCTAATTATTGAAAAAAAGTTGACTTACTTGGTTATGGTGCCCTCAGTTATTCACTATCTCAAGCCTTATTTTTCAGAAATTAATGCTGTTGATGTACGATACTGCTGTTTTGGAGCAGCACCTCTGGATGAGACGATTGCTACCGACTGGGAGAAGTGTGTTCCCAATGCGACCCTCTATAATTCGTACGGACCCACAGAGTTTACGGTAACTACTTCCTATTATGCGTTCAATGATAATCCCGAACACAGAACAGTCAATGGCGTTATCTCTTTAGGTAAACCACTTGACGGAGTTGTAGCTATTATATGTAATCATCTAGAAGAAATAGTTCCTTTAGGTACTACTGGTGAGCTTTGTTTAGCAGGAGCACAATTAACTTCTGGCTATTGGAATAATCCAAACAAAAATGAACAATCTTTTTTTACAAAAGAACTGAATGGAAAAATGTTAACCTTTTACAAAACTGGAGACCTTTGTATACAGGATCAAGAAGGATATATTATGTTTGTTGGAAGAAAAGACTTTCAAGTAAAGATTAGAGGATATCGAGTTGAATTGTCAGAAATAGAATTTCATGCAAAAGAAATAACCAGTGGTTCAAATCTGATGGCAATAGATTTTTTGAATAATCTGAAAAACACAGAAATTGGATTGGTAATCGAAGGGAATCAATTTGACTCAAAAATGATTATCAATGAATTAAAGAAGAGGTTGCCCGATTATATGATTCCGACCAAAATAATTTTTACCGCAGCATTTCCACTAAATGCAAACGGTAAAGTTGATAGAAAAATAGTAAGAGAATTTTTTGAATAGTTGAAAATGGAGAAAGATAAAATTTACGAAAACGTAACTCAGGCATTCCGTAAGGTATTGGAGCATGAGAATTTCAATTTGAAGGATACAACTTCTGCAGATGATGTAGAAGGTTGGGAGTCAATCACGCATATGATGATAATTACCGAAATTGAGAATCAATTAAATATTAAATTTAAACTAATGGATTTAATGAACATGCATAATGTCGGAGATTTAGTAAAATCTATTGATAAAGAACTACATTCTAATTAGACTTGTATGTATAAAAACTTTTTTAAACGATTATTTGACTTTGTTGCTGCGTTTCTGGGGTTATTACTAATTTCTCCTATTCTTTTAATTAGTATTATTATATTATTCATTACTAACAACGGAAAACCATTCTTTTATCAAACGAGACCTGGTAAGAACGAAAAACTCTTTAAGATTATAAAACTGAAGAGTATGAATGATAAGAAGGATGAAAATGGTGAGCTACTTCCTTATAAAGAGCGAATAACAGCAATCGGAGCTTTTGTACGAAAGTATTCATTGGATGAGATTCCGCAGCTATTTAATGTTCTAAAAGGAGACATGAGCTTAATTGGGCCGCGTCCTTTGTTAGTCAAGTATCTGCCGCTTTACAACAGTAAACAAAAGCGGCGTCATGAAGTAAAACCGGGAATAACAGGATGGGCTCAGGTTAACGGAAGAAATGCGATTAGCTGGACTCAGAAATTTGATTATGATGTTTGGTATGTAGATAATATATCTTTTAAAACAGACTTAATCATTTTAATTAAAACAATTAAAAAAGTAGTGCTTAAAGAAGGCGTTAATAGTCAAGCAAATCTTAATATGCCGGTTTTTAGAGGTAATGAAGAAAACATCAGTAAGATTTAATGGATAAAATTATAGTCATTGGGGCATCTGGGCATGCCAAAGTAATAGTTGAGGCAATAGAGTTGCAAAATGAATATGAAATTTTTGGATTCATAGATTCTTATAAAACGAAGGGTAAAAATGTTCTCAACTATGAAATCTTAGGAGCTGAAGAAAGCATTCCGGAGTTAGTTGCTAAAGGTGTGACCAAAGGGGTTATCGCAATAGGAGATAATTATACCCGTTATGTGATGGAACAAAAAATTAGGAAGCTAAGTTCCGAATTTGAATTTATAACAGTAATTCATCCATCTGCCCGGGTAAGTAAATATGCCAAAATAGGACGTGGCACTGTAATTTTAACCTCTGCAAATATAAATGCCGATGCTACGATTGGGGATTTTTGTATTTTGAATACAAACTCAAATCTAGGACATGATGGTATAATGAAAGATTTTTCCAGTATCGCTCCGGCAGTAACCATAGGAGGTACTGTGGTGATAGGTGAATTTTCAGCGATTTCAATAGGAGCTACTGTTTTACAAAATTTGACAATAGGAGATCATGTTGTGATTGGAGCAGGAGCGCTTGTGACGCGTAATGTGGATGATTTTGTAACATCCTATGGAATACCGGCCAAGACTATAAAGAAACGAGAAATAGGAGAAGCGTATCTCAAAAGTGCTCCGAAGATTTCTTTTTCAGTACGCCATGTACGTGGAGAAAAAGATTTGGTAGGTTACAAAAAATTACTTCAAGATTTAAATAACTCGAATCCTTTTTATAAGGTCGAGTTATTAGATACTTCTAATATGAATAAGCATCCGTTATGCTACTTTGTATTAGAAGAAAATAGTACTCCAATAATAGCCATGCCATTTTATGCAAGGTCTATCAACACGGCATTAGGAGATTCTTATAAGGATGTAATATCCCCTTATGGTTATAGCGGGCCGTTATTCAATACAGAGCTTATTAACCCTCAGCTGATCAAACGTTTTTGGAAGCATGTTGATACATGGTACAAGGAGAATAATATAGTCAGCGAGTTTATTCGCTTTAGTCTCAACGAAAATCACCTGCATTATTCTGGTAAGCTAATACCAAGTCTCAAAAATGTTAGAGGAAAGATTATAGAAAAAAGTCTACAATGGAAAGAACATAAATCTAAAGTACGTAATAATTATAGAAAAGCACTACAAGAAGAGCTGACTCTAGAAGTATATGATAATGAAATTTCAGATGAAATTATTGAAGATTTTTATAGTATTTATATACAAACAATGCATCGTAACAATGCGCACGATCAATATTTTCATTACATAGATTATTTCAAGAATTTTATTAATAACAATCCGGAGAGTGTTGTGATAGCTATGGTTTACAAAGAAGGTAATCCGATCTCAACAGAATTAATATTAAAAGATGAAGATACATTGTACTCTTATTTGGGAGGTACGTTGTCTGATTATTTCTATACCCGACCCAATGATTTTTTAAAAATTGAAGTTATTAAGTGGGCTAGAATTAATAATTATAAATTTTACGTGCTTGGTGGAGGTAGAGAAGATAATGATGGCTTATATAAATATAAAAAGTACTTCTTTCCCAATGACGAAGATGTAGTCTATTATACAGGAAGGAAAATAGTCAATCAAGAAGTATATGATAAGATTTTATCAGAAAAACTTGAAGCCAATGAAATTCATCCCGAAAACTATGATAAGAAAGTATATTTTCCACAATATCGTAAGAAAGAGTAACTGACAAATACATTTTTTTTTAGATAGAGATAATCTCAATGAGTTCTAAGATGAGAAACAATTTCTCTAGCAATCAATGTTCGTCCGTAATTATTCCAATGTCTGTCGTAAATAAGATTTTTTGGTCTTGGGCTTGCTTGAAAACGCTTATAAAAATCAATGTACTTAAATCCATTTTGATCTAGATACTTCAGGAAGATATTACTAGTTTCCTTTGAATTCAATAATAAAATAAAACGCTGATTATCATAACCATAGGTCGCAACTAATTGTTTAAAATTGTTTAAATACTCTTGCTCGGTATTCGTTATATTCGAAGGGCTCTTTTTTGAACCTTTTCGATTTTGTGAATTAAAAAAGGTGTTTTTCAATTTAGCAATAAATAATTTTGGGGGATCTAAGAGACCAATGCTTTTTGCATATACCAGTAACTTACTTTTTTTTAAAGCTTTGTTTAAAGGAGATTCTAATGCTAAGCGTTCGCTTAATACGCTGTATTCACCACGGGTCAGATCATTCGAAAACTTAATACCAAAAATAACATGATCAATTTTATCAAATTGATCTTTATAAGCATGTACCAGATGCAATTGATCAGCCATATCATAACCAGCATAGCCATACTCGTACACCTCTACATCTTCTAGCAAGTTTTCAATTTTTTTTCCGATGGAGTTATAATAATTTTGATGAAAACCTTCTATAAATGAATCTCCTACAAGTGCTATTTCTTTTTTATCATACGTGGGATTAAATTCTCGATACGAATTATAACCTGATTGATTAATATTGTATTCTGAAAAATTTTGCCTTCTATTTCCGGTAACGGCAAAACCATTTTGATTTGGCATCCATTTTTCAACATTATATTGGTCAACATAACGCGTAGGGGTATCTTTCCCCAGATGAAACACTCGAACAAGAAGCTCTAGCATGATAAGAATCAAAAACCCGTAAATTATTAAGTTTAAAAATAGCTTTTTCATATCTAAAATTGAAAATATATAAACGATCTATCCACTTGATCATCATAAAATAATAGCATTGCGAGAATGATTATAGAATATAATAAAAATCTAACAATTTTTGACTTGAACTTAAATGGTGACCGTTCATCCCTTCTGATGCTAAACTCATATACTGTAAAGATCGATAAGAGAATTAAATAATCGATCATACGATATCCTTGTGGATGTGAATAGGCCTCCCACGAAAAATGGGTACAGATCTGTTTTAAATACAAATAGGCATCAGTTATGGATTCAGATCTAAAGAATACTCTCGAAAAAGTAATAAGGGTAAAAGTGAACACTATTTGTACTATTTCCTTTAAACTAGGTAACCAACTGTTTTCTGCGACTACGGTATCCATATACATTCGATTGCGACCCATTAAAAATACCGGAATATAGAAAAGAGCGTGTATACCACCCCAGACTATAAAAGTCCAATTCGCTCCATGCCAGAAACCACTCACCAAAAATATTATGCATATGTTTCGTACAGATTTCAGTTTGCTAACACGACTGCCTCCCAATGGGATATATAGATAATGCCTAAACCAAGTAGATAAGGATATATGCCAACGTTGCCAATATTCAGCAACATTACGCGAGAAGTTTGGAAACTTAAAATTAGACATCAACTCTATACCGAAGAGTTTTGCTGTTCCAATGGCGATATCCGAATATCCGCTAAAATCACCATATACTTGAAAACTGAATAATGTCACTCCCATAAGTAGCGTTGACGCAGAATAATCACCATAATTAGCAAAAATATCATCTACGATAGGAGCAATCGAATCAGCGATTACAACCTTTTTAAACAGCCCCCATAAAATCAGCTTTAAACCTTGCTTGCATTGCTCATAATTAAAAATTCGAGAGTTGGTAATTTGTGAGAGTAAGTTGGACGCTCGCTCAATGGGACCGGCAACTAATTGCGGAAAAAAGCCTACAAAAGTTGCAAAATCAATCAAATTAGTCGTTGGTTTCAATCTACCATAATAAATATCCAACGAGTAGGACATAGTTTGAAAGGTGTAAAAAGAAATACCCACAGGTAAAATAAGTTGTAATGTATAGGTATTGTTAACGGTATAACCTGAAAGCTCCATCAAATCAACCCAGGAATCAATGAAAAAATTGTAATATTTAAAGAAACCTAATAAACCAAGATTGAAAAGAATACTTACACCAAACCATATTTTTTTAATGTTGACTTTCTCAGTTGTATAAATTTTATTACCGGCTATAAAATCTACAAGTGTACTACCAAGTATTAGAAACAAAAACCGCCAATCCCATAATCCATAAAAAAAGTAACTGGCAAGTAATAAGAATAGGTTCTGCGATGTAAGCTTATTTTTAAAGAGTACCCAATAGGTGAGAAATACTAGGGGCAAAAAAATAAAATAATCCAAAGAATTAAATAACATAGTGCAACTTAAATAAATTTTATCATACTAGTATAATAAGATGAGTGAGTAAAAAAGGGGCAAAACACTCGATTAATGCCGCTAATATCCCTGTTAAAATTTAAGAATTATGTTATAGTATTGCTAAAACTTAACATAATGGGTTTGTTTCATATTTAACAGGAAAGTTGTCTTACAAATACTAAAGAATATTCTTACTAAAATATGTTAAATAAACTAAGATATTCTCATTTTCTGTTAAGGAATTTAAGAACTACTACTGTTTTTAAGGAATTCTTAAGTTAAAATTGGATTTTATTTAAGCAAAAAGTATCGGTATAATGGGATGATTTGAAAGAGTTTAGTAGTTGAACCTCGATTTTAAGTATTGTATCTAAAAGTTGAATTTTTAGGATGTTATTTCGTGAATCTACTATACTTTAGCTACACCAAAACAAGGTAAACAAACAAAAAATCAGTGGTGCTACCCCTCTTTTCTTAGCTGATTTTACAGGACAACTGAGAGAAACTTTTTTAGGGAACACTTTTTATACGCTATGTAATTAGGAATTATATGAATGCAATAGATTCAAAAAAAATTTGGCTATCCTCACCACATATGGGAGGGAAGGAGCAATATTATATCGAGAAAGCTTTTGAAAGCAACTGGATAGCACCTTTAGGACCAAATGTTAATGGATTTGAGACGGATCTTGAGGAGTACTTAAAGAACGATAGTTATGTAGCAGCTCTAAGTTCCGGAACCGCAGCTTTGCATCTTGGTCTAAAACTATTGGGAGTAACCAGGGGAGATGAGGTACTGTGTCAGAGTATGACGTTTTCAGCCTCTGCGAACCCTATTGTTTATCTCGGTGCAGAACCAGTTTTTGTAGACAGTGAAAAGACTTCTTGGAATATGTGTCCCGAGCAATTAGAGATTGCTATAAAAGATAGAATGTCAAAGGGAAAAAAACCTAAAGCTATTGTTGCGGTACATCTTTATGGGATGCCATATAATGTAGAAGCTATCCAAAAAGTGTCATCGCAGTATGATATTCCTGTATTAGAAGATAGTGCAGAGGCTTTAGGAAGTTCGTATTTCGGTGTAAATTGTGGAACTTTCGGTGATATAGCAATTCTTTCGTTCAACGGAAATAAAATTATTACCACTTCTGGAGGAGGTGCTTTAGTAGCCAAAACTAAAGCGTATAAAGAGAGAGCAATATTTCTTGCTACTCAAGCTAGAGATGAGGCCCCTCATTATCAGCATTCTGAGATAGGTTATAATTATCGCATGAGTAATATAACTGCTGGAATTGGTCGTGGTCAAATGGAAGTGCTAGATGCACATGTAGCTTTGCGAAGAAAAAACTTTGAAACCTATGTAAGTGAGTTGAATGATCTGGATGGTTTGACATTTTTGAACGAACCAACCGGATATTATTCTAACCGTTGGTTATCATGTGTAGAGACTAATTCTTTTGAAATGAGAGAAGAGATTCGTTTGGGTCTCGCACAAGAAAATATAGAATCAAGACCCTTATGGAAGCCAATGCATCAACAACCTGTTTTTGCTCATAATAAATCTTACCTAAACGGAATATCAGATACCTTATTCGAAAAAGGTCTTTGTTTGCCAAGCGGTTCAAATTTAGAAGAAGAGGAGCTGTATAAAGTCATTTCAATAATTAAAAAAATATTAAGATGATAAAAAAGTACATTCTAGAAAATTCACATAAGCATGCATCCAAGTGGTTGGTACTGTCTATTGATATACTTTTGACATTATTCAACTTTTTTCTGGCGTATGTTATTAGATTCGGGATCACACTTGACATAGATAGCGCAATTTTGGCGGTTCAGATACCGGTTATGGTTGTGTTTTCATTAATAAGTTTTCTTGTTATCGGATCGTATAAAGGAGTAGTCAGACATACCGGTATACGCGATGCATATAATCTCTTTTTGGCAGTAACTATCTTGTTATCGTTGAGTGGAGCACTTATGTTTTCTAGCAGATGGTCTTTGATGCCAGATCTTCTGAATATTCCTGTTTCTATCATATTTATACATTATCTATTAAATATAATTGTATTAACTACTAGTAGATTAGTGTTTAAGTATCTCTATAATTATATCAAATCAAATCTGGATGATACCACGCGTACTATGATTTATGGCGCAGGAGATTCTGGTTTAGTTACGCTCGCGGCAATTAGTAACGAGAGTTATAAATCCGTTCACGTTATTGGTTTTATAGATGATAATCCTCATAAAATAGATAAAACGATTGACGGGACAAAAGTTTTTGCTCCCTCAGCAATCACCGCAGAGTTCATAAAAAAATACAAGGTAAGTGAGATCATCGTATCCATTCCTCATATTGGTAAAAAGAGACTTTCGGAAATAACAGATCAGCTGTTGCCTTTTAATGTAAAGGTGAAGATAGTTCCTGCCGTAAACGACTGGATTGATGGCAAGCTTAATGCTTCTCAAATTAAGCAAATACAAATTGAAGATCTACTGGATCGAGCTCCTATTTCTTTAGAAAATCAAAATATTAAAAGAGAGCTTAAAGACAAAGTTATTATGATTACCGGAGCAGCTGGTTCCATTGGTAGTGAGATTGTAAGACAAGCGTCTTTTTATAATTATAAGCAGTTAATTCTAGTGGATCAGGCAGAATCAGCATTATATGATTTGCAACAAGAACTCTTAAGTAAGGAGGTGACAAATTTTGTTCCGCTCGTGGCTGACATTAGAGATCATCAACGGGTTGAAACAATATTTCAAAAATATAAGCCTAACATGGTTTTTCACGCTGCAGCATATAAACATGTTCCGTTGATGGAAGCAAATCCATGCGAGGCAATCAAGATTAATGTTCTGGGAACTCGAAAATTGGCTGATCTATCCTCAAAGTACGGAGTGGACAAATTTGTGTTTGTTTCTACCGATAAAGCGGTGAATCCTACCAATGTAATGGGGGCGACAAAGCGCGTTGCTGAGATGTACATTAAATGTCTTCACAAAACCAGTAAGACTAAATTTATAACTACTCGTTTTGGTAATGTCTTAGGATCGAATGGTTCAGTGATTCCATTATTTAAAAAGCAAATAGAAAACGGCGGACCTCTTACGGTTACTCATAAGGATGTCACGCGCTTTTTTATGACCATTCCAGAGGCTTCACAACTCGTTATTGAAGCGGGTACGATGGGGAACGGTGGAGAAATTTTTATTTTTGACATGGGTGAATCTGTAAAAATATTTGATCTGGCCAAAAAGATGATTCGTCTATCGGGATTAAATTATCCTAATGACATTGATATTGAAATTTCTGGACTACGACCTGGTGAAAAATTATACGAAGAGTTGTTGGCTGATACAGAGAATACCTTGCCAACCTATCATAAAAAGATTATGATAAGTAAATTCGACGATCAAGACCCGACGATAATCAAAGATAAAATTGATGATTTATGTATTATGAATCTGCTTAGTCAGGATTATTTAATAGTTGGTAAGCTAAAAGAAATAGTTCCAGAGTACATTTCTAAAAACTCTATGTTTGAAACTATCGATCAAACGAATCACCATAAAGACACCGCAAAAAGAGAAAAAGTTTTAATTTAATTATAACATTTCAAAACTCAGTTCAGATCAATTAAGTGTTAAATTTGTTGATCATAACTCTTATATTCTAAGATTATATTTTATGAAATTCCAATCAATTCTGTTACTTTTAGTAGTTGTTACGGCGTTATTTTCGTGTAAAGCTCCTACTGATGTTGTTTATTTTCAAGATACAAAAGACCTAGAACAAATTACGTCGGATAATTCTTTTACTAGAGTTTTTAAAGTAGATGACATAATAAGTATACTAGTTTCGGCTACCAATATGGAGGCAGCCAGACCATTTAATTTAATGCAAGGTTCTTCACTTAATATAATGAGTGAAGCATCGGATACAACTCCGTCAAATGGCAGTGGCAGTACTGCAGAGCCCACATATTTAATTGATGAACAAGGGAATATTGATTTTCCTGTTCTCGGTAAGTTAAAGGTTGCCGGAATGACACGAGTCGAAGTTAAAGAAATGTTGCAAGAAAAATTAAAGATCTATATTAAAGATCCTATAGTCAATGTGCGTCTCAAAAACTTTAAGATTACAATAATTGGTGAGATTAATCGCCCCGGTTCCTACACCATACCCAACGAACGAGTTACGATAATTGAGGCACTTGGATTAGCGGGGGATATGACTATTACCGGTAAAAGAACTAATGTGATGGTCATTCGTGAAAATGATGGTGTAAACACGTATCACAGAGTGGATTTAACTTCAAAAAATATTTTTGATTCACCGGTATATTTTTTAGCACAGAACGACGTGTTGTATGTTGAACCGAATAATGCACAACAAAAAAGATCACGAACGAACAGTAATACCTTAGGGATAGTATTGAGTGTAGTTGGTGTAATTCTTACTTCCCTAAATTTAATTATTCGTTAGGCAAATTTTTATGAAATCAAATTCAAAACTGAAGAAGGTAAAGCCTTTATCTGCTAATAAGAGTGTGGACTTTAATTTTAGAGAGCAAATCATGCATTATCTGAAAAGATGGTACTGGTTTGCACTAGGGTTGTTGATATGTTTGACTCTAGCTTACACTTATATTCGCTATACCATACCAAAATATAATGTATCAGCCAGTATCATGATCTCACAAGATGATAGCATGGGAGAATCTGAATTGGCTGCATTTCAAGATTTAGGCCTGCTGGAAAATAAATCAAATAAGATCGAAAACGAAATTCAGATAATTAAGTCAAGAACTTTAATTACGAATGTAGTTAAACGTTTAAAATTGAATGTCCAGTATTTCTCTCAGGGACGCGTCCTTGAAACTGAAAATTATCCTGAATCTATTATCGAAATTAGTTTACTCGCCCCTGATTCAATCATTCAGTCGGCATCTAAGGTTTTCAAAGTAAAAATAGTTTCTAATACTAAATTTTCTTTGTTAGGAGATGGAGATGAAAAATTAAGCGATCATTCCTTTGGCAATACTATAAAGACTAGTATTGGTGACGTTGTGATTACTCCAAATTTCAAAGAAATTGGCAATAAAAAAGGGGAGACCATTAAGATTAAAATTAGTCCGATAAGATGGATAGCAGAGAGCTATAGAAATGGCCTTGGCATTTTTCCAGTCGGAAAGAATTCTTCTGTGGTTCAAATTTCATTGAATGATCCTGTCAAAGAAAAAGCGATGGATATCATCAATACCTTAATTGATGAGTACAACGAAGCCACAATTAATAATAAGAAACAAACTTCTGCCAGAACAGCTACCTTTATAAATGACAGATTGGACTTAATCTCAGGAGATCTTACAGAGGTAGATGATGAGGCCGCTGGCTACAAGGCTAAATTTGGCTTAACGAATGACATCTCGGCCCAAACACAACGTGTGGCTGATAGTGATACACGTAATTTACAAGAAATCACACAGTTGAGTACCCAATTAAGTTTAATTGAGTCGACTAGAAGTTTTATTTTGAGTCAGGAAGGAAGGTATGATCTGGTACCTGCAAACTTAGGTTTTGATGATCCTAATATAACTAATACAGCTACTCGATATAATACACTAATATCGCAGCGTAATCGATTATTAACTTCATCTAGTGAACAAAATCCGGCGGTTATTAATATTAATCAGCAGATAGATGGTTTACGTCAGGTGTTGATCGAAAGTTTAAATAGTTTAAAAGGAGCGATTAATATTAAGCTTAATAGTTTAAAAACGCAGGACAGGTATTTTAGTGGTAAATTGTATAATGCGCCGATACGTCAGAAAGATCTTAGGGTTATTGAGCGTGAACAAACAATTAAAGAACAGCTATATTTATATCTGTTACAAAAACGTGAGGAAGCTGAAATAACCAGTCATGTAACTTTATCAAATGCTCAAATTATAGATAGAGCAACTACTATCGGATCGTATCCTGTTTCTCCTAATAAGAAAATGATCTATGTAGGTGCATTATTTATGGGTCTCATGATTCCTTTTTTAATCATCTATGTATCAGAATTATTAAATGTAAAAGTTCGCTCTCGTCAGGATCTCGAAAAGGTTTTAACAATGCCGATATTAGGCTCTATACCTAAGACAAAAACCAAAGATAAGATTGTAGTTTCTCGTACGAATCGATCTGGAATTGCAGAAGCTTTTAGAATTTTGAGAACTAACCTTGACTTTTTGATGGCAGGTTCTAATAAAGAGAAAGGGAAAGTTATTTTTGTAACTTCTACGATTTCAGGCGAAGGAAAAACACTGGTTTCTTCCAATTTAGCAAAGACCTTAACCATTTCAGGTAAAAAAGTTGCATTTATAGGTACGGATTTTAGGGATCCTAAATTTCATAACTTTTTAGATCTGCCGAAAGGAAAAGATACAGAAGGTTTTACAAACTTCATTATGAATAAAGACCTTAGCCCGCAAGATGTCATTTACGCTGAAAAGTCGGAAGATCCTATGGATATTTTGCCTCCTGGCGTTATTCCTCCTAATCCGGCAGAGTTACTAATGCAAGATCGCGTCGCAGAAATGTTTGCATATTTGCAAAAACACTATGATTATATTATTGTAGATACAGCACCGGTAAGCTTAGTAACCGATACCTTATTGATCGGTCATTATTCTGATCTAAGTATTTTTATTGTAAGAGAAAACTATTCCGATAAAAGAGCATTACAGGTTCCTGAAAACTTTCACAGAGAGAAACGCTTACCAAATATGGCAGTATTGTTAAATGCATCTTTTAATCAGGGAGGATATGGATATGGTTACGGTTACGGGTATGGTAACCAAGACGCTTAATCCCTAATTGTTTAAGTAAATACACAATTTTTTAATAAAATGGGTTCAATTAAAGCACTTAGCTTTGGTGAGAACCCATTTTGTATGGTGTGCAGATGTTGATAATTGTGAATATCTGAACCTACAAAATCGATGTATCCTTTCTTAAGTAGATGTACCGCTACCTTTTGAACTTTTTTGCCATAATGACCACTCAGGGAAAGTAAGTTTAGCTGAAAGTCAAACCCAGACGTTTTAAGGTCTTCATATCGGGAGAGATCATCATGATAAAAAGTATAACGTTCCGGATGTGCAAGAATCGGTGAATAACCTGCTACTTTTATTTGAAATATCATTTCTGATAAATTAATGGGAGCGCTAAAGGTAGACATCTCGACCAATACGTAAGAGTCGTATAGAGGAAGAATATCTTTAACTTGAATTCTTTTTAAAAATGCATCATCCATCATGTATTCTGCACTAGCCAGTAACGGAATTTTATCTAACTTGAGACTAGCAAGTGCTTCTTGCATAATCGTTAGTTTTTCCCGAATTATTGAACTTGTATTCGGCCATACATCCTGCATTACATGCGGAGTAGTAATTATTTTTTCAACTCCCATCTGCTCTAAAGACTCAATTATATATGCCGATTGAGATATGGTTTTTACGCCGTCATCAATACCGGGCAATAAATGAGAATGAATATCTACAAATCCTTCGGGGATTAAGTCTTTAAATGGAATATTCTTTTTTTTTAGAAAAAACAATAGGTATGGGTATAAATTAAACATTAAACCTTTTCTGAGAAAATCTCAAAAATGATTATCGCGGTAAATGTAAGTAATATTGTTTTTAAACGAAATTGTCTGAAAGAGAAATCCCATTCAGACAATTCTAAAAAAAATGTTAAGTATTATTGTCGGGTTATATCTCCGGATCCAACCACTTTATTGTCTTCTTTAGAGGGATTCCCTTTGAAAAATATATCTCCCGATCCTGTCACCCGTGCACGAATCGAATTGGTTGCATGGGTTTCAATATCCCCAGATCCGGTCACATTTGCATGGACCTGTGTGGCAATCAATTGGTAAGCGGATATGTCTCCAGATCCTGAGACATTTATGTCTAATTCATTTGTTTTACCTTTTAATTCCAAGTCACCACTACCAGAAACTTGCGCTGTAGTGTTGGTAGCATCAATAACTAATTGAATATCTCCAGATCCTGATACAGCGGTTTTAAAACTAGTCGCTTTTATTGGGTCTTCACTAATTATATCTCCAGAGCCTGAGAGCGTAACTTGATTGAGTGTTGCAAAGGGAACGGTTATGATAATCTCCTTATTTCTTCCGTAGTTTAATGAGTATCCTTTTTTCACATAAATTTTCAGTGTATTTTGACTAACTTCTGTTTCAATGTAAGGAAGTAGATTGCTTTCACCTTTAAGTTTAAGAGCACCTTCTTTTCCTTTAATAAGTAGAACTTTTAAATGTCCACTAACCTTTACAACATCGTAATCGGAAGTTGTTCTGCTGATGGTAGTCATGTCTCCATTACCACTTATTCTTTTTGAACTGCCCCACCATTGAGCATTTAGCGTAACTGTGGTGCAAAGACTAATCGTTAAAATTAAAATGATTTTTGTCATGATCGTGTCTGTTATTAGTTATATTATTTTTTAATTAGTTTTATACCTCCGTAGCTAGAATTAATAGTTATAGAATTTCCGCTATTTTTTTGTCTGTAATAGCCTTCGTAGATTTTGTCAGAGTTATCACTATTTCTCTTCATCACATTTAAATCCTGGTCATTTACCCCTATATTACCATACGATGTTTTAAGACGGAAGTCAAAGGATGAGTTTTGGTTATACCCTATGGTTATACCTACATAATCAGCTTTAATATAGACTGATTTCATCGTGTCTTCTAAAGTATCTATTGTTATAGAACCATAATCAGCATTGATATCTACGAGTTTAGTTATTACTCCTATTTTAGTATTCAAATAATCCCCGTTACCATTAATACTATGTGCCTTATCCACCTTGAGTCCTCCGTAATCGCAAGAATATTCTAAGGTGCCAACATTTCCAAATTTTGATTGCGTGTAATCTGCGTTCAAATTTACACTGTTGACAGTACCGATTTCAAAATCCGAATAATCAGCATTTATAGATCCCTTCGTCATATATTTTATAGAACTATTCTTGGTGTAATCCATATGAATACTATTTTCTTTACCATGTAATTCCCCAATTATAATTTGCCCATAATCACAGTTGATTGAAGTATTTCCCTTTGTTTTATCTAGTGTAATACTACCATAATCATTAGTGAGATCTAAGGAGTTGGTAACGGGAACTTTGACGGTGTAGTTAATTTTCATGTTCAGAGAAGAGGAGGAGCTCCAGGTATTTGTGAATTTTGACCACCAGGAATTTTGTTCTTGATCAAAAATGGTTTTAGCCGTTACATGCTTTGCGGTAGCGTTAAAAAGCACAGAAATATTTCTTAATTTTTCATCTACTCTTTCCCTGTCGTTACCTGTTACAGTAATTTTTATTTCCATTACAATTCTATTTTCGTCCCATGTAGTTACATCCACATTACCGTAGGCGTTATCTACTTCTAAAAGAGCGTCTTTATCAACAGAAAATTCTTTGCGTAATGATTTTTCTTTGGAGTGCTTAGATTTTATATCCTCGGTCAGATTATTAAATGAGAGCAAAGGCAAAACAATCAGGAGCCATATTATTTTAGAGTATATTGTTTTCATTGGAGTAATTTTTATTTAATTTATTTTGTTGTAATGTTTCCAGAACATCTTCCAACAAAGTTGCTCTTTGTTGAAAATTTTCAATCATAGCACTAATAACACGGGTGTCATTGTTACTTATGACTAAATCTTGTTTTAATTTTTGATAATCAATATCTAATTTATCAAGTTGGTTCATCGCATCGTTCACCAACTCCTTATCAGCGATAGTAGCTGTCTTTTTTATTTCTTTTAATTTGAATGCTATGCTACTGGCAAAAAAACTTTGTGTAGTAGACATTTCATCAGAGACACTGGCTAACTCTCTTTTTGATTCATCACTGTTTTGAAATACAAATAAGGATGAGATTAAAAGTAATGCGATAGCTGCTGCAATAGATAAAGGTTTAAACCAATTAATAGTGCTGTTTTTATGCTGCTTTAAAGTAGCGTTGCGGGCATCTGACAAGCGTCTTGAAAAATTTTCAAAATGAGTGTCGGATGGTTCATAGATATCAACATTATCTCTTATCTTATCAAAAAAATCGTCCAATTTATCTTCCTTCATAGTCCTAAGATGTTAATGAGTAATTAATAATTTTTTTTTCAAACTTTGTTTTGCTCTCGATACTAGTGTTCGACAATTGGAATATGAAATATCCATAATATTAGCAATTTCATCATAGTCATACCCCTCAATCAGATATAAGGATAAAATAGTAGAGTAGCTTGTTTTGAGTTGCTTTAACGATTCTAATACACTATTAACTTTAAGTTTTGACATCTCATCTGCAGACATCTCATAAGTATCATCTGATAGTTTATAGTCCACTGCTTCTAAGGCAACTTCCTCATATTTGTTATTTTTCTTTAGCGCTGTTAAACTAGCATTTACCACAATTCTTTTGAGCCAAGCGACAAACATACTATCGCTTTCTAAAGAAGATAATTTGGTGAAGGCTGTTAAAAACGCATCCTGCATGATATCTTCTGCCTCGGCCTGATTTTTTACAATTCGATACGAGGTATTAAACATCGCTTTATAGAATCGATTGTATATTTCTAGCTGCGCATTACGATCGTGATTGCGACATTTAGCAATCAACACCTCTGTATTTTCTTTGGTTAGTATCAATTAAATTGGTTTGTCTTTTATAAAGATACCTCAAAGCTAGATTTGTTACACTTTATCAAAGTTTTTTTTAAAAAAATGGCATAACAATTGACCTAGTATTTATAAAAAATATTGTGAAGCCTTATTATATAGGGTGTTTGACAAGTTTTGAGAAGATAATTAGAAACTATAAATAATGCCATTTTTACTTAGTGACAAAATGGCTTTGATATATACATATGACGAAAACCAAATTTACTACGCTTGACAGTTTGTCATTACAAGGAATAGATGAAGATGCAGAGTTGATCCCTTTAATGACTCCTGAAGACGAAGAAGAAATTAATAATGAAGAACTTCCTGAAGTTCTACCCATTTTACCTTTACGTAATACGGTACTTTTTCCTGGAGTTGTGATTCCTATCACAGCAGGAAGAGATAAATCAATTAAATTACTGGACGATGCTAATTTAGGTAATAAGACTATTGGAGTAGTATCCCAAAAAGAAGAAGAAATAGAAAATCCGACTTCAAACGATATCAATCAAATAGGAGTTGTTGCCCGAATTTTAAGAGTTTTAAAAATGCCTGACGGCAATACCACAGTAATTCTGCAAGGTAAAAAACGATTTGAAATTTCTGATATACTGCAGGAAGAGCCGTACATTAAAGCAAAGATTACAGCGGTCCCTGAAGCCCGACCAGCCAAAGAAAGTAAAGAGTTTGGAGCAATCATTGAGTCGATTAAAGAATTGGCTTTAGAAATTATTAAAGAAAGTCCTAACATCCCGTCAGAAGCTTCTTTTGCTATTAAAAATATAGAGAGTAACTCGTTCTTAATCAATTTTGTATCGAGCAATCTTAATCTCCCGATCGGGGAAAAGCAGAAAATTTTAGAAATTAATGATCTGAAGGATCGTGCATTGTCTGCTCTAAAATATATGAATGTTGAATTCCAGAAGCTTGAATTACGTAATGATATTCAAAGCAAGGTTCAACATGACATGAGCAAGCAGCAAAGAGAATATTTCTTGCACCAGCAAATGAAAACTATTCAAGAAGAGCTTGGTGGGGTATCTCACGAAGATGAGATTGAAGAAATGAAGACGCGTAGTAAGGATAAAAAGTGGAGTAAAAAAGTTAAGGAGCACTTTGAGAAAGAACTTTCCAAAATGCGCAGGATGAACCCTCAGGTGGCCGAATATTCTATACAGCGTAATTACCTCGATCTCTTTTTGGATCTGCCATGGAACAAATTCTCCAAAGATAAGTTCGATCTCAAGCGTGCAATGAAAATTCTTGACAGAGATCATTATGGGCTTGACGAGGTTAAAAAGCGAATTATAGAGTACTTAGCGGTACTTAAACTTCGTAATGATATGAAATCTCCCATTTTGTGTTTATATGGACCTCCGGGAGTTGGTAAAACCTCTTTGGGTAAATCTGTAGCAGAAGCTCTGGGTAGAGAATATGTTCGTATTTCACTAGGTGGTTTACGTGATGAAGCTGAGATTAGAGGGCATAGGAAGACCTATATCGGAGCAATGCCGGGACGAATTATTCAAAGTTTAAAAAAGGCTGGTACAAGTAATCCTGTTTTTGTCTTGGATGAGATTGATAAACTATCTGCAGGGAATCAAGGGGATCCATCATCGGCATTACTTGAGGTATTAGATCCTGAACAAAATTCAGAATTTCATGATAACTTTTTGGAAATGGGATTTGATCTATCCAAAGTTATGTTCATAGCTACCTCTAATAGTCTAAACACTATTCAGCCTGCCTTGAGAGATCGTATGGAAATTATTAATGTAACCGGATATACAATTGAAGAAAAGGTTGAGATTGCCAAGCAGCACTTGTTACCAAAACAATTAGTAGAACATGGTCTTGATAAAAGTCACCTCAAAATTGCTAAGGCACAATTAGAAAAAATTGTAGAGGGTTACACGCGTGAGTCGGGGGTAAGAGGTCTCGAGAAACAAATTGCTAAAATGGTACGCTACGCTGCCAAGAGTATTGCAATGGAAGAGGCATATACTATCAAAGTAACAAATGAAGATATTATCGAGATTCTAGGAGCTCCCAAACTAGAACGTGATAAATATGAAAATAATGATGTAGCTGGAGTCGTAACCGGGTTGGCATGGACAAGTGTTGGAGGGGATATTTTATTTATAGAATCTATTCTTTCTAAAGGTAAAGGAAACCTTACAATTACTGGTAATTTGGGGAAAGTAATGAAGGAATCCGCCACAATTGCGATGGAATATATAAAAGCCAATGCAGATGAGCTAGGGATAGATCCTACTATTTTTGAAAAATATAATGTGCATATCCATGTACCTGAAGGTGCCACTCCAAAAGATGGCCCAAGTGCAGGTGTTACTATGCTTACATCTTTGGTGTCTTTATTTACACAACGTAAAGTGAAGAAAAGTCTTGCTATGACTGGAGAGATTACCTTAAGAGGAAAGGTGTTGCCAGTAGGAGGAATTAAGGAAAAGATCCTGGCAGCAAAGCGCGCTAGAATCAAAGAGATTATGCTTTGCGAGGATAATCGACGTGACATCGATGAAATTAAACCTGAATATCTGAAAGGCTTGAAGTTTCATTATGTTAAAGAAATGAGCGAAGTTTTACAAACAGCACTTACAAAAGAGAAAGTAAAAAATGCTAAGACATTATAATAATTAGCTTACTAGCATCAAAAAAAACCGGTTTTAAGAAACCGGTTTTTTTGATGCTACCTTTTTTTATTAGATATAATCTATGATTAGGACAAAGATTCGACCAATACGGTGTTGTATTGGGTTATATTTTTTACAACCATATCACTACCTTTAACAACTGCTTCTAAGGGATGAATACCTGTACAAACCGGTAAATTTGTAGTTCTTGCCAAACGAGAATCCAGACCTCTAAGCATTGATCCACCACCTGTCAAATAAATTCCACTATCATAAATATCAGCAGATATTTCTGGCGGAATTGTGCTCAAGGTATCTATGATAGCATTCTCAATTTGCTGTATAGATTGATCGATACTTCTTGCAATATCACGATGAGATATTTCGATCTCTTTTGGTTTTCCGCTCAAGACATCCCTACCTCGAACTAATTCTTTTTCCGGAATGGTATCCAAAATTTCGGAAGCTGCACCCACGCTAATTTTGATTTCCTCTGCAGTGCTTTCTCCAATATGTAAATTGTGAAAATCCCGAATGTAGTTGGCTATATTTTCATTAAAGGTGTTCCCAGCTATTTTTACAGATTGACCACTAATAATTTTGCCCATACATATCACCGCAATTTCTGTGGTACCACCGCCAATATCGATCACCATAGAACCTTTGGGTTGCAAGACATCAATACCACTACCTATCGCAGCAGCAACAGGTTCATGAATTAACAAAATTTTGTTTGCATTAAGTCTTTTAGCAGATTCCTTTACCGCTCTAATTTCTACATCGGT
Source organism: Aquimarina sp. 2-A2 (assembly GCF_045505135.1). NCBI lineage: Bacteria > Pseudomonadati > Bacteroidota > Flavobacteriia > Flavobacteriales > Flavobacteriaceae > Aquimarina > Aquimarina sp. 2-A2. The sequence goes on along the minus strand of NZ_JBJKFI010000002.1, from coordinate 303,120 downwards.
GCTTCCACATGGAATAGATATTATCATAGTGTAGGAAGAAGTGAAATAGGAAGAATGATGCATTTTTACCAACTTAAAAAAAGAGGAGAGCATCATTTCAGCAGCTTCAAAATTAGCAATCATTCCATCCTTAAAGGGGTAAAGCGTTTTTATGTTTTCATTTATTTTACCTCTCATTAAACCTGCTTCTTTACCTGCTGCTCGAATTTTTCCGGTTAATTTATCAATTGCTAGTATCGAGGGGTGAGCAACAACTAATTTGCCATTGCAAGTTATAAGTGTATTTGAGGTGCCAAGATCTATTGCAACTTTTTCATTTAAAAAATCAAAAAATCCCATACGTTCTAGTAGTTTTGAGGTTAAGTTTCCCTGAATTATTAAAGTTCAAAACTCTAATAATCAATATATATAACGTAAAGCAGTAAGGGATATTGTTGTGTATTGTATAACCCTCTGTCTATAAGGTGTTTGTATGAGGGTTACAGTACTGTTAATAAACAAGCTTAATCTTGGTAAGAATGCATGCATATTCTTTATATTTTTGTGAAAGATATAAGATTGGTTAGCTGGCTATGCTTAACTGACGAAGTTATACAAACAACAACTTAAGTTTGGAAAAAAAGATAATTATAGCAATTGACGGACACTCATCCACTGGTAAAAGTACAGTAGCAAAGCAGCTGGCTAAGGCTTTAGGGTATATTTATGTAGACACAGGTGCTATGTATCGAGCAGTTACGCTGTATGCAATGAGAAAATGTTTCATAAAAGATTCACATTTTAATCAAGAAGCGATAGAACGCTATTTACCATTTATTAATATAAAATTTAAGCTTAATAAAAAAACGGGAATTGCGGAAGTTCTTTTAAATAACGAAAATGTCGAAAATGAAATTCGAAAATTATCTGTTTCTAATAATGTAAGTCAAATTGCAGCTATTTCTCTTGTACGACAAAAATTAGTTCAACAACAAAAATTAATGGGGGCAGAGCGTGGCATTGTAATGGACGGCCGTGATATTGGAACCGTGGTTTTTCCGGACGCTGAATTGAAAATCTTCATGACGGCAACTGCTAAAGATCGTGCAGAACGTCGTTATAAAGAAATTACTGAGCGTGGTGAACAAGTGTCCTATGAGGACGTGCTTAAAAATGTGGTAAATCGTGATCACATAGACAGCACCCGCAAAGATTCTCCCTTACGTAAAGCAGAGGATGCGATAACCATCGATAACTCTAATATGACTTTGGATGAGCAATTCCAGAAAATACTGGAACTTGCGAAACAAGCTGCTTCTACAAAAGAAAGGTAAAGCTATAATTTATTCGCTACAACAGTGTCTGCTTTAAAATCAGTACAGAGGTAATAGGTCTGAGAAGGTCTTACCCATTCTATTAATCGTTTTGTTTTATCAAGTTCTTCACTCCATAATATCAGCACTCGATTCAATCTTAAAACCAGATCCCCAACCTCTTGATGTTGTGCAATAGATGGATCTGATATTTGATAAAAATGTTTTTCTTCTAAAACTTTATAAGCTAGACCATCATTCAAAATTATTTGATCCCGATATTCATAAATCACTTTAGTGTCTGATAAACACTGCGCAAATTGAATAGTAGGTAGTAAAAGTAAAAGTATAAGTAGTTTTTTCATCATAGAATCAGTATTAGGGCAAAATGCTAAATTACGGTTTTACCACATGTATACAAAATTTTATGTTAATTTTTTATATAAGTTGTTGAAAATAGGTTTTCTACGAATTATTTAAAATAAAAAAGTGGTTCGACAGCATGCTGTCGAACCACTTTTAAAATTATCATCTTTTATTTAATTTTTGACTATCTGATGGTTTGAAACCTTCCCGTTTATTGATAAGGTCAAAATGTACGAACCTGATTCCAATTCTGATACATCAATTACCTTTGATTCTAAGGCACCTTGACTAATAGTACGACCCAGTAAATCTCTTAAAATGAAATTACCATTACGTCCATTAGTTGAGACATTCACTGTGTTCTCAAAACGTATAGGATTAGGGTATAGTCTAATTTTGAAAGCTTCAGTTGTTTCAAAATTATTTATAGATACTCCTCTTGAAGTCCCACCTATGGTAAATGTAGTGCTCTCTGATGCTCCAAAAGCTCCACCCGAAGCGAGTGTAGTTGTTCCTGAAGTTAATGAATAAGAACCACTTCCATAAGAACAGCATATCCCATCACCGTAAGAATCACTTACGGTAAATGTATAAGTTCCTGCATCTAAGCATTCAGTTAATGCAATAGTAGATCCATCTGGTTGACTGGCATACGTACCACCGGATGCAACGACCTGACTAGAGGCATTGGTAATTTGCCAGCTAGTTTCTTCTGGATAGTTATCAAATGTAATACTAAGATTTACATCAGTGCACGATGGAGGATTCACCACGTTAGAACTCAGACTAACTGCATCAACTGCTATATCACTTTGCCATGTTGTACCTGAAATACCTACAAAACGTATTTGTATAGAGGAACCTATATAGCTGGTTAAATTTACAGTAGCATCTAGCCAGCTGTTACCTTGGTTTCCTGATTTAAACCATTCTTGTGACCATGTTGAACCATTATCGTTACTTACTTCGATTGCTAAACTTCCTAAGGAAGCCGCTCCATACATATGATATTTAAAATTGAAATTAGCAGCAGTTAACCCATTTAGGTCGAAACAACCTGAAGTCAGAATTGCTTTTTTATTTGGATAGCCTGTACCGTTTCCGGAAGCTTCCAAATAAATATAGTACGTACCACTACTAGCAGAAGAAGGTCCCGTATTGGATGAAGGCGTACCATTTGCATCAATTGTCCAGTTGATATTATCTGCTGTTGATTGCGTCCAGGTACCTAAAGTATTTTCAAAACTTTCATTATAAGGATAACTTGTAAAGCCCCCTGTACATCCACTTCCACCTGTACCGGGTAGCGTGTTGAAAGTAGCTGTGTTGCTATCTCCTGAAATATTACCTGCAGCATCTTTTGCTTGTACTTTGAAGGAATACGCAGTGTTAGCAGTCAAACCAGTAACTACAAAAGAGTTTGTAGTACTTGATGCGAATAACGAGGTTCCATTATAAATATCATAGCCTGTCACACCAACATTATCTGTGGAAGCATTCCAATTCAACGTTGCACTTGTCTGAGTAATATTGCTCGCTACTAAACTCGTAGGAGCGGTAGGTGCTTGTGTATCACTAGAGCCACCAGTAATGGTAAAGTTGGTATTGGAAATATCAAAAAAGATGTTTCCTGATCCGCGTACCATTATTCTATTTTGAGTACCTTGAACATTTGGAACTGTAATCGCGTGTGAACCATCATTGGCAACAGCGGTTGCAAGTGTTTGCGTGTAGGTATCTCCTCCGTCAGTTGACAATAGGATATCCACATTAGCCGCATTAATTCCGTTAGCAGTAGTTCCTGCCACATCCCAAGTAATTGTTTGCGTAGATCCAGCTGACCAACTAACTGCGGTATTTGGTGATGTAAGGAGGAATGGTCCTGCATTTGCAGTAACATTTACTCTCATATCATCACTATTATTTCCTGCGCCACCTACTTTATTATCACGAACTGTCAATCTAAAGTTGAGTGCTCGGGTAACATTTGGAACGGCTTCCCATTGCCAAGAGGTAGCCCCTGTCTTGATTGTTGATAATCTAGGGAAATAACGCTGATTAGAGGCAGTAGGATTATTAGATCTAAAGGCAACACCTGTAGTTCCGTTAACACTTGGATACGTAGTAGCAGCATTGTTTTCGTCAGCCTGCTCCCAGCAGTAGGTTAGGCTATCACCATTAGCATCAGATGCCTGACCGGTTAATACAAATGGAGTGCCTCTTGGAATCGTATAATCGGCACCAGCATTAACCACTGGAATTGCATTTCCGGTTGCAGTGTTTATTTGACAAGAAGTACTTTTTACGTAATTGGTTACCTGTTGTATAGAAAAGAAATGGAAATAGGGGTCACTATTTTGCTGCACATCGGTAGCTCCTGTGATTCCTGCATATCCCATTATTGTTGAACCACTACCAGGCTCAAAGTGGGCATTCGTACTTTCGTTACGAAAAGAAAAGGTGTGGTTTGCTCCAAACTGATGACCAATCTCGTGAGCAACATAATCGATATCAAAAGCATCTCCCTGTGGCGTACTTCTAGAAGTAAATCCACTTCCTTTGCTTCCATTGACGCATACGCAACCGATACAGCCAGCGTTACCATTGTCACCTGCCTTTGCAAACAAATGTCCGATATCATAATTTGCTTCTCCGATCACACTTGTCAATGTGGATTGTAATTCACTGTTAAAGTTACCTCCATACGGATCTGTACTTGCATTTGTGTAAACAACAGCATCGTTATTTGCGATAAGCACCATGGTTACAGCAAAATCATTTTCAAAAACTCCATTAACACGAGTCATAGTTGCATTAATTGCTGCCATAGCTCCGGCCTTTGTACCTCCGTGAAACTGTGTGTATTCACCATTGGTAGAAACAGCCAATCGATACGTACGTAAGGTACTATCATCAGCATTCCTCGTCATATTAGAAGCACGTTGTGTAGATTCTTTTTCCTCTACCATACATCTAAGATTATTTAAAGTCGCTGGTTTGTCTTTTCTCTGATATACAGAATAGACACCATTGGCAGTAAATGGTTCTATGAATACGGCATCAGAATTTCCACCTAATCGCATACTTTGCAAACCATTAGGAGATATACTAAACCGTATCGTTTTACTTTGATCATCCAAGCCCTGACCTGCATATGATTTAATATTAGGATATTTTGCAGCCAAATCGGGATGCATTACCGGCGCTTCTAAGACGCTATACGACTCTAACTCCCCTGTAGCATTTGGGAATTGAACGATTGCCGAAGGTCGATTCGAAGATTTGCCACGTATTGGCAGATCTTGTAACATGGTATTCATTTGTTCAATATCCAAGCTGAACAATAAATTTCCTGGTACTTCCTGATTAACTCCCTGAGTAGCATTTCTAGAGCTTTGAACTCTGTTCCATGGATTGACTTGGGAAAAGCCAATACTTACAAGGAACAAAATTGTTAAAAAAGATAATTTTGTTTTCATTATTTGTGAAAGTTTGTGTTTGTAGACTGCAAATATATAAATAAAGCAAGTTAATACTTAATTTATTGGATTATTGTAAGTTAAAATTATATAATTATACGATATTCTCAATCAAACTACGGTTTTCCCATACTTATTTGAATATAGGACAAAAAAAGACCGCGAATTTCGCGGTCTTTTCATTAAACAATTTTTTCAATTTTAAATATTAGGAATAATTAACTCCTGGTCAGGATGAATTACGTCGGGATTTTTGAGAATCGAACGATTTGCCTCAAAAATAGCCGTATATTTCATGGGATCCTTATAATAGTGTTTTGCAATTTTACTTAAAGACTCTCCTTTTTTCACTGTATGTTTATGATATATAGAGGAGTCAGCTACTTTTATGTCAGCCTGTATATCTGATGGATTTTCGCCTCCAATTTGTTTTATTTTATCCCAAAGTATGTTTTTTTCATACTGTGTTTGTGTGGTTCCATTAATTTTTAAAACTCCATTTTCTTCCTGCACATCGCCATTTTGAACATTTAATTGTTCTCCCAAGTCTAAAACTTCTTGATATTTTGATTTAACCATTTTTATAAATTTAGAGTTAATAATAGTATACTATCAAATATAATGTTATAAATATATGGTGTATGTGAAAATTTATACAAAAAAGATTAAATTATCGATGAAGTACAAAATTTATCTATATTCGGTTTAAAAACTAGAGTTAAATATGTTCCGTAAGCGATACTATTATATTATAGAATTACAATATTTGGGTTTTAGATACCATGGGTGGCAGAAACAGCCTAAGGTAAATACATTACAACGCATGACCGAGAGAACTGTGGCTTATGTTTTAGGACATACAAATTTTAAAATTTTAGCTTCAGGAAGAACAGATGCCAAAGTCTCTGCTAACTGCACATTTGTAGAACTCTTTGTGGATAATGAAGACCTTCAGTCTGATTTTTTTGAGGAATTTAATGCTAATCTTCCTCAGGACATTCGTGCGCTATCCGTAAAAGAGACAGATGCGAATTTTAATATCATTCAGCACCCAAAATTAAAAGAGTATATTTATTTTTTCTCCTTTGGTGAAAAGTTTCACCCTTTTTGCGCCCCTTTTATGCTTTATTATAAAAGCCAGTTGGATATCCAGAAAATGCAAGAAGCGGCTAAGTTATTTGAAGGAAACCACGATTTTAGAAGCTATTGCCATCGTCCTACCAAGGATACGGTTACAAGTGGATCTATTGAGGTATGCGAAATAGTAAGAAACGATATCTATACCGCCAATTTTTTCCCTGAAGATAGTTATATGCTTCGAGTCAAAGGATTGGGATTTAAAAGGAATCAAATTCGGTTGATGATGGGCGCTCTGTTAGATGTAGGCTCAGGAAAAATCGATATAGCGTTTATAAAAAGCACCCTCAATCCTGAGCTGGATCGCATTCCGTTAGAACACATAGCACCCGGATCGGGTTTAATGCTTAATTCTGTTGAATTTTTAGATGCTATATAATTATTGCATATCATCCTGTTTAAGGGCAGCAAGCGCAACTTTTATCACATTATAGGGGATAGCCTCTTCAAAATACTCATAAAAAGCCTTCAACGTATCCGGATTATTTAGTTCAGTTTGTGCTTTTTTGACTGCTTCAAAATCTGCCGAATCAACTAAGCTTCGATAACGAATCGTTTCTCCTGCTTCAGAAAGCTTAAGGAGATGTGAAAGAATGGTACTCTCGGTTAATTTTCGTTCTTGAGCCATCTCAGGAATAGTTAGACCTTCTCGATACGCGGTTAAGGTTTCTCCTAAAGTGTTACTTTTTTTCTTTTTCTTTGGTTTCTTTTTTACAGTAAATGCTCTTATTTCTTTTATAAAATCATAACCGTAATCCTGCATTTTCTGTCTTCCAACCCCATTAATTTGCATGAACTCTGCATCTGTTGTTGGACGTATTTGTTCCATCTCTTTTAAGGTAGCATCATTAAAAATTTGATATGCAGGAATAGCTGCCTTTTTTGCCAAAGATAAACGCAGTGACCGCAGTCGCTCAAACAGGCTCGTGGCATCTCTTAATTTAGTTGCCGATGTGTTATGCTGCTCTTTTTCTTTTATGCTAGCCAGATTTGCTAATTGTACCTGTTCTTTCTCAAAAAGGACTTTCTTGGATAATGCAGTAAGTTTGAGTCGGTTTTTTTGATGAAAAGCGATTTCAATATACCCAAGGTTCATTAATTGTATAAAGTAGTATTGCCAATCCAACCATGAAATTTCCTTGGCGATACCATACACGGTAAGTTGCTGGTAGTTTCGATCCAAGACAACTGCATTCTTGGCACCTCGAATCACATCAATAACTGTACCTATGGGTTCACTTTCTCTAAGCCGAGCAACCGCCGATAAGGCTTTCTGTGCCAGTAGCGTACCATCTATAAAATCAGGAGGGTTCTTGCAAACATCACAGTTTCCACAATCCTCTTCGATTAATTCTCCGAAATAACTAAGTAATATTTTACGTCGGCAGGTAAGTGCCTCGGCGTATTGTTTCATTCGTTCCAACTTGGCTTCTTGTACTTCCTTATTACCCGATGTCGTATTAAATTTCTGGAGCTGGATAATATCGGCGTAACTATGAAACAGTAGTGTAGAGGAGGGGAGTCCGTCACGTCCTGCTCTCCCTATTTCTTGATAATAACTCTCCAGATTTTTAGGTAAATTGTAATGAATTACCCAACGTACATTCGATTTATCGATCCCCATACCGAAGGCAATGGTTGCACAGACAATAGGTAATGTATCATTAACAAAATCTTCCTGAACTTTTGATCGTTGTTCATGTGACATTCCCGCGTGATAAGCCGAAGCCTTGAATCCATTCGCTTCAAGTTTCCCAGCCAATTCCTCGGTAGTTTTACGGCTCAAGCAATATACAATTCCGCTGCTATCAGAATGTAAATCGATAAAATCTACAATTTGATCAATTCGTTTATTTGCAGGCCGTACTTCTAAAGCCAAATTTTGTCTGTCAAATGAAGCCAAGTGTTGCGTTGCATGCGGTATATTAAGTTGATTACAGATATCTGCACGTGTGGCTTTGTCTGCTGTAGCTGTCAATGCGATTATCGGAACTCCGGAGTATTTATTTTTCAAGTATCCCAATTGTTTATAGGCAGGACGAAAATCATGTCCCCAGGATGAAATACAATGCGCTTCATCAATGGCGATTAAACTGATAGGAATAGAAGATAATTCTTCCTGTAAAAAGGATAGACTTTCTGGTGCAACGTATAATAGCTTTAATGTTTTTTCCTTTAATTGTTTAAAAATTAAAGTTTGCTCTGATTCTTTTTGACTACTGTTCAAATAGGCTGCTGGTATCCCATTTGCAACGAGTCCATCGACCTGATCTTTCATCAAGGCTATCAAAGGAGAAATTACGATGGTAATGTTTGGAAGGAGTAAGGCAGGTAACTGAAAACAAATAGATTTACCTCCACCCGTAGGCATAATTACAAGGTTATCTTCTCCTTTAAAAACGGAAGAAATAATCTTTTCTTGTAGCGGTCTAAAACTTTCGTAACCGAAGTATTCTTTTAAAGTTTCTTTGATTTTTTTTAATTCTGGCATAGGTGCGCAAAGGAACAAAATTTGAACACATTCTAAAGAAAGGAATTCGAAATTTATTTAAAATCCCGAACTTGCAATCAGTAGTGTAAAATCATATAAATTCTTTTACTAAGTTTACGCTATCCTTAGTTTAAACATAATATTTTGGATAAATGATGAGAAAGCCTAAGCATAAAAAAAGAAAGAAGAAAGTAACGCATCTTAATCAAATTCCCGGTGCTTTGGTGTATACGGGAGAGAAAGAATCACAAGATGTGGTTGTTGAAGTCATAAATTATAATGCAAATTTTTATGGAAGAAAAGATTCCAAAACCGTGGAAGATGCTTTTGATTTTAAAGGAACAGAACATATCTCATGGATAAATGTAAATGGACTGAGCGCGATAAATGAAATTGAAAAGCTTGGACAACATTATGATTTACATCCTTTGATTTTGGAGGATATCGTTTCAACACAACAACGACCTAAAATTGACGAATACAGTAATTATCTTTTTATTGTTTTCAAAATGCTCTATTTCAACGAGGATAACGAATTTGTAGCTGAACATATGAGTTTAGTCTTGGGAGAAGATTTTGTCCTTACCTTTCAAGAGGCCGATGGTGATGTCTTTGATTCTTTAAGAGATCGTATTGCGAATGCAAAAGGAAGAATTCGTTCTGCAGGTGCAGACTATTTAATGTTTGCAATACTTGATGCTGTGGTAGATAATTATTTTGTTATTATCGATACTATGGGGGATAAGATAGAAGTGTTGGAGGATACCTTATTTTCACAAACCACAAACGACGGACTTACTTATGAGATACAAGATCTAAAGAAAGAAATTTTGAAGATTAGAAGATCTGTTTTTCCGTTACGCGAAGTAATTCATCGTATAGAGAGTTTGGATACGCCGCTAATTGAAGATAAAACTCAAAATTATTTGAGGGATCTGTATGACCATATCATACAAGTTTCAGAAAACATTGACATCTATCGAGAGATGATTTGGGGTCTTATGGATATGTATATGACCACTATTAGTAACCGTATGAATGAAGTCATGAAAGTATTGACCATTATGGCCTCAATATTTATACCGTTGACTTTTATGGCAGGGATTTATGGGATGAATTTTGACTATATACCGGAGTTAAAACTTAAGTATGGTTATTTTTATCTCTGGGGAGCTATGATACTTGTGTTTATAGGATTGTTATATTATTTTAAAAGAAAAAAATGGTTGTAAGGTTAGCTATCGCTAGCAAATAAATCTGAACTTAAATAGCGGTCACCCCGATCGCAAATTATAGCAACAATAACTCCGCGATCTAACGTATCAGCTAATTTTAGAGCTGCTGTAACTGCGCCACCGCTACTCATACCTGAGAACACGCCTTCTTCTTTGGCTAGTCGTCTTGCCATTTCGCCTGCTTCTTTTTCGCTAACCTCGATTACCTGGTCAACTTTTTTCGGGTTAAAAATTTTTGGTAAATATTCTTTAGGCCATTTACGGATTCCCGGTATGCTTGAATTATCTGTGGGTTGTACACCTACAATTTGAACATCTTTGGATTGTTCTTTGAGAAAAGTAGACGTTCCCATAATAGTTCCTGTAGTTCCCATTGAAGAAACGAAATGTGTGACAGCACCATCAGTATCTCGCCAAATTTCGGGTCCGGTAGTCTTGTAGTGTGCTTTCCAGTTATCATCATTTCCAAATTGATTGAGCATAATATACCCTTCATTCTTGACCTTTGACTCAGCATAATCACGTGCACCTTCAATCCCAATATCCTTTGATGTCAGGGTAACCTTGGCACCATAGGCTCGCATTGTTTGCACTCTTTCTTTCGTAGCATTTTCCGGCATAACTAATTCGATCGAAAGCTTAAAAATTCCGGCAATCATAGCAAGGGCAATGCCCGTATTTCCGCTGGTAGCTTCAATTAGATTAGAAGTCGAATCAATTTCGCCACGATCCAAAGCAGATTTAATCATATTATATGCAGCTCGATCTTTTACACTACCTCCCGGATTATGACCTTCCAGCTTTAGAAATAGAGAAATGTTTGGATTAGAAATTAAGGAAGTAGCTTTAATCAGGGGAGTATTTCCGATCAAGTTTAAAATAGTATCAGCCATTATAATGCTTTTTTAATCTTTATTTCTGAAGTATTTGAAATAATTGAATTTTCGGGAACCGAACTTGTTATCCATGTATTTCCGCCAATGATACTATTGGTGCCTATTACCGTGTCACCACCTAGGATCGTAGCATTAGCATAAATAGTCACATTATTTTCAATCGTTGGGTGTCGCTTAGTATTTCGAAGTTTCCTGTTCACATAGAGCCCACCCAGAGTCACGCCTTGATACATATTAACGTGATCTTTGATTATTACCGTCTCACCGATTACTATTCCGGTAGCATGATCAATAAAAAATGAATCTCCAATCGTGGCTCCTGGATGAATATCCGTTCCACTCAATCGATGTGCATATTCTGTCATTAGCCTAGGGACTAAGGGGAGACCAAATTTAAGTAACTGATGACTCAATCTGTAGATGGCAATGGCATAAAAACCCGGATACGCCATATAAACTTCTTCAATAGAGTTTGCAGCAGGATCATTTTTCATAAATGCCTGAGCATCCCAATTCAACTTTGTCAAAATTGTAGGTAAACACTCAAGATAGGATTGCCAAATTTTACTACAAGGTTTTTCAATTTCCCAACAAGCCAGGTCTACAAGTTCTTCAAACGTGTTTTCCAAAAGATTTACGTTTTTTGCAACTTCTGTATCCGTATCAAAGAGTGTATAAAACAAAAGATTGGTGAAATACTCCGTCTTCTCTTTTAATTTTAATTTTAAATTCGGATTTTTCTTTTGTTCCTGTATTTTGGCTATTATTGCGGCTCTTTCTTCAGTCATATTAGACAATATCTTAAACAGTAAAGATATAGATAATCTTCACAATTCTGTTTGATTAATCCATAAAACCTTATGGGAAGCTATCATTACTTTAAAGTTTCGTTAATAGTGAATTTAAAAGCTAGTTTTTAGTATTTTTAGGTCAAAGATACCCTCTATGCAACAAGTACCCGAGTCAATTTTCTCGTTCCTAAAAGATCTAAAAAAAAATAATGACAGGGACTGGATGTCCGAAAATAAGACGCGTTATAAAGACGGGGAAACACACTTAAAAAGATTTTACGAAACAATTAAGGAAAAACTCAATGAGAAGGATGAGATTGAAAAAGTCAAAATTTTTAGGATAAACAGAGATATACGCTTTAGTAAAGATAAAACACCTTATAATATTCATCGCAGTGCAAGTTTTAGCAGAGCTGGTTTGCAAAGACGTGGTGGGTATTATCTACGTATTGAAGCTGGTAACAGCCGAGTTGCAGGTGGATTTTTTAACCCTAATCCTCAAGATCTTTTAAGAATTCGAAAGGAATTTGCTTTAGATGATAGTGAAATCCGTGAAATATTGGAGCAAAAAGATTTTAAGAAAGCCTTTGGTGGGTTTAGCACATTGAATCAGGTTAAAACTGCACCAAAAGGATTTAGTAAGGACCATCCTGCTATTGATTTAATTCGTAATAAATCGTTTGTGTTTTCTCATGCTTTTACAGATGAGGAAGTTTTGGCTCCAGACTTCGCTGACAATATTATATATCATTATGAATTATTACGACCTTTTTTTGATTATATGAGTGATGTTTTGACCACGGATTTAAATGGGGAACCCTTGATTTAGGATATACATATTAAAAATTAAAATGATTACTATGAAAAGAATTGCAATAAATGGATTTGGAAGAATTGGAAGAGCTGCTCTCAAAATATTAATGGAAGATACTGACTGCGAGATTGTTGCTGTTAATGATCTTATGCCAATTGAATCTGCTAGCTACTTACTCAAATATGATAGCGTGTATGGTATTTATGATAAAGAGGTAAGTGTAGCCAACGATAAGCTGAAAGTCGGTGAGCATTTAATTCATTTTTTCAATGAAAAAGATCCCGCCCAACTTCCTTGGAAAGAAAATGCCGTCGACATTGTAATTGAAAGTACCGGTTTTTTCACAAAAAGAGAGGACGCCGAAAAACACATACATGCCGGAGCTACAAATGTTATTATTTCTGGACCCACTAAGAGTAAAGATACTCCGATGGTTGTTCACGGTGTGAATACCACAGAAGGAAAAACTGCGATTTTTTCCTGTGCCAGTTGCACCACCAATAACATAAGTCCCGTAGTTGAGATTTTAGGAAGAAGAATTGGAATTCAAAAAGCCATTTTGAATACAATCCACGCCTACACAGCTTCACAATCATTGGTAGATGGTTCATCAAAGAAAAACCCACGAATGGGTAGAGCAGGAGCGATCAATCTAGTACCGACTTCAACAGGAGCAGCAATTGCCACGACAAAAGTGTTGCCAGAGTTTGAAGGTAAGTTTGATGGGGTAGCTATACGAACACCTGTTCCTGTTGGATCGGTAAGTGATGTTACTTTTATTGCATCCCGTAGTACCAGTCCGGAAGAAATAAATAAAATTTTACAGGAAGAAGCTACAACTGACCGATATGCAGAAGTATTGGATGTCACGCACGAACCTATAGTTTCTTCAGACATTAAACAAAACACGTACGCATCTGTTGTGGATGCATCCATGACAAGAGTTGTCGATGGAGATTTGGTAAAACTTATGATTTGGTATGATAATGAGTGGGGTTTTACCAGTCAAATGATCAGGCAGCTAAAAGAAATTTAGATAAAATATTATTAATTAAAAAGCCGTATGAATTAGTTTCATACGGCTTTTTATATACTAGTTTATAGAATCAAACAATACGTTTTATTACTCTCAGTTTGTGGGTGTGTGTGCGTTTTTCAGTATTGAAGATTCCGGTATGATCAAGACGATCTACCCGCACATGACCGTGTGCATGGATTATATAATTATCCTGCATAATAATGCCCACATGTGTTATGGCACCCTCATCATTATCAAAAAAAGCTAAATCTCCGGGTTCACTTTCCTCAATAAAGCTTAAAGCTTCACCTTGAGTGGCTTGTTGAGAGGCATCTCTAAGTAGTTTATAGCCGTTTAATTTATAAACCATTTGCGTGAAACCACTACAATCAATTCCGAATATAGTTTTACCACCCCACAAATATGGTGCGTTAAGAAATAAATAGGCAGTTTCTACTAGCTTGCTTTTTGCACCTTTTTTTTCAATACGAATACCATCATAGCTGTGTCTGAAAACGTCTAAAGCTACTAAAGATGAACCAAATGGAATTGGTAAGAGTTGTTTGTTTTCAGTACTTACAAATTCAACCATATCGCCAACCAAACTTACTGGTTTGTCCGCTATATCTTTATAGGTAGCTTCATCAATTTCCAGATATTGCTTATTATCAATCCAACCTTCATACTTATCGAAAGCTAGTCTAATGCGACTCCATTTTTTTCGTTGTTCCAAAACTTTGAAATGCTCGCCATAAAAAACTTGAGAAACCATTTCACTTGGATCTCTAGGCTCAAAACGCAGAGGAACAATACTAAGATTGCAAATACCGTATTGCATGTAAATGTTATAAGTTAATTAATCTTATGCTTTTGCTACATGCGCTCAATAACCATTGCAGAAGCACCACCACCACCGTTGCAAATTGCAGCGGCACCAATTTTACCATTGTTTTGATCTAAGACATTCATTAAGGTGATTAAAATTCTAACGCCCGAACATCCCAGAGGGTGTCCTAAAGAAACAGCTCCACCATTTACATTAGTATTTTCACTGTTTAATCCAAGAATTTTCATATTGGCAAGACCTACGACAGAAAATGCTTCATTAAACTCGAAGTAATCCACATCATCTAATGAAATCCCTGCTTTAGATATAGCTTTAGGTAAAGCTTTTGAAGGTGCAGTAGTAAACCAAACCGGCTCATGCGCTGCATCAGCATATGATTTAATTTTCACTAGTGGTGTTAATCCTAGCTCTTTTGCTTTATCGGCACTCATTACTATTACCGCACCGGCCCCATCATTTATTGTCGAAGCATTGGCAGCAGTTACCGTACCATCTTTAGAAAAAGCCGGACGTAAAGATGGGATCTTATCCATTTTTACATTTTTAAATTCTTCATCTTGCGACACCATTACAGGCTCTCCTCTTCGTTGCGGAACCGCTACAGGAACTACTTCATTATCAAATTTACCTTCTTCCCAAGCCTTTGCAGAACGCTTATAAGATTCAATAGCAAAAGCATCCTGATCCTCTCTGGAAAACTCATATTCCTTAGCGCATAAATCTGCACAAACTCCCATTGCATTATGATCATATGCATCAACTAAACCGTCTTTTTGCATGCCATCTTCCAGTGTTTGAGGGCCGAATTTATGTCCATTTCTCAAGCGTACATAATGAGGAATCAAGCTCATGTTCTCCATACCACCTGCTACAATAATATCTGCATCACCCAGCGCAATAGATTGTGCAGCTTGCATCACCGCTTTCATACCACTTGCACAAACTTTGTTAATGGTAGTACAAGGAACCTCAAATCCAATACCGGCAGCAATGGCGGCTTGTCTTGCAGGAGCTTGACCATTACCAGCTTGTACAACGTTACCCATGATAACTTCCTGTACCATTTCAGGTTTAAGATTAATTTTGTCCAAAGCACCTTTGATTGCAGTAGCACCTAATTGAACAGCAGGTACCGTCGACAGGCTTCCCATAAAACTTCCAATCGGCGTACGTGCAGCCGATACTATTACAACTTCTTTACTCATTATATAGATTTTAAAATGTGTGTATTGTTATTTTGCGAATTTAAGGATTTTTGTAGGATTTGCATAAGGAAGTTACCAACAGTCTCATGCTATCAGTACTCTCATAATTTTTAGTACTTTTGATTAAATAAATGAATCCGCTCTAGTGAAAAATTTTTTGAATCAGCTTTATAAAAATCAGTCATATATTTATAAAGC
Source organism: Aquimarina sp. 2-A2 (assembly GCF_045505135.1). Lineage (NCBI taxonomy): Bacteria > Pseudomonadati > Bacteroidota > Flavobacteriia > Flavobacteriales > Flavobacteriaceae > Aquimarina > Aquimarina sp. 2-A2. The sequence goes on along the minus strand of NZ_JBJKFI010000002.1, from coordinate 287,351 downwards.
GCTATTATTTATCTGTGCTTCTTTTTTAATTGTATACATATTTCCTAAAGGAGGCGTGTTTAAGTACGAATTCACCAAAGGAAAGCCGTGGCAATACGATAACTTATATGCACCTTTTGATTTTGCTATAGCAAAAACACCTGAAGAAGTAGAGGCTGATAAGGCAAAAATCGCGGAGAATAGCATTCCCTACTTTGAGTATGATACCGTAATTGCTAATAGAGCTAAACAGGCATTTTCAGAGACTTTTGCTTCCAACCTTAAGGTATTGGATTTAAGTAGTTCTGGGGATCAGGCTAGACTTTTTGGACGTATCCTACTAAATGATATTTATCGTTACGGTGTTTTAGAAGAACGTTATGCATACGATGAAAAAAGACAGATATATTTAAATAAAGGTAATCAGGCGGAGGCAGTTTCTTACGGACAACTACTTACATCGGACCAACTTACGAGTTTGATAAACTCTAGAATAGACAATAGTGAATACGCAAAATTCAAAAATGGATTTATAGCGTTGTTCTATGATTTAGTTAGCCCAAATGTTCGACTGAACAGAGAATTAACAGAAAGTAGCTTACAAAATGAGATAGATAAAGTACTTACTACCCGGGGTAGTGTATCCAAAAATAGTAGGATAATTGCCAAGGGCGAAGTGGTCGAGGGTATCAAACTACAAATGTTGATATCGCTCAAATCCGAATATGAATCTCAAGTCTGGAGTGATAAAAATTTCTACTGGATTGTTGTTGGCTATAGTGTCTTAGTTTCTCTTGCATTGTTGATGCTTCTATTATTTTTGAGAAAGTACAGAAAAGATATTTTTGATAATAATGCGCAAGTAACGTTTATTATATTTAATGTACTTATAATGGTTATTGTAACTACCTTGGTTGTAAAATATAAAGCTAATTACATTTATATTGTACCGCTAAGTATATTGCCATTAGTTTTAAAAGCCTTTTTTGATTCTAGAGTAGGTCTTTTTACGCATGTTATTACTGTTTTGATCCTGGGTTTTGTGGTTCCTAATAGTTATGAGTATACTTTTTTGCAGATTATTGCAGGTATTGTGACTATTCTGACGATCTCCGAATCTTTTAGACGAGCTAATTTATTTTTGTCAGTTGGACAAATTACGACGAACTATATCTTAGCGTATATTGCGTTTCATCTGATTCATGAAGGTAACGTAAACACAATCGATTGGACTACAGTTCTGTTCTTTGTTCTTGGTGGATTGGCAACGCTTATGGTACATCCTCTAATTTACGCTTATGAGAAAATATTCGGATTAGTTTCTGATGTTTCATTATTAGAGCTCAGTGATACCAATTCTAAATTACTAAAGGAACTTTCTGATAAGGCACCGGGTACTTTTCATCATTCCTTAAATGTGGCTAATATAGCGGAAGCTGCTGCTAATGAGATTGGTGCGAACTCTATGTTAGTTAGAGTAGGAGCTTTATATCATGATATTGGTAAAATGGCAAATCCGACATATTTTACGGAGAATCAATCGGCTTCCGGAAATGCACATGATGTATTATCTGCAAAAGAAAGTGCCAAAATTATTATAGACCATGTAATTAGAGGGGTAGAAATTGCAAAGCGAAATAAATTACCCGATCGAATCATTGATTTTATTCGAACGCACCATGGTACGAGTACGGTTTATTATTTCTATAGTAAAGAAAAAGAAGTAAACGACAATGTTCTGATTCAGGATTTTCAATATCCGGGACCTAAGCCTTTTTCTAAAGAAACTGCCATCTTAATGATGAGTGATAGTGTCGAAGCAGCTTCAAAGAGTTTAAAAAATCCTACCAGTAGTCTAATCGATACTTTTGTCGAAAAAATTATCAATAAGCAAATGGCCGAGGGTCAATTTTTAAATTCCAATATAACCTTTAAAGAAATACAACAGGTTAAAAAGGTTTTTAAACGAAAATTAACAAATATCTATCATTTGAGAATCGAGTATCCCGAATAAAAAGGAACGTGCGTCAAAAGTAAAAGGTACCACTAAAGCTTATAAATACTTTTTATCCATCCAAAAAGTTCCGAAGGGAATTAGCGAACAAATAAGAACAATTCCTAAAGTTTTACTATTCCAGTTTTTAGCGGATCTTACTAAAACTGCCAGAGCTACATAGGCTACAAATAGGATACCATGTGCCATACCCACAGTTTTGTTAGCTTCTGGCATGTCCATTAAATATTTAAGTGGCATGGTAATAAAAAGAATCAGTAGAAATGAAATTCCTTCCAGGTAACTAACAATTTTGAACGTGTTGATCATGTATTTGTAATTTTTTTAAAGGAGACTAAAAATTGCAATTGCGTAGAGATAAAATCGTACAAAACGAAGCAAACCAAAAAGTAAATACCCGATAAAGGAATATTTTATCATTCCAGCAGCGATACTTGTCATTGAAAAAGGGATAGGAAGTAAAGCACCAACTATAATTAAAAAACCACCCCATTTACGTGTGTTTTTAATATGTTTAGCCATCTTAATTTCTAAATAATCATGCATAGCCGGAATTTTGGTAATTGATTTACCAATGAAATAAGAAATGATACCACCAATGTAAGAGAGCAGTGCCAATATAGATAGATATACTATAGGGGTGGTTGCTTTGTCACTCCAGGCAATAAAAATTTCTGGAGGTACAAGTCCTAAAAAGGACTCTGAAGCAAAAAATACAGCGAAAACCACATAATCTGAATAATTCTCAGTTACATATAATAGTACATCGTTTACATTTATTACAAAGTAATTTACGAACAAAAGAGCAGCTATAAAAAGAAGGATAGGGGGTAAGGCCTTCTTCATACTCAATCCTAAAAACTTATAAAACCCTGTATAGCTATAGTATTGGTGAAGCAGCTGTAGTTTGCTCTTTTTTTCAGATCTGGTATTACTCTTCATATTCTTTTTCTGATCGTTTTTCAATGGTGCAAAAATAAGTTTTATACATGTTTTATGAGGTATAAATACAGCTATTTTTTAAGCAAAATCTAATAAATTAATCTAAAAAAAAGTTAATCTTTTCTTTTTGTATGAATAACGGTAAAAACTAAAATTAATTTGATTTTTTTATACAAAAAACCCTAACTAAAAGATAGCTAGGGTACATGTGTTTAAGATATTGAAGTCTTAAGCGTTCAGTGCGTCTCTATACTCTTTAAGATCAGCCACATTCATTTTATTTGTTAAGTCTTTAAATAAGGAGACCATATACGAAAGACTCTCAACAGGATCCAACGCTTCTTCTGAGCCTGTAGTATCTGTTTGCTCCTTATCCTCTCCATCTCCTTCTTCTTCGATAGGTTCATCTTCAGGAATTGGAATAAGGAAGCTATCATTCTCTTCTATATGCTCATAAGCATAACGCAAGACCTTTACTGCTAAAGGGATTTGTTCCTCAATTGCATAGGTACGCAATTCCTTTAAATCCTCAATTAATGTATTAGTAATGATACCTGAACGATTTAAATCTGCTAAGATTTTATCGATTAATTGCAATGCCTTTTTATTTTCCAAAGAAGTTGATTTATAATGATGGTTAAAAATTCTGCTGCAAATTTACTCCTAATTACCTTTTTTATAAAATGTTTTTAGGATTTATTTCGAAATAAGGATTTTGAAATAAATCCAATTTCTCTCAATTACCAAAATCCTGGTATTCGCTTACGGCTTATCTATCGCGGGAAGTGCCGGTATTCCTGCTAAAGTTTGAGGTTTAACCGTAGCGATTTATCTACTGAACTTAGTATCTTTGAGAAGTATTCCAATTACAATTTTTCCCTTACTTTTTTTGTTTTCCCCTTAAACTTACCTCCCTTGAATACAGGAGGTAAGTTCTTCATTTTTTATACTTTAATAACTGTTTTTTGAAGCATCCTACTCCTAATAAGTCTATACCACCAGTGATGATTTAGATTCATCATTGTTTTTTGGGAAGACAAATAAACTTTAACAATTGCCTGAACTACCTGTATTATAAATAGTTAAGAGATTTTTGCTTCTTTTTTTAATGGCAAATAATAATAAAAGGAATAGTTATTGATTATTTTGAATTGTAAAAAAAAATTGTACATTGTAATATTATCTAATGTTTACTAAATTTGCCCTTTAGCAAGCAAAATTAGATCCCAAATTTAAAATAAAATGAATTTAAACTGTAAAAACGGAATTTTACTACTACTTATCTTCACCTTTCAGTTTTCCTTTGCGCAATCTGAATATGAACTTAGAGAATCAGATATGATTAATGTTCAAAAGGATATTGTAGGTAAATTGACAGGACACTTACCTATAAAGGGTAAGAAGAAAATAGAAAGCAGATCCAAAACAAGTGAACGCAAAATCGTTGCGGATTATCTAGAGGATTTATTAAAAGAAATTGACTTAAAGCCTAAAAAGAATTCCTACAATGTGCAGGATAAAAAAGGAAAGCAATATTCTGGAACTAATGTATATGCCGTAATACCCTCAACAACACCCTCAGAGGAATATGTTGTCTTAGCTTCGCATTATGATACTGCAGAAGACTCCCCGGGTGCAATTCATAATGCTACTGGTTTAGCATTAACTCATTATGTGGCATCCCAGTTGGTAAAGTTACCAACACGCAGTAAGAATTTTATAATAGCCTATTTTGATCAACAAGAAACCAATATGATCGGATGCCGTATGTTTGCCAAAAAGATGAAGGATGATAAGGTCAATATTCATTCTATGCATCGTGTAGATTATATGGGTTGGGATCTTGATGAAGACAGAGCAATTGAATTGCTGTCTTCAAATATTAGTCTTGAATCTTTATACCGAATGGAATCACCGGTACCTGTTTTTAAAAGACTGGTATCCACCCCAGAAAGTCGTATTTTTTCGACATTGGGCTTCGAAACAATAACCGTAACATCAGAGCTTAAGAATGCTGATAACTCTCCATATGTTCATCAAGCGTCAGATACTTATACTACTGTGAATTTTAAATATTTAGCATCAACTACTGATATTGTTTTAAATGTTTTAAAAGTCCTTTCCAGATAATTAATACAAATTAAAGCTTATCAATACGTATTTTTAAAGCCTTTCTTATTTGCTGAGAAAGGCTTTTAAGTTTTTATAATCTTTGATCAAAATACTGTTTTTCTTTTTTTGCATTATATCTTTAATTTGATCGGGTAGTGGCAGTGTGATACCGAGTTCCTTTTCTACTGTTGATCTAAATTTGATAGGATGTGCTGTTTCTAAAAATACTCCAATTTCATTAGGTTGTAGGCCATGTTTTTTCAATCCCAAATACCCAACAGCTCCATGTGGATCTGCAATGTAGTTGGCAGTTTTGTACAATTCCTGAATTGCAGAATTTGTTTCTTTATCGTTAAAGCTATATGAACTGAATTCGGATTTTAATGCTGCATCATCATTTTTGAATAAGTGTTGAATCCTGATAAAGTTGCTGGGATTGCCTACATCCATGGCGTTCGATAGTGTTGCAACAGATGGTCTAGGGCTATAAATTCCTGTACTCAGATATCTTGGAATAATATCGTTGCTATTTGTTGAGGCTACAAAATGACTAATGGGCAAACCTAATTTTTTTGCTACAATTCCTGCACAAATATTTCCAAAGTTGCCACTTGGAACTGAAAATACCAGTTCCTTTTTGAGAGACTTTAACTGTTTATAAGCAATGAAATAATAAAAGGTTTGTGGTAACCAACGGGCTATGTTGATAGAATTAGCAGAGGTTAGATTACGTTTAGATTTTAGTTCTTCATCCAAAAATGCGGTTTTGACCATTTCTTGACAATCATCAAAAGTACCTTGTACTTCTAACGCAGTGATATTATGCTCTAGAGTAGTTAGTTGCTTCTCTTGTACATCACTCACTTTGTTTTGTGGGTATAAAATAATTACCTCTACGTTATCTGTCTTGAAAAAACCTTTAGCTACTGCACCACCCGTATCCCCTGAAGTTGCTACGAGCACCGTCGTTTTACGTCCGGTGTTTTTATTGAAATACTCCAAACATTTAGCCATAAATCTGGCGCCAACATCCTTGAATGCCATGGTAGGACCATGAAAGAGTTCGAGAGAGCTGATAGATTCATCAATAGGTACTACCGGGAAATCAAAGTCTAACACTTCGTCCAAAATTTGTAGTAAGTGATTTTTAGGAATACTAGTACCCATGAATTGCTCAATGACCATATACGCAATTTGGGTAGCGCTCATTTGTTCTATTTCGTTATAGAATGATGCTGGTAATTTTTCTATTTTTTCAGGAAAATAAAGTCCTCGGTCCGGAGCTATTCCTGAAACTACTGCTTCCTCAAATGAAACACGGTGTTTCTTATTATTCAAACTATAATAGTACATGTATTGTAATTTTTTAGTTGTGAGAATTATTTGTTTCTTAATCGATTCTTCGTATACCTGTACTATTGATATTTGAAATATAGATATCAAAATCAATTTCGGCATTTCTATACACTTCATGCATGGCCTTAGCAACCTCATTAGCAGTTTCTATACCTTGGCTTAGTGCGAAAATAGATGGACCAGAACCCGAAATCCCACATCCTAAAGCTCCTTGTGCTAAAGCTGCTTTTTTAACCTGCTCAAATTTCGGTATTAGAATTGAACGAAGTGGTTCTATGATTACGTCTTCTAGACTTCTACCAATTAATTGATAATCATTTAAACACAGCCCTGCTACCAAACCTCCTACATTTCCCCATTGTGTAATTGCGTCTGTAAGGGTCACGTTTTGTTTTAGCACAGCGCGAGCATCTGATGTTTTTACTTCGATTTGCGGATGCACCACAATAGCAATTAAATCTTCAGGATATGGTAGTTTAACGATATCAAGTGGAGTGTAGCTCCGTATCAATGTGAATCCCCCTAAAAGTGCAGGGGCTACATTATCAGCATGAGCATTACCACTAGCTAGTTTTTCTCCCTGCATAGCAAACCTAATTAAATCATGTGGCGCAAATGGCTTGTTCAGAAGTTCATTTACTGCCCAAACGGCTCCGGCGCTACTCGCCGCACTACTACCAATACCACTACCAGCTTTAATGTTTTTGAGAATTGTTATTGTCACTTGTATTTCCTGATCTAATTCGTCTAGAAGTGCTTGTACTGCCACTCCGGCAACATTGAGGTGTGCCTCTTTGGGTAAATCAGCACCTTCTATTTTTGTGATAAAAACACCAGTACCCGGTTCTATGGCAATGGTCATCTCATCACCGATAGTGTCTAGACAACATCCAATGACATCAAATCCACAAGATAAATTAGCAATGGTTCCAGGACTAAAAATTTTGATTTTTTTCATAACCGTCCAAATTAAATTCTACCAATTCTAATGATATCGGCAAAGATTCCTGATGCTGTCACTGCAGCACCTGCGCCGGCACCTTTGACAAGTAATGGATTCTCGGGATAGCGATCAGTATAGAACAAAACGATGTTGTCGCTACCTTCAAGATTGTAAAAATCATGGTTCACAGGAATTTCCTGTAATCCAACTTTTGCTTGTCCGTTATCCAATTGCGCAACATATTTTAATTTGCAATTAGCAGCCTTTGCATGGTCAAGCTTATTTTTGAAATGGTGTTCTTCTAGTTTTAGACATGAGTAAAATGCATCAACGGTTTCACTGTCTAAACAGTTTTGAGGTAAAAAAGAATCATTGATGATATCTTCTAACTCCAGCTCTAAACCACTTTCTCTGGCCAGAATCAATATTTTTCTCGCTACATCAATACCACTAAGATCGATTTTTGGATCCGGTTCAGTAAAACCTTCTTCCTGAGCACGTTTTACAATTGCGTGAAAGGGTGTTTCTCCATTGTAATTATTGAAGACAAAGTTGAGGCTCCCAGAGAGTACTGCTTGTATTTTGTGAACCCTGTCTCCTGAAGCAATCAAATTATTTAGCGTATCAATAATTGGTAAACCTGCTCCCACATTCGTCTCATATAAAAACGAAGCGTTATATTTTTTGGCGATATTTTTTAGGTGTTTATATTGCTGTAAAGAAGCGGAACAGGCTATTTTATTACAGGTAACCACCGATATACTTTGATTAAGATACTGGGGATACATGGATGCAATGTCTGGATCCGCTGTATTATCAATAAATATGGAGTTACGAAGATTAAGATGTTTGGCAGTTTCAAAGAAGTTATCCGGATTTGCCGGAACCCCTGCAGCTAAATGTTCTTTCCAAGTTTCTATTGAAATCCCATGCTCATCGAAACACATTGTCCTTGAGTTTGAAATTCCTACAATCTTTAACTTTAAATGGAGTTCTTTCTTGAGGTATTCTTTTTGTTTTTCTAACTGACCTAATAATTTAGCACCTACATTACCAACACCTGTAACGAAAAGGTTGAGCTGTTTGGTTTTTACCTCAAAGAAACGTTCGTGTAAGGTGTTCAAGGCTTTTTTGACATCATTTCTTTCAATGACCACCGATATGTTTTTTTCTGAGGCTCCTTGTGCGATGGCGCGTATGTTTACATTATTCTTGCCCAACGTACTAAACATCTTACCACTTAGTCCTTGATGTTTGTACATATTATCTCCGACCAATGCTACAATGGCCAGATCCTTTTCTACCAGAGTGGGTTTAAGAATTTTCTTTTCAATTTCGAATTCAAAAACTTCATCCAATGCTTTTTTTGCTTTTCCCGCATCATCTTCATGGATTGCTAAACAAATCGAATGCTCTGAGGAGGCTTGGGTGATCAAAACCACATTGACATTTTCTTGGTATAACTTTTCGAACAAGCGCTTAGAAAACCCCGGAATACCGACCATACCACTACCTTCTACCGAGACTATAGTAATGTGATCTATGTGCGTTATTCCCGTGACAGAATAGGTGTGCCCGTCTACGTTTTCAGTAATTAGGGTACCTTTTGCTTCCGGGTGGAAGGTGTTTTTTATTCTGATTGGAATTTTCTTTTCTAATACCGGCTGAATGGTAGGAGGGTAGATCACCTTGGCGCCAAAATGCGAAAGCTCCATTGCTTCTTGATACGTAATATGAGGAATGGCTTTTGCTTGCTTGACAATACGTGGATTGGCTGAAAACATACCACTAACATCAGTCCATATCAGAAGCTCATCCGCATTGAGAGCTGCTGCAAGTATAGCAGCCGTGTAATCAGAACCTCCACGACCCAGGGTGGTAGGGTGACCTGTTATCGTATTGGCAATAAATCCTGGAAAGAGAGCGATCTTTTCTTTTCGCTCTTGCTCATAATCCAGTAATTTTTTATAGGTAACCGGATAAATAACGGACACAGATTTTTCTGCATCACAAATGATAAAATCTCGTGAATTTTTCAGACTAACGCTTGCTCCGGCATTTTTGAGAACTTCATAAAGTATATGAGATGATAAAATTTCTCCATAACCCGTAACTAATGATAAGGTTCTTGGCGAAAGCTCGTTCAAGAGAAATACACCTTCACACAAGGATTCGATTGCATTAAAATGAATCTTTAACTGACTTATAATTCCGCTCTGATTCGTCACCGGAATCAGTTTTTTTACGATGTCAAAATGCAGCGTTTCAAGTTGGTTTATAATATTTTTATAGGCTGAGTCATTAGTCTCTGCCAGATAGCCAGCACGTACGAGAAGATCTGTTACGCCACCTAATGCAGAAATCACTACATAAATGTCTTGTTGCTCGGCATATTCTTTAATTATTTTAATAGTCTGAGTGATTGCCTCTGCGTTTTTTACAGAAGACCCTCCAAATTTGAGTACTTTCATACATCAATTTTTTTTTGTGAAATAAAATTATTTGATTTAGTTTTTAGAAAAAACTATAAAAGGTGCGGATACTATATAGAAACATAACCCCAAAGGGTAATTGTAGTAAAAATAAACATACCGCCAATATTGCCAATCACCGGAGAAGGTGATAACAAACTTTTGGAAAAGAAAACCGATAGGTTAGCGGTACTGAACATAGGATTATTATATCTTTATATTTCAAATGTATTCATTATAAATCAAAAAACTTAAAATCTAATAAAACTTATAGAATATTTGTCAATTAGATATATTTTATAAGCTTTTATTGTTAAATTCATATAAATTAGATGAAAATTCTTTCAGCAGAACAATTGCAAAAGGCAGATCAGGCTACTTTACGATCTCAAAATATAAACTCTTTAGAACTAATGGAGCGTGCGGCAACGCAAATTTTTAATAGCATTCATGCAAAATTGAAGGGGGCCGATGTTTTATTTCATATTTTTTGTGGTATAGGTAATAATGGTGGCGATGGTTTGGTACTTTCCAGATTATTACTGGAACACGGTTATAAAGTGAAGACTTATATAGTCAACTTTACTGATAAAAGGTCAGATGATTTTTTAAAGAATTATGATCGATTAATTGCATTAAACACCACATGGCCAACCCAACTGAAATCCGAGACTGATTTTCCGCAGTTATCTGAAAAAGATATAGTAGTTGATGCAATTTTTGGAATAGGGCTTAATCGTCCGTTGGTTTCATGGGTAGCAAAGTTAATCCAGCACATTAATGCAAGCGATGCTTTTGTGTTGTCCATAGATATTCCTTCAGGTTTGTATGCGGATAGAGCACCGGATACTTCTGACGGTGTAATAAAGGCTTCTACAACGTTTACCTTTCAAACACCAAAACTTGCTTTCTTTCTTCCGGAAACCGCGGTGTACAGTCGTGATTTTGAGGTATTGGATATCGGACTGGACCAACATTTTATAAATGAGAGCAATGGTGTAGCTGAGCTTATCAGCAAAAATATGATACGATCCATGTATCAACCACGAGAGAAATTTGCTCATAAAGGAACCTACGGACACTGTCTTTTGATTGGCGGCAGCTACGGTAAAATCGGAAGTATGATAATAGCAACAGAGGCTGCTATGCGAGTAGGTGCGGGATTAGCAACATCCTATATTCCAGATTGTGGTTATACAGCATTGCAAACCGCAGTACCTACGGCCATGGTAGTGACAGACGATAATGATAATTATATTGAAGCGATAGATTATGATGTAGAACCAAATGCGATTGGCATTGGAATGGGAATGGGGACAAATAAGAAAACTATACTGGCATTCGAAAATTTCTTAAAAAAGATAGAAATTCCAATTGTTTTGGATGCAGATGCATTGAATAGCATGGCTCAACATGGAGACTTATCCAAACATATCCCTTCGGGTTCCATCCTAACCCCACATCCAAAGGAGCTAGAACGACTCGTTGGCTCTTGGAAAGATGATTTTGAAAAAATCAAAAAAGCCAAGGAGTACTCCAAACGATATCAATGTATCTTAGTTATAAAAGGAGCCTATACTTTAATTGTGAACGACGATACGTTGTATATCAATACAACAGGAAATCCCGGAATGGCGACAGGTGGTACGGGAGATGCGCTTACCGGAATTATTACAGGTTTATTAGCTCAAGAATATAATCCGCTACACGCCACATTAATGGGGGTTTATTTGCATGGACTTTCCGGGGATTTGGCTATTCAAACTACAGGGTATCAAGGTCTATTAGCTACAGATGTAGTGCAGTATATAGGTAAATCATTTTTAAATTTATTTGAAATTAAAACACCTGCACAAACTGAGAATTCTTAAAAATTAAATTTGTTCATTTGTACAATGAAATTCGTTTTTCATAGTTATATTAGATTGAACAAAATAATTAAAGAAAGCAATATGATGATAAAGAGAAAAATGCTGGCCTGTATCCTTACAGGTGGGTTATTACTTACAGGATGTTCAAAAGATGATGGTCCTGCGACAGAAGTTTTAAGTATTCAAACTATTGGACTGGAACGCTTAACAGGTGGTACGTCCTATCAAGGATGGCTAGTAGTTAATGGTGAGGCAAAACCAACAGAACGTTTTACGGATCCAACGAATACGGTCAACTTATCTGTACTAGCTTCAGACCTAGATGATGCAACAGAGTTTTTATTGTCTATAGAACCGGTTAATGATAATGATCCTGAGCCTTCTGGAGCCTTTATATTAAAAGGAAAATTCAACGGAACTTCTGCTTCTTTAGATTTTAAACCGGTTGTAGAGGATGGTTTATCCAATACTTCAGGGCAGTTTGTATTGCATACACCCACGGATGAAGCTTCTGACAATGATGAATTTGGTGTTTGGTTTCGTAATGGAGGCAGTGCAAGTTTAACGTTGCCAGCATTGGGCAAAGGATGGAAATATGAAGGATGGGTTGATTTTGATGGTAAAAAAGTATCCACAGGAACATTTACCAAAGTTAATGCTATCGATGACGCTAATTTTTTCAAAGGATCAGGCGGTACCATTCCTCCGTACCCGGGCGAAGATTTTTTAATCATTCCAAGCCAAATTCCGTTAACAGGAGTTACTTTTCCTGCTGATGTAAGGGGTAAAGAAGTATTTATTACAATAGAACCTTTTGAAGATCGAGATCCGGCACCATTTTTTATAAAACCGTTAACTGCTACTGCAGGCATCACAACCGGGCTGAATAATCCTGTAGATATGATTTCGGATAATGCAATGCCTTCAGGTAGAGCAACACGTCCGAATTTTTAAAAATAAAATTCTAATAATTAAAACCTCAATCGTTAGCTCGATTGAGGTTTTTTATTTGTGAGGATTATCTTCTTGGATGATATGTATTCATAATATCGGTTAGCATACTGCGATCCATATGCATATAAATTTCTGTAGTGGTGATGCTCTCGTGTCCTAACATTAGTTGTATAGCACGTAGATCGGCTCCATTTTCTAAGAGGTGGGTTGCAAAAGAATGTCTAAAGGTGTGCGGACTCACATTTTTTTGTAGACCACTTAATTTTACCAATTGTTTTATTATGGTAAAGATCATCGCTCTAGTAAGTTGTTTTCCTCTTCGGTTAAGAAACAAAGTGTCTTCATATCCAGCTTGTATCGACATATGATTTCGTACCTGCGTACGATATATTTCAATATACTTTTCTGTAGTATGACTTATAGGAACAAAGCGTTGCTTGTCACCCTTACCGGTTACACTGATAAAACCTTCTTTAAAAAATAAATTAGAAAGACGTAGCTCTATAAGTTCACTAACACGTAACCCACAACCGTATAAAGTTTCTATAATAGCTCGATTGCGCTCTCCCAACTCCGTAGAAAGATCAATAGCTGCAATTAAGGTATCTATTTCATTAACAGAAAGTGTATCCGGTAATTTTCTTCCAATTTTAGGTGCTTCAAGTAATTCTGTTGGGTTGGTAGTTCGGTACTTTTCAAATACCAAATAGTTGAAAAAGGACTTGAGTCCCGAAATTACTCTTGATTGCGATCTTGGATTCAGTTCTTGCGCTATTTCATAAATAAATTGCTGTATGATTTCTTTTGAAATGGAAACAGGTGAAGCGCTAATATTATTAGCATTTAAAAATTTTATCAGCTTCTTTAGATCAAGCACATAACTGGACACAGAATTTTGCGAGAGTCCCCGCTCAATTTTGAGATAATGTGTATAATCGGTAATTGCATGATCCCAGTTCATAAATGGTTCATTTAGTACAAATTTAAGTAGAGAATATTAGGAAAAAGAGATTAAACATAGTATTTTGATATTTTAAGATAGTATTAACTTTTTATTTATTTTTACGTAGTTTATCGAATTAAATCATACATTTGACGAAACTTTTAAACTTTAAAATTTTTATTATGTTAAAAAAATCTCTCATGGTTGCATTTGCAACGGTAATGTTATCCAATTTAAGTGCTCAAGAAGAAGCTGTAAGATTTGGAGCTAAAGCAGGTCTTAATATTGCATCTATCACTGGTGATTTCACTGATGAGCTTAGTTCTAAGATAGGATTTACTTTAGGTGGGGTTGTAGAAATTCCTGTAAGTGATAAATTTGCTTTTCAACCAGAAGTTTTATTTTCTACACAAGGAGCTAAGTATGAGGATAGTGATGTAGGATTTAGTGATGAGTCAACTGTCAAACTTTCGTATATTAATATACCAATGATGGCAAAATTTTATGTAGCTGAAGGATTAAGTTTACAAGCTGGTCCTCAACTTGGAATTTTAGTTTCAGCAAAAGATGAGGGAGAGTATACAGAACAGAATGTTACTGTAGAATATGATACAGATATTAAAGATGATTTATCGACTGTTGATTTTGGTTTAAACTTTGGTTTAGGGTATCAATTAGAAGGAGGTCTTTTCTTTGATGGTCGTTATAACTTAGGTTTATCAAACATTAACGATTTCGAAGGTTCTGATGAGGTAAATCAAAAAAATTCTGTAATTCAGTTTGCTGTTGGATATAAATTCTAACAACTTTGAAGTAATATAGATTTATAAAGCACCCGTACGGGTGCTTTATTATTTTTAAGTTATACTTAAAAATTTAAATACCTTTGTGAGAGCTACAAAATAAAATAAACCATGAAAATATTGATCCTCAACGGTCCTAATCTTAACATGCTTGGCAAACGGGAGCCTACTATATATGGTCATCAAACGTTTGAAACATTTTTCACCAAATTACAGTTTGATTTTAAAGATGTCGAACTAGCATACCAACAATCCAATATAGAAGGAGAGCTTATTTCTCATATTCAAAATGCAGATGAAGTATTTGACGGGATCGTATTGAATGCCGGAGCCTATACACATACGTCTATTGGAATAGGAGATGCTATAAAATCGGTTTCTGTTCCAGTGGTAGAAGTGCATATTTCTAATACTTTTAGTAGAGAAAAATTTAGACATACTTCGTTTATCTCTCCCAACGCTAAAGGTGTCATTGTAGGGTTTGGTCTCAAAAGTTATGTGTTAGGAATTCATAGCTTGTTGGAGTAATGAGAAAAACGTATTTCAATTGGAGTAGTGGTAAGGATTCAAGCTTAGCACTGTACTATATGTTACAACAATCGGATGTTGAAATAACCCGATTGATAACTACAGTTAATAAGGACTATGAGCGTGTGTCAATGCATGGATTGAGAGAGACTTTACTTGATCAACAGGCACAAAGTTTAGGGATACCTCTAGAAAAGATATACCTGCCTGCCACAGTATCTATGGAAGCGTATACTCAAATTTTTAAGCATAAAGTGGAGAATTTAAAAGAAGCAGGATTCACGCATTGTGTTTTTGGCGATATTTTTTTGGAAGATCTCAGAAAATACCGCGAAAAACAACTTTCTACACTTAATATTCAAGCTTTATTCCCCTTATGGAAAAAAAACACAAAAGAACTTATTAAAAGTTTTATAGATCTTGGGTTTAAAGCCATAACGGTTTGTGTAAATGCAAAATTTTTGGATGCCTCGTTTTGTGGGAGGGTAATTGATCATGAATTTATCGATGATTTACCTCTAGAAGTAGATCCGTGTGGTGAAAACGGTGAATTTCACACCTTCGTTTTTGACGGTCCCATTTTTAATAATCCTATAGAGTTTACTATAGGTGACATAATCAAAAGAGACTATAAACCGACGACAAAAAAAGAGGATAATTGTTATAAAGATGAAGATGAGGTATCTTGGGATACTTCTTTTTGGTTTTGCGATTTACTACCTAAATAATACATTTTATAATTTATTGAAAAGCCCAAACCATAAATCTATGGAATTGTGTACCTTTAAGCTATGTTGTAAAATTAAAATCTATGATTCTTCCGCTCACATTATCTGAAAATGATCCAGACGAAGCTCAGCATGTTTTTATCGATTTTCTAAAAAACGAGCCGGTAACAGTTTTATTAGTCTTAGGAAGTAGTGATATCGCTATTAGAGCTGTTGAAAAATGTACGGTTTTAATTAATTCATCAGATATTTTTTATAAAGGAGTTCGTGTGGTGCATGCACCTAATATATCTTTAATAAAAGATATTCTTTTTAGTTTAAAAATAAATCCAAGACTTAAACCATTGGAATCAGAGGGGTTGAATGCTTTGGTCATGATCTCAATCACGAATGTTTTTGATAATGTTGCTGATTATGTTGCAGTGTCCAAATTGGATAATCGTTCGGTGTATTATATTGACCGACTCATATTTAGAGCAATGGCATACGATAAAGATTTAACAGCCTTATGACGCGTCGCTTCTTTTTTACATATAGCTCTTGTTTTTTGATCTTTGTTTCGACTACGCTTTATTCGCAACAAGTGGAGTCCGTTTTGCGAGTTATTGAGGTAGATCGTGACGGTAAGTATCGGACAGCTCAAAATGAAATTCGGGAATCATATGTCAACAACAAAGTATCTGATATTAACAGTACACTCCAAATTCAAATTGCTATAGATGACTTACTGGATAAAGTAAAAGGATTAACTTTCCAAGGACTGCCTTCTGATATAGTAAGTAAAATAAACAAGCTCTCTATAGCTTTGGAAGAGCGAAACAAAGTACTGTCTCAATTCAAAATTCTCCTGGAGGAATATGACTATAGAAAATTCAAAGAGAATAGCTTACTGAATAAAGAGTGGGTGAGTACTATGCAGCAGTTAGTTGCTCCGGTGGAGGCTTTAACACAAATTGATCCTTATATCGAAGAAGGTCCCGGTGGCTTTAGACCGGAGGACATTTATGCACGGACTTCTGTTGTTTTAAACCGAATGCGTGCTGAAGTACAAATTACAGCGCAAGAAGAGGGGGTGTATTTGCAGTTAGGAGCTTGGTTATATAGTAAAAGAGAACCATTGCCTTTACACTTGCCCGGATTTGATAATATCGAACCGCAAGAACGCTATGAGGTGGAGCGATGGCAGATTCTACCAACTAAAGAGCAAGTTGCTGCATTAAAACAGCTTAATGAAATTGCGGCTAAAAATCGCAACCAAGATTTATCTGTTATTAAAAAGTACATAGAAACTGAAGTTGATCGAATCAAAGAATTATTATTTTTAGATAGTAAGAATTTATTTGAAAATTTAGAAGCGGCACTTGAAAATATAGACCATTCCAGCTATCAGACAATTCAATCCCAAATCAAAGAATTAATAGTTGATTTCAAATTTTTCATCAAAACAATCGAGCAAAAATTGAAATTTTATCAAAACCTTTCATTGGATTCTAAAGAAGCGATAGTTTCGGTTGTTAATCAAATCGAAGAGGATCTTATATATATTACAGAACAAGAGGGCAAGCAACTTGTTTTAAAATTTGTTAATACTTACGAGAATTTAAAAAAGCTTGGTCAGGATACTGAAGAGATCGCTACACTTGGGGAAGAATTGACCAAAATCATAACAACGTATACCTCGTGGTTAGAAATTGTATCTCAGGATTCACTATTTAAAAATATCAAATCATTACTTCATGGAGTCGAGGTAGATTTTGAGGCCTTACAATTTTCAGATGAAGTTTTAAATCTGATGCTGTCAGAGGCGCCAAAAGATACTGAATTAGATCTGTATACCACCGGTATCAGGCAACAAGGAGATCGAATTTTATTTAAATTACTATTGAGAGCTCCTACAAAAGAAATATATCAAGAGACTCGAGAAGTTTATTTGTATAAAGTATTACCTCATATTGAAGGAACGGTCGGGGTTGTATTTGCCGATCCGCTCTCACGTACAGCTATTGAAACACAATTTCAAATGGCGCCGTATTATAATATGCTGCTTAAGGGAGTTTTTGACCAGAAGTTAAGAAGACAATCTGTGGCTTATAATCGGATATTTGATTGGGGAATCGGTTTGCATATTTCTGCACCGGATTTTGACGGCGATGATGTACCTGAGTTAGGTACAGGAATTGTAATTTCGGCACTTCATGATTACCTGCAAACGGGCTTAGCTATCAACGTATTTACAGGGGATCCTTATTGGTTTTTTGGATTGAGATTACCGGTACCTTCTTTTAGTATTTCAGGCTTATCAAATTAATAAAAAAAAGTCCGGTAAGATTTTTTACCGGACTTTTTCAATATTTTAATGATCTACAATTAGTAGTATTATAGGTGAATAACTTCACCATATGCATCGGCAGTAGCTTCCATAACAGCTTCACTCATTGTAGGGTGAGGATGCACTGCTTTCAAAACTTCATGACCTGTTGTTTCCAATTTTCTACCTAACACTGCTTCGGCAATCATATCGGTAACACCTGCGCCAATCATATGACAACCTAACCATTCACCGTATTTTGCGTCGTAGATTACCTTCACAAAACCATCTTTTGTACCGGCTGCACTTGCTTTACCAGATGCCGAAAAAGGAAATTTACCTACCTTAATTTCGTGGCCAGCTTCTTTAGCTTGCTTTTCAGTTAAACCTACACTTGCAATTTCAGGCGTAGCGTATGTACATCCTGGAATGTTACCGTAATCTAATGCTTCCACATGCATTCCTGCAATTTTTTCAACACAGATAATACCTTCAGCTGAAGCAACGTGGGCTAAGGCTGGTCCCGGCACAACATCTCCAATAGCATAGACGCCAGGGATATTAGTTTGATACCAATCATTCACAACAATCTTATCTCTATCGGTAGCAATGCCCAAATCTTCCAGGCCGATACCTTCTATATTTGTTTTGATACCAACAGCAGATAAAACAACATCTGCTTCAAGGATTTCCTCGCCTTTTTTCGTCTTAACCGTTGCCTTTACACCATCACCGGAAGTATCAACACTTTCAACTGAAGAATTTGTCATTACCTTAATCCCGGCTTTCTTAAAACTACGTTCAAACTGTTTTGAAACTTCTTCGTCCTCTAACGGAACTAAATTAGGTAAGAATTCAACGATCGTTACTTCAGTACCCATGGAGTTATAAAAATGAGCGAACTCAACACCAATTGCACCAGAACCTACTACGATCATTTTTTTAGGTTGTTGTTTTAGACTCATCGCTTTGCGATATCCAATAACTTTTTCGCCATCCTGAGGTAAATTCGGTAGTTCACGAGATCTTGCACCAGTTGCTATAATGATGTGCTTAGCTTCATAATCGGTTGCTTTGCCATTACTATCTGTTACTGTAACTTGTGAATTGGATTTTAGTTTACCAAAACCATCAAGAACATCAATTTTATTTTTTTTCATCAAGAACTGAACACCTTTGCTCATTCCGTCAGCAACACCGCGACTTCTGTTTACCACAGCGTCAAAATCCTTATCAAACTTTTCAACAGTTAATCCGTAATCTGATGCATGTTTTAAATAGTCAAATACTTGTGCACTTTTAAGCAATGCTTTTGTTGGAATACATCCCCAATTTAAACAAACACCACCCAGGTTTTCTTTTTCGATTACAGCTGTTTTAAATCCTAATTGCGAAGCTCGAATAGCAGTCACATATCCTCCCGGACCGCTTCCTAGCACGATAATATCATATGCGCTCATAAATGTCAATTTTTTGAAGTGACGAATTTACGCATTATTGTTTGAACGTAAAAGCATATTACTCAAGCATTGCACGAATCTTGCTTTGCAGGAATGGAATAATATCATCTTCAAACCACGGATTTTTTTGCATCCAAAATCGATTTATTGGTGATGGGTGGGGGAGCGGAAGATAATTAGGTAAATATCGACCGATATTTTTTACTCGTTCAGTTAGGGTACTCGCATCTTGCAGATAGTAATCCTGAGCATATTTTCCTATAAGAATCTTTAAAGGGGTTGTTCTCAATTTTGATAGTACTTGTTGATGCCATAAAGGAGCACATTCGGGGCGTGGTGGTAAGTCCCCGACCTTTGCTTTGCCCGGATAACAAAACGCCATCGGAAAGATGGCGAAATTCTCTGTATTGTAAAACTCTTCTTCAGAAACGTTTAACCATTGTTTTAATCGTTTTCCGCCAGCATCATCCCAAGCTAAACTCTTGAAATGTGCTACACGACCTGGCGCTTGACTGATTAGCAAAATTTTAGATGTGCTACTTACTTCGAGTATTGGATTGGCACCGTGAGGTAAATATTTTTCACACACCGTGCAATCTTTTATGGTCGAAAGTAACGCTTCCATTTAATCCAAGGTAGTAGGTGTGGTATTTTGAAGGTTGAATTGTGTCAATACGCTATTAATATCACTGGTATCATTGTTTTTTGCAAATTCTCCGGGAACAATTACAATTCTGAAAATTTGATCGTCTGTAACCACGGGGTCCAAAGAACCAAAATTAACATCACTATCCAAAAATACAGCAACATCATCGATTGTAAAATTAAAGTTGTATTCAACAAAACCTCCGGTATCAAAATAAAAAGTTCGCGGTAGGGGAGTCCATACTTCTAATCCGTTGTTTACTTCTTCTCTCAAATAGACTAAAGCCACATCAGATTCAAAAACATCGATGTTACCAGGGTAGTCAAAGATTAAAGTATAGTTATTTGCGCTGTTAAAAGTCCCGATCCCTTCAAAGACTTGTGCCAGAATGGATATACCCGGTTCTCCTTGTGGTCCCTGATCACCTTCACATGATGTAAAAAGAATTGTTGTAAGACTCAATAAAAAAATGACTTTTTTCATAAATATAATTTAGGTTAATTTGAAACTTACTTTTCGTCAAAGTTAATGCTTACCGAATTCACACAATAGCGTTCGCCGGTTTTTGTAGGTCCGTCATTAAAAACATGACCTAAGTGACTCCCACAATTCGAACATACTATTTCGGTACGAATCATTCCATGCGACTTGTCTTGTATGTATTCTACAGCGCCCTCTATAGGAGCGTCAAAACTAGGCCAACCACAACCGGATTCAAATTTTGAAGCACTCTCAAACAACGGAGATTCGCACCCCATACATCTATAGAGCCCGTCTTCAAAATGCATATTATATGTCCCGGTAAAAGGACGTTCGGTGCCTTTTTCACGCAAGACCCGATATTGCTCTTCTGTGAGCTCTCTTTTCCATTCAGCCTCTGATTTATTTATAGCATATGTACTCATAATTATTATTTTGTTGGTTCAAAAGTTAATGCATCTCCGTTGATACAATGACGTTTGCCTGTAGTTTCGCTAGGTCCGTCATTAAACATATGACCTAAATGTCCGCCACAGGTTCCACATACTAACTCTGTTCTCACATAGCCCAATTTTCGATCACTATCATAAGCTATATTACCATCAATACCTCGGTCAAAACTCGGCCAACCAGTACCGCTGTCAAACTTATGTTTGGTTTCATAAAGCGGAGTATTACATGCTGCACAATGAAAAGTTCCGGCTTGTGTAACTTTGTTTAACGGACTAGAGAAAGGTCGTTCTGTTCCTTCCTGACGTAGTACATAATATTGATCCTTTGTCAAAAGCTCTTTCCATTCTTTATCAGACTTCACGACTTTAAAAGTTTCTTTTTCTTTTGTATTGGTCTCAGTACCTTTTTGTGCTGTACTATTACAGCTGAAAAGCAACGCGATCAAACCTACTAACAACAAATTTTTCATATCAATTCTTTTCTTTTATAGTCTCTTTAATGTCATAAACATTACATATGATTATCAAGAATTATTCCATGATGAAGCTTGTAATATCTTTTATCACATTTTCATCACCAAGTATTTTGCGATGCCCCAAGTTTTCGGTTAATAGTAAGGTGCCTTTCTTCAGCTTATCTGCGATTTCATAGGCACAGCTATGATGTACATCAACATCGTGCTTGTCATGAACGACCAAGGTAGGTATTGTGACACCCTCGGCAGAAACGGCACCAGAATAGGCGTCCAAATCTTCTCCGAATTTTTTGTCAAAGTACTGTTTTAAAAGTACACTTACCTCTTTACTTAATTGCATGTTCTTAGCAAAATTCTGAGTAATAGCCGTAACACTGTTAGCGGTACCAATAATTACCAGTTTGTTAATCGGCAAGCCATCACTCGTAGCTTTTAATAATGACATACCACCAAGTGAATGTCCAACAGCGGCTTCAAAAGGGCCGTGAGAATTGTATAAATGATGTATGGTTTCAATAAAATGCGGCATCATGGTTCTTTTACCCGGAGAATGACCATGTGCAGGGGCATCAAAGCTAACGGTGCTATAGCCATGCTCTAATAATTTTGCAGCAAGCATAGATAACTGTGTGCCTGTACCGGACCAACCGTGAGCTAATAAAATTTTCTTATCCGAGTTTCCGTACGTATAAATCATTACCTCTCTGCGAATAGCGGGGATTTTAATTAATTCACGTTTGCTGTTATCAAACATTATTTTTTCGCGTTCTGGCATTTTGTACGAAAAAGGTGTTAGAAAAAGGCGAGCAGCAAAACGCGATGCTAAAAAAGGAGATAGACGATTTAGGGTACTACCTATTTTTAGAATGTGTTTAGGTACCAGTAATGCTTGTACTGGAACATTTTTTTTATTTTGTTTTTCGGTCATTGAAAATGATTAGAGATGTTAAAATTACATTTTCAAATGGTTTTGTATGATGTGTTTAGTAGAATTAACACTTATCTATTTTATTTTTTTTAGAAAAAGAAAGGGAAATCTTTTCTATAACCTCTGAAAGTGCTTAGTTTTGTACCTTATTTTTAAAATTGAGCAAATGCGGGGAAAACCCATGGAAATAGAAAGAAAAGAGCAAAAGGTTTTATATGATTATCAAGATAGAGATATTGATAAAATATTTTCCAGACTTGATGAATTTCCAGAAAAATATAATTTGTTATATCAATTACCTACCGGTGGTGGAAAGACAGTTATTTTTTCTGAAATTGTAAGAAGATACATTAAAACTACGCAAAAAAAGGTAGTTATCTTAACCCATAGAATTGAACTATGCGCGCAGACTTCTAATATGTTATCAGAGTTTGGTGTGCGTAACAAGATCATTAATAGTGACGTTAAAGAACTATATGATCAGGGGGACTATATGTGTTTTGTGGCCATGGTTGAGACCCTTAATAACCGTCTTAACGATGATAAATTAGAGATTGGTGATATAGGAATGGTCATCATTGATGAAGCACATTATAATTCTTTCAGAAAATTATTTAAATACTTTGAGAATTGTTTTATTCTCGGAGTAACCGCTACACCGTTGAGCTCGAATATGAAGCTCCCCATGAAGGATAATTATCAAGAATTGATAGTAGGAGATACAATCAGCGGGTTGATTGGTAAGGGGTTTTTGGCGGAACCTGTAACCTATACGCATAATGTAGGATTAGGCTCCTTAAAAATTGGTATGAACGGTGACTATACAGTAAAATCTTCAGAAGATTTGTATAGTAATGCAATGATGCAGGATAAATTGTTGAGTGCATATGAAGAAAAAGCCAAAGGGAAAAAGACGCTGATCTTTAATAACGGTATTAACACCTCTATTCATGTATATGATACCTTTGCCAGAAAAGGATATCCTATCAGGCATTTGGACAATACCAATAGCAAACAGGAAAGAACCGATATCTTGGAATGGTTTAAGAATACTGATGATGCAATTTTGACTTCTGTAAGTATTCTAACCACAGGGTTTGATGAACCTACCGTTGAGTGTGTTATTCTCAACAGAGCTACAAAATCACTTACACTGTATTTCCAAATGATTGGGCGTGGATCTCGAATTTTACCAGAGAAGAAAGAATTCACCATCATTGACATGGGTAATAATACGACTCGTTTTGGATTATGGAATGCGGAAATTGATTGGCAAACTATATTTAGATCTCCCGATTTTTACTATGATAACTTGGTTAGTGATGAGGACATAGAGAGAAATTTTAAATATGTAATGCCAAGTGAAATTAGAGAAGAATTTGCTAATTCCACAGATATTGAATTTGATATTGAAGAAGAATATTCTAAAACTAAAAAGTATAATTTACGTAGTAAGAGTGTTCTTGAAAATTCAATTGAACAACATGCCAAAATGTGTGTAGAAAATAGTGAAGATGTTTTTGATGCTAGAATTTTAAGCAGATTGCTTAATGATGATATCGAGTATCGGGTGCGTCGCTATTCTTATTGTATTAGTAAAAGTACCAAAAACTATCGCGATTGGTTACAGGAAGACTATAAGAGAAAACTCCGGACCCGAATTAATCAATTGTTTGTTTAAAAAATTATACCTCTACAATGAGTTTACCGGTATTTTTACCGTAAAATAACATGTTTAGTGCTTTTGGAAGATTTTCGAATCCGTTGACAATAGTTTCTTTATAGTGAAGTAAACCTTGTTGAACCCACGGCGTCATTTCTTCCAAAAGTTCTGGCATTCGATTATTGTAATCTCGTGCTAGGACTCCTTGAATTTTTGCGCGTTTATATAGCATTTTATGTAAAAAACGTGGACCAAGGTTAGGGGAGTCCAGTCCGTCAGAATATTGAGATATTTGTCCGCAAATAATAATTCTTGCATACGTATTTATCGAGTCTATTACGGCGTCAGTAATATAGCCTCCAACGTTATCATAATAAATATCTACACCCTGGGGAGCTAATCGCTTTAATTCCAAATGTATTTCCTTTTGAGTAGTAAATTTTTTGTAATTAATAACACCATCCAGTTGAAGTGTTTCTTTTAAATATTTCGTTTTTTCATCAGATCCCGCAATACCAATTACGTGACATCCTTTTATCTTAGCTATCTGAGTTACTATTTGGCCGACTGCTCCCGATGCACCTGACACCACAACCGTTTCTCCTGGTTTTGGTTGCCCTACATCTTGTAATCCAAAATAAGCAACTCTTGCTGGCATGCCCAAAATACCTAAGGCCGTTGTCAAAGGTACTTCATCCCGATTTAACTTGCGTAAGCCGGAAATATCTGCGATCGCATACTCTTGCCATCCCGCATATGACAATACCCAATCGCCCACTTTAAATTCTCTACAAGATGGATGTATGTCCTGTATTTGACCAACTACAGCACCTCCTTGAACGGTATCCAAAGGATGGGGCCGTTCCCAAGTTTCTAAGGCCGACTGCTGAATTCTCATATAAGGATCTAAACTAAAATATTTAGATTTTAATACTACTTGATTTTCTTTCAGTTCTGTAGTTGATAGTGAGGTTGTTTGTAATGAATAATGACGTTCATCAACTACATTTTCAGGACGTTTACGATAGATCCATTGTCTGTTTGTGTAGGTGTTCATATAATATTTGGTAAATTAATTTCTCCAGTTAAAAAGGGTACAGCAAATCCGGTTATATAAACTCTGTTATTACTAAGCTGACAATATAGATTACCGGTACGCTGTGATAATTGCTTAGCTTTAAACTTGTTTTTTTTGAGTTGTGAAGCCCAAAACGGAACCAACGAACTATGGGCGGAGCCTGTTACAGGATCCTCTTGAATGGAGGTCGCATTTGCGTCAAATACACGAGAAACAAAGTCAACCGTTGTCCCTCGGGCAGTAATGACAATGCACAAATACGGGAGGTCTTTTAATAAGGCTAAAGCGGGATCTTCTTTTAGAATCTCTTCTTCAGAATTGTATACAAGAATTAAATCTCTGCTCGCATGAGCGGATACAGGTTTAAATTTCAGGGCTCCATATATTTCGTCAGGTATTGCGATTAATTTTGGGGGTCGTGAGGGGAAATCCAATGTTATAGCATTATTCTGATTACGTATGGCCTTTAGATTACCACTTCGTGATAAAAAAGTAATTTCTTTTAAATTCTCCTCCATATAATTGAATATGACAAACGCTGATGCAAGCGTAGCATGGCCACATAAATCAATCTCAGCATGGGGCATAAACCATCTAATTCGATAATCATCTCCTTCTTTTACGATAAAAGCTGTTTCAGCCAGGTTATTCTCTGCAGCAATTTGCTGCATTGTACGCTCTTCAATCCAATGAGGAAGAATACACACTGCTGCTGGATTACCTTTAAAAACTTCAGAAGTAAAGGCATCAATTTGATATATAGGAAATTTCATTTAATATAATTTTAGAATTTGCCCAGTAATAGGCTGTTCTACTGCCTTTCTATACAGTGCTACCGTATCATCGATAGCTACAGGAAGATGGCCTGCAAATAATTTGTCCTTTGGATAGGCCCCGGCTATAGCTCCGGGAGCAACAACGTTTAACCGAATACCTCTGGGAAGTTCTTGTGAAGAAGTCAGCACCAAGCTATTAAGTGCTCCATTTACCATGGATAATGCTGTAGTTTCCGGTTCATAATGTTCTGATAAGATTCCCGTTGTCAAGGTAATAGAACCTTTGTCTTTGAGATAATCCTTGGCTACTTGCATACTAAGTACTTGCCCCATTAATTTACTGCGAATTCCAATATAATAATCAGCCTCAGTCAATTGATCTAATGGTTTACTAATAGCAGTACCTGCGGCGATTACAACGGCGTCTAGCTTCGGAAGTTTTTGAAATAGCGCAATGATGGATTGCTTATCTTCTATATCTACCGAATATTTTTTACTAGTACGGTGGGCACCAAACACCTCATGGTCTTTGGAGAAATGATTGTAAATTGCTTTTCCGATAGTGCCTGAAGCACCAATGATTAGAATTTTCATACAGATGTAATGTATAATTAGAGAGTTGTGTTCAATGCTTGGACGTACTCATTGATTTTTTTTTCATTTCTTTTAAAGTAGGTCCATTTACCATGGCGAGTAGGTATTAGTAATCCGGCTTTTTGTAAGGTAGCAAGATAACTGGAGATCGTGGGCTGTGATAAGTTAGTTTTATCTTTAATAAACTGTCCGCAAACCCCATCATTGAAATGACCTAAATCAGGATGGGGAGGAAAATGTTTTTCGGGTGTTTTCAACCAATTAATGATGTGCATCCGTGTAACATTTGATAAGGCCTTATTAATAATTAAAATTTCTTCCAGATTCATAATACAAATATACATATTTAATTTTATGAATATGTTAATTTATTGTTAGGTATTTTATAGTTCTTACTCACAAAGTGTACGGGTATTCTGTATCCATAATTATTGGTTTATCTGTATCTTAGAATCATCTAATAATTTAAATAAACGTATATGAAAAGTATTTTAAATTTGACAGGAGTAAAAAATCTAAGTAAGAAAGAGCAATCCCAAGTTTTTGGTGCAGCACGTTCGCAATGCTGGCAAAATGGTAGTCAATGTTGTGTGGGTACCGCACATGGCGAGTTTTGCGATGCTGGTCATTGTAATAGCAATGGATACTGCCTTTATTACTAAAAGATTGCAATCATAAAATTCTTTAAAACGAAACAACTCTGTTTCTTTTTTTTTTGCGATAAGCTATGAAGATTATTAAAAATAGTATAATCTTGCGCTTATGAACACAATACCTTCTTTGCCTATCAATCGAATTGCTGTAAAATTGAAGCCATCTGCTGAGAGGATGGTAAAAAAGCAGCATCCCTGGGTGTTTCAAAATAGCATTAGTAAACAAAGTATGGAAGGGAAAGCTGGGGATTTAGCAATTATCTATGACGCTAAGAAGAATAAATTTTTAGCATGTGGTTTGTTAGATCCGGATTCTCCTATACGCATAAAACTCCTTCAGTTTACCACTCCAAAGACGATTGATGCTGAATGGTTTGCTGATACGATCAAATCAGCGATGCATAAAAGAAAATCGTTGCTTACCACCGATACCAATAGTTATAGAATATTGTTTGGTGAAAATGATCATATGCCTGGATTTATAGCCGATGTGTATGCAGATGTATTGGTTATCAAATTATACTCTCACATCTGGTTTCCTTACTTAGATACGATCGTATCCAATTTAATTGAAATTACCAAGGCTAAAAGTGTTGTGCTAAGAATGAGTCGTTTGTTACAAAGCAAAGGAGAAACGTTTGGTCTTCAAGATGGACAACTACTGTATGGTACCTTAAAAAATGAAGTGATTCTTTTTAGAGAGCATGGTGTTGTATTTTCAGCCAACGTAATTCATGGGCACAAAACCGGTTATTTTTTGGATCATCGACATAATCGTAAACGAGTAGGGGAGATGTCCAAAAATAAAACCGTGCTCGATATATTTTCTTATGCGGGCGGTTTCTCTGTGCATGCTTTGGCCGGTGGTGCCAAAACTGTTACAAGCTTGGATATTAGTCAGCAGGCCTTGGCTTCTGCTCAGGATAATGCTAAATTAAATACGCACTCAGGTACACATCATATAATGGTAGCAGATGCTTTTGAAGGGTTGGCCCGGTTAATTTCGGAAAAGAAAAAATTCGATATTGTAGTTATAGATCCACCATCATTTGCAAAAAGAGAAAGTGAAATTTTGCGTGCTAAACAAAGTTATGCCCGTTTGGCAAAATTAGGCGTACAGCTGGTTGCACCCTCGGGAATTTTAGTTTTAGCTTCTTGCTCATCAAGAGTAACAGCCGAAGAGTTCTTCGAAATTTCAGAAAGTGAACTTTATCGATCAGGACGTAGTTTCAATAATATTGATAAAACCTATCACGACAGCGATCACCCTATTGCTTTTCCCGAAGGAGCGTATTTAAAATGTGGGTATTACCAGATGGATACAGAGTAGGTTGGTTGATATTTATAATATGATTTTTTATTACATGGTAGCGATGAATTAAATTCAAAAAATTGAACAAAAAAAAGCTAATCCATTAAAGAATTAGCTCTCATCGTATACTTTACTTATGATCATCTAGCTTAGTTAGAGGATATCATAGAGAAGAATTTATCTAGATTAGGAAGTAAAATAATTCGGGTTCTACGATTTTTAGCCATATTTTCTTTGGTGTCATTTGAAACAACTGGTTTATAGCTACTTCTACCAGATGCTATTAATTTGGCTGGATCAACATCGTACTTATTCTGTAACAAGCGAGTTATGGAAGTAGCACGTTTTACGCTAAGATCCCAATTATCCTCAATTGCAGGCGTACGAATCGTTCTTGGGTCAGTATGACCTTCTATCATTACTTCAAGGCTTGGTTCAGAGTTAATAACAGCAGCCAACTTTGTTAATAACTCATCTGCTCGCTTACTTACTCGGTAGCTACCAGTATTAAACAACATTTTATCAGATACAGAAATCATAACTACAGTATTTTCAATATCTATAGAGATGTCCTCATCTTCTTTTACGCTTTGATCCAAAGAATTTTTTAGATTGTGAGAAACCGCCAAATTCATGGAGTCTTTTAAAGTTTTTGCTTCATTTAATTTCTGAGAATCAACATTTTCTAATGTTTTTCTCATATTTTGTTTGGTGTTGTTTGAGATAACAGCTAAATCGTCTACCATAACCATTTGTTCGTTATTATCTTCGGTTAGTGAGTTGATTTTAGCATTGTAGTCTTCTACACGGGCTTCAATCTGAGCAAATTTAGTTTCTAAGGCTTCTTTCTCAACAGTCGTTTTTTGTAAAGAACTTCTGGTGTTTTGTAAGTCCTGTTCTACCGCAAGATATTTCTTTTTTGACACACATGATGTGGTTATTATTCCAGTTAAAATGATTAGTGTGAAAACTTTCTTCATAGTTTTTTTTATTTAATTTATACTATCGTAATAGAACAGTAAGATATTTCAAATATTGCCAGTGAGATACTAAATAGTTGCTATCATTTTCCCAAACTATTGTTAATGGAGACAACTTATAAATTCGTAAAAAATTTATGATATTTACAAGTATTATTATTGATTATGGTAAAACCGTTTCAAAAATATGGTAAAATGATAATAGTTAACAGTGCTACTATAAATTAATACTATGATAAAATGCATATTTTATCGGCAAAATGCATTAGTTTTGCACAGTTATACTCAAATATTCTTATATGATAGCCCCAAGTTTATCTCCAAATGAATATGAGCGTCAAAAAGCAGTTGATAAGTACAAGATGCTAGATAGCATCCCAAATTCAAATTTTGATGCATACACTTCATTACTAAGTTACATTTGTAATACTCCTATTGCTTTAATAACCTTATTAGGTAATCAACGTAATTACTTAAAGTCTCATCACGGTGTTAGTTTTGATCAGGTACCTCAAGAAACCTCTTTTTGTGGTCATGCGATTATTAATGAGGCTCCAGTGATGATTGTTGAAGACGCACGATTGGATGCTAGATTTTTTGATAATCCACTTGTAACAGAGCAAAACATTGTTTTTTATGCCGGTGTTCCCTTGATTGATCAAGAAGGTTGTAAGTTAGGTACATTGTGTGTCTTTGATTATGAACCAAGAACATTGGATGATAGTCAGATACGAGCGATGCTTACCATGGCAAATCAGGTAATGGAATTATTTGAACAAAAATTAAAAAATACACAATTGCAAAAATTCCAAGAACAATTGGAATTGCGTAATCAGAACTTAGAAAAATTCGCGCGTGTTGTTTCTCACGACCTCAAATCACCTTTAGCTAACATCACTTCGCTGACTGAGCTCTTAGAGATCGACAATGGTGATATTTTAAGCGAAGATTCCTTATTGTATATCAAATACTTAAAAGCTTCGTCATCGGCGTTGCGTGAATATATTGATGGATTGTTAGCATTTTATAAAAGCGATAACATTTTAAAGCATAAACGAGAAGCTGTTCCGGTAGCTATCTTTTTTGACAGAATTGCCGAGCTATCCGGATTATCTGATGAAGTAACCTTTTCTTTTCCTAATGAACAAACGGAAATTGTGATTAATAAACCTGCCATGCAGCAAGTTTTTTTGAATCTGGTTACAAATTCTTATAAGTATAATACTAAGGAGGAAGTTAGAATTACAATAGGTTTTGAAAAACGTAAGGATGCTTATCGATTTATTCTTGAAGATAACGGCAACGGTATATCTAATGAAGATCAGGAGAAAATCTTTGAATTGTTTACTACCTTAAATACACAAGACCGTCACGGTAACTCGGGAAGCGGTATAGGATTGGCAACAGTAAAAAAAATTATCACGAATTTACAGGGAACAATAACTATTGAATCAAAACTGGATGCTGGTAGCCGATTTATTATAGAAATACCGGTAACGTAATAGCACCAGGTTTAATACGTTGCTAATGATCTAACTCTTCGTGTTTTCTATGTTTTTGTTTATCAATTCTAACAAATGATTTTTATCGTAAGGTTTTAAAATGTAATCATTTAGTCCCGCCTGTATAATTTGCCTGTTGAGCTGGGTAACGTCTACTGCAGTTAGTGCTATGATTGGTGTGGCTTGATCAAATTCACGGATTCTTTTCGTAGTACCAATTCCGTTTAATTTGGGCATATTGATATCCATCAGTATAATGTCATACGAATTTTCACGAACAAGGTCAATAGCGTCATACCCATTATCAATAGTGGTACAATCAAAGTTTTCACTGGATAAAATTTTATCAGCAACAAGCAAATTAAGCTTATTATCATCAACAACCAGCGCTCTTAATTTATTTGATGTTACTGTTTTTTCTGCAATGGATTGTTCTGTATGTTGACTGGCTTTTTTGAAAGTCACGGCAAAGGCATATTCGGATCCCGAAAAGCTACTGTCTTGTTTAATAATTTCACTATCCAAAGCAGTGGCTAAACTTTTAACGATAGTCGAATTAAGTCCGGTTCCCAAGTATGAACGTTTTTCGGTTTCAATATTGGTGAACTCTTCATAAATGGAATCCTCATCTTCTTTAGAAACCTCGCTTCCATCAAAGCGAATATTAAAAGAAATGGTACAACTAGTCGCATCATCTTTTATCGTGTCAACTGTGAATAACACGATCCCATTTTTACTGAATCTTAAAGCGTTACTGATCAAGTTCATTAAAATTTGAGTTAATATCGCAGGATCACTTTCTAGTTGCTCGGGAATCGATTCATCAAATTTAAAATCTAAAGTATTATCGCTGTTCTCTGTTGCATAACTGAAAGAATTAACAAGGTTACTTACCGTATCCTTTAAATTAAAAGAGGTTTTAGCAAGAATTAATTCTTCATAATTAATATAATTAACCTGTAGGATATTGTTGATAAGCGATAATAAATAATCGCCAGAAAATTTAAGTGATCTAAGATTTCTATTCGACTTCAGTTCAGGGTGTTCTTCTACAATAAGTCGCGTTAATCCCATCATCCCATATAACGGTGTTCGCAATTCGTGACTTAAGGTGGATATAAACTCTTGCTTTAGCTTTGCTTGTTGCTCAGCTCTTTGTTGCGAAATTTTAAGTTCCTTGTTTTTGCGTCGTAAATCTAGAATTATTTTACCAGTGTAAAATAGCACTAGAGCGAGAATAATTAGTAAAGCACCACAAATAATAGGATATGTCATAAAATTGGTTTCAAGTTAGCAAAATAACATATATGAATTGACTCTCAAAAATTTATTTCTATATTTTTTAGCTTCATCATTTAAATAAATGTTATGTTACCTTTACTGTATGATGAAAAGATTACTTTAATAATTCAATATTGATTATCTTTGATAGTATGAAGGAGGGTAGAAATTATACAAAAGTTTGGGTCATGGGATGTTTCATCTTGTGTTCTCTTTTAGGATATTCACAAATGGATCGAGGAACAATGGGTGGTACTGTAAGCCCCTTAGGTACATCTACCAATGCTTCCAACGGATTAAACATCACATCTTCTTCATTATTGAATAGTAATAGCTCGAACTTGAACTCTGATAAATTTCAATCTTACAGCAGACAAAATGAACCGAAGAAATTGATGGGAGATGATCAATTCCATAAAGATACCCATACGTTTACTCCCAATTATTTAAAACGTGAAAAGGAGGAAAATGCTGAAGGGGTCACCGATCAATATTTTGGAGATTACAGTAACAGTGGTGAATATATTCAACTTGTCTATAGAGATTTTGGAAGTGTAGATGGTGATTTGATACGGGTGTATCTGGATGATGATGTGATTAGAGGGAATGTCTATCTTACGGGTGAATATACCGGCTTGATTATAGATTTAATTCCAGGATTTAATAAAATCGTAATAGAAGCTTTGAATCAAGGGACCTCTGGCCCTAATACAGCACAATTTCAGGTATATGATGATAAAGGGAAATTAATTACGACAAATCAATGGAATTTACTCACAGGAGGAAAAGCTACGATGATAATTGTCAAAAATTAATCACCGCAACTTGTATACTTATAATGCACTAGAAATTAGTCCGATTATCCTATCCCAGGTAATTTTTTAATATTCTATTTTTAGAACGATTGCGCAGGCGACGAATGGCCTTTTCACGAATTTGTCTGACACGTTCTCTGCTAATATCAAATGTTTGACCTATTTCTTCAAGTGTCATAGCAGCTTGATTGTTAAGGCCAAAATTCAACATAACTACATCCTTTTCACGGGGTGTTAATGTATCCAATGCACGTTCTATTTCAATTTTAAGAGATTCATGCATCAATTCATTATCAGGTTTCGGAGTATCACCGGATTGTAGAACATTGTACATGTTGAAGTCATCTTCACCTTCCTGAAAAGGAGCATCCATTGATAAACTTCGACTAGAATTTTTTAAAGATAATTTTACCTTACTAATCGATATTTGTAATTCGCTCGCTATTTCTTCGGCGGTAGGTTTACGCTGATATTTTTGTTGTAAATGTCCCATTACCTTATTTATCTTGGTAATCTCACCTATTTTGTTCAATGGAAGGCGTACAATTCTAGCTTGTTCAGCAATTGCTTGTAGAATTGCCTGGCGTATCCACCAAACTGCATACGATATAAATTTAAATCCTCGGGTCTCATCGAAACGTTTAGCTGCTTTTACCAAGCCTACGTTCCCTTCATTAATTAAATCAGGTAAGCTCAACCCTTGATTTTGATATTGTTTTGCAACTGAAATCACAAAACGCAAATTTGCACGAGTAAGTTTGTTTAAAGCGTTTTCATCCCCTTTTTGAATACGCTTCGCCAACTCTACCTCTTCATCGGCAGTAATCATATCGATTTTACTCACATCCTGTAAGTAACTGTTTAACGACTTAGATTCTCTATTCGTAACTTGCTTTGTAATCTTTAGTTGTCTCATATATATCCTTATTATTTACTTGTCAAACACATATGATAATCATTAGAATACTAAGAACCAAAACAATAACATAGTTTTATGAGTTTATACCGTTGTTAACATGTTATTTCTTAAAGGATTAACACAATATAAGAATATGCCAAAGACCAACTAATGAAAACTCGTATAATTGGATGGTGGATAAAAAAAGTAGTCTTATTTATATTTTATGTTTCCTCACAAGGATTTTACCCTATATTTGGCACTTATTTTTTTAGAAATAATGTGCTAAATTGAATGTGTAAACTAGAACGACATCAAAACTTTGTAAAAAAATATGTGCTGGAATTTTGTACACTTTACTTTTTTACTTCTTTTGTTGTGGTCGAAGTACATGAAGGGGTTCATTTCAATTATGATAAAGCAACCTATATAGGAGAATTAACCGCTATACATTTTGCAGAAAGACCCTTTGGTTACATTTCACATCGCATTCACAGCTATGCATTGGAACCGATGGACTATAATCGGATTTATGAAATTTTTCCTAACCTGGCGATTCTGGCAGTTGTTTTATTTAATTCTCATCAGGAAACAAGTCTGAGAGTAGAAGAGATTTTCTTTCAGAATAATATTATGAGTTTTGATCAATTGGATATCGCTATTGATTGGGTTGAAGAATATATGAAATCCCTGTCAAAGCTAAACAATGACAAGGATTTAGCTTAATCTAAGGTCTATTTAATCTTTGGATACCAGTCCAGTTGGATGACTTCTATAGCTGGGTTATTTGAATTTACTATGGATTTGAATTCTGCCACATCGCTTAGACCATCTGTCCCACGATAGTGATATGGATATACTTTTTTTGGCTTAAAATCCAGCACAGCATCGGCAGCACTTTTTACGGTCATAGTGTACGGTAGGTTCATACACACAAAAGCATGATCTATATTATCTAAATTACGCATTTCCGGTATATCTTCGGTGTCTCCCGAAAAATAAACACGTTCATCGCCCAAGGTTAAAACATAGCCGTTACCTCTTCCCTTTTCATGAAACTTTAAAGCTTCTTTTCTCAAGTTGTACATAGGTATCGCCTCAATTTTAATGCTCATAAGGTTCTTGACCTCTCCGTTAGCTAGTAAGATCAATTTATCGGTATAATCAGCCGGTAATTTTTCGGCTACCGCTTGAGGAACTACTAATTTTGTCTTACTTAAGTCCAAACTATTTAATGTCTCGATATCCATATGATCTCCGTGTATATCGGTAATCAATACTAAATCGGGGGAAGGGAATTTTTCAAATGCTTTGTTACCCCCTGTGGGATCAAGGTAAATTGTTTTGCCCTCAAATTGCAATACTGCTGTAGCATGTGAAATAGGAGTAAGTTCAAAAGAAGCCTCTTTCTTGTCGGACTTGCTAGTATTTTCTGAAGCCA
This sequence comes from Aquimarina sp. 2-A2, assembly GCF_045505135.1. NCBI lineage: Bacteria > Pseudomonadati > Bacteroidota > Flavobacteriia > Flavobacteriales > Flavobacteriaceae > Aquimarina > Aquimarina sp. 2-A2. Next base: position 251,964 of record NZ_JBJKFI010000002.1, on the reverse strand, counting down.
TTTCAGATTGTGATACATTTTCAGATGCTTCGGTAGATGACTTTTTTGGATTTTCTTTGCAGGCCATAGTGGCAGCTGCTAATAAAACCAAATAATATTTATAGTTAATTTTCATAATGAAATATATTTTGGTTTAAGATAAGATATATGAGGAAGTGATAAAAAACATTAAAAGAATATTAACTATCCCAAAGTAGTTTTATGGCCATCGCAATAACCATCACTACCAGAAAAAACTTAACCATTCCATCACCTTTTTTAACTGACCATCTACTTGCAAACCATCCTCCGGTAGCATTACCCGCAGCAAGCACAATTCCATATAGAAAATTAATTTGATCATTAAGAATAAAAACTATTAATGCTGCTACAGTGTAAATAGCAACTACGAGACTCTTAATAGCATTAGACTTAACCAGACTCATGTGATTGATAGAAGAAAGTGCCAATAAGATAAATATGCCAATTCCTGCCTGAATGAATCCGCCGTAGATTCCGATAAAAAAGAATGCAATAACTGACCACCAAAAATAGTTCCCTGTAATTCTCTCAAAAGTTTCCAATCCGTTTCTTTTAGGTTGAAAAACCATAAACAGAACCACTAAAATCATAACGACAGCCAAAATTTGATTAAAAGTTTCTCCTTTGATATCAACCGCTATTTTTGCTCCTATCAGCGATCCTATCAATGCAGAAAGTCCCAGATAGACTCCAAATTTTGAGGTATGTACTCCTTTACTACGAAAACCTGCAACTGTTGTAATCCCTTGAATCAAAATACCAATACGATTGGTACCGTTTGCGATCGCTGGTGGCAAACCCATAAAGATTAACATAGGCAATGTAAGTAACGAGCCACCTCCAGCCAGTGTATTAATAATTCCTGCGATAAATCCCACAAGTACTAACAGCGCCAACATGTAATATTCATTCATATAAAAGGGTTATTTGCTTCAAAAGTATAGAAAACTTTCAGGTAAATATTAATTTGTTTAAAAAACACTTGGGTTATCAACACAATCTGTTGTAGTTTTAAGGTAATTTAAAATTTATAGCACATTAAAAGATTACCTCAATTTTTCCCGATTTTAAACACCCTAAAGACGTACAGTTTTGGGATTTTTAAAGCAGATCTCATTGCGGGGACAACTGTAGGTGTGGTTTTGATTCCGCAAGCTATTGCCTATGCATTGTTGATGGGTGTACCTCCCATATATGGACTGTATGCATGTTTAATTCCGTTAATAATTTACGCACTTTTAGGTACTTCAACACAATTAAGTATTGGTCCGGTGGCAGTAACTGCCATTTTGATTATGAGCGGTATAAGTCAGTTAGCCATCCCATTCTCTGATACTTTTGTGCATCTGGTAATTTATACCGGATTGTTAATCGGTATTGTACAGGTATTAATGAGCATATTTAAAATGGGATTTTTAACCAACTTGATATCACAACCTGTAATTTCAGGGTTTATCTCAGCCGCGGCGATCATTATTATTATTTCACAAATCAAAGCAGCTTTTGGTATTTCTATGCCTAGGTATGATCAGAGCTATGAGATTTTGATGCACCTGGCACAAAATTTTTCAGAAATTAATGTTTATACTTTTCTATTATTTGTAACAGCAATAATTTTAATATTGTTATTTAAACGATGGAAAAAGACGTTTCCCGGGGCATTGATAGTACTTATTTTAGGAGCTTTGGCAACCTATCAATTTGGATTAAATGATCTGGGAGTGGCTATTATTGGCGAAGTACCAAAGGGCTTGCCCTCATTTGTAATTCCATATGCCGATTATCAAACACTACTAAATTTATTACCCACTGTTTTTACCGTAACACTAATAGGATTTATTGGAAGTATAGGAATTGCTAAGTCCTTTGAGATGAAAAATCGGGATCACACCGTACGGGCAAATCAGGAATTACTGGCGTTGGGAATTTCAAAAATTCTGGGTGCATTTTTTCTTGCTGTTCCGTCATCAGGTAGTTATAGTCGATCGGCTATAAACGATCAGCAAGGAGCCAAAACTACCATAGCTTCTCTTGTAACAGCTGTCTTAATTATTGCGTCGCTATTGTTCTTTACCAAGTTCTTTTATTATATCCCCAAAAGCGTTTTGGCGGCAATTATTGTATTATCCGTGCTGGGTTTACTTGATTTTAAAGGGGCCAAAATGTTATTGAAATTGAGAAGACGCGAATTCTTGATTATGGTAATAACATTTCTATGTACGCTTTTTTTGAGTATTGAAATAGGTATATTGATCGGGGTATTGTTATCATTTATTTTTATGTTGTATTATAGTTCCAGACCGCATGTGGCTGAATTAGTCAATATTCCCGGAACCGAATATTATCGAAATTACGAACGTTTTCCTGAAGCTTCCAAAGCAGCGAAATATTTAATTTTGAGATTTGATAATCAACTCTTTTTTGGTAACACAAACTATTTTAGAGAAACTATTATGGCGGCTTTACAAAAGCGTGAAACGCAACCTGAATTTTTTATTTTGGACATGACCAATATGCACGATATCGATAGCACAGGTTTACACACCTTATATAATGTAAATGCGTATTTATCAAGTAATAATGTACAGTTATTAATTTCTGGAGCAATAGGTCCTGTACGTGACTTTTTAAAACGCTCCGGATTTACTGAACAACTGGGAGCCGCCCATTATTTTATGACCATCACCGAAGCGGTATATTTTACAGCGCATCCGGATCAACATCCATCAGAAAAACAGATAGCGTTACAGCACAATACGCAACGTTCTATTATGGATTAACTATTTGGTGTCTTCATAGATGTGAAATTTGACTCCCATACCATAATTAGTGAATCCACGCTGAATTAATGAATTTCCTTTAGTATAATTATTGTCAAAACGTTGCCAGGTACGATTTTTATAGAAAATCCTTCTCGTAAATGTAGTAAAGCTGTCTATCTTATCTGTAAAGGGTAACAGCGGTCTGAAGGTGGTAGAAATCTTTACAAAACCTTTGGGTGTTTCCACTTCATGGTATTTACGAGTATCTTGTAAATTCCCTTCGCTATCCGTGTAACCAAGCACTTGAATTGAGATATAAATACCATCAGAAGGTACGTATATTTTATATTCGGAAATATCGAGTTCAAAATTTGCTTTATCCTTTTCTGTCACGCGAAAAATTATGTCCTCATATGGCAGCCGTTTTGAAGGTTTACCATCGACATTGCTATAGAATTGCATTTTAAACAATGTTGAAAAGGCTTGTGGTTTGCCAGAAGCGCTACGCGATGCTTCCATTTTAACAGGTAAGTAAACCGAAGCTATTTTTACCGGTGTACTTGAAGGTTTAGGAAAAAACACACCTATTTCAGATTCTACTGTAGGGAGCCAACATTTAAAGTAATCGGCGTGTACTTTTGATGCAATCTTTTTGACCTTGTATTTTCTTCTTTTTTCTCCGGTTAAATATACTTCCTGCAACTGTGCTATATCCTGTTCCATAATCAAGGTCGAAGGCATAGTGCGTGTATCGACCACCTTGTCTTTGTATCCAACTGCTGTAATATATAGTGTGTCAATATCAGCATATCGCTTTGGAGAAAAATAAAATACTCCATTGGCATCGGCGAACATGCCATTGCCGTTACCAAATGATATGGTGGCATATGAAACGGGTTCTTTTAATATGGGATCGTGTAGCTCATAGCGTTGACCATAACCAAAAGCGGAGATACATAGAAGTAGGTAAAGTAAGATTTTCATCGCAGATATAGGGGCATTTATCGTGCCGTGAATATATTAAAACGAAATTATATAGAAGAATAGTATGTTGAGTAAATCGTAAAATTTAGTATTTCTATAGCGTATTCGTAACATTTACCAGTGTTTTTTATTAATCTACTATTTAAAGAGGTTATTTTTTTTCGATACTCAGAGAATGATTAGCATGAAGTAGTGGGGGTAAAAGGTATCTTTGAACCAATGAGGCAAGCAATATATTTTATGGTAATAAGCGCATTATCGTTTACGATGATGAATCTTTTTGTTAAATATCTGGTACATTTTAGCGCAGCACAATTAATTATGTTTCGTTCGGTGGGCTCTTTAGTATTCACAATGAGCTTCTTACACTATAAAAAAATTCCTATGCTGGGGAGTAAACGCACATTATTAATAGCAAGAGGGTTGGCTGGTGTAACTTCTATGGGGCTATTTTTCCTAGCAGTGCCTTATCTTCCAATTGGAACCGCAGTTTCTTTGCGATACACATCGCCCATATTTGCAGCTTTATTAGCAGTTGTTTTTTTAAGAGAACGCATCGCCTCTGTACAATGGTCGTTCTTCTTACTTGCTTTTGCCGGAGTTTTGGTGATCAAAGGATTTGACCCGGATATTCATCTAGTTGGACTACTATTGGTTTTGTGCTCTGCATTGGCGAGTGGTTTTGTTTATATACTTATCAATAAAATCGGACACAATGACCATCCTGTTGTTATTGTAAATTATTTTATGTGGATTTCCTTTATTGTAGGTGGAACCTTCAGTATATTCTATTGGACGACTCCAAGAGGGATTGAGTGGTTACTGTTATTAAGTCTTGGTGTTTTTGGTTATTTTGGACAATTGTTTATGACCAAAGCCTTTCAATCTCAAGTAACTAATAAAGTAGTGTCTTTAAAATATATTGAAGTTATTAGTACTATGCTCGCTGGGATTGTTTGGTTTGGAGACCGTTATCCGGTATTGAGCATTATGGGAACAGCTATGGTGATACTGGGATTACTATTGAATATTCTATATAAAACTAAAAAACACACTTAAGATTGAGATATATTAAAAGATACTTCAATATTACAATCTCCGACTTACGCTGTTACGAATTCTTATAATCCCACCTGGATTTGGGTCAATGCGTCTCAAATGAGCAACAATGGTACGTTCGTTGACTTTACGCTGAACTATTAAGTAACAGTAGGGGATAAGGTTATTTAAAAATAAAGCCGCGAAGCGATACATGGGGCGGTAGCAGTAGTGCAGAATTTTGAACAGTATGCAAAACTAGCTAGTGTACCGCAAACGCAAGCTGAGACAATGTAAGGGTATTTCGCTTACAATTGGGACTAAGGGCAAAAAAAGGCGTTAGGAAAAATCAGTGTCTAGATAGAACTGTAATTTCTTTTTATCGCTAAAGCTGTTAATTGTTAAAATATTTCCATCTAGTTTGTTGTAAATGACTTCAGCAAATAAACCTTTGATATAAAAGATACTATATTGAAAGTCTCTGTTATAATCATTAACGGTAAATAAATGCTGGCCATCATTCCAGATGTTAAAATACTTTTCGGCTAAGTTTTGCGAATTAAAATTTTCAATGAGAGTAGTTTTCTGCATAAGCACGAGTTTTATTGATTTGGAGTAACTAAACTACGGTTTTTCCGTAATACTTCCAAATTTATTTTATTCTAACATGCTAGTTTATAGTTGTAAAGGGGTGTATAATATAAAGAATCTTCGGTTGTATTGAAGTGCAAATTCCCTGATTTCATAAGGGTTAAGGGATGATGATAGGAACCTTTGTAAGATAGTAAATTATTTAGGAAAATTTTTTGGATGAAGATATAGTCGTGGTATTTATCGTTTGTTATGTTTTTCCAATTTGAATGGCACGCTGCCAGAATTAATAACTTTGTGTATGCTGCAATTGTAAGCTGACTATAGTCATATGAATAGTAGATCGTTGCCTTTATTTTTGTAGATATCTTAAAAATGGAAATAATGGATATATCTATTTTTTTAGCAAAATTCTGGGGCTGGTATTTACTCATATTTTTTGTAATACTTAGTTTTAATCCAAGTCGTATAAAACAAATTTTCGATGATTTAAATGACCAGAAGTTTTTGATAATCACTTCATTCCTAGCTATAGTATTTGGGCTTATGACAGTGCTTCTTCATAATATATGGGAACCTAATTACAAATTAATTATAACAGGCATTGGTTGGGTTTCTCTTGATATAGGTTTATTACTTTTTATTTTTCCATTTATCACGCTGAAATGGTTAGAGTTTATAAATATCAAACTAATACAAACAATATATGTATTACTATTTCTAACCGGAATCTTTTTATTAAATGTAGCCTATGACATCGTTCCTTATTAACAACAGATAAAATAGAATTTAATGAAAACGTATTGTATAAAGTTTGACGGAATTACGATCAACGATATTTCACGGGTAGGAGGTAAAAACGCATCTTTAGGTGAAATGTATACTAAGTTAACTTCCAACGGAATTAAAATTCCTGATGGGTTTGCTACTACTGCAGATGCATTTTGGGAATTTCTTGAAGAAAATAATATAGAAACATCTCTCAAAAGTCTATTAACCAGTCTGGATCGACAAGACTTTGCTAACCTTGCCCAAATTGGGGTGATGGCTCGTTCACTCATTTTAAAAGGTACATTTTCTAAAAATTTTATAACTGAAATTACCACATTTTATAGAGAACTTAGTAAGGGAGGATCGGGAGTAGTGGCAGTGCGCAGTAGCGCTACTGCAGAGGATTTACCGGAAGCTAGTTTTGCAGGGCAACATGATAGTTTTTTAAATATACGAAATGAAAAGTCGTTACTGCAGGCTGTAAAGAAATGCTTTGCCTCCTTATACACAGATCGCGCAATTAAATATAGAGAGGATAAAGAGTTTGAACATGATAAAATAGCGCTTTCAGTTGGCGTACAACGAATGGTTCGCTCAGATAAAGGTTGCTCGGGCGTGGGCTTTACTATAGAGCCTGAGTCTGGGTTCCAAAACATTATACATCTTTCCGGCGTTTGGGGTTTGGGAGAAAATATTGTTCAGGGGACTATCAATCCGGATGAGTTTTATGTATTCAAGCCAACTCTGGAATTGGGTAAAAATGCAATTGTCCAAAAAATACTAGGGGATAAGGAAAAGACAATGGTGTATTCTGAGCTCGATAAGGACAGACCAACTGTTAATCAAATTACCAAACTCTACAAGCGAAAACAATTTGTATTATCTGATCAGGAAGTAACGACATTGGCAAAATGGGCATTAATTATAGAGCAACATTATGGCAAAGCTATGGATATTGAATGGGCAAAAGACGGGCTAACCAAGGAACTTTTTATAACTCAGGCAAGGCCGGAAACTGTGCATCATTCAAAAAGGCTTACGACTCTTTTAAAATATACCTTAGAGAATAGGAGTGAGATATTAGCAGTAGGTAACGCTATTGGTTCCAAAATAAGTGTGGGTGTAGCTAGAGTATTAAGAACCCCCAAAGATTCTCACAAGTTACAAGAAGGTGATATTATAGTTACTGATATCACCAGCCCTGACTGGGATCCTTTACTTAAAAAAGCAGGTGGTATTGTAACCAATCGTGGAGGAAGAACAAGTCATGCAGCTATTGTTGCGAGAGAATTAGGAGTTCCGGCTGTAGTTGGAACCAATAGTGCTACAAGAGGAATAAAAGATGGTGAATTGATTACGTTGTCTTGTGCAGAGGGTAAAACAGGATATGTTTATAAGGGCAAGCTATCTTTTAAACGTGAAACAGTAGACATAAGTTTGATAAAGTTACCTAAAACTGAAGCTAAATTAATCTTATCAGATCCCGAAAGAGCTTTTCAATTATCGTTCTATCCAAATGATGGTGTAGGATTACTTAGGATGGAGTTTATAATAACACATATGATCAAAGTGCATCCTATGGCTTTGGTAAAGTATGATAAGTTATCTGAAAATAAAATAAAAAAGCAAATCACACAATTAACGGAAAACTATCCTCAAAAAAAGGATTATTTTATTGACTTGCTCTCTCAGGGAATTGCAACTATTGCTGCCGCTTTTTACCCTAAAGAAGTGATTGTACGAATGAGTGATTTTAAAACTAATGAATATGCTAATTTGATTGGAGGTATTCAATTTGAACCAAAAGAGGAGAACCCAATGTTAGGTTTTAGGGGTGCGTCACGGTATTACAGTACCCTGTATAAGGAAGGTTTTGAACTTGAATGTGCTGCAATTGAAAAAGTTAGAAATGAAATGGGCTTGACTAATGTAAAAGTCATGATACCATTTTGTCGAACGGTTGAAGAAGGAAAAAAAGTCATAGATATTATGAAGGGCTATGGATTGCAAAAGGGAGAGAATGGTCTCGAGGTATATGTAATGTCCGAAATTCCAAGTAATATTCTTCTAGCTGAAGAATTTGCTGAAGTTTTTGATGGATTCTCTATAGGATCTAATGATTTGACACAGCTGACGATGGGAATTGATAGGGATTCTGTACTCATGGCTTCTATCTTTGATGAAAATAATGCTGCTGTTAAAAAAATGATTAGAATGGCCATTCAAAAAGCCAACAAAACTGGAAAAAAGATAGGATTATGTGGTCAGGCCCCCAGCGACTTTGCCGATTATGCTTCATTTCTTGTAGCGGAAGGAATTCATAGCATTTCTTTTAATCCTGACGCCTTATTAAAAGGGATAGAAAATATAAATCTTGCAGAAAGTCAAACATCTGTTATAACTAACCAAGTGTAGGGTTTACATACCATAAGAACGTTGACTAGCCCAATTTTGTAGTAGTGGCAGGGAATACTTACTAGGTATTCCTCGCAGGACAAAAATCAATCACTTAATGTAGAGGAACTAATGGGATATGATATAGATTTATCAAAAATTAGTATAGATAACTATAAGGATATTATACGGTCAACGCATCTTATTTCCAGTTGGATCATATTAAAAGATACTATACACAATCTGGATATTATTAAAAGTAAGGGTGTTGAGAATCTAAGGGAACTACAACAAATTCTGAATCGTAAGGATCGGCTTCTTGAGTTTTCCAAACGAAGTGGAATACCAGAATCATATCTCAGCGTAGTGAGAAGAATGATCAATGGATATATCAGAAAACCAAATAGACTTAAAGATTTTCCTGAAACACCTGCATATATAGTAGAAAAATTAGAAAACATTGGAATTAAACATACCCGTCATTTTTTTGATAAAATTCTAACAGAAAAAGACAGGAGGTGCCTTTCTGAGGAAACCGAGATACATTATAAAGAAATACTAAGACTAACTAAATTAACAGACCTATCCCGAATTCGATGGGTGAACCATACTTTTGCTTTTGTATTGTATGAAGCCGGTTATGACAGCCTTGAAAAGGTTGCAAATAGTGATCCGAATCAGCTCTACACTACTATAAAGAAAATGAATACTGAGCGAAAAATATACCAGGCCCACATCGGATTAAATGATATAAAAATGCTTAAAGAATCCGCACAACTACTCCCTTTGGATATAACTTATTGAGAGTGAAAATAAGATATACAAGATTACTATAAACTATCCCTGCTTTTGGTTCGTGAGCGATTACTTTTACTTCTTGTCTGTGTACTTCTATTATTAATAATGCTTCTGCTTCTTTCATAGCTACTTCTGCTATTACGGATATTTCGGTTTACTCGATCAGAATTGTAATACCTGTTAGAACGATGATAACTTTCGATAATATTTCCATGATAGTCCCGGATTCTTACATAACGAGCATTATTTAGATCGATATACGCATACCTTGATGGTAAAACTTTTACCGTAATCCAAACATTATTTTCAAGATACATATAATGTCGTAGAGAAATATCATAATAGATATTGAAATCTGGAAAATATATATAGCGCACAACTTCCAGCCGATTTGGATAAAACCAAGTCGGCGGAGGGTTATTTGGAGTAGTAGAAATAACAACAGGGCCGCAACTTTTTATTAAAAAAGCACATCCGAGGATAGCTAGTATACCAAATTTTTTGTGGAGTTTCATAATAAATATAGTTTAGATAAATGAACATGTAATTACTTACACTTGAAATGACATTCATCAGTTCGTTTAATTACTATTTGACTATCATATATCATTTCTAAATCTCATTTTGGTTTAAATAGATTGTTATACAAACTTGACCATAATCATATATTTTTAATTGTTAATAATTTACTTTAACCATGTGAAGACTGATCATTGCCTACCTCTATCCAAAAGGAATGCAAAATATAGTTCTTGTTATAAATAGTTAGGAAGTAGGATTGCTAGCTTAAAAAAATAGTGGATAAAAAGGTAAAAAAATAAATTAGATAGAATAAGAATTGGAATTAATATCAATATTGAGTTGATGGGTCAGGTGGTAAATAACAGAAAATTGATATTTATAGATGAAATTTCCAGGTTTGTGCTATGGGCTTGGAGAGAATTTGATTTTGCTAAAAAAGATATTGTAAGTGAGCTTGCTTCATATGATTAATATTGATTTGAATAACGTTGAATAAGTACAATAGATGACACGTAAACCTCATACCTTGACCGTAAAAGAGACCCTAGCTCACCTGAATGTTAATCCTAACCATGGTCTAAGTACAATCGAAGTTAATGAACGATCAAAATTACATGGTAAGAATAGACTAAGAAGTCAAAAAGCAAAAAAATGGTGGATACTCTTATTACATCAATTTCTTGACCCTATTATTTATATACTGGCTACTGCTACATTATTGGCATTTTTATTTGCCGAATGGATGGAAGGATTTACGGTCTTGGTGGTTATTTTGATAACTGTACTTATAGGTTTTATCATGGAATTCCAAGCAATTAGGTCGGTAGAACAACTCCAAAAAATAGTTCAAACTCAGATAACCGTTATTCGTAACGGTAAGCAAACACGTTTGGGTATTCAACATTTAGTTCCGGGAGATATTATAAAATTAACTTCAGGAGATGTGGTGCCTGCGGATGCACGTTTACTTTGGCATCAAAGCTTGGCAGTTAAAGAATCCGTGCTCACCGGAGAAAGTGATCAGGTAGAAAAAGATATCATCGTTTTATCAGAAAAGACATCTTTAGCAGAACGGACTAACATGGTTTACAAGGGGACTACAGTTAGCAGAGGTAATGCAAAGGCTGTTGTCACTACAATCGGTGATAACACACAATTAGGGGAGATAAGTCAATTGACGCAGGAGGCTACTCAGCAAAAAACTCCTCTGGAAAAGAAACTTAATAGCTTAAGTCATAAGCTCATTTTGTTAACACTACTATTAGCTTTATTAATAGTAATTAGTGGTTTTTTTCAAGGAAAAGATATTGTTTTAATGATCAAAACCGGTATAGCCTTGGCTGTAGCTGCTATTCCCGAAGGATTACCTATAGTTGCAACTATAGCCTTAGCTAAAGGAATGGTTAAGTTGTCCAGACAGAACGTAATTATTAAAAAGTTGGAATCTGTGCAAACTTTAGGAGAAACTACGATTGTTTGTACAGACAAAACAGGAACACTAACAGAGGATAAGATGGCTGTCCGTTCCTTACTACTTCACGATGCTGTAGTTGATGTACATGAGTTTTATTTATCAAACGATCTTAAGAATTTAATCAAAACACTAGCTTATGACAAAATAATTGAAGTTGGTCTGTTATGTAATAACGCAATTATATATGAGGATCATGGACAGGGCGACGCGATGGAAATAGCATTACTGGAGTTTGGGATACAATTGGGTTATGATTTTATCAAAATTAGAACACAAAATATTGAGATAGCTGAGATTCCTTTTGATGCAATAGAAAAAATGATGTCTACCTTGACCAAAAAGAAGGAACAATATCAGGTAAATGTAAAAGGTGCCCCTGAGAAAGTGTTAGCTGCATGTGAGACCGTTTTAACAGATCATGGTGTACAGACCTTGCTAAATAATCAAGAATGGCTCACTAAAGCAAACATGCTTGCCGCTAGAGGGCTTAGAGTTTTGGCTTTTGCCTATAAAGAATCAGGATCCCAGCCTACCACTGATGAATTGATTACCGGACTAACTTTTTTGGGACTTATAGGTTTTATTGATCCTCCACGCTCAGATGTAAAGCAAGCTATACAAACGTATAAAAATGCGGGAATTAAAATTGTTATGCTTACCGGAGATCATCCGGCTACCGCCGCAAAGGTTGCAGAGGAGATCGGCTTGTTATCCAAGGATGAAGTTTCCTCATCTGTTATTCATGGTAAGGATATATCGACTTTGCATAATCTTAAAAGTGCCACAGAACACAAAATTTTGAATGCAAAGATTTTTGCCAGAATGATTCCCAAACAAAAACTGGAATTAATTAATTTCTATCAAAAGCATAATGCCGTGGTAGGTATGATTGGAGATGGCGTAAATGATGCACCTGCCTTAAAAAAAGCCGATATTGGAATTGCAATGGGGATTCGAGGCTCTGAAGCTGCTAAAGAAGTTGCAGATGTGATTTTGATGAACGATCAGTTTACCTCAATTAAATTAGCCATTCAGCAAGGTCGAACGATTTTTGGTAATATCAGATACTTCGTAGTATATCTTTTGTCATGCAATTTAGCTGAAATAATCTCGGTTGCAATTGCCTCATTGACTAATTTACCATTACCATTATTACCCTTACAAATTTTGTTTCTAAACCTGATCACTGATATTTTTCCTGCACTAGCTTTGGGTATGGGAAAAGGAGATCCTAAAATAATGAGGTTGCCTCCCCGTAATCCTGAAGAACCAATTCTAACTAAAAAACATTGGAGATCCATTGTTACTTATGGTATAGCTATTACGACAAGCGTTATCGGAATTACGATATATGCGTACTTTGTGCTTAACTTAAATGCCATCATCGTTAATAATATGGCGTTTCATACTCTTGTTGTAGCACAGTTATTAAATGTCTTTAACATTCCGCATAGTGGCAAACCTTTTTTTAAGAATGAAGTGATAACCAATTCATGGATATGGGCTGCTATATTTTTATCTTCGCTTCTTATTGGTGTTGCGTACGTTGTTCCTATTTTTAAACAAGTTTTTTCACTTGTCTTTCTTACTCCAGAGCAGTTTATGATCGTTGGATTATTTGGCGCAGGGTCACTTATTCTCATCCAGCTTTTTAAACGATTAGAACGCTAGTAAACATTTAATTCTACGCTATGCTATAATTTTTATAAACATGATGAAAATCATAGAGTTAATCATTGGATTTCATTTAATTTATAAAAATTCAAAGAATGATTTTAATCCTCATTTTGATATTAATCTTCATTTTGGTTATGTACTTGTTATTATGGATACCTGTGTCTTTATATATTAATACACACAAGAATGAATACAAATTGACTATTCAAAATATTGCAACAGCTAGCTTACAAAACGATATCGAACATTTGATACGTATTAAGCTGAGTGTATTGTTCTGGAAATTTTATTTCTATCCATTTAAAGAAAACATAAGTTATAAATACAAGGCAAGAGGTAAAGTAGTCACATCTAAAAGTACGAGTATCATCAGATTTGATAAGGTCTTAAAGATGCTGAGGTCCTTTAAATTAAAAAAACTTTTATTAGACATAGACACAGGTGATTGTATAACAAATGTAAAGTTATTTGTGTTTTTCAGAAGTATTAAGAGCTTTATAAAAGGAACTTTTGAAATAAATTTTGAAGGAAACAATCAGTTTGAATTACATATGGAAAATAGAGGGATATTTCTTTTGACCTCATTAATTAGTTAATTTTTTAAAATAGCAGAAAATGGAATTACATTTAAATGAATTATTAGCAAAAGTCACCGACTTCATTAAATCTGAGGCAACTACTGAAACGGTAATCGGAGAGCAATTTGAACTTGGTGAATTTAAGTGTGTACCTGTTATCAAGGTTGGTATGGGCTTTGGTTCGGGTACCGGTGGAGCAACAGCATCTAAAAAAACAACTGGTCAGGGTGGCGGTGCGGGAGCAGCTGTCGGGGTTCAGCCTATTGGTTTCTTGGTCACCAGAGGTAAGGATATATCCTTTCTTGGAACCGATAAAACTCACGGGTTAGCAGCCGTATTTGAAAAAGTGCCTGATCTGATCGAAAAAATAGCACAAAGTCGAAATAAAGAAAAAGAGCCTGCTTAAAAGCAGTATGACATTTTAAAATAAGTGGTTTAAAAGTGGAAAAATAAGCCAGATGCATAGTTAGATGATTCAATTAACAAATAATGCGCGTCAGATTTTGAAAGAAAGATATCTTTTAAAAGATGACCATTGTCAGGTAATAGAAGATCCCCAAGAATTATTTTGGAGGGTAGCCAAAGCTATTGCTGCTGCAGAAGAGGTCATTGATAGAGTAACCTGGGAGGCACGTTTTTATAAAATGTTATCCAACTTCGAATTTTTACCCAATTCGCCTACTTTGATGAATGCGGGCACAAACAAAGGACAGTTAAGTGCGTGCTTTGTCTTACCTGTCAGAGATAGTTTAGAAGCCATTTTTACTACCCTTAAAAATGCTGCTTTAATTCATCAAAGTGGAGGAGGTACAGGATTTAATTTTTCAGAACTTAGACAAAAAAATGATATAGTAAGCTCTTCAGGAGGAACTTCATCAGGACCCGTAGCGTTTATCAAAATTTTTGATGCAGCTACAGAGCAAGTGAAACAAGGTGGTAAAAGGAGAGGTGCGAATATGGGTATTTTAAATATCGACCATCCCGACATCCTAGAGTTTATTAATTCAAAGTCTCATGATAGCTCCATTAGAAATTTCAACCTATCCGTTGGAGTAACAGACAATTTTATGAAGGCTCTGGATAAGGGCGATGATTGGGAATTAATCAATCCCCGTACTCAACATAGAATAAAAAAGATGAAAGCATCGTATGTATGGGATAAAATTATATACCAAGCCTGGAAGACCGGAGATCCTGGATTAATTTTCTTAGACACGATAAATAAATATAATCCAGTGCCTAACTCTGGCAAATTACAGAGTACAAATCCTTGCGGTGAAGTTCCTTTATTAAATTATGAGAGTTGTAATTTGGGATCAATAAATCTTTCTAAAATGATAGATACTACTTCTCACGTTAATCAAGTTGATTGGAAGAAGTTGCAAAAAACGATTCAATTTAGTATTCGATTTTTGGATAATGTAATTAGTTCTAACTACTATATTCTACCAGAAACAGAAAAAATTACAAAAGCACACCGTAAGATTGGTTTGGGTATAATGGGATGGGCAGAATTGTTAATTGAGCTAGAGATTCCGTATGCTTCACAAGAGGCTGTAGAATTAGCGGAAAAAGTGATGCGATTCATTAAACAGCATAGTTACACAGCATCTTCAGAATTAGGGAAAGAGAGAGGCGTGTTTCCTGCTTGGGAGAATAGTATACACTATAATAACATAGAACTCCGTAATGCCACTTGCAACAGTATAGCCCCGACAGGAACAATCTCAGTAATTGCAAATACCTCTTATTCTATTGAGCCGTTATTTGCTTTAGCCTATAATCGCACAGGAATTCTAGAAGGAAAAACCCAGACAGAAATTAATTCTTTATTTATTTCTAAAATGAAAGCCTTAGGTTTATGGAATTCCAAACTAAGGGCTAAAGTATTACAGGAAGGAAGCATAAGAGATGTAGAGGATATTCCTGATCGGATCAAAAAGATTTTTGAAACAAGTTTAGAAATTCCGTGGCAGTATCATGTATTGCACCAACAAGCTTTTCAAAAATATACCGATAACGCAGTTTCTAAAACCATTAATTTACCAGAAAAAGTTACAGTAGATGAAATCTCAGAAATCTATCGAACTGCCTGGAAATATAAGTTAAAAGGAATTACAGTGTATCGTTATGGTAGCAAAAAGCATCAAGTGCTTCAGAAATGCCACATTAATACGGATAACGCTTGTTAAGCAATACACATACCTCCATCTATAACCTGTGTAGTTCCCGTAATATAAGCACTCTGATCTGAAGCTAGGAATAAGACTGTTTCCGCTATTTCATTAGCTTCTGCATATCGCCCAAACGGTATTGCTGCTTCAAAGCCTTTTTGCGCTTCTTTTGGATTATCGGGTGCGATCTGCTTTTCAATAGCACGCATCATACGGGTATGTACAGGTCCGGGATGTATGGTGTTTACTCTAATATTACGATGCGCATTTTCCAGAGCGGCAACACGCATAATACCTACAACGGCATGTTTGCTTGCCACATAGGCTCCTAAACCTTTAAAACCTTTGATACCTGCTACAGAAGACGTGATGATCACACTTCCTCCATCAGAAATTTTAGGAAGTACAAATTGACAACCCAACCAAACTCCTTTTAAATTTACTTCAATTACCCGATCAAACATTTTCTCTGAATAGGCTTCAATGGGCTTAGATTCTCCCTCTATACCGGCATTGTTAAAAAAGATATCAATTTTACCAAACCTTGATAAGGTATCTGAGACATATCGCTTGGTGTCTTCTGATCTTGAAACGTCTGCTACGCTATAACTGATATTGGGAAAATCAAGTTCTTCAATAGTTTGTTTGAGTTTACTTTCTGTACTGCCCACTAACATCACTTGCGCTCCGTTGGCTGCAAAGAGTTTTGCTGTTGCTTTTCCAATACCTCCTGATCCACCTGTTATTAGGACTACTTTATTCTTTAATAGATTCATTTTTTAATTTTTATGTAGAGAGTAATTATTGTTCACCGTGTGCATTATTTTAATTATTTCTATTACACTTATCAAGCTAAAAGTACTACAAGATTGAAAAGTATAACATGATGATTATCATTTCTATATAATAGAGTATTTCATAGTTTTAATAAAATAATATAAAATGAAACGCTTCTTAAAAGCAGGTTTAATTATTTTATCCATTGTCATCGTACTTTTTCTTCTGGCAACATGGTATAAATATGAATTCTCTATGGAGATTGCAGATGCGTATCAGGTTAATTCTCCTTATTTGGAATCAAAGTTACTCATCGCCACCCAAGGGAGCGATTTTAAAAACGCTATCGTTGATGGTGTTGTAAATCACTTCAAAGGTGATACCATTTTTATTGATATTATGGACATTTCAGGTCTTAATAAAGTAAAGCCCGAAGATTACGATGCCATTTTAATCTTGCATACATGGGAGAACTGGAAACCACCTTTTGTAGTTAAAAGATTTGTAGAGAATACAACAGACCAACATGATAAGATGCTAGTGCTTACTACATCAGGACAGGGGTCTTATACTATTAAACAAGTGAATACTTTATATAATCTAGAGGAAATTGATGCTTTGGTAGGAGAATCTAATGTAAAGAATGTGAAGTCATTTGTAAAAGCGATCAATGTCCGCTTGCAAGAATTATTAACTGGTGAAAATTAGCTTTGAAATTTAAAATTATAGAAATTATGAAAATTGGTGTTATCATCATCATAGGCAGCTTTTTATTTATGTCCTGTTCATCTGTAAAAATTGTTGATAGTTGGAAAAATGAAGAAGTATTGTTTTTTAAGCCGAATAAATTAATGGTGTTGGGCATTACACCAAATCTAACGGCACGGAAAATTTTTGAAGAAGAGTTAAAAAATGAATTTATGAAACGTAACATCAATGCCTACGTTAGTGGAGAAGCACTGGATACTTCATTTACGGATTCTCAAAAAACTGAAGAAGAAATCGATACTTTGGTTCAAAAGCTTTCCCAAAAAGGATTCGATGCCGTTGTAATAAGCGCAGTGAAAGGTATTGATGAAAAACGTACTTATGATAGGGGGTATTATACCGTAGGGTATAGCTGGAGACGTTTTGGCAGGTACTACTATACGTACCAAGATATCTTTTACAATCCGCGATATTACAATGAATATAAAATATATCACGTAGAAACCTCAATTTATAATATAAACGAAGGGGAAAATAAGTCCTTGGTATGGGTCGGATCATTGGATATAATAGATCCTACAACCATAACAACGACCGTAAGGGATTATGTCAACGCCATCATTGCCAAATTAATAAAAGATAACATAATTACTGAATTATAAAAGAGCAATTTTGAGATATAGATAACCCAGAGTTTAATAAAGTGAACGTTTACAAAGGATACTATATTGTGTTTTTTGGTTGATGATGAATGAAAATAGCACAAATCAGATTATTTTCTCCCCGTTAATTGACAATTATCATTGTGAAAATTTGAATAAAAACACATTTTTAGATATTCAAATTTATTGTAATGAAATCAATTGTTACCAAACATGGAATTCTCTTAAGAAAGACTAAAAATAGCTTTGAAAACGAAGGTGTTTTCAATCCTGCGGTTATACAAGAAGGCCCTGTAGTCCATATGTTTTATCGTGCTGTTAGAGAAGGTAATTTTTCGACTTTGGGTTATTGTAAACTTGATGGACCATTAACAGTGACGGAAAGAAGTGAAATACCTGTGTTTTCACCCCAAGAGAGTTATGAATTTAAAGGTACAGAGGATCCAAGAATTGTAAAGATTAGTGATACCTATTACTTGACATATTCAGCCTTTGATGGGATTAATGTTTTTGGGGCCTATGCAACTTCAAAAAATTTGAAACAGTTTAAGAGACAAGGAATTATTACACCCAAATTCACTTTTGAAGAATACTCCGAACTTATCAAACATAATTTTGAAAAAATAAGCAATAAACATTTACTCTTTTATGACCTTTTTGTAAGGTATAGACTTGCAGAAATGATGAAAGGTAAAATATATGTTTGGGATAAAAATCTAATGTTTTTTCCGAGAAAGATTAATGGGAAATTTGCTGTTTTGCATAGATTATTTCCATCAATCCAGCTGGTAACTTTCAATGATTCAAAAGAGCTTACCCCAGAATTTTGGAAAGAATATATAACAAATTTAAGACAACATATAGTGCTTCTTCCCAGATATCACTACGAATGTAGTCATATAGGAGGTGGGTGCCCGCCAATAGAAACTGATTCGGGATGGTTGCTTATTTACCACGCGGCAGAAATGACACCAACTGGCTTAATTTATCAAGCTTCGGCAGCATTATTAGATAAAAATGATCCTACTAAGTTGCTTGCGCGATTAAAAGAACCGCTATTTTCTCCCACAGAGCCTTGGGAAAAGAAAGGAGTGGTGGATAATGTAGTTTTCCCCACGGGTACTGCTTTATTTGATGATGATCTTTACATTTATTATGGTGCAGCAGATCAATATGTTGCAGTAGCATCAGTTAGCTTACAAAAATTATTAGAACAACTTAGTTATTAAAATATAAATCATGAACCCAACTCCTAAAATACTCTTTATTGCTACGTTTCCACCCACAGAATGTGGTATCGCTACGTATACAGCAGATCTTATGGATGCAATAACAAATAAATTTAGAAAAACATTTAATCCTATACGCTGCGAATTGCTTCAGAATGGTAAAACATTTTCTAATAAGAAGTATAGTTTTAATCCGAATCAGAAAGAGGAATATAGTAAAATCGCCAAGCGTATTAATGAAGATGAAAGTATACATTTGATTCATATACAGCACGAGTTTGGTTTGTTCGGAGGAATGTATGGAAACTATCTTCTTGATTTCTTAGAGAACATTCGTAAACCCGTAGTTATAACTTTTCACACCGTACTTCCTAATCCAAATGATGAATTAAAAGGTGTGGTTAAAAAATTGGTGTCTTATGCAAGTTCAATCTTTGTGATGACCAAATTGTCTAAAATACTTCTTGAATCAACATATCAAATTACTCCTTCGCTTATTGAAACTATTCCACACGGAACTCACTTGATAAAATGGAACGATCAGAAAATATTAAAAGAAAAGTATGGTTTTTCAAATAGATTAATTCTTTCAACTTTTGGCTTGATGGGACCAGGTAAAAGCATAGAGACTGCGCTGCATGCACTCCCAAAAATTATCGAATATGAATCCAATGTA
Source organism: Aquimarina sp. 2-A2 (assembly GCF_045505135.1). Classification (NCBI taxonomy): domain Bacteria; kingdom Pseudomonadati; phylum Bacteroidota; class Flavobacteriia; order Flavobacteriales; family Flavobacteriaceae; genus Aquimarina; species Aquimarina sp. 2-A2. The sequence goes on along the minus strand of NZ_JBJKFI010000002.1, from coordinate 232,128 downwards.
TTGTATCTAATTATCGGGAAAACTCATCCTAATGAAATTATTAATAGTACCGATGGATATCGCAAATATCTCGAATGGATAGTCGAAGATCTCAAATTATATGATAATGTAAAGTTTATAAATCGATATGTGGATCTACCAGAACTTTTAGAGTTATTACAGGCAACAGATATCTATTTGTTTACATCTAAAGATCCTAACCAAGCAGTTAGTGGAACATTTTCGTATGCTATGAGTTGCGGGTGTCCTATCATTGCTACTACCATTCCGCATACCAAAGAAATTTTAAATAGAGATCTTGGTTTTTTAATTGACATTGGAGACTCAAATGCACTGGCCAATGCAACCATAGAATTATTAACAGATACTAAGTTGAGACACCATCTTAGCATCAACACTTTTCAGAAAACAAGATCAACTGCCTGGGAGAATGTTGCCATACGACATATGGGTGTTTACCATCAGCTTGTAAAAAGTCCGAAGGGGGTTAAATACGAATATCCGGATATAAAACTGAATCATCTTAAAAACATGACTACGGCAAGAGGAATCATACAGTTTGCTCAAATTTGTATTCCAGATCATAGTTCCGGATATACGTTAGATGATAATGCCCGGGCATTGATAGCCATGTGTATGCATTATGAACTATTTCCAATTTATGATAATTTGAAGTACGTAGAAATTTACTTAGATTTTATAATAAGATGTCAAAAGGAACAAGGTACATTTATAAATTATATTGATGAATATGATCAAGTTCATATTAAGAATGATTATGTAAATCTTGAAGATTCAAATGCAAGAGCCGTATGGGCTTTAGGAAGTGTAGTTTCTATGCAAAATATACTGCCGGATCATATTGTAAGGCGTGCACGAAATTCTTTTGAGAAATGCCAACAATGGATCACAGGAGTTTTGTCTCCAAGAGCTATCGGTTTTATAATCAAAGGGATCTATCAGTACAATCAGACAGTGCAAAACAATAATTGTACGAAGAGCATTCAACTCTTGGCACAAAACCTAATCACCAACTATGATGCACATGCTACAAAAGATTGGAAGTGGTTTGAATCCTACATGACGTATGCTAACAGTGTACTCCCCGAAGCCATGTTATATAGTTATTTATCTACTGGTAACGACGACTATAAGAGAACTGCATTAGATTCTTTAGCGTTCTTAATCTCAAAAACACTTAGTGAGGAGCAATTCAAAGTTATTTCTAATCAAGGCTGGCATCATAAAAATGAACCTCTTTATCCATATGGTGAACAGCCGATCGATGTAGCGTATACTATACAAACACTTAATATTTTTTATCACACGTTGAAGATTCCTGAATACAAGCCTATGATGGAAAAAGTGTTTAGTTGGTTCTTGGGAAATAATCATTTAAAAGAAATTGTATACAATCCTGTAACCGGCGGTTGTAATGATGGACTAGAAAAATATAATGTTAACCTAAATCAGGGTGCAGAATCTACAGTTTGCTATCTGATAGCAAGATGTATTATGGAGAAGAACACAGTAAAGAAAAAAATAAAGAAGATTACGCAATACAGAGTTAACAAGCTACATAAAAAAGCTAAGATTTTAAAAACAAATAAACATCTAGTTAGTACTACTAAGTAAACATATCGATTATAAAACATTCAAGTGTGAGTTTTATAAAAATGTATGAATGGTGACTTTAACTAAGCGCTTACGATTTTGGAAAAAATAGCATGAAGGAGATTGTGCGTTCTAAAATCCAGTGTAATTATAAATATCTTTTAGTACTTGTTGTTTGCCTATTGAATCTTTCACATTCAAATCATATCGGATTCGGATTTTGGTTCCAATAGGTGCATAATAATAAATTTTCCAAGCATCGCCTTCTCCCGTGCCAATACACCCATTGGAATATGCTTTTCCTAAAGTTATTGGGTTCGTTGTAGGATGAATTAATTGACCATTGCGTATACCATTAATCTCTGTAATAATCCAAGGGATTTGAGGCATTAGAGTAATCCTACCATCATCTCTTTTGGTAAAAAAGAATCGTTCCCCACTTTGAGGATTAAAAAATGTAGGGGACTTTTCATACCCAACAATGCTCCCATCACCATGGATAGTTCTTAAATCTGTTATTCTATCATTCATAGCAAGATATTTACTTGCGTTCTCCCCAACCCGAACGGGTAATGTAAATAGAAGTAATGAATCTCGATATATGCGTAGCTTAAATTCGGGAATGTTAATATCAATCCAGGTACTTTTAAACCGATTTAAAATGTTAGCCGTCATTTGGGAGTCAGGAATCAAGAGTTTTTGTCCTGCTCTAAGTATAATCATCTTACTTTGATTATCTATAAAAGAGCCTTTTTTAAGCTGTAGATAATAATCTGTTTGCATCAAAGTATCAATAATCCATGAATTGGCCCTCACTAATACATGTTCATTTAGTTCGTAATCAGTGTTTCGGTTTTGTTTTTCAATTATGGAGTCCAAAAAGGCGAAATAATTTGATATGGGCACATCTCTGGGAATAACCAGTTCCTGAATAGCATTATATTGTAACGGTTTGCCTGCCGTTAGCATGTAAAGAAATATCAGTACTTTAAACGTAGAAAATTTCATAATGTATTGTATTAGTTTGGTTCAAAACAACTTGTAAAGTAAATGGATCTCATTCTATATCTTTTTAGTTCGTCTTTCATCCTCTATTGCCCAATACACGCCTTTAACATCGGTAACCCATTTATGGTACATAAAAATTAGGATGATTTCTTCGACAGTTTCAACTAAACCTACTATAATAGTAACATAAAAAAGCCAATACACCGGTTCAAAGAACAAGGTCCACAGAATGAATATAGCTTGGAGTATTGCAGAAACTTTTGCTAAATAGGTATGAAAGGCAGTTACTTTGCCATACTTTTTTAACGCTACAAGCATTTGAAGTATATAAGGAATGAAAACAATAATTATAAAAGTAATATGCTCCATAATAAAAGGAAACTCAAAAACTAATACACCTACAGCCCCCATTACAAAAGTCAGCTGATCTCCGTAGGAATCTAACTGCGCCCCATGCGGACTCGAAATTTTTAGAGTTCTCGCAATAAAACCATCGGCTGCATCAGTACTATAGCTTAGTAATAAAAACCAGGAAAATAGTTCTCGATAGTCAAATAGAATACATATAAGCAAAAGAGGTACTGCAAGAATACGATATATTGACAGCCAATCGGCTATAGTAAAATTTTTGTAGGTAATCATAAACCATATTTTAAATCCATAGATGCTCTTAATCTTCAGTTAGTACTAGAACATTTCTAAAAAATAAATTTGTTTGTACTACCTCAGCGTTTCCGGTTGAATTATAAGCAACTGTAAAGTACTATTCTCTGATTTTTTGATCAATGACTATTATCACTTTTATCTCGTACAATTCTATAAAATCAGAAGTAATTTAAAAATAAACAGATATGAGGCTGTAATGACCGAGATCATTTTATAACTATTAGTTTGTGAATATCTTATAGTTTTAAACTGAAACCTCAACACCTTGATGAAGAATATCGTAGTAATAGTACTAGCTTTTGTTTTTCCATTTCTTTCTGTAGCCCAAATAGATATAGATGCGGGAGAAGCTATTGTTTTAAATACCAAACAATATGACGATATATATGTAACCGGCGAAACAATCCAGATAAATGCGACGGTTGATGGTGATGTGCATGCTGCAGGAGGTAAAATAACAAGCAGAGATTCTATATCTCAAGATTTAACTGCTGTTGGTGGTGAATTGTGGATTCAGGGATATGTTGGAGATGATATTCGAATCGCAGTAGGCAAATTGATATTAAATGCAGATGTAGGGGACGATTTAATAGTAGCTGGTGGTGAGGTCGATGTCTCCAAGGATGGAGTAGTGCATGGTAATTTAATCTCGTATGCGGGAGATGTAGTGCTTGATGGAAAAGTCATTGGAATGACCAAAATCTTTGCAAATACTATTGAAATAAACGGAAGATTGGAAGATAACGCTGTACTATATGCAGAAGAAATCTATATCAATGGGGTAATTAAAGGACAAAGCAAAATTGTTGCAACGAAAGTAACACTAGGAAAAGAGGCAAAATTGTATGGAGAAATAGAATATTGGACTGAAAACGGCACCATTGATTTTAAAAACACCCTTATTGATGCTTCAGCAGTTTATAATAAAGACCTTGCTCCTGAGGCTAATGAATTATCTTGGGGAACATTTAGCGTACTGGCCGTGGGTTTTTGGATTTTTTATTTGTTGTCGGCTTTTTTAGTAGTGCTGCTGTTAAATTTAATATTTCAAAAACTATTTCAGGCAGCTGTAACCTATTTGGACAATCATTTTTTGAAAAGTATGGGGTATGGTATGCTCTATGTGCTAGGAACTCCGATTGTAATAATCGTGACTTTTGTTATACTTATTGGTATTCCCATAGGTTTATTGCTTACTTCATTCTATCTCTTTAGCTTATTTTTTGGGCATTTAATAACGGCTTTATTACTAGCGCACTATCTGAATAAGAGAAACGAAGCCTCCTGGAATTTTTGGACAATAACCCTTATAGCACTTACGATAACAGCAGTAATTCGTGTCATAACAATTATACCCATACTGGGAGGTATCATCTCTATATTGCTTATAGCTACTAGTTATGGACTTCTCGTAGTTACGTTACTTCAAAAAAACTCAACGTCAGATTCCAATACTGTAAATCTTATAAAGAATGAAACTTAAAAACGAGTTTACAACAAAAACGATAAATATAGATGTGGGTGATGCTATCTTGCCAGGTTTTTTAACCATTCCCGACCAAGCAAGCTCAATAGTACTATTTTCTCATGGTAGCGGTAGCAGTAGGTTGAGTCCTCGAAATAATTTTGTGGCCAAATCATTACAAAATGAACAAAGATTGGCCACCTTATTAGTGGATCTTTTGACAGTAAAAGAAGATCAGATTTATAGCAATCGATTCGATATTGATCTTTTGACCAAACGGTTAGTATCGATAACTGATTGGGTAAGACAAGCACCAGAAACACGAGAGCTCTCTATAGGATATTTTGGAGCCAGTACAGGAGCAGCATCTGCACTACAGGCAGCAGCTGCTTTGGGAAATACTATTAAAGCAGTGGTTTGCAGAGGAGGGAGACCCGATCTGGCGATGGATGTATTACATAAAGTTATTGCATCTACTTTATTAATCGTAGGAGAGTTGGACACTGAAGTAATAGAGTTAAATCAAAAAGCATTTCAAAAATTTATTTATAATCGAAAAATTGAAATTATTAAAAACGCTTCACATCTGTTTGAAGAACCTGGTAAACTCCAGGAGGTTGCTGTAATTTCAGGTAATTGGTTTACGATGTACTTATAAGAAAATGAATAGGCATATGATTTTTAAGAATAGAAGAGAAGCCGGGATTCAATTAGCGGCACACCTAGAGCATTTAAAAGATAAGAATACAATTGTTTTAGCCATTCCCAGGGGGGGATTACCTTTGGGAGCAATTGTAGCCAAAACTTTGGATGCACCGCTTGATGTTGTACTTACAAAGAAAATAGGGCATCCCAAGAATAAGGAATTCGCTATTGGTGCAGTAAGTCTGAATGAACTATCCATTATAGATTCTTATGAGGTATCACAAGAATACATCAAACAGGAAATTCAAAAAATTCGAAAGAAATTACAAAGGCGTTATTATCAATACTATAAAAATTTAAAGCCACTTAGCCTCGAGCAAAAGATAGTAATCATAGTGGATGACGGCATTGCCACGGGTAATACGATGATGGCAACTATCAAACTTGTTCACAACCAAAAACCTCACAGTATTGTAGTAGCGGTTCCTGTGGCACCTACCTCAGTGGTTAAAAAGTTGAATAGCTCTCCTTTTGTTCAAGAAGTGATATGCTTACAAGCCTCAGATAAATTTTATGCTGTGGGACAGTTTTATAAGGAATTCTCGACCGTAACAGATGAAATGGCTATACGTATATTAGAGGAAAGTAATAAGGATAAAATTCATTGAAACGTACTATTATACCGAGTATTAACAATTGTTGAGCTATCTTTTGATCGCTTTTACTACCACAAATGAACCTTCACCATATCCTTCTTTTGGTTCTTGAATTTTTTTAATATCCTCCAGCTTTCCGAATAAAGTTTGATTAAATTCTGTTTCTATAAATTTGACTTCCTTCAACAGTTTTATAATGTGCGTAACAGTATAAAAAGTTGCGTTTCTATAAAAAGTACTTTGGTTTCGCTTTTCAAGATAGCTTCTTGCTATTGTCTGATCTTTATCAAGAAAACCAACTATGATACTTCCACCACGTTTTAGTACCCTATAAGCTTCTTTAAAAGCAGCTTTTACATTTGATAGATGGCATATGGTTACAAACATCACAAAGTCAAATTGTATATCTTTATAAGGAAGTCTTTCAGCTGTTCCTTCAATTATTTCTACTCCTCTTCGAATCGCTTTATCTGCCATTTCTGTTGCTGGTTCTATACCTTCTTTGATTCCTAAAGGTTTTGAAAATCTTCCGGTTCCGACACCTACTTCGATACCTCGAAGCGTAGCCGGTAATTTTTCTAATTGCGCTCTCAACGCAGCTATTTCAGATTCGTATACAGCTTTATGTTCATCGTACCAAACCTCATATGCTTCAACATTATTATTAAATACTTCTGTTTGTATCATTACAGTACATTTTAAATGATTATTTTGATCAAGCGAGTCAAACGAGGTATAACTATATATAGGTAGCTTAGATCTACTGGCTTTAATAATGAAAATATAAATTGGGAGAATACCCATATATAGTGAAATGGATTATTTTTTAATCATCCATAATTCCAAAACATACCTTTGTGTTAATTCGATATTCTGCGATTTCATTGTTGTTGACAGTAACCTGCATATCTTTAATATAAACAGATTTAATATTTTTTACAGTTTTTGAGGCCTCTTTAACGACATTGTTAACAGCATCTTCAAAACTCTCTGTAGAGTTACCTAAAACTTCTATTACTTTTAGTACTGACATAATCTTAATTTTTTAATAGTAATTAATATTTTTTTAAACGCTTTATTATACTCATAATATAAGTCGTAAATAATTGCCCATGACTTTACATAAAATCCCCATTTTCATCCACCTTTACACGAAGGACCTTATCCTGATTTTCTAATTTGAGTTTATACCTTTTCTTAGCACCTTTCTTATCATGATAATTGACCAGATAAATGTCCTTTGAAATCGCCCAGTTTGGAAATCTTTCTTTGACAGCATTAATCACTTTAGTGGGTAAGTTAACATCAACAAATCGTTCGGCAGTACGTAGAATATTTCCCTCTTTATCATATGAAGCAAGGATCTTCCCTTCGGGAATATAGAAAGTGACCTGATATAAATCATAATCATCCTGATAAAAATCTGCATCCTTTAAATTAAAAGTTGCCACTTTTCTTTCTAGCAGCTCAACAGGTACGGCAACTTCCCGAGAACTAACCTTATCGAGATATTTATAATTTGTAGCACTAATAAATACCTCAGATAACTGTTCTACTTTCTGAGAATAAAAGGGAAAGCTTATTCCCAGGATTAATAAACTAACGATAAATTTTTTCATGATTTCTAATTTTTTATGTTATATAAATTGGATTCGTTACTGGTAGCCTTTTTCCAGATTATCATAAAGCTATCAGATCTATCTTTATATTACAATGACCATGGTCATTCTAGAATTTACCGGTATACAAGTCATGTATATTATTACTTTTCTATTAGCTTATAAATTATTTTGATGAATACAAAGTATACAGGATATGGCCTTTAAGGTTAGCTAAGAATTAGCTTTTTGAAGTATGATAAAAATCATGTTAAGATACTGTAAACCAACATATATTTAGGCTGTCTTGCTAAAAAGTTTGTATACAATTTATCTTTAAACAAAAGATTGATTCTTGCCCTGAGTAGTATAAACTGATATACATTATTAATTCGAGCATAGTTTACCATGCACGTTAACAGTTAAGATACAAGAAGTCTTTACAGAATACTAGAAGTAAAGCACAAGAGCGTTAGATTCTCTTTCATCAGAAGAGTAAAAATCAGCTTTAGTATTTTCTAACGTGTTATAGATGTATCGTGACGAATCGCTAATTAAAATGATTATATGAAAGATACCTAATCGTGAACAGCATCAACAATAAGCGAAAATTTATTTATAAAAACAGCTTTATATCCATAATCATTATGAAAAAGATACTTTTAATTGAAGATGATGAAACTGTACGCGTAACTACTGCAGAAATCCTTGAACTTGCCGGTTATCTAGTTAAAACCGCTAAAAATGGAAGAGAGGGTATTGAAAAAACGAAAGACTATCTTCCAAATTTAGTTTAATGTGATATTATGATGCCTGAACTAGATGGATATCAAACTTTGCAAATCCTAAGAGAAAATCCAAAAACTGCGGGAATTCCCATCATTTTTGTTACTGCAAAGTCAAAGAAATCAGATCTTAGAAGAGGAATGAATTTGGGAGCCGATGACTATTTGACAAAACCGTTTGAGGAACATGAGTTATTAGAAGCTATTGAAAGTAGATTGAAAAAGAATGATTTAATGAAAAAAACATTTTCTAAGATGAATATGGATACAGAGTCATTTTTGATTGACGCATCACAATTTATGGATCTTGAAGGATTCACTCAAAAGTATCCTATTAAAACCTATGAAATAGGAACAACAATACTGAGCGAAGGCAAAAATGCCAGTAAATTATATTTTATACAAAGCGGAGTGGTTAAAACGCATAAACTTACAGCGACAGGTAAAGAGTTCATAACCGGTATACACGGATCAGGTAATTTTGTAGGTCAGGTGTCGTTGCTTAATGAAAAGGAAGTAAATATAGAAACCGCAACCGTTATTGAAGAAGCTATAATGTGCGAAATTCCAAAGAATGACTTCAAGCAACTCATGTATAAGAATAATGTGGTTGCAAACAAGTTCATTATGATACTTTCTAAAGATTTAATTGATTCAAGAAAACAAATGTTATATATGGCTTTTGCTCCGGTGAGACAAAGGGTCGCCAAAGCGTTATTAGAGCTACATAGTAATAGTAATGTTCATATTGGAACGAATACCTTAGGAGTTGATATCCCCAGAGAAGACTTTGCTGGTATCATTGGGACAGCGACTGAAACTGCTATACGCATGTTGTCAAAATTCAAAGAAGAAGGTTTAATAACTACGGGAAAGGGGAGAAAAATTATTCTTTTGGATATAGATAAACTAAGGAGAATCGCGAGTTTCGCTTAGGATCGATTTTTGTAATTAATTATCGACGAATAAGATAAAAACAGAAACAGGAAGCATAACCTCCTGTTTCCTATAAGGAAATTAAATGTATCAATGTTCTAAGCAATCATAAAACGATCTTATCGCTAAAATATCTTATGATTCAAACTAACATAGATAGTTTTATCTCCTTAATAAAGTGTACCGAATGAAAATTTAATGAACAGACAATTGTATGTCTTTTAAAGAAACCGGAACACCGAAATGTTCCGGTTCCATAGAAAGTTTTAAATTACTTTATGACCACTTACAGCAATTTGAAATACTGCTTTATCGCTAAAACAATATAAAAATCCCATGGTATAAAAAGAACTTATAACTCTCTTATGACCTCTGATATATACACTACACCAAAGGTTTTGCTTTCAATTCTATGTGGCTAAAGTAAACTATAAAATGGTACAGGAAAATGACCAAAATCAGTTTGATTTATTTTAATATTTAATTAACTTTTTCATAAGTATAATCCATTGGTTATCAGTTAATTGTTTATGTTTAATTTATGATAAATTAGTTATGTTTTATAATAGTCTTTACTATAACTTAAGTTTTAATACTATGAAATATTCTTTCTAACGATCAATTCTTTATTGGCTATTTTTTTTCAAAAGAGACTTATTTTATATTACTAGAAGAAAAATCGTGCTCGTTTCTAGGAGACAATAAAAAAGATAGGCTCAGCCATAAATGAACACCAATAAGAAATTTCTCCGGATAAGAATCTTAATAATAAGGAAAAATAGGGAGAAGGTATTTTTTTAGAAAAAAAATGATGCTGTGGTGGTATTCCTATAATAAAGGTAAAAAATAGGATGACTAGTTATTTAGTTGTCGTAGCTACTTCTTAAAATAACCTCACTACCTATTACTACCTTTCCTCATTCCTTTCTTTCGCCAGCCACTCCATACAGGATATCCAGTATCGTTGCGCAATGTTAATGTATAATCGTTACGTTTAACTTCTGTAGCGATTATAGCCGGTTCGTTATTATAAGACACTTCTGAACCCTTAACGGTGATCTTATTTCCAGTGCTAAATTGAATTTCTTGATTGTCCAGATACCACGTAGGTCCTAAATGAACCGAAATGGTTTCATCGGCATCTTCTGTTTTAACTTTTAGATGAAGACCATATGACATATTTTTATTGGGCATTATTCGTTCTACAGCGACAACAGTACCGGTCAGCGTTTTTAAAGTCTGAGGATTAAAAAGTTTTCCATAGTTAGAATTCTGTCCCCAGCAACTTCCGCATTGCGCTAACACACTAGTATAGGATGTTAGACAAAATAATAAGGATATTATTACAACGATTTTAATTTTTAAAAGTTTCATATTTAAAAAATTACATACTTGTTTAATTAGTGTTTACATATATTTGGATAGAAATCTAAAAAACTCCTTTTTTGAGTGCATGATAAATAGTTCTTTGCGTTTCTATACGATCTCTAAATCCTACATGATGCTTGGTAAAATTTGTATTTAACACCTCACTTTTTCCTTTCTTGCTATGCTCAGACATATCAGTTTCATGAACATTGATATCATGTTGTAGTGTGTCAATAACCTCTTTGTGAAGAATAAATTGATTCTGAAAATGCTCTAGCTGCGCCAAAACATCTTTTTTGGTCCAACGCCCCACCAATTCGCTCAGCCTATTTTCAAAAAATTTTAGCTCATCTTCCCAGAACAATAGTTGTCGTCTCCAGTGCTGATGTTCGAAATGAAAAACATCATTGTTTAAAACTTCTTTTTCCATAATTTCTGTTATTTATAAGATTTATTTAATTTGTGAATGCATTCAGTTCTGAAGCATTTGTCGTTGAGGCTTTAGTTCTTCTACCTAAAATTCTTTCTAAGTCTTCCTGATAGGCAACTTCCTTTTTTAGTAGTAATTGTGCCAGTTGCTCTAATTCTGCTTTGTGCACTTGTAATAATGCTTTTGTTCTTTTATATGCATCCGCAATCAAACGATGCACCTCGGTATCGATTAATTTAGCCATATTTTCACTATAGGGTTTCCCGAATATACGGTCATTTTGACCCGTAGAGTCATAATAGCTCATAGGTCCGATTGCATAACCTAATCCGTAATAGGCTACCATACTATACGCTTGTTTCGTGATTTTTTCGAGATCGTCCAGCGCTCCTGACGAGGCTTCGTCAAAAATCAATTCTTCTGCGGCCCTCCCTCCAAGTGCAGCACATATACGATCAATAAATTGGGTCTTGGTAATAATTTGATGTTCCTCTGGAAGGTACCATGCGGCTCCCAGGGACTTCCCTCTGGGAATTATAGAAACTTTCATTAATGAGTCCACATGTTTGAGATACCAACTAATTACGGCATGACCGGCTTCATGATAGGCCACAATACGTTTTTCTTCTGCAGAAATTATTTTTGATTTACGCTCTAATCCTCCAACGACCCGATCCCTTGCTTCCATGAAATCTTCCTGTTCAACCGCTATTTTTTTCTTGCGAGCTGCGATCAGCGCTGCCTCATTACAGATATTTGCAATATCAGCTCCTGAGAATCCCGGACTAAGTGATGCAAGTATATCTATATTCACATCCATAGATTTCACGATATTTTTTAAATGGACCTCAAATATTGCTTTTCGTTCTTGTTTATTAGGCAATTCCAAATAGATATGACGATCAAATCTTCCGGGTCTTAGTAATGCTTTATCCAAAATATCCGCTCGATTGGTTGCAGCCAGAACAATCACACCTGTATTGGTGCCAAATCCATCTAACTCGGTCAAAAGCTGATTCAATGTATTTTCTCTTTCATCATTTGTTTGAAACGCATTCGCTTTTCCTCTGGAACGTCCAATAGCATCAATTTCATCGATGAAAATTATACAAGGTGCTTTATCCTTAGCTTGTTTAAATAGATCTCTTACTCTAGAAGCACCGACGCCCACAAACATTTCAACAAATTCAGATCCTGATAATGAAAAGAAAGGTACTTTAGCTTCTCCGGCAATAGCTTTGGCCATCAGGGTTTTACCGGTACCCGGCGGACCAACAAGCATAACACCCTTCGGAATTTTTGCGCCAAGCTTAGTATATACTTCCGGACTTTTTAGAAATTCTATAATTTCTTTGAGCTCAATCTTCGCTTCTTCTAAACCGGCAACATCCTCAAAGGTTATAGAGCTTTTAGCATCCTTGCTTGTTAACTTTGCCGTACTTTTTCCAAAGTTGATCAAAGAACTTCCCGTACCAGACCCCATCCCAGAGCGTTTGAGCAGAAATAGCCAGAATATTATAAATAACACGACAGGGAAAAACCAGGAAAATAGTGAAAACCAATTGGTTCTATTTTCATATTGAATTTCAATTTTATCTTCTTCAGCAAGGTGTTGAGTAGCTTTCTCTAGTTTATTCTCAAAAGTTTCAATCGATCCGATAGTCAAAATATAAGTAGGTTCTGCTTCATAACTAAATAATCCCTTTGGTTTATCTACCATATCTATACTAGTTGCACCTTTTTCAGATCTTAAATAAATCTCAGCAACTTCTTTATTTACGATAATAATTTTTTCAACCGAATTATCCTGCAGTAAGGTTCTCTCAAATGCCAGCCAGGTTATCTCTTTAGTTTCATTGCTTGACCTTGATACTATGGAAAAAATGATGAAAAAGATAAAAGCAATATAAAGCCAATAAGAACGAAAGTTTTTATTTGGTTTTTTAGTAGTTGGCCTTCCGGTAGGTTTGAAAGCATTGGGAATATTATTTTTATTAGCACTCATCGATTAAAATATCTTGAATTTACTCTAAAGCTATTTCAAATTCGCTCTGCCGGAAATGATATCGGTCATTAAAAGTCAATGTTTTCTATTTCTAGTCCGATTTAATAGACAAAATGCGATTCTTCCATGATTTTTTCAAAACAAAAACAGTTTGTATTGTGAGTATAATACATCCCAAAACCATTACTTTTGCCTATCTAAAAATCATAGCTTTTGGCAACCGAATCTCAAAATATCTTCCTTACCAAAAAAGAGAAACTCAAATGTAGCGTTTGTGGTAAACGCATACCAAAAGGTAAATCCTTTGTAGCAGAAAGTGAGAATCACAAAGGCAGCTGTTTTGCGTGTTCGCCCTTTGTGGGTTATGTATTCTTACCTTCTGGAGATGCCGCACTTACTAGGCGTTCAAAAAAACATTCGGATCGTTGTGCTGTGGTATTAGAATGGAATGTACGGCGTAAACGTTTTCAACGTACCGGACAACTCGTACAAGAAGTGGCTATTAAAATAGCAGAAAAAGAATGTGCTCAAGATGCTGCTATTCGCGCAGAGAAGAATAAAAAGGCTGCGATAGTTCGTGAACAACAAGATCGCATCTACGTAGCAGCTTTTGCCAAAGCAATTCGTGCTCGATACCCATTATGTCCATCGCAACGTGAAGTTGCTATCGCACAACATGCTTGTGAGAAGTATAGTGGTAGAGTAGGACGGACCGCTGATGCAAAGCAGTTCGATGCTAAAATGATAGACCTTGCTGTAGAAGCACATATTCGTCATACCGAAACCAATTATGACGCCCAATTTGGAAGAGGCAAGGGAAAAAAACAAATTCGATCAGAAGTTAAAACTGATATTCAGCAGGTGCTACGCCAGTGGAGAGGATTTCTATAATCCTAATACGGTTTTGGGCTATTTAGAGACAGCACTCGGTTTTAATTTTATAATTCGTAATTTATGTAACAGCAGCATAATGTAATATGTAGGATCGATTTCGTGCCAACGCACTCCGCCAAAATTAGCACGATTTGCATGCTTATGATGATTGTTATGATAGCTTTCACCCATCATTAAGAAATCAACAGGAAACAAATTCTTAGATGTATTATTCATCTTAAAATTAGTATAACCTACTATATGACCGAACCAATTGATAATCACTCCATGAATTGGAGCCATAAAAAAGGCAACCGGTAAAAATAACCATTGCCACCAGGCTGTAGCAAAAAAGTAGAAAAACGCAGTATAAAATAATCCCCAGGCAATTCTTGAACCGTTCGAACTTGCAAATTTGTCAAAACTTTTCCATTGCGGAGCATTTTTGGTGAATTTTGCATCCAACTCGATACGCTTGTTATTGATATCCTGATAAATAGATTTTGTACGCCACATCATACTAAATAAATTACTATCATACTTAGGTGAATGTGGATCTTTCTCTGTGTCTACGTACGCATGATGCATACGGTGCATGACACCATATCCGTAAGCACTCAAATAATTAGAACCCTGAAATATCCAGGTAAGCACAAAACACATTTTTTCTGTCAGTTTAGACATTGTAAATGTTTGATGCGCGGCATATCTATGAAGAAAAAAAGTTTGAAAGAATAATCCCATATACCATAGGATCAATATAAAGATGAGTATAACCATTGTAGTCTTTGCGTGCTAAATTTTTGAATTTAAAAGGCTTTTGCAATCAGGTACTTCAAAATGCATACCAAATCGACACTTAGCGATTACAAAAATAAGACTATCTACTCAAAAACTCACGTTAAACAAAGCATAAAGTTGCCCCTGACAGCTGGTCTAATAGAATCACTTATTCCGATCCGGTAGGTGTATATCAGGTTGTGTTGTACAAAAAGTTTACTTTTGTAGCTTATCATTACAGTTTGTTACCATTATGGCAAAATCAGGAAGACCTAAAAACACAAAAAATAAAGCAAAGCATGCGAAGCTTGTGGATCGTAAAAAGAATAAATTACGTCAAAAGCAGGACGAACGAACTGAGCGACTAAAAGCATTAAAGGAAAAGATCAAAGAACATAATCAAGACAGCACTACTAATGACTAAATGTCCTTGCGGTACCGCCAAGACTTATGCAGATTGTTGTGAGTTAATTCACAGAAATATTCACAATGCCAAAACCGCTGAGGACTTAATGCGGTCCAGGTATACAGCTTTTGTACTTGCCAATGGAGTGTATCTTATGAAGAGTCATCATAGTACCACACGACCGGTTCATGAAAAAGAGGAAATCGTTGCCTGGGCAAAGTCTGTCCAATGGATACGATTGGAAGTTTTAGGTACTACAAAAGGTGGTAGTAACGATAAAAAAGGCACCGTACATTTTAAAGCATATTTTTTTGAAGGTGGAATAGTTCAAACGATAGAAGAACATTCATTGTTCGAACGAGAAGAGGAGCATTGGGTCTATGTGGGAGCAATGTAAGTGTTAAAACCATAACGTTTACTTCGTAGTATTGTTAATTAGAGGTTAAACCAGCGTATCATAATTAACACTACCTGAAACATACAGTATCTTAGTTTGAACAATCAAAACCAGCCACGCATGTCCGAAACTTTTGTCAAACGTTTATTGGTAATCGTACTTTCCATTATCGGAGTTTATTGTGTTGTTATAGCACTTATTCAAACACAACAATATATCGCACCCTTAGTATTAGGTGGATTATTCGCAATGTCCTTATTACCATTGTACAACGCCTTACTTAAGCGTAGATTAGGTTCAGGCCTAGCAGCATTTGTCTCCTTAGGCGTTTTAGTTGTTGCCATGGGCGTGTTAATACTTATATTTTCAACCCGTGTCAAAGGTGTGGTAAGCGAATGGAATAATTTACGTACAGAAATGTTACCCAAGGTCAATAACGCTCAGGAATATCTGGACTCCAATTTAGGTATCCAATTTAAAGAATTGGACCGGCTGATAAATTTTATGAAGCCAAGTGATAAAAACGATTCTCAAAGTTTTACCATTTCAACGCGTATGGTTTCAGACACGGTAAATCCGTTATTTGGGGTAGTGGGTTCTTTTTTTCTGATCTTGATATATATCTATTTCTTTCTCTTTTTTAAAGAGCATATTCACAAAGCTATTCTTAATTTTTTCTCTGCATCTCACCAAAAGGCTGCTAAAAACGCATTGCATAATGCAGCGATTGTATGTCGTCAATATTTTATAGGTAAAATGGTGCTTATTATTATTCTTGCAATCATTTATTACACGGGTTTACAAATTATAGGTGTAAAATATGCATTGTTTTTGGCGTGTTTTGCAGCGTTACTCTCTGTTATTCCGTATGTTGGAAATATTATTGGAGCAGGACTGGCGATTTTATTAGGAATGGTAACCGAGGGTCTTACACCAGTATCCGTAATTATAGGGGTTGGCATTACTTTTACCATCGCCCAGTTTATTGAGAGTTATATTCTGGAGCCTTTTGTTATAGGGAATAAAGTTGGACTTAATGCACTGTTTACCATTTTGGCTGTAGTTTTTGGCGGAGCACTTTGGGGAATTGTGGGGATGGTAGTGGCAATTCCGTTAGTCGGAATATTGAAGGTGCTGTTCGATGCCATTCCTTGGTTAGCGCCGATTGGTACATTAATAGGTAACATTGAAGAACCCAAGTCTAAAGGTAAAATATCAGCCATCATACAAAAAATAAAATTCTGGTAACAGTCAAAACCTCCTTTACTTTTCAAATATTTTGTGATTACTTTGTCCCGGGAAAACAACTAAGCTATTGGAAGAACAGGAGAAGAAAAAAATAAAGAAATTTACGAAACATAACTTTTTTGATCGTACCTATTGCGTGTTCCAAGGGGCACCATTATGGAAGATTTCGCGTAAAAAGCCTCACTACCGCAGTGAATCGGGCAGTTCGTATTATTATACTACCAAGGGTGTATACCGCCTCTCTAATCATTGGGGACGCGCTGCAAGCTGTCAATGGAGATTATTGTCAGATTTACCTGCCGAAATTGATGATTTACGATTGGGATATGCTGATTGGGAGGATTTTAGAGTAAATATGGATGAAGCAGCTGATGCGTATTATATTTCGGTTGATTTTGAAACGAAATCGGTTCAATATAATCATAAACATGATCCGGACTATGATCAGGTAGCGGTGGTACGAACCGCCGATGATACCCGTAAACGTATCAAACAAATTAAAAATATATTGGAAGATTATAAGTGGGCCAAATATTTTGAATATGATGATCTGGAAGAATTTAGGAAAGAGGTGGTGATGCAACTTATCAATACCGATATTGATCTTAATGAGTTAAAAAGGTCATTGATGTAAGAGGCGTTAGGTTCCTTCGGTATAAAAATAGATTTGTATTTGGATAATTTTAGTATCTTTTCAGTCCAAATCAATAACGAATCTAAAAACCTACGTATGGAAATTTTCTCGTCCTATAACTTAATCATAGGCTTTTCAGTCATAATTATTTTGTCTTTTATATTTAATGGCTTAGCCAAAAAGACGAATGTACCTGCGGTTTTAATGTTGATTGTGTTAGGAGTCATAATACAATATGGTTTGGCATCTTTTGAAGGTGAACCTTTTGATTTTTTTCCGATGCTTGAAATTCTTGGAATCATCGGCTTGATTATGATTGTACTGGAAGCTGCCTTAGAACTCAAGCTCAAACGAGAGAAATTACGTCCTATTTTAGTAGCCTTTACAATTGCACTAATTGGCTTGGTCGTTTCCACTTACTTAGCTGCGTTAATATTATATGGCTTGGTCGATGGGATGACCATGCAATCTGCCTGGTTGTATGCCACCCCATTATCTATTTTGTCCAGTGCTATTATCATTCCGTCGGTTGTCAGCCTGTCGGAAGTGAAAAAGGAATTTCACATTTATGAAAGCACCTTTTCTGATATTTTGGGAATCATGTTATTTTATTTTTTAAGCGGAAGTCTAAATCCGGCCGAAGATTCGGGTGTAACAGGATTTGCGCTCAATTTAGTACTGACAGTAGTAATTTCTCTTATAGCAAGCTATGGTATAATCCTTATTTTTCAGAAAATAAAAAGTCAGGTGAAATTATTCCTGCTTATCGGGGTTTTACTCCTTTTATATGCTGTCGGAAAGAAAATGCACTTATCATCTTTAATTATCATTTTAATTTTCGGATTAGTGATTGCGAACATGAAATTGTTTTTTCAAGGGAGGTTAAAAGAATTTATAAATTTTGAAAAAGCAAAATCCATTTATCATGAATTACATGTGATTACAGCTGAAACAGCCTTTGTAGTTCGTACATTTTTCTTTGTGATATTTGGAATAACCATAACACTATCTTCCTTACTGAGTTTGCGGGTTACCTTAATAAGCATCCTGATTATTGTTACAATTTATGCGATCCGATATGGCTTGTTGCGATTGTTCATGGGTAAAGATATCAGTCCGCAAGTGTTTATTGCGCCCAGAGGGTTAATTACAGTATTACTTTTTTACGCGATTCCGGCAGAAGCTATTATTCCAGGATTTGAACCCGGTATTTTATTATTCGTAATTATAGGTACCAGTTTAATCATGACCGGTGGTATGATATGGGACAAAGAGCGTGAACGCTTACGTCTGGAAGCTGAAGACGAACTGATTATTGAAGATGTTGAGATACCCGCTGTGGTACCGCAACCTGTATCCGGAATGTCATCGACCGGTTCTACAGCTTCTTCAGACAATTTAGATGTGTAATTTTAAGCAATAGGCATTTTACGTTAAAGCCATCGTAAATTTTTGAACAGCTATATTCTAATTTGTAATTTTAACACGTGAAAACTGATAAAGTTTTGTAAAACATGTTAGAATCATTTTTGTCGTACTTATAACATGATCTTATAGAATGTACATATGTTAAGTAAAATAAAACCACCCATGAAAATTAAAAACACTCTATTAATAATAGGAACTGCGGCATTAATAATGTCATGTGCTACAAATCCTTTTACCGGAAAACAAACATTGGCCATTGTGCCGAATTCACAAATTTTCCCAATGGCTTTTCAGCAATATGACCAATTTTTGGGTGAAAATAAGGTGATAACCGGTACCTCTGAAGCTCAGATGATTACCCGTGTCGGACAAAAAATAGCTAAAGCCTCAGAGCGTTGGTTAAACGCCAATGGCTATACCGGCTATTTGGATGGGTATCAGTGGGAATATAATTTGGTTAAGGACGATGCTGTCAATGCCTGGTGTATGCCGGGAGGTAAAATTGTTTTCTATACAGGAATTTTACCAATAGCAAAAACTGAAGCAGGAATCGCTGCGGTAATGGGGCATGAGGTAGCTCACGCTTTGGCAAATCACGGGCAACAACGTATGAGTGCTGGGCAATTACAGCAAGTCGCCGGAGCTGCAACATCAGTTGCCATTCAAAATAGAAGCGAAAGCACTCAGCAAATTATCGGTACAGCCTTTGGTTTAGGAACGCAATTCGGAGTTATGTTACCCTTTAGCCGTAGTCATGAAACAGAAGCTGATAAAATTGGTTTACAATTAATGGCGATTGCCGGGTATAATCCTGATGAAGCCGCAGATTTGTGGAGACGAATGAAAGCAAATAGTGGAGGACAATCCCCACCAGAGTTTATGAGTACACATCCATCCAGTGATACGCGTATCGCAAATCTTACTGCGTGGGCTCCGGGTGCAAAGGCAGAAGCACGTAAGTTTGGGGTTACCAACTTTAAATAATTGTTAGTAGCGCTACGTTAATAATATTATTTCTATTTTAGAAGCTGTTTTGAAACTATCAAAACAGCTTTTTTAATTTATATATGATGAATTCTAGAGTATTGCCCAAAGGGCATAAAACCTTATTAAACGCGTGGGCTTTTTATGACTGGGCTAATTCTGTGTACAGTTTAACAATTGTTTCTGCTGTATTTCCGATCTTTTATGGATCTCTTTTTACTAAGAATGAATTGATAACCGTATTTGGATACGCAATTCGCAGTACGCCTTTGATAACCTATGCCACCGCCATTGGATTTTTAATTGTGGCTATTACCTCTCCAATTTTGTCGGGAATTGCGGATTATATTGGGAATAAGAAGATTTTTATGAAATTCTTTAATTATTTGGGCGCTTTTTCTTGTATCGCACTTTTTTGGTTTAGTAAAGAACATATTTATTTTAGTCTCACATTTTATATTTTAGCCTTGGTAGGATATTGGGGGAGTATAGTTTTTTATAATTCCTATTTACCTGATATCGCACATCTGGAGCAACAGGATAAAATAAGTGCCAAAGGATATTCATTAGGATATATTGGGAGTGTGATCTTATTATTGATAAACTTAGCAATGGTTATGACTGCTGAGACGGATACTGCTCGAATTGATGCCATGAAACTATCATTTATTATGGTAGGCGTGTGGTGGATTGCTTTCAGTCAATTTTCCTACTATTATTTGCCCAAGGGCAATAAGGGACATTCATTAGATCGTAGTGTTCTGTTCAAAGGTTTTAAGGAGTTAAATGCCGTAAGAAAAGGGTTAACGGCAAATATTCCGTTGAAACGTTATTTGATAGCCTTTTTTGTATATAGTATGGCCGTTCAAACGGTTATGTTGGTTGCGACCTATTTTGGAGAACAAGAGATTGACTGGGGTGGCGATGGAAACAAAACCATGGGGTTGATTGTCAGTATTTTATTGATTCAGATTGTGGCTGTGGGCGGAGCTATTTTAACTTCCAGATGTTCCAAAAGATATGGTAATATTACTACCTTGATAGGTATTAATGTTATTTGGTTAGGGGTTTGTATATATGCGTATTTTGTAGAAACCTCAATGCAATTTTACGTCACGGCAGGTGTGGTCGGACTAATTATGGGAGGGATTCAGGCGCTTTCACGATCTACGTATTCAAAATATTTGCCCGAAACCGAGGATACCACCTCTTATTTCAGTTTTTATGATGTGGCAGAAAAAATTGGTATCATTATCGGAATGGGGATCTATGCAACTGTAGATTTGATCACCGGTAGCATGCGCAGTGCTGTCATTTTCTTAGGTATCTTCTTTGTTTTAGGAATTATAGGGTTGTTAAGAGTTCCCAGGCTTGAGGTAGTTGCTGAGAAAAACTGAAATTAAGTTTTGTTAACAAATTGGCGTTAATGTTTTATAATATTTCTTACATCATTTTAGGATGACAGTATATTCGTGTTGTAAAATTAAACTATAGTACTATGTTACGCTGGACCATTATATTTATCATTATTGCCATTATTGCAGGAATTTTAGGTTTTGGAGGTATCGCTTCCGGAGCTGAAAGCATTGCAAGAATACTTTTCTATATCTTTCTAATTCTATTTGTACTCTCGCTTATCAGCCGATTATTTAGAAGATAATACAAATACTATTTTTAAAATGGATACGTTTTAGTATCCATAACTATTTACAAATTTAACTAACCAAATTTTATGAAAAAGATTTTATTACTAACCTTAGTCGCGCTTGCAGTGGTCTCTTGTAGTCCTACGCAACGTACTATTAATTCTGCAAAGAAAACGTTGAAAGGTTCCTGGTCACTGGATAATATTTCCTACAGCCGATCAGGTATTTTTGAGGTTACCTTGTATGATGACGCTTCAGCTGAGTGCCTTACCGGTTCTACCTGGAGATTTATACCAAACAATAATACAGGTACCTATGATGTAAATCGTGACGCATGTATGCAAATGGGAGCTCGTAATTTTAGATGGACCATTCCTACGCCTGATGCTAATGGGGTGTATAGCTTTATGTTCAAACCTATCAACGAAAAAAAGAAAAGCACCAATAATAACAAAGGATACCGTATGACGCTTGAAAGTCTGGATGAAACTACGATGACCTGGACACAAACAGTAAGTCTAGAAGGAAAGCCTTTTGTTATAACCATGAATTTTAATAAAATACAATAACCATAAATTGAATATTTCGATGAGAACATATATAAGAAAAATAGTGACGGTACTAACAGCGGTCGCATTACTATCAAGTTGTGATAGTATTAAAAATGCTAATAATACTCAAAAAGGTGCTGTAATAGGTACTGCCGGAGGAGCCGTGCTTGGTGGTGTTATTGGTAACAACGTTGGTAACAAGGAAAATTCTGTATTAGGTGCCATAATTGGTGGTGTTGTAGGTGGAGTTGCCGGAGGCGTTATTGGGAAGCAAATGGATAAACAAGCCCAAAAAATTGAAGAAGAGATTCCGGGAGCCGAAGTTACACGTGTTGGTGAAGGTATCGACGTAGTATTTGATGAAAATAGTGGTGTTTATTTTGATACAAATAAGCATAATATCAATGCTAAGTCAAGAGCTACCTTAAATAAACTGGTAGGGATTTTTAAAGAATATCCTAACACAAATTTATTGGTTGAAGGACATACAGATAGTACCGGTGATGATGCATACAATATGACATTATCCAAAAAAAGAGCAAACGCCGTAACAAGCTATTTGATCTTACAAGGTGTTGATAGTGGTCGTTTCAAAACATTATGGCATGGTGAAACAATGCCAAAATACGATAATTCTACAGCAGAAGGACGTTCAAAAAACCGTCGTGTAGAGCTCGGTATTGTAGCAAATGAAACTATGATTCGCGAAGCTGAAGAGCAAGTAAAACAATAGTAAGGAAATTTAGGAATATTTTAATCCCGATTGTAATGATCGGGATTTTTTTATGCTTAAAATTCAGTATCTTCATACCAATGAATCGTAAAGATCAAGTTATAATAATTGGTGGGGGATTAGCAGGATTAACTAGTGCAATACACTTAGCAGGGCAGGGTATATATGTACAACTCTTTGAGAAAAACACATATCCCACTCATAAGGTGTGCGGCGAATATATTTCAAATGAAATATTGCCTTACTGGAAGACCTTGGGTATCGATGTTACTATACTACACCCTACGCGACTGGAGGAGGTTCAAATTTCTACTCAAAAAGGAAATATTTTACATAGTACACTTCCTTTAGGTGGATTTGGTGTGAGTCGATACAGCTTAGATCACCACCTATATGAGCTAGCCAAAGCTTCTGGAGTAGTAATTATACAAGATCAGGTGTTAGATGTTCGTTTTGAAGCAAATAAGTTTCTTGTAACGACTAAAAATAACGGACTTTTTACTGCAGCGTATGTGATTGGCGCGTACGGAAAACGTTCAGGTTTGGATAAAACATTGCGTCGCTCTTTCATTCAGAGAAAATCACCTTGGCTGGCAGTCAAAGCGCACTATTCTGGTATATTCCCTGATAACCTCGTAGCGCTTCATAATTTTGAAGGTGGCTATTGTGGTATCTCCAAAATCGAAGATGATAAGATAAATGTATGTTATTTGGTAAATTTTGAAAGTTTTAAAAAATATCAAAATCTAGATGATTTTCAAGATCAAGTCCTGTGTGCCAATCCACATGTACGCGAATTTTTTGAGCAGGCTCATTGTTTATTTGATCGACCACTATCAATAAGTCAGATTAGTTTTGATCGCAAAAGTCTACTTCATGATCACATATTTTTACTGGGTGATGCGGCGGGAATGATTCATCCCTTGTGCGGTAATGGTATGGCAATGGCGATTCAAAGTGCTCAGCTACTATGTCAGATTTTAGTGGATAGTTTAAAAGGGGAGGCCCAGACGAGAGAAGCGATAGAGAGTGCCTATAAAAAGGCATGGAAGCACCAATTTTCGAAACGATTAGCAGCTGGCAGAATCTTACAATCTGTAGTTCTGAATCCGTATTTACAAGAGATCGGATATGCAATAGGCGCATCGTTTCCCGCAACTATACCCGGTATTATTAAACAAACACACGGAAAGGCGATACTATGTTAATCAATACGCAATATAGAAGTACTGAAGAAGAGATTATGGATTCCTTTGATCTTCAGGGAACAGCGCTCAAGAAAACGTTACAAGATCTTGCGGCGATCAATAGTTGGCTGGGAGGAACGTCTATAACAGTAGACGGAGTATTATCAGTAATTACATCAAGACCGAAACAAGCCAGCTATACCATTGTTGATATGGGCTGTGGCGACGGACATATGTTACGCGTGTTGGCAACTTTAGGAAAAGAGCGTGGGTATAGTTTTAAACTAATCGGTATTGACGGCAATGCTCACACGATTCGTATCGCAAAAGAGCTATCCTATGACTATCCTGAAATTGAGTGGTATGCACAAGATTTTTTGACAACCCCGGATGCAAAGGAGAATGCGTATGATATCATATTGTGTACGCTGACACTGCATCATTTTAAAAAACCTGAACTTCTTCATTTAACCAATCAATTCATAGCTATAGCAAAAATGGGCGTAGTCATAAATGATTTACATCGTAGTGGCACGGCCTATTATTTATTCAAATTTCTGTGCGTTTTCTTTATTAAAAATCCTATAGCGCAAAAGGATGGAGCTATTTCGATATTGAGAGGTTTTAAAAGAAGCGATTTGGAGCAATATGCCAAACAAATTAATGGTGCGTATCACCGAATACGATGGCGATGGGCATTTAGATATCAATGGATTTTGATGAAAAAATAAAATTTAGTTTAAAAGTATTAATACCAATATAATTTGAGTGTAAAAATTACCGGAGTAGCTAAAGTGCTGCCTCCATACGAACGAACAACAGATGAGATCCTGCCTTTTGTGTCAAAATGGCTCGAGGGACAGGAATCAAGATTTAAACGCAAAGTGCTAAAAATATTTGAAAATGCGGCGGTGGATAAACGCTATGGGATTATGAGCATAGATGAAGTATTTACGGCTACTTCATTTGAACAAAAGAATACAATCTATGTTCGTGAAGTCAAAAAAATAGGAACTCAGGTGCTTCAAAAAGCATTGCATGAGCAACAGTGGGCGCCAGAGTCATTAGATTATATTATTACCGTAAGTTGTACAGGCATCATGATACCATCCTTGGATGCATACCTTATTAATGAACTGAGACTACGTCAGGATATTGTGCGGTTACCGGTTACAGAAATGGGATGTGCTGCGGGAGTTTCAGGGATTATATATGCCAACAATTTTTTAAAGGCCAATCCTGGTAAACGTGCTGCTGTAATTGCGATTGAAGCACCTACGGTAACTTTTCAGCATGAAGATTACAGCATGACGAATGTTGTAAGTGCTGCTATCTTTGGTGATGGTGCTGCTTGTACCTTATTGTCATCAGAAGAGGATGCTACCGGTCCCAAAGTTTTGGGAGGCTCTATGTACCATTTTTATGATGATACACAAATGATGGGGTTCGAACTTACGAATACCGGGTTACAAATGGTTTTAGATAAAGTGGTTCCGGAAAAAATTGCTTCACATTTTCCCGATATCATTTATCCTTTTTTAAAATTGTATGAAAAAGAAATTGAAGACATCGACCATTTAATTTTTCATCCGGGAGGTAAGAAAATTGTACAAACCGTAGAAGCTCTTTTTGGAGATTTAGGAAAGAATATCGATGATACCAAAGAAGTTCTGCGTCAATATGGAAACATGAGCAGTGCCACCGTATTGTATGTGTTAGAACGCTTTATGGAAACACAGAAAGAACCGGGAGCATTGGGACTTATGTTAAGTTTCGGACCCGGATTCTCTGCACAACGGGTTTTATTGGAATGGTAATCAGTAGGAAGAAATTAAGAACAGTATACGATGTATAAAGATTTTGAAGGTAACAATGAATGGGCACTGATTCTTGGCGGAAGCTCTGGAATTGGGTTGGCAACAGCTCAGAAATTAGCACTACATGGCATGCATATTTTATGTATCTACCGCAATCGTAAAAGTGAATTAGAGGCTATAGAACAGGAATTTGCAGGTATTCGTGAGAAAGGAGTACGGTGCGTAGGCGTTAATACAGATCTTTTGGATGCAAATAAAAGAGAACAAACTGTACAACACATCAAAGAAGTTATTGGCGAAGGAAAAATAAAAACCTTGCTGCATAGCGTAGCTAAGGGAAATCTAAAACCTATGGTTGATGCTCCGCACGAATTAAAAAATGATGATTTTAAATTGACCATTAATGCTATGGGTATCAGCTTGTATGATTGGGTGAAAGCGATTTTTGAAGCTGGTATCTTTGCAAAAGATGCCCGAGTATTGTCTTTTACAAGCGAGGGAAATACTAAAGCTTGGAAACACTATGCAGCTGTATCTGCTGCAAAAGTAACACTCGAAGCCATTACCCGTAGCATCGCATTCGAGTTTGCACCCTACGGTATAAAGGCAAACTGCTTACAACCCGGAGCGGTGGATACCGCCTCCCTTCGTATGATTCCGGGATCGGAGCGTTTAATAGAGCACAGCTTGCTGCGTAATCCGTACAACCGACTTACTACTGCGGCAGATGTGGCTAATGTGGTCTATCTTTTTTGTAAGGATGAAGCAGCCTGGATCAATGGCTGTATCATTCCGGTTAACGGGGGAGAACATCTTCAATAAATATCGAATTCATTATGTTAGATTCAGCAGCCTTACTTCAACATCTTCCGTATTCAAAACCTTTCCTGTTCGTAGATGAGATTACAGCGCTTACCGATACGATGATCGAAGGTACCTACACTTTCCGAAAAGATGAATATTTTTATAAAGGACATTTTAAGAATCATCCGGTCACACCGGGTGTTATTTTAACAGAATGTATGGCGCAAATAGGTCTGGTTGCCTATGGTATTACCTTGTTACCTGAAGGAACCGATGTAGCTTCGCTAAAGATCGCATTTACGTCGAGTCAGATGAATTTTTATCACCCTGTTTATCCGGGAGAAACCGTGAAGGTGAAGGCCACTAAACAATATTTTCGTTTTGGTAAACTACAATGTGATGTTGCGATGTATACCGAAGACGATACGTTGGTAGCAAAAGGAGTACTTTCAGGAATGTTTAAAATAGAAAACAAATGAAAAAACGTGTTGTTGTTACCGGATTAGGAGTGGTTGCACCCAACGGAATAAGCGTCAATGAATTTAGCGAAGCGATACAGCAGGGTGTAAGCGGAATTCAACAAATAGATACACTTTCTGAGTTAAATTTTTCTTGTCAAATAGCTGGTTTACCGACATATAAAAAAGAATACTTAAATAATTACTTCACCTCAATCGAACAGCGGGGTTTACTTGCCAGCGGACTTGAATATGGTGTTATCGCGGGTATGGATGCTTGGCGGGATGCAGGTTTAGAGGTAGCACAGGATGGTGATCCTTTGTGGCATGCCGGAGTGATTTTTGGCACCGGTATTTTGGGGACCGAAAAGTTTAGAGAAGCCATCTATAAAGTAGATGACGGGAAGGTACGACGCTTAGGAAGTACGACGGTAACACAAACAATGGCCAGTGGTATCAGTGCTTTTCTGGGCGGTAAAATTGGTTGTGGAAACCGGGTAACCACGAACTCATCGGCCTGCACTACCGGAACTGAAGCTGTTATGATGGCTGTAGAGCATATTCAGCGTGGAAAAGCAGAAGTAATGCTTGCAGGAAGCACCAGTGATAGCGGACCTTATGTCTGGGGAGGTTTTGATGCGATGCGTATTTTACCATATGAGTATAATGCGACTCCAAAACAAGCTTCACGACCTATGAGTGCAGATGCTTCCGGATTTGTACCGGGCAGTGGTGCGGGAGCGTTGGTAGTAGAAAGCTTGGAACATGCCTTGGCACGCGGAGCTACGATTTATGCAGAAATAATAGGGGGCGCAGTTAATAGTGGCGGACAACGACAGGGGGGAAGCATGACCGCTCCCAACAGTATCGCTGTACAACGATGTATAAAAGAAGCCTTGATCGATGCCAACGTAACCGGGGATCAAATTGATGCGATTAATGGGCATCTAACGGCAACGACCAAAGATCCCGAAGAGATCAGGAATTGGAGCGAAGCCTTAGAACGTTCTGGTGAGGATTTTCCTTTGATAAATTCACTTAAAAGCATGACTGGACACTGTTTGGCTGCCTCAGGAAGTATCGAATGTGTGGCTACTGTTTTACAATTGAAAAATAATTTTATATTTGGAAATATTAACTGTGAGCAGCCTCATTTTGAAATATTGAATCTGATAGGTGGTTCAAGAATTCCAAAAAAGACACAGTATCAAGAATCACAAATAATTGCTAAAGCAAGTTTTGGCTTTGGTGATGTAAATGCATGTATTATCTTTAAAAAGTATAACCACTAACGGATTTAAACCAATTAAATGGAAAAGAAACTTTTACTAACAAAATTAAAAGCCATCGTAGCACCTTATGTTCAGAACCCAAAAGGATTAGAGCGGCTAAATGAGGATACTAATTTTCTTAGAGATCTAGAAATAAATTCTGCCAATCTTGTAGATGTGGCATTGGATGTCGAGGACGAATTCGGAATTGAAATCGATAATGATTCCATGGAAAGAATGCTAACTGTAAAAGCGTCTATTGAGGTTATAGAAGCAAAATTAGCTGCAAAATGATTGGAAATGATTTGGTGGATTTAGCAGCTGCCAAAGCACAAAGCAACTGGAAACGTTCGGGTTGGCTGAACAAAATTTTTACTGCACAAGAACAAGATCAAATCTTGCAAGCTCCCGCTCCAGATCGTATGGTATGGCATCAATGGAGCCGAAAAGAAGCAGCTTACAAGGCACATCAACGTGTTTACAATCACATACCAATATTTAATCCTATACAGATTGACACCACTGTTCCAACCTTTGTAAAAATAGGAACGGATGTTTATCACACTACTACCACACATCACAAGAATCATATTCATAGCACAGCCATTATCACTACTGAGACGGCAGCTATATCTCAGTTACTATTTAAGCGTACGGACAGCGATTACAAAACGATGCTCCTAAGTAAACTAGCCAAGGCCTTTACCGTGAATGCATCGCAGCTTTTACTTGTGAAAAATAAAAAGGAAATTCCCCAGTTGGTGTGTCAAACTACTAATCAATTTATTCCCTTAAGTATAAGTCATCATGGAGCATATGTAGCATGCGTCTGGATGCTACCCAATTCACTCTCTTAACATGCGAATCC
This sequence comes from Aquimarina sp. 2-A2, assembly GCF_045505135.1. NCBI lineage: Bacteria > Pseudomonadati > Bacteroidota > Flavobacteriia > Flavobacteriales > Flavobacteriaceae > Aquimarina > Aquimarina sp. 2-A2. Next base: position 202,867 of record NZ_JBJKFI010000002.1, on the reverse strand, counting down.
ATTTGAAGCTTATTATTAGCATTGGATCGTTAAAACTTTATAAAAGAGCTTCTTAAAATCTATTAAAAAGTTCTACTCATGGTTTCTATTTTCTTAAATTGAAAAGAAAAGATGGTCAAGCTATCCTTGGATGATGACCATAAAATAAAGAAAAAGAAAACTATGAAAACATTAGAACAAACCGATCAAGAAACACCGACTAAATTCAACATTTTACCTATTCTCAGCGAACGTCATAGTCCGCGGGTTTTTGCTGATACTCCGGTATCCGAAGTAGAGTTGCGTAGTCTTTTTGAAGCAGGACGTTGGGCTCCAAGTTGTTATAATTGGCAACCATGGCGTACGATTTGGGGAATTAAAGGTAGTAAAACATACGATCGTATTTTTGACTGTTTGGATGAGTTTAATCAATCCTGGGCCGGTAATGCGCCGGTACTATTGATTAACGCCTTCAAGAAAACAACGCCGGAGGGAAAAGAAAACTTTCATGCCCTACATGATTTAGGTTTGTATATGGGTAATGTGTGTGCTCAAGCGCAACATCTTGGACTCGCCGTACATCAAATGGCAGGATTAGATCATAAAAAGGCTCAAAAGGAATTTAAATTTCCTGAAGAATATCATGTGGCAACTGCAGTAGCGATAGGGTATTATGGTGGAGATCCGGACGTATTGCCCGAAGATTTAAAGGAAATGGAATTAAAAACGGAGCGCGAACGCAAAATGCAACGTGAATTCACCTTCAACGGAGATTTTATGGACGAAGAAGGACTTAATTCTTCAAATCAGGAAACGCTCGATACCAAATCTTAAAAAAAAGAAGGCACAATAACAATTTTAAATTAAAACAACAGCAATGAAAATAGGCGTCATAGGAAGTGGGAATATAGGAGGTAATTTGGGAAAACATTGGGCCAAAGCAGGTCACGAGGTACTATTTAGTTCCAGACATCCCGAACAATTAAACGACTTGGTCAAAGAGGCAGGAGGGAAGGCACAAGCGGTAAGTGTAGAAAAAGCATTTGAAGCCAATGCAGATGCGTATGTGTTGGCCATGCCTTTTAGAGCAATAGATCAGTTATCAGAATTATATGCCGGAGAATATGGAAATAAAGTCATTATTGATGCCACAAATCCGTATCCCGAACGTGATGGTGAGATGGCTCAGGAAGTAAGAGATTCCAATCGAAATGCTTCAGAATATACCGCCATGAAATTTAATACTGCAAAAACTGCCAAAGCTTTTAATACCATTCACGCAGAACATTTGAAGGAACGTGCCTTTAGAAATTCAGATAAATTAGCCGTGCCTTATGCCGCACAGGATCAGGAAAGTAAACAAGTCGCTCAAACCTTGATTGAAGATATTGGATTTGAAGCTGTTTACGTAGGGGATTTAGGCAAAACCAATATAATGGATCCTGATCAGAAGATTTATGGAAAGTCCATGGATCGACAACATCTAGAAGATCTTATAAACTCGTAAAATCATGAAAACTCTATTCACAGGAATTCTAATCTTTTTAGCTGTACAGACTTATAGCCAAAATCCGTATACACAAAACTCGGATGCAGAAATGGAAGCGCATGCCAAAGAACTGGCAGATTGGTATAATGATGAGCTTGGATTTACCGAAACACAATGGTTAAAATTTGAACGAAAAGTTGAAGAGCATCTTATCAACGAAAAAAAGATTCGGAACAGTCAGCTAAGTGTCAAAGAAAAAATAGCCGCGCTCAAGGAAAATTATTATGCTGAGACGCAAGGAATGAATGATATACTTACGCAACCACAGATGGAGGTGTATCGCAGAGTCAAGCAAAACTATCAAAAGATTGCTCCGGTGGTAGTAGACAGTACAAATTTTTAATATGGAAAGAGAAGAAAATCATATCTATTTCATGCAGCGGGCTATAGCTTTAGCCAAAAAAGGCGCAATTACTGAAGGGGGAGGTCCTTTTGGAGCGGTTGTGGTGAAAAACAATCAAATTTTAGCAGAAGCTTTCAATGAAGTCAAGGGTAAAGGAGATTGTACCCAGCATGCCGAATTAGCTGCTATACAAAAAGCATGTGCCATAATGGAATGTGATGCACTTGAGGATTGTATTTTATATACCAGCTGCGAACCCTGTATGATGTGCCTAGGTGCTAGTCATTGGTCGGGTTTTAGGGCTATTTATTACGGAGCCTCGGCTGCGGATGCCAAAGCGTTTGGGTATGTATATAGTGATATGTACTATAGCAGTGATATGGAAGAAAGACATTCAGAATTTAATATGAAACAGCTATTGAGCGAACAAGCGATTAAAGTTTGGGAATCTCAACTGGAAACTACATAATATACACGCCGATGCTGCTATGGTGTTTAAAAAAACGCCTATCGACTCAGTTCGATAGGCGTTTTTTAGTATATACTTTTAGATCAAGAATTACTCATCTATAAAATTTTCATCTTTGGTAGTTCGGGTTGTCGTTGGTTCTTCGCCAACCGGCTTCTTTTCTATACCGGCCGAATCTACATCAAAGAATTTTAATACTTCGGTAGCCGTAACAATTTGTTTTGCACGTTCCCCCATAACAGCTATTGGATCTTTAATAACCTGTGGTGTTTTAGCAATAATTTTTAACCAATCATTAGTTTCTAAATCTGCATGCTGAATTTCTTTACTAATATCCGGATGTTCTTTATCAATTAACTGATCTACAGTTTTACCAACCATCTCTGCCAAATCTGTCCAATGCGTGGGTGTTGGATTTTGCTTCGTTATATCCACCAAGCTAATCGGCTGATCCGAACTTTGGACATAGCCCGCAGTTTGCTTACCGGTACTTGACTCAGAAGAGTAATAGAGGGTTAATTGTCGATCATTTTTTGCTATTGTCGCCATGCTCATAGACTTAATTTTAATGGGTGTTCATCTTTTCTTTTCGTTTTGACAGTTGTCGCTGTAAATCATTCACAGTTTCAGCCAAGGCAGCTTCAAAATTCTTAGAATTTGACTCTGCAAACAAACGAGGACCCGGAGCGCTAAGACGAATACTACAAATCATTCCTGTTTCATCTGACGAGGTGTTTTCGGTTTTGAAGAATACATCTCCGCGAATAATAAAATCGTATTTATTTTCAAGTTTATCAAGTTTTTCTTGTGCTAACTGTTCTAGACGTTTGCTTGCTGTCACATCGTGATACTCAAAATTTAATTTCATAGTTTATTTTAAAATTAATATTATTTGTTCTCTAGTTTTTCGTTATTAATACGCAATGGAAAATCGGATTCCCCACGGTATAATTTGATTTCCTGTATATCTGCAGGCATATAGTATCCGGCTTCTTCGAGTGCCTCTTTTACATTACGTACAACGTTTCCTTTGGTAATCAACGCCGTTCGCCTGAAGTCTTTGGTATCTACCCAAAAGAAAACCTTCAGATTTACGGTGCTGGTTGCCAATTCATCTTCGATTACAAAATTTTCATGTTCTGCATCTTCAATAACGTTGGGTTCCTTCCGCAAAGCTTCTAACACGGTTCTTTTAGCACCTTCGATATTATCTTCGTAAGCGATTCCGATAATAAAATCCCATCTAAAAAATCCATCTTCGGTATAATTAGTTACAGGATCGGTTAATACATCACTGTTTGGGATATACACATCTTTACCATCAAAGGTTTTTAATTTGGTATATCTAAACTCCAAGGCCTTCACCTTGCCAAAATTGTCTCCAATTTCTACGGTATCATTAACATCAAAGGGACGATTAAACGCTAAAATGATACCTGCTATAAAATTTTCACCGATATCTTTAAAAGCAAATCCCAATACTACCGCACTAGCTCCTGCAGCGGTCAAAATACCTGTAGCGATAGCACCTAATCCGGCGGCACGTAAGGCTAACATAATCATGATTACAATGAGCGAATACTTAATTGCTTGTCCTAAAAATCGACTCATCAAAGGGTCCTGCGTACGATTCGAAATTCGGTTTGTAGCAAATCTCCCGATCCAGGAGCCGATGACTACTCCAATTACAATAATCAAAATACCTAAACCAATACCCGGCAATTGTGTGATAAAATCATTGTAAAAATTGACCAGTGCATCTGAAAAGGTCTTGGTAGTTTCGTTCATAGGTATTTTTTTTAAATTTAAAGGAATAGCTAATCATTATGAGTTAACCATTTGCTAAAGTTCTAATAAGAATGTAATAATTGCAATTATTTAGGAATTTCTTTTGGAGTAGCCGGTACTACTACGGAAGCTATGATTCCGCTACCTAAGGCTATTGCTATAATTAACAGCGAAATCCATTCTTGAAAATGGACATAATGCGATAGCAACATTTTGATCCCCACAAAAGCTAAAATGGCAACGAGACTGTAGTGTATATATCTGAATTTTTCAAGCATCCTCGAAATCAAAAAGTACATGGATCGCAAGCCGAGAATCGCCAAAATATTGGAACTGAACACAATAAATGGGTCAGCAGTAATAGAAAGTATGGCCGGAATACTGTCTAGGGCAAATAAAATATCGGTAAACTCAATGACAATCAGTGCCATAAAGAGGGGAGTGGCAATACGTTTGCCCATACGATTGACAAAAAAACTATTTCCATGAATGACATTGACTACCGGAAGTACTTTACGCAGTTGTTTGTAAATAAACATATTACGCGGATTGAACTGCGTATCATCGGATTTATACATCTTATAAGCGGTGTATAAGAGAAAGACTCCAAAAACGTAAATAATCCATTCGAATTTATTGATAAGGGCGACCCCGAAAACAATCATAAGCGCTCTAAAGATAATAGCACCCAGGATTCCCCAGAAAAGCACACGGTGTTGGTATAGCGGCGGAATCGAAAAAGCGCCAAAGATTACTGCAATGACAAAAACGTTATCAATACTCAGAGATAATTCTATTAAATACCCTGTTAAGTACCGAATAACAGCGTCTTGCGGAGTCAATTGCGTAGGATTTTCAAGAAATTCTGAAGCAAATAGCCAATAAATAACTCCCGAAAAAGCGAGTGCAATAGACACCCAGATGGAAGTCCATATGGCAGCTTCTTTGGACTTGATAATATGCGCTTTGCGGTTAAAAACACCCAGATCGAGTGCCAGAAAAAATAAGATAACGGTTATAAAAACGCCCCAGACAATCATATGTAAATTTTGAAGCTAATATCGGAGATTTGAACAGATCCCGGCGGTTCCTTAATTATACTTTAACGCTTTAAACCGTTTAAAATATTGTTAAACGACTGCAAGTACAAAATGAGGGTTAATGTATATAAAAAGAAGAATTACCAATTTAAAGTTAAAACGATCGAAGCTAACTAGGTGTTATACAGTTTTTAACAAGTCACGTTAAGGTAAACACAAAAATTACGATGATATGCAAGAGATGCTATAATTTTGAGAAACAATCTAAATCATTTCACACATGACACAACATACAGGGCTTAAAATCGATGAAGGAAAGAAAAATACAAAGATTAAATTTAACCGCATAACGGCAGCTGATTTTGAAACGAATACGTATCAATCTACATCAACTAAGTTGCCAAGAGCGTACAGTGTTCACTTATAAAAACAGATTGCTATGAGAAATTCAAAGGTAAGAACTCACGCAGACTTTCAGGATCGCTATCGGAGATCTTCTAATTTTGGTTATCGTATCAAAGGGAAGAAATTCGAGATTCTTGAAAATGGAGAATTGAGTTTGATGAAAGACGACAATGAAACAGACATTAGTGCATAACAAATCAAAGTTTGCATATAATGAGCTTAGAAGAAGAGACCTCTTTTCTTCTATAATTCTATTTTACATAATATAAATTATAGAACATTTAGATAACAATTAGCGTAATAGCGCTTTTTTGCGCTATTTGACATAATTACAGATATCATAACACCATTAGGTGTTTTATATCGTTAGTAATTATGACAAGCTAATTGTGGCATGTTTAGTTAGATTGCCTTTTATAGTTACCGTTTTACGACCTGTTAGTTTACTATTGGTAATAATCATGTCAAGCTACTTATGCCTTCTTTAGTAAGATTCCCTTTTAAAGTTACCATTCCACAACACACGAGTTTTCGATTCATAACAATAATGACAAGCTACTTATGGCTTTATCCGTAAGATGTATTTTAGGATTCACATTTCATCAATTATGACACATTTGATAAAACCTGTACATATTTTTATTCTCTTAAAATCCTTGATCTAATAAGCTTTTTAAACTCAGCTTTATACTAATACCTCACATATACTAAACCCGCGTAGCTTTGATTTGGATCAATTTAGGGAATCTATACCCTCGTATAAATCAGGTAAACTGGCCCAGCAAGGCATGCAGGCGGGCGGGCGGGAAAAATCAAGGTTGCACAAACTTTTGGAAACAACCCGCCCGAACGTATCCATTTTCGGTACGGGCGGGACTACGGCTCAATCGCTATATTTTAGAAAACATTCTAACAGATTAAGATTGTTTTGAACTAGCTTTAAACCTTATTACTGTTAAGAATATGTATTACTAGCCCTCTAAAATATGTACGCTCTTTCTCCTATTGTTTTACCAAAGTTTTCTGAGGCCGTTTCTCCTCCGCATCATCTGGGTAAATGATGTATTCTATTTTATAGAATAACAATCCATTTTTTATTTTTCCCAAATTACACTAATTATAGTTTTGTGTTTTTTCGTTGGTACACAGTACTCCAAGAATTCTATATCATCTTCCCAATCATTTAATTTGAACCAAGTAGACTTGTCAATTGTTTGAGCTTTCTCAGAACCTGAATATAAAAAATCATAATCTGCATCAAGATATTCTTTTGCAACAGAATCTTCTGGAGGAGGTAATTTAGTAATATCAGGTATCCAACATCTAAAGTCACTAGTTCTTCTCCAATAACGTACTTTTCCATCAAAAATATAAATAACACATATAGGTACTATATCAAGAGTTAAAATTCTATAAATTACTGAAGTAATACTTGTTTTGAAACGCTTTCCTAAGTCACTAATTAATTCAGGGCCAAAACTTTTTTTTTCGATGAAGGATCTAAATATTTTTTCTGGCATTAAAAGTTCACTTGCAAAATCATTTGCTTCAAATTCTTGAATACCACGTTTAGCTTTTTCTTCTAGATTAAACCAATTTAAAGTTTTAGAGTTATCATTATGCAAATCCAATTTATCATGTAGAAAATAGTGTCCAAGCTCATGAGAAGCAACAAACCTTTTACGTTCAGTATATTTAATTTGACTATTTACTTTTATTAAAGTTCTTGATTTACCTCTAATAATCTTTCCATCAGCACTATTTAACACTTCTTCTATGTAAATTATATCAAAAGCAACCATTAAGTCTGCAATTGGCATTTCACTGATATCATCAAAGCCTATTAATTCTAAAATTTCTTTTGCCTTACTACTCCCCTTTTGATTCGTTTTCAATCATTTCTATTATTTCGATCAAATTTTGATCCTTAATTATTTCCTTAATTTCTTCTTCGCTAATTTTTTTCAAATTACTATATTGAAATTGTATTTTGTTATTTTGAATTAGGTTATTTAAATAAGCAACTGGCTTATCTAAACCATTATCTAATGCTTCTAAAAATTTCTGGCTAGCAGTTAACAATAATTCTTGCTGTTTTTCCCTATTAGACTTTACACTAAGTTTAAATTTTAATTGTTTAATAAACTTATCTTGTCTTGTTTTACGATCATCTAAGTTAACTCCAGCAATACGTAGATCTTCCCTAATAGAATCTATTGGAAAAGATTTTTCAAAATTTGAAATACTCTCTTTTACTGTTTTCCTAAGCTTATCCAATTCTGTCTGAATTTAATTTTTTTCCTTCTTAATCTTTTGTAAATATTGTAGACTTTATCAATACTAATATCACAATATTCTTTAATTTCTCTTGGTGTATTAATACCAGCAGTCCAACATTCGAAAACTTGAATTTCATCTTCATCAGCACCTTGTTCTCGAAGCGTGTTTATCCATTCATTAATTACAGTTTGGTCATCTATTTTATCAAAATTATTATCATCATCACCTTGTTCTGAAACATCATTATAATAAACGTCTATTATGTAGCATTCTTCTATTTCTTCTTGATACTCTGTATCATCATCATCAGGTCTTGGAGTACCCTTTTTAAAAAAATATGATAAATCACTTTTTAAAGTACCAAAAATGAATTTTTCGAAAGAACATTTGTCAATTTTCCATTTCCTAGTTCCATCACATGCTTTTCTTAGTACTTCTTGACAAAAATCTTGAAATTGAATCCCTGTTTTATTTTGGTCAGATTTATCATAGAACCGATTACGTACATAATCCTCCATCCTATCCAACAGTTCATTTATATCAATAGAATTAAGTTTTTCTAGTATTTGAGAAGGAGTTGCTATTGCCATTCATTGGTATTATGCTTAAAGAAAATAAAAATTTGCCACAATATGGCAAAAAAACGTAATTAATGAGCATATATCATTGTAAGTCAGATAATAAATTTAAAAAAAATCATATTGATGGCAAATTTTAAATAGTTGTCAGCATAGTATAGTAAGTAATAATTTCAAACATAAAAAATGGCAAAGAATAAACCTACAGGAGACAACGCAAGAAAAGGAGCAGTAAAAGGACGTTCACAAGTATTAAATCCTAAAACAGAACTCTATGTAAAAAGAGATACAGAAACAGGAAGATTTATTGATGTAAAAACATCTGGAGGAAAATTTAAAGGAGTTAGAAAAGAAAAATAAGTTTTAATATTAATTAATGTTCCTAAGTAAGATTAAAAACTGCTTTGTAAAAAATGGAAGAAAAATTCAAACAAAAACAAGTACAACTTGATGCAGAGAATAGTTCAGGTAAAATCAAAATAGAGAAGCTTTGCTCCTTAATTGAAAATCATCCTTATAAAGATGAAATTTATAAAATTTTTGATATAGATAGAATTAAAGATGAGTATATATCTATTGATTTTATTGATTTGATTTACAAAAAAATTAATCATTTTATAACCAAGTTTCATCGTTATAAGATATTAGCAGAAACAAAAGATATTAATGTATTTGAAGAAGCAATTTCTGGAAGTAATGATACAAATATTATTTTCAATTTTGAAGAGTATATAGAAATTGATGAAGTCAAACAAAATCTTAAGGCTATTGCTTTATATGATTCTAAAAATACTTTTTTAGATGAGTATGCTATGACCAAATATGCTAATAATTTATTTAAAATTGGAGAAGCTTCATTGGCTAACTATAATGTTCAATATTTTAAAGAAATGGCCAAAAATAGCGATGGATATAATAAAGAAAAAAGCTACCGTTTAGTTGACCATGATAGTATTACTTATCTACGTGGTATTACATCACCTCGTTATTATGAATATGGAATTGATTTCACATTTGTTGTTGCCATGTTAAGTCTTCATAATAATATGAAAGCAAATCCTGGCATTGAATATAAAATTACAAGTTCAGCAATCAGTGAATCGAAGCTAGAAATCATAGTATCTGAAAGGCACACTAAAGATGCAGGAAAGTTTGGACATGTTGCAACAGCTGTTAAAATTACCACAAATGATTTAGGAACTGGTTCCTTAAATTTTGTGAATGTGATTAATGTTATGCAAAAGGATTCTACAGGCTTCTTCTTAATACCAAAAAAAGATTCTATGATTGAAAATAGTTCCTTGGTAATAAATCACAATACTAAGCCTAAAAATGTTTTTGAATCATTAAAAAACTTAGGCAATATTCTCAATACTACTGATGGCTTTATTCAAGAACTGAACGGGCTCAAGACTATAAAAACTCCTGACGAATTAAGAGTAAAAATTCTTGCTAAAATTCAATCACCTAGAAGTAATTTTAGCTTGATTAAAAAGCTTTCTGATATTTTTAGTCGAAAAATAGATAACGAAGTAAGTAATTTCACAAAGCTTTTAGAAATGTGTAACAAGGCTGAAGAACTATATATAGATTATGATTTAAAGGGCAAATTACGATACCTAATTTCAGATATTATTCTTTATGGTAAACACAATTAATAAAAGTTAGATATGAAAACAACTAATACTATTTATAAAGTTACTTTTGATTTAATCGATAGTCTTGAAAACAATTATTGCGAGTGGATTTTAGATATTATTCCATTGAAATTATTGAATGTATTCTTTTCAGAACTAAAAATAGAGGGGAACAATCTGCTTAATAAAATTATTGAATTAATAATAAAACCATTTAAGTGGTTTTGGAGAAAAACAATAAGACCTTTTTTTCTTATAATTTCTGGGTTTAAAAATTTAGTGCGTAAACTATTTGTTAATTATCTAGTTCTGTCAATAATAATTTTTATTATACTTATTTCCGTACTAAATAAATATGAGGTTGATTATACAACAAGTTCTAAATTAATATCGTGGATTTTTCTACTATCATTGATAATTACTTCTTTCTTTTCTTTTGATTATGATTTAACTAAAACGGATAAGCTTAATATAAATTTATCTGTTGAAAAATTAAACAAACTAAATAAAATCGAAATTGATAGTATAAAAAACAATATTCAAACACTAATGAAGAGACATAATAAACAAGTTGTTTTTTTAAATACAATTATAGGCTTTATATGGGCTTTTTCAACCATATCGTTTATTTCTCATTATAAAAAAGGAGGATATGAAGAATTTTTTAAACTCTTAAGTGAATATAAATATGTTTTTATATTTTTTATATGTTTCTTTTTATTAATTCGAGCTTACTCAAAAATATATATACATATTTTTGATGTAGCTGAATTAGCTTGTAATGAAGCTTCTGCAAAAATTGAAAATTAGAGAAAATATTCCCATTCCACACACATTACACTCCCCTCCTGCCGTCGGCTCGTATAATAAGTGTTTCATTACCTTTTTTAAAACATACTTTAGAACTGAGAATACCAACGCGCCACCTCGCTCCTACTGTTAAAGGTTTACTAGACCTTTCTCATTCAGCCGTCTAAACGAAGATATCCGCCGAAAAGTTGGACAGGCATATCCCGGGGGATAGTATATAAGATGTTTTTGTAAACTTTATAATCTGGACACTTGATGTACTAAGGTATTTAAAGACTATAAGCTCTGTTCGTAATCCATGCTTTGGTTTACTAAACGAACAATCAAAATATCAATATCTATAACTAAATAAAAGATAGTATGAGATTTATAAATGAATCGTTTTATAATAACATACTATATTCATTAAATATCTCAAAATTTAGAACTACTAAATAGGATCTTGGTTTAGTAATACAATCTAAAATCAAGTAGTTTACAGGCTTTGTAATGTCTTTGATGTAATTCTTCTACAACAGCTAACATATTCTCATCGTCTTTAAATAAGTTAAAAAATGCCATGTCAAGATTAGAGCTAGTTATTCCATTATATTCATTTCCATACCCAGAAACACCCTTTGCGCCAGTGATATCCAAAAAATATTGTGCTTCTTCTTCATTTAAATCTAGCACTTTAGCATTTGAAAAATGTAAAATCTTTCCTTTTAATCTTCCTTCAAAAATTTCTGCAATTTCTTGTAAACTATAATAGTAGTCATTTAAACAAATGCTATTTGCTTCACCTGTTATAACGAAGTAGATTATTTCATAGTTTTTAAAATTATGATCATCCAAGATCAATGCATTTAAACTAGTTTCTAAATTTTCAATGGTGTCGCATGTTTTATAAATACTAGCTACCCCGTATTGCGAGGTCAATTTATCTAATTCTTTTTGTGCTTCGGTAACCTTGTCTGTTTCTATATCATGAACCGCTTCTAAACAGTAAATGAAATAATCTGTATCTATTAATTGTTCTTGGGGTAATTGTTGTCTTTTCTCTAACAAATTTTCAGGATTTATGCAACGTATATATAAAACAAAAATAATATAACTCTTTTATTCTTTTTGACCATTTCATATAAAATATCTGGAAACTATAGACGATTTTAAAATTTAAATCAACAAATTATTTGAATTGATAAAAAATACTAAACTAGCATTTAATTATCCATTGTATACACACATACTCATTCCTTGTTATTGTTTAAGAGATCTTGAATCTCATGTTGATGATTTGGGTTACACTTTATCTCATAACGATAATTTGGCTAACGCCTTATCTCATTATGATAATTAGGCTAACGCCTTATCTCACACGTTCGATTGCCACTTCGCTCCTATTCCTTCGGCAAGCTCAGGACAGGCTGGCTTCGGGCAAAGCGTATGTACTTGCTCTCATATAATTGATAAATAAAAGCTTGTGAACATAAAGGGCTTTTTACAAATTAACGGAGCTTTTAGTTAGAAAACTTCTAAATAAACTTTACAAGTAAAATCGTTAAAAAATAATGTTAGAATAAGAAACGTAATTTTCATCTTTACAATTTAATTTTTTAACCCATTAATACTTGGGTAAATTACTATTTCCCCTTCACCAAGTATAAAAGTCGGAGATTTAAATATAGCGTCTTTACTTATTATTTTCCAATTTAGTAGGCCAGTTTCTGCATTAACAGCGTACATATTTTTACTCCAATCTCCTATGTAAACCACATTATCATACACAATGGGTGAAGTCGTGGTGTTATTTTCTAAGTCGAAACGCCAAATTATCGATCCATCATTTGCATTCAAACATAATAATTCACCACTTCCATTCTTTGATAATCCAATATATATTTTATCATTATATACGAATGGAGAAGTCTCAAATGTGCCTTCATTTGGTTTATATTCCCATGTAGTAGAACCATTATTTAAATTATAAGCATAGAGAGTGCTGTAAGTACCTGCAATAATTAATTCCTTAAATTGGGTAGGTGAAGCGTAAAATGAATTAAATTGACCTGCATCAACACTCCAGTTTTGAACCCCTGTATTTTTATCAAGAGAATAAAATCGTCCTATATTATCACCAAAATAGATATCATTATTGACGATTAGTGGATTTGTGTCTATTTTTGCAGCAGCGCCTGTATTATTACTTAATTTAAAGCTCCAATCTGCTAACCCTGTTTGCTTATTAATAGCATATAACTCATCATCATTCCTACTACAAACAAATACTCTATCGGAATCTATGGATAATGGAGCGTAGTAATTGAGAAAGCTACGCTCCCATAGCGTTGCTCCCGTTGTTTTATTCACACAATATAAGGTAGAATTAGACCCAAAAGCATAAATATTAAGATCGTCTACTATGATATTTCTATAATCATTGTTATTGGTATCAGGTTTACTTGTCCATTTAATTTCTCCAGAAAGAATATCTAAACCATAAATACCGTTTAGTCCTAAATAAAGGAGATCATTAGATATTGTATGGTTATCTACAAAAGGAGTTCGAGCTTCCCATAGGGGTTTTAAAGTATAAAGATCTAATGCATAAAGAGTTCCTGAACCATCTGAATATAATAATATTTTACTCTTTAAGCTTGAAAACTCAAAGTTTACCTCTGTAGTCCCTCCTTTTTTGTCTGTAGCAATTATTCTCCCAGAATAAGCTGTATTATATGCTAAGATTGCGGAACCTATAGATTCAGTGGTTTCAGTAATAAGTATCGAATCTATATATAATTTATAAAATATTTGGTCACCATCATCATCTTTTGCATCGCTCCAATCTATTGTAACTTTCGCACCATCTAAAACAATTGCATCAATTTTTATAGACACTGGTTCCGAATTTGGTTTAATAGTAGTATCATTATCATCAGATGAGCAGGAAAGACATGCCACAAGTATTATTAGAATGATGTATTTCATAAGACTATTTTATTGTACTTTTTATTAAAAATATAAATCTTTTAATAAATTATTAGAAGGCTAATTTAGCAAATTCCGAATGAACATTTTTGAGGTAAAACCGTAAAACACGGGGGATTTTATTTGATTCATTATCATTCCACACACATTATACGTCCCTCCTACGTCATCTCGGCTACGCTAGATACAGGCTGGCTCATATAACAAGAGTTGTTTTACCTATTTCAAGAAACATTTGAGAAAGAAAAAATCAAGGAAGATATGAGGTGGTAAGGCCTCCAAATCTCCTCGCTCCTACTGTAAAAGGTTTACTAGACCTTTCTCATTCAGCCGTCCAAACGAAGATATCCGCCGAAAAGTCGTAAAGGAATAACGTAGAATAGTACAAATACAGCATACCGCATACTAGTTTACCATCAATAGCTTTTATGTCAAGCTACAAGTGACTTCACTATAAATATACTTTTACAACCAAAATCTTTAATCTAATAATCGATTTCATCTAAGCTTTGTACTAATACCTTATACATACAAAACGTTTGTAGCTATCAACTGGATCGTTTAAGGAACCTGCATCCTCGTATTAATAATATAAATCGACGTACGGTACTGAAATTTTAGAATATGCGAGTTTTAGGGATTAACTAAATTAATTACAAGTACTTTTCACCGAATTTAAAACGAATGTATTTCTTAGACTTAAAAATAGGTCAGCACTAATAAGTCAATTTCGGCTCAATAGTTCTTAACAATTGAATTGTGTCTATAATTATTATTGTTGAAGAACCAGTTATATGAACTTATCAATTCATTAATCCGTATTAAGCTAGCATTACTTATACCATCAAAACCTGGATTATTCTTAAAATCCATGTAACCATTGGTAATAGAGTTTAGTGTTGCTTGCTCATGAATATGATAGATTATTTCATCTAAAGTATTGGCTTCAAATAGGTTGTTGCCAATCTCAAGATCAAAGACCTTTGGTACACTAGTTAAATCTAAGCTATTGAAATTATTACCTTCTATAATTAAACGTTCTAAATCTGGGTTATTCGATACGTCTATTTCAGATAGTAAATTATCACTGATGTAGATATCTCTCAAGATTGTATTATTTGAAATATCAATACTACTAATTTGATTTTGATATAAATCAATTCGTTTGAGATTGGTATTTTTTGAAAGGTCAATTTCGGTTAGATTATTAGCTCCAACATTGATTTCAATTAAGCTCAGATTTAAAGAAACGTCTATATTGGAGATAGTATTATTCGATATATCCAAATGCTCTAATTTTAAATTATTTGATAGATCTATATTGCTAAGATTATTTTCGCGAGCCATCAACCCTCTTAATTCTGAATTTTTCGAAAAATCAAACGATGTAATCAGATTATCATCAACTAAAATATCTTTTATATCAGGATTTTGAGTTAAATTCAACTCAGTTAGTTGATTATTACCTAAAAAAAGAGTTGTCAATTTAGGATTGTTGCTAAGGTCTAAACTAGTTATGTCATTGTAACCAACTCCTAGAAGTTCAAGAGCAACGTTTTCAGAAGTATTCAACTCAGTTAGTTTGCCTGCATATAACATACATGATTTCAATAAAATCAATTTATCAATATTTATTGTAGATAGATTACTTACCCAATTATCCTCTTGGGTGCTAGTAAAATCCAGGAGTTCTATGGCTTCAATAGCTCCGCTAACGTTTATAGTGTAGACTTCGTTTTGAGTATAGCTGTGTGATATTGTGTTATCAATACCCGAATTAGGGATTGTGGATACATATTCATCTATGGTACCATCACCCCAGTCAACCAAATATGTAGATCCTGTAATGGATTTTATATTCAACGTTTTTGTTGTGGTACTAATTGACTCATCTACAGTTAAACTAAAGAAATCTGTATTCTCAGGAAGTGTTAAACTTAATCCTGTATATCCAAAATTAACCGAAGTATAACCGGCAGCATTGATATTTTCGATAACCGTTTCTTTTGTTTCGTTTGGCGGAACTACAAAATCAAAGGGTAATGGATTAGTTACGAATTGGGCTAAAGCTGAATTTTCTTTCGGAGCCATAGAAATCACAACATCATTAGCATCAATTACAATAAATTCTATTACCGTATAAGTGCCAGATTCTAAAGTGAATTCAGCGGTTACGTTGCTGTCACTATCTTTTTTCAATGATACCTTTTCTCTTGTAAGAATAGGATTTTCATTAACATCATTTAAACTCAAAAGAGCAAATGCTGGTTCCTGATTTTTTTTGTTTCCGACGGATAGATTTTTTGCTGTTAATTTTTTTAAATCAATACGAAATACTTGCTTTCCTTCTACTTGCTTTCCTTCTATAGGTATTGTTGGTTCGTCATTGTCTGGAGAACACGAGAGAACAAAAAAGGACAAAAAAAGGATGTGAAAGATTTTATTCATAATATAAATCGAGTTTAAAAAAAATAATTGCTAATCACTTGCGTGAAACTAATAACAATGTACACTAGCAAAATACATTTTTGGTAATTCCATTCCATAGCTTATTCCACCACCACAAAAGAAATCACCAACTATTATTTTTGTTTTATTCTGCAGTTTTGAAATTGCATGGCAATTTTCATCTTGTAAAGAAACTATTTTATTTTCTGTAAGCAAAGAAATTTAAAGATATATACCCAGTCCATACATGTACTCATTTCTTGTTATTGTTTAAGCAATCGTGAATCTCATGTTGATGATTTGGGTAACTCCTTATCTCATTTATTGTACAGGCTTGTTATTAATTACAGTTCGGGAGGCAGGTTTTTTTCAAACAAATCCGTAACTAAATACTGAAGTGAATCCGGAGTAACTTCTCTAAAATATCTCAATAAGTCTTGGGTGGTTGCATATCTATCTGTATTCCTTTTTAATTTACCGTTTGTGGTATTCCAATCTTCTAGAAAACGTCTTAGTGCTGTATTCACATTCTCCTCTCCTATCGCTTTTTGAAATTGATACATGTTGATAGCACCTTTAGCGTAATAGACATAATCATGGTTTTCTACTAAAGCAAGAGATGGTTCGTTTGCTGATTCTTTATTTTTGCCTTCCTTATAATCTTCCATTTGAATTTCTAAGAATTGAAGTAGCTTCTCTTCAGAATATTTCTTTCCTAAAACCATCATCGCTGCATATTGTGACAAGGTCTCCAAAATAAAGTATTGTCCTTTTACATTGGCTGCTTCTACTTGCATGCCAAACCATTGATGTGCAATTTCATGAGCGGTTATATAAAATGCCATATCTACATCTTTTTCATCATCAATGTCTAAAACAAAACCTATAGCTTCAGAAAAAGGAATGGTTTCAGGAAACGATTGTGCAAATTGTGCATAACGTGGAAACTCCATAATACGTAATTGCTCATATTGGTAAGGACTAAAGTTTTTACTGAAATAATCCAATGAAGTTTTCATAGAAAGCATCATTCTATCAATATTATAATCATGTTCTTTATGATAGAAAATTTCTAGATTTACAGGCGTTGCATTTGAATCTTGACTTGCAATCCACTTGTCTTTTTTAATTTCATATTCGGCTGAAACTATAGCGTAAAAATTAATCATTGATTTATTCATTTTATAATGAAAATAATTACGATTATTTTCTGACCAATTTCTCAATAAATTTCCGGGAACTATGGCTGTTTGATCTTTTGATGTACCAATAATCATTTCAAAATTGATACCATCAGAATCACTACCTGATCTTGCGTTTACGAGTTCGTTACTATCTTCTTGATCAGCCCTCTTATAACGAACAGGTAAATTATAGTCTTTACGTTCGTCTTCATCATTGAGTTCATATTTTTTAGTATATCCTATGGTTGGTAACTCTGAATTATTAAAAAAGGTTCCGTTTTTATTAATGTTCACATTTGAGTTTCCGACTTCAAAACCTTTAGTAGTAAATCGTTGTTTGAAATACATTTTTACAGAATCTCCAGGTTTTAAGGCTGTATCTAGATTGAAAATAGAATAATCAAACTTTTTATATCGGTTATCAACTGTAAATCTGCCTTCAAAAGAAATAGTATCTAAGGTAACATTCTCTTCAAGACGTTTTTGAATGTGAATGGCTGTAATGTTCTCTATTGTTGAGTTTTTCAATATATAATAGCCTTCTACTGTATAATCCCTTGTAGTTGGATATAGTTCTAATTGCAAATTGACATCGACTAATTTTGGCTGTGGGAGATATTCAAATTGCTTGAGTTCTTTTTCATAGGCGACTCTAAATTCAGTCGCTTCAGAATCTGTCCAATACGTGTTTAAAATATTAGTATTGTAAAAGATAAAACATCCTGTAGTTATGAATAGTAAACAAACAATACCCGTAAGTTTAAAAAGTGGTTTGCTTACACTGTATTTACTAGTTTTTATACGCGTTACCAAGTTTGTTTCAGTACCTCTCACATGTACTAAAGAGCCAAAAATTAATAACAGCAATCCGAAGAGAAACCAGTATGATTTAATTAATAAATATGGCTTTAAAAAATGGCCATAACCGTTCATATCAGAATAGGCACCTAAAGCACTACCTCCAAAAAAATATAAATCATGGTCAAATCCAACTAAACCCAAAGCAACATTGGCTATGAAAAACACAATGACCAACATAATGCCAACAAACTTATGGTTTACAACCGATTGAATAAAAAATGCAACACAGGTATACAATGCTAAAAATGGAAAAATCTCCAGAAAGAAACCATAAAAATAGACTTGGAATTCATACTTATAATACCCACTAAATGTTTGAAATATAATTCCTGAACTTATTAAGGCAAGCATTAATACCAGATAAACTAAGTTTAAGCCAATATACTTACCCAACAGTTTTATAAAACTAGACATTGGTGTAGCGTCATAAATTAGTGCTAGTTGAGCACTTCTTTCTTTCCAAACCAATTCTCCTGAATAAAAAACTAAAATAATAATAAAGAAATAAATAGAGGTTTCTTTAAGTTCTTCAACAATAAAATAGGTTGCAGGATAACTATCAACACCATAAACAGTTCCAAGATTTACAGAATTGATAAGGATGATAATCATTCCACAAATAACGATGCCCCAAAATGATGGCTGCTTACAAATACTTATAAAATAAAACCAAGAGAATTGTTTTAATTGGTTCCATTTAGATAGTAAACCATATTCCTTTTTAGTTTTAGGCAGTACTGTATTATTGACTGCATTGGTTCTATTCACAACCACTTTTTGTAGTTGCTTTCTCTTAGTTTTCTTTTCTTTAACCACATTAAAATTGAATTTTTTGTACCCATACAGTAACGCTAGAATCCCAAGAGAAGACCAGAACAGCTTGTTATAAAACAAGACTCCAAATAATGGAACTTCTTGTGTACTCTTTTCTAATAAAGACCAAGATTTTGTTGCAAAAGTGGTAGTTGTTAGCGAAAATGGATCAAGGATGGCTTGCCAAAACTCATTAGTAATGGCTTTGGTTAGCATAAAAACCACAAACAAAATAATTCCTTGTGTATATACAACCACTAAGTTTCTACTTAAAGCACCCGTAACAAAAAAGAGTGCTGCTCCAAAAAACAAGGTTGGTAAGGTTACCATTAAAAATGTCTTTACATAAAGTAATGCATTAAACGCTACTAACTCATCTGGGCTATTCCATGGCATAAACTCTCCCAACATCATCCCAAATAAAATACCTGTAAAAGCAAAAAATAATACAGTAAACGATCCTAAGAATCTACCTAATAAATAATCTTTTTTAGTGATTGGTGTAGAAAACATCAAGGATTCTATAGTATACTCAAAATCTCTTAACACAGAAACGCCCATAATCATTGACGCTAAAATCATGAAAATACCTGTAATTGCTCCCATAGTCTTCATAATGACTATTGGTGAGTTCTTTTTCATGAACCCCATTTCAGCGCCTTGAAAAATAAAGTCTACTCCAACAATAGAAAATAGAAATAGAAACAAAAAAAACACATACGTATCTGGTCGTTTAATACGATACTGTAATTCAAACTTAAAAATATTGTACCACATACTTAGTTAGATTTAGAGTTTGTCTTATTGAATATCTCAGAGAAATAAACATCTTCTAGTTCGGCATTTATAAGAGAAAAACCATCTCCGGGATTAGTATCACTCAAAACATGAATGGTTGGTTTACCAAGAAATAATTTTTCACTAATCACCTGATAATTTTCCTTATAAAGTTTTAATTCTTCTTTGGCTATTGTCTTTTTATAGACTTTCCCTTTCATGTTCTCAAGGATTTCCAAGGGATTTCCCTTTAAGCTAACTTGTCCTTGATTGATAATCGCCATGTTTGTACATAGTTCTTTAACATCATCAACAATATGTGTAGATAATATGACAACGGTTTGCTCTCCCAATTCACTGAGCACATTATAGAACCTGTTGCGTTCTAAAGGATCCAAGCCTGCAGTAGGTTCATCTACAATAAGTAGTTTCGGATTATTAAGTAAAGCTTGTGCAATACCAAAACGCTGTTTCATGCCTCCGGAATAGCCTTTTAGGTTTTGTTTTCTTACGTCATACAAATTAGTTTTATGCAAAAGTGCTTTTACTAATTCTTGACGCTCTTTTTTATGTACGATTCCTTTTAGTACGGCAAAATGATTGAGCAATATTTCGGCAGATATTTTAGGATACAAACCAAATTGTTGCGGTAAGTATCCTAATACCTTTCGCAACTCATTTTTTTGATTTAATATATCTATATCTCCAAGCGTAATGGATCCTGCATCTGCTTCTTGTAAGGTGGCGATGGTTCTCATTAAAGTAGATTTCCCTGCACCATTTGGGCCTAATAACCCGAACATTCCGGTTGGGATCTCTAGAGAAATGTTTTGTAATGCCTTAACACCGTTTGAATACGTTTTAGATAAATTGTCAATAATGAGTTTCATATTGTTCATTTTTTGATTGATTGACACAAACTTATCTGTGGATTTTGGGTCTAAAAAATGTTAGTGACACAAATAAATCTATCTGGGATATACAGATAATTCTTTGTTATGAAGCCATCTTACAACACCTTTGTTATAGTTTATCACTAATTACATACTGTTGGTCAACTAATTTGTAAGAGGAGATTTAATTGACTAGTATTGATATATGAAATTGAAAATATCAGATAAAAAAAGGAAATTTATAAATCGTATTTATAAACTAACACTTGTATTTATAGGTCTAGTCATTGTCGTTTTTAATGACACTTTTGGTAAATTGGAAGGATTTGTAGAATTTATTGTATTCTATTTTATAATTGTTTTTATAACAATTGCACATTGGTTATTTAAACAAATCAAATCAATCATTAAGCTAAAGAATGAAAAAGCAAAAACAGAGTTAATGCATTTAAAAAGTCAAGTCAATCCTCATTTCTTTTTTAATATGCTTAACAACCTTTATGGCTTGGTAGATAAAGATGCAAAGAAAGCGCAAGAATTAATTTTGCAATTATCTGATATGATGCGATACAGTATTTATGAGGGTGAAAAAGAAACTGTTTTACTTTCTGAAGAAGTAACCTATTTAGAAAACTATATAGAACTCCATAAAATGCGGTATCTCAAAACAATTGATATACAATTCAATATTGAAATGAAGGATAATGATTATGAAATAATGCCACTTCTCTTTATTATTCTTTTAGAAAATGCATTTAAACATGGCGTAGAAAATTTAAGGAAGAATGCTTATGTTCATATACATTTACTTGCTCAAAATAATAAAGTTAGTTTTGAAATAGAAAATAACTTTGATTCTTCTGAAGACAAACATGAAAAAGGTATTGGTTTAAATAATTTAAAACGTAGGTTAGAGTTGGTATATCCAAAAAATCATAAATTAATATTTTCTAAAACGGATACTATGTATAAAGCTAAATTGAATATTACCTTATAATGATTACATATATAATTATTGATGACGAACATATAGCACATGATATTATAAAAGGGTATTGTGATATGCTACCAAATTTAGAATTTAAAGCGAATTGCTATGATGCTATAGAAGCTATAGACTATTTAAACAAACATGAAGTAGATCTCATTTTTTTAGATTTAAACATGCCTAAATTAAAAGGTTTTGAATTTTTAAGAACGCTAACCTCTCCGCCAAAAGTTGTTGTAACTACAGCATATAGCGAATTCGCAATAGAAGGTTATGAATTAAATGTTATCGATTATTTATTAAAGCCTTTTAGTTTTGAGCGCTTTTTGAGCGCTATAAATAAAGCAACCACTTCTAATACCAAAATAATTGAAAAAGAGAATAAAGGAAACATAAAGCCCGAAGAGAAGTATATTTTTCTAAAACAAAATAATAGTCATATTCAGGTTGATTTGAATAGTATACTATTTATTGAAGCTTCTGGAAATTACACCAAAGTTGTTACTCTTAAAGACACTATAACTATCCGTGAAAAAATATCTGATACAATACAAATGCTATCTGATAATGATTTTATTCAGGTTCATAAATCGTTTGCAGTTGCAAAGAAGCATATAAATAGTATTGAAGGAAATAGAATTTATATTCAAGATCATGTTGTGCCCATAGGAAAACTGTATAAAACAAATATCAATCAACTTTTTAAATAAACTTGAATTGAGCAAAATTATTCCATTCCGCTCACATTAAGCTTCCCTCCTACGTCATCTCGACTTCGCTCGATACAGGCTCGCATAAAAAGTGTTACATTGACATCATAGGAAAATTTTTAGAATAATTTTTTTTGGAGATTTGAACTTTTAAATAACAATGAAATCTATTTATACATTTCTACTCTAAATTCTCCATTTGAAGTTGCTACACCCCTATACATGCCTCTAGTGTTGAACATCATGATATACTTGCCCTGTTTATCTACCGAAATAAAACCGCCTTTCCCTTTCATATTTGACAGCTTCTTTAAAATTTCTCTGCCTGACTTTTCTAAGGCATAATTTTTATATTCCATGAGTGATGCAATATCCCTGGCTATAGTACCTTTTAAAAAAAACTCTCCATTTCCTGTACAGGACACGGCACAAGATTTATTACTAGCATATGTTCCGGCACCAATTATGGGGGAATCACCAATTCTACCAAACTTCTTATTAGTTAGACCTCCGGTTGATGTGCCTGCTGCCAGGTCGCCATGTTTATCTAAAACCACACAACCTACTGTTCCAAATTTTTTACTGTCTCGTAAATCCTCATTAATTTGGTCAGTATCCTCACTATGGTCTAGCTCAATGATATCTTTTTTCAAAGCTCTTTGGTATTGTTTCCAACGGTATTCAGAATAGAAGTAGGTACTATCTGCATAGGTAGCTCCTTTATTTAAACAAAATTCCTGACCTCTTTCACCATATAAAAAGGCATGTTTTGTACTATCTTTTACAATTTTAGCTCCTTCAATCGGATTTTTTAAGTTGGTAAATCCTGCAACTGCCCCAAACGATAAATCTCTTCCATCCATTATTGAAGCGTCCATTTCCTGAAAACCCTGATTGTTAAATACAGAACCTTTCCCTGCGTTAAAAAGAGGTGAGTCTTCTAAAATTTTTATAACTATCTCTACCGTTTCTATAGCTGTACCACCTTTTTCCAGGTGCTCTTTACCCATTTTTAGAGCTTGGGATAGTAACGCTTTATATGCTGTTTCTTGTTCTTGGGTAAGATTTTCTTTTTTGATAGTACCGGCTCCACCGTGAATAACAATGGTATAGGGGTGTGCTTCGACTCTTGGTGCATTGGTGTTCTCCATCATTGAAACGGATAAAAATATAATTGTAACTAGTATGATTGATTTTATCATCGGTTTAATTGAATTGTAATTTAATTACGGTAGCCTCATTCATATTCAAAACTTCTAAGAAATTCATTCGGTCATAGGTCTCCAAAATTGGGAATGCCCCAACAATGAGTATTTTTTTATTTGCCAACACACCTCTAATTAAACATAAAAGCTCGTACTGTCCGGCAGACAATGAAGAACCATTCTCTCCGATGGTATCATCTAATGCTAAGGTCGAAATATCACCAAAACTGGATTGACACGATAGAAAGAAATTTTTGACATCGTCTTTGATTTTGTTTGACCTATAGGCGGTAATAGTCTCATATACTGTTCTACCAATCAAAGGAATTTCTTTGGAACAAAAAGAGATATTGTCACGTAACGATACTGGCGAAAACTCTTTGATATTGTTAGTATTAATTTTTATTTCACCGTCATAGGTATCATCCAGTCTTGCCATCGCAGAAATGATATATTTTTCCTCAATGCCTTTGGGCATTACCAGTGAACTGAACTCCATTTTTTTTGAAGTAAAATTAATGGGATCACATTCTTTAAATTTTACATTGTCAAAAACTACCCTCGGGTTTTTGACTTTTAGCGTTTTACCAAGGTTTATTTCTTCTTTCTCTATGTCAATGATGTTGTTCAACTTGTTTAGTGAAATGTTTCCCAGTTTGTAAACCTTTTCCAGTGAAAATAAGCGTCTCATAACCGGTAAAATAGTAATATAAAGAAGGATAAAACTAATGAGTTCTCCGCCGTGTTTTTGTGGGTTGATTTCATTGAGATCTACATAGAAAATATATAAGACTACGCTTAAAATAGCATATTGTGCAAACGAAATAAACCCGGCATTTAAAACGGACCATTTGTTGAACTTAAATGCAGCATCCATAATCCCTTTGGATTTTTTCCTGTATTTCTTAAGTTCAATTCGTTGTTTATTGTTTATAACTACGGTACTTATGCTATTTAATGTTCTGCTAACCAGTGATAATTGTCCTGATGTTTTGTCTCGTTTTCTTAAAGAGTAGGTTTCAACTTTTTTATTTAGAAAGCGTATAACTATATAAAAAACAAGCGATAACACTACAATAGCAATGGCGCCTTTGTCATTTAAATGATACAACCAAGCAAGCGCAAAAATTATCATAAATCCATCAACAATGGCGCTTATTGTTCCTTTTAAATATAACCTTTTCAGGCTGTTTATATCTCCCGAATATCTTAATAAAAATTTACCGATTCCCTTCTGCTTATATACAGAATTAATAATTTGTAATTGATGTGAAAACAAAAAATCCTTAACGTTTTTGACAAAAATTTCACCTTCAACACGCAAAAAATATTGGTGTATAAAATACGAGATATATCTAATGATTATCAGAAAAAGAAAAACCAACAAAAATTTTGGAATTGTGTTCCACATAGTAACCGGAACGACCCCTATTAACTTTAATCGATAGGCCTCAAAATTAAACGCAAGCTGATAATACCTCCCAATACTCACCGGAATTATAATGGTGAATACATTGGAAATCATACCTGTAAGAATAATCCAGAATGTTCTTGATTTTCTTTGAAGTATAAATTGTTTAATCAGATGCTTATTTGACTCAAAAATCATTCTACGCTAATTAATTCTTTTATGTTTGGAAAGACACTACTAAATGAAATTTTGTTTGTAAAATCATCCAATGTAAAAACGGGTATATCGGTTTCATTTCTTACCTCATTTACCATTAAGGGACTTGCAGTAAACATACCACTAAGTAGCATCGGCTTTTGATTTATTTTAGTTAACTTATCTATACCGCTATTAACAGACAGACTATCTGCACACGAAAGTAATACACCATCCATCAAATTCATAAAAGGTTTATGATTAATCAACGATTTTGTTTCACGTTGTAGTAAACCATCCGCTATTTCTATAACCACAACATCCGGATTAATTCTTTCTACTCTGTCCAACAAGGTTTCTAATATATCGAGAATTTCATTAGTACTATGTAAAAATGTGGATGGATACCCGCAATAGGAAAAATCTACAGCTGTTCTTGCACCACAATCTCTTACGATACTACAATCTTTAGTAAACACCGTACCTGTAAGTTTTATAAAAGCTACCTTTTTTTTCTGCATCATAAAACCTCTGGATAAGAACGCAGCGGTTGTGGTTTTGCCACTATCCATACTTGCCCCAACAGAAAGATACATTTCGTACGGTCTCTTTATTGGGTTAAACTGTATTCTTTCTACACCGTTATATATCGTATTAATTACTTTATTTTCATCATCTACAGCATACCCAATAAGTTTTAGTTGTGTTGGACCAATATCTTCAAACTTTGCATGTAAACTTTCTAAAACTCCTACAACTCCACCTTGTCCCAATAATTGATATTTGGTATAGTACTTCGTTGGCACATAGCCTTCAAACTGAGCAGATGCGTAGCGTGTGCCAAAAGTTGCCAATATTTTATCTCCCGGAAATATATACGTATTGTTCCCATTTTCTCCTTGCACAGCCTTATGTTTTCCTATTGACAAAACTTGAAAAACTGCTACGTCTCCTGATTTAGGCACATAGAATCTGCGCATTTTTCTGTTAATCTTGAAATTATCAATATTTTGGGTGATAATGCTCTTCTTAATTGCTTTCATAATTTGGTTAATTTTAGAGTTTGTAATTACAAGAAATACCTATAACTGAAAAGTCATAAAAAGCTCTTCTTATTTTATTAGAATTTGGGTTAAGACTATTAATATCTCTACTACCGAAAAGATTAGAATTGAATTCTTTTTGCATTTGATAGTAGATAGAAAAATTAAATTTTTTAGAAGGATAAAACTTGATACCTGCTTTCAGTCTGTAAGCATGCAACCCATTTGGGGAAACTGATTCAGTTTTATTTCCGTCAGCATCATAGTATTGTAAATCTCTACCATTGGCATACCAATAAAGTTTCTGAGTAGCAAAAGGCCGAAGTCGCCAAGGCAGTTTAGTGTTTCTATAAAATAGATCCAATCTATAGTAATAGCGTTGCTGAAATTTGGAACGTTGAGTAAAGTGATGTTCAACCGTGAACGAATTTTTCATTCTTATACGCTTACTTACCTTAGTGCTTAATTTAATATCTGCGGATATTCTGTGGTAAATCAATTGATTTCCTTCGACACCATCCAGAGAAAAAGTAGGTGTATAGCTAAGCGCTGCATCCCAATTTTTATTGATTTCATAGTTTATTTCTAAATCTGGCTGAATAAAATTAAATCTACGCTCTGCAATACTTAAGGAGTTTATTTGATAGTAACTGACTCGGAACTTATCGTCTAATTTTTTACTTAAACCAATTGTGGTCCATAGCATGGTATTATCGGTTTCCGTAATTTGGGCGTTCATAGTACATCCTAATACAAGGAAAACACAGAAATAAATAGATTTCATATAAAGATTTGGATTTGAAATTATAATAGCAAATTGGTTAAGTATAGTTATATAACAACTTACCTTATAAAAGTGACCCCTCTTATATGATGTTTTCTGTTATTATAATAAATAACATTAGAGGTAGCAGTTTAATTTTAAATAAATAATTACCTATATATCAGTTGGTTGAATTTATATTTTTAGCTTTACGAATGATCTTAAGTTTCTTATAATCCGGTTCTCATCTTACTCACATGATGCTTCCCTCCTACAATTTGAAAGACTCTGTGACCTCCTCGTCGTATAAACAGTGATTACCCACGTACATTATTGCAATAAATGAAGGCTCATGAATTTTGTAAAGATGATTTGGCTGGCGCTTTATGTTACAGAATGTTGAATTCGCAATTCTTAGGGGTTGGCTCGGATAGTAATAAATGCTTTGAATAATTTCATTTGTCACATATTTCGACCAAAGCTTACTGAAGTCGTTACCAAAATAGAGGTTCTATTTTATATGATTTAGCAACAGTTTTTATTTTCTTGAATGGGCGGACAGGCTACAGTTCCATAAGAACAAAATACACAACAATCACCTTTCTTTGGTATTATTACTTCTTTGCACTTTTCACAATCGTAAAAAAATTGACAAGCTGTGGTTGGCATTTTTTCCTCCTTCTTATGACCACATTTAGGACAGGTAATTGTGGATTTAAATAGTACTTCCATTAGTCTATAATTTTATATCCGGTTTTTCCAATGGCGACTTCGATTTCTTTATTGGTAACTTTTGTATTATCATATTTCACAACGGTATTCCCTTTTTTGTAGGTAGCTTTAACTTCTAATATTCCGTTAAGCTTATATACTTCACTTTCGATATGTGCTTCACACCCACCACAAGTCATTCCTTTAATCGTAAATTCAACCTTGCTAATATTTGATTCCTTTACAGCTAGGATTTCATTGTTTATACTTGGATAAAAAATTTGAGAGTAATATGGGAATGCCAGCATTAACCCTGCAAACAGAGTGACCAACAACAGAAACTTTTTAGAATGAAAAAATGTTGGCGCACCATCTTCACATTCACAATCAATATTTCCTTTTTTACGCTTCAATTTTGGATACCAAGCACTTGCTAATAGTAAGATCGTTATAGTAATTAAGTAAGGTCTAAACGGTTCAATCCAAGAAAACGTTGATGCTATTACACTTGTTCCTGCTATCAAGGCTAAAACAGGTGCAATACAACATAATGAAGCGGCTATTGCAGTAATAATCGTTGTTCCTACTAACTTCTTTTTTGAACTCATAATGAACCTTCTAAAACGTTACTGTTATCTAGTATTTTAAAAAATGGGGTTAACAAAGATTGTTTGTTTTCTGTAACAGAATAAAAAATTGTTTGCGCTTCCCTTTTAGAATAAATAAGGTTTCTATCCTTAAGCTTTCTCAAATGCTGAGAAATAGCTGAAATATTCATTTCTAAAATGTCGCTTAAATCACAGACACATAATCGACCTTCTTTATTGAGTAAATACAATAGTTTTAATCTAACCGAATTTCCTGTTAAGCTTAAAATACTCGATAGGTCATCAAAAGAGGTATCTAATTTTTGTACCACTTCTTTACAGTCCATTATTTGTTTTGCATCGGCTTCTAACCTTATGCACATATCGTTTTTCATAATTCGAATATATTATTATTTTCTTATTTAAGCAAATGCTAAAATATAAACCTTAAATCGACCTTTCATGCTAAGTTAACCGCCGATACGTCGGACCAGCGTAGCTATTAATTTAAAACCTGCACAGCAGTATTACGACAAGTTCATGTATATGTGCAGCTACCATTTGATT
Source organism: Aquimarina sp. 2-A2 (assembly GCF_045505135.1). Lineage (NCBI taxonomy): Bacteria > Pseudomonadati > Bacteroidota > Flavobacteriia > Flavobacteriales > Flavobacteriaceae > Aquimarina > Aquimarina sp. 2-A2. The sequence continues at coordinate 173,866 of NZ_JBJKFI010000002.1, read as the reverse complement.
TTTGTCAAATCACATTGAATTACTTCTCCTCTTTTTCCTGGTGTTCCCGGATTTTCAGCAGATTCACATAAACGGGTTGTACCGTAATCGTTACGACGATCTGCAGCATTACTTCGTGCCCAGATAGTAACTAACGCTTTTTCTTCCGGTTTAGCTTCACAACTTCCGTCTACTTCGAATGCATGGATTGTATTACGACGAAAATAAACAAAAGGTTGATTGTCTGGTGCTCCAGTGCTCCACATCCTATATTCTTGTGGTACATCTGTGTTAAATTGTATTCTTCTAATTGATTCATCCTCATAAACCGTCTTTACTAAAGGGTTATATTTATCTATAGCAAAAGTTTTAAACTCATTTGTACAAGCCGGTTTTCGAATGGTGTGATACATCTCGGATATTGCATGATTATGGTATGCATAAAACGTATTGACCGCTTGAACAACCATACCAACTTCTGCCCCTACCTTTTCTCCGTTTATTGTTTCAATTCGAAGCAATCCCCAATGCCCAAAAATTTCGCCATAAGCATATCCACCTCTAGTGTTTTTGAAATTCTTGGAGTTGCGTTCGCTTTGTTCTGCGTACATAGGAGACCATCCGACAGCTGCCCAAAGGTTTGGTAGTGCATTTGCACTAATATCATATGGAAAATTGGACGGAAGCTCAATATCATCTCCGGTGATCATTTTATTAAAATTCTTTGTAAAAGATAAACCATATTGCTTAACCTCTGGATCTGTTACCTTTTGATTGAAGAACTCTTCAAAAGTCATTCTATCTAACCATTGGTCTACCTTTGAAATTTCACGTGCTTTCCCACCCGGGCTGTACAACCCTTCGACGTCCTTTCTAGCGGCAAAACATTTTTTTGCCTTGTCTGGATTTAATAGAACAAGGTATATATGTTTTACCATGAGTTGCATATCTCTTTGGTCCATCACGCAGAGCGTTTTATGTCCGTCAACAGTTTCATAAATAGCTTCATCTGAGTTTATACAGTTTCCGGTTGATGTTGTTAAGGCAATAGCATAAGCTTTTAAGTATTGTAGCGTTTCTTCCCAAAGGATGTCGATATACTTTTGATCTTCTTTTGAATAGCTAATTTCTTTTTCAAGACATTTACAATCAAAGTTTTCAATTTCCGCTTTATCCAGAAAATCGGGTATTTCAATATCTTGAGTTTGGGCGTGAAGGCTTGAAAATGAAATTGTCAAGAATATGAATAGTAGTTTTTGCATTTTGTTATAAGTTAATGTTCAATAAATTAATTTTAAATAGTTTTAGAAAAACCATTCAATCGATATATTTTGTCGGTATTCAAATCTATTTGGATTTGGTGCACCTGCGCCCGGGCCACTTGCCTCTTGTGAATCATTAAAATACCAAGCGTTCTTACCCCACATAAAATCAAACCATATATAAAGTGGTCCTGCCCGAAGTACAGCTCCCGGATTTATGAGTTCTGAATCTGCAAATGAGGATTCATCCTTAAATACTTTACTATAATCCATATAGATGTCCAATTCCTGAAATAGCCACCAATCCAGGCCGAAGTCTCTTCGAAGACTTGCATTTATAACATTGGCTTTAGCAGCTATGAGCCTTGAATCTTCAAAAAAACCCATTTGAACAAGTCTATCATCAACCCCATCGGGATTCTTAGGCTCATATACATAACGTGAAAGCTGAAACTTTGGCGACCATTTGTTATAGGTACCAACATAATGGAATGCACTTTTCCATCGTAAACCATCTTTACCCGTTGCTCTGTTATTAATTTGTCCTATTTCGCCAGAAAATCCTATCTCCGTCGAATTGGATACATCATTTTGAAACACTTTTGCTATCCGTATATTACCTTGGTTTCGTTCTTCATTTTGTTGGTTCTCTGAGCGAACCAGATCAGGAGCAAAACGATTTAGGGCCGTAGCATCATTATAATCTGCATTCATAAAATACGCAAGATAAAGGTCCCAACCATTTTTATTAAAGTGGTATTTTAAACCAGCATCATGATCATCTTCGAGTCCTATATAATAACCTAGCGAATACCAAAAGCTGTTTGTCGATCCGGGAATTGTTCCAAAAGGCACTTGAGTGACACCCAGTTTAATAGTATGATTCTCACTAAAATCAACACCAACCCACATATGGTGTATTAATGTTTGATACTGAAAAAACCTAACTTGGCTAGAGAAGGTCAACTTTGTTCTATCATCAACTCCATAATCACCGTCTACAGATATCCTAAATTGATCAATATAGAAGCCTCTCTTATTTGCTGTCGTTTCCTGTAGATAAGGAATTGTAACACCACGAAGCCATATGGCGCCCCCAAAATTTAAATTCATCTCGGGTGTTGGTTTTATCTTAAATGTTTTTTCTTTGACTTTATCTTTGAGATTTTCTTCCTGTCCCAAAATAGAATTAGCACAAAAAAAGATAAGGAAAGTTAAGAAAATAGGTGAAAATTTCGATTTTAAAATGATTGCACACATATCTCCTTTTTATTTTTTTCAACGATTAATTAAGTAACTTATATTACTACGTGACACAGGTTGAGATTTTTTCCTATTTTGACAGTTGACTTTTATAATTAAGGTAATTTCAAGAATTTTAAAAAGTACTTACATAATCATGTATAGTACGCATAGAATGCCACCTAAATATACTATATTTTTACTTAAATCTACTATTATTTTTGGGTTACCCTCTAGGCGATATCCTTAGGATTTAGTGACTCAATTAATTCTCAATCATTTATTGAAAAAGTGTATTGCTCTTTCAAAATCTTTTATCTAACAAGCATTATAACCATAGCTTTATACTAATACGTTATATATATTAAACCCTCGTAGCTTTGATTTGGATGAATTGAGGAGCCAAAATTGTATGTAAACCTATTAGTGTAGAGATTTCAATGGATAACACGCTTTACTTCTATTATATTTTAAGACATTGATAGCATGATTTGCATGGTTGGAGCTCATTGAAATAGATCTCAAGAATTTAAAGCGAGAAAAATTGATTTTCATAACAAAGTTGCCTGCTTGAATAAAATTCTATATTTTAGGGTGATACCATTCCTAACAAATAGCCTTAAAACCAAACAGTAGCCTGAGAGCGCCTTATGAGTTTTTCCAATTTCACAATAAAGTTAATCACAGTTTTAATATGCTTATTTATAGTTACTATAAAAGCATATTCGCAAGAGATGCGTGACATTGAAGGTATTGTTTTAGATACTAGCAATAAAATCCAAGATGCTCACATAAAGAACATATCTAATAACCAAAACGCAGTAACTAATAACAAAGGTTTTTTTACGATCAAATCAGGTATAGGAGATTCATTGGTTGTTTCTCATATGGGTATGAAGGATTTATTAGTTGTAGTAAAAGAAAGCAACTATCAAAGTGAACGTATAACTATTAACATGAGTCGCACTGAAATTGAACTTGATGAAGTTTTTTTGACGAAGTATGCGCATATTAATGCTGTTTCCCTAGGTATTATATCAAAAGAGGTAAAACAACTTTCACAAAATGAAAGAAGATTATATACCGCTGGCGATTTTAAACCTATACACTTATTGACTCTTTTAGGAGGGGCGTTACAATTAGATCCTATCATAAATAAATTTTCTGGGAGAACAAAGAAGATCAAACAACATATAGAAATAGATCGAAAAAAAGATAATATTCTTTTTTTAAATTCCAACTATTACGATTATATGTCTAAAGATCTAAAAATAAATGATTTAGACATTGATAAATTCTTATTTTATATTGTTGAAGAAACCACACTTCAGGATTTAATAGATCAGAACGATAATGGTAAATTAAAATTTTTTATTTACGACTGGTGGATTGAATTTAAAAAGCTGCAAGGTTAAGATGAGTAACAGCATCTTTATACAGTTGTACTCCTTTCCTGTTATTTTTAAGGAATTCGTTAATCTCACAAGTTTGATGTCCACCTCGCTCCTATTCCTTAGACTACGCAAGGTCATGCTAGTTTCTGGCATAGGGTATGTACTCGCATCAATTCTATTACAACAATTCAAAGCTAGTTGTCTTAATGGTTTAATTACATTTTTTTGGAGGAAATTTTTGAAAAGAAAATACCTAAAAAAATCGTGATAAGAAAATCAGATAATCTTCTCAACTATTATTCTATAGATTCTTAATAAGTAAAATTATGTGGTCCTCAGTTCTACAAAGAAAATTTGCAAAAACCGTAATAGCAATTAGATTAATATTTTAAATAATTTCATCTACTTTAAATATTTACTAATTCTATATGTACTACCTGTGGAATTTTAATTTAGTGCTTTGTAAACAAATAAGTTTTCTTGTTTCTTCGACAAGCTCAGCACAAGCTGACTCATATAGTAAGAGTTGCATTACTTTATTCATAAAGATATTTCGTCAAGAAACTTTCCAATAAACTATAGAATTATAAATGCCAACGCACCACCTCGCTCCTACTTCAAAAAGGCTACTAGACTTTTCTTATTAGCCCGTCAAAGTAATGTTATCGTCGAAAAGTTGGACTGGCATTACTACGACTGCTTTTGTAAGATGATATTCATGATTTAGATTTCATCAATTAGGTACACATCTGATGAAGCTATACACCGACTATTATTCTGTTAAAATCTTTGATCTAACAAGCATTATAACCATAGCTTTATACTAACCTTATATATATTAAACCCTCGTAGCTTTGATTTGGATGATTTAAGGAGCCAATATGCTCGTATATTCATCTAAGCCGAATGATAAGCTCGTATTTGAGTCAAAGTTTTCTGTAGCTGGACGTATTGTAAATGATTACTTATATCTGGTACACCAAATGGTCTATCGTCTTCTTTTCTTTTTATTTCACCTGCTAAAGACAAATCGTTATCCAAAGGAAACTCGATACCGAGTGACATTTTACCAGGTTTGTATAGCATATCAAAATTATTCATAGCATTTTTATTATTGAATTCATCAGGTATATTTTAGAATACCTGATGAATTTCGATATTAGGCATTCCAAATACTGTCTGCTGTATAAGGACCATTTTCAACTTCCCAGAATTTACCATCAACAAAACGATGGTTTTTATCTAAAGTTTGGATACGTTGCATATCATCTTCACTTAATTTAAAGGTACCGGTATTGAAGTTTTCTTGAAGGCGTGTAGGATTTACCGACTTTGGTATTACCGAAACACCTCGCTGTATATTCCAAGCTAAAGCTACTTGCGCAGCTGTCATATTATTGGCTGTGGCGATATTATTAATCACTTTATTTTTCAACAGATTTAATTCATCATTATCATTGTGACCAGAACCAATTGGGGCGTACGCTGTTGTATGAATGTTATGCTCTTTAGCAAACTGAAGTAAGTCGTTTTGTTGTAAAAACGGATGCATTTCAACTTGATTCACCTCTGGTATATGTATTGCATGCTCCATTATCTCTTTCATATGATTTTTATTGAAGTTGCTTACGCCAATATGACTTGTAAGGCCTTTTTCTAAAGCAGTCTCCATTCCTTTCCAAGTACTGCTTAATGGCACCTCTGATAACGGAATAAAATCGGATGGTTTTTCAGGCATTTCAGTTCCTTTTTTCAGTGCTACTGGCCAATGGATAAGATATAGGTCCAGATACGCTAGTTGTAAATCTTTTAAAGTTCGATTAAGTGCAGATATTACGTTGTCTTCTCCGTGGGAGGCATTCCATAGCTTTGAGGTGACCCATAATTCTTCACGGGTAACCAAGCCTTGTTTAATAGCCTCAGTAATAGCATTGCCTACTTCTTTTTCGTTTCCGTAAGCAGCAGCACAGTCTATATGTCTATATCCAATTTTAATAGCAGAAAGTACAGCATTGTATACCTCATTAGGTGCTGATCTAAAAGTTCCCAAGCCTACAATTGGCATTTCGTCGTTATTTCTAAATTTTAATGCAGTCATCATGTTAGTATTTATATTTTTTCTTTTTTGAATAAAACCAGTGTCAATAAAAACCCTACGATTACCAGAATCCCTCCTACCCAAGGTGTCGCTTCAATACCTAAATTAGATTCTACGATCATTCCGCCAACAAAAGCACCAATAGCGATACCTACGTTAAAAGCAGCAATGTTTAAAGCAGAAGCTACATCTTCGGTTCCCGGAAGGTATTTTTCAGCCATTTTTACTATATATAACTGTAAAGCAGGTACATTTGAAAAAGCCAGTATTCCCATAAAAAACAGGATTACTATTGCCAAAATTTGATTAGAAGCTGTGAAGTATAAAACAAATAACACTAAAGCTTGTAGGGCAAACATCACCAATAGCGCCTTACCTGGTTTATTGTTAGATACTTTACCACCAATAATATTACCCAATGCGATTGCTATACCATAAATTAACAGGAACACACTTGTCATATCCGAAGAGAAACCGGTTACTTCTTCCAGTAGCGGTGTCAAGTAGGTAAAGGTTACAAACGTACCACCATAACCAAAAGCGGTAATAGCTAAAACCAATAGAATAGACGGGTTTTTAATCACTTTTAGTTGGTCCATAAGACGTAATGGTGCTGATTTTTTGATGTTTTTTGGCACTAATGCCAAACTAGCTACTGCACCAATTGCTCCTAAAATGGCAACACCAATAAAGGTGGCTCTCCATCCAAAATTTTGACCTATATAAGTTCCTAAAGGCACACCTGTTACAATTGCTACAGTAAGACCTGCAAACATTATAGATATTGCTGTTGCTCTCTTATCTTTTGGCACTAAACCAGCTGCGATAGTAGAACCGATAGAGAAAAACACACCGTGTGCAAAACCTGTTACGACTCTTGATAAAAGAAGCAATTCAAAACTTGGTGCAATTGCTGCTAATCCATTACCAATTATAAACAGTAACATAATACCCAGTAATAATTGTTTTCTAGGTATCTTACCCGTTAAAGCGGTTAATATTGGTGCTCCAATTGCTACACCTATAGCATATAAACTAACTAGTAAGCCTGCTGATGTTAATGATGTGCCTAAGTCGGTTGCAACGGTAGATAATAAGCCTACGATTACAAATTCTGTTGTTCCTATGGCAAATGCACTAATGGTTAATGCCCATAATGCTGCAGGTATCCCCTTTTTTTCGACTACCGCTTTACTTTCATTTATAATTGATGTCTCCATAATTTCTAATAATTTTTGCTTGTTCTTATTTAATGGCTACAGGGTTGATTTGTACTTGTGTAGATCCTTCGTATAATGGGTGCCCTAATACAAAAAGAAACTCCCAAGCCTTATCAGCAACCAACTCATCTACGAGAATATTTTCTAATACCTGGACACCATATTGTGTTGCCATCATTTGATTCACCGGAAAAGAAAGTTCGCTGTTTTGGTGAGGTACAGCTTCAAAGGACCAGTTATCTGCACCTGCTGCAACAACACCCTTTTTTCCTAAATAATGTGCAGCTTCAGTACCAATTCCGGGTCCACCGGCTAAATAGCGTTTATCATCTTTACCCATTAATTTTGTCCATCCTGTGTAAAACAGAACTACATCTCCTTTACGAATTTTAATGCCTTGTTTTTTGGCTACATTTTCAATGTCTTCTACTGTAAAAACAGTACCTTCTTTTACAATATCCTGGTTGTAGTACGAACGCATATCTAAAACCACGCCTCTGGTAACTATAGGTGGTAATTTTTCTAGACCTAATTTTTTTACTCCGGAGACGGTTAAAAAATCTTCTACTTTGTGTCCGTTATAATGTACATTATCACGACCGTAATGTGCCAGTCCGTTTATTTGCGAACCCACGCCTGTCCAACCTATTAGTTGATCATCTACGTACGTGAATTTGTTTGAACCTGCTGCTGAAGTTTCCGGTTGCAAGGTTTCAATGTGAAAATAGCGGTGACGAAAAGCAGCGGTTTGTGCATTAACCACCATTCCTAATCGGTACACTTTTCCTTTTTTTACCAATTTTACAGCATCTAAAACTGTATCTTCATTTAGAAGATTTAATGCTCCAATTTCATCGTCTGCTCCATAAGGTGATGTTGGTACTTCTTGTGCGTTTGTGTTTAAAGCAACAAGTATTGTTGCTACTACTGTGAGCGTTTTTAATATTTTCATGATTATATGTTTTTAAATTTCTTGTGCAAATTTCCGTCTAAAACAACGGCTGTACGAGGATGTATATCAACATTTTAAAGTGACACATATCAGTTAAAAACTGTGATGTACATCACGTTTGATTATGATAAATCATCACAGTTTTTGAATATACTATTAGAATCTATTTATTCTTTAATCTTCATTTTTAAGACTAAATAAGGCGGTTTACTAGCATCTTTACCCTCATTTAATAGGGCTAAATTGTGTAACTGATTTGCCACGATGTATAAGTAGTTGCCGTGTATAGCTACACCGTCAGGCCAGGACAAGTCTTCTTTCGATTGCACAATGGTTTTCATACCGGAAGGTGTACTTTCTACGATTGCGGAATTTTCAACGTCGGTTACATAAACTTTTCCATTTGCCCCAACTTTGAACCCATCAGATTTTGGCTTGTTCGCATACAACTCGATGTACTTAGTTAGGTCGATATCTTGCTTACTCTCATCCGCTAAAACAGCAGATTGAATACGGTAAATTTTAGTGTTTCCCATTGCTCCATAGTAGATGTACTTATTTTCCTCATCAATAGAAATAGGATTTAAAGGATATCTTGGCTGAATGGTAGTGCCGTCTTTTCTTTTGTGCGAAACTAGTCTTCCATGAATCTTCATCGGTTCGTCTAACGCTAAAAAAGAAGCATTACCTTCTAAAACACGTCTTATATAACCCGTTTCTAAATTAATCACGACAAAAGCAGGCGCAATTGGCGGATTTAAAGCATCGGTCATATCTGCAATTATTGCAGTATTGTTCTTTACATCAATCACAAAATCCTGTAAGAAAGGTTTTGACGATAATACCGTATTGGGAATAGGAAATACTTTTACCATATTACCCGTAACTAAATCAAAACCAACCAATTTTGGAGCTTGATTTTGCTTAATGTTACCCATATCCAAAACCCAAAGTTTACCGTTAGCATCCGCCTGAATTCCGATAGTAGAATTGATTCCTTTTATGCTTCCGTTTTCTGGTTTTACAATCCATTCTTTATCACCAAAAGGGATGATATCTCCATTCGGTAAAATTTCTTTTACCATATACTTTGAGGCACTTAAAGCGCTCATTGTTACAAATATTCTTCCGTCGTTAGCGACTGTAATATTCCCAGGCCTAGACTCAGGAAAAGTTGCTATTCTTTCTAGTTGTGCTTGTGCCAACATTGCGTGATTCATTACTAATGCGAACAAGACTATTTTTAATACAGCTATAATTTTCATTGTATTTATTTTTTAAAATTGAATAAAATCTGATTAGTTGGATAAGAATTTCTTTTGGGTTGATGGGTCTACCCAAATTACATCACTAGGATCTCTGGCCAAGGCATCAAAGACGAGTACGTCTAATGGACCTTCAATAATTTTTCCGTTGCCGTGTGCGGTGCCTTTTCCCCAAAAAAGTAAATCCCCTTTTCCGGCTACAGTAGGTCCTTTATCTTCTATGAAAAATTCTGCTTTACCGTTTAAGATGTATAAATACGCATCCGACTTCGCATGATAATGCATAGGCACTTCATCATACAATCTAAAGATTCTAACACCTGCATGTTCGCGATCTATTAGTCTAATATCTTTAATACTGCCCGGGGTGGTTTCAGGTAGTAGATTAACATATTCGTCAATATTGATAATACCGTAAGAATTACCCATTAAAGGTTTTTTGCCTTCTTGCGCATAAGCGTTGAACCCTATGGCAATTACGGTAAATAAATAAATAAGTGATCGTGTGGTTTTCATAGTAAATTGTATTTAATTGTTCGATACAAAATTCTATGAAAACCAAGATGTTTGCGAGGACATACATCACCGATTTAATGTGATATATGTCACTTTGAATTTAACTATTAAAACGACTTAAGGTTTCCCTGGATACGCCCAAATAAGAAGCGATTAATTTTTTAGGAACGCGTTGTATTAATTTAGGAAGTTTGTTTAATAGGTATTCGTACCTGTTTTCGGCAGTCATTGTAAGTAAAGAAAGGATTCTTTGTTGCAGATTTATATAACCGTGGTTTGATTTAATGCGGAAAAAATTGGCGACAGCAGGTACTTGCTTGCAAATAAGTTCTCGGCTTTCCAGTGTTAAACAGAAAAACTCAGAGTCTTCAAGACAATCTACAAAAATGCTCCCTGTTTCTTGATTTTGAAAAGCATAATGATCACTCACCCAATAGTTTTCCATAGCAAATTGAAGAATATGCTCTTTACCTTTATCGTCTATTGAATACGCTTTTACCAAGCCATTAATAATCCAATATTCAAAATTAACAGCTTGTCCAGCTTGAATTAAAAACTGATGTTTTTTTAAGCTTTTATATTCAAAATGAGACTGAACAAAGTTCCATTCCTCATCAGTTAAAGAAACAATTTCTTCAAAGTGTTGTCTTAAAAGGGCGTATTTGTCTTGCATAAGGTAAAAGTACTTTTCTTTAATATATTACCAAAGAAAAATAATAATGCTTCTGGATGTTTCTAGTGTTAGAGAAGTTCTTGAATCTTAGATTTTGTTGGATAATTTTTATTGGAGTATACGTATTACTCTTTCAAAATCTTTGATCTAACAAGCATTATAAGCAAAGCTTTATACTATACGTTATATATATTAAACCCTCGTAGCTTTGATTTTGATGATTTTAGAAGCCAATATGCTCGTATAAATGATATAAACTGGACTATTGGTTAGAGGTTTTAAATAAACGATTCTCAGGGATTTATATTTAGATTATTATTGTTTATCAGAGAGTCATTCATAACATACCTCTTACTTAACAATACGGTCATAAAATAAACTAATTATTAAAGTTTTCTAAAAAAAGAATGAACATTCATTTTTATCTATACCTTTGTATTTTAAAACCAAGTATCATGGCTAAACTTCAAAAAAGTATAGATAAGCGTAACGCACTTATTAAAGCAACGATTGAACTCGTGAATAATAATGGGTTTCACGCTACAGCTATGAGTAAAATTGCAAAAATAGCCAACGTCTCACCAGCAACTATTTATCTATATTTTGAAAATAAACAAGACTTGGTTAATCAAACATATTTAGATGTAAAAACAAAATACACAGATTTTGTTTTCAAAACTTATAACGAGAATACATCCATCAAAGCTGGTTTTGAACTCATATGGAAACGTATTGCAGAATTTAACAGTAAGGAAAGCGATTATTCCTTTTTTTTAAATCAGTGTAATAATACGCCTATGATTGACGCGTCTAGTAGACAAGAAGGTATCAAACACTTACAACCCCTACTCGACTTATGGAAACGTGGTAAGGAAGATGGAATTATAAAGCCTTTTTCTGATCAAATTTTGTACGCTTATTCCATAAATCCGTTGTCATTTCTAATGATGGCTCAAAAGCAGGGGCACTTTCAATTAAATGATCATATCGAAGAAGCTTTTGTAACAGCTTGGGATAGTATTAAACGCTAAAAGTAAAAAAAGAATTATGACAAAAGACTCGTCCAACATAAGTATCATTCAAAGCATTGTAAGAATTTTATTAGGTGCCTTCATGCTATATGCTGGTATAGGACACCTCACATTTCTTAGGACTGCATTTTATGCGCAAGTTCCCACTTGTATAACAACAGATACTGCGTCTATGGACCTTATTGTATGGGCTTCTGGTGTGATAGAAATTGTTTTTGGAATACTAATGATTGTCGGAGGTAAATTTAAAATCAAAACAGGACTTCTGTTGGCAATATTTTACATCCTGATTTTTCCTGGAAATATCAATCAATATGTAAATGAGATAGACTCTTTTGGATTAAATACGGATAGGAAAAGGTTTATTAGACTGATTTTTCAACCCGTTTTAATTATCTGGGCGTTGTGGTCAACAGGAGCACTGACGTATCTATTATCAAAGAAAAAAAATAACAATAAATAAAAATCAAAAAATGGAATTATTAGATAAATTAAATTGGAGATACGCTGCTAAAGCAATGAATAAAGAAAAAGTTTCTAAAGATAAAATTGACAATATTATTGAAGCTGCTCGTTTAGCTCCGACATCTAGTGGATTACAGCCTTTTGAAATAATAGTGGTCAAAAATCAAGAGATTAAAGAAAAAATTAGACCCATAGCCTGGAACCAATCTGTAATCACCGACTGCTCTCACCTACTCGTTTTTGCTGCATGGGACACCTATACAGAAGACAGGATAAATTATATGTTTGATTTGACGAACGAGATTCGAGGTTTTAAAAACGAAGGTTGGGAAAACTACCGTCAACAATTATTACAAATGTATCCACAACAAGATGCAGAAGTAAACTATAATCATGCAGCTAAACAAGCCTACATCGCGTTTTCACAAGCTATTACTGCTGCTGCTTATGAAGGTGTGGATGCCACACCTCTAGAAGGTTTTGACGCTGATAAGTTAGATGAAATTTTAGATTTAAGAGCCAAAGGCTTGCGAAGTGCTGTGATGCTTCCTATAGGGTATAGAGATGCCGATAGTGATTGGTTAGTAAACCTAAAAAAGGTACGAAAAAGCACCGAAGAATTAGTGACGGTAATTGAATAGTTGCGTAGATTTTAAACGAAAAAATAAAAGAAAAAGATGAATAATTTTGAATTAAAAAATCCTACTAAAATCATTTTTGGAAAGGATACAATAGAGAAACTAAAAGAAGAAATTCCTGCAGATGCCAAAGTATTGCTACTTTATGGTGGAGGAAGTATCAAAAAGAATGGTATTTACGACCAGGTAAAAAAAGCTTTAGCAAATGTAGATGTTACTAAGTTTGGAGGTATCCCTGCAAATCCGGAATACGCAACCTTGATGGATGCTTTAAAAGTTATCAAAGATCAAAATATTACGTATTTATTAGCTGTTGGTGGTGGTTCTGTAATTGACGGAACTAAATTTTTATCAGCCGCAGCTGTTTACGAGGGTGACACGCCATGGGATATTTTGGCTGAAAATATTAAAACTAACAAAGGAATGCCTTTTGGAACTGTGCTCACATTACCGGCAACAGGCTCTGAAATGAATTCTGGGGCTGTAATTACACGTAAAGAAACCAAAGAGAAATTAGCTATGGGTGGACCTGGTTTGTTTCCTCAATTTTCAATTCTAGATCCTGAAGTAATAAAATCAATTCCACAACGTCAATTAGCAAATGGGTTAGCCGATGCTTTTACACACGTTTTGGAGCAATACATGACCTACTCCGTGGATGCTAAACTCCAAGATCGTTTTGCGGAAAGTATTTTGCAGACATTAATTGAAATTGCTCCGACGATACTGCAAGATGCGTTTGATTATAAAGCGGCTTCTAATTTTATGTGGAGTTGTACCATGGCGCTAAACGGATTAATCCAAAAAGGAGTACCTACAGATTGGGCTATTCACGCAATGGGACACGAACTAACGGCGCTCTATGGTATAGACCATGCAAGAACTTTGGCCATTATGACCGAAAGTCATTACAAATATAATTTTGAAGCTAAAAAAGAAAAATTAGCACAATATGGCGAACGCGTCTGGAATATTACTGAAGGAAACGTTGACGATAAAGCGTATGCTGCTATCGAAAAAACAACCGAATTTTTCAAATCTTTGGGGATCGATACAAAATTGTCGGACTACACCAACGAGTATGAAGGAACAGCAGAAGAAATCTCAAAACGTTTTACAGAGCGTGGTTGGTTAGGATTAGGAGAGCATCAGTCCCTAGCACCAGAAAATGTTGAGAAAATTGTAAAAATGGCTTATTAAATTAAAAATTATAAACGCACGTTACTTATGAAACGATTAAAAATTTTAGTCCTACTGCTAACCGTTATTGCAGTATCAAGTTGTAAAAACACTAAAGATGAAAAACCTTCTGAAAAAGTGTCAGAAGAAAAAGTTGAACTACAAAAAGAAATGAAAATATTATTTGTATTGACATCTCATGATGAATTAGGAGATACGGGAGAAAAAACAGGATTTTGGGTTGAAGAATTTGCAAATCCATATTACACCTTATTAGATAAAGGAGCAACAATTACGATTGCTACACCAAAGGGAGGTGCTGCGCCAATAGATCCTAGAAGTGATGCGCCAGATGCTGCAACTGAATATACTAAGCGTTTTGATAAGGACGCTGAAGCAAAAGAGCGAATTGCAAACACAAAAGTATTGGCTAATATGAATCCAGACGATTTTGATGCGGTCTTTTACCCAGGAGGACATGGTCCATTATGGGATTTGGCAAGCGATACTACTTCTATTGCTTTAATTGAAAAGTTTAATAGTCAAGAAAAGCCTATCGCCTTCGTATGTCACGCGCCAGCAGCATTAAAAAATGTTAAAGATGCAAATGGAGATCCATTGGTAAAAGGCAAGAAAGTGACCGGATTTACAAATACTGAAGAAGCGGCAGTTGGTCTTACAGAGGTGGTACCATTTTTAGTAGAAGATATGTTGACAGAAAACGGAGGAATCTACTCTAAAAAAGATGACTGGGCAGCATATGCTATTCAAGATGGAAATTTAATTACTGGTCAAAATCCAGCCTCATCTGAATTGGTAGCAGAAAAACTGTTGGAAAGTTTAAAATAACTATCTTATCATAAATAAAAAAAAGGTTATCCATTATGGATAACCTTTTTTTTTAATATTTTGAAATAATGAACTTTACACTAAAATATTAGTGAATAATTGATTAATGTTTTTTTGATTCGACCTAGTTCATAGTTATAATAAGAACGTTCATAGATCCAAAAAAAAATTGGATATGTAACTAAAAACTACTTATCCAACTGCGCCAACATTGCTCTTGCAGCTTTGCTAATGTTTCCATTCGTATCTAATGTAATCGCCTTATTGAGTACTTCTCTTGCTTTATCAGTATCGTGTAATGCTATATAGGCTTCCCCCATATTTTTATAAGTACTTGCAGAATTCGGAAATAGTTGTACAATCATAGAAAACACTTGAAGTGAAGCCTGAACTTGAGGTACCTGACCAGTTTGTAATAAAAGATTTCCTTTTTTGTTTAATTCTGTTTCAAAGTCGCAAAAAGCATAGCGGGGATCGTGTACCATTTTAGGGAGCTCGTTTGCCAATTTTGCTGTTTGTCCGGATAAATATAGGTTTGTTATATATTCGATGGGCTTAGGTTCAAAATTCTTTGCATTAAAGGTTAACGCTGCTTCTAATACAGGATCTTGATTCCGTATATAGTCATTAAAACTCATAGTTACCGGGATGCTGGGTGCTGTCCATTTAGCATTTTCTAGAGCGGGCATATCTTGCCACCATATGTAGGATATATACGCTGTAATTTTGCTGTTTGGTAATAGGACCGGTCGTGCATCTCCGTAAAAATTCACATTTTCTGAAGTCGGTTCACCCACCAAAATAGCCTCAGTATATCGGGTAATTTCATTAGTTAAATTCTGACATGCCGAAAATGTATCGCGTCCAATAATAAAAAAGAAGCTTCCCTTTTTATTAATCTTTGGTCTTGCTAATAGCCCTTTTATCAACGGGAGATTGTTGTAATTGTTACCCCCACCATTAAGACGAACATCGTAGACTAACTTTTCTATACTGTGCGTATCAATAAATTCGAACAGTCGGTTATAAAACTGCTCAAGGGTTTCGTTAGCAGCATCAAATACAGAGCTTTGTCTAACGTAGAGGGTTTTTATATCTTCTAAATATTCAAAATAATACAGTTTATCTTCAAAATGTTTTAAGTATAACGGGGTGGTCTCTGTATTACGAGCGGTTAGCCACTGTGCTGTCGGGAGTGTGAAATTGAAGGCCTTTGGCTTATCTTTAACAGGGATGGTTTTAAACACATGCTCAAAAACTTTTCCCCCTTTTTCTAAAGTAAGTGTCACGGTTTCTGAAAGTCCAGGGATGATGCCTTGTGCATGTAGTACCTCTGGCGATAGTAGAAATCGAAGCCCATAGGCTTTAAAATACTGTTCGT
Source organism: Aquimarina sp. 2-A2 (assembly GCF_045505135.1). Lineage (NCBI taxonomy): Bacteria > Pseudomonadati > Bacteroidota > Flavobacteriia > Flavobacteriales > Flavobacteriaceae > Aquimarina > Aquimarina sp. 2-A2. The sequence continues at coordinate 157,722 of NZ_JBJKFI010000002.1, read as the reverse complement.
TTTCTATAGGAACTACAGGGTGTATTAGTTCTAAGGCTTTGTCTATAGGTGTCTTACCTACCTTCAAAACTTTTGCGCCCAAAGCTTTTTTGTAGTCTTTTTGAACACCTTCAATATAGATACCCTCATTAAAATGATACAGGTTTATAGGTAAAATTCCGCTTCTGGCCGTTGTACCATAGGGGATTTGTGTATGACCATACTTAAATTGCGAAACAATGCGGGCCAAGCCCACCCGAATTTCGTGTTCTTCTAAATTGGGAATATCCTTGTAAAGTGCTTCCACTTGAGTGTCAAAATCTTCTTTAGTAGTTTTTACAAAAAGAGATGTATAGTCTTTATGTAGGGTATTTTGCAAAAACCGAAGATCTTCTTGCCATTGTTTTGTGCTTATGGATTTCTGCGCTGATAAATGAAAAAACAGCAATAAATTAATTATAAATAGTATATTTTTCATAATGCTTTATTTAGATTGCGTTGTTATATCCTTATTTCTGGTTTGCTCTTTCTAAGAGTAAAGTAGCAAAAGATTGTACTCCATATTTTATTGTTTTTTCGTCCACCGCAAAGTTTGGTGAATGTGGCATAGAACTTAGCCCTTTTTCAACATTTGACCCTCCTAGAAAGAAGAATACTCCTGGTACTGTTTGCTGATAGAACATGAAATCTTCTCCAAAATAAGGAACTTGTCCGTAGAGTGGTTTAATCATTTCTTTGTTATAAAAACTAGCAATTGTTTGTGCTGCAATCTTTGTGAGTTTAGGATTGTTCATAGGGCTTCCGGCATAATCTTTTGAATATCCTATGGAGATAAAAGCGTCTTTAAATTTAGAATTAAGGAGTTGCTTTTTTATTTTAAGAGGTAAGCTATTCACTTTTTCTATATCAGTTTCAAGGAAACTAGCATTGTAAAAAGTAACTGTCTCGTCTGCATTTGTATGAAGTCTTGCTCCTTGTAAAATAAAGTAATCTTTAAAAATTGTTTCTTTGCTTGTCAACCCTATTGTAGGATCTGAAATCTTATTTATGATATCCCAAGGAGAACCGTCTTGTGAAATATTACGTACATAAACTTTTAATAGACTATTCATAAAGTTTTCTAATTCTTTTTTATCTGCACTCGGTTTGAATTTTACATTAAGTGTTTTTGTGTAGGCGAACAATTCATTACTTTTATAATTAATGGTTCCTGATGCTTCCGGCCCAATATGCAATCCATAAATTTCATCTGGCTTAATCATATCAAAAAGACCATCTGCAATAATGTCTTTTGCTCCTGTGAAAGTTTCTTCTGCTGGTTGGAAAATAAAATAGACGGTACCCTCCAAATTTTCTTTTTGTTGGGATAGAACGTTAGCTATTCCTAAGCCAATTGTTGTATGTATATCATGACCACAAATATGTCTTATTCCTTTGTTTTTTGACGCAAAGCTAACGACATCTGGTTCATCTGTTTTTATAGCATCCATATCGGCTCGCCATGCAATTTTTTGACCTTTTTTGTCTCCTTCTAAAATTCCTACTACCCCATTTCCTCCTATATTTGTTTTTACTTCCAAACCTAAATTTCTTAAATATTCAGCAACTATTTTGGAAGTTCTTTTCTCTTGCTTAGAAATTTCTGGATTCAAATGAAAATCTCTTCTAATCTCAACTAGATCATCATAAATATTATTAGTTTGCTCTACTATTTGCTGGTAGTGATGTGTGTTTTTATTCGATTGTGAAGAAAGTATTCTAACAGTAAGTAAAAGGCCTAGTAGTATGAGTTTTAATTTCATGATATAATTTTTTAGTTATTAATTACATCACAAATATGGTTTCATTTGCCTTTCAATAGTAGTGCTTTACGTTGAAACGTAGGTTTTGTTTGTTGAAACATCGCAGGCTATTTATGTATATATTAGTATTACTTATTCAGCCAGTCTTTAAAATCGCTTGTTTTTTGTCTGCTTACAATAAATTCCTGATCACGGGGATTTCTCAATGATAACTTTACGCGATGATTGAAATATGATTCTATTTTCTGAATTGAAAATTTAGAGATTATCTGACCTCTATTAATTCTGTAAAACTTAGTAGTATCTAAGGAACTATACAATTGATCCACCGTCTCATCTATGATGTACCGTTTGTTATGGGTCACGCCAAAAGTGATGCTATCTTGTGAATAGACATATAAAAGTTCTGATATCCTAATTTGTACGAAGCCACTCCCCTCTTTTACTAATATTCCTGAGCGTTTTTGTGGGGTTTGCATACTATTCAAAAGTTCTTTTAAAATAGTGGGTTCTATAAAATTTGAAACTATTTTAGTCTTTGAAAACTTGTCTAAGGCGGCGTCTAAGTCATTTTGTTTAATTGGTTTTAATAAATAGTCAATACTATTTACTTTGAATGCTTCGATGGCGTATTGATCAAAAGCGGTAGTAAAAATAATAGGGGCAGTTACCTCTATTTTTTGAAAAATTTCAAAACTTAAACCATCTGCCAGTTGAATGTCCATAAATACTAGATCCGGCGCCGTATTTTTTTGAAACCATGTAACCGCATCTTCTACAGAATCGATAATTGTTAGTATTTCAAAATCAAAAACACTGTTGCTTAGCAAATTTTGTAATTGATTGGCAGCACGGGGTTCATCTTCTACGATTAGTATATTCATGACCTTTCTTTTAATGGTTGTAATAAGGGAAGAGCAACTGTAAAATACGCTCCGTTATTATTGATGACGGGTGTTTTATTAGATATAAGTTGATACCGTTTTTTAATATTCTTTAGTCCAGTTTTTGTGGACGGAGTTTGGGTTGATTTTACTTTAATTCTGTTACTAACAACTAAGGTATCGGAAGTAACTGTTATTTTGATAAACAAGGGCTTACTTGCAGAAACGATATTGTGTTTAATAGCATTTTCAAGCAAAAGTTGTAAACTCATAGGTACGATCAGTAGTGAGTGCTTATCTTCAGAAATAGTCCAATCCAATTGTAGGTTATTTCCAAATCTTTCTGATTGAATGTTTATATAGGCTTTGGCAAATTGTAACTCTTTATCTAAGGTAATTAAATGGGAATCGCCAGACTCTATAATAAAACGATATACACCCGATAAATTGTCAACGAAATCCTTTGCATCTGCCTTAGTATCTTGCTCAATAATATCTCTTAAGGTGTTTAAACTATTGAACAGAAAGTGGGGTTGCACCTGATTTCTCAAAGTGTCTAACTGTGCTTGTATCATTAGTTGTTTAGTCCGCTCCTCATCTCTGATTGATTTTTTAAGTCTGACATAATAATAAACAGCTTCATATATTGCCATGGTCATGATAGTAATCAGAATGATAGGCAACAGAACCTTTATATTTACATAATGATTGGAATTGAAACCCAATAGACTAAAAAATTTTGCCATCAAAAACCCCCCTATTAAATCGACTAAAAGTATTACACTGATAATGGCAAAAAGAAGAAGTAAAATACGTTTTAAATCATCTTTAAAACTCGGGTATTTTTTTCGTAAAAAAATCAGAATATTTCTTATAATTAACCAATCTATAATTGTAAACAATAAGGAAGCAAACCAGCCTATCAATAACAGTTCTATCGACGGCCTCTCGGATGGATTGTTAAATAAATAGTTTGTTACGAAACTTAGAAATAAAATACCTAGCACAGAAAACCAACTGTCATTGAACCCTAAATAATGGATACGTTTTTGTTTATTGAATAATGGCATAAATGTTAGTTGATTAAAAGTATACCCCGTTTACACTGGGAATATCTAAATGTACTTATAAAGTACATAAAACTTCAAAAGGCTAACAACACTCTTTTGATTCTTATTTCAAAGTAACCGTTTTATATAGGGCATGAATGCTAATAACGGTATTATTAGGATGGCATACAAACTAAAAAGAAAGCGGTGGTTAGCAGTTCAAATATCTTAAGATTTATAACAAAATAAAAGCATACTTTGTTGAAACGTCGTACTCGGTGTTTGAATTGTTTTACTTTTAGAGATGTTACAAATTAACCTATAAACATGAAAAGAGCTTGTAACTAGAAAATTGATTCTAGCTACAAGCTCTCAAAAAAAGTTCTTGTATCCTACTTATTATTCTCCGGAGGTTACAAAACCGATAGGTTGGAGCAACACTTCTCTACTAGCAATATCGATGCCTTGCTCTGTATCGCTAGCGACCACTCCAGGGGTTCCTCTGGGCAAATCATATGATTCTCCGACAGAAGCCGCACCGTAGCCAAGGTCCTTCATAGAGCCAGCAGTAATTCTACTGAGAGGGTTTTCTCCTAGGTTTAAGAAGCCTGTCATCAACTCATTATTAAGAGCAGCCTCATCCCAATGGCCCAAAGCTGTACCGGGTCCAAAATCACCTTCGATCGGTAATTCTTCCGTTCCTCCCTCGGCATTCCAGAACACATTTGCTTTTCTCCCTAAAAAATATGGATTACTATCGGTTCCTCCACGTAAAGTTCTGTCAAAACCAAATGGAGCTACGTTCCAAAGCGTACCAACACCCAAAACATGACCCATTTCATGAACAATTACTTCTTCAAACAAATCCAATTGTTCTAAAAAGTCAAGATCAGCCACATCGAAGAACATTACTCCGGCCAATGTCAAAAAATCATCGGTACGCACGAATCGAGGTCCTGCTTGACCAAGAATATTACCGGGTCCGTCAATAGGAGCTAATACTACTTCAATAATAATATCATCAACTGTCCCCTCATCGACCAGCGGAGGAAATCCGTTAAAAGCTGAAGGTAGCGTACCCGTAAATGAAGGTACGTCTTTTATGATAATACGTTCCCATCTTGCAGCAGCAGCTTCAAAAACTTCAATTTGTCTATCTGTTGGAGGCAAAAGATACTTTAAAGTTATATTGAAACGTCCTCTATCGACACCGGGTGCCTGCGTGGTTTTAAAAGCTTCAGGACCTAAATCTTTAATGATAATGGGATCATCCGTATAGGTTTTTAAGCTAATTTCAAGCTCTTTAGCATCAGATTCTTGTAATGTATCGGTTTCCGAAATTTCATCGGAACAAGCTGTAAACAAAAAGGTGCTGAGTACGATTCCAAATCCAATGACTCGAAGGGGATTTTTATAAGCGTTTTTCATAAGAATAATTGTGTGTGAGTTAAAAAAATAGATAAAAAAGATACCCTTTGCTTAACATCAAACCGAGATACGTTATTCTCGAAAATTAACAATTAAACAAAGCACTTTGTTAAATTTAAAACAATATATAGATAAATACAATTATTTTTAATTATTTAATAATCAACACAATAATTCAATCTTTATATATGATTGAAACCACCACGCATTTTGCTCTATTTAAGTTTGGCGTACTATTTTTTTTGAAACTTTACAGTCCCACCTTCTACAGAATTGATAACAGTTAGTAGTTGGCTTTATGGTATATTCCTTTGTGTGTCGAGTTTTTCACCTTTTAACACGTAATAAATAAGAATTACAAAAATATCAGGGTCAATACCCCCTATAGACTTAGTGATTTACCTGTTGCAACCGCTTGCCGATTGATTGTTCTTTGCGCAACTACTAATCATAAAGAATAAAAGATGAAAACTGATTACGCATTCTTGAAAGCCCACTACCTACTTCTATTCTTATTTTTAGCATCCACATACTCATTTTCACAAAACTGGAATTCCGGATGGGTCTATATTGAAAATGTCAAAACCGGACTTGTCATGGATGTGCAAGGAGATATAAAAGCAAATGGAACCACGGTGTGGCCCTTTTCGCTAAATCATGGCAGGGCACAATTATTTCGATTTAGTTCAGCAAATATTCCGGATAGTTTTGGGGATGATGCACGCTATATGATGGCATACGACAACAGTGGTTTGAGTTCCGATTTCTACGTATCTGTTAAAACACCTCCCCTAGTAGTTTTGGGGACTGAGGTCAATGTACCTTCCAGTTCCGGGGCTAGCAGTCCTGATTTGTTAGTATCACCCACAAGTGAGATGGTTGCAACCGATGATCGTATGGTAAGCGATAAAAAAACATTTAAGAATTTTGTTTTCTCTATCGAGTCAAAACGAACCTATGACAACGCTCCTACCAACGTGATCAATGATCTTTCGATTACTTCAGTGGAAGCACCCAAACAACTCTGGAATCTTATTCCCGTTGCTGGTCAAGCGGATACGTATTTTATTCAGAGTGCTCACTTTACAGATAAAAGAGTGATTGAACCTGTAGATTTTAGTTCCGGGGGGACGCTGGTACTTAGCTCCTTTACCGGAAACGATATTCAAAAATGGAGAATTATAAAAACGAAGCCGAAAGCAGCTACAAATCTTACCCTTTCTAATTTTGAGTGGGAAGAAAAGTATGTTCAAAAACCATGGTATAAGCCATGGAAATGGCACTTTGTTCAAAAAATAAAAGGAACATTGTCATGGTCCAACTCAAATACTTCAGACCTAACAAAACAATACATCCTAATTGATGGTGGTAGTAGCTCGGAGTATGATCCAATTGCATTGGCATCAAATAAAACAAGCCATACGTTTAATATAAAAAGTACTACATCGGCAAAGACAAAAGAACATTGTTTTAAGGTGAGAGGCCACAGCAAGTGGGTAGCGCAAAATGTGACATTTAGCGATGGCGAATGTCAAAAACCAACATTTGACCAAACACCACCTGCAACCCCAATCCCAGCCGTGGGCATCAGCAAAATAGTTGTTACTAATTGTCATAGTGATAAAAAATCTGTTCGTTTATGGACACTTGATCATACCGTTAATGATGGTGTTTGGAAGGATCACGGAACTTTAAGCAGTCAATGGCAAGGATCGGGATGTCCGGTTGGATCTCCAAAGATCATTAATTTAAGCGATAATCATAGCTATACCTTTGTCGCTATAGATTGCGGTAATGCACCGCCCAACCAAACGCAAGGGAGTTGTCATAAATATACTAGTTCACCAATTAAAGGAGATGCAGACGGAACAGCCGTGCCTATTGATATCTAAAAAGCAGCCAAATTTATCTGTACTAGGAGATAAATTCGCACTTATTAGCAATTGATAATTCCCTTCGACTGCTATCCATACAAGTGCCACGCAGTACATATCTATAAGAGTAGACTACTTCTTAAGAAGGTAAACACGCATAATGAATGGAGTATTTTTCTCAGGGTATCAACGTTTTGGCAAAAGTAATTGATGAATAAATTTCATTTTTTCAATGACAGGTGATGTAATCACAAAGGGATATACATCGGGTACTCCCATGGCTCTATTGATACTATTTACTGCAAAAGATAAAGGCATGCATATAGTAATAATAGTGTCAAAATCTGCTTCGGTATACGGATCAAAATATACTTTTGTTTTTTTAGCTTTACCTATACTCTTTGGTTTTATATTGACACCACAAAAATAGGCAGTCTCTACCATATCCATGATATGCAAATAATGCGCCCAAGTCTCTGCCCAATCTTCCCAAGGATGTGAGGTCGCATATGTACTTATAAAGGAATGTTGCCAATCATTGGGCGCACCAGTTTTATAATAGTTTTGTAACGCTTCTCCATAATTGAGGCGTTCATCTCCAAAAAGAGTCCTAAACGTTGATAATGCTTGAGGGTTGGAAAAGATTAATCGATCCCAGAAATAATGTCCGACCTCATGTCTAAGATGCCCAATTAAGGTGCGATAAGGCTCTAAGAATTGCTTTCGCATTCTTTCTCTTTCTACAGAATCGGCTTCTTTTAATAAAATAGTGATCACCCCGTTTGCATGACCCGTCATAAGATTAGGGTCATTTTGCTTGGAAACAAAGTCAAAACACAAACCATTGTCATCAGTCATCTTGCTTATGAGCGATACCCCCATTTTTTGAAGTTGATACACCAAACGATGCTTTGCGACTTCTAGATCTCGCCATTTTTCAAAATTTTCTTGATCAGATAAATCGGGAATGGTTCTGTTGAGTTGACATGCCGTGCAATACTCTTGCGGACTGTCTTTTTCGATTAACCAGTTACATACATCATAGGCGTTATTTTTACAATACTTATATCCCAGTTGTTCTCTATCCCAAATAAGCGCATTGTTTTGAATTGAAGCAAAGGTCAACATTATACGATCTCGATCTCTATAACCTGAGGAATGTCCACAGTTTTCACACGTATGGTTTTCAAAGTATAAAGCATGGTGACAATGACCACATTGAAAAATTTTCATATATTTTTTACTAGCATAAAATCAAAATAATGATTAAGATAAAATTAAAGTATTTCTATTGATAATTGTGTGATTAACTGAGAAGTCGCACTACCACGAATACCTCCGGATACGGGCATCGTATTTTCAAAATGAGCACTTGAAGCAATAGGAAAATGAGTGTTACCGGTAAAAATACCATGACTGGGATCTAAACCTAACCAACCGGTGCCTGGTAGAAAAACATCTATCCATGCATGCAATTCATAGGCAGGTTCTTCCTCGTCCATTTCAAAATAAAAGTAACCACTAACAAAACGCGCTGCAAATCCCTGATATCGGAGTAAGTTAATAAGCATCCACGACAAGTCTCGACACGATCCTTTTTTAATCACAAAGGTTTTATCTGGTAGCAAAGGAGCTCCGTCTTTTCTATATTCAACACTAAAATCTTGATGGATCTGTTTTATGAGTTGTGTCAAATAAGAAAGTGTATTAAAATGTGAAGCTTTTTGTATGGCAGCACCATAACTAATTAAAGCTTGAGATATAGGGTGTTGTTCTAAGGAAGCAAATAGTAATTTTTTCTGCTCTTCTAAATATTCAAATGGTAACTGGTTATACTGCGGTGGATGTAAAATGAAATTAAACGGATTATAAGGCGTTGTTTCTACGGTGCTTTCAGCCATAATAGACAACTGCTTTGTTACTCCTTCAAACCAATAAAAATCAACAACATTAGTATCTTCATCTTGTATCACACGATGTCCAACAGGTTTTGAAAGTAGAGTCAATGAAAAATCAACTACTTTGAGATAGGACGTTTCTCTTGGACGGAATCTCAAATAATGAGGTTCTATAAAAACTTCCGAATCAAATATATAGTCTGTACTGTGAATGATTTTAAATATCATGTGTAAAATCTATTTCAGTTCTAATTTTAATGGTAGTGTAAAGTAATCGATTATTGTGGTTTTTTAATTAATAGTTACTAATATTCTCGATAGAGAAAAACGACTCGTAAATAGCGGCGGAAATAGCGTTTAATTTGCGCTGAAAATTATCTAGATATTCGTGCATGCCCTTTTCTATAATATCATTGATATCTGAATATTCAAGCTGAGATTTCAATAATCCGATCTGTTTTTGAGCGCTATTTTTAAATCCTTCATTACTTACTGAAAGTCTTTTAAGGGATTTTTCGGCACTTACTAAACATGCTAACATAGAGCGAGGAAACTCTTTATCTAAAATCAAAAACTCTGCAATCGTAGGTGCCGTTAGTTTTCCATATTTTTTTCTGTACATATCATAGGCACTCACCGATTTTAATAACGCTGCCCATTGTATTAAATCTAAGGAGGAACCTACTTCTTTGGGAGAGGACAGTAAAATATGATACTTGACATCCAAGACTCTAGATGTTTTATCAGCGCGCTCAATGACTTGCCCAAGTTTTCCAAAATGCCAACCATCTGATCGTGATAAAGTGGTATCAAACATGCCATAGAGTAGTTGACAACCATTTTTGATTTCGTTAAAAAAGCTTCTTAAGTTTTTACTGTTATAGCGTTTTTTTTCAAGACCATCTTTCACCAAAAAATAGAGATAATTAATTTGTTCCCATACTTCTTTAGTGATTTCGGGACGGATAGCTCTGGCATTTTCTCGTGCATTCAAGATGCAATTATAAATTGAATTGGGATTGTTTTGATCAAAACCCAAAAAGAAAATAACTTTATTTTTATCGACTTTACCATACAGGGATTCGTATACTTCCCAATCTCCGGTAGTTACTACAAGAGGTTTCCATTGTTCAGATTCGTCCGGTGGTAACTCTAGCGATAAATTGTAATTAACATCCATAAAACGCGCATAATTTTCGGCACGTTCTATATACCTATTCATCCAAAACATTGTATTTGCTACTCTTCCTAACATGCTTTCCTTTTTAATTATTTAAAACCCAAGTGTCTTTACTGCCTCCTCCTTGTGAAGAGTTGACAACTATTGATCCTTTTTTGAGAGCTACACGTGTTAAAGCACCAGGAATAATCTTTATTTCGTCACCATACAAAGCGTAAGGTCTCAAGTCTACATGACGTCCTTCGATAGTATCATCTGTTAATGTTGGTACACGCGATAAGTTTATCATGGGTTGCGCAATATAATTGCGCGGTTTATTCTTTATTTTTAAAATGAATTCTTCTTGTTCTTTTTTGGTAGATTTGGGACCAATTAACATGCCGTAGCCACCAGAAGCATCGGTTTGTTTTACGACTAAATTATGAATGTTTTCAATGACATATTTTCGATCTTTTTCTTCATCACAAATAAAGGTTTGTACATTGGGCAGGATCATATCTTCACTCAAATAATACTTTATAATTCTAGGAATATAAGCGTAAACCGCTTTGTCATCTATAACGCCTGTTCCTGGTGCATTGACCAAAACCACATTCCCTTTAAGGTATGCATTAAATAATCCTGGAGTTCCTAATAGTGAATCTTTATTAAACACTAAGGGGTCTATAAAATCATCATCAACACGACGATAGATTACATCTACCTGTTGTAAACCTTTGGTGGTGATCATATACACAAATTCATTTTTAACCACCAAATCTCTACCTTCAACTAACTCGGCTCCCATTTGTTGTGCCAAATAAGAATGTTCAAAATAGGCTGAATTATAAGTTCCAGGTGTTAATACAACAATGGTTGGTTTTTCTACCTCGGTTAAAGATTCTAATGTATCTCTTAGAATGTGTGTGTAGTTGTATACTGGTTTTACATTTAATTTTTCAAAAAGCTCCGGGAACGTTCTTTTAAGAATTTCTCTGTTCTCAAGCATATAAGATACCCCTGAAGGACATCTTAAATTGTCTTCTAAAACGTAGTACTGTCCATCGCCTCCTTTTATCAAATCTGATCCTGTAATATGACACCAAATATCTTTGGGAGGTTCAAACCCCTGAAGTTGTTTTAAATACGAGGCACTGGAAAAGATCAACTCTTTTGGAATAATTTTATCCTTTAAAACCTTTTGATCATTGTATATATCTTGAATAAAAAGATTCAGCGCTTTGATACGTTGCTGCAACCCTTTTTCTAAGTGCATCCATTCTTTATTATCGATAATTCTAGGGATAATATCCAAATGCAAAATACGTTCAGAACCCGCATCATCATTATAAACATTAAATGTCATACCTATGGATAATTGTGCTCTATCGGTAGCATGCTGGAGGGTATTCAATTTTTTATGCCCCATCTTTTCAAGTCGCTCCATAAAAAGCTTGTAATTTGGTCTGACGCGATTTTGTTCGTCAAACATTTCATCATAAAAGCCTTTGGTATCGTAATTTGAAAAGTTTATTTTCGACATTGAAGATGGATTATTTTAGTGAATAGACTTTAGAACTTAGCTTCTAATTATTACTATCAATATAAGTAATTAATATGAAAATTGGGGGCAGATAATCTCATTAGTTTCAATTACCTCTGATGAGATTCAAATTTCTGTGAATATATCAGCACCTATATATCAATTTTTGAATCTACGTGCACCAAAGCGTTTCTCACCTCCAATAGTATCTTCCGTCACATTACTCTTTAAATATTTTCAACATCTTGATATAATGGTAATTAACTTCCAAACCGATAGACTTTAGGAAATGGTAACTAATTGATTATTGACAATTCTTATCAATTCATTTTTTTACTATAAATTTGTTGCATCTTTTATAAACCTCTTTAAAAATTTTTATGAAAAAAATTACACCTCTTCTGTTCATTCTATTAATTACTGCATGCTCGGTGGAGCCAGCAATCGATGAATTATCAATTGAAACTGATACTGACACCGAGAACAATTCTGATACTGACACCGATAACGATTCTGACAACAATTCAGATGCCGATGCTGATGCTGATGCCGATGCTGAAATTATATACTACTTACCATTTATAACAACCAATACAGCTCAAAATATTTCAATTAATCAGGCTAAGTTATCAGCTCATATAGAGTTGGCGCCTTTGTCTGTAGGAGATGGAATTGCGGGGAATAGCAACCAAATCGAAAGGAAAGGTATTGTGTGGGGGGTAAATGAAAATTTAAGTTTAGACAATGGATTCAATATCATTTTTAATAGTGATCCCGGGGACTATAGTACTACTTTAGAAAATTTAAACCCGGCCACAACCTATTATTTCAATGCCTACGCAATTAATGCTAATGACGAAGTTGTATTTGGAATCGAGCAATCGTTTACCACAGCTACAGAAGCACCTTGTGAGTATGAGGTTGATAATTATCTGAGACCTATTTATAAAGATTATGATCAACCATATCGTCCAGAACGAGTAAGTTTGACCAATCCTAATATATATGGACAAGGAAATCTTGAGTTTGTAGCATCTTCAAGTAACTCCATTGTTAAAATCATAGTACGATTGAACGAAATTGATGGTAACTTACCTTTATCGGGAACGTATAAAGGAGTCTATGATTTTAATAACCTCTCTATACAATCAAGTAATGAAATGAGACTCACGATTGAAGATTATAACGGATTAATTGATTTTTATCCTCAAGGAGCAAGTAACAACACGGATACCGAAATTTACATTCAGAATACAGGAGATAAGATTTCTTTTATTTTTTGTGACACTGCTGTAGGAGATTATGTGCTTACCGGAAAGTTTAGCTACCAGATACCTTAAACTTTACTAATACCTAAGCTAAGAAAGGACTGTCAAAATTGACAGTCCTTTCTTAATACTTTTGATATGTAAGTAGATTCTATCTCTATAGATAAAAAATAGTAGCCGTTAAAGTGTTAGCATCGTCAAAACCTATCCCATGAATCTCTCCTTGTGAAGTACTGCTAAGTTCAAATTTTATAACTGTATTTGAAGTTACACTATAAATAATAGGAATATACTTCCATGTATTATTTGTCAATGGTAAGGATGCTCCCCTACTATTAATAAAAAATCACCTGCAGCATCCTGAGTCCCAAAAGGTGTAATTGTAAAATTATTAAAGTCTATTGATTCACAAACTGGATTTGGATTACTTGATCCAGTTTGAATACTAATAGCATAAATAGCGAAATCACTCTGCCATCCATTAGTACCAGAACCTGTTACAACATAAAGTCGCAATTGCACATTATTATTTCCAACATAGGCTGATAGGTTGATATCTGTAGTATTCCATTTGTTTCCTTGATCTTCATTTCTACTAAATATGCTTGTCCAGCTACCTGCATTATCTGTTTTAGCTTCTAAGATCAAACTATTGATTGCAGTACCATACATATGATAATTAAACGTAAGTTTTGGAGCGTTCAAATAACTTAAGTTTAGACAGGGCGAATTAAGAATTGCTCGTTTATTGGGAAAACCGTTCCCATTACCTGATGCCTACACATAGATATAGGCATTTCCATCAACTTCACTACCAGGTCCAGTAGTACTAGAAGGTGTACCACCATTATTTCTTGTAAAACTGAATTACTCCAAGCTCCAACTTACTTTCAAAACTCTCGTAAAAAGGAAATGTAGATATATTTCCTTAGCAGATCTATTCTGCAGGAACCTATCCAGAGAAAAATCCTCCTAAGCCTTGAGGTGTAACGAATATAAAATGATTGTCTTCTGCTAATTGTTAAGAATTACTTTGGTTATATTGTATGTTACTAGTGTCTGTATACCCATGGTTATTCAAATTAGCGGAGCAGGTTTATTAGCATTGTAACTTTGATGAATGTACAGTCTATATTGTCTTATTTTTCCCATTATACTGTAAGGTTACATTTATAAGCTGCTGTGAATATGTAGAGACAGTAATTATAAGTGTAATGGTAAAAAGTAATAAGGATCTTTTGAGGAACCCTAATTTTGGATTTCATTTTATAGGTTTTAGGATTAAACAATTTATCTAAGAAATAATTCACATGTCATATATCTTAAACTGTTAAAAAATAAGATAAGACACATATTATTTAGTAGATGAAGATGACTAAATTCTTAAAAAACATTGATTATCTGTATACTTTGTTTAAGTGTTTTTTTTAACTTCTGCAAAGATAGAATAAGGACTTAATTAGTATGTAGGCTCTCACCTGTTCTCTCAATTTTTTTGGATGATTTTTAGAAATCAAAACGATAGATCATCTTAAAAGCTACTCCCCAATTTTCTCTTGACATTTGCTGATTATAATTACTTGATGTCACCAAATAAATATAAGATAATGGTTTATACTCTCATTGCAATCTGGTGTTTACATTAGAATTATCATGTTGTGTATTATACTGTTCATCTAAACTAGGTTTGTAATCGGAGTTTTTAGTATTGTTGATAACATCATTTTGATGCTTTACCGTTAAAGCCGGGGTTATTGTAAAACGAGAAGTTGATATTTTGGGTAAATTTTCAACGGCAAACTTTTCGGTAAAGCGTAAATCAAATAAGCGATAATTACGGCTCACTTTTTTAAGATAGTCCAGGAGTTAATTTTAATATCTCGTACATAAAATTGAATTCCAAAAACAGTATTATTCTTATTAAAGTTTATTTCTTTTAGCCATTAGGCCAGTCCCTTCATTTGCTCTAAAAAGATGACGACTTCTGTATTATAACTCGCTCCAATAGGTATTTCCTGGCTGTTTAGTTCGATCGTATGTTTAGAAAATGCGGAAATTTTTGAAGTATTTATGATATATGATCTATGAACTCTTAGAAAATTTTGAGCCGCCAATTCTTGCTCAATAGCTCCTAGTTTATATTTAGAAACAACAACTTTATCATTTTCCAGATGGATCTGGATATAGTCTTTTAAACTTTCAATATAGATTATCTGATCTAATACAATTTTATGATATTTACTTCCTGATCTTACAATAATAAATTCATCGTAGGTTGCTTGAGATTGTTTTTCAGTCCTGATCTCTTGATTTAAACGGGTATATTTATCAATTGCCTGTATAAACCTTTCAAAAGTTATAGGTTTTAATAGATAGTCAATTGTCTCCAAATCATAACTTTCTACAGCAAAATCCCTGTAAGCTGTTGTAAATATTGTCTTAGGTGGATTTTTTAAGGATTTGAGGAAGTCAATACCTGTCAATTGTGGCATCTTTATATCCAAAAACATCAGATCTATAGCTTCGGTATTCAATATTTCGAATGCTTTTATAGCGCTATTACATGTAGCTATAACTTCTATAACATCAATGCTCGCACAATGTTTTTCTATCAACCTTACAGCCAACGGCTCATCATCAACTATCAAACAGCGTATTTTCATTAGTTACTATACTTTATAATTAGCGTTACAGTAAATGTATTGGGATGCTTATCAATTTGTAGTTCATACATGTTCCCATAAATCAAATCTAACTGTTTCTTTATATTTTTTAGCCCTATCGGAGTTTTATCTAACGCATTGGTCTGAGGCATAACCGAATTTGAAATTACAAATTTAAAAGTGGTTTCCGAGTTCTGAAGGTGTATGTCAATTTTTGGGGAACCACTATCCTCT
Source organism: Aquimarina sp. 2-A2 (assembly GCF_045505135.1). Classification (NCBI taxonomy): domain Bacteria; kingdom Pseudomonadati; phylum Bacteroidota; class Flavobacteriia; order Flavobacteriales; family Flavobacteriaceae; genus Aquimarina; species Aquimarina sp. 2-A2. The sequence goes on along the minus strand of NZ_JBJKFI010000002.1, from coordinate 141,941 downwards.
CCCGCGCCATGTTTAAAAGCATTTTCGACCAAGGATAACAATATCAAAGGAGCAATAACACCTTCTTGCCTACCCTCGTTAATAAAGTTGATTTGTAAGCGATCATCATAGCGTAGCTTCTCTAAGTCTATATAGTTTTTTATGAATTCAATTTCAGAGGACAGCGCTACAAATTTTGTATTGCAGCGATATAAGACATAATCCAGAATTTGAGATAATTTTTCAATCGATTTTGGAGCCTTCGGAGAGTTTTCTATGGACAGAACATAAATATTATTTAAGGTGTTGAAGAGAAAATGAGGATTTAATTGCGATTTTAAGGTTTTTAATTCTGAAGCAACTTTTTCGCTTTGAGACACTAATTCATGCTGTTTCATAGCTTTATAATTCATGAAGTATTTAACAAATAAAAAGATAAATACAGTCGAATATACGGTGGGTGAATAAACTAAGAGTAAATATTTAACTTCTGCAAAGAGTTGAAACAACGTTTCCTGTTCAAACGGAGCTTCTCTATATAAAGGCTCGGCTACCTTAACGATTAACACTCTACCCAAAACCAGAAAAAAATATGAGCTTGCGAGTACTAATATACTTCCGATTACAAACTTCTTTTGGGCAATAAATATTGATATAACAACATATGCAAAAAAATAAGATGCTAGAATTTGCGGAATTAATAAACTAACCGTTTTAGCCATTGCTAAATCAAGCGATTCATTTTGATCTATTATGTTTCTTGAAGCCGCTAGCAAGAAAATAGCAGACCAGAATAATATATGTTGCAAAGCTCGATTGCTTTGAATGACTTCAGAAAGGGATCTTAAAAACCGCATATTTCTTTATTAAAGGTGATAAAAGTAACGAAACCAGTCCTGTTTTTAAGCACTATCGATCAATTCCTTTTTAGCATAGATCAAAACGTCTTTTTTGTAGATGAATACTATTAATCTTAAAAAGTAAGGTCTATAACTGTATATACCCGCTATTTATCTATATGCCGATAAAAAAAATATGGAATACCACACATTTGCTCCTCAATTATAACACCTATATTCTATAAATTATGAAAAAAATTATGTTTTTCTTATTGCTTGGCGTAAGTATAAATATGCATTCACAATCTTTGAATAACTTGTCTATTACAGGAACCATTCTAGATAAATCCACTCAAGAACCATTACCATTTGCCACAATAATTCTCCTACAGTCCAACACCATTGTTACCGGAGCAAGTACCGATCAAGATGGAACCTTTGATCTAACAACTAAACGCGGAAATTATACCATTCAACTCGAATTTATGGGGTATGAAACCGTGATACTTCCCAAGCAATCGTACCAAGAATCTATCAATTTGGGTACATTATATTTAGAAGAGACAATCGAACAGTTGGATGCTATAGCCATAACTGCAGAAAAATCAACTGTAGAATATAAATTGGATAAAAAGATTTTTAATGTTGGAGAGGATCTAATCTCTAAGGGAGGATCTGTTGGTGATGTTTTAAATAACGTTCCATCGGTTACCGTAGATGCGATTGGAGCAATCAGCTTACGCGGAAATCCAAATGTTAGAATTCTAATTAATGGTAAACCTTCTGTACTAACCGCAAATAATGGTTTAGATCAGATTCCTGCAGATACTATCGAGAAAGTAGAGATTTCTACCAATCCTTCATCAAGATACGGAGCTGAAGGAACTGCCGGTATTATAAACATTGTCTTAAAACGAAATAAAAAAGGCGGTTTTGGGAGTTCCATTCAGGCCACTATGGGATATCCTAAAAATTACGGAGTGAATTATAACTTCAATTACAAAACTAAAAAATTTAATATATTTTCGAATTTAAGTCATAGGAATTTGAGGTTTCCGGGATCTATGACCTACTTTCAAACTAATTTGAGTGATCAAGGTTCAGCATCTTTTATCGAGCAAGATGTTTCATTAGAAAGAAATTATAAATTGAATACAGTGTATGTTGGGGGTGATTATTATATCAACGAGAATAATACCTTAACCTTCAGTTACTATTTAACAAATAATATTAGTAATCAAAATGTGACGTATCTCTATGATTTTCTCACTAGTGATAAGGAACTAGATAAAACAATCAAAGCAACAAATACTTATGAAGAGCCTCAAAACGCAAATCAAATAGAAGTTAATTATGTAAAGACTTTTCAAAACCCCGACAAAAAACTTACCGCCAATATTCAGTATGATTTTTGGAATGACGATGAGAACGAAAATATTAGCGAGCAAGAAATATTTCCGACAGAAAAAGCTAAACAACATATAAGAAGTAGAGATATTGAGAGTAGTAAAGATTTATTGGTTCAATCAGATTATGCAATGCCAGTTTTCAAAAACTCCCAGTTAGAAATGGGCGTTAGAGGGGAAATAAGACGAATCAACAGTGATTACAAGGTTTGGACTAATAACCTGCTCGTAGATAGTTTAGATAATTTACTGCGCTATGATGAAAAGATTTACGGAGCATATGTACAATATGGGAATAAGGATAATAAATTCGAATACGCTATCGGGTTAAGAGTAGAACACTCTAATACAAAAACTAAGGATAGGAAAAATCTTTTTAAAAACCATAAAAAGTATACCGATCTATTTCCTACTGTTCATTTAACGTATAATTTTTCAGAGAAACAAAGTTTGCAGCTAAGTTACAGTAAGCGAATTACCAGACCTCGGTTTTGGCAATTAAACCCTTTTGGAGGGATTGCGGATAGAAACAACATTCGGTATGGAAATCCTGACTTAAATCCAATGTACACGCATTCTTTTGAACTGGCTCTTTTACAAAGGTGGAATCGGTTTACGATGAACCCTTCTGTGTATTATCAGCGGTCTACTAATATTTTTGAAATGATAACGTTTGCGACTTCAGACAACGTTATAAGTACGCTTCCTGTCAATTTGGGTATAGAAAACAGGTATGGTTTCGAATTAGTTAGTACGTACTCCCCTTTTCAATGGTGGCGTTTATCGGGTGAAATTAATTTGTATGGTTTTGATCAAACAGGAACATTTGAAAATAAGGACTATAATACACGTGATAGTGCCTGGACATCCAGAATCAACTCTTCCTTAAAATTCACGAAGTTTTCTGTACAAACAACGTTTAACTATACTGGAGCAAGAACAAGCGGACAGACATACACTCGAGATGTTGCTTGGTTGAACCTAAGTTTGAGTAAGGATTTTTTAAGTGACCGCATGTCGCTGACAGTTAACGCATATAATTTATTTAATTCAAGAATCACTAAACAATCTATTACCGGCGAGGATTATTCGCTTGATATTGTCCAAAATACTGCACAACGTAGATTATCAGCAACATTGACCTATCGCTTCAATAGAACTAAAAAAGATAAAGATCGCTTACCTGATTAGAGGTATTAACCAAAATGTTGAGCATCTTACAAATAGATGGTAAAGTATCTGCAAAATATATAAGAAATTGAGAACACATTAGACCCTTCAGCTGGGGTTTATATAAATCAGCTGAAGGGTAAATAAAAAAAATGAAAAGAGATAGATAAAACAATTCACTAACGTATTTCATTTCTAGGTGGTATATTTGCGCAACATTAATTGATTCTTACAAATAATACACATAACAATCATATCATCTCTATTGATTCTATGCCTTTTAAAAAATTACATTCTGATATCAAAGAAAAGCTGAGAACGCTAGAAATTGTAACTCCTACTTCTTTTCAAACTCAAAGTATACCTGTTATAAAAAGTGGTGCAAATGTTTATTGCACGGCCCCAGAAGGGAGCGGTAAAACAACTACTCTTGTGCTGACTACTTTACAGAAATTAAAATGCGAAGCTGTAGGTAATGCACCGAGAGCTATCGTGTTGGTAGAGAACGCTGAGAAAGCTTCAGAAATGTTTGAAATTTTTAGGAAATATAGCAGACACACCTCATTACGTGTCTATTATGCTGATGAACAACAACACGTTGACTTACTGAAATCAGAAATATTTGAAGGTGTAGACATTCTTATTGCCACTCCGCAAATGCTTAAAAAGTTGCTTTTATTTAATGGTGTAAGCATCTCTCAGTTAAAAATTTGCAGTATTGATGATGCTGAATTTTTAGTGGAAAATTCATCGTATACAGCGCTTATCTCGATAACACAAAGTATCAAAAAATGTCAGTTTGTACTATACTCAGAGAAGATAGACCCTAAACTAAAACGCTTTGAATCCAGCTTTATGGAATTCGCTAAGATAGTGGCTGTATAAATAGTTAAGAATGGTATTAGTTCGTTTTTTGTATTGAAAAATCTAGTTTATTTATCAAGTTGATCTGATATTTCTCAAATTTTTACTAGTGCCTTTATACGAAGTTCAAGGTATTGGTGTACCAAATCGTTAACGGAAAGTTTTGCGTTTTTGAACCGTGTAGTATCTGTCAAAATTTCTACTACAAAATGCATGTCCATAGCCATCATCAAATCGATATTAAAACGATTAAACTGTCCACTATCCATACCTTTTTTATAAATATTTTTGAAAGTAATCAGCATACGGTCTATAAATTTGGTAATCATCTCCCAAACATTGCTATAATGTTCTTTGATTTCATCGAGAAATCGTATAGACAGACCTGATAAGCTTTTGCTGATGGTTAGTAACATAAAACGATAAGCTAGTTCCATATCCTCCGTATCGGGGAAATCTTTGAGAATAGCGGTTTCAATATCATTTAAGATAAAATATACCGTAGCTTCGATTATCTCATTTTTAGTTTCAAAATAGGTATATAGAGTACTTTTACTCTTACCCATCATTGAAGCTAATTCATCTAGCGTTATTTTTTCTAATGCCCTATCTTGCAATAAAGGAAAGAGACTTCGTACCCAGGTTTCTGCTTTTGGGGTAAGTGCTTTGCGCTCTTTGATTAATGACTTTCTGCCCATAATTTTTTAGAACCAACCTTTTAATAATTCGTTTGTAGTCATTCTTACTACTGCTTTATAAGGATTATAATCCGGTTTCAGAGATTTTCCTTTAGCCAATCGATGTATTTGATAATCATAGAAACCAGCTTCTGCGAAATCTTTCATCTTTTTAATTTTAAAATCGAAAGTAGCATCTTTGACACGACTTTCTGAGGTTTTTAAAAAGTTTTTGGGGAAATTCTCTTCATTCAGAAATGGTCTGGCAAATCCTATTAGGTCAAGCTCTATATTTTTCAAAACCTGTTCACAAAAGGAGCGTGATCTAAAACCACCTGTTACCATAATTGGTAACGCTGTCTGAGCTTTAATTTTTTTTGCAAAGTCTATAAAATATGCTTCTCGTTGGCGAGTGGATTCACGCTGCTTTAGCCTTTCAAAAAAAACAACATTTTCATAAGTTCCACCAGATATTTCTAGCAAGTCAATACCCAGTCTTTCTAAAATGCGAATCACATACATGGCATCATCTTCATCAAAACCACCCCTTTGAAAATCAGCACTGTTCAATTTCACAGAAATAGGAAAGGAATCTCCAAGTCTTTTACGAAGACGATTGATAATATTGATGAGTAAACGTGCTCTATTTTCTATTGTACCACCATACTCATCAGTTCGCTTGTTTGTTAACGGTGATAAGAACTGATTGATTAAATAACCATGTGCGGCATGTACCTGAATACCTGTAAAGCCTGCCTTTTGACACAAAACAGCAGTTTTTTCAAAACGATCTTCAACATCATTAATTTGTTCCATTGTCATTGCTTTGGGCTTGGCAAAAAGAAATAATTTTTTGAGTTGTATTGCAGATGGTGCTATTGGCTTAAAAGTTGAAAATATAGTAGATTGCCTTCCTGCGTGACTTATTTGTGCCCACAGATGAGTATTATTCGCTGTACCAGCCCTTACCATTTCTGATAAAGAGGATACGGCATTTTCATTTTCCAGTACAAGATTGGCAGAGGCTTCTTTGTAGCGTTTGTCCACCATAATATTACCGGTAATTAATAAACCTGCACCATTGCTACTCCAATGCTTATAAAGTTTTTCAAGCCTTTTTGTAGCCTGCTGTTGCCTGTTTGCCAAGCGTTCGGTCATAGCTGCTTTAACAATTCGATTTTTAATAACAGCTCCGCAAGGTAATTGTAGTTCTTGTTTTAAATATGAAGATGTAGAAAATGAAGTTGATGCCATAGCTATGATGTATTATTAAATAGTCTTTTGAAATGGAAAAATAATTATTTTTTTGAAGGTATTTTGGACATTGCTAATTCACTAATGGCAGTTATTGACAAGGAAGGATTTACTCCGGGGTTTGCCGAAATCATAGAACCATCACATACCATCAGGTTATGGTATCCAAAAACTCGATTGTCTTTATCGATGACGCCTGTTTCCGGATCCTTCCCCATGACTGCTCCACCCAAGATGTGAGCTGTTGTCGGAGTACCCAGTAACACATCAGTGAAATTGGCGTACGGAATTCCTTTAACTTTGTCACCATACATTTTTGCTAGCTTGGAAGCTTCGGGAATAAATCCGCTGGGTGCTTCGCCGGTTTCAGTGGTTGTTTTAAGTTTGGTAATCTTGCCTAGTTTAAGTTGTAAGGTACTGTCTAAGGTCTGCATAAAAAGTAGTACAGTAGTTCGCTTCCCATAGTTACGCGTAAACACTGTTTGTATACTACGCCACGGATGCTTTAAGAAAACCCCGAACACACCGAATAATCGTAACAGTACATTTTTGTGATGCACTAGCGGAATTGTTAGCAGTCTAAAGAAACCGGAACCTTTACCGTAGCGAACAGGTTCCAGATGGCTATTTTTATCAGTTTCTAAAATGGAGCCTATGGCGATACCTTTTGTATAATCCTTCGTATTTTTTTCGGTAGACGTAATCACCAACAAAGACTCATTATTAGTACGAATATTACATCCTACCTTATCTGAAAGATTAGGCAACGAACCTTTAGCTTTCATTTGTAATAATAAGGGTACTGTGCCTATCACCCCTCCCGAAAAAATTACATTTTTTGCTTTTATTTGCTGTTTTCTACCTTTGCCAGTACTCTTTTTATAGTAAATGGTATAGCCTGTAGCTCCTCGTTTCTTATCAATAGGCTGTATATCATACACTTCAGATTCAGCTATAATGTTTGCTCCCAGTTGTTGTGCAAAGTACAGATAATTTTTATCCAAGGTATTTTTTGCATTATACCGACACCCTGTCATGCAAGCTCCGCAATGTATACATCCAGTTCTGTCTGGGCCTTTTCCGCCAAAATATGGATCAGATACAGTTTTACCAGGTTGACCAAAATACACTGCAACTTGAGATGCGGAAAAATCAGCCTCTTTGTCTATAGATTTTGCGAGGTCTTTTATTGCTTCATCTGCAGGTCCAAAAATTTTATTTTGTGTAGCTCCGAGCATACGAAGCGCTTCTTGGTAATGCGGTTTTAGCGATTCTTCCCAATTGTCAAGACCCGCCCAGCTTCCGGTATTGAAAAAAGCCGGTTTAGGAATTGGAAGAGTGTTTGCATAGGTCAAGGATCCACCTCCCACACCTACCCCAGAAAGAATACTGACATGATTTAGATAGGTCATTTTAAAAAAGCCGAATAATCCTAGTCTAGGTTCCCAAAGCCATTTTTTTAAATTCCAATTGGTTTTGGGAAAGTCTTGACCCCTAAACCATTTTCCTTTTTCTATGACTAAAACAGTATAACCTTTTTCTGCTAAACGCAAAGCACTTACGGATCCTCCAAAGCCACTCCCGATAATTACATAATCATAAGTATTATCTGATGCCATATATTATTTACTTTCTGATGATACTTAAGTCGCTTTTTGGCATACACATACATGATAAGATATACCCTTCTTCTTTTTCATTCTCTAATAATGCAGTTTGAGGTTGTTGTTTCCAAACCACTTCACCAGTAATTAATTTCACCTTACAGGTTCCACACTGTCCCATTCCACAGGCATGTATAAGAGGTTGTTGCTGACGTATAGAAGCTTCAAGAATCGTTTCGGTCTCATAGCTAATAAATAAGTTATTATTTGTCTGTATGTTGTATTGTTTACCACCTAATACAGCCGCATTTACCTTGAATTCTTCATAAAAAATATGAGAATCACAGACTCCGTTATGTTTCAAAGCATCTTTAGAGGCTTGCATCATAGGTGCGGGACCGCATATGTAGTAGCAGGCGTTGGATACTTTTTCTTTCAATAAGTCAATTTGATAGTTAGTCGTAAGGACTTCGTAAACAATCTGCAATTTAAATTGAGAGCTATACCGCTGTGAAAGCTTTTCCAATCTTTCTTTGAACATAACATCTTGATTAGAACGACAACCATAGATCAGACTCAGACTGCTTAAACCATCTTCTAATGCTTTTTCTAACATAGACAGAATAGGTGTAATACCGCTCCCGCCCGCTATAAAAATATGCTGTGAAATTTTATAAGACTTTTGATTACCAATAGTTTCCCGTAAATTAAATGTACCAAAAGGTCCTTTCACATTCACCATTGATCCAACGGTAAGTTGATCTAGTAAGGCATTAGATAATTTTCCATTTAGCACGCGTTTAATGCCAATTTTTAACGTCCCGCTATTCGGACTTGAACAAATTGAATAACATCGGCTAATGGTTTCGTTATTGAGCTCTCTGGTTAATACAACGTATTGACCGGCTTTGAATCTGAAGGGTAAGTTTGCTACTTTCTTAAAAACTACTTCAATGGCGTCTTTAGTAAGTTGATTAATAGTTTCCACTTCAAGTAGGTAGTGCCAAGTGCCTCCTGAAATTATATCGTTGTACGTGTTCTTAGCACTTAAAATTTTTGCGTCTTTGAAGGATACTCCTTCAATTGGGGTATTCTTTTTGCGTAATTCGCTTTCAATAGCCTTGAATTTCATTCTATAATTATAAAAGGGAATTCTGGGATACAGGTGATGTATGTGATGATAGTTTTGAAAAAAAGATAAAAATTCTAATCCCGGAACTCTTACAATTCGAGTGTTGTGATACTTTCCCATATTCCTGTGTGGATAATGAGGCAACCAGTCAAACGTAAAACCTAAAAAAGGGGCCGCAATTAGAGCCGGCCCAACAAAAACAAAGAAAAATATGGCTCCCAGACCATTCGCAATAAGGATACTGCTGATAATCAGAATGCATACAATAAAAAGTAAGGAATATTTGCGTGTGCCTATCATCGCAGCTTCCATTGAATTTTTGGGGGTAAATGAAATCTTATAATAATGGCCGATTAAAGTAAAACATCGCATGATAGTTGATGAAACACTACTTCCGTTTACATAACTATCCGGATCTTTTTCGGGATTATTCGTGTGTGCATGATGGTTCAAGTGAATTACTACAAAAGCCGAATATGGAAAAAATAAAGTGGTCGATGCTATCCAGCCAATTATCGTTTCTAAAAATTTTAATCGATTATTTCCGCCCGAAATATTGCCATGACAAGCCTCATGAACAACAGTAAACATGCCATAAGCAAGAATGGCACCTAAAATTAATACATACCAATGGCTAAGTTTAGCAGCAGCATAAACATTCCATAGAACCGCGTATGATATAACGAGTGCTACAAATAAAAGTAATGTAGGAACTGCAATACCACCTGTGAACGATATATTCTTTTTACTAAGAATCATAAAATCGAAATATAATACCAATAATAGTTCTATTTTACGAATTTTACAAATAAAAGAATGAACTGCTAATCAATATAACATCTGCAAATGTTTCAGAGTAGAGAAAATTTTGTAGAGAATACAGAGTCTTTCATCAGACTTACTGTATTTATTCTTACCCTTTTATTTTTCTTTATCTAAGACTACAGTACCTGAATACCTGATTGGAAATCTGGAATTTCCATTCAATATAAGGTTTGTTTTTAAATTCGGATATAATTTAAGGAATACCTGAAAATTCTCAGAATTACTTTTTGCTTCAAAATTGATGGAATAACTGTTGTCTTTGTTTTTAGTGGCCTGATATGCGTTTATGGTACCATCTAATTGTATGGCACTATCTCTCCCGCTGTAATCGATTTGCATTTGTCGTTCTCCATAATAGGGTAAAAAAGACGAGATACTATCGCCGGATATAGTCAAAAAGTTACTGTTACCGATTAAAGAAATTGAGTTCGCAGTATTTCCGGGGGGCATTAAACCTGAATTAAGTACTTGTTGCACAGCGTTTGTGAGTTGTGGATACGCCCACGTTGCCTCAATAGTGAACTTTTGAGATTGGATAATATTGTCTAATATCTCAATTTGAGCTGCTGTGGACTCTGATGACTTACAAGAAAGTAAAATTATACAAATACTGATAAGAAAAAGGATACGTTTCATTTGTAATAAGGATTGAACTCCATGGAATATTTAGTAGCGTGAATACATGATTGAACATTTATAGTTCACTGTTTTTGGTGATCGTAAACTCAACAACCAGATGATCATTGAGTTTGTACTTATTTACATGAAAAAGCTTAATGATTAAATACATCCATCAGGTTCCATAAATTTATTCTTAAAATTAATTAATAAAAAGATTACAAAACTTTGTTTAACAGAACTTTAAAAGCTTTCAAGGTAAGTAATTCTTTATTTATTATATAAAAAAAACGCCCGACGTGTTACACGTCAGGCGTTCCTAATTTAATATACATTCCTTGGACTAGCTAATCGCTAAAAGCTCAAGTTCGAATGTTAAATCTTCTCCTGCTAAGGGATGATTCGCATCGATAACGATATGATCTTCTTTAACATCAGCAATTCTAAATTGTTGCTGACCGCCTTCGGCGTTAGAACCGACAAGTCCCATTCCTACTTCTGGTTTAATATCTTGTGGAAGTTCAGCCTTTGGTACTTTATGAAATAGATCCTCTCTAACCTCACCATACGCCTCTTCTTTTGCTATAGTAATAGTTTTCTTTTCATTTACAGCCATATCAACTAATCCGTTTTCGAATCCCGGAATAAGACTTCCTTTTCCTAGCTGCACTTCAAGAGGTTCTCTTTCTAAAGAACTATCAAATACATTTCCATTGTTTAGTTTTCCTGTATAATGCACCTTTACGGTATCATTAGGTTTTACTGTACTCATAAATTGTCTTATTTATTTAATAATTACTGCAAAGTTAAGGCTTATAATATGGAACAAGGCATGGTTTTCAATTAATTGAGTATTTTACGATTTATAAGCGTATTTATCCTGAATTTGGTCATTTTTCATATAAAATGCCATCAAAATTAGTATCGAACATAAAAAAACTGCTCAAAAAAATGTTTTTTAAGCAGTTCTATATTTTCAAGTATGTTTTATATACTTACAATTAACAAATATATTGACCACTCCAAGGTTGATAACAACATACTTTCTCACCGTTCTGGTATATAAAAGAACCATCACCTCCACAAGGACGGCTTGGACGTGCACTTCCACCAATTTGTTGTTGATCGGTTTTTGATAATTCTTTTACTCCGTTAAATTTTAAAAGTGTTTTTTTCATGATTATATCATTTAGGTTATTAAAATATTACTTTAAATTTACTGATATATTTTTTAATTTCAATGCTTTGACTTATTTAATAGTAACTGCTGGTTCAGCTAAATTTTGTATTTCTTGATTCTCTTCAAAGCGGTCCACCGTATCTCTAGTTACGCTATCTGAATTTATAAGATTTTTTTTCGGCTCAAATTTTCTAAAAAACTATCTTCGCGCGATGTGGATGTATTTAGGCCTTTTGGCTGCTTTGTTTCTAGGATTACATAATTTGTGTAAAAAGGATGCAGTTCGTGACAACGAAGTGTTTCCTGTACTGTTAGGTACTATTGGTTCCGGTTTTTTGATGCTACTACCATTATATATTGGTTCTACTTATTTGCCTGAGGTAACAAAAAGTATAGGGTTGCATATAACCGAAATTCCATGGAGCACTCATGGTTTTATCGTGATCAAATCATTACTTATGGCATCTTCATGGGTATTGGCTTATCAAGCTTTAAAACACCTACCCATTACCATTGTAACTCCTATTCGTTCTGCCGGTCCTTTTTTCACCTTTATTGGTGCTATTTTAATTTATCAGGAACAACCTAAGTCTTTACAATGGATTGGTTTTTTTATGATTATTCTTTCGGTTCTTTTATATGCTAATATTGGAAAGAAAGAAGGTATTCATTTTAAAAGCAACAAATGGATATTTGCCATTATCGGCGCTACTTTTTTGGGAGCATCCAGCGGACTATATGATAAATTTTTAATTCAGAATTTAAGTTTAACTCCGCAAACGCTTCAATTTTGGTTTTGCTGGTATACGGTTTTGATACTTTGTGTTATTTTGTCGGTTACCTTCTTCCCTAAAGCAGAAAAAAGAGCTGCGTTCAAATGGCGCTGGACGATTCCCGCTGTCGGTATCTTATTACAGGCAGCAGATTATTTTTATTTTAAAGCACTACAAGACCCGGAGGCGCTCATCATGTTGCTGTCTGCCATAAAACGTAGCCAAATACTTATTGCGGTTGTTCTAGGTGGACTGATTTTTAAAGAAAAAAATAAGCGTAAGAAGTTGATACCGTTATTCGGTATTATGTTGGGAGTGGGATTGATTTTGTATTCGTAAACTAATCGTACCAATCACACGTAGAACAGGAAATGTTGCTGTTTCTTGAAATTATATTCATGCTACGAACTACAGGAGAGCATAGAGCATCCTACTTTGTTTCTTGCCCATTCCGGTCGCTTTACAAACCATTTGTCGTTTTCAGGTTGTTCGTCATAGGGTTTTTGAAGCAATTGATAGAGTTCATCAATCATCTCATAGTTCCCTTTATCGGCTTGGTCAATGGTTAGCTGCGCCATATAATTACGTAGTACGTATTTTGGGTTGACCGAATCCATAACTTCTTTACGTTTTTGATCACTCAATTTTTCTTTTTGTAAGCGTTCGTGATAACTAAAAAACCACTGTTCCCACGCTGTTTTAATCTCATCTTTTATTTCATCAGGTTGGTAAAAAGCTTCAAAAATGGTACTTAGTCCTTCCTTCGCATTTTCTTTTTTCAAGTTTGATAACTTTCGGAAGAAGATAGTCATATCTGTTTCAGAGCGTTGTAGCACAGTTTCCAGCTCCGCAATCAAGTGTGCATCCTCAGCATTTATTTCAAATATTCCAATTTTAGATTTCATCATTTTCAAAGAGCCTTCTTTAAAATCTTGGTCATATTTATTTAAAATTGCTTCAAGTGGTTCCACATCCTGAATTAAAGGATACAAAGCGTTGGCTAACTTGTAGAGATTCCATAGTACTAAGTCTGGTTGTGTACCATACCGATAGCGACGATGTTGCCTGTCTGTGGTATTGGGCGTCCACCCATGATCATAGCCTTCTAACCACCCATATGGCCCGTAATCTATTGTTAAACCAAGAATTGACATATTATCAGTATTCATAACACCATGCACAAAACCTACACGTTGCCAATGCAAAACCATAGTTAAACTTCTATCTACAACTTCTTTAAAAAATTGAAGATATGTTGTTTTAGATGGGGCTCCTATATGCGGGAAATGATGTTTAATAGTATAATCGACGAGTATTTGTAAGGTCTTATGATCTTGACGCGCAGCGAATATTTCATAACTTCCAAAGCGTAGAAATGATGCTGCTACTCTACACACAATAGCTCCCTTTTCATAGGCTGCATTACCATCATACATTATATCCCGTAACACTTGATCTCCTGAAAGCGCCAAAGATAAAGCTCTGGTTGTTGGCACTCCCAGATGATACATCGCTTCGCTACACAAATATTCACGAACTGAAGAACGCAAGACTGCCAGCCCATCGGCTGTTCTAGAATACGGTGTTTCTCCTGCTCCTTTTAACTGTAAGGTCCAGGTTTTTCCTTTATGGGTTACTTCTGCTAAGTTGATGGCGCGACCATCGCCCAGTTGTCCGGCCCAATTTCGAAATTGATGACCTCCGTAGCACATGGCATACGGACTTGTATTTGGTAAAAGTGCATTACCCGTAAAAATCTTTAAAAAATCATCACTTTGTGCGTCTGTGATATCCAGCCCTAAGGATTCGAGCATTTCTGTAGAAACATGTAGTAGTTTTGGATCTGAAGTTTTCTTAGGTGTTACGTACGAGAAACAAGCTTCGGTAACTTGTCTTCTACTGTTTTCTGTGCTAGGATCTGCAGGTAATTCCTTAGTGAATCTATCATGTATCGTAAGCTTATGCATCACTGGTATATCGTAAGGTTTATAAGCTACTAATTTAAGCATAATCAATAACTTTATGACTTGATGACGCAATCAAACCTTAAAGAATACTATTAAATCTGAAGGTCAATTTGTTGGCAAACTATAGGTTGAGTAGTTTTCAGCTAGAGCGCCGGAATTTCGTGAAACAGACATAACCTGTTAGACCCCAACTGGAGAACAATTCTTTGATAGGCAAATACAGTCATTGTACCAATAGAAGACGTAAAGTTTGAAGTAAAAATTAAAATAAAAAAAAGAGGCTATCTTTATCAGACAGCCTCTTTTATAAACATTGAAGTATTATATATATCTAGATAACCTTTACGTTTACTGCATTCAATCCTTTGTTTCCTTCTTTAAGATCAAAAGATACTTCGTCACCTTCGCGAACTTCATCAATTAATCCAGAAATGTGTACAAAATGGTCTTTTTCAACGCCTTCTTCAGTGATAAAACCGAAACCTTTAGTCTCGTTGAAAAATTTTACTGTTCCTTTACTCATTATAATGTAATTAAATTTATATTATTTTGTATAACGCAAAGATGATACCAATAATTCAAATAATAATCATTTAATTGAATTATTTGCTTTTAAAACGGTGTTCCTACCGAAAATGTATCGAATTGCGAACTTAGATGTTACTTTTGCAATGTTACTTTTACAGCATTCATTCCCTTCATCCCTTTTTCAAGTTCAAAAGTTACTTTGTCATTCTCACTAATTTCGTCAATTAGTCCACTCACATGCGTAAAGTATTTCTCTTGATTTTCTGAATCGATAATAAAGCCAAATCCTTTTGATGAATCAAAGAAAGAAACAGATCCTTTTCTTACGGGATCAATTTTTTCCTTTTCACTCTCCAACGTTTTTGGGATATTAATTTCGATACTTTCAAGATCCACCTTGATTTTTTTTGAAGGATCTGGTGGGGTGTCGGTCAAATTTCCATTATGATCAACATAAGCAAATTCAATTCCTTTTTTCCCGTTTTCTTTTGCTTCAGCTCTACGAGCTTCCATTTTTTTAGCCTTCTCTTCACGCTTTTTTAAGCGCTTTTTTTCTTTTTCAATTTTATTAAATGTCTGTTGCGATTTTGCCATTCGTGTATTTAAAGTGTTTTAACCGATACTGGTAAGAGTGTGCAAAGATAGTGTTTTACTTCGTAGTAATGAAAATTTTTGCTAACAATCTAATTTTAAATGAGTTTTTATTTTATTTTTAAGTTTGCATTATGCTCACACAAAAGTTTTATTGAAAGTGTTTTAGTTCAATCTATTTTTTCATCTAATGGAGTATTCAAATCTAGGATTATTCAAGCTTAGATATTTTTAATCATGTTCTAATAAGTTAGCTAGAATATCAATATTATCTGGTAGACGTCCTACATTTTGAAGTTTCAGGGCGGCTAGTTTCAGGGCTATGGCTAGGCATTTGTCAAAGGGATATTTTTTTATATAGGCAAATAAAAAGCCACTCCAAAAAGCATCTCCTGCACCGGTGGTATCCTTAACTTGATCAATTCTAATTGCGGACTTTTGTATAGTAGGTTTTCCTTTCTCAGAAAGAATCACCCCATTTTTCCCTAGCGTTAGACATACAACCTCTACTCCATTGTTATGAAAAAAGTCAAACACTTGTTTCTTTGACACAGAAGTATCAAAAATTCGTTTCATATCATCCTCACTTATTTTAACCAGCGGATTTAAAGTGCAGTATTCTTTAATTACTGCCATTGCTTCCTCTCGATCCTTCCAAATTTTTTCCGAATAATTCAGATCAATACTAAGCTTGCACCCCAACCTGGATGCTTCTCTCGCTTTATTTAGAATTGTATTTCGTGCAGGTTGTTTGCTTAAAGCAAAGCAAGTAGTATGATATATTTGCACTTGAGATAATATTTCTTTTGGAATTTGATCTTCAGTAATTAAAAAATCCGCTTCGCGATACGCTATAAAATCTGGAGTATCGGTTGATCTGGAAACAAAGACAGTACTTGTAGGGATTCCATCAACACATTTAATAAATTGTGTACTTACCCGAGCCTCTCTCATACGTTGAAGAACGTAATCCCCAAAACCATCATTTCCTACTGATGCTACCAATGCAGGTTCCAAACCTAAACGCGCAAGATTCATGGCCACATTCGTTGGGGAGCCCCCTAAGTACCGGTGATAGTCTCTCGTGTTATTAATAGACACACCTTGTTGATGGCCAATGAAATCTATTAAGGTTTCACCCACACAAATTATATCGATTATTTTATTTAACTTCAAATCAAAAATCTTTTTCCGTTACTATATTGTTCTAACATTATTTCGGCTGCTGCACTCCAACTACAGTACTTAATACCGATTGGTTTTTGATTGATGGTATGAAAATTTTCATAATATCCATAGGATTGATCTTTATTCAATGCTTTAATTTGTTGGAGTACCTCCTCAGAAATCTTAGGGTCTTTCTCAATCACTGAAATTCCATAAAATCCATTTACCATTGACCAAGTACCACCATTATGAAATTCAAAAGGATAATTTCTGAATTCGTATTTGCAATTGTTAACCAGTAATTTCCAATCATCACCTTTCTCCGTTATAGGTTCCCAAAATGCCGGGAGTAATTTCAGGGATAAACTTTTTCTTAGTTTTTCTGAATAGTCTATTACTTTATTCTGAAACTGATCATCTCCTAATTCTAACATTAAAGCAAGAGAATTTCCGAAAGCGTCATACATTGTTTGGTACCCGGACGGACTGACAGCTGCGACCCAATGTCTTGATTCATCTAAAAGACTATAAGCCTTAGGATGATAAGGAGAATCATATGTTCCGACGGTATAGTTACCGCTAATTATTTCGGTAACGGTGTCTATTTTTTGACTTATCTCATTCAAAGGTTTTAATGCTTGAATGCATCTTAAAGCCCATAAACGCAAAACTTGATCATAAAAAATATGCCCTTCAGTGATATATTCATCCGCCCAATTTCCAGATCTTGGAACATAGATTAGATGATTATTATTGAATTCCCATGCTTCAAGCAACTTCAGCCCCTTTTTAATATGTGGGTACATTCTATCCAGAAAGGAAGAATCCCTTTGACTTGAGCTATAATTGCAGACTCCAATTATAAACCAGGAGATAGTGTCAACACGACCTGCGAGACCTCCATAGCTAACTTCTGTTTTCTGCTTTTCGTCAAAGAAAACGTTAGAAGGAATATGTCCTAATGCATGTTGGTTATCTGCCAGAGTTATTAAAGTATTTTTAAACGTGTTTATTAATTCCTCATTCCCATCTAACAATGCTGCAAGTCCGCAAATGACACCATCGCGCGCCCAAATTCTTTGATAATTTGCCGTATTCTCTGAACTCGCCAAAAATCCTTTGGGAGTTGAAACCTTGTGCAGTAAATCAACTGCTTTATTATAAGCGATGTCTTTCATAATACTTATATCCTATGCTTTATATTTTCTTTGTTTAACAAAAAGAGTGCAAACAGCACTAAGTAATAAAAGTACGCCTGCAAAAGTTATAGCGTTACGTGGATCATTGTTCAAAAAATTCTTCAAAATATACCCAAAAGATACATTTTGTAGAATCATAGGTATAACGATCATCATATTGATTATACCCATGTAGACACCATACCGCTGTTTTGGTATATCTGCAACCACCATTAAGTATGGGATTCCCATCATACTTGCCCAACCAATACCAAATCCGGTTATAGCCAAAAACAATATGTATTTGTTCTGGATTAATGGAAACGCGATAAAACCTATTGCAGCAAGTAGTAGACAGACCATATGTACATTTTTTGCACTGTAAATTTTAGCTAATCCAGCCAGAGCAAAAGCGGTAAGAAAAGTAACAATATTGTACCAGCCATTCACCAGACCAGTCCAACTCACGGCCATCTCATAAGCTTCAGGATTATTCTTAGGTGTCGCATCCCAAATAGAGAGTGCAATGCTTTTGGAAGAGTTTTGCCAATAACAAAATAAGGCATACCATTGAAAAAGATACACTAACGCTAATTGCCACATCACCTTTGGCATTTCTGCAATGGCAGAAAATATTTCTAGAATGGGATCAAAAAACCCTTCTTTCTTACTTTTCATTACTGCCAACTCTTTATCAGTAGGAGGAATTTCTGAAGTCGTTTTTATACTCCATAAAATAGAACCAATGGAACAAATTGCTCCTAAAAAAAATGAGGCGTACACCCATGTCGGTAAGGAACCTGTTTTTCCTATGAAAATCATAGGAAAAATGAATAGGGATAAATTAGCTAATGTTTGGCCTAAACCCGTAAAAAAGCTTTGCATTTGAAATCCAAGAGGTTGTTGTTCTTCATCCAGCTTATCTACTACAAATGCTCTATACGGTTCCATCGCCGTATTATTTCCTGCATCAAGAATCCATAGTAGTCCCGCAGCCATCCATAAGGAACTACTAAATGGAAAAGCAAGAAGGCTTAAACTACATAATAAAGCTCCAATAAAAAAATAAGGTTTACGTCGCCCGAATTTAGGATGCCACGTTTTATCACTCAAAGCCCCTACTATTGGCTGTACAAGCAATCCTGTTACGGGACCAGCAAGATTGAGTATGGGTATCTCATCTGGCGCTGCTCCCAAGAAATCATAGATTGGGTTTACGGCACTTTGTTGTAATCCAAAACTATATTGAATACCAAAAAAACCGATATTCATATTCCATATATTCCAGAAACTTAATTTTATTTTTTTATTCATTGATTGCTTTTAACTTTTGTATGACCATCAACCTCAATTACCTGCTTTGCTTGTGATAATTATCCTTAGTAAACAGTTGCTCTATGAAGGACAATCGAAGGAACGAATTAAAATTTGTATTGTAACCCAAGTGTGACAGATCTTCCTGGCAAAGGTCGTGCTCTTAAGTAATTATCTTGACCTTCTGTAATGCTTCCTTCTTCAACTTCTGTAATACCAATAGAATCAAAAATATTATTGGCAGATATATTGGCATTCAATGATTTTGTAATTCCTACGTTAACAAACCCATTTACCACAATGAACCCGGGCATAATCAATTCATTCGAATCTTGTGCGTAAGCTTTTGTTTGTCCTATAAAATTTACACCGATAGAATTTTGTTTCTCTTTACCAAAATTATACGAGGGTATGAAATTATAGATAAGATCCGGTTGTCTTCTAGGTATATTTCCTTCATTATCTCCAGAATCTATTTCGGCTTTAGTGTAAGTTATTGCACCTCTTAAATTAAAATCAGAAATAGTATAAAACCCTTCTACTTCTATTCCATAAGACTTATAGTCATTTTCAATAATACTGTTTGAAGTCGCTTCAAAACCACCTTCTTCTGAAGTCTTGGCATGAAATACTGTTGCATAAAGCGCACCATTTTCAAAGCCTCTTTTATATCCCGCTTCTAGCTGATTAATGAAATCTAAAGAGTTAATAGCATCTCCATCCTGATAATTTAAATCCGCAAACAGTATACGATCAGCTTTTGCTGAAGCCCCTCTACTTATTCGTGCAAATAGTGACTGTTTTTTATTTAACTTGTAATTCAAGCCGACTGAATAGGAGAAATAATCATATTCATAGTCTACAGCGGTTGGATTTGCGTTATCAATAGCAGAAACACTCTGCTCAGGCTGAGAAATAATTCCATCATTATTGATATCAAATTGTGTCTGTACAGTTCCCGCAAAAGATCCATCTACCCTGCCTATATCATATCGTGCACTGGCATCTATGGTAAAAGCATCAGCCAATTCGATAGTAATATTTGCATAAGGAGCAGAAACATTATATTGAGTGTCATAATTTCTGTTACAACAATTTCCCCAGAAAGGTGTACCATATGCATACAATCCATTTTCACTTAAAGGATTATTAAAAGCATCAAAGGCATTAATCAACCTTGCATTATCATCATTTACTTCCTGCAAATATGAATTCCATAACCAGGACATTGAAATGTTTTGAATAGACTTAAAGTAACCAAGTGTAATGTCAACAGTATTAAAAGATTTAGATAACTTAAAATCGTTCATGAAATTATTGAAGTTATTTAACTCAACATCAAACATATGTATTCTGGAAACTAAACTAGTAGGATCGACTGCAGAACCGTCTGTAAACGCTAATGAAGTATCTGGACCAAATGATTCTGCTATGTTAGAAGCGGTGGCAATTTCGGCTGGAAAAGGCGATACAAAAGTCCCTTTATTTAAAGAAAAACGACTATTATTAGTTATTTTCCAGTCATTCTCCAGATTGAAGGATGCTTCAAACCCTACCGAAGTTGATATAGGGTGCATACCGTCCGTTACATTACCTCTTCTCAATTGGCCGTCAGCACCCAGACCAACGGTTTGTGTTAAGTTTGAACTATGAATGGATCCGGTAGTGGCATCAAAATTAGGAGCATTTTCCCATTCAGGATCACTATTAGAGCCCGTGACCTTTAAAGGCATGGGTAAATATGCAGCAGTTCTGTCATTTAAATATTTAGAATAGACTCGTATGTGGCCATTTTCAAATTCTTTTAATAAACTTATTTTGAACTGTCCACCATTATTTGCAGTAAAACCAGTTTCTCTAATCCCTTCTCCTACTCTATAAAAACCACCAAAGTGTACATATAAATCTTTGCCTATTTTGGAACCATAATCAAAATCAGTTCTAAAGGTTTCATAATCTAGTCCGACTGTTGTGCCTATAGCTCCTCCCTCATTTCTTCCTGTTTTACTAATAATATTCAAGATTCCACCAGGAGCATTAGAAGTCAATGTGGATGCAGAGCCTCCTCGAATTGCTTCGATTCTTGAAATATTATAATCAAATCTTGTAAAAATATCTGCTGTCCCAAAAGAAATATCACCAAAAAGTAATACTGGTAAACCATCCTCTTGTAATTGTACATATTTAGACCCTCCCGATGAAATTGGAACTCCTCGTACAGCGATATTGGCATTTCCTTCTCCTCCGGACGATTCAGAGCGTATACCGGGTATTGTTCTGAAGATTTCTGCAGTAGATCTGGGTACTGTTTGCGCAATGTTTTTGGCTTTTAAACTAGTCAAAGAGATACTGGATTCAATTTTGGATCTGGGGTTTACAACTCCGGTAAGAATAATTTCATCCAAAGACTCTAAATCTTCTGTCATCTGAAAATTTAAAACAATCGGTGAACCTTGAACAGTTACTTTGGAATCATATTTTTTATATCCTAAATAAGTAGCGCTCAATATATACTCCCCATCTGCCACATTCGTGATAGTATAATTACCGTCCATATCCGTCATTGATCCATTGGTCGTACCCTCCAAAAAAACATTTACACCTATCAAAGGCATACCGTTTTGATCCTTAATATTACCAGAGACTGTTGTTTGAGCGATCGTAGTCGATACGAAAAAAAGAATCGGTAATAACAACGCAAGTTTTACTTTTGTTAGTTTCATCTGTCAATTATTGTGTTGATTATTAAAAAACTATTGAATTATTATCCAAATTATAATTATTCATAGTTAAAAAATGAGAATATTTTATCGAAAACGTTTTCGAATACACCGAAAACGTTTTCGATTTAGTTTTTTCTTATTACATTTATTGCGGTAATTCCCTATAATCCATGAAACCAGTAACTTTAAAGCAAATAGCAGAACATTTAAATATTTCTGTTACAACAGTATCAAAAGCTCTGAAAGATTACCCAGATGTTAGTAAAAAAACTAAAAGTTTGGTTAAAGAGTATGCGAGCATATTAAACTATAGACCAAATACCTTTGCCGTTAACCTGAGAACCAAAGAATCAAAAACTATTGGTTTAATTATTCCGGAGATTGTTCATCATTTTTTCTCTAGTGTCATAAAAGGAATAATTTCACAAGCAGAAAAAAAAGGTTATTTGGTAATTATTCTTCAATCCAATGAAAGTTATGAACTGGAAAAAAAACAAGTTGACCTTTTGATGAGTCAGCGTGTGGATGGTATCTTAATTTCTTTAGCCAATGGCACGGCAGATTTTTCTCATCTAACAGATGTCATTGATCAAGAAAAACCCTTGGTTATGTTTGATAAAATCGCAAAATTGGTTCGATGCTCTAAAGTTGTGATCAATGATATACAAGCAGCCTATGCCGCAACGCAACATTTAATTGATACAGGCTGTAAACGCATTGCGCATTTTAGAGGTCCCCTATTGCCACAAAATTCTATTGATAGATTTTTGGGTTATAAGAAAGCTCTGCAAGATAATAATATGCAATATGATCCCTCCTTAGTTTATATCTGCGAATGTAGTGACGAGAGTTTTGAAGAAGGTAAAAAAAATGCCATACAATTATTAAAAGATCATCAGGACGTTGACGGTATATTCATCAATACAGATTTGGTTGCCGTAGGTGCAATTTCAGAATTTAATAAGCTAGGAATTAAAATACCTGAACAAATAGCTATCGTTGGTTTTAGTAATTGGTTCATGTCTTCTGCTATAACACCTTCGCTTACAACTGTTGATCAGCCAGGATTTGAAATGGGTAAAGTCGCATTTAAATGTTTATACAAGGAAATTAAGGCTAGTAAGAAGAACAAGTCATTTGTTCCGAAAACTATCGAGTTAAAAACGGATTTAATAAAAAGGGATTCCACCAAATAATAGATAAGCTGCGAATTAAAAAAGAATAAGTGTACTTGACAACATGAATTTGGCACAAAATATTACCTGTCTAATGGAATACGCTATCTATTGATTTTCATGTCATTAGCAAACCGAAAATTAGTCACGGATTTTTACATGAAGCATAATGACATTTCGTTAGAAGATTTTTTGTTTTTTCAAAAGAGAACCTTCTAATTCAAGAGGTACAATTGACTTGTTTTTCTTCAGGTTATTGTGTTTTTACACCTACAATCCTACGATAAAGCACACATTTGTAAAATTATTAGTTAAGTTCTCTCTGTTTATTAATTCCAACAACCCTCCTGTTAAATAGTAACTGACGATTTAATAATTTGATTATCAAATGTTAGGTATGTCTTATTTAGATTTAGTCTAATTAAAGTTGTTTTGTTAGTTCTTCTACGCTACTTTTGCGACAGAAAACAGAACTATTTTAAATCAATCTAAATAAGAATAATGAAATACCTAACCACCATTCTAGTTTTACTGTTCAGCTTGAGTAAGGGAATTGCTCAAACTAATCAACTAACGGGAAAAATAACCGATAGCAACGATCAACCACTTATCGGAGTTAATGTTTTTTTGAAAAACACATCAATCGGTACGCAAACAGATATCGACGGAAACTTTAGTATTCTTTCCATTCCCTATGGTAACTATACGGTTCAAGTCTCCTATGTAGGTTTTAAAACAAAAGAACTCACTATAGCGATTACCGAATCCCAACCAGTGCACTTACAAACGATCCAGCTGTATGAAGGAAACGAAATTCTGGATGAAGTTGTAGTTAACGGAACGAGACGTAATAAGTTTTCCAGGAAGGAGACTGCATACGTTGCAAAATTACCGTTAAAGGATCTTGAAAACACACAGGTTTATAATACCATCACTTCAGATCTATTAGTTTCGCAGGTTGTGACTACCTTTGATGATGCGCTCAAAAACGCCGTCGGCGTGGATAAGTTATGGAGTTCTACAGGTCGTGGCGGAGACGGATCCGGATATTATACCGTGCGTGGATTTAATGTACAACCACAACTTGTAAATGGTATGCCGGGATTAACTAATGGAACCATTAATGCTGCCAATATTGAACGTATTGAGGTAATTAAAGGCCCTTCGGCAACCTTGTTTGGTAGCTCAATTACTTCGTATGGAGGGTTAATAAATACCGTGACCAAAAAACCATATAAAGGTTTTGGTGGTGAAGTATCACTAACCGCAGGGTCCTACGGCTTAACAGTGATATCCGGAGATATCAATACGGCATTAGATAAGAATAACAATATTTATTTCAGGCTGAATACAGCGTACTATACCGAAGATAGCTTTCAGGATGCAGGTTTCAGGAACTCTTTTTTTGTCGCTCCTTCTCTATCCTACCGCGTAAACAATAAACTGTCATTTTCGCTGTATGCTGAAATTTCGCAGGCCGAACAAACGAATCCTGTATCCTTATTTTTTAATAGAGCAGCTCCTGCGGCATCAAAAAACATTGATGAATTGGGCTACAATACTAAACTATCCTTTACTTCTAACGATTTGACGCTTGAAAACCCATCTGCTAATTACCGTGTAGAGATGGATTATAAACTTAGTGATTCATGGAAATCCCAAACTATTGTTTCCAGAAGTACTACTTCTTCTACCGGGTATTATTCCTACCTCTATGAGTACGGAATTCTCGCTCCCAACACCTTCACCAGATTTATTAATAAAGAAAACGGAAAAACAAACACAACGGACATTCAGCAAAATTTCATCGGAGATTTTAAACTATTTCAATTACGAAACCGTATTGTAGCAGGCTTGGATTATTTTCACACCACAGCTGTGGATCAAAGTACAGGCTTTGCGTTCTATGGTAATGTACTACCTAATGGGACTATCAATAATGATAACCCTTTTACTCCTGATGAAGAAATGACTCCGTTTCCGCTAACTGAAGCCGGAGTACTATCGGCATTAGCTGCGCAACCTGTAAATAACCTAAAAACCAAATCGAGCACTTATAGTGCCTATATATCCGATGTGTTGAATATTTTACCAACACTTACAGTAATGACCAGCGTACGCGTTGATCACTTTGAAAATGAGGGAGATATCTCAACTGCCGAAGATGATTTTGATCAGACGGCAATTTCTCCCAAGTTTGGCATTCTCTACCAACCCATAGCGGAAATGGTATCCGTTTTTGCCAACTATCAAAATGGTTTTACGAATGTGGCTCCGAGTTTGGTTGGAGATCCTTCTGCCGGACCGCAAACCTTAAAAACTTTTGATCCCGAACAGGCCAATCAAATTGAATTTGGTGTTAAAACCAATCTGTTCAGCAATCGTCTAAATGCCACCTTAAGTTATTATGACATTAGAGTTAATAATAAAGTAATGACTGATCCTACTGCTCCTTTCAACAAAATTCAAGATGGAGAGATTGAAAGTAAAGGATTTGAAATTGAAATCAACGCTAATCCGATAGAGGGTCTAAATCTAAAAGCAGGATTTAGTAACAACGATTCCGAAATTGTAAAAACAGATAACCTTATCCTACAAGGGTCTCGACCTGTAGAAGCCGGTGCAGAAATTCTTTACAACTTCTGGGCAAATTATGAATTCCAGACCGGAATTCTAGAGGGGTTCGGTGTAGGCTTCGGACTTAATGGGGCCGGAGAAAATACCATTATGGACTATGGTCCTGGCGGAACCTTCACTTTACCCGGTTATACCATTTTAAACAGTTCGGTTTTTTATGAAGCTGCAAACTATCGCATCGGTCTTAAGCTCAATAATATAGCTAACGAAACATATTACAAAGGATGGACAACCATAACACCACAGCAACCCAGAGCTTTATTAGCCAATTTTACCTATAAGTTTTAGTTTTTATTTGAATCAGCAACATCTCAATTCAAGCAATTGGATTGGGGTGTTATCCTCTTAAAAATGTGAATTCTATGATACTCCTAATTTATAGTGTAGCGATAAGTTGCTACCTCCTCTACGCAAGTTCTAAACGATTGGAAGTTCAATCTTCTGATAGCCTACGCGTATGGTTGCAGTCTCATGCAAAATATACTAAACTCACGGGTTTCCTGTTGTTAGTCATCAGTTTATTAACGGCTATTTCAAGTATTGGTGTTGGATTTGGAATCTTTACAGTAATCCTGAGCATGATGTGTGTATGGAGTTTATTAATTATACTATCTCCTTTACGAATTTTCAGGTATAAACACATCGTAGCATTGGCAATGGTATTATATCTAATCAACTATTATTATTAGCTTATGCCTGCAAATCAAAAATATCTCACCACTTCGATCGGGCAGCGTGTTGCTAAATTGACATCAGGAATTATAGGCGGCTATATACTAGCTTCCTTAATACATATTATCATTGCTCAATTAGTAGCGGAGCCCAAAATCGTTATTGCAACTTCAATGTATAGCATATTCTTAGTTTGGATGGTGTTGCTACTGCTCCCATTTTTATTCAAAAACGGTTGGAAAGCACTGCTATGGTATGTGTTATTAATTGTAATGTGCAGTGTACTTGTTTATCTGTTAAAAATATAATTTCTGTAAAAATGAGTAAACGATCTTATAATATTTTTTTTCACACCCATACCGTTAGCGGAATTGTAATTAGTGTTGCGTTATATATCATATTCTTTGCAGGAGCCTTTGCTTTAGTCAAAGACGAAATCACTGCCTGGGAAAAGGGTAATACCGCCCCAACAGTTTCGGCTGAAGCAATTGACTATACAAAATTAGCACAAACCATAGAAGAGGATGGCTATGCACTTTACGGACGAGATATTCGTATCATACCACCGGACGCCAAAAAGGAAATTTATGTAATTTTAAGTCCGTCACAAGATTCTACCGTAGTTACGCCCACTGATAAACCGCGCTACTTCTTAGTAAATCAGGATACCTATACCATATCGCCTTATTATGGATTTTATAGTTTTGGCGAACTTTTATATCGATTACATTTTTTTCATCAAATACCTTCCATCGGGATCTATATTGCAGGATTTGTAGCATTATTTTTTCTTTTTGCTATCGTCACCGGAGTGATTATCCATTGGAAAAAAATAATATCAAACTTCAATCTTTTCAGACCAACAGCAAAACTAAAAACCGTCTGGACTGATGCGCATACGGCTCTTGGCGTTATCGGACTACCTTTTCAATTTGTTTTTGCGGTGACTAGCTGTTTTTTATGCTTGTCTGCTTTGGTTTTAGTTCCGGCAAACTTTATTTATGATTATGATCAGGAACAATTGATGCAAGACGTCAGGCCGATGAGTACTACCTACCCAATCGAGGGAAATATGGATACATCATTGGATCTTAATAGTTTTATGAAACGAGCTGCTTCAGAATGGGAAAATTTCGAAATTAATCAGGTCTATATACGCAATTATGGAGATGCTAATATGAAGTTTCAAGTGGATGGTCTTTTAAACGTTAGTGAAGAATTTGTAGGCTATGGTCGTGTCGTTTATGATATGGCCACCGATACAATTGCATCCATAAAAGATCCACATGAGCGTAATTATACCGAAGCTGTGGAAATTGCTATCAAGCGGTTACATTTTGGCGATTATGGAGGGATGTGGATCAAAACACTCTACTTCTTATTAGCGCTTTGTACATGTTTTGTGATAATCACCGGAGTACTAATTTGGCTTGAAGCGAGAAATAAAAAGAAACTTGACGTAGTACAAAAATTATATAATAGAAAAGTAGGTCATATTTATATGGCGATTTGTTTAAGTTTATTCCCAATCACTGCTTTGTCTTTCATTGTCTCCAAATTAATTCCCAGAGATTTGGATGCGTCCAGAATGACTATTTTATACAGTGTTTTCTTTTTGGGCTGGTTAGCCCTCACCATCTTTTTCAGATTTAAAAGAGATAACTACGTAACTAACAAATACACCTTACTTTCCGGAGCTGTTTTGGGCTGCATGATTCCTTTAGTTAACGGTATGGTGTCCGAAAATTGGATTTGGATTACGTTATCAAATAAAAATTATGACATCTTCACCATTGATTTATTGTGGCTAGGATTATCAACACTAGCATTCTTCATTTTTTACAAATTAAAGCGGCCAGTTCCTAAAATAGCACATCATACGCTAATACAGGCACATTATGAAAATCAAAGAGAATTAAATACAACCATACCAATAAATGAACAATCAAACACCTTACATTTTATGAAAACAAAAATTTCTATCTACTGGTTACTAATTGCTGTAGGTTTTATATTGCATCACATCTACGGACTTTTTGGCGTCTATTACAATGAGAGTTTAATGATTGAAGGGGCTACAGGAGATGTTCCTGTTGAGCATCACCTCTATCGAGTTTTATTTGAAGGCGTGGCATTTCTGTTTTGCTTGCTGACTCTGGAAGTATCCAAATACTGGTTCAAGCAAACTTCTTTCGTTTGGGCAATTTTATTAGGGGTATTTAATATATACCATTTCATTACGGCTATAGTATATGAAAGCTCCAACTTTTCTGAGATTTTAATATTAGCTATCATGGCCGTGACAAATGTATTATTAGTTATTAATTTACACAAATGGTCTAAGCAAATAGGCTAGATTACACCAGATTACCGTCTAATAATAAGTAAAAAACCTGATCGTTTGATCAGGTTTTTTGCTAAAATCTCAGTTAATATCTTAGTTATTCTACAGCTTTAATATCCGTCAGAATAAGTCGGTGCTTATATTGTTTTACCTCTGCATCCGATGGATTATTAGGATTACTTACCTCAATTTGATCTTTTTCATAAGTGATTAAGAAAGTTTTACCTATGTTTTCTTTAGCACTTAAATCAAATTTAGAAATAGCTTTTTTACTTACAAAAGTAATTTCCATTACCTTCCCGGTTTCTTTATTCGTAAAGTAATACGCCTTATCCGATTGTCCGTTGTAGGTTACTGTCGTTTCTTCAATTGGATTATTTCCTATGGCAGCAAAGCTGGTAGTCATAATCAATGTTACTACTAATAATACTATCTTGTTCATGTTAATGGGCTTTTAAAGCCGTAAATTTAACATATTTTTTAGAAATGGACTGCTATTTAAAAAATATTGACTTCAAATCCTCTAAATTATCAATTAATAACTCTTTACGAAAGCGCTACTTATACGTAATTTTTTGTATTTCAAAAACTCTGCATCCTCTTTCAAGAATTAAGGTGGCAGTATCTCCTTCAGATTTATTAATCAGTATTCTAGCCATTGGAGAGGTATAGGCTATCTTCTTTTTAGCAATATTAGCTTCATCTACCCCAACAATTTGAAAAACTTCGCTTTTTCCCGATTCCATAATTTTTAAGGTTATGGTAGCACCAAACCTCACCGTATCGTCAGTGCGATATGTGGCCGGTTGTACAACTTTGGCTGTCGCAATCCGGTGATTGAGGAGTTGTGATTGACCATCAAGCATCGCTATGGCAAATCTTCTGTCTTTTTCGTCTTCGATATGTAAAGAAGCTCTCTTAGCCAACAATGTTTTTCTCTCTGCAAGCAATAAATCCATGCCTACAGGTGTCACGTAATTCACAAAACCTTCGGGTAAATGGGCTCTGGGCGGAATTATGGGTACTTCTTCCTGATCATCTTCTTTTACAAAAGCTCTACTCATAATGCTCAAATTAAGTTATACAATTAGCGAAAGCACCTAAACTAGGACTCTTACTTATTTGTTAGTATCCGGAGATAACTTCAAAAGAGCCATCTCCGGATTCTGTTATTATACCGGAATGGAATCGGTAACTTCCATTCGATCCCAATTTCTGTGTTTTGCTATGGCATCTCTAAATGCCTTCGGCTTTTCATTAATGAAAACAGCCTGGTCATCCTTATATTCTTTCACATAAGACTTATCAATTAGCTTTTCTCCTTCCTTATCGGCTGCAATCGCTTTACAGTGCTTAAAAGCTTCATTAATGAATTTTATATATTTCGAATTTTTCAGAAGTTTTTCGACTGATTCTTCGCCTCCGGCTACATAGACCGCATCATACAATACACTTTCGGTTGTCATAATCGACGCATCTACTTCGTATTCTGTATCATGATTACATAAAACAGTACCTCCTGTTGGAGCAATCAATTTCACCATAGCGCCTTCTTTTTCCAACATTTCTTTCACCGGTTTAAATGCATCCATATTAAAACCATCAGCTACCAAAGCCGCAATTTGACGGGTAGCTACACTATCGAATTTGGTGTTTGCCTGACTTAAAGCCGGCGAACTGTCCAAGTATATCTTTTTAGGCCCGGGTTGGTGTTTATCTACATCTGCGTCTGCACCTATCGCTTGATTGATCGGACGTTCAATATCATCCGGAATTTCAATACCCAACCCATCTGAAACCTTTTTAGCCAAATCTTCATCAATCTGCTGAATTAACCACAACATTCTCTGTTGGATATGTTTATGCATACATTTGCCTAATTCAAAGGTGTAGGCATTCGCAACATGATCTTTTTCCCAAGAGGCTAAACTTCTATAAAACAAGGCAGGTTGCGAAAAATGGTCACTAAAACTTTCACTCCGGGTACGTATTTTTTTAGCATCAATACGTTCTTCATATGAATCAAATCCACCTTCAGCTATTTTAGACAAATAAGGACACCCTCCTCCAAGAGAATTAGGGAAATATGCTGTTTGTCCTTTCGGAATATCCATTTGCATATGACCGTCTCTTTGATTGTTGTGGGTGTTAACCACCGGTCGATTAATTGGGATTTGATGAAAGTTCACACTTCCAAGTCGAGATAGTTGCGTATCACGATATGAAAACAAACGTCCTTGTAATAAGGGATCATTTGAGAAATCAATTCCCGGAACAATATGACCGGGCAAGAAGGCTACCTGCTCCGTTTCTGCAAAGAAGTTTTCCGGGTTTTTATTTAACGTCATTTTACCCACAATCTTCACCGGTACCATTTCTTCAGGAATGAGTTTGGTTGCATCCAATAGATCAAAATCAAATTTATGCTCATCCTCCTGAGGTATAATTTGTAAACCTAACTCCCATTCAGGATATTCCCCCGCTTCGATAGCATCCCAGAGATCTCTACGATGAAAATCAGAGTCCGCTCCGTTAATCTTAACAGCTTCATCCCAAGTAACCGAATGCACGCCTAATTTAGGTTTCCAATGAAATTTTACAAAGTGGGACTTCCCTTCTTTATTGATAAGTCTGAAGGTATGAATACCAAATCCTTCCATCATACGGTAACTTCTCGGGATGGCACGATCACTCATTGCCCAGATATGGTTATGCAAGGTCTCGGTAGTCAGTGAGACGAAATCATAAAAAGTATCATGCGCCGAGGCTGCCTGTGGTATTTCTTTATTAGGTTCAGGCTTAACCGAATGAATCAAATCCGGGAATTTCATAGCATCTTGTATAAAAAAGATAGGCATATTGTTACCTACCAGATCCCAGGTACCTTCTTCTGTATAAAATTTAACCGCAAATCCACGTACATCACGCGCTAAATCAGGAGATCCTTTTGACCCGGCCACTGTCGAAAAGCGCACAAATACAGGGGTCTTTCTCTTAGTATCAGTAAAAATTCCTGCTTTAGTATATTCCTCAATGCTATCATAAAGCTCAAAATAACCATGTGCAGCACTTCCCCTTGCATGAACTATACGCTCCGGAATCCTTTCATGATCAAAATTATTAATCTTTTCGCGAAGCAGAAAATCCTCTAGTAAGGTGGATCCCCGTTCTCCCGATTTTAAAGAATTATTGGTGTCATTTACTTTAAGACCTTGATTAGTAGTTAAGGGCTTGTTACTTCCATCTTTGTAAGCAGCTGATAAGTCTTTAATTTTTTTAGAATCTTTTTTAGCGTTTTTTTCTTCTTTTTCCATGATTTTAAATGTGTGAATTTAAATTTTGGTTTGTTATTTTAGAGTAAACTTTATGGTGTGGTTTTGGTATTTATTTGGAAATAAATAGAACTTCTAAAGTACTATTTTAGCTATGCAGGATTTCCCAATGCTTTTATAAAAAAACAGGCATAAATGTTATTATATTCTTATTTTTTAAGGAATACTATTAAATTAACCGGGAGCAGCTAATTGTTTTTAGGAATTCTTTTATGTTTTTCAATAAAACTACAGTCTTTGAACTAAGGTTAAAACCGGAGATATCCGGACATGGTTATACCTTTTAAAAGTATACGAAACTATAAAATTCAAAGGAGTTTAAACACAGAATACCTTTACCGGCTATAAACTGAGTTCATTAGGAAAGGGAGGGTACAAAAAAAGGTAACAAATTCGATTTGCTACCTTTTTGTTTTATATACTATATCGATAGGACCGTTAATACAAAATATTTAAGGCATCTCTGTCTGAAGCAGTAAATTCACCATCTTCTCCGGTACCAAAACAACCTAGCATGATAGAGTCTGCATATGCAGACCAGGGGGTTCCGGGAATCCAGATAGCCGCCAATGAGACCTTGATTATATTACAATTTTTCGTCTCTATCTTGTCTTCCGATTATAGACATTATTTCTACGGTATTATCTTTCATCCTAAAATAAATACTGTCAGACTCACACACATATCGTCTGTAACCTTTTTTTATAAAATCAACCGACTCAAATGAGAAGGGTCGTTCTGCTATACTATCGAAATACGTAAAGAATGAATTAAAGTAAATGTCTGCTTGAATCATTCCAAATTTTTTCACTCCGTAATGATGGATCCTGATCAAGTCATTCTTGGCTTCATTACTTAAGCGGTAATTAGCCATTCATCAACGACTTTGATTCTGCTAAGATTTGTTCCTTGCTATCATTGGAGAACCCGCTATCTTCAGCTTTCTCAAGTTTAGTACGAATCCAGTCAATTTGTACTTGTTGCTTTCTAGCTTGACGTATCAAATCATTGATAAGTTCACTTTTACTAGAATATTCTTTGGTGTCCACTTGGGCTTTTAGCCATTCATCGTTCGGTTTCGTAAAGGATATACTTTGTCTTGACATATGATTGCTTTTGATGTAATAGTACACCAAAATCGAATCAAATACAAATTTTTTAAAAGTATAGAATATATTTGATGATGTGACCTGCGTCCTCTACTCTTACTTTATTGCAAAGTAAAATTATACCGGTTTA
This sequence comes from Aquimarina sp. 2-A2, assembly GCF_045505135.1. Taxonomy (NCBI): domain Bacteria; kingdom Pseudomonadati; phylum Bacteroidota; class Flavobacteriia; order Flavobacteriales; family Flavobacteriaceae; genus Aquimarina; species Aquimarina sp. 2-A2. Next base: position 108,753 of record NZ_JBJKFI010000002.1, on the reverse strand, counting down.
AGCGTTGGTAAGAATGATAACAAGCAAAAGGTAACAAATTCGATTTGCTACCTTTTTATTTTATATACTATATTGATAGGATCCTTAATACAAAATATTCAAGGCATCTCTGTCTGAAGCAGTAAATTCACCATCTTCTACGGTACCAAAGCAACCTAGCATAATAGAGTCAGCATATGGAGACCAAGGTGTTCCGGGAATCCAGATAGCAGCCGGACTTACTGAGGGTTCTGCAGGAAGTGGTCCCGTATATCCACAACTCCAACGATTGTACCAGTCCTGATGTCTAAAGCCAACGCTATGACCTATTTCATGACCAATTACATGCTCTACTACATTCAAACTATAGGTGCCACTATCCAATCCCGAGTTAATACGAACATAGCGATTAGGTCTACCTGCCGAAGTAGGAAAACCTGCCGATCCTCCTGCTCCTCCAATGACTCTGTACACCACCATATCTGCTTGTGATTGGTTATTGCCATAAGAAAGTGTAAAATTAAGCGTGTTAGGCAACGCATTATAATTGGCAACTGCCCAGGATAATGCCGTTCTCATCTTAGGAGTCAAGTCAAAACTGGATCCTGTACCTGTCCAACCCAACACCCGTATATTTCGATAAGGGGGTGCAACAATGAAATCAGAATGATATTGTTTATTTTTTCCATCCGATGATTTTAAATCCGGATATTCCGCCAAATCATCCACGGGAATCGTGATATCTCCGGACACCAGGTATTTCTCTTTTGATCCGTCCGGTAGTGGAATATCTTGTATAGTGACTTGTTCTATATTGACCCCCATTTTGAATAGTTTATCCAGCTGTTCTTTGGTGGGTTCTTGAGTTTCCTCCAAGTTGATCTGTTCTACCGTAGTATCAGAGAGGTCTTCTTTTTGGCAGGCTACGATGCATCCCGCGATAAAAGCGCAAAGCGCCAATGTTTTTAGATTTTTCATTTGCTTGTGGTTTTAATAATACAACATTTTGTTACTACTACCCTATGGTTTTATTACATCCATCTAAATACATAAAACAGCAAGTATTGCTATTCTTAACCCGTTATGATGGGTGGTCTTTAGGATATAATTGACGTTGGGGATAGTATACCTTTTTACAGGTTGTTTACTTATGCTACTCATCAGACATACACCGCGGTTTGCAAGACTGATGCGTGATAGATTCAAATATACTATATAACGGACCTATTAAAAATAGGCATGACGCTTATAGAAAATAATCTTACTATTAATAATCTGATATGTAAATAGTTAGCTATTTTAATTGGAGTTATTACCGCTGTATAAATAGGTAAACAGCTATTTAACCTATCAGGGAATCACCTCAAAAGTTTTAGGGGTTTGACTGAAAAATGGAGTTAATTGGGGTTGTATTACCGGTTAGAAAGGGATGCGGAGTTACTAAGAAGCTATCGTTGATGTACTTACACTGTTTTAGTGGGTTGCCTATGATTTAACTCCTTAAAATTATCAATATAGGTTGATTAGAATAGTTAATATCGAATTTGTAGACTATGAGTTGGAAAAAGGCTTTACATAGGATACCTTGTTATGTGCAGACTTTTAAATGCATAAAAAGTATCTTGCTTTAGTTTTTGATGATGCACCTATTCTATTGTAAAATTTTATCGCTCTCTTATTAAAGTCAGGTGTTTGCCATTGGATATGATTACATTTTAGTTTTTTTCCTTCAATTTTAATTCGTTCGATCAAATCCTCTCCAAGTCCAAAACCTCTAGATTTTTCATTCAAAAATAGACAGTCCATATAAATATAAAATTCAGAATCCCAAGTTGAAAATTGTTTCATATATGTAGCATATCCGATAATCTCATCTTTGTGTTCGACAACTAAACAGAATAGACTTGGTTCATCTGAAAATAGGTTTTTACTCAATAATTCTTCTTTGTTTGTTGAGTTATATTCTGTCTTTTCAAAATCCGCGTGTTGCTTACATAATTCAACCAGATTTTTTAAATCTACTTTTTTTATAAAGCGTATTTGTGGTTTTTTCATTAAATCTCGGTATTAATTACATCTTCCAAATAAATCTCAAAACTTGGAATTGGCTCTTTTTTCAATATATTATTCAGCCAGGAAGTTCTTTCGTGGTTTATAATCTCTAATTCCCAGACACAAGCTACGATTCCATTCCCAGAAATCTTTTTAAATCTATCGGGTTTTGTTGACTCAGTTAGATAGACGTTAGTATTTAACATATTCTTTCCTACCCACCAATTAATTACTGAAAATATTCCCTCTTTTCCTCTGTGAAGTATTAGAAAGCCTATTTTATCATTAGAAGAGTCAAATCCGTTATCAATAGCTAACCATTTTGGGAGTTTTTCTATAACATTCTGGTAGAAAGCATCTTGTCTAAAATCTCCATTTTGTGAAATTGTATAAATTTTTATTTTCCAATCATTAACGTTAATTAGCTCTATAAAATTTATTTTTCTTGTTTTGTATTTTTTCATTAATGCTGTTTTATTCAGCTAGCACATGACGGATAATATATTTGCAATAGCAGGGCAAAATCTTACCTTGCTTTTCGATTTTTCTCCGCATTTGTTGCTAACTTTTAATTTTAGCAGGCATTGTGCCTTACCGAAAATGCCATAACCATTCGATTCATCACCAAACTACTATTATCACATGTACGGTGTTATATGCTGACCTATTTCCATATTTCACTAAAAGTGCTCAATACTTTTTCTTTTAGCTCACTTGGAATGTCTTTGGTTTGGTCAAAGTTCAATTTTACTTGTCCTCATTGATTATGCAGTTATATTGTGAAAAAACCAGTTATGTCAAATTCTCCGTTGTATTCTTTGTTAATTTTATCAACCACTTTATTGAACTTGTCATTTTTTTCCGAATAGTCTTTTCCGTATAAAAATTCGTTTATGTTTTCCATTTAATAGTTTGGTTAATTAAAATTCCAATTAAAAATAGGAATATAATTCCGCAAGAGTATGTCAGTTTGAAAAATAAATTTTGCTCCTAACATAAATTGATTTCAATATTCTGCATTTGGTATTGGGGATTAAGTATTCAATGACTTTCACCTCATTTTTTACACTAAAATATTTATGGGACGGTTTTTAACGCAAATGAAATTTCATCCGCTATAAATACTTTTACATTTAGCATTTTATATTTGAAATTCAACACGCTAACTTCAGTATTCGCCATTATATATTCGATATTCAGCATTTAACTAGTGTCTTTTCTTTTTTGCATCGCCCAAAAAAGAAACAAAAAAGTCTAGTCTGAAAAAACTTTTGCTAAAAATAACGTTCAATCCGTTACATGAAATTAAATCAGGCTAACTAGTTTTAGCTTTGCTCATAGCAATCAAATCTACACGAGATATGTACTTCTCGTTTTAAACGAATTTCCTGTAGCCACTGCTATCCCTTCATTTTTTATGCTAAAGTTTTTATAGGACGCGTTTAACTCAGATGAAACTTAAACCGTAACAAATACTTTTACATTTAGGGGTTATTATTCTACATTCGAAATTTAAGAAGCTAACTCCTACCATTGAACATTTTATATTGGATATTCAGTATTCAATTACTTTCACTTCATTTTTTACACTAAAATTTTTATGGGACGGTTTTTAACGCAAATGAAATTTAATCCGCGGCAACTACTGTTACATTTAGCATTTTACATTTAGCAATTTACATTTGAAATTCAACACGCTAACTTCAGTATTCGCCATTATATATTCGATATTCAGTACTCAACTAGTGTCTTTTCTTTTTTGCATCGCCCAAAAAAGAAACAAAAAAGTCTAGTCTGAAAAAACTTTTGCTAAAAATAACGTTCAATCCGTTACATGAAATTAAATCAGGCTAACTAGTTTTGGCTTTGCTCATACTCATAAACTCTACGCAAAATATGTACTTCTCGTTTTAAACGAATTTCCTGTAGCCACTGCTTTCACTTCATTTTTTACGCTAAAGTTTTTATAGGACGTTTTTAACTGAAATGAAAATTAATCCGAGACAACTACTGTTACATTTAGCATTTTACATTTGAAATTCCTCACGCTAACTTCAGTATTTGATATTATATACTCAGTATTCAATGCTAAGTTATGGCCCACCGGCTTTCTCCTTTCAGTTCGGCATTAAGCGTTGGCTTCTTTTAAATAATACTTTTTCCGTAACCAGAAGGAAACGCGCACTAATAAAATTAAAGCGGGTACTTCAACTAAAGGACCAATTACTCCTGCAAATGCTTGACCCGAATTCAATCCGAATACTGCAATTGCAACTGCAATCGCTAACTCAAAATTATTTCCTGCGGCTGTAAATGCTACGGAAGCTGTTTTGTCATATTCCGCTCCTGATGCTTTGGTAAAGAAAAAACCAATGATAAACATTAATGTAAAATAGATAAGCAAAGGAACTGCAATAATCAGAACGTCCATCGGAATTTCTACAATCAGTTCTCCTTTAAGAGAGAACATAACAACAATTGTAAATAAAAGTGCTATCAAAGTTATTGGCGAAATTGCCGGAATAAATTTATTTGTGTACCAATCCTCCCCTTTTAGTTTTACTAAAATCAGCCTGCTCAAAATTCCCATTACAAACGGAATACCTAAATAAATTGCTACGCTTTCTGCAATTGTGCCGATTGAAATATCTACAATTGCCCCTTCGAATCCAAAATACGGCGGAAGAACGGTTATAAAAATCCAGGCATAAAAACTGTATGCAAACACTTGAAAAATACTATTTAAGGCTACCAAACCTGCTCCATATTCGCTACTTCCATCTGCAAGGTCGTTCCAAACCAAAACCATTGCTATACAACGAGCCAAACCAATCAGAATAAGTCCGACCATATATTCCGGATACTCTCGTAAAAAGGTAATTGCCAAAATAAACATTAGGACAGGACCAATTATCCAATTGAGAATAAGCGAAATAGAAAGTATTTTTGTATTTCTAAAAACTTTTGGCAGTAACGAGTAGTTAACTTTTGCCAAAGGTGGGTACATCATTAAAATTAAACCGATTGCAATCGGAATATTTGTAGTTCCGCTACTAAATGAGTTTATAATATTTGGAAAGGTTGGAATAAAATAGCCAAGTGCAACACCAAAAGCCATTGCAACAAATATCCAAAGTGTTAGATATCTGTCAAGAAAACTTAATTTTTTTGAAGCCATTTTTTATAAATTTATTTGAGAGAAAACGTAAAACATTTCAGTTGCTATTTGCAGACTTCTTTCCTTGTATTTTTCTGCCTGTTGTGAGGTATTGTCAAACACTTTTGGGTCTTCAAAAGTTATCGGAATACGTTTTTCTGCACCGGCAATAAAAGGACAACCACCATCCGCTTGTGAGCACGTCATAATTGCTGCGAATTCAGATTTTGGATTAAAATCATCATCTAATTTTTTTGAAAACCCAATAATTGGATGCTCATTATCCGCGTATTTAATGCTGTACACAGGGTTATCATTGTTTGAAATGGTTTTTATCTGAAACCCTGAGTCTTGCAAAGTTTCTGCTACCATTGGAAAAAGCGCAGTGGCCTCTGTTCCTCCGGAATAACAAAACACATTTTTAATATTGAAGTAGTTTGCCATGGTTTGTGCCCAAACTTGTGATAAATGACTTCTTCTTGAATTGTGCGTACAAATGAAATTAAGACGGATTACTTGGTTTTCGGAAACCTTTGACTGAATAAAATCAGTTAACGGTTGTAAAACTTCTTTTCGCTCATTTGAAATTGTTTGAGGATCTAATTCTTTGATTGAATTTTCTATTTCTGAAAATAGCGTTGGCTTTGTTGTTGTCATTTTTTTTAAAATTAAATTGGTTTTAGCAACAGTTTCCATCTGGTGAACAACAAGGTTCATTAGTAAAGTTTGATAAGTTTACTTTAGGTTTTTCTACCGGAATTCCGCATTTGTCTTTTGCCAAACAGTCAGTTTGTTTATTAGTAAGCAAGAAATGTTGTCCGTCAAAATCAAGTCCGAATTTCCCAATGGTATCCGCTTGATATTCTACTTCGATTTCCAAATCAGCTATTTTTAAAACTTTTTCAGATAGTTCGATAATATTTAATAGCTTTTCGGGATGCAATCTGTGATCGTAGTCGTTTGCATTCCAAAGTTGGAAGTTCACCACATCTTCTTTTCTTTCAGTTCCGCCACAATCAATAAAATGTTTTGTGATTTTACCAACTTCGGTGACATGAAAGTGATTTGGTACTAATTCTCCGTTTGGTAATTGAAAACCTATAGTTTCCAATTCTTTTAAAACTGATTTTGCTTGTGATAATTTCATAGCTATATTTGTTTATTGCGATTTTGCGATTAATTAAGTAAAATTTTTTAACAGCAATCTGGATTTTCGCTTACGTCTTGATTAAGAAATTCGGTCATAACAGTTTTCATTGCTATCCAATTTTCTTTATGAATGCAGTAACAAACACTTGTTCCCTCTACATTTCCTTTAATCAAGCCTAAATATTTCAGTTCTTTTAAATGTTGTGAGATTGTAGGTTGCGCTAATCCGATTTCGTTTACTAAATCTCCGCACGCGCACGAGTTAATTTTAAACAAATGTTGTAAAATTGCAACTCTTGCAGGATGTCCGAATACTTTAGCAAAAAGTGAAATTTCATTTTGCTGGTCTGTAAACATTTCGGTTTTTGCTAGTCCCATTTTTGCTCTTTATTTATTCATTGCAATATTACGATTAATATATTAATGTGCAAAGTTTTTCTCAAGCATTGTTTGAAAATAGCTCTTTTATTTATTTGTACGTTGGGTTTTGGGTTGATAAAAATAAATGTGCTGTTTAGGTGATGGAAAACTTATTACCATAACAAAAGAAATATCAAAAAGAGGATACAAATACGTTATAAAATCATCATAACCTCTATAACGAGTAGAAAGAGACGTTTATAAACTCGCAGGAACAAGGTATGTTGGAAATCTTCAACGTCATCTAGATCTATAGAATCACTTAGCAATCTCTATACAAACTAATATCGACCCGGTTTAGTCAACACGGCCTTCATGCTCGGTCGTACCGACCACATGAATGCTTAGTTGTTAGGCACTGGCAGTTTATCTATAGTCTTTTTTAATACATTCCAAACAATTTCCATATCCTTTTTTTCTGTTCGCCAATTACACAATGCAGCTCTTATTCCATTTTTGTTTTGATATTGAGTTGATGTCATAAAAACCTCTCCATTTTCAGTCAATTTACTTAAAAATGAATCTATTTTTTCTTTTGATTTTTCAAATCCATTTATAGTAAAGCAGACAACATTGAAATTTACTGGCGATAACAACGAGAAATTGTCAGATTCTTTTACTTTTTTACCTAAATAAGATGCCATTTCACAATTTCTTTCCACGATTTCTTGATATCCGCTTTTCCCATAAGCCAACAACGTAAACCAAACTGGCAATGCGCGAAGTCTTCTTGAGGTTTCTGGTGTTCTATTCATATAATCGGTCATTCCTACAAAATCACTTAAATAAGTTGCATTGCTATTTTGAAAAACATTCCGTTGTAGTTGTGGATGCTTGGTAAAATGGATTGCAGAATCGTAAGGGACGTTTAGCCACTTATGTGCATCAACAACAATAGAATCGGCGTTATTTACTCCATCAAGTAAATGGGAAAACTTGGTTGAACAGTTTGCAAAAAGCCCAAACGCACCGTCAATATGTAACCAAAAGTTGTATTTTGATTTCAATTCTACTATTTTCTTAAAATCATCGAAAGAAGTCGAGTTAACAGTTCCTGCATTGGCAACTACGATGTTTGATAAAGAAGTGTTTTTAGCTAATTTTCTTTCAAGATCTTTTATGTCAATCGCTTCAGAATTTTCTTCAGAATTTACTTTTATAAGACTGTTTCTTCCCATTCCTAACATCGAAAGAGACTTATAAATTGAAGAATGAGGTGAAGCAGAAAAGACTTTAATTTTATTTAGTTTATATAATCCAGTCTCTGCAATATCTATATTCTCGTTTTGGGCTACCCATTGTCTTGCACTCGCAAGCCCAACAAAGTTTGACATTGTTGCTCCAGAGACAAAGGAACCAAAAAAATCTTGTGACAAACCAAAAAGCTCTCTTGCCATAGCTATGGTTTCATCTTCTAATTGAACTGTAATCCCCTCTCCATTATCTTGGTCAAAAACACTGGTTAGCCAGTCTCCAACAATAGAAGCAGGTGTTGCACCTCCAACTACATAACCAAACGACCTTGGTCCACTACTTGCAGTAAGTTCTTGGTAATAGTTTTTTTCAAAATCTTTCAAAACATTTAATGTTCCTTTGCCATCAAACGGAAGCTCTCGGTAATTTTTATTTGTAGCTGGTTGTATGTTTGCAGGTCTATCATTCAACCCTACTAAATATCTATTCGAAAGATTTTTGGTTTCTTCCAATAATTTTAACAAGCTCTCTTTATCGTTAAATAATGTCTTATTCATTTTTATCAGTCCGGTTTTGTTTGCTTGTGCCTAACGTTTTTGCTTATGAGCTGTGGCGTGACTCGGCACGAACCTCTCCAGATAAAAACTGGCTTTGGAAAATCCGCAGGATTTTCAAAATGAGGACTGACCGAGCCATAGCTTATGTACGGTGTTAGCGGCTGCCTTTTATTGTTCGTCTGTTCCTTCAATTTGTCCGTTATCTTGATGTTTTCCGAGTCTATTTAAAGGTTCGATTACCATCGCAACAACGAATTGTCTTATTTGGGTTTCACTATATCCAAGTGATTTTAAAGTTTCGATTCTTTGATTTAATATTCGATTTTTCCGTTCCGCTATTTCAAGTTCTCCAATTTCTTCTTCCTGTCTGCTGCGATATTGATTGTCTTTTTTTCTTTCGTGTCTGTCCTTTATGTATTCTCTAATCTGTTGAAGAGGATTAAAAGTTCCAAGAACTTCCCAAAATCCTGGCGATTGAATGTTGACCTTTGAGATTATCAACCTTTCCGACGGCAAAACAATTTTGTTGATGTGGATATTTTGTTGAAGTTCGAGTAAGTTCGGTAAACTGTCTTTTGTTCTTTTAAAAGCAAACTCCTCAAAAAACATTTCATACATAAATGGGTCAAAAGGATAGTCCTTTCGATAATTAAAATCCTTCCAGTATCTTCTTAATCGGTTGAAGTTCTCATCAGTTTGTTTAAATCGACGTTTTCTATCGTATCTTAAAGTATCGACAATAAAGTTAAAAGCATAAATGTTGTTGTATGCGTTTTCAAGGTCGTATAGCAATGTTGTAACTTCGGCAACAGTTCCGAGTTTTTCTGCCTTAATTCGCAATGATGTGATTTCTTCTGCCATATTTTGATTTGTAGTTCGGATTTTTTTTAGGTTACCGCCAACGTTTCGTGTATGGTGTCGTAGCTATCCCGCAGGGTAGCTATGAACTATACACCTTGTTCTATGTTTTTTTCTATTTGTTCTTTTATTATCGGAAGTATATCACTACTTCTTTCTCTTACTATTATGGCTCTTTTCTTATCTTTTAGTAGTTCGGTAAAATGATTGTCCTCAATATTCATATCAACCACATATCCACCATATTTTAAAGTTGTACGAGCAATTTCTACAGGTAAATTTGTTGCTCCCGATGTACCAACTATAAATAGTACTCCGCTATTTTTAGCTACTTTCAAAGAGCTAAATTTCTTATTAGTTTTTTCATCATAATATTCGTCAAACCACAAAATATTTAATCTTAACCAATTCCCACATTCAGGACATTTTAGAGAATCAATTTCATTTTTTCTAAGATCTTCTTTAATATCTTTTCCAGTTAGATTGTTTGGAATAGGTAAGATTTCTTTGCAATCTGTTGAGCATTTTACCTCTCTATAATTTCCGTGAACTTCATAAATGTTTTCGTTTCCAGCTCTTCTATGAAGATTGTCAATATTTTGCGTTATCAAATGGAATCTATCGCCTAATATTTTTTCAAGGTTAGCAAGTATTTTGTGACTTTCATTCGGTTTAGCATTTTCAATCATTTTTTTTCTAAACAAAGTGTATTGCCAAACTTCTTCTTGATTTTCTTTAAAGTATTTATATGTCCCAAACTCTTCGGGTTTATGATACGTAGTTCCTTTAACCCAGATTCCGTCTGATCCACGGTATGTTGGAATTCCACTGTCAGCAGAAATTCCAGCTCCAGTTAGGAAAGTGAATTTATTTCGTTTCTCTTTCGATAATACTTCTTCAATTATGTCGTTTAGTTGATTCATTCAAATTGCATAGAACAATGTTATATAGTTACCATTAGTAACTATATTTCTCTTATCTCAATACTGAAAGATAATGTAAAAAAGTTATGGTTACTTAGTGGGTTATGATTTGGTTATAAAGATGTCTAAACTACAGATTTTATTTTACATAGCAGAATTTTTTATAAGCACGGGTTGTTGTTAGCCATTAGGTAAAAGTTAAGAGAGGTAGTTGGATTTAAAGTTATCAGAACCAAGAATCAGGATTCCGGAGTTATAGAAACGGGAAACAGGACGTGACTTGGGTATATTTGTAATTATCACTTTTGTATTTGATTTTCCACATTAGTGGCCACTTCTTTCAATACATTTTTACCCTAAAGTTTTTATAGGAACTTTTCTCGAATAGTGATTTCAATCCGTTACCAATACTTTTACATTTAGCATCTAGCATTTAAAATTCAGCAAATTAACTTCAGTCTTCGACATTATATATTCAGTATTCAACTAGTGTTTGCTCTTTTTTGCATCGCCCAAAAAAGAACCAAAAAAGTCTAGTCTTAAAAAACTTTTACTAAAAATAGCGATCAATCCGTTACATGAAATTAAATCAGGCTTACTAGTTCTACCTTTGCTCATACTAATAAAATCTAAGCGAGATATGTACTTCTCGTTTTGAAGGAATTTCCTGTAGCCACTCCTTTCACTACATTTTTTACGCTAAAGTTTTTATAGGACGTTTTTCACTCATACATAATTTAAGCCGTGACTAATACTTTTACATTTGGCATTTAAAATTCAACAAATTAACTTCAGTATTCAATATAAATCTTTTCTTTTTTGCATCGCCCCTCCCTTCTACTCCGCTCGGGATGACATAAAACAACCCTACCGAACGTATCTGTTCTGTACTTACAAGACAAGTAAATTAAGTGGGCGGAAAAAGTCTAGTCTTAAGAAAGTTAATACTAACTAACTTTTAAGATTTTAAACCATACATTATTTCACGCCATTCCAAATATCCAAATACATCTTCCAGTCGCCATTAATTTTTTTCCATACAATGACATATTTACCTTTCCATGAAGATATACGTCCGTCTTTGTGCTTTGTTTTGCCTTCATAATAACCGTAGTCATAAGCTGTATCACTTGCAATGCTTATTTCTGTTTGGGTTATGTTGTGGAATGTGGTACTCATGCCCTCAGGTAATGTCCAATACTCAATAATGTCTTCACCCTCTAAAATCTGTGTACCATTTGGAAATATTTTAGCGTCTTTGGTATAAGACGCAGCTATGAGCTCGTAGTTCGAAGACATAACGTATTTTGAAAAGTCCTTTGTATTCTTCAGTATGGTTTGAATGTCTTCTTTGTTTCCATTTAAGATTTGTGCCTGTACATTGGTAAGACCCATAAAAAAAGTGAGTAGTATAAGTATTATTTTCATTGTTTTATATTTTTTATTTTGACAATCATTTCTTTCGCATTAGTATTTTTTGGGTTTAATGTAACTGACTTCTTATAATTCACCAAAGCCAAATCGTATTGCTTATTTTTAAAGTACCCCTCTCCCAAACTATCGTATACATTTGCATTATCAGGAAATTCTGAAACAGCTAATTTGAATATTTCTATACTTTGATTTATCATTTTAGATGTTAATAAGTCATAACCAAGGCTGTTTAGTTCCTCTGGATTTTCAAAATCGTAAATATCAAAATTATCTCTTTTTAAGTCATGGTAATACTGAACTCCCAAATCAATATTTTCATGACATTTACTTCGGATTTGTCTGTAAATAGACCTTTTTGGCAAACTAAAAGATTTCCCTTTCATGATATTATGTACAGATTCAATTATTTCAAAAGACTTACTTTTATTGTTAGACATTAAAAGAATATTGAGGTCATTCTTGAATTCACTTATAAAAGCTGCTTCAAATTGATTGAATTGACCTCCATGTAAGTGCATAGTGAATAATTCATCAGTTGAGCCCATCACAGACTTTTGGTTTTTAAAATATTGATTTTTGAGAAGCGTTTTTAATGATTCTTTAGAAATTAATTTCTCGTTATGCAATGCAGTAATCCACGTGTTTAAATCATCGATTGATACCCATAACCAGCCTTTACTTGAAGAAGATTCATCAGCATTTTGCTTGTGTACGTCAAAGCTTCTAGCTCTATTTGGATAAGAATAATCAAGGTCGAAGCCTACATTGGACATTTTTAAAGGCGTAATAATATTTTCCGTCACAAACTCTTGAAAGGTTTTGTTTGTAACACTTTCGATGATTCTTTTTTGAAGAAAAATACTATTGTTATTATAATTAAATTCTGTCCCAGGATCAAATAGTAAACCTGGTAGACGTTGTAGATCTTCTAAAATATCTTTGTCATTTTTTACGTTTCCATAATCAATCTGAGGAATTCCGCTAACATAGTTTAAAAGATGTTTTACGGTAATTTTTTCAGACCAAGCAGGCAAACCTAAACCAAATTGAGAGAGTTTATCATCTAAATGTAAATCACCTTTCTCAATTAACATCATTATAGATACGGCAACAAATTCTTTTCCAATGGAGCCCGGACTGAAAATCGAATTTTTTGTCAGCTCAGTTTGTCCGGAACCATCTGTGTATCCGAATGATTTCTGATATACAAGAGAATCATTTCTGGTAATTAATACATTGCCATTATAAATGCCTCTTTCATAACTAATCTGCATAAGAGAATCAATAGGTTCATAGAATTTTGAAAAGGGTTGAGTTTCTTGATTTTGTGCGTTAATAAATCCTAAAAAGGATAAAAAAAGGATCAGAATTCTATATTTTTTCATATTTTTTTGATTGATTTATAATTAAAGGATCAGAAAACTTTGAGATTGTTACAGTTTTTCTACTGTTAAAGGTTAGTTACTATATCATATATCTCATCAGCCATATGTATAACATTTTCAAGCTTTCGATTCTTTAAAATTACAATGTACAGTTCATTTTTAGGATAATATCTAACAACAGCTTCATAATTTCCGCTTTCGCCGTGATGATGATGAACTTCTAATACGTCATCTTCCCATTCTAAAACTCCTAAAGGTGATTGCGAACCTTCTCTTTCTGAGAGGAGTTTTATTGAAGCTTTCGACAGCAATTGATAACTATGTAAATGATAGAGCCATTGGTATAGGTCGTTTGCCGTAAAACTCATTAAAAACTTTGGTTCTTGGATAACAAAGGGATAAGGGTTATAGTCTTCATCAAATGCAATGGCGGGTAGTTTTTCATCTTTGTAAGGTGTTTGCTTGGCAAAATAGCTATCAGTCATCTTTGCAGGTTTGAAGATATGTTTATAAACATAATCTTCGAAGGACTGTTTGCTAACCTTTTCAACGATAAGCATTAGCAACAACGGGTTATAGTTTGAGTACAGATAGTCCGATCCCGGTTCAAAAGAAAGTTCTTCTTTTTTTAAATCGCTCAACAGTGATTCTGCTGTAACCGGGTTATTGTTTTCTATATAGTTTTCCCATGGCACTTTTGGTAAACCACTGATGTATTTAAATAGTTGTTGTATGTTTACTGATGATGCCCAAGCGGGTAAATCATCTAAGTAATCACCGACATTATCATCAAGTTTTAGCCTTCCTTTTTCGTACAGCTGCATAACAGCCACTCCGGGGAATTCCTTATAGATGGAACCAACGTTAAAACGATGTGCGGCTGTCAAGGGTGTTTTGGTTTTAGGATGGGCAATACCGAAGGATTTTTCATAGATAACTGTATCACCCTTTACGACTAAGACATTGCCATTGAGTTCGCCTTTTTTATGTATCTCATCTATATAAGCCGCTACCGTTTCGTAGTTTTTACAACTAGAAAAAAAACAAACTGCGATCAGTATATAGAATTGAATTATTTTTGTCTTCATTCTACTAGATTATTATAAATTTTCAAGAATGTTATTGGCTAATTGTCCTACCCAACTTCCTCCACTTGAAGTCAGTATTACTACACCAGTATTCTTTTTTGGATTTAGGAAGTATTCACAAGCAAAGCCGTCTGCATCTCCTCCGTGTCCATACTTGATATCGTTTCCTTTCGTTTCCTTGATTAGTCCAAAACCATAGTGTAAACCTTGACCCATTTCTGATGTCTGATGGGTTAGTATAAGTGGATTTTGCGTTTCTTCTTTCCGATAAGCGTTTATCTGTTCTAAAAGTATTTTGGTCAAGTCAATCGCATTTGAGTAGATGGCACTTGCAGGTGTTGCCATACCCATATTAGAAGCTTTAGTAGCAATCTCTCTATTATCCTTTTTGTATGGTGTTACTAAAATTGATTTTTGTTCGCTGCTGAGACTTACCGCTGTATTTTTTAAATCATATGTGTCGGCCACATATTTCCTCAAGAGTTCTTTATATGAAAGACCGCTAACATTCTCGCAAATGAAACCAACAATGACATAGCCTGAATTTGAATATTGAAATTTTGAGTTTGGTTCAAATTCTAAGCTTAGTTTTTTCAAATCTGCTATTAAATCATCTTTAGAATATCCTTTCAACCAAGCTTCTCCCTCAATACGTTTGCTATAGATTGAGCAAGCATCACTTGGTATTCCTGCGGAATGATTTAATATGTTTTTTAAAGTAATTTTCGATAAGGTTTTTTTAGAATCTTCAATAATTTCATTTGGAAGATATGCTGTGATAGGTTTATCGATGTTTAGCGTTCCTTCTAGAATTAAATTGTTAACAATAATACCTGTAAACATTTTTGATTGTGAGGCTATCTGAAAAATTGAATTTTCATCAACCTTTATGCTTTCTTCCCTTGATAAGTGGCCATAACCTTTAATTAAAGCTATTTTTCCATTTTTTATAACGCCGATGGATAGACTGGGAATATTATTGTCAGCTACTACCTCTTCTATCTTTTTATCTATAGATTTTGATTCTTTTGACAGGGTATTACAACTGGTAACTATTAATAATGTGAGTAGGTAGAAAGTTAAATTCATCATTTAATTAATTTTTATTTTGTCTATTGAAAATTTTGCTTACAACCTTCCACTCCCCATCAATCTTAAGGAGGTTCATATAATCCATAAAATAAAACGTAGGATACTCAATTGTTAATTTCGCTTGCGCAGCATTTCCGCTGATATCGATGGTAATAATTTTAGCTGTTCGATTTTGTTTAGGACCTGGTGTAATCGCTTTCTCAAAAAACTCTAATGCATTGACTTCTTTATATTCTCCCTTACGCACAAACTTCATGGTGGCAGTTTCATGAAAAGCTTTTTTTAAAAGCTCAAAATCATTGTTAGTTCCGCCATCCAAATAATAGGAAATTGTTTGTTCAACCAAGGCATGTTCCACATTCTGAGCAACTGCATAGCTTGATACCAGCATGCATAAAATTAGTGCTAACTTTGTTGTTTTCATAAGTGTAGTTTACGTTATTAATGATGTTTGTTCTCAATTTTTTTTATAATTTCATTGGCCACTGATGCCGTTGCCGAAGGATCTTGACCTGTTATTAAACGGCCATCAACGACAAAGAAATTATCCCAGCCTTTTTCTGAAGAGGTATATACCCCTCCATTTTCACGAATTTTATTTTCTATAGAGAAGGGAAACTCTTGATAATACGGTGCTTTTGGGTTTTCGAACTTATCTGGGAAACCGTTTACATGCTTTCCATAATAAATGTACTGACCTTTCTTATCTTTTATATGTACAATTCCCGCAGTGCCATGACATATGGCAGAGACAACACCGTTATTTTCATAAATTTGAGCAGCTATATCTTGTAGCAGTTTGTTTTCTGGCACCCCAAACATAGCCGCTCCTCCTCCACTATAATATATCGCCTTATACTCTGATGCGGTTATATCCTCAGGTTTTAATGTATGCTTAAGTAAGCTCATAAAATTAGTATCGTAAAGGTATTTTTTTTGAATACTATCTGATGTTTTGAGATAGCCGACGGGAATGGCACCACCCTCCGGACTTACAAAATCGATATCATACCCTGCTTTCCTAAGAACATCGTAAGCGATTACAATCTCACCAAAATGATTCGCGGTATTTTGCTTCGTATTTCCATATGTATGCTGATTGGAGGTAACAAACAGAACTCTTGACGAGGGCGATGCTTGTCCGCGGATTACCGGTTCTTTACACGCGGCGACTGATAGAAGCGTTAGAAGTAGTATGTGGTATCGTTTCATGAAATACTAATTTTCCAGCAAGATGAAAAATTCAATCAAAAATTGATACGCATATTATAAATTAGAAGTACGGATTTATAATATAAGACTAATTAAAACAGATTATTAGGTGTTTACACTTCTGTAAGTAGATGGAGTTGAACCGGTTATTTTCTTAAAAGCTGTAAAAAAGGTTGATTTTGAATTGAAGCCACATTCATAGGCAATAGCTTCAATAGTCAAATTACTTTTAGTCCTCAAACAGGTTTTGGCTTCTTTAATACGGTATTCGTTAATAAAAAGAGAAAAACTTTTGTTTAGATTATCATTGAGAAATTGCGATAAGTAGTGAGGCAAAACTTGCAATAAGGTTGCCACATCCTTGAGCTTCAAATTTGGATTTTTATAAAGTTCTGCATCTTGAACAATTTGATCTAACTTAGCTTGAAAATTAGCAGCCTCCGCAGGATTTATTTTTTTATTCTCATATTTAATTGAGTCCTGATAAAACATCTTCTTTTTAGGACGTTTTAGGATCCAGAATAAAATGCCTAAATAAAATACGACCGAAAAAGATATAGCTCCAACGATATAGGATGTATACGACCCAACCGTATAACCCAACCAAATAAGTGTAGTACCCAAATAAATACTCAGTACCCAAATTTCAATATCTCTTAACGACGATCTGGATAAGAATAGGTTCTTTAAAAGCGTTTTAACCTTATACGTGGTCAAGATGATGTATATAAACCACTGTATGTAAATTAATTTAACAATCCCCTTGGACCACATCGCTTTATGATCCCAATAAGGATACAACATACCTAAAATGGAAATGATCAAAATTGCCGGTACGGTGTGAATTATCCATTGAGTTCCTTTTTTATTCTCTAAGACAGTAGTACAATAGAGGTATAAAAAAGGACCGATTAATACACAGGCAGAAAGACCGATTTGTATAAAAAGTTCCGCCAATCCCGGATTAAAATAAAAGAAAACAGATTTGATAATTCGTACACTCAGAACAAAGAGTAATGCTGAAAGAAAATAATTTGCGCGTTGCTTATCTTTAGATAAAAAAGCAAAATAAATACTTAATAAAAAACCATTGATGGCACCTAAGGCACTAAAAATAAATAAGGCTTGTTGTTCTAAATCCATATCACAAATTACTTAGTAAATATAGAAAGTAAATTTTTAAAATCAATTGGCAACATGTGGAATCCTCAGAAAGTATCGCTATGTGCTTAGATTTTAGAACGCTGACTGCGAAGAGTAAGATGTTGAAGTAAAATTGCAATTATTTTTACAACAAACAGTGCTATCAAAGTAGTAAACTCAAATAGCACTGTGTATTATTTAGATAAAATATTAATCGTATTAGGATTTAACCAATTTACGCAACGCTGCCCATTGTTTTAGCATATTCCTACCTTCTGTAGCCGGATATCCAAGAACTGTAGCACCGGCTGCAACGTCACCCATCACACCGGAACCTGCTCCTACAGTAGCACCAGAGTGAATGGTTGTGTGATCTTTTATCGAAGCACTTCCGCCAATAACCACACCATCTCCCAGGGTTACAGAACCTGCCAATCCACTATGTCCGGCCATGATGCAACTACGACCTAAAATACAGTTATGAGCAATCTGCACCAGGTTATCAATTTTACAGCCATCTCCTATTATTGTAGAACTGAATTTTGCTCTGTCTACACAAGAATTAGCTCCGATTTCTACACCATTGCCTATCACTACATTTCCAATATGTTCTATTTTTACCAAACCACGTCCATCTTCACAAGGTCGGTATCCAAATCCATCGGCACCAATGCTTACGTTATTATGAAAGATACAGTAACTTCCGATGATGGAACGTTCACGTATCACGGTTCCGGACCAAACTACCGTATGATCACCAATTTTAGAGTCGTCAAATACGGAAACATTTGGGTATAAGATCACGCCATCTCCCAAGACAACATCCTTGCCTACGTAGCATCCGGCTCCAATTTTACACCCTTTACCTAAAACAACAGATTCATGCACTGTAGCTACTGGGTGAATATCGGCTTCAAATATGGGAGCTTTCGGTTTGAATTCTTCTAACAATTTAGCCATCGCCAAATCTGCATTTTTAACTTGTATCAGAGCACGATTAGGATCTGCCTCAACCGTAAGGGATTCGTTAACGATAGCAGCAGATGCTTTGGAATCTGGCCATAATTTGGCAAATTTATGAGATCCTATAAACGTAATCTGATCTTTATTCGCGTTTTTTAATTGTTCAAGACCTGTAATTTGTTGATTGGTAGCGCCAATAAGTTTTCCTCCAACGATTGCGTTGATTTCTTCAATTGTAAATACTTTCATTCTTTTGAGATAGTGTTCGTTTTAATAGATTTAGGGTATTTAGCATGAAAATTCATAAAACTTCCTGCTTTGATGTAAATTCTAATATAGAATCTAAACCTTTTAAAAAGATCGCTCTTTTATAGTAGGCTTAGCGTCTATTAGATACATCGCATAATAACGCAATTATCTCAATAAAACAAATTCTCTTAAAAATGTAGCTAATTTTAACTTGAAAACAGTTATATCTTAGTAATTCTGACTTTCTTTTTTTTAAGTCTGCTATTATTTAATTCAGTTACCACACGGTCTGCAATAGATACAGGTACAGCAACAAAGGTACAATCTTGTTTGAGCTCAATAACGCCCAACTGATCTTTGGTCAAATTACCTTGTTTAAAAAATAATCCGGCAATATCTCCTTTGGATATCTTATCCTTTCTTCCTCCCGAGATAAATAAGGTCTGCCAATGCTGTGGTTTACGAGCTGCTTGATTTGAAATATCCGCTATTTCCGTTTCCGGAATAAAGTCACGCAATGTTTCTTCTTCCCATTTCAAAATAAAAGCGGTTCCTTTTGCATTGACACGTGCAGTGCGGCCATTACGGTGTGTAAACTCTTCTGCCGAGTATGGGAGTTGATAGTGAATGATGTATTTGAGCTCTGGAATATCAATACCTCGGGCTGCCAAATCCGTAGCTAGAAGAATTTGATGCGTTCCATTTCTAAATTTTATCAAGGATCGCTCTCTATCCTTTTGTTCCATATCTCCATGAAAGGTCCCATGATTGATATTTTTACGTTTTAAAAATGCACTTACCTCTTGAATACTATCTTTAAAATTACAAAAAATAATCCCCGGCTGACTTCCTGTATGGTTTAAAATAGCCAACAGACTGTCTAATTTATCTTTGGTTGGAGAAATGACAGTTTTAAATGTCAGTTTGGAAACTGATCCATCCAAATAATTGATAGTCTTAGGACTATCTAATTTGACAAAATTGGGGATACTCACTCCCTGTGTTGCAGAGGTCAAGATGCGTTTAGAAACATGAGGTAATTCCTTGATAATCTGTTTCATTTCGGTTTCAAAGCCAACCTCCAGAGATTTATCAAATTCGTCTAAAATTAATGTTTTTATACGCTTAGTAGAAAAACGTTCCTGTCTTAAATGATCCGCTACCCTACCTGGCGTACCGATCAAAATCGCCGGAGCATGTTTTAATTCAATTTTATCTTTGGAGCTGGATCGTCCACCATACACCGCATTTACTTTATATCCGGATCCCATATCTCTAACAACTTGTTCTATTTGTATGGCAAGTTCTCGGGAAGGAACCAATATCAAGACCTGAACATCTTCACAATCCTCGTCTAAAAGAGCTATTGTAGGTAATAAAAAAGCCAAGGTCTTACCCGTTCCCGTAGGCGACAATAAAACTACGTTATCAGTTTTTTTAATGACAGCAGTAGCCTCCTCTTGCATAGGGTTTAACTGCTGAATGTTTAATTTTTGAAGAATATCGGTTTGAGATCTTTTGCTATTGGACATAACTATATTTTGATGACTAGTGTCTGGACTTCTTTTTACTCTTTTGTTTCTCTAAATTAGGTAAAACGGTAGCATTTTGTTCTAAATAATTAGCTAAAACTTTATCAACTAACTCTTCCTTGGTTAAATGGTGAAAAATAGTGTGGATTCCATCTTTCAAAGAAGTGGAAATTTCTCTATTTGGTTTTGTTTTAAACACCTTCCTAGCCCACAACAGTGCATTGTTCTCTGCCAGATCCTCAGGTTTTGCTTTACTGTATTTTACAAAAGAAATACCCAGCTCATCCTCAAAATCCTGAATTTCATGTTCCTCTTCCTTCTGAATCACTGTTAGAGAAAATCCCTTGGCTCCTGCTCTTGCTGTTCTACCGCTACGGTGTACATAAACTTCATATACATCGGGTAAATGATAGTTTACAACATATTCGATTTCTTTTACATCAATTCCTCTTGCAGCCAAATCTGTTGCCACCAAAATTTGAATATGTCCTTCTCTAAACTGATCCATAATGCGATCACGAATCGGCTGTGATAAACTCCCGTGCAAGGCACCGGATGAAAACTTGTTTATTGCAAGGTTTTTAGCTAGTTTATTGACCGCAGCCTTTGTCTTACAGAAAATGATTCCGCGTTTCCCTCCCTGAATTGTCAGAAAATGCATTAAAACATCTAACTTCTCAATGGGTTCTACAACTACATATTGATGATCAATCCCTTGATGACCTGTGGTCTCCATATCAGATTCCACTTGCACAACATGTTTAGACATGTAATTTTGGATTAACTGCTTGATCGTTCCCGGCATCGTTGCCGTAAAAAGGAGTGTTCTTCTTTTATTTGGAAGCGCTTTTACAATTTCATCCAGTCCATCTTTTAAGGATGTTACCATTTCGTCGGCTTCATCCAAAACCAAATAATTGGCATTGCTGATGGAAATGGCTTTTCTTTTTATCAAATCAATCAAACGACCGGGTGTAGCTACGACAATATGTGTTGGCTGCTTTAGACGTTCGATTTGAGGTTTGATGGGGGTACCTCCGCAAATTGAAATTACAGACACTTCTGGCAAATACTTGGCAAAAACTTCAAGGTTCGCATGTATTTGCTGTCCTAATTCACGTGTCGGAGCAATTATGACCGCTTGAATCGAAGTATTTTCTTTATCAATTAGCTGTAATAAAGGTAAACCAAAGGCTGCTGTTTTACCTGTTCCGGTTTTTGCCAATCCAACAAAGTCTTCTGTTTGATTAAGAAGAATAGGGATGGTTTGTTTTTGAATATCTGTCGGAATGGTAATATTTTGCTCCGTTAAACTTTTTTGAAGTGACGAAGCTATACCTAAGGCTGAAAATTGTGTTGACATGAATTGAATGTATGAAAAATAAATAAGCTTTGATAAAAAGTCTTAATTATATAAGTAAGAAACGATTATATTAAGCTTCCTGAAGCGTTTTTTTTGATTTTCTATAGAGATAGGAATTGAAAATATTTCGTTTAGCAAAACGGTAAAGCTTATCAGAGTTTATCATTTTGATGTATATCGATTTGGTTACGCCAAAATACTCGTAAGTTGTTCCGTCCAAAAATGTAATTTCTAACACCATACCTTTATGCTGGTAATCAGCAATACCGGAAGCAGTAGTTGTAACTTTATAGGCGTCCAGGTTAGCAGCTATCGTTTCTGGAGCAATGCTTACTAAAAAGTGATATCCATCAATGATTTGACGGCTTTTTAATTCTGCCATCTCCTTTTGAGGATCTCCTTCTTGAAATTTGTCAGGATGCCACTCTTTTACTAGATTTCTATAGGTTTTTTTAAGATCTTTTAAATTAATTTCCTTTTCAACAGTAAACAACTTTTTGTATTCTTTTATTCGCTTCATAACCAGGCATTTTTATTGCAGGCGCGAAACTACACTTTTTTTATGGTAAGCTGCTTGTTTTTAGCAATGAATGGTGAATAAAAGTAAAAATTTGCAAAAATTTGCTAGCACCCTATTCATTTGAATTCATCAAAAACATAGACATGATATCGTTATTATCACAAAACTCTTTATGTCAAACAGATACAAACACGTACTGCTTTTATCACTATATATTTCTTACTTTCTGCTATGTACTAGCAAATAATTTCATATTTTCGCGGCTTAATTATCAAGAATCTCAAAAGAGATAGCAACCTGCAATAACGAGCAAGGTGCTACTATCGATAAGCCAATTTGATTGGAAAAAATGTTAACTGCATCTTCTCTCTCTGTGTCTTATCTCCTTTTGTTTTCTTTAAAACTAATTTAATGACACAATCTGTTAGCCAGTCTGGTAACTTTAAAGCGTTACTTCCATTATTCGTTTTTGTTTTCACTTTTCTCGGAGTAGGTATTTATCAAAATGATTTTTATGCATTACCCTCCCCCATTGCAGTTTGTTTGGGAATAATTGTAGCGTTTTTCCTCTTTAAACAAAGTATAGATACTAAAGTAGCGGCCTTCTTAAAAGGATGTGGGGATTCTAAAATAATGACTATGTGTATTATTTATTTGCTTGCAGGTGCCTTTGCTACAGTAACAAAAGCTACAGGAAGTGTGGATGATATAGTGAATATGGGACTCAATTATATTGCAATCGAATACATCTATTTAGGTGTTTTTATCATAGCCTCCTTTCTTTCTATTTCTACCGGGACATCTGTAGGAGCTATTGTGGCACTCGCTCCAATTGTTGTTGGGATCGCTGACAAAAGCGGGGTTTCATTACCGATACTATGTGGATCCTTGCTTGGGGGTTCGATGTTTGGAGATAATTTATCCGTTATATCCGATACAACGATTGCAGCAACGCAGTCCTTGGGCTGTAAAATGAGTGATAAGTTCAAAGAAAATATTAAGATAGCATTACCTGCAGCTATTATTACTATTACGATTTTATTTTTTAAAGGGTTATCTGTTAACACAACGTCTGTGATTACAGGAGAATCATATTCTTTCATAAAAATCATACCTTATCTGGTAGTAATCCTGCTATCCGTTATTGGAATTAATGTGTTTGTTGTTCTCTTATTAGGTATAGTTATCACTGGTCTTATAGGACTTGTATATCAAGATTTTACCATTCTTGAGTTTACCAAAATTAGTTATCAAGGCTTTACCAGTATGACAGAAATTTTCTTATTATCTATGCTTACAGGAGGACTAGCAGCCTTGGTGACACTCAACGGAGGCATAACTTATATTTTAGAGAAAGTAGATAGTTTTATTAAAAATAAAAGAACTGCTCAGTTCGGAATTGCAACATTAGTCGGTACGGTTAATTCTGCAATTGCGAATAACACAGTATCTATTATTATCACTGGACCAATAGCAAAAAAAATTAATGATGAGTATTGTCTGGATAACAAACAAACCGCATCAATTCTGGACATTTTTGCGTGTATTGTGCAAGGATTACTACCTTATGGGGCTCAAGTATTAATGATATTAAGTTTTGCCAAAGGTTCTATTGATTACATAGATTTGATTGCTAATACATGGTATTTGCTATTGCTTTTTGTATTTACGATAAGTTGGATATATTTGAGAAACAGGAAAAAATAAAGGTTATCTAAATTAAAATCCACACCATTAAAATATGATGTGGATTTTAGTTTGTCTACCATTTTGTAGTATTATTTATTTAATACCATTACAGCTTTTGCGTTTGTGAATTCTTTAATTCCAAAGCCACCATGCTCACGGCCATATCCTGAATCCTTTACACCACCAAAAGGCATATTAGGCTGTGCTAAACCAAACGAATTAATGAAGACCATACCAGTATCAAAATGATTTTTGGCCAAATTAATTGCCTTTTCCTCATCCTTAGAGAAAATTCCGCCACCAAGTCCATAACGGCTATCATTGGCAATTCGCATCGCATCTTCATTATCTTTTGCATGAATTAAGGATGCCACAGGTCCAAACAATTCATCATCATAAGCCGGTTGCCCCGGTTTGACATTACCCAATACGGTTGCAGGATAATAATATCCTTTTCCATCCTGGGGCTTTCCTCCTGTCAATACTTCTGCCCCATTTTCAATACTTTCTTGCACCTGATCATGTAATTTTTCTAATAAATCTTTGCGTGCCATTGGTCCAAGATCAGATGTATCACTGGTAGGATCTCCAGCTTTCACTTGTTTCATTCTGTCCACAAATGCGTTTTTGAATTCTTCATAAACCTTATCAACTACAATAAATCGTTTTGCAGCAACACACGTTTCACCATTATTATATATTCTACCATTTACACACGTTTTGGCAGCGAGCTCCACATCAGCATCGTCTAAAACTATATAGGCATCATTACTTCCTAATTCTAAAACTGTTTTTTTAAGTGCTTTACCTGCTTTTTCGCCAATAATTTTACCTGCTCCATCACTACCGGTCAATGTCACCCCGCGTACTAATTTATTTTCTATAACTTTATCTGATTGATCATGATCAATTATCAACACGGTGAACAGATCTTTTGGTAACCCTGCTTCTTCATAAATTTTTTGAAGCAATAAGCCTGATCCTGTCACATTAGCGGCATGTTTCAGTAGTACACCATTACCTGCCATTAGATTAGCTATAGTATAACGAACTGCTTGATAGGCCGGGAAATTCCACGGTTGAATTCCGTAAATAACTCCAATTGGAGCATACGACACAATACCTTTACCACCATCCGGCAATTCTCTCATATCATCCTTAAGCTCTTTGGCACCTTGCTCAGCAGTATAATCACAAATAGCCGCACACAAATCTATTTCTTGTCCGCCTTGTTTTATCAACTTACCCATTTCTTGAGTCATGAGTTCTGCAAACTCTGAGCGGTGTTTCTTTAGTCCTTCCCCAATTTTTTTTATAATTTCTCCTCTTTTTTCTAAGGATTCATGACGCCAGTCTAAGAAGGCTTCATGACAATTTTGGATAGCATTCTCCACCTCCTCATCTGTCATGTAATTATAATTTGCTATTTCTTGTTCTGTTGATGGGTTAATTGTTGCAAACCCTTTAGTCATTGTTTCACTTTCCATTGTATTTTTTTTTTAGTTTATATCCTTTAAAAAAGGATCATATTAATAGTGTGTTTTGTAAGTATGTGTATAAAATATTAGTAAATAGATGATTTCTACTTAGGCACTCTAAAATAAGAAATACTAAGGCATTAAAATAGAAATTAAGAAAGCTTATCTTATCTTTAACGAGACGTTATATATTGTTCATTCAGTGCAATAATTTTGAAGCTACGACTGATTGCAATCTTCTTTGATCATTGAACAATTGATGAGTCATAAAAATCAAAAAAGCACTCCGTAAGAGTGCTTTTTCAGAATAACAAAATATACATTAATTAACAAATAATGTTTTTAAGTATATTTTGATATATTTTAATTTTTAAGTGATTCCATATCTATTACAAAACGATATTTCACATCTGAGTTTTTAACTCTGTCGTAAGCAGTATTGATAGTATCTATGTCAATTACTTCGATATCACTGGTAATGTTATGCTTGCCACAGAAATCCAACATTTCTTGAGTTTCTTTAATTCCGCCAATTAGAGATCCTGCTACACGTTTTCTTCCCATCACTAAACTACCGCCGTGCATAGGTTCCAATGGTTCTATAGCACCTACCATCACCATAGTTGAATCTCTCTTTAATAATTGTAAATATGGGTTGATATCATGTTTGACAGGTACTGTATTTAATAGAAAATCAAACGAATTGGCATGTTTTTTCATGTCCTCATCATTTTTAGAAATCAACACTTCGTCTGCACCTAAACGTTTGGCATCTTTTTCTTTACCCGGAGATGTGGTAATCATTACCACCTTAGCTCCTAACGCATGTGCAAATTTGATTCCCATATGTCCTAAGCCTCCAAGACCAATTACACCTACTTTGTCACCTTTTTTGACTTTCCAGTGATTTAAAGGTGAATATGTAGTAATTCCTGCACATAATAAGGGAGCGACTGCTTTTTCATCTAAATTGTCAGGAATACTTAATACGAATTTTTCATCGACCACTATCATTTCGGAATAGCCTCCATAGGTATGACCGCCCAAATGTTTGTCTTTTCCATTATACGTACCAACCATCCCTTCTTCGCAGAATTGTTCAAGATCATCATTACATGCACTACAATCCTGACATGAGTCTACCATGCAACCGACACCCACAAGATCTCCTTCCTTAAAATTCTTCACATCGGAGCCAACTTCTTCAACACGACCTATAATTTCGTGCCCTGGTACTACAGGGTATTTAGAATTACCCCAATCATTTTGAACCGTGTGAATATCGCTGTGGCATACTCCACAATACGTAATTTTTATTTTGACATCATTTTTTTTAGTTTCTCTACGCTCTATAGTCATTGACTTAAGATCGCTGTCCTTTGTATCTGCCCCGTAGGCTTTAATTGTGCTCATAATATTTTTTGATTCAAATTAGCTGAATTCTTCGATGAACCAAGGGATTATTCTTACTTTAATGTAAGTTTAACACCCTTCCTAACCTAAGTCAAGAACAAAAAGATTTTAAAGACATAAATGATTTGCTTAGAAGGTATAAATGAAAAATCATCTTTAGACGAGTAGGATATGCTACATTGCCAAAAGATGATTTTAAATGCGTAGTTTAAATTTCAAAAAGCTTAAAACTAAAGTTTAAATACAACACTGATCATTTTGCACGGTTCCGTAACAAACACCTCCATTATTATTTGGAACGGCGCATCGACTTCCATCAGCATCTAGAAAATAGTAATCATAGCAACCTCTTGGGCAACGATTGGCTTGTTGCAATCCACCTTTTAGTATGGATTGCGTTTTTTTGTCTAAAATTTTTAATCCTTTAATACTTGTTAGCGAATTTTTCATAATAATTTGGTTTTAAGAATTTAACATATCTAAAATTACAAAAAAAAATTAATTCATGGTTATATTCACTTCTTTTCAAGAATTATCTGAATCTCTTTAGTACCACCATTATAAAAAAAAGAGATTTTTTTCTTTTTATATTTGTCATGAACAATACCTAACGTATAGTGGCCTATTGATAGGTTATGGTATTTAAAATGTCCTTTAGAATTACTTACCTGTGCTATATCCTTGGAATAAGAATCTTCTTTATTCAATAGTATGATAGCTTCGAATACAGGTTTATGAGAACCTTGTTCCATTATAGTTCCTCGCAATATTTGCATAATAAAAATGCTACTAATAAATAAAGAGTTACGTAGTGCAACTCTTTCTTTCCTTATTATTTATACTTATTCTTCCAGTTTTTTAGATTTTTAAAAACAGGAGATGTGATCCGAGTGGCAGAGTTGCCTAAAGAAGAACCATTTGTGTGAATACCTACCACATAACGCTTTCCATTTTTATACTTCCAAACAGGCGAGCCGCTTTGTCCTCCTGCACTATCAATATTATAGACTAGTGTTCGCGGAGTAACAAATTTTATTTTTCTGCAGTGCCACCATTGTGTCCCACTAGGTTTGTCTCCAGGATATCCCGATAGATTTACCTTCAGACCCAGTAAACTTGCAAAGCTATAATTTGCATATCCAAAATAGCCCAGTTGCTTACCATACTTGCAGTTTTTGGGCAGTATTATGGCACCGTAATCCATAATTCTCTTTTTACTCTTTGTCCAACCCTTTACCGAATGCAGATGACTGGATGAACAGGAACCAAAGGGCTTACTGGATCCATTTCTACCGGGAATGACTTCTATTTTCTTAGCCCAACCACCATGATTATGCATATACACCACATGGCCCGCAGTTATTACGGTCCGTGGACCAATTAAAAATCCTGTGCCTATCCAATTCGTACCGTCTTTTGCTGTAATTCGTAAAGAACAAATGGTACGCCAAGGATACTTTTTAGTTTGAGTGATTCGTTTACGGTCATCCTTCCCAATAACGACTTCCTCTAGCATTTTCTGTCCGCTTTCTGTTCGCATAAGTGCTACCATATCGGGATCACCATAGCTCGCGTAATATGCGTCCAGAGGTTTTGTTTCCTGAAGTGCTTGATCGTTTTCCTGCTCTAATTCGGTTACAGAATAATCATACCCACTTATTTGCTCTAAAGTCTCATTACTTTGAGTAGCTTCTAACGTAGCTTCTTCGTTATCCGAGGTATCACCGCCTTCAAAGGAATCCTCACTATCAACATCTTCTGTGTGTATGGTATCTGATTCATTGCTTACTTCTTGATAATCAGTAGCACTCGCTTCCTCGTTTTCGTCAGTTTGTATATCACTATACGCATCATCAGAAAAATTTTCTACTCCATCATAGGATTCTTCATATACAGCTTCATCGTATACTGCACTATGAGTAGTTCCATTACTTTTCATAATCAACTATTTTAATTGTTCAACTTATTTGTTACTTCTCATTTCAAAAAAACTAACTTATAAATTAACGAATTGAATATCAATAGTTTATTAACGGTAATTGGTATGTTTAAAAACCTATTTATTGAGGGGGTAATTATGGGATAAAAACAGGGAAAATCCTTTATTCAGAAAATTTAAAACTTAAATAAACGAATCATTTAAGTAGTCGTACTAAGTTTACCTAAGATTTAAGGTATATTCGTTGTGAAGAAATACTATCTTACAGACTGCCAATTATGACAATCCTAAATAGCTTAACAATTTTTAATTCAATAGCTTTTATTTTCTACGGAATTACTTGCATAGCCTCAGCTTCTATGAAGTTGGAATTTATTAGATTCGGTTTGGCCCCCTACCGAGTGGTTACAGGAATTCTTCAGATATTTGGAGGATTGGTGTTAGGGATTTCATGGTATTACAATTTTCCTTTGTTAGCATCAATCGCTGCAGGAGGTCTATCATTGTTAATGTTACTTGGCTTCGGAGTAAGACTAAAAATAAAAGATACGTTTGCACAATCTACCCCAGCCTTATTCTTTTGTATCTTAAATATTTATCTATGTTATAAATATTTTGAGTTGGCTGAAGTGATGAATGTTTAAAAAGGATAAAATGCGATTATTAAACTTAAACATAAAAAAACAAAGGCCGGTAATGATTTATATAAAGGATCTTTAATTTTTAAATGCATGATTATAGACCCAATAAGTAAAACCGATAACCCCAAAGCGGAAGGTTGCGCAAGTTGAATATACCATATTGATAGTAGTAATAAAATTGCTAATCCTACTTTTAAAATACCTATCAGATAACAGAACCACGTAGGTAGACCATATACATGAAATTCTTGTACAATCGTTTTAGCATCTCCTCCTCTCCATCGCGTTGGCTTATTATACTGAATAAGCCAAACATTTAAAATACTCAATGATACTATAAGTTTCAGTGCTAGAAGAACATAATCCATGATATTAGCTATTTAGTTGCATGCAAATTAGTCATATAATTTGAAGAATTTGATATTACAGATCCTAAGAGTCCGTTAAAATTACTTGTGTTTTTATTGAAGAACTAAACAAATTAGGAAAATTCATATAGTGTTAAAGGAGTTTTTTCCGGTTGATTTACAGTTTTTCACCCCTGGTTCAGAGACATTTATTGTTTTTAATTAGCATTAGAAATGTATATTATAAAACTAGAAAAATGAAAAGGTCCATATTTATTACAGTTTTCTTCTTTTTGATTATTGGAACATCTAACGGAGAAGCTCAGATTTTAAAAAGGTTAGTCAAAAAAGTTAAAGGAACTCTCGAGCAGAAGACGGAAGAAAAGGCAGAACATAGCATTAACCAAGCCATTGATAGTCTATATAATTTTGAAAACAAGAAGAACAAAAAATCTTCCCCAGGAAATGATGACTCAATAAATGAGAACACCAGCAAATCCGGCCAACAAACCATATTAAACAATATCATCAATGCAGAAAAACCGACCATCAAGAATACCTATTTATTTACGACAAAAGTCATCATTGAGATTACAGATTTAAAAAAGAAGAAAAGTAAACCAATGCTATTCACTCAACACTATGGGAAGATGGAAGTTTTGAACGACTTCGAAGAAAGTAATACGGCTATGATAACAGATTTTGATAATAAGGCACTCATTCTTCTGGATACAAAACAAAATACAGCACAAATACAATCGCTATCCTGGATGGAAAATGTCCTGATAAAATCTAAAAAACAAGAAAACAAGGATGATAGATTCGCTATTACTAAAACTGGGAAAGAAAGAGAGATCAATGGTTATTTATGTTTTGAATATGTTATCAACGCTGAGGCCTCAAAAATGTTAGCTTGGTTTGCTCCAGAAGTGACATTTAACTACAATGACTACCTAAGTGGACTTAATAAACTACTTAAAAATAATGTGACATTCGATAGGTTGACTCATGAAAAAATCGGTTATATGATGGAAATGACTCTACTCAACAAAAATGATGAGCAAATCACCAAAATGCTCGTTAAAGATGTGAAACAAGTCACAACAAAAATTGCAATGCAGAATTTTAAAGTAATTGAATTATTTTAAATAAAAAAAGCGGAAGTCGTTATAACCTCCGCTAAACATATACGATATGTAGTTATGCTACTTCTCTGCTAACAGGAAAAATTCATTGTTTGCAAGGGGTGCTACACTATACCCTTCAACATTATCAAGACGTTTCAGATAGTTTTCAGCTTCTGAAAATGCTGTTTCCATTGCACTCACTTTAGAATTGCCTTTAACGGAAATACTTTTTACAAGAATATCACCATTGGTATACGTAATAGTAATTTTCCATCGCTTAACAGTGTGAAAATTATTGGATTCTTTACTACTCGCTTTTGCTTCGCTTTTTTCTGTTTTTTTCTTTTTCTCATTGAAAGTTGATTCAAAAGAATTCGCAAAACTACTTGTGATTAAAAAAATTGAAATACTAATAGTTAGTAAGAGTTTCATGGTTGTAAGATTTATGATTTGTTCAAAACGAATATACAAGTTTTATTTGATTAATCAAGTATTTTTTTAATAAAAATTTATTTGAATAGTATTTTTTATTATTTACCTTTGTAATATGATTAATAAGAAGTTAAAGCGGCTTTTAAAAAAAAGTAAAGGCACTAAAACCGTATATGGGATTTCTAAAACTCTTGGGGTGAGTCCGCAAGCAGGTGATTATGTGGTTAAACAAAAGGATTTGGCCAAGGATTTTGCTAGAATCCAAAAAATTGCAGACTACATGGGTGTGGACATTAGAGACATTATTGATTAGTGCACTCTCTTAATTATAGTTAATCTTTGTTTAGTTCACGTTAATCTCTACTAGTAATTCGGCTAAGTCATTTATCTTTAAGAAAAAAGATATTGATATGAAAAAGGAGAAAGAAAACACCAAAGATTTGCCGTACAATCCAGAAATTACGAAGCATGATAAGGATATTCTAGAGCAGCGGAATGCAGGTATCCGTAAAGATGGTGGTGATGATATGGATTTATTACATCGTAAAGACGCCGTAGATTTTTCCGGAAAAGATTTAGATGTACCAGGTAGCAAAGAGGCTAAAAAAGGAAATGGGCCACGGGGTCTTAATGATGAGGAAAACAAACTACATAGTCAGGGTGGTGAGACTAAAAACAATCTTGAAAGAGATGATTCAGCAAGATAAAATAGAAATTTTCACATACAACTAATAAAAAGGACCATATGGGTCCTTTTGTCATTTATATATTATAGAAAATGCTAGTCTCATTATAGAGAACATTTAAAGAAATTTAAGCTCAAAAAATAATATAAATTAATTTAACTACCTTTCCTTCTTTATTGGTAAGATATATATGATTTATAAAATTATTCTAAGTTGTTTTCTACTATTCTACTCTTCTTCATCAGTAAGTCGTGATTCTTACATAGGAAACTGGCAAATAGAAGGTGGATCGATTATTCATATCTATCGAAATGAAGATGTTTTTAGTGGAAAAATCCTTAAAAGAGCTGAACACCCAATTTCCAACCTAAACGGTTTGGATAACAAAAACCCTGATATAGGTTTAAGAGACCGACAATTAATTGGAATTGATATCCTGGAAAACTTAACATATGATGAAGGAGTTCTATCCGGGGGAACTATTTATAACGCGGATAGCGGACATAGTTATGCTGTTAAGCTATGGATATATCCGGAAGATATGAATATATGTTATATTCGTGCCTACAAAGGTTTTCTGTTCAAAACTTTTGAAGCGACTAGAGTAGATACAGGACATGTTTTTGCTAAACAGAAATAACTTAACTAATTCAACCACAGTTTGCGCCTTATGAAATTAAAACATTTTTTAAGAGGATTTGGTATTATCGCTATTATTCTGACCATATTTCCTTTTGTAGCTGTAGATGTTTGGTGGGTTCGATCCTTTGATTTTCCTCACTTACAGTTAACTTTTCTCACATTAATTGCAGCGCTCACCTATTTTCTTGCTTTTGATATAAGGAAAATTGTTGATTATGTTTTTGTAAGTGTTCTTTTTGCTTGCTTCTTTTTTCAGGCTGTTAAAATTTACCCCTATACCACATTTGCTGCGTATGAAGTTTTAGATACGGTAGATAATAGCAACCTAATTAATATCTATGCTGCGAATGTACTTCAAGATAATACAGAAACATTCAAGGTTGTACAGGATATAGAACAGTTTAATGCAGACTTAGTGGTCCTTACCGAAACCAATACTTTCTGGAAAAATCAACTAAATAAAAAGCTGGATATTGATTATCCTTATAAAATAGAGGTACCGTTGGAAAACACCTATGGAATGATTCTGTATTCTAAATTTAAATTGGTTGAACCTCAAGTGCATTACTTAATTGAAGATACCATACCTTCCATTGACACCAAAATGGTCTTACCATCCAGAGATACTATACAAATTTACGCAATACATCCGGCACCTCCGGTACCACAGCATAACCCATCCTCTGTCGATCGCGATGCAGAAATGATGAAAACAGCACGATTTGCGCGTAACTCAAAATATCCTGTCATTGTATTGGGTGATTTTAATGATGTGGCATGGTCAGAAACCACTAAATTATTTCAGCGTGTTAGTGGATTACTGGATATGAGAAAAGGACGCGGACTGTTTAACACCTATAATGCTAACAGTTATATCATGAAATGGCCGTTGGATCATGTATTTACCGATGCCGGTTTTAGAGCTAAAAAAGTTGCTATGGGAAATCATATAGGCTCTGATCATTATCCTTTTTTTACTACCATTAGTTTCGAACCGACTATAGCAAAAGAACAAAAATTACCACCCGCCACCAAAGAGGAGTTGAAACAAGCTTTTACCGAAATTCTTAAGGAAAAAGAACAGACACAGGAAGAACTACATGACTAACTGAAATAGCACTTTTTGACTATTACAAACCTTTGTAAAGTTAATATTTCTGTTACAATGGAAGTAAATTATTTGTATATATCAAATTTAAAAGGACACAGAAAAGCAACAAAGCATAACTAGATACAACCCTGTCTTTTTTTACGGTTACTTGTTTTTATGCTGTACCAATATTTAAAATAGGTAAAGAAAATCTCATATAAAATAACTACCGTCTGTTGTCTACTTTCATTTTGTATCCATTCGAAATTTTAATAACAACTCCGTAAAAAAATAGTATAAAATGACAGAATCTATTCTTTTCTATGCTTCAAACATCCTGAACATATTTACAGGTTTAATAGAAGAAAAAGCATAAAGATGAATTCAAAAAACTGATACATTTTTTCGATTCTTAGGGATCAAAACTAAAGGATCAGAATACATAGAGAACTATCAAAATACTTCAAAACTTTTTACAGATCGTAATCGTACGGGTGTCGGCGAACACAGAAAACTTCCTTTGAAGTACGTTAGAAGAATAATTAAAAAGTTGTGGTGTTACTTCTGAAATTTCTAAAAAAAAGCAGCTATTATAAGTTAAATAGCTGCTTTTCTACCCATATACTATTGTGTATAAACTTAAAGTTTTACTTTAAATTATTTACATAAACACCTATAAACCAGTATATTTATAGTTATCTAAAAACAATTGAAATTTCTCCAAATACTGTCCGATGTGATATCCATCCATTAATCCATGATGTACATAAATTGCTACCGGTAACAGTACGCGATCCCCCTCTTTTTTATATTTTCCAAATGAAATTTTAGGGACACTATCTGTATGTGAATAATTGCGTGCATGAGTCAATCCTGAAAATGTATACCATGGTATCGACGAATAGTGAATTGTATCTAATCGCTTAGCATCCTCATTAAATCTCAACCCTTCACTACCCTGCACCAAGGCTATTTCTTTTTTTGCTGCAGCTTCAAAAGTTTCAAAATTGTCATGGAATGGCACAAAAGAAAAACCAAAGGAATGATCTTCTCTTCCTATCGTTGGAGACGCATGAATCTGATCATATACATAGACAGCATCATCCTCTATGCGGTATCTAAATTCGTCTATGGTATTAGCTGCCTTTAAGGAGCAATATAAATAATAAAGGAAATGAGAGGTGTTCATTTCTTTGGCCGTATGATACCCTTTAGTAAAATCCACTTCAGTTACAATACCAAAAAAAGGTTCATCAAACGAAGAAAAGAACTGATAATGTTCTTTTCTATTCCATTGTTCAATATGTAAACGTGTTCGCTTCATAAGTACTGAAACAATTCGGTTGCCTTGCTTAAACTTCTAAAATTAGGATGCTTCACCTCTTCTTCAACCATTTCATGAATCCAGGTGGTGTGAAATGGTATATGAATCGCATGCGCTCCAATATTAAGCACAGGCAAAACATCTGATTTCAAAGAATTACCAATCATTAAAAACTCATTAGGTGCTACATCAAGATGTTTTACCAATTTAGTATACTGTTTTTCTGTCTTATCAGAGACAATCTCGATATGATGGAAATACGATTCTAATCCCGATTTAATGAGTTTTCGCTCTTGATCAAGTAAATCACCTTTGGTAGCCATTACAAGCTTGTAATCCCCGTTTAATTGCTTTAGAGTGTCTTCAATCCCATCAATCAATTCTACGGGCTCGTCCAGCATTTCTTTCCCTTTAGCAATAATTTTTTGGATAAGCGCTATGGGCGTATTGTTATTAGAAATCTCAATAGCAGCCTCTATCAAAGAAAGTGTAAAAGGTTTGATACCATATCCATAAAGTGGTAGGTTTTTCATTTCCACTTCAAACAGCAGCTTATTGGCTTCGTCTTTTGGTAAGTACGCTTGCAAAAGTTCACAAAACTCATCTTCTGCTTTTCTAAATAAAGGCTCATTGACCCATAAGGTATCATCAGCATCAAATGCGATGACTTTAATTTCTCTAAAAGGCATATTATCGTACCAATTTTTTGTATTTGATTCGTTTTGGCATTAAATCTCCACCCAAACGTTTTTTCTTGTTTTCCTCATAGTCAGAGAAGCTTCCTTCAAAGAAATATACTTGTGAATCACCTTCAAATGCCAAAATATGGGTGCAAATTCTATCCAGGAACCATCTATCATGCGAAATTACTACAGCACATCCTGCAAAATTCTCCAAGCCCTCTTCCAGTGCTCGAAGTGTATTTACATCCAAGTCATTGGTAGGTTCATCCAATAGTAAAACGTTTCCTTCTTCTTTAAGTGTCATCGCCAAATGTAAACGGTTACGCTCTCCACCTGATAAGGTTGAAACTTTTTTATTTTGTTCGCTTCCGCTAAAATTAAATCTACTTAGATACGCTCTGGAATTTACCTGACGACCACCCATCATGATCAACTCTTGCTCATCGCTGAAGTTTTGCCAAATGGTTTTATCCGAATCGATATTAGAGTGACTTTGATCAACATACGCAATTTTTGCAGTCTCTCCTACATTGAACTCCCCTTTATCAGGTTGTTCCTCACCCATTATCATCTTAAAAATAGTTGTTTTACCGGCACCATTCGGACCAATTACACCCACTATTCCTGCTTGAGGAAGATTGAAATTAAGGTCTTCGTAAAGTAATTTATCCCCAAAAGCTTTGCTTACTCCTTTCGCTTCAATTACATTAGTTCCTAATCTTGGACCATTTGGAATGTAAATTTCTAATTTTTCGTCAACTTGCTTTTGATCCTGACTCAATAGCTTATCGTAATTACTAAGACGCGCTTTTTGTTTAGCCTGACGTCCTTTAGGAGCCATACGTGCCCACTCCAACTCGCGTTCTAATGTCTTTTGTCTTTTGCTGGCTTGCTTCTGTTCTTGCGCAAGTCTTTTAGATTTTTGATCCAACCATGAAGAATAATTTCCTTTCCAGGGAATCCCTTCTCCTCTATCCAACTCAAGAATCCAACCGGCAACATTATCCAAAAAGTAACGATCATGCGTTACTGCGATCACCGTCCCTTTATATTGTTGTAAATGATGCTCTAACCAATGTACAGATTCTGCATCCAAGTGGTTTGTTGGCTCATCTAATAGCAACACTTCCGGTTCCTGCAATAATAATCTACACAACGCTACACGACGTTTTTCTCCTCCAGACAAGACCGCTATTTTCTTATCCGGTTCTGGCGTACGCAGCGCATCCATCGCAATTTCCAGTTTAGTATCTAATTCCCAAGCATTACTGGCATCAATTTGATCCTGTAATTTAGCTTGCTTATCCATGAGTTCCTGCATTTTATCTGCATCCTCATAAACCTCCGGCAAACCGAACATATCATTGATCTTGTTGTACTCATCTAGCACTGCAACCGTTTCAGCTGCACCCTCTTTCACAATCTCTAAGACTGTTTTTTCAGGATCTAATTGAGGTTCTTGCTCTAAGTATCCGACAGAATATCCCGGTGAAAAAACCACGTCTCCTTGAAAATTTTTATCTATTCCGGCAATAATTTTCAATAAAGTGGACTTACCCGAACCATTAAGTCCAAGGATACCAATTTTTGCTCCGTAGAAAAAACTTAAATGAATATTCTTAAGTACTGGAGTATTAGCGCTCTTATAAGTCTTTGTAACTCCAGACATAGAAAAGATAACCTTCTTATCGTCTGACATTGATTTGTGTTTTTTAAATAATTAAAAGATACCACACAGGTGCATGGTATTATATTGTTGTAAAATTAAGGTATATGCTACTCTTTTTATAATATAGCGACTCAAATATGTATTAAACTCTTCCTTTCAAAGCATTAAAAACCCATGCAATAGCAAAAAAACCAACACCCACAGCGGCAAAACCATATCCGGAAACATCACGATATCTAAATGCACCTAACGCAATTAAAGCTAAACCAACAAGTATCATAATAAAAGTGGCCCAAGCCAAAACAGTATTTTTATTCATTCCCATAAATAGTAATTTTTTCGATAAAATAACATACGCTTTACACTTATAGCGCATGAATTACAAATATCGACATTTTATCGTCAAAACACAGTGTTTTATAGAGTTCTTGATACGGTTTAAAAGCTTATCGATTGAAGATTAGCTTCTTAAACGACACCTTTTTTAAAAGCTTTAGAAACTTTATTACCGAAACTGTAAACTTGAATCCGGTGAATCTCAGAATTAGAATTAAATAAATCGTAAAATAACCAGTAATCCTGTAAGAAATCGTTTTCAAAATCGTGCTTTTTTGTATTTTCGTGCAAACATTTTGCACATTATGGACATAAAATTTAATAAAAACGAAGATCACAATAAATTACTCCTTTCTGATTTAAAAAGAAAATTAGCGCAAGTTAAACTAGGTGGCGGCGAGAAACGTATTGAAAAGCTACATAGCAAGGGTAAAATGTCTGCTCGCGAACGCATTTCATATCTTTTGGACAAAAATACAGATGCCATTGAGATTGCTGCGTTTGCCGGGGATGAGATGTATGAAGAGCATGGAGGATGTCCATCAGGGGGTGTTGTGGTTAAAATTGGTTATGTAAGTGGTAAACAATGTATCGTGGTTGCTAATGATGCTACGGTGAAAGCCGGAGCCTGGTTCCCGATTACAGGAAAGAAAAATCTAAGAGCTCAGGAAATAGCTATAGAAAATAAACTACCGATAATTTACCTTGTTGATAGTGCCGGCGTATACCTACCTATGCAAGATGAAATTTTTCCTGACAAGGAACATTTTGGAAGGATATTTCGTAACAATGCTGTAATGAGTAGCATGGGTATTACACAAATTTCTGCTGTTATGGGGAGTTGTGTAGCCGGTGGTGCTTATCTACCAATTATGAGTGACGAAGCGCTTATCGTTGACAAAACAGGAAGTATCTTTCTAGCAGGAAGCTATTTAGTTAAAGCTGCTATTGGAGAAACCATCGATAATGAAACCTTAGGTGGAGCTACCACGCATTGCGAAATTTCTGGGGTTACCGATTATAAATCTAAGGATGACAAAGATGCTTTGGATACCATAAAGAATATTATGTCAAAAATCGGAGATTACGATAAAGCTGGTTTTAATCGTGCTAAATCGCTCCTACCGAAGGAAAATCAGGAAGATATTTACGGCATATTACCAAAAGCTCGTAATGAACCTTATGATATGATGGAGATCATAACGAGATTAGTTGATGGTTCGGATTTCGAAGAATACAAAGCCGGTTACGGACAAACTATCATTACCGGATATGCCAGAATTGATGGATGGGCAGTTGGTATTGTTGCTAATCAACGTAAAATTGTAAAAACCAAAAAAGGTGAAATGCAGTTTGGTGGTGTGATTTATTCAGATTCCGCCGATAAGGCCACTCGTTTTATTGCTAATTGTAATCAAAAGAAAATTCCGCTAGTATTCTTACAGGATGTAACAGGCTTTATGGTGGGTAGTAAAAGTGAACATGGCGGCATTATCAAAGATGGTGCAAAGATGGTAAACGCGGTAAGCAATAGTGTAGTACCAAAATTTACTGTGGTTGTCGGAAACTCTTATGGCGCAGGTAATTATGCTATGTGTGGTAAAGCATATGATCCACGATTAATATGTGCTTGGCCAAGTGCAGAACTTGCTGTGATGGGTGGTGCTCAAGCTGCTAAAGTATTGCTGCAAATTGAAACTGCCTCTTTAAAAAATAAAGGAAAAACTATTACTGCAGAAGATGAAAAAGCAATGTTTGACAAAATAAAAGCACGTTACGATAAACAGACTTCTCCCTATTATGCTGCGGCACGCATTTGGACTGATGGGATTATAGATCCCCTTGATACACGTAAATGGATTAGTATGGGTATCGAAGCGGCTGACCACGCTCCTATTGAAAAGCCTTTTAATTTAGGAGTAATACAAGTCTAATCAGAAGCTAGCGTTTGGGGATTGAGATCAGCTCCGTTTGTCTCCCATTGACATAGCGAAAACCATCTTCTCCCCAAAAGCCAGCTTCTTCAAGCATAATTCTAATATCTTTGTTCCATTCTGGAACGTTCACCGTTGTATTTAATTCAATTGCATAAACGGTATTTGGATATAAGGGATAATCACCTGTACCTTTTACACCTTTTTGTGCATCCCACATACCAATTGCAGGCCCTGCCGAATGCCCATAAAGACCTAAAGGATGAGTGTAAATAGATGGCTTTAATCCATCTGATTTTGAGATACTTAGTGACTTTAAAAGTATTTCGTTACCGGTCTGATTTGTCTTAAAATTATCAGTTAAATGATCTTGTACTTTGTTTCCATTTGTAAACACTGTTTTAAGGTAGTCCGGAACCTCGTTTTCATAATTCTTGAGTACATAGGCATGTTGTTGACAATCGGTATTAAGTCCCAAATAGGTAATTCCGAAATCACAATGTATCAAATCTCCGGGCTGAATAACATCTTTATCCTGACGACTCGAAAAAGCTTCTTTTTCTGAAAGCAAGACAGCATCCTTTCGCTGGATATCAACGGTAGGATGAAACCATGTTTCTAATCCCATATCAGTTACTTTTTGTCGTAACCACCATACAACATCATCGGTTGTTGTTTTTCCCGGTTTGATAACATTCGTACTAAAAGCTTCTGCTATGATAGTATGTGTGATAGATACAAGTTCCTTATAAATTTCCATTTCTTCAGGAATACGAGTTTCAATCCAACGGACCGCTAATTTTTCGGCAGAGGTAATTTTGTTTTTATAAGCTTCGGGTAAGTTCTTAACGAGTAAATCATAATCTGTTTTAACCAACCCATCGGCGATGTTAAAATCATTGGACATATTGACTCCAATTTTTTTTGGTTTTTTTTCTTCGATCAAAGCAGTCAATGCTAACCATTGATTTGGTTGTTCTTCTTTGTTCCAAGCGGCATCGATAAGGTTACCAACATCATATCGTGCTATAGCTTGTTTTGAGAAAGTATTTTTCGCACTGTCGCGATAAAATACTATAATCGTTCTTCTTCTAGCATTTAACCAGGTAGATGGAAGCATAGTTTTTAAAACAGGATCTTCATTATATTCTCTGGCGATAAGTACCCACATGTCTATCTCGGTTTCATCCATCAAAACCGGTAACAGACTATCTAAACGTTTTTCTAAAATTCTATCCTTGAGACTTGCTCGATCACGCTCACTAATAACTTGGGATAGACCAGAAAAACTGATTAAGTAGATCATTAGAAATAAATACTTCATCTTAAAGTGGATTTGATTAGTGAGCAGAATATAGTAATTATATACGAAATATACGGGATCAATATCAGCAACTACCTTAGCGTAATGCTACTGTCTTGGCCCGTTGAATTTTACCTGTGTCTGTCTCAACAAATTGCGGAATGCAAAAAATTTGCTTGGGTACCTCGTACCGGGATAAGGTGGAAATGTTTGCTATCCCCTCTTTTATTGAGCTTACTAGTGTTTCTGAAGGCGCTGATTCGATGATTAGGATGAGTTGTTCCCCAAGAACCGCATCAGGTAAACTTGCTACAAAAAAACGATGGGTAATAAGAAGTTGTAATTTGGCTTCAATTGCTTCTGGAAACAACTTGATACCGCCGCTATTAATCACATTGTCATAACGTCCCTTCCAGTCAAATTTTTTATACGATTTGAGCTCCACTACATCGTTAGTGATAAGTTGTTTATCATGTAATAAAGGAGCATTAATAACTAAACAATTACGCTCATCAATCGCTATCGAAATATTAGGTAAGGTTTTGAAATAAATATTCTTTTTTCGCTCTCGTTTTTTAGCATTCACCCTGCGTGCAGCAATATGTGAAACCGTCTCAGTCATTCCGTAGGTTTCAAATATCTTAGTTTTACTTGCCTGAACTAAGGATTTGAGATTTTCAGAAATAACGCCACCCCCTACGATAAGCTTATTAATGAGGTGAAGTCTGTTTATAGAATTATCCAATTGCAAAGGTACCATTGCACAAAAATCATATTGTTTATAAACCGTATCTAACGGATTACTCTTTGGAGGTACGCAATCTAGCTTCCACCCTAATACCATTGCTCTTACCAACATCATTTTACCTGCAATATAGGTCGCTGATAAACAAAGTAATGCAGTTGTCTCACTATCAAGTTTAAAAAATTCACCTGTAGCTTTAGCACTGTTAACCATTTGCTCTTTTAGAACTTTAATTGTTTTTGGTTTTCCAGTGGAGCCGGATGTTTTGACTATTATAAAAGATTTTGAGTCTAACCACTCTAACAAGAAATAACCTATATCCTGTTCGTAAGGTTCCCCTTCTTTTATAAATGTATAAGCGATTTCTTTTAGCCCATCGCTGTCTAGCTTTTGTTTGTTCAATTCAAAAGCCTTGTGAATAGGAAATCTTAATATGGGTTGTGGTTCATACATATCCAAATTTCAATTTAAATAATGGCTATCATGTTATGAAATTATGAAAAATTAGCTAAATCTCTGTTATTTCTTTTGACTTTGGAGCTTTAATTGTACCTATTAAACGCTCTTTCCAATGGCTCCACCGGTATTTTTTGGAAAAAATAAAAAGATATATAGGATAGATTATAAGTATTGGAAGTACGATATCTATTCCTCCTGATGGCTCTGAAATATCCAGAAAAATTGCATCCGTCTGAAAAACACTCCAGTTTGTAGTTACCATTACAGCTGCCATAATATTGTTTGCTGCATGAAATCCTAAGGCAAGTTCCATTCCTTCATCCATAAGCGTTATCACCCCTAGAAGTAAACCTGTACCGATATAAAAGACCATCATGATATTTCCAAGTTTAGCCACTTCGGGATTAGCACCGTGCAAAAGTCCAAATATTATAGAGGTCAACACTAAGGGCACCCATCTGTTTCTAGCTAAGATCCCAAACCATTGCATCAGATAACCTCTAAATAAATATTCTTCAAAACTTGTTTGAAGCGGTAACAACAGAAAAGAAATAACCAGTAATATGAGAAAAGGTACCAAGTTGAAATTCCAAACAAAAATTTCAGGTTCGATGACATAATTAATACCAAAAAAGACAATGTTGGTTATCGCTACCAATAAGAATGCAAAACGTATTCTACTCCAATCTATGGATGATCGTGTGGTAGTTACGTCAATAATTTTTTTATGATGAATAGCTTTTATGCTCAAAAAGATAGCTGCTAAACCAACAGCGAAGCTAAAAATCATAAGCACCAAGAACAGATTACTATCAATACCCAATGACATAAACGAACTTTCTGCAGCTTCAATGAACGCCATGGTATCTCCGGCCGCTATAAAAGCTACGATTACTAAAGGAATTAAACCTAAGATCTGCCATCCAAAAAATATCAGTACTAATCCTATAATATACCGCCAAATTTCATTTTTCCCTCTGAAGCCCTGTTCTATAAACATCTGTTATTTCTTTAAATATGGTACGTCCCACTCAAAAGGAGCGCGATAAAATAGTTTTCCATTTTCTACATGTAATGGAGATTGAAAGTTATTAGTATATAAGGCTCCTGTACCCAACCCCTGCGGAAGATTACTTTGTAATGTATAGGTATACTGTGCGATTGCGTTGAGACCAACATTACTCTCCAAAGCACTTGTTATCCACCAATCAATATGCTTT
Organism: Aquimarina sp. 2-A2; assembly: GCF_045505135.1. Classification (NCBI taxonomy): domain Bacteria; kingdom Pseudomonadati; phylum Bacteroidota; class Flavobacteriia; order Flavobacteriales; family Flavobacteriaceae; genus Aquimarina; species Aquimarina sp. 2-A2. The sequence continues at coordinate 65,326 of NZ_JBJKFI010000002.1, read as the reverse complement.
TCCTCTGCTAGATTTATCCATTCCTGAGTCCCTTTAAATCCACCTATCAAACTTGGTTTTAGTATGATATATTGTGGTTGTATCCGATCTAAAAGTTCTTTCTTATCGCTCAACTCGAATATACCAATTAGCTCCTCGTCCAGAGCTATCGGCAGCGGAGTCTTTTTACAAAGTGCATGCATATCATCAATCTGACCTGCTTTAATTGGTTGTTCGATACTATGCAAATCAAATCGCGACAATCGCTCAAGTCGATTGAGTGCATTAGCTGGATCAAAAGCCCCGTTGGCATCTACACGAATCTCTATAGTGTCTGAGGAGTATTGCGTTCTTATATAGTTCAAAAGTTCTAACTCTTTGTCAAAATCAATTGCACCTATTTTTAACTTAATGCAGTTAAAACCTTGATCTAGTTTTTCTTTAATCTGTGCTTTCATAAAGGATTTCTCCCCCATCCATATCAAGCCGTTAATCGGAATAGCGTCCTTACCTCCTGTAAATGTTGAAGGGAAAAGTGTAAAGGGATGCTCGCTTTCCAGTGATTTAAAAGCCATTTCTACACCAAATTGAATACTCGGAAACTCCTTCAACGCTGCCCAAAGCTTATTCTTGCCTAACGAAATATTAGCACAAACCCATTTTAGAGTATCTTCATAATCCGGTCGGTCATCGACACTCAAGGTTCGCAAGATTCCACATTCGCCAATACCTGTCTTTTTACCATCACTAAGTAGTAGAAACCAGGTTTCTTTAGTTTTTAAAATACCGCGTGAGGTTCCGCTGGGTCGTTTAAAGTTGAGTATGTATTTTTTGTAGGTTGCTACCATTTACACCGTGATACTTTCGCCGATATCCAACAACATTAAGTCTTTATCTTTCTCAAAAAACTTTCGTTTGGCTTCATCATGATCAATCTCTATATACCCAAAAGTATCATAGTGCACCCCTAATACTTTGTCGCATTCTACAAAGTCGCTAGCTAGTATGGCATCATACACGCCCATGGTAAAATTATCACCAATGGGTAAAATAGCCAGATCCAGTCGGGTGAATAGAGGAATAAGCTTCATATCCATTGTTAGTGCAGTATCTCCGGCAATATAAATATTCTTATGTTCTCCTTGGATCACAAAGCCTCCTGGTTGTCCGCCATAACTTCCGTCAGGAAAACTACTGGTATGAATAGCATTCACATATTTGACCTTACCAAATTCGAAATCCCAAACTCCCCCGTGGTTCATAGGATGAACTTCGAATCCTTTTTCCTGGTAATGCATAGCGATCTCATAATTGGATACAATGACTGCATCATTATTTTTTGCAATTGCTTCTGCATCCAATATATGGTCCTGATGCGCATGGGTTAAGAGGATATAATCAGCTTTAATCGTGTTGATATCTATTTTATCTTTAGATAAGGGATTTTCCGAAATAAAGGGATCTACTAAAACGTGACAATCATCGATTTCCAGTAGTAGACTATTTTGACCGTAAAAAGTAATTTTCATGTGTGAAATAATTTAAGAATTGAAAATTATAAAATTTGACCAAAACAAAATAGTATCGCTAGCAAAAATGTTGTTAAAGCCACTTTTTTCAATTCAGGGTCAAGTAATACTGAACTTTCTGTTTTATAAACCTTTCTAAGATGCAAAATCAAAGGAATGAAAGCTATAAAAAACAATGCGTTAACACTAACGGTGCTAGTTAAAACATAATGTAAAGTGAGACTGATCATAGCCCCAACGATAAGTATATAATGATAGCTTTTGGCTTTTACAAGACCTAATTTTACTACTAGCGTATTTTTACCTGCTTTCTTATCACCCGAATAATCTCGCATATTGTTTAAATTAAGTACTGCTGTGCTTAACAAGCCTATGGCAATTGCAGGAAAAATTAGATAAAAGTGTATGCTTTTGGTAAACAAAAAGAACGTACCAATGACGCTCACTAATCCAAAAAAGATAAAAACAAAAACATCTCCAAAACCTCTATATCCATAAGCGGAATTTCCTACAGTGTACTTTATAGCCGCTGCTATTGCAAACAATCCCAGGAAAAAGAAAAACACAGAATACCCAAAATTATCTTTTCCAAAAGCAGTATAAATAAGTAGTATTGCTACAACAAGCGTTGCAATAGAAGTAAAAATGACACCTCTTTTCATCTCATGATCAGATAAGATTCCACTCTGCACGGCACGCATGGGTCCCACCCTGTCTTCATTATCCGTTCCTTTTATTCCATCTCCATAATCATTCGCAAAATTTGATAGAATCTGTAATCCTAAGGTGGTTGCAATAGCTAACCAAAAAATTTCACTGGTATAAAATGAAAAATATGTGATTTCACTATATAAAGATGTTTCTCCAATTGCTCTCAAATATCGTTCGTTATACAGGGAGGCTCCTACCAAAATTCCTGAAACAGACAATGGTAAGGTGCGTAATCTTGCTGCAGAGATCCAAGCTTTTAATTTAATCATCCTATAAATTTGAGGTCAAAGTAACAGTATTTTTTTTAAAAATAAAGATTTTACATCCAACAACCTTAGCTGCTAAATAATTGTTTCGACAAGTCCGTTTTTTATACATAGCCAGAAATAGTTCCAGAATGATTTTGTTTTATCCCGGGTCACTTCAATATCTCTCTCATTAACAATTCCTTTATCTTCTTTACGATCAATTATTAGATTGGAAATAAAAGTCAACACTGATTTTTTACGTCTCCCATCCTCTTTTAAAATCTGTATATCAAATGCATCGAATTTCATTGCAGTATTCCCTTGAGCTGTATGTTTATTACCACTAAAATTAAAATACAATGCATCTAAGCTTCCTTCTGCTTCTATATTTAAAGCAGGTTTGATAAATGCATTCATAGACGATGCATCTACATTTTTGATATTTCCTCTTATACTAAAGGGATCCTCAGTTTTTTCTACATCAAAACTCCAATCAATTTCAATAGGCGCCTGATTCATAAATCTGCTGGTTATTCTCACAGCTATTTCCGAATTAACTGAAGGTTGTACTGTATTGATTGGACTCACCGCCATACTGAGGTCATTAAAAGAAAGCTTTCCGGGATGATCTGCGTTTTCTAAATGCTCTATATATTCAATTTTGCCAGATTGAAGTTCAATCGAATCAATAGCAATACCCATATTCATAGTTCGTAAAAGCTCACTGTACATTGGTTTTATAGATGGATCATCAGGTAAACGTTTGTCTCTATAGACGTCTAAGTTGAATTGATCTAACTTTATAAAATTACTAGTAAAAATAAGTCGATCGTCTACTTCATCTAGTTCAGGGGATTCGATTTGCACTTGCCTACCATCGAGCCTCATGTGATCACGTTCCTGTGTCAAGGTATCGCTAAAAGCACTTCTCGAGAGTAACGGAGTAATGGATAGTGAATCTGCTAACCACCTATTTTGACTCATAGTAAAGCTGCGAAGCTCAAAGGAATGATACGGATCCAGTACTGTTCTCACGTTTACTATCTTTCCTTTATACGTTCCATAGCTAAAAGGTATTTTACGTGACGCTATCTCATTGTTTGAATTGATTTTAGTAAATCGCAAGGTTTGAATTAAAAAACTGGTTTTAGATGATTTTTGAAGTGAATCTATACCGACGTGTACCCTTGCGTTTCTTATGTTAATTTCCTCTATATTTAAATCAAATGATTTTGGCTTACCTATCCCTGCTTCAACTGATTTTTTATCCTTGTTACGATAATAGATATTCGCGTTAGTAAGAGTCACTTCCTCAATGACAATTTCCTCATATTTCCATAATTTCCAAAAACTAAGCCCCAGTATTTCGAACTTCTCACCAGTTCCCGATGCTCCATTGTCACTGTCAAATTCTACACTCTTTAACGAAATGTTACCTAGTACGGGTTCCACATGAACAGAAGAATAAGAAATTTGGATTTCATCATTCTTCAGTTCGGCTAAGGCATCTTTTATTTTATGCTCTAACCATACACCTACTAAAAAATATAGAATAAATAATAACGCTGTACTATAAATAATTATAATTAGTGATTTTCTATGTTTTATTTTCATACAGATGGACGGCTACTAGCGTTTGGCTGTCCAATATAATGCAAACCGCTTGAATTAAATGCAGCATTTAGAAGAGTATAACATTATATCACATAAAAGCATTGCAAAGGATTATAAAGTTTTTTACTTTCGGCATCAATTAGATTAAAAGCAAGAATTAATGAAAAATACCGCCTTAACAGAAATTCATAAAGCACTTGGTGCCAAAATCGTTCCTTTTGCAGGATATAACATGCCCGTTTCTTATGAAGGTGTAACGGTAGAACATGAAACCGTACGAAAAAGTGTTGGTGTGTTTGATGTATCACATATGGGTGAATTTTTGATCACCGGACCAAATGCTTTAGAGCTTATACAGAAAGTAACTAGTAATGATGCTTCAAAATTGGTGAATGGTAAAGCACAATATAGCTGTTTTCCAAACGACAAAGGAGGTATTGTGGATGATTTAATTGTCTATAAACTAGAGGATGAAAAATACCTACTGGTTGTTAATGCTTCTAATATTGAAAAGGATTGGAACTGGATCAGTAAGCACAATACAATGAACGCAGTTATGCGTGACATATCTGATGACTACTCATTACTAGCCATCCAAGGACCTAAAGCTGCTGAAGCAATGCAAAGCTTAACTTCGGTTGATCTCTCTGCTATGAAATTCTATACGTTCGAAGTTGCTCCATTTGCAGACATCCCAAATGTTATTATTTCGGCAACGGGATATACTGGTAGTGGTGGATTCGAAATTTACTGTAAAAACGCTGAAGTTGAGCAAGTTTGGAATAAAGTAATGGAAGCCGGTAAAGCTTTTGGAATTAAACCTATAGGATTGGCTGCACGTGACACCTTACGATTAGAAATGGGGTACTGTTTATACGGAAACGATATCAATGACACTACCTCTCCTATCGAAGCAGGTTTGGGTTGGATCACAAAATTTAGCAAAGACTTCATTAATGCCGAAGCGATTGCAAAAGAAAAAGAAGCTGGGCCTTCCAAAAAACTGGTTGGTTTTACTTTAGATGAAAAAGGAATACCGCGTCACGATTATGATATCGTGAATGAGTCTGGCGAAAAAATCGGTGTAGTAACTTCAGGAACCATGTCTCCGTCAATCGGAGTAGGAATTGGCTTGGGGTATGTTCCGGTAGCTTATGCTAAACCAGATAGTAAGGTTTTTATACAGATTCGCAAGAAAGCTATACCTGCCACGGTAACAAAATTACCATTTTATAAAGGTTAAATTTATAGGATATCTTTACAATATTGTTAAGTTTCAGCGTTGTCATATAAACAATTCTGAAACTTAATTATTTTAAAACTAGAGCGTATTTGAAGAAGATTTTAATCATTGGCGGTAGTGGATTTATAGGAAATGCGCTTTATAAGGAGCTCAACTCCTATTTTGATACGTATGCTACTTATCGAACGGACAACCCGGCATTCGAAAAAAATCAAAAATTTTTTCAGTATGATATGGAGTTGGAGGATATTTCTATTCTGTTGGATAATCTTAGACCGACATATATCATTTCTGCGATTCGTGGTAATTTTAATGCGCAATTAGATGCACATCAGCGCATTATTCAATGGATTAAAACTCATCAAAGTAAATTGATTTTTATTTCTAGCGCTAACGTTTTTGATGCCTTTAGTAATTATCCGTCGTATGAATACGATAAGACATTGAGTGATAGTGTCTACGGACGCTTTAAAATCAAAATTGAAAACGCGTTGATGCGATTGCCTACCCATAAATATGTAATCGCCCGTGTACCTATGGTATTTGGATCCAACGCTCCAAGAATACAAGAGATCAAGACTTTGCATGAGCTACACGCTCCTATAGAAATTTTTCCAAATGTTATTCTTAATGCTACTTCAATATCAAAACTCACACAACAAATTCATTATATAATCAATAGAAGTAAAAAAGGAATTTTTCATTTAGGAAGTACTGATTTGTACTATCACTTTGACTTGATTAAAGAAATTTGCGACACATTAGAATTACAGGATCCAATTTTTAAGCAAGTATACGATTCTAACAATGATCGTTATTTAGCTGTATTACCTAAGGACAATAAGTTACCAAAAAATTTACAGATTACTACGCAGGAAGTTATTACTTCTGTGGTAATTCAATAACGTTAAGAATTATCTAAATTTCTACCCGTGGAGTAATAGAGCAGCTTAATTTTATAACTTTAAAGAAAAAAGTTATGAAACAGCCCGATTTTTCTGAATTGAAAGCTTTGTTTATTAATTGTACGCTCAAAAAATCACCAAGGCAAAGTCATACACAGGGACTTATTGAAGTTTCTAAAAAAATATTTGAAAAAGAAGGGGTTGATGTCGAAGTCATTCGGGCAGTTGATTATGATATTCCCTATGGCGTTTTACCGGATATGACCGAAGAAGATGCCGAATATGATGCTTGGCCAGCCTTGTTTGAAAAAGTAATGAATGCAGATATTCTAATTTTGGGAACACCAATTTGGTTAGGAGAACGTTCTTCTGTATGTACAAAGATTATTGAACGTCTGTATGGTATGAGCGGAAAACAAAACGATAAAGGTCAGTATATATTCTACGGGAAGGTTGGCGGTTGTATTATTACCGGTAACGAAGATGGCGTAAAACACTGTGCAATGAGTATGTTGTATTCTCTTCAACATATAGGTTATAGTATTCCTCCGCAAGCTGATTGTGGTTGGATTGGAGAGGTAGGTCCTGGTCCAAGTTATCTGGACGAAGAATCCGGAGCTAAAGACAATGAATTTACGAATCGAAATACTACCTTTATGACCTATAACTTACTTCATCTGGCTAATATGATGAAAACAAATAATGGGTACCCTAGCTATGGGAATTCAAGAGCACAATGGGATGATGGAACCCGATGGAATTTTGAAAATCCTGAATATCGATAAAATTTAAATACTAGGCTATGAGCGTGAATATACCTGAAGGAACCAAATTAATTTTATTTGACGGTGTTTGCAATCTTTGCAATAGCGCTATCAATTTTATTATCTCTCATGATAAAAAGAAAATATTTCGCTATGCATCTTTACAAAGTTCGATTGGACAACAATTTCTTAACGATAGAAATCTGGATGCTAAAGCCTTAGATTCCATTATCCTTATTGAGCCTAATGTTGCCTACCATCATAAATCTACCGCAGCATTAGAAATTGCTAAACATCTTAACGGTTTATATCCAGCGCTCTCCATCTTCTTAATACTTCCAAAAACATTTAGAGATTGGATCTACGATATAGTTGCCAAAAACCGTTATAAATGGTTCGGAAAAAAAGATAATTGTCAAATCCCTACACCCGAATTAAAAAGCCTATTTATGGATCAATAGATACCGTGTCAGCCACTCTTCATTTGGGATTGGACTCGTGGTCGCTTACTCCTGTAGTGCTCTGTTGTTTAATCTTAGATAATTTTTGCTGTAATTCCGTAGACTCTTTGTCCAATTTATTAATATTCTCTAGGTGTACTATACTTAAGCAGATGACTGCAAAAGACAGTAAAGCAATGGGTAGAAATAATCGTTTCATCTGTAATGAGATTGAGTTATAATTTGTGATATTCAAATGTAAACCCAATTATAAAACTGTGTAAGGGGAAAAACACCCTTTTGATGAAAGATTATTCTTAGTAGCTATACAATAAAACAAAGTGTTTAAAACGTATGTTAAACACTACTCACTTGTATTTCTTTTAACCTGGTCCGGGCTAGGATAGTTATCATCCCAATCCTTGACCTTAGGATCTCCCAGTTTATCCACACTTTTTGCAACCATCATAGAAACGGCAGCGTCTCCTGTTACGTTCACCGTGGTTCTACACATATCCAAAGGTCGATCTACTGCAAAAATAAGCGCCAAACCTGCTTCTGGAATTCCGGCTTGCGCTAATACGATCACAAGCATCACCATACCTGCTCCGGGTACAGCCGCTGATCCAATAGATGCTAACGTAGCCGTAGCAATAATTCCCAGCTGAGCTCCTAAACTCAAATCCATACCAAAAGCCTGGGCAATAAATACTGCTGCAACTGCCTGATATAAACTTGTTCCATCCATATTAATGGTAGCACCGATAGGTAATACAAAACTTGTGACCTCCTTCTCTACTCCTAAATGCTCCTCTACACGTTCCATAGTTACAGGTAATGTAGCTGCGCTGGAGCTTGTAGAAAATGCTAAGAGCTGTGCTGGAGATATCCCGTTGATAAAAAACAAAGGAGACCTTTTAGTAAATATCCAAACAATTAAAATATATACACCAATCATTAATAGAAGTCCTAGTACAACGCAAAAAGCGTACATCGCCAAGGCTGCAAATAAGTCAGTACTTGGAGACTCCACAATGAGCGCGGCAAGTAGTGCAAAAACACCGTAGGGAGCAACTAACATGATTAAATCAATTAGTTTCAGGATAACTTCGTTAAAGCCATCAAAGAATGCCTTAACGGGTTTTGATTGTTCTTCCGGAATCAGAATTAAACCAATACCAAAGAAAATTGCGAAGAATATAACTTGTAACATATTACGATTATCTCCTGCTGCACTAAAAATATTGCTAGGCACCAGATCCTCTAATGCTTGTAATGGTCCTGCATCTTTCTGTCTTTGAGCATCTGCAATTTTGCTGTTGGCATCGCCTTTATAACTCTCTATAAGCTCGGTTCTGGTTTCTTCAGTAATAGCACTTCCTGGTTTGATTATATTAACCACTAACAATCCAATACTAACAGCTATAACCGTTGTTACAATATAAGTACCTATGGTTCTTCCTCCCATTTTTGAGAGTTTTGAAATATCTTTTAAATCAGATACACCTTTGATCAAAGATGCTAGAATCAACGGAACTGCAATCAGTTTAAGAGCATTAATAAAAATAGTTCCAAAGGGTTTGATCCAATCCCCAATAAAATCAGCACCCCAGCTAAATTTAGAGAGTATGATGGCAAAAACAACTCCTGTTACCATTCCTATTAATATTTGCCAATGCAGTGCCAGTTTTTTCATAGTATGAGGTTCCTTAATTTTTGATGTTGCCGAAGATATAAATTTATAGTTTAAAAAGATAATATTCCCTTAATAACTAATTTACACTTGAATCTAACCGTTATTTTGATGATTCATAATCTTTTCAAAGTACAAATACAATTCTCCTTTAGTTATCGATGCACCTTGTTGTATGATATTGAATTTATCCAGATTCTTATCTTCGTTGTATGGCTTATTTGCATTAAAAAACACAACACGATCATCCAAAAGATTTTCTCGTAACCAGTCATACCCCCCTTGCGTAGTGATATCAATGGTGTCGTCTTCCACTTTGATAGCAATTAGTTTCATCTCGTCTTCCAAAAGCCTGAAAAGATGAATTTGATCTTTTGAAAAGTGTTCTAAAAACTCAGCTTTCGCCAATACTCCTTCCCAAACTAAATCACTAAAAATATCGATTTCTTCTTCAGCAACTGCCGGGCTATTTTGTTTAATAGTATCCCACTCCTCTGCAGTGATAGATTGTGTCGCCAGAAAGTTTATAAACTCCGGATGTAACTCTTCTAACTGCTCCTTTGTTAATCTCGTATACTTCATGATACTGTATTTAAAATTCTTAGTTAAAAAATCCGTCCCCAAGAAGATGGGAACGGATTTTAATCTCTATGTAATTAGATTTTTTTAGAAAATATATCTCAATCCTACTTGTGCTTGCCATCTGGATTGCAATGAAGCGTCATATCCAAATGTCTCTGTCAAATTAGGATCAAAAGTATAGGTTGGTTGATTATTATCATCAACCGTTACTCCTAAAATTTGAACGTTATTAGGTTGTTGCACTAATCCCCAATCAGAATTGATCATGTTCCCGATATTCAGTACATCGACACTAAATTGAATCGTATTAGTACGCTCTCCTACATTAATATTGAAATCTTGTAAAAACTTAAAGTCAATCTTGTTTCTCCATGGAGCTAAAGCTGCATATCGTTCAGCATATTGACCTCGATTGTTGCTTAAATACTCATCTTGTCTGATGTATTGCTCAAAAGCGGCTGCTTGCCCAGGATTACTAAAGTTCATTTGCTGAACTTCAGCTGCAGTAGGAATGTACATTAGGTCATTCACTGATGATCCGTCATTATTAATATCTCCTCCATAGGTATAGTTAAAACGTCCCCCTTCAGCAAATTCAGCAAATCCAGAAATGGTTGTTGCATATTTACCATCACCATACGTCCATTTCTTAGAAGCTACTGCAATAATACGATGACGATCTCCGTACTTAGAATTTCCTAAAACATCATTATTTACATTTCCGTTAGCCGGGTTAAATGCAAAAGCATCTCCGGTAATTTCTGCCTCTATCGAATTTACATCTTTAGAATCCAAATAACTATAGGCGACACTTGCGTATAAGTTATTTTTGAAATTCTTAGCTGCTTTAAAAGAAGCATTGATGACTCTACCTTTACTAGAGTTTGTTAAGACAAAAGCACTATTAGCTCCTTTATCATTAGCGCCATAAATTGCTCTATTATCAACACCCTGTAAAGTTTGTGTAGGAGCTCTCAATCCCCAGTTTTGAACGTGTGCCGCGTTGATGTCTTCTGTATAAGAGAAATCACCAGTTAAGATCACTCCATTTTTGAGTTTATAATCTGTCCCAAAACTAGATCTCCATACTTGAGGGAATTGAAATTCTGGATCCACAATCTGGAAAAATCCATCATCAGCTCCACTCACTTGATTTCCAACCCAAACAAATGGCAAACGTCCGGTAAAGATTCCTGTACCCCCTCGTAGTTGTAAAGTTTTATCACCTAGAACATCAAAGTTAAATCCTAAACGCGGAGATAATAATAAACGATCCGTTGGTAAGGTAGTTGAACTTAAATTTACTTCGCTATTCGTCTGCGGATTGAAATAGGTAATACTCTCATCACGACTGGCACCATTATCTGTATCTATATATTTTTGTATTAAATCAGAGGTGTCAAAGTATAATGGCTTATCAACACGTAATCCATAACTCAATTTGAAATCTTCGGTTACATTCCATTCTTCCTGTAAATATACCGCTAACTGGCCTACGTTTAGTTCTGCCAACTTCCAACCACCATCATTCCCATCTCCAGCTGCATTAAAAGCTGCATTTTGGTTTTGAGCATACTGTATGTTCTCTGCTAAACCTCCGGCTGGATTAGTAGCATCGGTCAAAAATTCATTAACACTACCATAAGGTCTGAAAAGTCCGTAATAATTGGACCCTCCAAAATTCTCATAAGCCGTTAAATTAAAAGAATTTTTAAATCTAAACATTTCAAAAGAAGCTCCTGCAGTAATCGTATGGTCTCCCACAAAAATGGTTAAGTTATTAGTGGCCTGAATAACTTTTTGATCTAGTTTGTTATTAATTGAAAAAGGTTCATGACCCGCAATTATGTAATTAGATCCACTTCCATCTTGTATAGTGATTACAGGTGCCGGGCTTGATAAAGGATTTCTAAAGTCATCAAAATGTGTATATCCCGCCTGAAACTTGTTAGAAACTTTATTAGAGAATGTAGAATTCACTTCTAATTGAAAAGAATTGATACGATTATTAATTTCATAACCAGAATTCTCAAACTGTAAAGTTGCTGCATTAGGTCCTCTAAAACCTAAAGCCGTTGGATGCGCAGGTTTCTCTTTTGAAGCCGTTAAGAAATTATAAATTAACGCAGCTCTGTGCTTATCATTAATGTTCCAATCTAGCTTAAAAATACCTTTTGTTGATTCAGATTCGTACGTAAAACCTTGGTATGCTCCAGGATTGTATCCTAAAGATTGTAACGCATCGCTTACCGCGATTAAATCTGACTCCAATACTCTAGATTCATTGACAGCGCCACTGTTAGTGTTTGGAACCCATGCAGAACCTAGATCTGTTCTTTGATCTCTTTCTGCGTTTGCAAAAAAGAATAATTTATTTTTTATAATCGGCCCACCAATACTAAATCCATATTGAATTTGCTCTAAGTCTGCTTTAAAAACCTCATTACCTTTTACCTCACCTCCGGTTAGATCTTCATTTCTAAAAAAACCATAGGCAGTTCCTTTAAATTCATTAGTTCCACTTTTGGTAACAGCATTTACAGATGCTCCGGTAAAGCCAGACAACGTAACGTCATACGGTGCTGTAGATACCTGAATTTGCTCAATTGCATCCAGGGATATCGGTTGAGAATCAGTTTGCCCTCCGGGTGTTGCAGCATCTAAACCGAATGGATTGTTAAAAACCGCACCATCAAGGCTAAAGTTGTTATACTGATCATTACGCCCTCCAAAAGAATTTCCACTCGCCGTAGGCTCTAATCTAGTAAAATCTGCAGCAGATCTTGAAATTGTCGGCAATGTAGTAAGCTCTCTTCGGCCAACACTAGTCTCTGCTCCTGTACGTTCACTACTAAAAGTAGCACTCTTATTAGAAGTAATTACTACTTCTTCTAACTGGTTATCATCTTCTACAAGATACACATCAAAATTTGATGTTTCACCTAGTTGCAGATACACATCTGTAATGGTTTGTTTTTTGAAACCTAAATAGCTAATAGTGATTTTATAAGGTCCGCCAACACGCATGTTGATAAGATTGAACCTTCCATCAAAGTTAGTTACTCCCCCATAATTAGTTCCTGTAGGTGTATGGAGTGCGGTGATGTTAGCGCCCGGTAACAGCTGTTTAGCATTGTCGTATACCACACCAGAAATATTGGAAGTAGTCACCTGTGCAGAAACTGCGGTAACCAATCCAAATAATAAAGCAAATAAAAGAATCCCCTTCTTCATGTTAAAATAAATAAATTAATTAATAGCTTATTAATAAAACACAAAAAATCGCTCTAACGAGCGATTTTTTGATATGTGATTGAATTTTTCAAGTAGAATTATGCTTGAGGAATTATTTCAAACGCTACCGATGTTATCACAGCTCTATGCAATCGCACAGCAGCTTCATATTGACCAAGTCTCTTTATAGTTCCACCTGGTATCGTGATAAACTTCTTTTCGATGTCAATTCCTTCTTTAGCGAAAGCTTCAGCTACATCTGCATTAGAGATCGATCCAAATAATTTGTCTCCACCACCAACTTTTGCAGTTAACTTAATTTCAAGGTTTCCTAATTTCTTAGCAATCTTTTCTGCTTCTTCAACTTCTTTCTTTTCTTTGAAAGCACGTTGCTTTAAGGTTTCAGACAATACCTTCTTAGTAGATGGAGTTGCCAAAACTGCTAATCCTTGAGGAATTAAATAGTTACGACCATAACCATTTTTCACTTCTACTACATCGTCAACGAATCCTAGATTCTCAACGTCTTTCTTTAATATAAGTTCCATAATGTTATGACGAATTTTATTTTAATAAATCTCCAACATAAGGCATTAAAGCCAAATGACGAGCTCTTTTTACTGCTACACTTACTTTACGCTGGTATTTTAAAGAAGTACCAGTTAATCTACGAGGTAAAAGTTTACCTTGTTCATTTACAAAAGCCATTAAAAAGTCTGGATCTTTATAATCGATATATTTAATACCAGATTTTTTGAAACGACAGTATTTTTTAGCTTTTGTTGTATCTATATTAAGAGGAGTAAGATATCTAATTTCTCCGTCCTTCTTTCCTTTAGCTTGTTGTTCTATAGATGCCATACGAATTACGCTTTTTGTTTGTTTCTATTTCTTCTTTTTTCAGCCCAAGCAATTGCATGCTTGTCTAGACGTACAGTCAAATAACGCATTACACGTTCATCTCTTCTGTATTCTACTTCTAGAGTATTGATAGCTTCTCCTGGTACGGTGTATTCAAATAAGTGATAAAACCCACTTTTTTTGTGTTGAATAGCGTAAGCAAGCTTTTTAAGCCCCCAGTCCTCTTTTGATATCATCTTGGCGCCGTTAGAAATAAGAATATCTTCGTACTTCTTAACTGTTTCCTTTATCTGTTCATCAGATAAAACGGGATTCAAGATGAAAACAGTTTCATAATGATTCATAAAAATGTATTTTAATTAATTTGCTGCAAAAGTAAGACTATTTTTAATATATTCAAATAATAAATGCACTTCGATGAAACACTCTTTTTTATCGGTTAAATGCGAAAATTGTTTGTCCAAATAAGATATATTCCTTAATATTGTAAAGTAATTAACTCAAACAAGTGGAACAAACCCAATTAAAATGCGCCGTTGTAGACGATTCGCGCCTTCAGAGACTGGCTATCGTTAAGCTGATAGATGAGCACCCTTCATTAGAATTGGTGGCAGAGTGGAACAATGCAATTGAAACTAAAAATGGCCTGCTGGATACAACGGTAGACCTTTTATTCCTTGATATTGAGATGCCTATTCTTACCGGATTTGATTTGCTTGATGATTTAGAGAATAAACCTCACATTATATTTGTTACCGGAAAAACAAAATACGCTTTTAAAGCTTTTGATTATGATGCAGTGGATTATTTACGTAAACCTTTAAAAAAGGATCGTTTTAATGCTGCTGTGGATAAAGCCCTGAGCATGACACGTCTCAATGCTGAACAAGCTGTTGTTGAAGATGACGATTATATTTTTGTAAAAAGTAATTTAAAGAAACGTAAAATTTATTTGAGTCAATTGAAGTATGTGGAAGCTCTCGGTGATTACGTTAAGTTAATTATGGAAGATGGTGATCCAATAGTTGTGCTTGCAACTATGAAATCATTTGAGGCAGAGTTGCCAAGTGAACGTTTCTTAAGAATTCATAAGTCTTATATTGTTAATCTTGATAAAGTAGAGCGCTACAACTCTAGGAATATAGAGATTGCAGATGAAAAAATACCATTGAGCAGACACAAAAAGCACTCGCTTATAGAGGCCTTGAACGGTTAATTTCAGTTTAATTTATTTTTTTTTATTAACCGCGTGGGAATTAGTAGTTTCCTTTTAGTATAGTTACATATATGGTATCTAATAGGTATCCACATTTATAATTATCCGTACTCCCGAGAATTCTTTAATGCTTTGAAAAGTTGCCAGTATCTTAGTGATAAGTTGCTTGGTCTTTTGTAGTGATTGACCTTGCGGAATTTTAATTAGTACATGTTTATGGTATTGATTTCTGATTCTCGCTATAGGTGGAAATTCCGGTCCCAAGACATTTTCCTTAAATACTGAAGTCAACGATGTGCCTAACCAGCGCATACTGTCATTTACGCGATTATAATCTTTATGTCTTGCTGTAATTTTAATTAATCGATAAAAAGGAGGGTATTTATACTGTCGACGTTCCTCAATTTGATCATGATACATGCTTACATAATCATTCACTGTAACCTGTTGCAATATTTGATGATAGGGATTGTACGTCTGAATTAGAACTTTACCTCTCTTCTTTGTTCTCCCCGCCCTACCCGATACTTGCTGAATCAATTGAAAACTTCTTTCGTGTGCTCTAAAATCTGGAAAATTCAGTAAGTTATCTGCATTCATGACCCCTACCAAGTGTACGTTTCTAAAATCTAAGCCTTTAGACAACATCTGAGTACCAACCAAAACATCTATTTCTTCTTGTTCAAAACTGGTAATAATTTTTTCATATCCATGCTTACCACGTGTAGTATCCTGATCCATTCTGGCAATAGTATGATCGGGTAATAATTGTTGCAACTCTTTCTCAATTTGCTCAGTACCGAAACCTTTAGTAGAAAGTTCTGAGCTGCCACATGCCAAGCATTGAAGCAGCATTGCCATATGATATCCGCAATAATGACAACGTAACTGATCTTTATGACTATGAAAAGTTAAACTTACATCACAATTTGGACATTGCGGTGAGTGTCCGCAAGTAGTACATTCAACAACCGGTGAATACCCTCTGCGATTCTGAAATAAAATAACCTGACCGCCTTCACTCAACGTATGTTCTATCACTTTAATAAGGGTGTCACTAAAGTGACCTGTCATTTGTTTTTTCTTGTATTTTGTTTTTATGTCAACCAAATTCATTTCTGGCATCATCACCTCACCATATCGGCGATCCATCACTACAAGACCATATTTTTTTTGCAATGCATTGTAATAAGTCTCTACAGATGGCGTTGCTGAACCTAAGAGAATTTTAGCCTTAAACATATTTGCTATAACTACTGCTGTATCTCTGGCATGATAGCGTGGTGCGGGATCAAATTGCTTAAAACTTGTTTCATGCTCCTCATCAACTATTACCAATCCCAAATCCTGAAATGGTAAAAAAATGGATGAACGCGCACCTATGATGATCTTAGCTTTTTCAGAATTTTTCTTGACATTATTCCAAACTTCAATACGTTCATGAACATTAAATTTAGAATGATACACACTAAGAGAAGTACCAAAATACTGTTGTAATCTGGTTATTAATTGTGTTGTCAATGCTATTTCCGGCAGTAGATAGAGCGTTTGTTTGCCTCTTTCTAATTGCTCTTTAATCAGTTTTACATATACCTCGGTTTTACCGGATGAAGTTACACCATGAAGCAAGCACACGGCTTTACTTTCAAATTCCTTTTTAACTTCATCAAAGGCTTGAACTTGTGCACTACTCAAGGTTTTGATCGAAACATCTTCGCCACCATCATAAACAATACGATCCTCTCTACGCTCGAAAATTTCTATAATATCTTTCTCTGCTAAACTTTTAATTGTAGTCGTTGTCGTAGCAGCTTTATCTTTTAAGTCATTTAATTTGATAGGTTTTTTTGAGGAAGCCTCCAGAGAAAATAAATTTAAGACTACTTCCCGTTGCTTTGGGGCTCTGGACAATTCACTCAATAATATTTTGAGTGCTTCGTCCTCACTATACTTTTGATGTAGCCGCACAAACTTTACAAGCTTGGGTTTGTATTGTTCGTATAATTCTTCTTTAATTAACACCACACCTTTTTCAATTAAGGTTTTAATCAAAGGGAGCACTGTTTTTTTGCCGACAATAGTTATAATTTCATCTATCTTGAGTAAACTTTGGTACTGAAGTGCTTCAAAAATCAGAAACTCCTCATCAGTTAATGTTTGCTCATCGCCTGAAAAATGTTCGTTTTTTACTACCAGTGTTTCACTTTCCAACAAAAATGCACTTGGCAGTGCTGCTCTCATGACTTCACCCTGCGTACACATGTAATAGTCAGCAATCCATCTCCATAAGTTCAATTGTTTTTCTGTCACAATAGGAGTCTCATCCAGGATATGCTCAATCTCCTTGGCCTCGTACACAAGAGGCGCTGTATGATGAAGATTTACTACCAAGGCTGCATATACCTTACTTTTGCCAAACTGAACAGCAACTCGCATCCCTAATTCTAAAAAACCATGCTCTCTTTCTGATACTTGGTAGGTAAAAGTATTGGACACGGGTACAGGAAGAATTACATCAATGAAATATAACATATAGTACGCAAAAGAAAATTAATCAGGTATTACGAGGTAAAGGTATGCAGCTTATAGAGAAGTTGAAACTTTAAACTAAAAAGATAGTACGTATTTCATAGTTTTTTCCATTGCTGCGTTCTATAAAAAAAGGCGATATAACCTCTAACATTTAGAATATCCGGATTATCGTCATCTATCCAAAGCTTACAACGATAGGTTTTTCCATTTTCTGGATCTGTAATAGTTCCATCCTCATAACTACTTCCGTCAGGTTCCATATTCTTAATAATCTCCAACCCTTCGATCGGTTTATTATAGTCACTACCGCTACAGTAAATACACGTTTTAGAACGATCAGACTCCTTCAAAACGCGAATAATTTTTCCGAATACCTTATTCCCTTTCTTATATATTTCAACAATTGACCTTTCTTTTCCTGTTTGATCATCTATCGTTTTCCATTTTCCAATAATTGCAGATTGTGCGTTGGCAAAAGTTACAGTTAAAAAAAAGATGAAACATATTCTATAGAGCATTGTGTGAAAGTGTTTATTAATACAAGGTAAAAGATAGTGAAATATCAAAATAAAAAAAACGATCTAAAAAAAATTTAGACCGTTTTTTTATATGATAATGAATTGAAGAGCTATTGCAATCCAAGCATTCCATCCTTAATTCCTTGACTGGCAGGTTCATCACCTAACCAAATTTTAAAGAGCGCATATTTAAAGTCTCTTCCTTCAACAACACCTAATTCTTTTCCATTCTTGTAGGCCTTAACTCCAACATCTTTGATATATACAATATCAAAAATATCATTCTTTACAATAGGTTCATTAAAGAAGTTGATAAACTTATTGATTCTTTCTTCAAGCGGCTTAATATTACCGAAGGTAGCTTTTTCAAAGCCATCCTGCACAGCCTTTATCATTTTTGACTGTGTTACGAAACCTGAAACAATATTCAATTTGATCGACATGGTTTCATCAAGATCTAAAATTGCTTTAGGGTCTTTATTTTTGTTTTGTAAGTAGAGTCCTCCTGCATAGAGATCTATCCATAACATTTCACGCATACCAGCCCCATTCAATTTTAAGGTGACATCTCCTCGCGTTTCTTCATAAGGCAAGATAGCCTTTCCGATTCTAATTTGTGCAGTAGCACTTGATAATGAAACCAATGCCACGATTAAAAGAGTAATTTTTCTCATACTGTATTTAAGTTTATCGGGGGTATTAAAATAAATTTTTACCTTGCAAATATATAAGATTTATACATTCAATTACGTATAAACCGTAATAAATTTATGCATTTTAACGTTAAAATATGTATTTCAACCTTAAAATGATCCCAAAAGCTCAGCTTTTAGTCCTTTGTCAGCAGGTTTATGTCCTATCCAAATATTAAATAATGCCTTTTTAAAATCCAAACCTTCAACATATCCTTTTTCTTGTCCGTTTTTATATATGACGCTACCTTTTCCCTTTTCATACACCAAATCATAGGTTTGTCCCACTTCAATCTCATCAGAAACAAAACCTACAAATTTATTGATTCTTTTATCTAGAGCCTTCGTATTATCATTAGTAGCTTTTTTGAATCCTTCCCTTAATGCATCTTCCATTTTACTTCTAGACATCATACCTGACAAAATGTATAATTTAATTGCCATGGTTTCGTCTGCGCTTGCGATGGTGCCGGCAGACTTCCCCTTTTGTTTTACATACAGTGCGCCTGCATAAATATCGAAAAAGAATTTTTCTCGAAGCCCTGCTCCATTAATAACTAATTCTTCATTATTAAAAGTAACTTTTTCTGGCAAAGAAGCGTCACCTACTTTAATTTGAGCATTCGCAAAAGAAATCGATAAGAAAAGTGTCAAAAGGGTTGCAATTTTTTTCATGTGTTAGATGTGTTTGTGTTTGTGTTAGAAATTCTTACGTAATTTAGTCAATGAAGCGTTAAGCTCAAAACCCAACAGTAAAATATTTGAATTAAGCCAAATATAAATCATCAATATTAACATAGCTCCAATAGAACCATATAATTGATTATAATTTGAAAAATTATCAATATAGACTCCGAATAAATACGTAGTTATAATAATTAAGATTGTAGTTAAAAATGCTCCAGGAGAGAAAAATCGATTCATTTTACCCTCCGTAGTTCCAAAATAAAACAAAGTAGCGGTTATCAAAAAAATCATAATAACCAACAATCCATATTTACCTATAGTTAACCACAATAAAGTATCACTAACCATTCCCAACCGACTTAAATTATCTACCAAATACGTGAGATACAAAGTACCTACTACAGTAATTAACAACAACAATGCCACTATTAGAGAGACTCCTAATGCTACTAAATATTGCCGTATAAAACTACGATTGAGCGTGACATGGTAGGAGTATTCAAAACCTGAGAATACTGCATTAATCCCATTGGTCATCAAAAAAAGTGATAAAATAAAAACCGTTGATAGTAAGCCTCCTCTTGGATTGGAGGCAATATCATCAAAAATTCCTTTAAAAAAAATTGCTGATTGTCTGGGCAATGCACCACTTATAAATTCGAAAAGGTTTTCCTGAAAATTTTCAATCTGAAGATAGGGAATCAAATTTAGAAGAAAAAGTAAGAAGGGAAACAAGGATAAAAAGAAACTCCAAGAAATCGCGCTCGCCCGAGCAGAGAAAGTGCCTTTAAGGATCCCAAGAAAATAAATTTCAAACAGATCGTATAGTGATAACCCTTCAAAGCCTGGTAGAATAATTTTTTTACCGGTTCTAACCAAAAAATTAATTCCTGGAATCTTTTCTAATTTATCTTCAATAGTTTTTGACATGCTTATGACTATACAGCTTTCAAACTAAGATCTAAATTATATACCGAATGTGTTAGCGCTCCGCTACTGATATAATCCACTCCGCACTCGGCGTACTTACGAATTGTTTCCTCATTGATACCACCACTGGATTCTGTGAGACATTTGTCTCCTATTAATTCAACTGCTTTTTTAGTGTCTTCGTAATTAAAATTGTCAATAAGAATTCGATATACCCCACCTGCTTTTAAAATTGCATTTATTTCTTCTAAATCTCGTGCTTCTACGATTATTTTTAAATCTAAATTGTTATTCTTCAAATACATCTTCGTAAGCTCAATAGCTTCATCAATTCCTCCCGCAAAATCAATATGATTGTCCTTAAGCATAATCATGTCATACAATGCAAACCTATGATTTACACCCCCACCAATTTTAACCGCCCATTTTTCCAAAGCTCTAATTCCAGGCGTGGTTTTACGAGTATCAAGAACTTTTGTACCTGTTCCTTCCAATAAACTGACGAAATGATTGGTTTTTGTTGCAATAGCACTCATGCGCTGCATCGCATTCAACACTAAGCGTTCTGCTTTGAGAATAGATTGAGAACTTCCGTGAACATAAAAAGCAATATCACCATACTTAATCTGATCTCCATCGTTTAGCAGAACTTCTATCTCTAAGGTTGGATCCACGTAGGCAAAAACCTGTTTCGCAAATTCCACTCCCGCCAAGATACCTTCATCCTTGACCAATAACTTGGCTTTTCCTTTTGCTGTATCAGGTATGCATGCCAGCGAACTGTGATCTCCCTCCCCTACATCTTCTCTAATTGCATTACTGATGATTAATTCTATTTCTTTCTCAAATTGCGCTTTGCTAATCATATTGAATAGTTATTTTTGCTAAAGTAAAAAAAGATAAGAACAGTAGCTTCGCTCCGGTAGTTGTTTTTCTGAATATTTTATCTTCGTATCACCTAATTTATTAGCGCATCGTTTAAACAATTATATGCATATTAAAATCTTAGCCATCGGCAAAACAGATGATAAAGCTTTAACTCAATTAATTGCTGATTATGTAAAACGCTTGAGTTTTTATGTCAAATTTTCTTTAGAAATTATTCCGGATCTAAAAAAGGCAAAAAACTTAAGTGAAACACAACAGAAGGATAAAGAAGGCTCCTTGATTCTGGACAAGATAACAACTGCCGATACCTTAATTTTGTTAGATGAAGGAGGAAAACAATATAGTTCTGTAGCTTTCTCAGAATACCTGCAAAAGCACATGAATAGCGGAATAAAGCAATTAGTATTTGTAATTGGCGGTCCTTATGGTTTTAGTGATGCGTTGTATGCCCGTGCCAATGGAAAATTATCCTTGTCCAAAATGACTTTTTCTCATCAAATGATTCGATTATTTTTTATCGAACAGATATATCGTGCCTTTACAATTTTAAAGAACGAACCGTATCATCACCGTTAATATACGAACCCACCAAGTCTAATTTATATGCTAATTTTATGAATCACTACCTCAAACTTATCAAAATTGAATCCTTGCTTCTCATATTACTTGTGCAAATTGCAATCAAATTTGGGTTATTTCGACCTTTTGATGTTGCGATCACACTCAATGGATATGGTTTTATACTTTTACTAATTGCAACCCTGTCGATTGCTGCCGGTGGCAATGCGCTAAACTTTCAAAACAGCAACAGTAGTACTCGCGTATTCTCTGAACGCTTTATCAATCGTTTTTTTGTTGCGCTAAATATACTCGGAGTCGGACTTGGCTTCTATTTATCAAATATTATTGGTAGACCCGGTTTTGCAGCATTATTTATCATTGCCTCGGGCCTTTATTATAGTTACAGTATTTATCTAAAAAATATCGTGGTAGTCAACATTCTGGTAATAGGCCTCTTAAGCATGCTTCCTATTCTGATTGTTGGAATTTTTGATTTGATTCCCGTTTTGAACGCAAACAATCAGGCTTCTCAAAAAGTAATCTTCTCAATTCTTTTGGATTATGCATTCTTTGGTTTTATGGTGGTGGTTATCCGAAAAATGTTAGTAGCCTGTACCACAATGGATACCGATCATCGTCAAGGAAAACAAACAGTTGCCCTTGTTTTAGGCAAAGATCGTACGCTTCAGCTTGTTGGTGCGCTTACAATACTACCTGTTGCCGGGGTCATTTATTACTTATATAGCTATCTATTTTCTAATAGCTTAGCTGTGTTTTTAGTATTGATTGGTATCGTAGCTCCGCTGCTCTATGTAGCTATCAAATCATGGATCGTTACCTCTAACAAATCAATAAAACAGTTGACAGGCGTATTACAAATCATCCTTTTTATAGCGGCCGGATCTTTATTTTTATACCAATATATTCTTCTTTAATATGATACAATCATTTCTGAATAATCACACAGTCATTCTCGCTTCAGGTTCGCCCAGAAGACATCATTTTTTTAAGGAACTTGGAATTGATTTTAAGATAGATGTACGAGAGGTTGAAGAAATATATCCTGAGCATCTCAAACGTGAAGCAATATCCAACTATTTAGCCGAATTAAAAGCTGAAGCATTTAATGAACTTGACCCACAAGAAATCCTTATTACCAGTGATACTATTGTGTGGCATAATGAGGAGGCTTTGGGTAAGCCAAAAACATTGGACGAAGCCAAAACAATGTTACGATCTATGTCGAATCAAACACACGAAGTAATTACCTCTGTATGTTTTAAAACTGCGACTAAAACAATCGTAAAACATCATACTACTCAGGTTACCTTCAAAACACTTACGGATCAAGAGATTGAGTACTATGTAGAGACCCACAAGCCCTTGGATAAAGCCGGAGCGTACGGAATACAGGAATGGATCGGATATATTGGTATTACTTCTATAACCGGTAGTTTCTTTACCGTCATGGGCTTACCTACACATATTGTGTATGAAACGTTAATTGAACTTGCCAAATCCTGAGATTATTGTAATTTGAGATTCATTAAAAAATTAATCCGGTCATGCGTATTTTAATCAGTTTATTGTGCTTGAGTCTAGTGAGTTGCGATAAAAAAACTACAGACACTACAGATACTTCTATTGCTTCTATACTTCCTGTGGAAAATACCTTAGCAACAGAAAAAGAACTTTCCGAAGAGTTTAAGAACTATTGGTATGCCGGTAAAGCCGAAATCACCTCGTACGCATTAGAACAGGTACGTTATGGGGAGCTTCGCAAAGGAACAGCTGCATTGATCTATGTGACTGAAGATTTTTTGCCCGACATTCAGGTAAAAGCGAATCAAAAGAGCGCATCTACCGTATCCGTGCTCAAACTAAATGCAACTAAAAAATTCAATACCGGGATTTATCCTTATTCGATTATGCAAAGTACCTTTTATCCTGTTTCTGACAATCAACACGCGCTAAAAATAAGCAGCTCCATACAGGAATGGTGCGGACAGGTATATGCTCAATTGAATACTAAAGAAAAATTCGAAATTTTATCGCATTCCTATTTTCAAGGTGAAGCGGATCAAACGTTTTCTTTGAAAAAAACTATCCTAGAAAACGAACTATGGACAAAGCTTCGTATAGCTCCGAACGACATGCCACAAGGCGAATTATTTATCATTCCATCTTTTGAATATTGCAGGTTATTTCACAAAGAGATACAGCCTTATTCTGCAAACGCAAAAATAGAAAAGCAACAAGATTTTAGCACGTATACCATTACATACCCCGAACTCAGCAGAAGTTTAGCTATTACTTTTTCCAACAAATTTCCATATGAAATTGAATCCTGGACTGAACGGTATAGCTTAACTGATACTACAGATGCATTAGTAACCAAAGCTACGCGTTTAAAAACTATAACTTCAGATTATTGGAGTAAAAACGGTACACGGCATGATGCCTTGCGAGACACCCTTAAATTAAATTAAAACTATAAGTAGACACGCTATGAAAATGACAGAAATAGAGATAAAAAGTGCTTTAAAAGACTTGAAAGAATGGGAATATCATGAAAATGCAATTCACACAACCTTCGAGTTTAACGATTTTAAGGATGCCTTTTCTGTGATGACGCGCATCGCTTTTGAAGCAGAAGCACAAAATCATCATCCTGATTGGTCAAATGTGTATAATAAATTGATGATTACTCTTACAACACATGATGCCGGTGGTATTACAACAAAAGATATACAATTAGCTAAAACGATAGATCAAATTATTGAGGGCGACGAGTAAGCGGTATTTCTGAAAATATAGCTCCAAAAAAGTGGCTTTTAAAATCATAGAGCAGAGTTTGTTAAAAAAGGGCATTCTGCTTATGTTTGTAACACAAATTAAAATTTAGCATATGGGAAGAGCTTTTGAATTTAGAAAAGCACGAAAAATGAAACGATGGTCTGCAATGGCCAAAGCATTTACACGTATAGGTAAGGATATCGTAATGGCGGTGAAAGAAGGCGGACCTGATCCTGATTCTAATTCAAAATTGCGTGCTGTTATTCAAAATGCCAAGGCAGTAAATATGCCAAAGGATAACGTAGAACGTGCTATCAAAAGAGCTTCAGACAAAGATCAGGGCGATTACAAAGAAGTGCTTTTTGAAGGCTATGCACCGCATGGTATTGCTATCTTGGTAGAAACAGCTACCGATAATAATAATCGTACTGTTGCCAATATACGTTCTTATTTTAATAAATGTGACGGAAACTTAGGTACTTCCGGTTCGGTAGAATTTATGTTTGACCACACTTGTAATTTCAGAGTTGCCGGTGAGGGAATCGATCCTGAAGAATTAGAGCTTGAGTTTATCGATTTTGGTGCAGAGGAAGTTTTTCAGGATGATGACGGAATTTTAATTTATGCCCCTTTTGAAAGTTTTGGTGCTATTCAGAAAGAATTAGAACGTAGGGAGATTGAAATTTTATCTTCCGGATTTGAAAGAATTCCGCAGGTGACCAAAAAACTAACCGAAGAGCAAGCAGCTGATGTCGAGAAACTCCTTGAGAAGATTGAAGAAGACGAAGACGTTCAAAATGTCTACCATACCATGGAAGAATCAGCATAACGCTATATCCTATAAAGTTAAAAGCGCGGAATCCAATTGGTTCCGCGCTTTTTTTTTATTTTTAAATAATATTACTTATTATTTTGGATCAAAACTATAGGCTTTAACTTTTCCTTGTACCCCTTCAAAAAACTTATACATCGTAGTTAAGTCTTCTTCCATATCACCGGTTGGATAATACGGTTTTGAAATATGATTTTGTTTCTTTTCAAAATCAAAGGTGACCATAATGATTGGTACATTTGCCGCTTTGGCTATAAAATAAAAACCCGTTTTCCATTCAGTTACCTTTTTTCGGGTTCCTTCGGGTGCTAAGGTTAAACGAAGTTCATCCCGCTTCTCAAATTCTTTAGCTATTGCTTCCACCTTATTTTGTCCCGGAGTTCGATCCAATGCAATCCCTCCTACTTTTCTAAAATATAATCCCAGTGGCCATCTGAATAATTCTTTTTTGGCCATAAAACTAATTTTTATTCCGCAGATCTGCCGTAATAAAAGGCCTATATAAAAATCATGCCAGCTGGTATGTGGTACTGCAATTACAACACATTTCTTAACAGTATCAGCACTAAAATCTCCAATGATTTTCCACCCCAATATTTTATGATAAATAAATGATGAGATTTTCTGCATATGGTGTAGTCTTCTTATTTTTTAGTTTAAAGCTTTCGGTAAATTGCTTTAAGAACATCGGCATTCACTTTATCCTTCCAATCTGCACCTAATGCATTTTCCCACAGAGGATCAAGACTTAAAGCTACAGCGGTCATGGTATCAAGTTGTTCTTCAGTTACATCAGCACATATGCCCGTAGGTAAGGTAATATTGTGTACTTTTTTCATTTCTTTAAAAAGCGCCACTCCTTCCGGATAGTATGCATCTAATTTATCAAAAACGATGCAATTACCGATTCCGTGTTTGGTTCCTAAAACATAAGCGAGACCATAACTCATGGCATGCGCAACACCTACTTGAGAATAGGCAATACTCATACCGCCGTGCCAAGAAGCCATCATCAATTTTGCATCAGCATCATTTTTATCCAATGATCCATCTAAAAAAATCTCTTTACATAAATCTAACGCTTTCTCTCCATAACTCTGGCTAAAAGCGTTGAGATAAGTACCGTTTAAAGATTCTACACAATGAATATAACAATCCATTCCTGTATAAAACCATTGATCATTTGGTACGTTCTCAATCAATTCAGGATCTAAAATTACCTGATCAAAGGGCGTATAATCTGAGTTAATCCCTAGTTTACGATCCGGACCTGTAAGTACGGTCGTACGAGAGACTTCTGCCCCTGTTCCTGATATTGTAGGCACACCCACATGATAGACTGCTTTGTTCTTAACCAAGTCCCAGCCTTGATAATCTGCGGCACTTCCCGGGTTAGACAACATAATGGATACAGCTTTGGCTAAATCCAACACCGATCCACCACCGATACCGATAATACCGCTAGGTAGAATATATTTATCCTTAATTTCTTGAACCAGAGTATCTACTTGTGATGTTTTTGGTTCCTCTTTAGTAGAAACGTAGATTATTTTGTCTCCATTTTTAAGGGCTAAACGATCTTCGATAAAAGCCATGTTGTTCTTAAAAACATCATCGACTAAAAACACAAATGGTGACAAGCCTTTCCGTTCTGTTGCCAGAATACTGTCGATTTGGTTAAAGGACCCATTCCCGAAGACTACGCGAGGTACCATCGGAAAGTTCTTATGTGTAGCTATAGTAGCACACGGTTGAGTGGTAGTTGTTGTACTCAAAAGATTTTCTTTTTTAATAATTCGTTTTGCTTTTTCTAAATCTTCTGGGGTATCGATTTCTACACCTTCATGGTGTGTTATTACCATTTTAATATTTTTACCGTATTCCAAATAGCGAATACATTCCACCTTTTCTGAGGCTTCAAGGGTTCGCATAGGAAGCTTATAAAAATCTAAAATAGCTTCTTTTCTAAAGGCATAAATACCTTTATGTTTATAATATGTTGTGTCTACTTCTTTATCACGAGGGTATGGTATGGGTGCTCTTGAAAAATAAAGCGCATAATTATCCTTATCCACTATTACTTTTACACTATTAGGATTTAAGATATCATCCCACTCAGTCATCGGTTTCATCACGCTGGCCAAATCAATACGATCAGCATCTTCTCCATGAAATACATTAAGTACTTTTTCCAGACTTTCCCGATCTGTAAAAGGTTCGTCACCCTGAACGTTCACCACAATATCAACATCCATATCAGCTACCGCTTCAGCAATACGATCACTCCCACATTCATGTTCTTTTATACTCATGATAGCTTGACCGCCATTGGTGGTAATTTCGTCAAAAATGATCTTACTATCGGTAACCACATACACCGCCTCAAAGAGTTCTGATCGGACAGCTGCCTGATAGGTGCGAAGAATTACAGAGGTTCCTTCTAAATCTTTCATTAACTTACCGGGGAATCGGGTAGCCGCAAACCGAGCCGGAATCATGGCAATGGTTCTGAGTTTATTTTTGTTCACTAGTTTTGCTTTTTATACCGCCAAAAATAAGGTATTTATTTGAGTATTTTGGGCTTTTATCCCTTGTTTCTTGTAATTCAACGAGCCTATAACTTATTGATTGGTGTACATTCCTGCTCTACATGAACTATCTCCATAATGCAGTTGTATTACCTTTTTCCACAAAGTATTCATCTTTAAAACCTATGAGATAAAGTTTTTGTTTTGCACGGGTAACCGCAGTATACAGCCAACGCAAATAGTCTTTGGATACACCATCAGGTAAATATGGCTGCTCTATAAATACCTGGTCCCATTGACCACCCTGTGATTTATGACAGGTAACGGCATAGGAAAATTTAACCTGTAGCCCGTTAAAGAACTTATTATTTTTGACGCCTAGAAACTTCTTGTATTTTGAACTTTCATTTTCATAATCCTTCAGTACCTCCTGATACAAGCGATTGGATTCTTCGTAGGTAAGCGAAGGTGTTTCCGTTGTCAACGTGTCCAAAATAAGTACTGTCTCAAACGGTTGTTGATCCGGATAATCCACCATACTCACTTTTACTTCCGCAAAGCGAAAACCATACAACTCTTTAATCGCAAAGATTTCTAATATTTTAATAATATCTCCGTTGGCAATAAATCCTGCTTCACTTTTAGTATCCAGCCAATAGTAGTTATTCTTAACGACCATCAAGTAATCTCCGGAAGACAATTCCTCTTCCTGAAACAGAATACGTGTTCTGATTTGCTGATTATACAGATTGGCTCTTTTATTAGAACGCAAAATAATTACAGATTCTTCATGGCCCGAGTTCGCATACGCATCATTTAGTGCATCCATAATCTCATGCCCATCGATCAAACGTACAATATCCGGGAATCCTGCAATTTCAAACTGAAAAGAATCATAAAATCCATCGTTGAGTGCCTCTCGTAATCGCGTAGCATTCATTAAAATACCACTATCCTCTGCCTGTCGTACTACTTCGTCTAATTCGATTTGCGTTACCTCTTTATTAAATCCAAGGGATAAGGTATCCGGATCCAATGCCGGACTCACCTCTAATTTGACCGGGGGTAACTGCGCTGTATCTCCGATAAATAATATTTTACAATTGTGTCCTGAGTATACATATAGCATTAAATCATCCAACAACGAACCGTTTTCAAACAATTTACTATCAGTAGCTGTGTCCGAAATCATCGAAGCTTCATCAACAATAAAGACAGTATTACGACTTTTATTTTGTTTCAGTTGAAAGGCTAATCCCCCACTACCCGTCTTTTTAGGATAGTAAATATTGCGATGAATCGTCTGAGCCTGCCTGCCAGAATAGTTGCTAATCACTTTTGCAGCACGACCTGTAGGGGCTAATAATACCGCATTGAGCTTTGCTTTCCACAGATTTTTGACCACTGTACCTATTAAGGTTGTTTTTCCGGTTCCAGCATACCCTTTTAACAAAAACAGCGCATCTTTGGTGCCTGTGAGTAAAAAAGAAGCTAGCTTTTGAAGAACAATATCCTGTTTTAGAGTGGGTTCGAAAGGGAAATCTTTTTTTAATTCTTGATAAAATTCTGTTTCCCGCATTGAATTTTTATGAGTGATTGGTTCTTGTTTCAATTAATAAATCAAAGATACTAATGATTTTTTGGCTATAAACTTTTACGATTGAAAAAAAATTGTAGATTTGCGTATACACTAATGTTTAAAAGCTATATCATAAAATGAAAATTGTTATTCAATTAGTTCTATGGGTGGTTATCGGATTTTTAGGATACTTGGTATTCAATTCGATTAATGGTCCTGTAAAGTTCAATAAAATTAAACAGGCGAGATACGCTAAAGCAATTGAAAATCTAAAAGATATTCGAAATGCTGAACTGGCTCATAAAACTGTTGTTGGTAAGTTCCAGAAAGATCCTGCCAAATTAATCGCTTTTGTAGACACGGCTAAATTTACGTTGACGCAACGTAGAGATTCAAGTTTTATTCGTTACAACAAAGTATTACGAATTGATGAGCCAAAAGATACGGTAGTGGTGGATACCCTTGGGTACGCTTCTGTTAGAGATTCATTATTTGGTGGTACAGATCGTTATAAAAATATGATGAAAGTTCCTGTTGAGGGTACTGATGCGATGTACGAGCTTAACGCTGGTTACCTTAACAAAAATGGTTTAAACATCGCTGTTTTTGAGGCTAAGGTTTCTAAAGATGTGCTTTTACACGATCAGGATAGAGATCTTGTTCTTCAAGAAAAAGAAGTACGTTCTGCTGATGGTGTTAATGGACCTTATTTATCTGTAGGTTCTATGGAAGAAGTTAATACAACTGGTAACTGGCCAAAGACCTATGGCGCAAACGATCAATAAGATAACAGACGATACAGTCTATACATTGTCCATTCAGGTTAGCCTGAATGGACTTTCTTTTTGTTGCAAAAACAGCGATAACGAGGTTTTAACACTGGTGTCAAAAAGCTTTGACATGCAACTTTCTCCAGAACTGGTGTTAGACAAAATCAAGGGATATTTTGACGAGTTAGAGGAATTGCAGGCAGATTTTAAGACCATTGAAGTAATTTATCAAAATGATCTTTACACACTGGTTCCCGCTCCTTTATTTGATGAAGGAATGCTCAAGGAGTATCTAAGTACTAATATAAAGGTATTGGATACTGATTTTATCGCTTTTGATGAACTGCCACAACGTGATATGGTAATTGTATATGTGCCGTATGCTAATATCAATAATTACTTTTTTGAGAACTTTGGTAGTTTTACCTATAAGCACTCCACCACTATTTTGGTTGATACCTTATCTGGTTATGAAAAGCATGCGACAACGCAACGTATCTATGTTAATATCCATACAGTATCCTTTGATTGCATTGCTTTTGAAAAAGGAAAGCTGCTATTGTGTAATACCTTTAGCTGCGAGTCAAAAGAGGATTTTTTGTATTATCTTATGTTTGTTGTAGAACAACTCAGTTTTAATCCGGAAGTTTTTGAATTAATCTTTTTGGGCACTATTACCAAAGACGACCCATATTATTTAATAGCTTATCAATACATCCGTCATTTAAGCGTAGGTACTCCTGATAATAAGGCTAAAATTCTAAATACTACTGATAGTACTCCACATCATTATTTCACTTTATTAAATTATTAGTCTATGCGTATTATCTCGGGAATGTATAAAGGAAGACGTTTACAAGCACCAAAAAAGTTACCTGTACGTCCTACGACAGATATGTCAAAAGAAGCCTTGTTCAATATTATCAATAATACCTATACATTTTCTCAACTCACCGTATTGGACTTATTTGCCGGTACCGGCAATATAAGTTATGAGTTTGGTTCTCGCGGAACCAAGCAAATCACGGCTGTAGATGCACATTATGGTTGTGTAGGGTATATAAAAAAAACCGCTGAAGAACTGGAATTACCAATCCAAACCATAAAAAGTGATGTCTATGCCTATTTGGAAAAAGTGAAGCAACAAGCGGATTTAATTTTTGCAGATCCACCCTATGATTTTGCTACTGAGCAATTTATCAAAATTGCCGAATTGGTTTTTCAAAATGAACTTTTACTCGATGATGGCGTATTAATTATCGAACACTCAAAGCATACAGATCTTAGTGCTTCTCCGCATTTTAGCCAAGCCCGAAAATATGGAGGTTCTGTGTTTAGCTTTTTTAAAAAATAGGGTTTTAGGTAGGTGTTTTAAAAGGAAACCTATTTTAGATAATATTATTGTTTGTAATCTCAAATCTTTACCGTTACTCATCACAGTCTAGTCGTTACTTTGTATTTTTCACTGTTTTAATAGCGCCTGAGTAACAAACTAGCTTCAATGAGATTATTTAGTCAAGCGTTTCCTAGCTATTTCTGGATTTCTACTGGTATGCAAAACTCCAAAAATTACAATTTGCTTTAATTCCTCTTCTACTAGATAAAAGATTGCGTATGGAAAACGAGTTACTAAGGATTTTCGTAACTCTCTATATTTCAACTGATATTGTTCTGGGTGTTATACTATATAATCTATCTCTTTTTCAACTTCAGTTTTGAATTCTGCGGCTAAGCTTTCATTTTCATCTTTGTACCATTTTTTAGCCTTGTTGAGATCTACACGTACAATTGGAAGTAATTTAATTGTATAGCTTATTACCTACCAATCATCCCGCTGCCGCTAGTCTGTGACTAGTGGTATCATTATTTAACTTCACCAAACATAGATAAAAAAACGATACCATAGCCTTTACTTGCCCCCGCTGCCGCTAATCTGTGACTAGTGGTATCATTATTCAACTTCTCCAAACATAGATAAAAAAACGATATAATAAATGTTACTTACTATCATATATACTATTTGTGAACTGCAAATCTCTACTACAATTAGTCGTAGATTAAGGTATTAATTGACAGCACTCGTTACAAACGAGCGCTAGCGAGCTTTTAAACTATTTTACAATTAACACTACAAATCGACTTTTGCACAAATTACAACCATTAAACTAGCCTGCGCTTAATAACATTGGTAGCGTTTGTTACATGTCCCATACAAATATTGCGTTCAACCCGTATCTGTTGTATATCTCTTTTTGCTATATTGCTATTGAAAATTTTATTGATACGATAAAATGAATAGAATTATCGTCTAATCTTTTAAAACCAATTTATATGAAGTCTATTTTTTTAGAATTATCTGAAATGAAAACTATTTCAAAAGCTGGTCAAGCTAAAATTAAAGGAGGAAATCCAGATCCAATTGGTGGTGATGGTGGTGGCGGATCCGGCGGCGGTGGTAGCAGTTCTAATACTGGTATTTGCTATGAAAATGGGAACAGTGTAAGAGTTCCTTGCGATCAGTATTGTAGCGATGGTACACAACCAATTTGTGGGTTTTAGTGCTTTAATTAAAGTAAAAAATACATGAAATAAATACGATTAAGGTCTGGCCTCAAACACCAGACCTTTTATTTTTTAAAAATAAGAAAAACGAGCTTTACTCCTACTTTAGCCCCTTTCACCTTTTTGTTATAATCATCTTATTATGAAATATTTAACGTATTGAATTAAGTTTTTATACGTATATTCATAATCGTAAATAGTATAGATAAATAGCTTACAATTTTGATATCTATATTTTACAATCACTTCCCAATCGCTATAGAACTTTGGTTACTCTAAGCATGGATATTCATAGGAATGAATTTCCTGATAGTATCTTATAACCAGATGAATTCTAACACTTCAAATGTCATACTATTCTTTATCATCTTTCCTATGTTTTTTTATGGGTGTAAAACTTCCGAAAAACAATCTTCTGCAACCACATCAGTCTTACCCATAGCTACAATGAATTTTCAGGACACAATCACCACTACCAAATTAAACGGTGATAAAACGATGAAATTAGTTGTAAAAGAAGTGCGTAAGCAAGGTGATCCAGCAGCACATTTCGCATACAGCGTTTTTAATACTACGGATCAAACACTGCTCAAGCAAGGAACTTTTAGAGGAGAACTCGTGACTTGGAACGACAAAAACTCTCTCAAATTAATTCCTTATGTGGGAATAGAACAAAAACCTTCTTCTGACAATCCTGAAGACTTTCTGAAATCCAAAAATAAAAATCAAACAGATATAATAATTATTAAACTGGATACTTTATGACACGCAAATTTTACTTTCTCAGGCTTATTACAATTTTTTCCTTTGCTGCACTTCTTTCGTGCAATCAATCAGAACAGCAGGAAATAACTGCTCCGGAACCGATTAAGGTTCTTGAACAAAAGAAAAAAAAGAAAGACCACAATTCAATAAAAGGAATTGAAATTATAGCCGAATATCAGGCTAATTTAATGAAACCGATAGATGCCGTCGAGTCTACTTATAAGGACGGTTACTTAATGACCGAACATCAAAAAGCTTTGAAAAAAGCTGCAAATAATACGCTGAGAAGTTCGGTATCTAATGTCACATGGAAAGAACGAGGTCCAGTCAACGTCCCCGGTAGAATACGACGCGTGGTGGCTGCTCCCAACAATAGCGACAGATGGTATATAGGTACTGTTGGCGGTGGTATCTGGGTAACAGATGATGCCGGAAATACATTCAAAAATCTTACTGATTATAAAATTCCTAGTTTATCAACATCTACAATTGCCATTAGTCAGGTATGTCCGGAAACTGTCTATGTGGGTACAGGAGAACCTTTTGGTAATCTGGATGCTGTTGGCGGAATTGGTTTATTAAAATCCAATGATGCCGGTAATTCATGGAACTACCTTGAAAATACTAAGGATTTTGGAGGAATCGGCCGACTCGCTGTGAATCCTCAAAACTGTAACAATCTGATCGTAGCTAGTAATAATGGTGTGTATGTGACTCAAGATGGTGGCCTAACTTTTAATCAAACATATAATGGCGGGAATGTACAGGATCTAGATTATGCTCCGGGAAATTTTAATATACAGTATGCAGGAGTTAATGGTGTGGGAGTGATCAAAAGTGTGGACGGAGGTTTAAGCTGGAACCTTGTGTTTGACAAAGCTAACTACAATCCAAACCATCAACGTTTCGAATTAGATATATCACCAGTGGATCCCAATGTTGTATATCTTTCGGTATACACCCCGGGGGGAGCTGCTACAGTAGCGGTAAACACCGATTTTTATGTTTCGCAAGATGCCGGTAACAGTTTTCAGCTTTTAGGGTTCAATGGAAATCCTGCCGCTGCTAATTTAATTACTGGTCAAGGTTGGTACGACAATATTATTACAGCACATCCTTTTGATAAGAATATCTTTTATGCCGGCGGAGTTGTCATGTATAAGGTAACCATCACAGGAAGTCCTAAAAGGGGTGCCGCCTTTACCTTTGAGCCTATAGCCGCAGGTTATAATAACGAACTCAATGATTATGTACATGTGGATCAACATAGCCTATTTTTTCAGATAGATGAAGCTGAAAAAAAATTCAGACTTATCTTAGGAAATGACGGTGGGGTATATTCGACTGATTACTTAAGCGATCCTGGAACTACAGAAGGAGACTGGTCGCAAGCTGCATTTGGTCTAAATAACACTCAATTTTACGGAGCTGATAAACGTAATGGAGCTGACGATTATATTGCCGGAGCACAGGACAACGGGACGTGGATATCTTTTACGGGCGGGACGGCAGATGAAGCCACCTCATACCTGAGAGCAATTGGCGGAGACGGATTCGAAAGTCTTTGGAATTATAATGATCCCAATAAGTTCATAGGTGGATCACAATATAATGGTTATGTGAGATATGTGAACGGAAGAGGGTTCAATGCGAGACATCCGGAATCAGGAGCAGGCACTTCTCCATTTTACACAAAAATAGTAAGCTCTACTAACAATCCTGATGTGTTATTTAGTGTGTCAATTAGCGGAATATGGAGATCTACTGATTTTGCTGAAACTTGGAATCTTACAGCAATACCCTCAGCATACAATCCTGGTTCCAATGCCACCAGTGCGTTAGATGCATCTGTATCTGTTGCGAATCCAGATATTGTTTGGGCTGGTAGCGCCATGACTGAAAGCGGAAGCTTTGCATTACATGTATCAAAAGACAACGGAAGTACCTTCGAAAAAACAAACACTTTCGTAGACCCAAGACCGGATCGGTCTCATAATTATTTTATGGCAGGATTAGAAACCTCTCCTACCAATGAAAATAGAGCCTATGCCCTATTTGGTGGTCAGGGAGCTGCAAAGGTTCTTAAAACTGAAGATTTAGGTCAGACATGGGAAGATATTTCAGGTTTTTCATTGGGTGAAGATAGAGGCTTCCCGGATGTTTCTATTCATAGTATGATAGAAATGCCATATGATGAAAATGTGATTTGGGTAGGAACCGATATTGGTATTTTTGAAACCAGTGACGGAGGTTTGAACTGGTCGCTTTTAACAGGTATACCGGCAGTTTCTATTTGGCAAATGAAAATAGTAAATGACCAGGTCATCTTAGCCACTCATGGTCGGGGTGTATGGTCTGCTAAAATTTCGGAACTTTCCGGATATGAGCCACCCACCTACTTTGCACCTCCTGTGATTGTTACAGCTAAGCAAGAAGCTATAGAAAACAAGAATATTTTTGCAAAATATCGACAGGTTAATGCCGATGTTACTGCGGTAAAGGTGTATCTAGATGGTGAAGAGGTTGCCGAAATTACAGAAAATACAGAACAGGGAGCTGAAGGAAGCTATGTCTTTGAGGATCTGAGTGAAGGCTTACACACTATAGGCTTTCAGGCGATTGGTTCAGACGAAATGAGCTCCATAATATCATCAGCTGATGTAAACGTAGTAGCCTTTGCGTCTCCCGCAGAAGAAGTAGTCATCAATACCTTCACTCCGGACGATGTATACACATTTAATAACGAATTTGTAATAAATACGGTCGGCAGTACCGTAAGCCAAGATGTCCTTAATAATGCAGATCATAATTATCAGGACAGCAGACAATATAGAACTATTTTAAAACGACCTATTACGGTTACTGCTAGTTCTGCAAATTTTAGATATGAGGATGTTGCTTTAACCGAGTTCAACCCAAATCCGGGTGCATTTTATGACTATGTAACTATTGAGGCTACCAAAGATTTAGAAACCTGGGTGGAACTGGATAAGTATGATGCAGAACGCTTTCCTGAATGGACAGAAGCTTATGAATCCAGTCCGACACCTACTATTAACGATGACTTATTTAAAGAGCAAACATTGAATTTATTGGATTATTTTGCTGTAGACGATGTAATTGCTATCCGATTTAGATTGGTTTCTGATCCTTTATTTAATTCCTTCGGATGGGCGATTCGTTCCATAAATGCAGAGAATGAACCAGAAATTGTGGTTGAAGAAGTACCGGACTTCAAGAATGCGGAAGTTGTGGTATATCCTACGATTTCAAGAGGAGAAATTTTTATTCGTTCCAATCAAACGATGAAAAACAGTATGGTAGAAATTTTTAATCTTGGCGGAATCAGTATGTTTTCTAAAAACATGTCGCTATACGATTCATCTGAAGTACCCCTAACTTTAGGCAATCTAAATCGTGGCATCTATTTAATTAAAATTACTTCAGGTACGTATACGAGTACCAAACGTATTATTCTAATGTAGTATAACAAGTTTTAAAATTAACAGAAATTGAAGAACAGCTGTCTCAAAAGACAGCTGTTCTTTGTTTATCTGTATAGAGAAATAAATTATTAGTAGCTAAATATAGTTAAGCCAGTAATATTCTTATATCAAGCCACCTCTTCTCCGGCAGATGCCTCCCAGATCATAAACCATTCCTGGTCACTTAATACAATCGCTTGTGCATCAACTGCTGACTTAATTCTGTCAATCTTTGTTGAACCTACTATAGGCAATATCCTAGCAGGATGCTTCAGTAACCAGGCGATTAAAATCTGATCAACTGTTGCGTTATGGCTATCAGCCAGACGTTCAGCCACATTATATACACGTGACACACGTTCGTCTTTCTCTTTAGCAAAAAAACTTCCGCCAGCTAATACAGAATATGCCATGGGCTGTAACTGCTTCTGTACACATTGATCTAACGTCCCATCAATAAAAGGATTTAACTGTAAAGCAGATATTTCTATCTGATTAGTAACTAAGGGAAAAAGCGAGTTGAGCATCTCAAATTGACTCGGAGTAAAATTTGAAACGCCAAAATGTAATACTTTGCCTTCCTTTTGTAATTGATTAAACGCTTCAGCAATTGCATGAGTATCCATAATTGGGCTGGGCCTGTGAATTAACAGCACATCAATAAAATCAGTGTGTAGATTTTTTAATGACTGCTCCACAGACTCGATTATATATGCTTTTGACAACGCATAGTGCTTTATCGAATTTTCAGGTCGGTTGGGAGTCATTAATTGAATTCCGCATTTGGTAATCAGCTGCATATTCTCTCGTAGCGCTGGATTTTCCTTCAGTACCTGTCCAAATAGTTTTTCGGTAGTATAATGTCCGTAAATATCTGCATGATCAAAGGTGGTTACCCCAAGATCAAGACAGCCTTCAATCAATTTTTGGGTATCAATAACTGAGAGATTTGCTCCCCACTCGCCCCAGTACATACATCCCGATATAATTTTTGATGTTGTTAACGCCCTCATTTACTTTGTTTATATGTTTAGTAGATAATCGCGTCGTAAATAAGTCGTTGTATTTCTGAGCGAATATCATTTGAAATTAATTTTCTATTGGTAGCATCCGGAAAAGTACGATTGCTCAAAAATACATACACAATCTCTTGTTCAGGATCTGCCCAAGTAAAAGTACCGGTAAATCCACTATGCCCAAAACTCGTCATAGAGATACAGCCACAGGTCGGACCAACATCACCTAATTGGGGTTTGTCAAAGCCAATACCGCGTCGTACATCGTCATCGCAGTAATAACAGGTATTAAACTCCTCGAGGGTTTCTTTTTTAATAAATGTTTTCCCTCCATAGGAACCTCCATTCAAATACATCTGCATTATTTTTGCGACATCATTGGCATTTGCAAAAAGCCCTGCATGACCTCCTATTCCACCAAACATAGCCGCCCCTTGATCATGGACATACCCTTGAATCACTTGTTTCCTGAAAAACTGATCGTCCTCGGTTGGAACTATACGGTTTTCATCGAATTTATTAAGCGGTAAGTATCCGGTGTTAGAAGCACCTAAAGGTTTGTAAAAGTGCTGTAAGGTTAAAGCGTCCAGAGAATTTCCGTAATGATTCTCTATAAAATTTTTAATCATATAGTAGGGCAAATCACTGTACTTGTAGCGTAAGCGATCTCTCAAATCACTATCGCGTATCTGAAGCATCAAGGAATCTTTCATATCGCTTCGTAAAAACAATTGATTCGCAACCTTTATATTAAATTGCTCTGAAGGTTTATTCCTGTAGTACTTGGCAGAAGGCTTTGAGGTAACCGAGTCTAAAGTTTGCAGATAAAAAGGAATCCAGGCACGCAATTTTGCATAATGGGATAACATCGATCGCAAAGTTATATGTTCTTTATTAGATTCTTTAAAAGAAGGCAGCATCTCACCTATTCTGGTGCCTAAAGAGATCACTCCCTTATCTTTTAACTCCATAGTAAGTGGTAGCGTAGCCAGAATTTTAGTAAG
The DNA here is from genome assembly GCF_045505135.1 of Aquimarina sp. 2-A2. Taxonomy (NCBI): domain Bacteria; kingdom Pseudomonadati; phylum Bacteroidota; class Flavobacteriia; order Flavobacteriales; family Flavobacteriaceae; genus Aquimarina; species Aquimarina sp. 2-A2. Next base: position 26,162 of record NZ_JBJKFI010000002.1, on the reverse strand, counting down.
CGAGGCTAAATCATAAATATCCGAAGATTTGACTTCGCGCTTTTTGTTATAAGTGTGATAACCATAGCTCTTATTGAAAATTACTTTTCCTTTTCGTGCAACAATCAGTTGAGCTCCCGGCGTCATATTATTGGACAACGCATAGTCCATTATCGAATCTATTTTATTCAGCTTATACGAATTTACCCCCACTCGTTCAGGAACACCATAGGATAAACGTTGCAATGCTTTTGTGTGAATACCGGTACCTGCCGGATACTCTTTACCAACTCCAACCGGTAGTTTACCGTTTGCCTCAATACTACCAAATAAAATTTGTGCCGCTTTTTGCTGAGCGATATCGCTATTTTGATACGCCATAACAATACCTTCAAAATTTGTAGTTGTTTGAAGATCTAACATGGCATAAGGCCTTGAGAATAGAGTCAGCACCGTGGTATTAAGCCGAGCAATTTCATATAGCCAAACCAATTCTTTGTCCTTAAACTTATATTCTTTCCACGGAGAAGCATTTGATTTATGGTAACCCACAACGACATAATTGTACTCGCGCAACTGAATCAAAATATCACTTAATAAACTTCCTGTTATTACATCAACCTGCGCATACTTATTCATCTCCTCAACAAATGCATCTCCCGTATCATCGCCTAAAGCGACGTATGCTATCTTTTTTAAATCCAAATTTTTGACAGGTAGAATCGCTCGGTCATTTTTTACTACCGTAATAGCATTTTCAAAGAGTTCCTCTTGTAAAACCTTATTATGAACGGTGTTTAGCTCTTCATATAAGTAATGTGTATCAATCGGCGTATACTTATTTAATCCTACTTTATACTTGGCGTATAATATTTTTTTAACCGAATGAGAAAGACGTTGTTCGCTTATCTGACCGGCATAATAGGCTGAAACCATTTTTTGAGTCGCTAACGGAACGTTTTCTGAAATCAGTAACACATCATTACCTGCCAGAAAGGCTGCCAAATCAATATCACCGGGTTCTTTAAAATCTGAAGCTCCCTTCATATTGAGCGCATCGGTAAAAATTAAACCTTCAAAACCAAGACTATCTTTTAACAGATCACTCACGATACGTTCTGAAATAGAAGAAGGAAAATTAGATCTTCTTTCCAGACTTGGTACATTAAGGTGTGCTACCATAACGCTCGACAATCCTTTTTGTATTAGTCTGCGGTAGGGATACAATTCTATACTATCAATACGTGCCGCATCAAAATTGATTGTCGGTAAGGTTTTATGCGAATCACTATCGGTATCTCCGTGACCAGGAAAATGTTTGGCGCTGGCCAAAACACCTTCTTTTTGCATACCACGCATAAAGGCTAAAGATTTTTGGGTCACATTATTTTTAGTTTCACCAAACGATCGATTCCCGATAATTGGATTTGCCGGATTTGTATTGATATCCACGACCGGTGCAAAATTTATATGCACTCCCAAACGTTTGCAGTGTTCGGCAATTTGTTGTCCGGTTTTTTCAATTAGTTTATTATCCTGAATAGCACCCAACGTCATATTCCACGGAAATGCATGCGTGGAATCCAGACGCATGGCCAACCCCCATTCTGCATCCATAGCTACCATTAAGGGTATTCTTGAGAGTGCCTGATATTCATTAGTGAGCTTAGCTTGTCGCTGGGGACCGCCTTTTGAAAAGATGAGACCTCCAATATGGTACTCTGAGATAAGCTGTTTTATTTTGTCTGTTTTCTCTTTGGGATCAGATGAGAAAACATCAACCATAAAAAGTTGACCAATCTTCTCTTTTAGATTCATGGTATTATAGACACTGTCCACCCATTGCTTTTGTTGCTTATAATCCGTTGTATACAATGGATTTTGGCTCTGTGCATTGAGGATGAAACTAAAAAAACAAATTAAAAGTGTTAGGTACTTTTTTATGCTATGCATAAATATTATAATTCTATTTTATTTTATAAAACGACTATGCCAACTATCTTTAGCGGGAACTTCCCAGTTTTCAAGATATTCTGCCTTATTGGTTACCAAATTATTAAAAACGACCGTATTTGCGGAAACCGAACGGTTTTTGGCCATTTTTTTAAAATCTGTTAAGGGCTTATAGGCTACAAACTCCCCTTGCTTATAAGAAACATTCATTTTATCTAATAAATCCACGTTATACGTATCCTGTAATTCTAAAATGAAACGTACCGAAGCATCGATTGAACATCCTGTTGCTGCATTTATATCCTGATCAAGACCAATGATAATGAAGCGCTTATATTTTATCTCATAGCCGGCATTCAGATCAGCCCCATGAGCCGTCCAATCCGTCAAAAACTGATCTAACTTTTGTTGTATCTCGCTCAACTCTTGTTCAGAGAACGAACGGTTAGCTTGATAAATCCATATTCTTGCGCTTTCCGGAAGCGCATTAAATTCTACTAGCATTTATTATTTTTTTACTAAGGTAACTAAATCTCACTTTCTTTATTGTACAAAAAAGAGTTAATATGATCTTCATATTAACTCTTTTAACGCTTTATTATATTTACGAAAGAAATCTATTACAAATCCTGAGCGTTTGCAATGAGTTCTGCTATATCCAGCACCTCTACTTCTGCTTCCTTCTCTTTACTTTTGACACCATCAGTCATCATCGTATTGCAAAACGGACATCCTGCTGCAATAATATCCGGTTTAAGCTCCATTGCCTCTTCAGTACGTTCGATATTTACATCTTTATTACCAGGCTCAGGCTCCTTAAACATTTGTGCTCCTCCTGCTCCGCAACATAAACCTTTTTTCTTGCAACGTTTCATTTCGACTAATTCCACTTCGAGTTTACGTAATAAATCTCGGGGTGCTTCATAGACGCCATTGGCTCTACCCAAATAGCAGGGATCGTGAAACGTAATACGTTTTCCTTTAAATTTACCGCCTTCTACCGTCAATCTACCTTCGTCGAGTAGTGATTTTAAAAATTGTGTATGATGCATTACTTCGTACGCTCCACCTAAAGAAGGATATTCATTCTTTATGGTATTAAAACAATGCGGACAAGCAGTAACTACTTTTTTAATTTCATACGCATTCATTACTTCTATGTTAGTAACCGCTTGCATCTGAAATAGAAATTCATTTCCGGCTCTCTTAGCAGGATCTCCGGTGCAGCTCTCCTCTGTTCCCAATACAGCAAAATCAACGTTGGCATTATGCAATAATTTCACAAAAGCCTTTGTTATTTTCTTTGCCCGATCATCAAAACTTCCGGCACAACCTACCCAAAATAATACTTCAGGTTTTTTACCTGCAGCCATATACTCTGCCATCGTTGGCACCTTAATTGTTTCGCTCATAGTAGTAACTATTTATATGAAATTAGCTGTACTAACTTCGTATTCAATTCGTTTTTATTCTTTAATCGTGTTTTCCGTCATCAAAAACCTCTATGGTAACTACACGTTCTACCAACTCGGTAAATTTACCGGTATAGCGTGTTGCTTTCACCAAGTGATTATCGATCCAGTGATAGTTCCCGCCTCTGGGTTTTCCCATCAAAAGACTGTGATATTTAAAACCATGCTTTTTTAGCCAGGTTTCAGTAACTTCTCTATGATCTTCGGTTCTAGACGTAAAAAAACAAATAATATGTCCTTCTTCAAACCAATTATTGAGTGTTACTAATGCATCAGGAAAGGGCTTACAAGTAACCATACGTTCCGGTTCTTCATTAGGAACATCCTCGGTTATAGTACCATCAATATCAATAAGATAATTTTTAATACCTTCTGGCAATACTGGACTTATATGCTCTCCTTCTTCAACTTTGTCATGTAATATTTTTTCTACATCTTTCTGGTTCATAATCTTGGGTTTGTGGTGATTTTTGGTATTGGTTATAAAATTATTTTTCCTGGCTCCAGTTCATACGGTCCATTTGGTTAAATGGCCAAGGTGCTCCGTTATTTTCTACATTTGACATCATAACGTTGAGATCCGATGGTGCAGCACTTTCTTCCATCACCAAATATTGTCTCATATCAATGATAATAGACAAAGGATCGATACCAATCGGACAAGCTTCTACGCAGGCATTACAACTAGTACATGCCCATAGTTCCTCTGGTGTTATATAATCATTTAGCAACCGCTTTTCATCAGCAACAAAACTGCCATTCTTATCAATATTTTTACCTACTTCTTCCAATCGATCCCGTGTATCCATCATGATCTTACGCGGAGATAATTTTTTACCTGTAATATTTGCAGGACATTCACTTGTACAGCGTCCGCACTCGGTACAGGTGTAGGCATTGAGCAACTGCACCCAATTTAAGTCTGTTACATCGGCTGCACCAAATTTCTCCGGTTCCCCTTCTTCTCCTTCGGTTTCCGGAGCTGCGGCAAATGGATCTGCACTTGGATCCATCATCAATTTTACTTCTTGTGTTACCGCATCAAGATTCTTAAACTGTCCTTTTGGCTTCAGATTTGCAAAATACGTATTAGGAAAAGCTAATAATATATGTAAGTGTTTTGAAAAATATAAGTAGTTCAAAAAGATTAAAATTCCCAAGATGTGTAACCACCAAGCTGTGCGTTCTAAGATTATCAAACTTGACATTGACATTCCGTCAAACAAGGGTGTTATAAAAGAACTTATTGGGAAAGATCCAGCTTTTACATAATGCTCAGCCCCAAGGTTTTGAAGTTGCAAATCTGCAGCATTCATCGTTAAAAACAGCACCATTAAAACGACTTCGAAATATAAAATTATGTTCGCATCGTTTTTTGGCCATCCTTCCATCTCATTGGCCCAGAATCTTCTGATTTTAGAAATATTTCTTCGTGTCCAAAAGATGATAACTCCTACAAGTACCAAAAATGCAAGTATCTCAAAGGATGCAATTAGAAAATCATAAAATCCACCTAAGAAAGAGAATATACGGTGTGTCCCGGCGATACCGTCGATGATTATTTCTAAAACCTCAATATTGATAATAATAAATCCTACATATACAATTACGTGCAAAATTCCGGCGATCGGACGACGTACCATCTTTGATTGCCCTAAAGCTATCATCGCCATGTTTTTAAAACGTTCGGATTTGTTGTCAGAACGATTGATATCTCTACCCAATCTGATATTACGTATGATTTTACGAATATTATTAGAGAAAAAACCGATTCCCGCCAAAAGCGCGATTACAAATAAAATATTAGGAATGTACTGCATAGTTAATTAGTTTATTGAATCTCCTGGTTGCTCATAAGGTTCACTTTTTTTACCGAAAACTGAAATATGGACGTATCGCTTTGGATTGAGACGTAAATCCTCCAGCAACAATTCTAATTGTTTAGTGGTGCGCTCTAAGTTATCGTATAATTTGTCATCTTTAATCAATTTACCAATAGTTCCCTGGTCAAGCTTGCTAACAGTAGCATTGATATTGTTAAGCATGGTCTCCACATCGGTGGCTAATTTATCCACGTCTACTTTAGATAAATTGGTAGTAAACTGGTTAAGATCTGTAGACATTTCATCCAGATTGGTGAAGGTACGATTCAGCTTTTCTTCGTTTCCGGAAAGGATATTTTTAAGAGACCCCGAAGCTCCTTTAAAATTACTAACGGTAACGCTTAGATCACTTACCAATGAATTTATGTTATCTTGTGTTTTTGGTGAGAGAATACCATTAACGGATGTTAATACAGAATCTGCACTTACGATAGCTACTTCTAACTTTTCCTGAAGTGGTGTCAAACGATCATTCACCAATTCAAGAAGTCCTTCTTCAACCCTTCCCGGTAGCGTATCCTGATCTTTTGCTTCGAGCCCTTTTTCATATTTAGGAATGATTGCCAAGGATTTACCTCCGATAAGTCCGCCGCCATAAACTTTGGCCAAACTGTTACGAGAAAATTCAAATTCACTATCCACATTAAATTCAACAACCAAGCTTCCCTTCGAATTAGCAAAATCAATAGAAACGACTTTACCTACCACAAGACCATTTATTGTAACCGGTGAAGAAGGAATTAACCCTTCTACATTATCATAGATGGCATAAAATGTACGATCGTTTTCTAAAAGATTCTTTCCTTTAAGAAAACTATATCCAAAAATCAGAAGCGCTATAGCAGATACAGCTAAGATTCCTGTTTTAACTTCACGAGTAAATTTCAAAATAAATTTGTTTTAGCGGCAAATTTAGAATAAAAATTATACTTCTACTGATTATTACTAAAGCTTTTAACAGTATTTATTTAGATTAATTCGAAGAAGTGTTGACTTTCAAAGCTTCAGCTAACGGAATCATTTTTTCATTTTTAAAAGCAACCACAAAACTTGAGGTATATCCTTTGCCAACAGCAATATTTTTAAGTTCCTGAATCTCTTTATAATCAGAGGTTTGTCCAAAATAGTATTTGTAAATTGCATCAGAATGCTCTTTACTTAACTCATCCAACCCTTTAAAATTATAAGGTTTCAATTCGATATCACTGGATCCGGCAGCAATTTGAACTTTAAAAGTGACGCCTTCGTACAACTCTTTTTCTCCACTATCCTGAGCAGCATCCGAACTTAAAAAATCTTTCGTATCCGGAAAATTATAAATAGCATCCAGACTTTCCTTATAATCTACCACAGAGGTGATAATCGAAGCAGCCATCTCTTGTTGCCCTTTTTCAGAATTAAGGTAGCGTCCTTCCTGATCATTGGTTAGGAACCCTAGCTCAATCAGTACGCTTGGCATATATGTTTGGTGCAGTACGACAAATCCTGCTTGTTTCACACCTCTACTCTTACGTGCCAGGCGTTTTTTAAATCGATTCTGAACAAAGCTAGCTAACGTAAGACTCTGCTCCAGATACTCCTCCTGCATTAAAGTGAGTCCAATAATGGATTCAGGCGAATTGGGATCAAAACCATCATAGTTTGCTTGATAATTGTCCTCTAAAAGGATTACGGAGTTTTCATTCTTTGCAACATTAAAATTCTCATCATTCGCGTGCAATCCTAATACAAAGGTCTCGGTTCCCAGTGCTTGAGAACGGTGGGAGTTACAGTGTACAGACACAAAAAGATCTGCTTTGGCATCATTTGCAATTTTGCCGCGCTCATGCAATTCTATAAATTTATCAGTTTTGCGGGTGTACACTACTTTGAACCGATCGTCCTTTTCTAGCGCCTCCCCGATACGCAATACTACGTTAAGCGCTATATCTTTTTCACTATAACCATTGCCACGATTCCCCGAATCATGACCGCCATGACCCGCATCTAATACAACTACAAATTTCTTTTTATCATTGGGCAACTCGTTATATGTTGTAAACGAAAGACTTACCCCTATAACAACTAATAAAACCGATACTACATACAATCTTTTCATCTTCAATTTTTCTTCAATCTTCGACAAATTTGAAACATTTACTATTACTATTCGTTACTTTTGACATAGCCTTAAGATAATTTTATTTATTCATACAAACCATATGTGTCAGCATATTGAATTCAAATAAAATAATACTTTTAGCACTATTGCTTTATTTTTCTATTAATAACGATTACTACATTAAAAATATATGTAATTTTGGGACTTCAAAAACTAAGCCATAGTTTTACAAAAATAGTATTTAAACCATTGCAAACCTCGGTACGACACATACTTTATTCACTAAGTTTTACACTACTTTGTATTCACTATACAAGTGGTCAAGAAACCAATAGTTCCACAGAAGTTTCTATTCCTGCCCAAGAAGACAGCACCCAAGTTATCACTCAGCAACTTAAGGATTCTATTACGAACGCTTCACTCAGAGAAAATACAGAAATTTTACAGGATACTGTAAAAAAAGATTCTGTAAAACCTGAAAAACAACTCCTTACCGATAAAGTAACATATAAGTCCAAAGACTATATGCGGCTAAGCAGTAAGGAAAACAAGATGTATTTGTACGACGAAGCCGAAGTGGTGTATGGAGATATGAAGCTAAACGCCGGACTTATTATTATGGATAATAATAAAAATGAAGTGTATGCTTTTGGTATTAAGGATTCCTTGGGAGAATATACGCAGACTCCTGTTTTTGAACAAGCACAAAATGTAGTTGAGCCAGATTCCATTAGATTTAACTTTGACACGCAAAAGGCGTTAATTTATAATTCGCGGACGGAACAAAACGGTTTTAAAATCAAAAATGAAGTCTCAAAGAGAGAAAATGATTCGGTGATTTATATGAAAAATGTAAAATTTACAACTTCAGATAATATCGATGATCCTGAGTATTACTTTTATGCCAGGCGTATCAAATTAGTACCCGAAAAGAAAATTGTGACCGGACTGGTTAATATGTTTATTGCTGATGTCCCCACTCCTATTGGGTTACCATTTGGATATTTTCCGCTTACTGACGAGAGAACCTCTGGTTTTATCATTCCGAATCCGGGAGAAGAAAGCCGACGAGGCTATTTTTTACAAAACGGAGGGTACTATTTTGCTATCAGTGACTATGCAGACCTGACCTTGATGGGAGATTATTATACGAACGGAAGTTACACCTTTGCGATAGAATCTGCTTATGCGCTACGCTATCGATATCGTGGAAATCTTAGGTTTCGCTACGAAAACAATCTGACAAGCGAACGGGGTTTTCCTGATTTCTCTCAAGCGACTACATATAACATTCAATGGACCCACAGTCAGGATGCTAAGGCGAATCCGAACTCTAGGTTTTCGGCTTCTGTGAACTTTGGAAGTAGTAATTTTTACCGACAGTCCACCAATCAGTTAAATACCGGAAACTTTTTAAACAATCAAATTAGTTCCTCTATTTCCTACGCCAAAACTTTTCCCGGAGATCCTCAGGTAAACGTAAATGCTGCAGCTACGCATAACTCTAATACCAATACTGGTGTAGTCAACCTATCGTTACCTAATGTATCTGCCAGTGTTTCCAGAATATTCCCTTTCGCTCCTAAAGAAGGGATCAAAAAAGGAATTATCCATAATATTAATACACAGTACAACTTTAGAGGAGAAAACAGAATACAAACCAACGATGATGACTTACTCTCTGCCGAGATGTTTGATAATGCTCAGATAGGGATGCAACATTCTATTCCTGTAAGTACAAATTTTAAAATATTTAAATACTTAAGTGCTTCTGCCGGAACCACCTTTCAGGAAAATTGGGTATTCGAAACTATCGAGCAACGCTATGATTCTGATGCTAATGAAGGTGCCGGTGAAGTTGTGAGAGACACCATAAGCGGTTTTGATGCGTTTAGAACCTATAACTTTTCTACCAGTTTGGGTACGACCATCTACGGAACCTTTAATTTTAAGAAAGACAAGAAAATTCAGGCAATTCGACACACTATGCGTCCGTCGATCAGTTATAGCATCAACCCTAAGTTTGATCAATATTATGATTCCTACGTGCGTACTGACAATCCTAATACGATTGATGTTGACGAAACTGAAGTTGTAGAATATTCACGATTTGATGGCGGTTATTTTGGAGCACCCAGTAATACGTTTTCCAGTAATATCGGTTTCTCGTTAAGTAATAACCTCGAAGCCAAGGTGCGTAGCAGAGATACGACTGCTACCGAGCCCAAAAAAGTGAATCTGCTAAATAACCTTACGCTATCTACTGCTTATAATTTGGCCGGTGATTCCCTTAAATTGAGTCCGTTATCCATACGCGGTAATATTCCTATTGTACAAAATAAGCTAGACATTAATTTTAGCATGCAACTTGATCCCTATGCTTTGGATAATAACAACAGAAAAATTGATGTTTGGAACATCGATAATGGCGGAAGTCTTTTTAGATTAACTAATGCCAGTGCAAATTTTGGCTACTCGTTTAGCAGCAAAGATTTTCAGCGTAAAACGAAAGAAACAGATCCGCTGGATAATCAAACCCTGCGTAATGGCGGACGTGCCGATAATCTTTTTGGCAGTACGACAGACTTTAGTGATAACCAGGGCGTATATGAAGATGATGGTGTTGACGAAGATGTATCTGATGTCAAGTTTTATAGTTACAAAATTCCGTGGTCCTTGCGATTAGCCTACACTATCAATTACTCCAATAGTGCCAGGCAAAATGAAATCTCATCACACTCCCTGATGTTTTCGGGAGATGTAGAGCTGGCGCCGCGTTGGACCGTGGGCGTCTCCTCCGGTTATGATTTAAAAAATCCGGGCTTCACCTTTACCAATTTACGTTTTCAGAGAGATTTAGAGAGTTGGCAAATGAGTTTTAACTGGATTCCGTTTAGTGAACGTACCTCATGGAATTTCTTTATTGGGATAAAATCATCTGTCTTGAGCGATATCAAGTACGATAAACGAAGAGAAGCCGACAGAAATTTATAATTAGCATTTATTTATTTGTCAAAAGTATCGCTACTTTTACACTACACACGTATCAATACTCATATTATGAAAAAAATCATTACTACCTCGAATGCACCGGCACCCATAGGTCCGTATAACCAAGCAATTTTAAGTGGAAATACCTTATACACTTCCGGGCAAATTGCAATTGATCCTACTACTGATGAATTGGTTTTGGATGATATTACCAAAGAAACGGAGCAGGTAATGAAAAATGTAAAAGCCATTCTTGACGAAGCAGGTTTTACCTTTGAGCAAGTCATCAAAACCACTATTTTCTTAAGCGATATGAACAATTTTGCCAAAGTGAATGCGGTGTATGGTGAATATTTTGATGAAGCCACGGCCCCTGCAAGAGAAACTGTCGCGGTAAAAGCGTTACCAAAATTTGTTAATGTAGAGATTTCGGTCATAGCGGTACGCTAAGCCTACTGATTTTGGCTAGGTGTTTTGATACCTTAATACTTTATAGTTTCTATGGAGGCAGGTGATTACAACTTAAATGCTGATGATCGGTTGACGCAATTAGTGCGATCCAAGAGAATTGTAACCTGGTCTCAACTACTCTGTTATGTCAAACACTTACCTTACGGAAGAATTACAGACAAGACGGATTTGAGTCTTATGTTAAAAGAACATACAGGTACATGTAGCACCAAGCATGCATTTTTAAAACAAATCGCAGATTGCAATAGTATAGCCGTTGATTTAGTCATAGGAATTTATAAAATGACTACTGTTAATACTCCCGGTATTGGTACCGGTTTGAGAGAAGTTGGTCTCGAGTATATACCAGAAGCACATTGTTATCTTAAGAGAGAGAGTACAATTATCGATGTAACCGGTATCGATAGCAACCACACATTTGCAGAAGATCTCATGGAAGAGATACATATTACTCCTGATCAGGTTGGTACATATAAAGTAGCCTACCATCAAAGTTTTATCAAAAAATGGTTAGCTACCAATCCGGCAATAACTACCTTGACCTTTGACGAAGTATGGGCACTTAGAGAACAATGTATTGCTAATTTGTCTGAATAGACTAAGACCGCACCCCATTATACCCTGATTCTTAAAAGATTTGCTATTTTAGCTAGGTATATAATCGATATATAGTTACCTGAGGTGGTTATATAAAGATATATGGTTACCTTAGTTAGTACCAATGTGACATTGTTAGCAACATTTGATATGACAGAAAAGCAAATCGAAAAATATATAATTCCATTTTACTTAAAAGCTGACTTATTAGCTAATGAGCAAAAATCTATTTTGACCGAATTATTGAATTCCCCCGATTATGAATCAATATTGGTTGATTTTATTACGGCAAAAGGATGGAGAAATCGAGTTGTGGGTTCCACAATTATTGGAGGATTAAAAATGGAAAAATATATCGATCAAATTTTTTCACAAGCAAAAGAATTTAGTGAATATCATCAAGCAAAATCTTATGCTTTTGCTTTGACTAATATGAATTCTAAAAAAGCCGATAGTTATATGAAAAATCTGGCCGAAACGAAACTTGATTCTGATTATTCAAAAAATCTTCAAAAATATTATCAAGCCGGACTTTGTATACGAAATATAAAATACAAACCAGAAATTGATTTGGTGAGTGAGATTTATAAACTAAACTCACGAATAGAAAAATGGAAGAACATTACCTAATAAGATATATGAAATCAGAACAATTTAGTGCTAGATAGAAAGGTCGTTTCCTTTTTGCAATGGCGCTAAATTTTTATAAGTTTAATAAGGAATAGAAATGCGCAAATAATTCAATTGGTTCAAGTGTATTTTCTTGCCCCAATTTATGTATTTGTCATTGGCATTCATTTAAAACAAACTAAATGGTATTTGATCTTGATAAAATAAAAGACGTATTTGGCCTAAGTAAGCCTTTAACAAAATTGATAGAGGTTATAGCTCAAGGAACTGGAGCTATTTCACAGCCATATCTTATTAAAAAAAATGCAGATGCAAAAGCTTATGAAATTGATGTGATTGCAAAAGCAATAACTAAAAATCAAGATACTTTACAAAAAATTGACTATAGCGAAGAAAAAGTGAGCTTGAGGTCGTTAGATAAAGAAAGTATAAAAGAAATAATCTCACTAACTGACCGAGCTGAAAATAGAATACAATATCAAGAGCAAAAACGACAACAAAATATTGAAAATGTTACTCAGATTGCAATAGAGCAGTTAGAAAATGAGAAAGAGGTTAGCGATGAAAAAGTAAATGAAGATTGGTCAACAAGATTTTTTAATTATGCACAAGATGTTTCTGATGAAGAAATGCAAGGCTTGTGGGGAAGAATTTTAGCAGGAGAGGTTAAAAACCCGAAATCATATTCTTTAAGAGCACTAGACTTAATTAGAAACCTCTCAAAAAATGAGGCAGAGGTATTTACGAAAATAGCTAACTATGCAATAACGACGAATAATGACTATTTTCTATACAAAGGAGAAAAGTTTGAAATGTTAACAGATTTCAACATTACATTTAATGACATAGCTTTGATGGAAGAATTGGGTTTGATGCATCCTGGCGGTTTTACAACTTACAACTATCAACAAACTAAAGATGTCAATAGCGCTCATCTGATTTTTGGGGATACAGTAGTAATAATGGAGCGTAAAGCAAACTCACCTCAATTTGAAATTAGTATTCAGTTATTTACAACAATTGGTAAAGAACTATTAAAGTTGGTTGATATTAAACCTGATTTTGATTATATAAAGAATTTTGCTCAAGATATTAAATCTGATAATACTTCTTTAAAGTATGCAAAAATCATCGAATTTAATAAAGATAACATTAGGCATTCAGTACCCCTAAATGAATTTATGGAATAAAAAGGAAATGCCAACAATTGGCATAAAATATAGCGTAAGTCATTGCTAAGACCTAAGGTTTGGGCATTTTTAGAAAGTCACCAAAATTTTAAATTTGAAGATTTAAGAAAAAAAGGACAAATAGTAAAATTTGAAGATTCGGCTTGTATTTATCCGAAAAGTTGGTGTCTTTTTACACGCTACGTTTCATACACAAGTCCGTTAGGTGCAATATCACGGAACCGATAAACTGCGAATAAAATATGAATCAAGAAATCAAGGACGAAGCAATTGAACAACTCGAAAAAGATATTCTTTTTGGATTTGAGAATGGAGACGATTTACTAGAAAGTATAAGTGAAATGTTTTATGATGAAGATAACTTCGATGAAAATTGGTTGAAAAACGAAATTGAAATAAGGTTAAAAAAACACCAAGCTGAAAGTCTTAATTGGGAAAAACCAACTGATTTCGAGAAGTTGGTAAAATCCTTTGACCAACTGAATAAAGAAAAAATCGTATCACTTCACAGAGCTAGATATTCAAGGCAAGATGGCGAAAGTGATTGTTCTGAAATTATAGACGAATTAAAGACAATTGGAATAACCGCAAAAGGATATTGTTTCTATCATACTCAAGATTTAGAAAGAGCTATTGGAGATGAAAAAATGCTATATATTGGATTTGATAGTTATAATGGTGAAGATGAACTAGCAAAAGAAGTCGCTGAAAAAATAGTCGGAATTCTAAAAAAGAACGGATTTAATGTCAATTGGAATGGTTCATCGGAAACTAGAATTGAGATTTTAAATATTAACTGGAAAAAAGCAGTTGACAATGTTGATTACAACTATAGTCGAGTTTTTGAGATAATGGAAAAGTATAATACGATTGAAAATCCTGAAGTGAAAGAAGGGAATAAAAAACCATTTTGGAAATTTTGGTAATATAAAATACTACACACAACAACTAAGCATTTATGTGGTCGGTATGACCAAGCATGAATGCAGTGTTGAATAAACCGGGTCGATATTAGTCTGTATGGGGATTGCTATGTGTTTATATAGATCTTAGGCATATATCTTGATACATATCTCCCTTCTTAAACTTTTACCTTCTGCCTAGTCACTTTTGCCTGTTATTGGCTTATGTATGATAAATTATGTAGTTTAGTCACATTAAAACGCATAACTAACCTCACTTGGTATTTTATAGGGTAGTGATCGTAAAAGAGAAATATAGTTACCAAAGGTGACTATATAACATTGTTGGGGTTAATAATAAAAAAATGAAATACTTTACAATTATCTTACTATCAATAAGCCTATTGTCATCTTGCTATGACTTTGCAAAAAAGAATGAGATACTTATTCTTAATAATGATTTAAAAGATACAAGCTTAAAAATTGATGGACAAGAAATACCATTAGATACATTAAATCAATTTACAAAATTGAGTCTTAAAAACGGGAATTACAAAATAGAGCCTCAAAAGATATATGGCGACTCTATAAAGATTAAGGAAAATTCATTAATAACTAGCAATCATAATCAATTTGTAATATTTCCCATATACTATGAATCAAAACCAATTTCTGGCGCCTCTACTTTTCCAAATCCATCTGGACCAATAATACTTGATAGTACAATTGTGGTTTTCGATGCTGAAAAATTTAAAAATATTGACGAATTAATAAAAGGAATTGAAGTTTACTATGATTTTGAGAATGTTCGAATCAAAAAAGGATACCCAAAGGCTGATGTAAATGAAAAACCAAAACTTAGATTAATTACTCCTAAAAAAAGTATTGTTTCAAAGAGTTGGGATAATACACTTCAAGATTTACCGGAATATGTTGAAGTAAGAAAAACTACAACAAATGAAATTTTTGGAGTTTCAAAAAATTTAGAAGTTCTAACAGAGTTAAAAAACTTCATGTATTTATCTAAAGAAACAAAGGCTTTCAAAGGCGTAAGAGTTAAAGATTCTAACAAACTTGCTTTAATAAAAAATTATCTCAAAAAACGTTACGATATAATTTACTAACCCCAACACGATATATAGCAAATTGGGCGATTAGTTTTTAACCGAAAGGTTGTTGTCTATTTGCAAAGTCGCCAAATCTTTTGATTTACGACTTCGTTTTTATTTTATATTTTGGTAGTCGTAGTCCTTCGGTGGGTATTAAAAGAGAAAAAATAAAACCAAATACAACGCTTTGGCTCAATGCAAACCCGAAAGTTCATCGCTTTCTACTTCCCTACTTCCCAAATACTAAAACTAAACGTTATACATTATATTTAAGCGAAAATGTCAAATCAATTGTTCAAACATTTTAATCAAATTGTAGAAGTTCATGAACACGAATTTCAAAAGATAGTACCTTTCTTTGATTCATGTCATTTGAGCAAAAAAGAAAACATATTGGAGGCTGGCAAGAAATGTCATTTAAACCATTTTGCATCAGCAGGGTGTCTTCAAATGTTTTTTATTAGTGGTGATGGTACAGAACGAACTATTCGATTCGCTACAGAAAATCGATGGATGACAGATTATCTAGCCTTTCAAAATGGAACCATCACAGATTTTTATATTCAAGCTGTTGAAGACACACAAGTTCTAAGCATTACGTATGATAAGCAAGAAAAATTATTAACCCTATTTCCAAAACTTGAAAAATATTTCAGATTTGTTTACCAAACTTCCTATGGGAAATCTCTAACAATGATGAAATATTTGTATGATTTTTCCAAAGAAGATATTTATTTCCATTTTATAGAGCAATCGCCCGAATTGGCAAAAAGACTACCTCAATATTTGATTGCATCCTTTTTAGGATTTACACCTGAATATTTAAGTAAAATTAAAAAGCGTTCTTAAACCAGATTAAGATTTTTTCAGATTGATGTATCTAACTTTACTTCAAATTATAAATAATAGTATTATGAAAAAATTTGCGTACAGTTTTCCAATATTGAATGAAAAATTAGATGAATGGCTAGCTTTTGCTAAAGAAGTTAATACGTCCAGAAACTCAGAATTTACAGAAATGCATGCTCGTATCGGGGTTACAAAGGAAAGTTGGTATTTACAGAAAACAAGCACTGGACATGATGTAGTGATTTACACAGAAGCGAAAGATGAAAGTTTTGTGAAAAATTTCAAAAATGACAAATCAGCGTTCTCTAATTGGTTCAGGAATGAAGTTGCAAGAATTCAAGATATAGACTTGAACGCACAGTCAGTAATCCCGGAACTAATTTTAGATTGGAGTGAATAATAACACTCAAATAAGAAATGTTTCATTAGATTTAAAAATGAACATTTCAATCTTACAATTATAAATAGCAAATCTGATTTAGAAAAAAAGAACAGATAACTGAGATTCGGGATGAATACTACTTACAATCGAGTAGACGGCTCCGTCCCTAAATAGGAACGGAGTGCGTTCTCACACCGCCATATTAAATACCATAACTATTCCACCTATGCTATAATCATCAACCCTTTATTTTTACTTGAATAAAACAGTATTGCACCCAACAGTGAAAAAGAAAACATGTATATAAGTTAAATGAGTAGCTACGGTAGCTAAAACAACAAAAGATAGTAACCAAAATCCCCCGAATCCGTATGGGTTTGGGGGATTTTTAGTATCAGCAATACAGCAATTACTCTGCAGCGATATCATTAGGTGTTGGATTATCAACATCCACATCGATATCAGTTATAGCGTCCGGTTTGGTTCGGGTACGATTCTCGATTAAGGTATTGTAATTATCTGTGAGCGCATTAAGCTTATTAATCAAATTGGTAAGCGCAGCAGAGCTGTTAAGTGTGGCGTGCGCTGTAATATGATCCATAAGCACGCGATATGCCGTCACCGCCTCATCACGCATCGTACTGAGATTTTCCTTATTAGTCGTAGCATACTCACTATTACGTTCTAAAAACTTGGTATTGAATACGGTATTCACCGTTTTCATATGGGCTATCCAGTCGGTAAGCTGTAATAACGTCACCGCTTTTTTGAGCGTTGCATTTTGTTCCCACTCACTTATCAAATTACGCAACGTAGTAGTTTGTGCCTGATAATTTAATTTGTAGATACGCGCACCATAAAGGTCAATACTCTCTAATAAGGCTTGAGCAGCCTCACGAGACTTTTTATCAAAATGATAAGTATAGCCTTCTATCACGGCACGGATCCCGATAATAGCAAAATCCCGAGCCTCATCATAGGCTTCGAGTTCTTTGGTTGTTGGACTGCTCGTTTGTTGTTTAAAAACATCGTCGAGAGCGGTGACCGGAGTACTGTAAGCTTTTACCTGATCAGCGATTTTTAATTTTTCTGGATCCGCATCTGTAACGATGGAAAGGACATTGGCGTGAAACTGAATAAACTCACTGTTTCTATACGCACGTTGCATAGGAATTGTTATCATAATATATTATAAATGGTTAATAATAAGTTAAATATAGAATGTTCTCCCGACAAACCAAAGTTTTTTTAGAAAATCCTTGATTTCGCCAAACCCTTGCTACCACTGCTTGGAAAGTTGCCGCCCGTGTCCTGAAGCTTTCCCGGAGGTGGGAAAGTTGCCGCCCGTGTCCTGAAGCTTTCCCAGTGGTGGGAAAGTTGCCGCCCGTGTCCTGAAGCTTTCCCGGAGGTGGGAAACGTTGCCGCCCGTGTCCTGACGCTTTCCCGGAGGTGGGAAACGTTGCCGCCCGTGTCCTGAAGGTTTCCCGGAGGTGGGAAAGTTGCCGCCCGTGTCCTGAAGCTTTCCCGGAGGTGGGAAACGTTGCCGCACTTGTCAGGAAGGTTTCCCGATGGTGGGAAACGTTGCCGCACTTGTCAGGAAGGTTTTAAAATCTGTTGGATTGTTAAGTGGCTTATGTATGATAAATTATGTAGTTTAGTCACATTAAAACGCGTTACTAACCTCACTTGGTATCTCATAGGGTAGTGATCGTAAAAGAGAAATATAGTTACCAAAGGTGACTATATAACATTGTTGTACATAATTTAACAAAACCTCGAAATGCCATTTCCAATTGACGAAAAATATATAAAAGAAACGGAATCTGAATTGAATGTAGAATTCCCAACTGAATTTAAAAACCGAATGATAAAATCAAATGGTGGAGAATTAGTAACGGACGAATTTGAATTTGAACTCTATCCCTTTTTTGACAAATCTGACAGAAAAAGAATAAGTCGGACTTGTAATCACATTGGACTTGAAACAAAAAATGCTCTTGAATGGCACGGATTTCCAAAAAACGGAATTGCAATCGGCTCTGACGGATTTGGGAATTTAGTAATCTTGACTCATAATGGAAACGGAATTCTGACTGACGAAATTCACTTTTGGAATCACGAAATCGGACAAATGCAAAAAATAGCGGAATCTATAAACGAATTGGATGAATAAAAAAGAAACCCCAATTTTAGACTTTATCGATGGATTTATAACTAATTCTGAAAGCATTTTATTTGCAATTCCATATTTGATTTTAACATCAACTGGAACTATAATTAAATTATTGTTTTTAACATTAACAGCAGTCTTGTCTTTTAATCAATGGATTAAACTAAAAGATTTATGGAATAAAGAATTTTTAAAGAAAAATATTGGTAATCCTTGGAATTTTGTATTGTCCATCGGATTGTTTATTATTTTACTCACGATTTTATAAAAAAACTATGCACAACAATGGTAACCGTTGCACAAGTCCTCAAAAAAGATAAAATCGATATAAAATCTTGAGTCTAAGCGCTGGTTTTTTAAAGCGATATACTAATAACTACTGCAATACAAATTGCTCTAAACGCTTTATTTCAGGCCTTAAAAGACATTCAAATCGAAAAATATGGGCTAAATGCACTCCCGCTTTACTTATTGAGTCTTTCTTGATGAATTTTAAGTACTTCTTCAAATTATACGCTATAGCGGATAGATGCATTACTTTATTAGCCTGTTTTAGACCTATAGTATTGATTTTTCGTAAGCCCATAAATTGTGTGAGTGTCCCAAAGACCGGCTCAACTGTGCTTTGTCGTTTGCCTTTCATATACCTGCCCTGTGGGCTATGCACTCTTTTTATATTTCGCTCGTATTCTTCTCGGTAATAGGTAACACTAAACTTTTTCTCTTGTGCACTTTTGCCCAAACAGGATGTTCGCAATGGGCAACCAACACAGACAGCCTTTCTCGCTCTGTATTCCTTCTTCTTAGTGCCTGTACGGTAATCATTAAATACTTTAGTAAATGGAATGATTTTACCTTGTGGACATAGATAAAAATCTTGTTTTTTGTTATAATCAAAACCTTTTGGACCACCTTTATAAGTACCATGTGGGGGAATAAAACTTTTAAGTCCCTGTTGCTCTAAATAAGCATAATTCTCCCCACTACTATATCCTGTATCGGCTACACAGTTCTCCCATAACAAGCCTTGTTGCCACAAGCGTCTTTGTAACCTATTAATAATGTCTGGTAATTGTTGGTTGTCTTTACCGTCGGCGTGGTATGCCTGTATATCGGTGATCACGTGATGGGCTGTGTCTACACTCAGCTGGCTAAGGTAATTGAGCTTTCTGGCCTTCCCTGGTTTTACGCTTATACGTGCATCAGGATCTGTTGGACTATAATGAGTTTTATTGCTTGTATATTTACTACCCTTATTGCCCGCGCCAGGACGCTGATCTTGATCCTTACTCCATCGTTTGGTACGATTCTTTATAGCATCTAATTCATTCTGGTTTGCCGTGATACTTCGTTGTATAGTATCTGATTTATCTTCCTTATACTTGCGCAGCGGTTTCTTATCCATAGCACTTATGTGACGCACCCGACGAAGATGTATCTCAAGATCCTCCTCTGGGACTTTAAGTTCAAGAGTATCCATACTAGCGTTGGCTTTAACGGGTGCCGAATCTATAGTTTGCGTGTGACCACTAACCATCCCTTTCTCTATACAAAGATGTAATACTCTAGTGAAAACAGATTCAAAAATGATCTCTGGAAATAATTGGCGTGTGCGACTTATTGTACTGTGCCAAGGAAATTCTTCATCTATATCATAACCCACAAAATACATAATATCAAGACGCATAGAACAATGATCAATAAGCTTACGGTCACTGATGATATTTTCTAAATATCCAACCAAACATAGCTTAAAAAATACAACAGGGTCGATACTCTTCTGACCGCTAGTACCATAAAAGTCTTTTGTAAGTTTATATAAAAAATCAAAATCACATGCCTCCTTCAGACGACGGTAGAAATTATTCTCGGGAACACGCGAACTAAGACTAAAAGAATTAAACAATTTTTCCTGATACACTTTTTTACCTTGCATACAGTAAGTTACGAAATATCCATATATTTATCAAGTTGTGCAACAGGCACAATGGCTATAAGTAATTGCTTGTTCTCGCCTACTTCTGAAAATCCTCGCGGATTTTCAGCTTGGTGTGTACTTACAAAAGTTAATGCTAATCCACGCAACTACTCATAGCCGAGACCGTTGTAACACATTTGACCAAATCAATAAAAATTGAAATTAACTAAAAAACATTTAGGAATTTATAATACTTACGAGGGAAAAAAATCCTCGTTGGAAAATGTAGGAACTCAAAATGAAAAGGAATTGTTTCAAAATGGAGAATTTGAGAAAATAACGAATTTAATAAAAACTGAATACAAAATAAAACGAAAAGAACTATCGGAATCAGAAATACAAAATCACAAAACTGAACTGAATTTAATATTTGATAGCAATTGGAATAAAAAATCGTTGAAATACTTATCGAAAAAATATTGTGAACCTGAAAAAGGACAAAGCACTTTTGACTCAATAATGTCTATGCTTTGGGCGATGTTTGGATAAAAATAAAATATGACTGAATTCATAATTATATCTGTTTTGATAATCCTTTTTGGAGGATTTTTATATTGGGCTTATCTTCCAGATTATCGAAGAAATCCTAAAGAATTTTGGCGTACTTTAATCGGAATGCCAATTGGAATACTACTTGGAGGAATCGGATTTAGAGATTTAAACGAACAAATAAGAAAATGGGCTGTCGGAGAAAAAAAGGAAAAGGAAACCGAAAAATAAAAACGTGTTACAACAACTAAGCATTTATGCGGTCGGTACGACCGAGCATGAAGGCCGTGTTGACTAAACCGGGTCGATATTTGTTTGTATGGAGATTGCCACCAGTTTTTATAGATCTTAGTCATGTATTTTGATTCCTGTCTTCTTTCTTAAACTTTTACCTTCTGCCTTGTCCCTCTTGACTGGCATTGGCTTATATATAATAAATTATGTAGTTTAGTCACATTAAAACGAGTTACTAACCTCACTTGGTTACCTAAGGATAGTGAATAGTAAAAAAGAATAAATTGTTACCTTAGTTAATTATATATCATTATTACCCAACATTTGAAAAAGAAACTACAAATAGAAATCGGAAGTGAATTAAGAGTCATAAACGGAATTGGATTCTTATTGACAATTATTGGTGTCCTAATATTCCTTATTACTGGAATTATTCTTTTAGTGGGTACTTACCTTCCACTGGATGTAAAGATGATTTACTATGTGGAAGTAATTAGCGGAAATTTCTATCTGGCTTTTCTTTCTTCAAGTTTGAAAATAATAATTGGAACTAAATTAATGTTATTGCGAAAGTATGAACTAACAGATCTAGAGCTATACGACGACCGAATGGCATTTAATAAAGGAAACGACAGAATTGAATTGTTAAATCAAAAAATCCATAAACTTTTACCAAAAAAGAATAGTCGAAATGGAAAAAAGCGTCTGAATATAAAGACAATTGGACTAATAATGTATGAATCGCAAATGAATGAAATGGCTTATTTGGAATTGACTAATTTGTATTCAGAAAAAGTATTTAAAAACTAAAACCGTTGGGTAACGCAATATATTTGCCATAGCAGCTAAATGGTGAATCAAATGGTTGTAATATTTTGGTAAGGTGAAATACTTGCAGATAATAAAAATTAGCAACCAATGC
This sequence comes from Aquimarina sp. 2-A2, assembly GCF_045505135.1. Taxonomy (NCBI): domain Bacteria; kingdom Pseudomonadati; phylum Bacteroidota; class Flavobacteriia; order Flavobacteriales; family Flavobacteriaceae; genus Aquimarina; species Aquimarina sp. 2-A2. The sequence continues at coordinate 3,860 of NZ_JBJKFI010000002.1, read as the reverse complement.
GCATCCGCCTGCCGGATGGGTAGAGAGAAATCGTAGAATAAGGTAACATTTTTTTTTGCTCCGCTACTATACATACTTATAAGGTCGTTCATACTATTGACAAAACTAAAAGCTTAATGAAAAAAACAGTAATCTTAATAGCAATAATTCTACTTGTCGGAATAAATATCAATGCGCAGGAATTAACTTGTGCGGATTTTAAAATTGGTGCTTTCTATATTCCTACAAGTGACGATATGAAGAAATATACAATAACATCTAACGATTCTATAAGCAAAATTAGTACGCCAAGAGATGTTACAATTAATAAATATATTGTAATACGTGAAGAGAACTCTCAAATCGAATGGATAAACGGAGTAGATATAGGGAATCCGGAATATGAGATACTTGAATGGATGGATGATTGTACTTATCGTTTAACTTACGATGAATCAAAAGCAGAATTGAGTGACGAGAAAAAATGGATCAATGAAAATAATGGAATTGTCGTTTCGAAATCTAGAATTGAAGGAAAATGTATGTTTTATGACGCCATAATGACAACCAATGACGGAAGAAAAATATCCCAAAAAGGTGTAATCTGTGCGGAATAATAATATTATACATAACAACTAAGCATTTATGGTCGGTACGACCGAGCATGAAGGCCGTGTTGACTAAACCGGGTCGATACATGTGAGTATGGGGGTTGCTATATTTTCTATAGATCTTAGTCATGCATCTTGATTCCTGTCTCCTTTCTGAAACTTTTACCTTCTGCCTAGTCACTTTTGCCTGTTATTGGCTTATGTATGATAAATTATGTAGTTTAGTCACATTAAAACGCATAACTAACCTCACTTGGTATTTTATAGGGTAGTGATCGTAAAAGAGAAATATAGTTACCAAAGGTGACTATATAACATTGTTGTGCTTCATTAAACCGAAACTGAAATTTGAAATGGTTAACTAACATATTCAGGAGTAAAAAGCAATCTGAAAGGAAGATTGACTATTTTCAAATTACAAGTGATTGGAATGCTGACCCTGTATCTCCAGAGGTTCAATTAGAAATTAATGGAGATCACTTGACTATGGAAATATTTGTCAATCATTTAATGTTTGACGATTTTGACGAAGGAGATAAAGCCAAAATTACATTTCAAAACTGTTCTATTTATTCGCTAAACCACTGTAACGATGAAGGATATTATTTTGGTCAATATCGAACAAACCCAAACGAATTACCTTGGGGCGAATTCTACGAAATAAAAAGAGGACTGGACAGAAAATTCCCTGACCCGATAACAATAGTTAATAAAGAAACAGAGGGAAAAAGACACTATGTCTTCTTCTTCAAAGATGAGACTTTTGAATGTTTGGCAAACGATTTTGCACTTGAACTTCTCGATAAGCAAGGCAATCGAAAAAGGTTGAATTATAGCTACAAATTAAGACCTGCTTACAACTCGAGCGAACAACTCATTGAATTCGTTAAAATTGGGAATGCGGACAGATTTATTGAAAAATTACTTGAATTGTTATCTAAGAACGGATTTTCATTTGATGATATGACAGATGTTTGGATGAATGACGAAGTTTGGATTCATCTGAAGTCTATTAATGGAAAGACGACTATTACCAAAGACATTTGGGATATGATTTTCATTCTTGGAGAACAGAATCAAATTGACATTCAAAAGATAAATCACATATTGATTGACTCAGGAGAATTTAAAAAAATTGAGGTCAATCCAGAAGATTATAAAACAAAAGAAAACGAAAGCACAATCGAGTAGACGGCTCCGACTAAAATAGTCGGAGTTCGCCTCTCACACCACCGTACGTACGGGTCTCGCCTGCCTGACGGCAAAGGCAGGTATACGGCGGTTCAACAATGAAACATCAACGTTTGTAGTATTCTACCAAACTAATATAACCTCTCTTTTTCAACCGTTCGATTGTGATTGTAGTTCCTAAAATTGGACTCTGGGCTACTGCCCATCCTCCCATTCTAGTTCTGCTCCATGCATACGCTTGTCCTTGGGTTATTCCTAATCGGATTAGGTTTTTCCTTTTCCGATCGGGCTTTTTCCAATGATGCCATATACAATATCTCAATCGGTTTCTTAGCCATTCTTCCAATTTTTTGAGTTTAGCTTGAATGGATGCTTGTTTGTAATAATTTATCCAACCTCGAACCAATAGATTGATACGGTGAATCCGTTCATCAAATGCAGCAGGAATTGTCTTTTTGGTTAACCTTTTAAGCTTTGCTTTAAAGGCTTTCCATTTGGACTTCTCAACTACTAGTTGATACTTCCCCTTTGCTCCCTTCTTGTAAGATGCCACAAAGGAGTGACCTAAAACATTAAAGTTTAAGGGGCGGCGAATACCACTCTTTTCTCGATTAATTGGCAATCGAAGTTTTTGCTTTAAATACAAGTAGAGATTATTTCCTACTCGTTTTGCAGCCTTCTCACTTTTCACATAAACACTAAAGTCATCGGCGTATCTTACATAACGTAACCCTCTACGCTCAAGTAATTTATCCAACTCATTGAGTAAGATATTTGAAAGTAATGGACTTATAGGCGAACCTTGAGGAACTCCTTTTCTTCGTTTTTGCAGTTTACCTTTTATGAGTATTGGTGCTCTAAGAAATGAACGTAATAACTTTAGGGTTTGCTTACACTTTACTTTTCTGTATATCAACTCTAAAAGCACATAGTGTTCTACTTCATCGAAGAAAGACTTCAAATCAATGTCCACAATATGCTGGTAACCTGAATTGATATATTCCAAGCTTTGTGCAATGGCTTGCCCCGCATTACGTTGCGGTCTGAATCCATAACTATGCTGTTGGAAGTCTACTTCAAATTTTGGCTGCATTACTTGATGTAACGCTTGTTGAATTACCCTGTCTGTTGCAGTTGGTATGCCGAGTAATCTCATTTTCCCATTGCTCTTGGGTATTTCAATACCTAATATCGGAAGTGGCTGATAAGTTCCAATTTCTATCTCTTGGATGATTCGCTTTCTATTTGTTTGAAGAGTAGACCTTAGCGTTTGCACACTTAAGCCGTCAACTCCCGCAGCTCCTTTATTGCGATACACCTTTAAATAGGCTTCGTTTAGATTCTCTTTTGATGTTAATTGTTTAATCATTAATACTTCATTTGTTTTTGTTGTCTCGCTTAATCAGCGGCTACTTTGGTATTAGATTACTATCCTTAGCATACCAATGCTCCATTGTTTATTAAAGACCATTATTGTTCAGTCCTTCGCTAGTATTCAGCTCACTAACTACTATGACTTCGGCTGACTTCTCCACTCTGCCAACTAGTGGCTACGGAGATCTCCCTTGGTAAGATAAATATCCTTTAAACTATGCCTGCTGAATCTACTACTTCGATTATGTCTACTTCTCAGTAGCTTAGGACTTCGCAATGATGTGTTTACTCATCCAATCTAATAGCCTCATATTCAGTTTCTGTTCGTCAGTACAGTTTACGCAGTCTGGCTTACTTCAGTCTAAACCTCACGGTTAGCAACCTTGCCACTTGCTTTGCTTCCAGGCACGACCCTAGCGCATAAGGGACTTGCACCCTTTGGATTAAATTCGATATTTAAAAGAACTTATTTATATTTACCATTCAAGGCACACACAATGGCTAAAAAATCATAGCTGCCCTTCGGGACAGCAACGCTTTTTAGCCGGAACGTTAGCGATAATAAAAAATAAATTGATAAAAGGAGAAGATTTTAAATACATTACAATTAGAGGCCGAGTCTCCTATGCTATATGTTGTTTAGAAAATGCTGTAACTTTTTACAACCTAAAAAACTTAGACTGGTCATTATTATTTGAGTTTTTA